>JBBCJA010000070.1:0-3537 GCA_037189585.1 Selenomonadaceae bacterium | reverse complement strand
GAAAGAAGAATTTCACCTTGTCGCCACAGCGCGGGAACTTGCCCTCACCGGTGGCGTCCGGCTCTTTCATCTCCCGACGATTGCGGGGATTCAGAGCGTGATCTTTGATCGTTTCGGAATACATAACGTTTCATCCATTCTCGAAGGTTTGCTCCGCTTAGCGGAGCGGTCGTAGGGTTGGTAGGTGGGGTCTGAAAACTCAGAAGGCAGGCGGAAACACACTCGTTGGTTACAAGACACGAGGATTAAAAGCTCTCGAGCTTTAGGTTGAGCGTGACTCCGCTAAGCCTCTGGAATTTCCAGAGCCCACGAGCGATGGTCACGGGTGCTCTGAGGATACGCCGCTGTTTATGTCCCCGGGAGTCAGGAAGGCTCGGACGAGGATTTACTGGTAAAGTGACTCAGTTGAAACTTCGACGATGTCCAAACCGACAGCTGCCGCTGTGGCGTTGTTAGAGCGCCAAGCGCGAAATGCCAGAAAATTGCTGGTCGTTGGCGCTCCGGCGGAGGCACTGATTTTCACTCCGCTGCCAACATCTGTTAAGACGTAGTCGAAGAATCCATTGGCTAGAGAGTAGAGCTCTAGTCTATAGAGTTTGCCCAGCGAAGGTGCAATCTCTGTTCCCATTCCGTAGGAAAATGCCGTCGCTTGTGATGCTACTATATGGAACTGAGTTGTGTCCGTGGAAACTTGGGCGATACCAAAGGCTTGAGTCAGTGTTTCGGGCCCGATATTGGTCGGTGCGGCGACACTATTCGTTAAGCCGATGAACATTCTCGCCCCGGAAACCAATGAAGCATCGCTAATCGAGAAGTAGCAGACAAAATATAGTCGGGACTGGGAAACGTATTGCGCTGTAGTCTGATAGATGCCGGAAACACTACCAGCCGTAGAGGCCGAGACATACCCAATCCTTCTTGCCCTGCTGGCCACACTTGTCATAGCGACATTTCGAGCCGTCGGAGTTCCAACGGCGGTCACTGGAAATCCAACTGCGGAAACATTGACTCCGTTGCCGTCCGGCTGAAATGTACTCCTCCTCATCTGACTCAGAAGAGGCTGCAATGGAAACGAATTGGCATAGAGATGCCTTCGACCCCAGTATGAGCCATAGACGAACTCGCTCGAAGTTCCAACACCCAACTCGACCGTATCACTGCTGTTGAGTAGAGGAAGTTTCATCGTACCGGCATCCGTGATTTTCACGGATGAGTTTTGCAAAAGCTTTCCCGTTGTGCTGTCAAACCTAGCCACAGCTTCATCGGTACTGCTAGATGGGCCTGTGACATTGCCGCCCTGAGTAACCCAAGACAGGCCTGATCCAGATACGGAATTGGCTGAAAGAACTTGACCGTTCGTACCAGGGCTCAACTTGATAATTCCAGTCCCGTTGTGGACTAGAATATCGCCTTTGGCCATACTCTGAGCCGAGATCTGGTCAAGTGCTCCCGACTGAGCTTGGGCCCCCAAGTTCGTTCGAGCCGCCGCCGCGTTCGCCCCACCAGTACCGCCTCTAGCAACAGGGAGAGTTCCCGCGGTGATATTGGCGGCATCGTTTGTTCCTAACGCGGTTCTCGCCGCGGAGGCTGAAGTCGCGCCAGTACCACCTTGAGCGATCGGAACAGTTCCGGTCACCTGGCTAAAAGTGTGAGTGTGCGAAGCCGGAGCCGCTCCAAGAGCGGTTAGAGCCGCCGGCGCACTGGTCGCACCAGTACCTCCATCAGCAATCCCCACGGGACTGGTCAGGCCTCCACTTGAGGAGATCCCACCGAGGACTTCAAAGCGCTTGTTCGCTCCGCCCGAATCCTCAGTATAAATGGCCGCGATAACTTGGCCGGAGCTAATGTCACCAGCCGCGATGGCGACCCCACCTTTTTTGACCAAGGAGATGGCGGAGAGATCGCCACTTGGCCCGGTGATGGTCAAAGTGGCGGCGCCTGTGTTGGTGGCATTTGCCTTGAAGTGGACGATGAGTCCCGGAGTGTAAGCCGAAACTGGATTCGCGGTTGTGGCGAAGTTGACTTTGATCGCGTTCGCCGTTCCGCTAGGGTCAGCTTCTCGGTACCAGGCTCCACCGGATTCGAGATCCTGGATCGGCTCGATGTACCGATTGACGTGTTGGGCATCGATTGTTTGTCCGTTCGATACGGAATTAAATTGGGTAGACATGTTATTGTCCTTCTTTCGTTTGTTGATTTGGAAATTTGGGGCTCGCAGCTTGGGAAAGTCTCTGGATCTCCAGCTTCAGCTGCCTCCGCTCCGCCCGTAGGGCCCCGATCAGGTAGCGGTAGTCAGCGCATAGCGCCTGAAGCTTAGAGATCGTCTCGTCGTTGTCTCGAATCTCCGCGCGCAGCCCTTCGACGACAGCTGTCGCCTCCTGACGCATCCGCTCGAGAGATTGGAGATTCTGGTGAGTGGAGCGGAGCAGCACCGCGCACACGGAGCCTAAGGCTCCCAGCGCGGCGAGACCGCTCAACTCCAGGGTGCCGGCGTCGGCCATCACAAAAGCTCCGCCAGCCGGGACAGAGCCTGCTCCACCGTGGTGGGCCGAATCCATCCCTGAATATCCCCGCACAGCAGCCGCTGGGCCTGACCGCCAAAGAGATGGTCTCTTTGGTGTCAGGACGAATCCAACGCGTGATGGCGCTAAAGCGGGGGGCTCTCCCCTCGATGAAGTCGTGCCAGGCCACGAGACATGCCGGACGGTCTTCAGGGTGGAGATAGCGTTGCCAAGAGGCGACCGAGGGAGAGTCTTTCGAGGTGAATCCCAAGAGCTCGCGACAGGCTTGGTTTAAGAAGACCTGTTCGCAACCTCGAGGGCTCTCTTGACTCCCGTCACGGACGGAAAGCTCCGCCGCCTCGGAATCTTGGCCGATGATCCAGGTGGGTAGAGGTAGTGCTTCCACGTGCGCCTCCCAGTTCACCCGGAGCTTCAAAGGAGCGTTCATAGCGAGAGCCCCCTCTCGGCGTTGCTACCCGTCGCCGGACGACCCGAGATGTCCAATCGAAGACCAGACACCGGAGCCTGTCGCGGCAGCGGGGGAAGAGACTCGGTGTCCAAGGCCTTCAGAAGCTTCACGGACGCCTCGATAGCGACATCCACTAGGCTGTCCGGGGCCACGAACCCGAGATCTCTAGTCAGCTCGCCCACGAGCTTCAAGGCCAGCGCCTTCTTGGCCGCCCCGGGCAATCGCACCGAGCCTTCCAAGGACAGCACCACCTGTTGAGCAACCATCTGCAGAGTCTGCAATTGGTCATGGGTGAGCCGCTTTTTACGTATAAAGTTGAAGAATTCGAACATGACGTTCTCCTTTGGGGACAGGCTCATTGGGGCAATAGCAAGGCTTAGGGTGGGTCCTGCGGACAGCCAACTGGCGGTCCGCAAGGCGTCATCCAGAGCTTTCAGGGCGCAAGGAAGCAGAGCCGTCCCTCGGGGGTCGTGGCTTCCAAGCCCTGGGTGGGTCGACTCGCCAGCTCGGGGTTGAAAAGATCCGGCTGGGTCGTCAGAAGTGGTATCTATGGGGGATGTGAACCGG
>JBBCJA010000069.1:0-31763 GCA_037189585.1 Selenomonadaceae bacterium | reverse complement strand
CACCACCACTAGCGGGATGCAACTGCCTTTTGTTAGTCGAAAGTGCTCTCGACCTTTTCTAGGATCAATTCGAGCCCCTGATCGGGGATTTCGATCTTGATGATCTGATTGCGGTCATTGAGCCAGAACTCCATTCCACTGTCGGTGATCAGGTGAGTCGCTTTGACCGCATCTGGATCCTTCGGAGTCAGGGCGTCGAGTTGCTCTTTGGTGAAGCGTGTCTCGGTGATCCCTTCCAGAGGGGTGGGTGTAGACTCTTCCTGGGGTTGTCCAACGGCTCCCTCCTGAGGTTGGCCACCGCCCCCTCCGTCTTCCACCGGGTTGGCATCTTCGGTCGGTTTTTCGGGCGCGTCCGATTCGGGCGTTTCGTCGGAGGTCGGCTCGGAATCGCTTCTCTCTGTCGGAATGACCAGGGTTGGCTTGAGACGGATGTTTTCGACCTTGCCCACTTCCAGCAGCATTTCACGGCTCGTTTTCTTCTCAGGGAGGTAGGCGTGAATCGGAAACTCCTGCTCGGCCCCTTGGGTCACGGGCACTTGCCCGGCTAGCAAGGCCCATTGGGTCAACAGCCGAGTGTCGGCGAAATATGTGCCCTTGGCGAAGGGGTACTCGCGACCTTTATCCTTCTCGTAAATCTCCGAGCCTGGCTTGCCGGGACGGATCAGCACGGTGTCCTCACCGAACTTGTAAGTCGTGGCTTCATCCTTGGCCGCGTCTTTGTAGCTCAGGATAATGTTGCGAGGGAGACCGTTCGGGTTGAGCAGCTGCTCGGCGATAGTCGTCTGGAGACCGGCTGGACCTTTGAGATCACTGCGAGCGGTGAAGCGAAAGACTTCTTCTCCGTCAACGATCTCGAGATCTCCCATCTCGGCCACTTCGGTACCGATGCGCTCTCCATCTTTGTAGACGCCGTAGGTTCGCTTCTCGCCCAGATTCCACTTGAGCTCTTGAGCGATGAAGGGGACCTTCTTTGTGGACCGAGGCGCGTAGTCGGTCACCCGGATCGACATGTTTTGAATGTCCCCGGAATCTAGCAGGGCTATGTGGGCGGCACCCACCCGGCCGGCTTCCCCAGTTGTGGGGTCAAAAGGCGTCCAGCCGATATTTTTGGCAAGCCAGATCTCCACCCAATGGTGGGGTACGAACTCGCCGTCTCGAAAAGCTACTCCGCTGATCTTGCGAGCAGGCATTCCGACAGCGCGGCTCATCGCGACCAGCAGCAGAGCTTTGCTCTCGGGATTGCCCGTACTGCTTTCCAAGGCGTAGCGGGCCGAGGGGAGAGAGACCCCCTCCTCGATGTCGGAGACAAAACTGTTGAGTCGCTTGGCGGCCTCAAAGGCGCTCGGACTCTTCCAGGCGATCTCGCGCGCCTTGGTGGCAAGCGGTGGGTATTCGACCTCCAGACCAGGACCCGGGTTTAAGAGAGGAAGCAGTTCGGGGTCGACGTGTTTTTTCTCCAGAGGGTAGGGGGAATCGAAAGGCACGTCTCGCGGGACGGAGCGCACGAAGACCCGTCCCTTCATGACTCCTTCGCTCAACTCACCAGTGAAATACTGGCGGTAGCCGGCGATACGGTGGTCGGCGAGTTGTCCGCCACGCAAGTGGATGTCGACCTCGGCCTCTAGCGCCGTCAACTGCTCGGGGTCGGGAAAGATCACATTGGAGGGGATGATGCGAGTGTTGGCGAGATCGATCCCCTTAAGAGAGGCGAGTCGCTTCTCGATGCCGGCGTCAGTTCGGATCATCTTTAGGCCGCTTCCGATCTCCTCTACGGCCAGAAGCTCGAAGGACTCAGCCGCTACAGTGACCCGGGCTAAAAGTGTCCCTTTGAGATCACTGATAGGGTAGACCTTGGACTTGACCTTGCGCCCATCGAACAGATACTCACCGCTGCTAGGCTCATAGATGATGACGTCACCGCCTCCACGCAAAATCGGGTCATAGGAGGGGACCACGCCTCCGTTGACGGCCGAGCGTACCAGTAGCCAATAGTGCTCGGGAAAAGTATCGATGTGCCCCCACAGATTGTTGAACACCAACTGGGGAGGCTTGTCCTCGAAGTCTTGAAAATGGACGGTCCTATTGTCGCCGGTGCGGTTGGTTTGCGCCACCATCGATTCGGAATAGATGCACTCCACCTCGAAGGAGCCGCCGCCGGCTGCTTGGACACACTTGTAGTAGGCCGGCCTCAGGCTGGTTCGGTCGAGCATCAGACGTGATTCGAACTGAGCCGGAACGATCGCCCCGAAGCCGACACGAATCTCACCCAAGGAGGAGATGATAACGGCGTCGGTTTGGGCTAACTTCATTTCACCGGTGACCCGGAATTTGCTCCATCCGATCCATTCGCCGTCATAAAATAACTTGAAATGGCGCTCCCCGGTGGGCTGCAGGCCGGCCTTGACTACCGCGGGCCCCTTGGGCATCGGTAGAGGCGGGGGTGGCGTCGGAATGTCCGGCCGCGTCTCACTAGGGAGGTTCCTATTCTCCCCAGGGAGATCTGGGAGGTTCAGCGGGGGGAGCTGCTCGACCGGGACAGGTTGGGTGGACCCCGCGGGGGCAGATGGCTGTTCCGTCTGTTGCGCTCGAACCGGTGAGCCGGGATTTCCGACAATAAGGCTGAGCGCCAAAGCGGCCCCGAAATGGCGGTGCCAGAAAGAATTCTTCATTTTATCCTTTGATCCAACCCTGTAAAGTCTCCTCGGGACGAGGACTTCTCATCAACGTCTCACCAATGAGGAAAGCGTCGACGACCCCTTCAAACCTCAAGAGGTCCTCTCTTGTTGCGAAACCGCTTTCCGATACACGGCAGATCTCCTTCGGAAGCTTGGGGGCTAGCCGCTTTGTGGTGTCCAAGGAGAGGTTGAAGGTGCGCAGATCCCGGTTGTTGATCCCGACCGCGTCGGGCGCCTCCGGAAGAGCTAGGACACGCTCGAGCTCAGCCTCGTCGTGGATCTCCAGGAGAACTTCAAGATCGAATTTTCGGGCTGCCGAGATCATGGCGGCCATCGTGTGGTCGTCTAGAATGGCCGCGATCAGCAAAATGACGTCGGCTTGCCAAACCTTGGACTGAGCGACTTCCCAGGGGTCGAGCAGAAAATCCTTGCGCAGGACTGGTAGTGTCATCGCTTGGCGGGCCTCTCGGAGGTCCTGGTCACTGCCGCCAAAGAAAGTTTGATCGGTCAGCACCGAGACGGCCCTGGCCCCGCCGCGCTGATAGGCCGCGACCTGGTCGGCTACCTTGCCTTCGAAAGCGAAGGAGCCTTTGCTGGGGGAGGCGCGTTTCATCTCGGCGATGATGCTCGGATGGCCGGCTGGCGCACTGCGCAGCGATTCCACGAAGGGACGCCGTGGTGTCAAACTGCCCAGTCGATCTTCCCAATCCACCGAGCGCTGGACGGCGAAATGGGGGTCCGCCTTCTTGTGGGCGACGATCTTGTCCAAATACATGGATCTCGAGTTTGGGCCCCCTCATGCCATTCCTGCCCATTTGAGGCTACCGTGGCCTTCGGGAGGCAGGTTTGTGCTCGGATATGGGCCAAGTACCCGCCTCCATGGACTTGACCCCCAGGCATCTGCTCGGCTTAGAGGTGAATGAGCGACTTCGCATCGTCGAGCTCATTGAGGAACGGCCTTTCGCGTATTTTTTTCGAGGAGATGTTCTGGCCCTGTCCAGGGTGGTCGGGAGCTGTTCCGTCACGGTCTATCGGCCCTCTTCCCGTGTTGACCCCTCGGACTTAGTCGAAGCGATCAAGTCGGCCTCGCGACAGCTCTCGGGTCCGCACGTTTACGCCGCGCAACAGGTCGACACGATTCGCCACGGGGAACATTCCGGCTTTGTCTACGTGACGGGAGAGCCCGTCCTGACAACCCTGTCCCAGGAGATAGCCCACAATCGATTCATGGGTTACGAAGAGGGCGAGCGGGTCATCGTGGGAGTGGCACGGGCCCTCCAGAGCTATCACGAGGAGAATCGCACACACGGGCGGGTGCGCCCCTACCACATTCTCAAGACCGCCGACGGCTGGAAGCTGGCCGGGCACGAGATGGTGGAACTCGAGGACCGGCTGGACCGAATTCTGCGACTTCCCGAGGAGCCGGTTTACTTACCACCCGAGAACTATCGCAAAGGGCTTTACAGCACCACGGTGGACCTGTGGGCTCTGGGGGTCTGTACCCACCTGGCCAGCTGCGGCCGTCTGCCCTATTCCGAAGAGGGCGATCTTATCGAGCAGTTGTTAAAGAATCCGCCGCGGGTGGAGAAGCCGCCGGGGAGATTTGGCTCGGTCGTTCGCGCGCTGTTGTCCACCGAGCCGGAAGAGCGCTGGGGAATGCGCCGCTGCATCGACCACATCGAGCGGCCGCGCGACGCCGATTTCCGCGCGGCCGATGGCAACGACGTTCGTTCGGCTCGTGAAGTCTCTCCTTTGGAGTCTCCCGAACGAGAGTTCGAGCCCGCGCCTCCTCGAAAACTCGCTCCTCTCTATTTGCGGCCAGGCTTTTTCTTTTTCGGTCTCTTAGCCTTCGCGGCCGGTTCTTTTTTGGGCTGGAAGACGGCCAAGCTTCCTCCGATTCCGCGGCATAACGAACCGCCAGAGATGCTCTACTCGGTGGATTACCAGAGAGCCGACTTGGACCCGGACGGCCGCTTGGTGAGCCGAACCCCCGAGCAGACCGTCGCCTATGCCGAGGAGCTGAGTCCGGGAAATCGCCTGGAGATGATCCAGGTTCGTCCGGGGGCTTTCTCCATGGGGGGGCCAGCCAACGAGCCGTACGCTGAGCCCGCCGAGCGGCCGGTCCATCAGGTTCAGGTCAGTGGGTTCTTTCTTTCCCGCTTTGAGATCACTCAGCAGCAGTGGGCCGCCGTGGCGGCCAGTCCCAGGGTCTCCATCAATCTGGTGGCGAAGCCCGCCAGCTTTCGTGGTGACGACCGGCCGGTGGAGGGCGTCACCTGGCTTGAAGCCAAGGAGTTCTGTGCCCGACTGTCCCGCTTGACCGGACGCCTTTACCGTCTGCCCACCGAGGCGGAGTGGGAATACGCCTGCCGCGCGGGAACGGACACTCCTTTCTCTTTCGGCCAGACCATCGTCTCCTCGCTTGCCAACTATCAAGCGACCAAGCCCTACTCTTCCGAGGGGCTAGGTGAGTATCGCCGGGGCACCTTGGCGGTGGGCTCACTCGAGGCCGCCAACGCCTTCGGAATCTCCGACATGCACGGGAACGTGGCGGAGTGGTGCGAGGACGTTTACGGATATTACTCTAGCGGGTCTCAGACAGACCCTATGGGGCCGGCCTCGGGGCGGGATCGCGTGGTGCGTGGTGGAGGATGGCGAAGCTATCCCTGGCAGTGCCGCTCCGCCTCACGGGTCGGCTTCGACGAGACCCTCCATCGCAACGACATCGGATTTCGCGTCGTGCTTCCCGCCGTGGTGATGGTCCCGAACCCCAACAACTAAAAAGGACACCCTTGATAGGTGTCCTTGGCGGAGCGAGTGGGATTCGAACCCACGCAAGAGTTTCCCCTTTCACGCTTAGCAGGCGTGCGCCTTAAGCCGCTCGGCCATCGCTCCAGCGTTGGTATGATACACACTGCCCCTCGCCATGTCTACCCCCCTTCGCTTGGTTGGTTTCAAGCGGGAGGACCTCTCGTGGCTAGCCCCGTACGCTCGCGCCATGCCTAAAGTGTTTGTCAGCGATTCTATCTCCAAAGAGGCGCTCGCCCAGTTGGAGGGCCACCTCGACGTTCATATCGAGACCGGTCTCTCCGAGGCTGAGCTGTGTGAGAAACTGGTGGGCTACGACGCTCTGATGGTTCGCTCGGCCACTACCGTGACCAGGGCGATCATCGAGGCGGCCAAAGACCTGCAAGTGATCGGGCGGGCGGGAGTGGGGGTCGACAACATCGACGTCCCGGCGGCTACCGCGCGCGGCATCATGGTGATCAATTCTCCCCAGGGGAACACCATCTCGGCGGCCGAGCACACTCTAGCGCTCCTGCTTTCGGCTGCCCGCAAGGTTCCGGCGGCTCAACGCTCCATGAATGACGGAAAGTGGGACCGTAACTCCTTCACCGGGAACGAGCTGTACAACAAGACTCTCGGAATCGTCGGATTCGGGCGAATCGGACGCGAGGTGGCCAGTCGGGCGGCCAGCTTCAAGATGAAGGTTCTCGCTTACGATCCCTTCGTCAAGGACGAGGCCATCGCCGCCACCGGTGCCGAGCCTCACGAGCTGGATGCCCTGCTGGCCGAGGCGGATTTCGTCACCCTTCACGTTCCCAAAGTGAAAGAGACGGTCGGTCTCTTCTCCAAAGATCGGCTGCTCGGAATGAAGAAAGGCTCCTATCTTGTCAACTGCGCTCGAGGCGGGATCGTGGATGAAGCGGCTTTGGTCGAAGCCCTTGAAAGCGGACACCTCGGAGGCGCGGCCTTCGACGTCTTCGAGAAAGAGCCGCTGCCGGCCGATTCGCCCTTGCGAAGGGCTAAAAATCTGGTCACCACGCCTCACCTGGCCGCCTCCACCGAGGAAGCCCAACTGCGAGTGGCCGTCGACGTGGCCGAACAGATCCGCGACGTCCTGGGTGGCGGCTCGGCTCGTTCGGCCGTGAATCTCTCCTACGTGCCTCCCCAGGTGCTGCATGAGTTACGCCCATTTGTCGGCTTGTGCGAGCGGATGGGCTGCTTTCTCTATTCGCTTCTCGGCGGCAAGGTCAAAGCCATCGAAGTCGTCTACCGCGGAAAGCTTGCCGGCCTTGACGTGGACCTTTTGACCAAGGCCGCCGTGAAAGGTGTGTTGGCCTGCGGAACCCCCGAGACCGTCAACTTCGTCAACGCAGCCCTGGTAGCCCAGGAGCGTGGCGTGGAAGTTCGCGAGACCAAGTCGGCCAGCTCCTCCACCTACTCCAGCGTGGTGGAGCTCAAGGTCGATACCGACAAAGGTGTCATCTCCGCCACCGGCGCCATTTTCGAGGACGACCAGCCTCGCGTGGTCTCTTTGGATGGCCTGGGACTCTCCGTCATTCTGGCTGGGCACAAACTGATCACATGGCAGACCGACGAGCCCGGTGTGGTCGGTCGCGTCGGCTCGCTCTTGGGTGAGGAGGACATCAACATCGCGGAGATGCAGGTCGGACGAGCCACCCCCCGCACCAAAGCCGTGATGGTGATGTCCATCGACGACGCTCCCAGCGCCGGAGCCCTGGAAAAAGTGGCCAAGCTTAGCGGAATTGAAAGAGCCGCTTTCGTGACTCTCTAGACTCTCAAGTGCGCTGGGCTGTTCAGACGAATCTGGGGAATACGGCCGAGCTCGAACGCCTCGTTTTGAGTTGCCGGGAGGTGGGGCAGCCGGTCGAGCGGCTGACCCACATCCCATTCTCCGAAGAGCTTCCTGAGCTTGACGCCACGATCTCCACGGTTTTTTATGGAGCGACCAGCTTTGTGACCCGAGTGGCGGAATCCGGCAGATGGTCACCCGGAGTCTTCTTCGACCCCGCGTCATTTCAGTTTAGCGTCTATCGAGACGCCTTGGGCGAACGGCTCCTCAATGCCAAGGCTGAATTTACGACGTTGGTGATGTTGGCCGAAAAAGATATCCCCCTCGATAAAATGCTCTTCGTCCGCCCCCAGTCGGACACAAAAGACTTCGCTGGGCAAGTTATCCCTTTCGGGGAACTCCGGTCCTGGGTCCGAAGCCTACAGTCCGCGGACACCATGCTCGACCCCGATTGTCCTGTCGTGTCGGCGGAGCCGGTGGGCTTGGCCGTAGAGTGGCGCCTCTTTGTGGTAGCGGGGGAGGTCGTTACGGGTAGCCGATATCGGCGACACCATCAGTTGTCGGTTTCACCACGAGTGCCCCAGGAAGTCCTCGAATTCGCTCGTGAAATCACGGGAGTCTATTCTCCCGCCACGGCCTTCGTCCTCGATATCGCGCGGTCCGGGACCGAGCTCTATGTGGTGGAGTACAACTGTATGAACAGCGCGGGGTTTTATGCCGCCGACACGACGGCCCTGGTGATGGCGATCGCCAGACTGGAAGAACAGCAGGTTTAAAAAGAAGAAGGATACGGAAGAGGATTGTTCGGTAGCGGCTTTGAACGCCGTGGGCCGAACCTTGAAAGGACATTGTTTATGACCGCAACAGCCAACAAAGGGCTAAATTTGCAGCGAATCGGCGAGATGATCGATATTCTTCTCACCGAGATCTATGGGGAATACGTGGCCGAAGGCTCGCCAACCAAACTGGGAGGACTTCGCTTCCTGGACGTTCCCAGTGCCAAGACTTTCGCATTTGAAAAGACCCAGCCCCTCGACGAAGGGAATCTTCTCGTCTTGTCGGCTCCGATGGTCGGCGATCAGGCCACCGTCGAGAAGCAGATGAAGGCTGGACCGCACTCCAAGGCTTTTCACGAACTGGCCGCCCGTACTAGTTCGGATGCGGGCAAGGGGAACAAGTATTTCCTCGAGTTGGGCTACACGCTTCCGACCGTCAAGTGGCTCACCGACGAGGCCGTCCAAAAAGTGGCCGAGAAGGAAGGCTGCAATGGCAACGAGGCCGTGATTCTTATCTTGAAGAACGAAGTTTTGCCTGTCGCGCGTGATGTGATGGCGCACTTTATCCAGGTCGTCCGCGAGCATAGCAAGGACGACGCGATTCTATAAGTTTGGGGTCGCCGCCAAAAAGATAAAGGGCCACGTTCATGCGTGGCCCTTTTCCTATCCCATGGAGGTGTTAGGCGTGTGTCTCGGCTGTGGCGGGGTCGAAGGCGACCATGGCCGGAGCAAGTTCACGCTGCAATTTTTTGCGCGCCCGGTTCAGTCGAGAGCGAACGGTCCCGATGGGAAGCTCCAGAAGATCCGCGATCTCTTGATAGGAGAGACCCTCCCCGTCAAAGAGTACGAGTGGCTCGCGAAAGTCGTCGGGCAATCGCTCGATGGCTTCCTGGATCTGCTCTGTCCAGTCTTTGAGCTCGAAAATGGCCGCGGGATCCTCACGAGTCACTTCCGGGCCCGATTCTTTCAGTTGACTGTAGAGGTACCATTCCTCGGTATCGTCGAGCGAGGTGGAGTCGGGAGTGCGCTTTTTCTTGTCCACCTTGTTGAGAAACAGGTTTTTCATGATGCGGAAGAGCCAGGCCTTGCAGTTGGTGCCCCTTTGGTAGTTGCCCCAGAAGCGGAAAGCGCGCAAGAAAGTGTCTTGCAAAAGGTCCTCGGCATCCTTGTCGTTGCGGGTCAAGCGCAAAGCGTAGCGGTACAACGCGTCGAGATGAGGCAGCGCCTCCGTTTGGAAGTCGTCTTCCATGCCGCACGGTTCTCCCCCGGCAAAGGGGGGCCTGCATGCTAGACCTTGGGGGCGAGAATTTGCAGCGAGAAAAGCCAGGAGTCGGCATGCACCCTACGAACAGCGGACCGCATTCTTTTTGTTCCGAGGTTGTCATGATGAAGTTCTTGGGATCGATGACATCAATACGCTACTTTTGCCTAGGGGCCGCGGTCGCCATCCTCATGGGAGTCTCGGGTTGTGGAGACGCACAAGAGAGTTACGTCTACACGAGCTCGGTTTGGGATTCTGGGTTCTCGCGACCCGTTTTAACTGGTAGGGCGACTTTCCAACGACTCCTCCCCATCGCCGATATGGATTCCGATCGCACCGGTGGAGTGGAAGCGTCCTTGGATTTTTTGAACCCGATCAGTAGGCCGGTGCGCTTTGCTCGAATAGAACTTCTCGACGAGGACGATGAAGTGCTTGGAGATGGAAGCACCGACGGTGATGGAAAGTATCAATTTGAGATCCCCACCGGAGCAGGTCCAGTTCGGCTGCGAATCTATTCTGAAACGGTGGAGATCGCGGGAGAGAGCGCGCCTATTTCTGTCAGGGATAACACCCAAGACAATGCTGTCTACGCTGTGGAGTCCGAGCCGGTCGAGCGGCGGAGCATAGAGGTAGACGTGGAGATCCCTACCGGCTATGACTCCCAAGGTGAGCCGATAGGAGCGACACGTCCCTCCGCTCCCTTTGCCTGTCTCGACGGCGTCCTTACGGGCTATCGATACATGCTCGAGGGCGGAGCGGACCCCTCCGGGCTACCGCTGTGCAAAGTCAATTGGAGCCAGCGCAATCGACCGGAGTCCGGAGAGCAGGCCCAGGGACAGATCGGGACCAGTCACTTCAGTTTCGCACTCAACGAAATATTTATTCTCGGCTTCCGTGAGGCCGACACGGATGAGTTTGACTGGCACGTGATGATTCACGAGTTTGGTCACTGGATTCAGTTCAACCGCTTTCGTTTTGACCCCGTGGGTGGAACCCATTCCGGAGGAGAGATGAAGGACCCCCGACTAGCTTTCTCCGAGGGGTTTGGGAATGCTTTTGGTGCCTTGGCCCTCAACGACCCAATCTATAAGGATACCTCCACACCCACAGGACACGCCCATTCTTTGGAGTGCAACGGTAAGTTCGGCGGTTGGTTTTCCGAGCTTTCTGTCGAGGCTATTCTCTACGACATTTTCGATCCCGTTCGAGTGGAAGGTGGCGATTCCAACTTTGACGACCAGATCGAGCTGGAACGCTCTAAGTTTGTCGACGCGCTCTTATACCAACGTTCCTCCAGCGCGTTGACCACCATCTTTTCCTTTTTGCAGGGTGTCGTTCGTAGTGGGCTGAGCCCTGATGAGTCTCAAGGGCTCGTCGCTCTGTTGCAAAGAGAGTCTCCCAGTGCGACGCACGGGATCAATTCTTTGGACGAATTCGCCCAGGGAGAAACGCATGATGGCGGCATCTATCCTCTTCCTTTGTATACCGACCTCACGGCTCTGATAGGGCAGGGACCGATCAGTATCACCGTGGGAGGGCAAGAAGATGACGATGCTGGTAACTGGCTGTCCGGAGTCAGGTTCTATACTTTCATTGGTGACGGCGGCGACATCACGGTGACAGTCGAGAATTCCACCTCCGCCGTGGGGAGTCTGGCGCTCGAGATGTATGAAGGGGGAGAACGGATTGGAGAAGAGGGAGATGCTGATTCGCCCTTCGAGGATGTCCAGATCGGCGGAACAACCGAGGACGGCGTGATCTACGTTCTGGCCATCAGGAATCTGGGAACCACGAGTTCAACGACCAATCTTTCTCTGACGCGTTAAAAGGACTGAGACAATGAGATTTAAGTTTGGGACATGGATGTTGATTCTGCTAGTGGTGTTCACCGCTGCTTCGGCAAAGCCGAGCCTGCCCATTGAGTTGACCAGTCAGCCTCTGCCCGAGGGGAGGGTGTCCCTCAAGGTCACTTTCACCAAAGGCGCCACCGACGTGACGGTGACCGTGAGAGCGACAGGAACGGCCGGGATGCAACCCATGACCCGCCGTGTTGCCAGGGTGGCCAAAGGCGAGACACTCGAATTCGCCCCGATACAGACCGTGGAAGAGACCTTCGGCGGAGTCGCCGTGCACGTGCGGGGAGATTTCGGGTCCGGTCTTCAGGTCCGAACTCAGACCTTAACTCTGACCGAGGCTCCCTCGACTCCGGCGTCGGTCAGAGCCAGGAAGCAGGCCGACGGTCAAAACTCACCCGATGTCATTATCTTGCCGGCCAAGACGACGGTGAAGCCGCTGGAGAGGTAGCTCTCGACTTTCCAAGAAACCCTCGCACGGGAGCCGATAAGGTCCGGTGGCCTTCGCGGTCTTCAAAACCGTTGTGTTGCCGAAAGGCAGTAGGAGGGTTCGACTCCCTCCGGTTCCCGCCATCCAGGTTTTACGCCGTTTCTAGAGGGTCTAGGTGGAGAGTCGGGAGAGCCTGGAGGAGCCCAGGGGAGTCTCGCAACCGGCACCAAAACCGGCACCAGAATGGGTGGTCGGCGGGGGAGTTCTGTGGCGCTCTAGGGGAGAGAAGAGAAGAAGAGAGAGAGTCTCCCCCCCTCCCCCCCTCTCTCTCCCTCCACCTCTAGAAACCGGCCGTAAAAAGGGTAAAAAGGGTCCCCGGCTCTCGCCGATGGCTTAACCAAGCCGTTTTGGAGGCGAGACTTTTTGCAGATCGAAAAAGTAAAAAGGTGCAAAAAGGGTCCTGGGCAGTGGCCGAACTCTCCGCAACGAGCTTCAAAGCCCGTGGTTATAGGCTTTGAGCCTCAGGGGCTTTTTGCAGAAGTCCGGACCTTTTTGCAGAAGCTGACGCCAAGTTGCCCTGGGGTCCCTGATTCGTGGCTTGACCTCCTTCCCCCGGCCACCTACCATAGTCCCGTGGATGAAGAACAGTACGACACCCTCTTGAACGGAATTCTCAGTCTTGGAAGCGGTCAACGTCGGTTGACCCGGCTGATGCTGGAGCTGGCTCAGGCCTCTGCCGAGCAGGAAGAGCGCCTGGACCAAGTGCTTGACGTGCTGCGCAAGATGGGTGACACCTCGACTGACACGATGAAGCGCATCAGCGCACTGGAAGCCGAGGTCGCGGAGTTGAAGAAAAAGGCCTCTTGAGCGAACACGGTCTGACTAACTACTTGGCGACGGACAGGCCGCCTTTGCCGGGGAGCGGGTTGAGCAGACCAATGAAGGACTGCAAGCTCGTCGGGTTGTGGTGAATGTACCTGCACTAACCTTGTTGCTACGGTGGCCGAGAATGGCTTCTATGACCCCTTGAGGGGCGCCGCGCTGGGCCAGTCTGGTTCCGCAGGTGTGTCTGCCAGCTTGATGCCATGTGAGATGAGGAACCTCTGCGGTCTCGAGCGCGGGGAGATAGACCTCGATATAGAAAGAGCGGGCTGACCGCGACTTGTCGCCGGCTGGGTTGGGAAATACGAAGAAGCTGGTCCGGGTCTCGTAACGCCGCAGGAGGATGTCTCGCACTCGCTCGGTCATCGGAACGGAGCGGCCCTTTTCGCCTTTAGCCTCCTGGATGATGATCCAGTTGTCATCAAAGTTGATTTGTGGCCAGGTGAGCGAGAACTGCTCTCCCTGCCGTAGACCGCTGTCCACCGCTACCGCCAGGATCTCAAAATCCTCGGGAGGCATTACTTTCGCTAGCCGGGCTTCTTGCGGCTCCGTCAGATATTTGTCGTGCTCGTTGTTTTCTGGGAGCAGTTTGAATCCGGACAATGGATTGGAGTCGAGGACGCCGTCGCGAACAGCTCTAGCGAGCGTCGCTTTCATGAAGGCTGACTCGCGGTTTATGGTTGCCGGCCGCTTGCCTTTGGCCAACAGAGCTGTCCGACGCTTGACCAGGTGTACAGGGCCGATCTCGTCGAGGTTCAGGTGGCCGATCATCTGTCTCCATCGTTTGGTGAAGCGCTTTTCGTCGCGCCAGCTCTTCTTTTTCTCGAGCTCGGGCCAGATGGATTCGAGGTACTCGCTTAGAGTTGGTACTGTCTTGCCCTCCAGGGCTGAGGCAGGAAGCAATCCTAGCTTGATTTGGCGGACCAACTCTTTGCGCTGATGGTAGGCCTTCTCGGCCAGGCTCTTTCGGCCGATTTTTAAGCGTTTCTCGCTGCCACGGTGATCGTGGAAGCGAATCCACCAAATGTCTGACCCTTTAGGCCGCTCAAAGAGACCTCGATCCTTACCGTTTTTCCGAGCCATTCTTTCTCCTCGCTCTCTTGATCGAACCAGCCCGATTCTGACATCTCCGGCCGTTTTGGCAAAATCTCTGGTGCGTCGCTCCACTTCCCGCTCGACTCGTCGCTATTAGACGTTGGCATTCTGGGTTTTGGCATACGATGAGTGTTCCAGGCGATGAGACTCGATGGAAAAGCTCCATCCAGATTCGAACTCTGAGCGTAGGAAGGAGGAGCGTTTGGCGGATACGGCCATCTGAAATCAGCACATCAAATGGAACTGCCCCATGAAGCCGCTCTGAAATGAGGTCTCTCATCACCGTCAACGCACAAGTCGGTAGGCTCTCTTCCGATGCGTCCAGCAGGTGTAAATTTTTCTTCGGTGAGTGAATCTGCTCGATGCCCGAGGGTAGCTTTGTTTGCTGGCCACGCGACGCGACGGTGTAGACCCCAGTGCGATCTCTAGATGGGGGGCGGAGACGTTCGCCGAGAAGATAGACGCTGTCCCTCTCTCTTACGACTAAGCCCGAAAGCACCTTGAAAGCCTCGTCGGAGAACTCTCGCCCATCGTCTCGGGCATATGTAACAAGCTGCCCAAGCCTAAGCACAGTGCGGATATCGATGATTTCCGTGATCCAGGTCCAGAGATAGTCAGCGTGGAGTAGCTCCGCTCTCGGACCTTCACCGGCAACTGAGTGCGCTTGGCCTTCTAGCAGTCCATAGTTTCTTGCAAACGTCAAGCATCGGTCCTTTAGCGTGGCTACGGGAACGCGGTCGAGAACCGGATCGTGGACTTGCCCTATGTCAAGTGGGCACAGCGGACCGAAAATGTCGGACATTCTCAAGTCCAATTCTTGATCCAGGTCACAGGAATACATAGGCCCCTGATCTGTCCCCCACTGCGGACCGTGGAGAATCTCGAGTTTGGTGTGGACATCTTCAGCAAATCCGAACTCGTCGCTACAGAAACTAGGGCTTCCGGGCGCAAGGAAAAGAGACATGCAGCAAATGTTTGTCGAATGTTTGCTGTCACCTCTAGGCCTATGGAGTCTACTCTAGCCCTATGGAGGTGACCAAATGCATAATCGAGAGACCCTAAGCCCAGCAGAAACCGCCCAAACTCTAGGAGTGGGGACCAAGACCATCTTGCGGGGAGTCGCCAACGGTGACATCCCGGCAGTCCGCCTCGGACGTCGACTGTTAATCCCCCGCGCTTACATCGACAGACTCGTGGCTGCAGCCATGGCCAAGATGGAGGTTGCAAATGACTGATCCGCTATGCTGCGATATTTCTTGTCTCCGAGACGAAGTCAGGCTCCTAGCCGAAGCTGTCCGGAGCCAGGGTGCCACTATCGCTCGCCTTGAGGCTGAGCTGGCCGAGGTGCGCCGATGCTGCGCGAGCTCATCGGGTTAGTCCGAGATATCGCGGCACGTATTGCCACAATTGCCCGCGCAGCCGACGAGTGGCGCCAAGATCGAAAAAGCTCCAAAGCCCTGGCGCAGATCATGGCGCATCCTCAAGCCGACCCGTTACTAACTGCCGACGAGGCTGCCGCATACACGAAGCAGCACGTCAAGACCATCCTGAGCGACGCCCGAGAGGGCTTGCTCGCTACCGTCCGCCGCTCCGATGGAGGCCCCGTAAGGGTCCGACTGAGCGATCTAAATCGCTACGTCGACCAACATCACCGCCAGGCAACTGGCGAAAAGTCAAAGTCCATTGATGACATCAACTGGAACGTCTAACACATCCAGAACCAAAGAGAGGAAACCCCAGTGAAAACAAGCCAAAATACGAAAGGCCTCGCCGACACAGCGAAGCCTTTCAGGAAGCCCAGTAAAGCTACTGGAAGATTACCACGCCCAACAATTCGGCGCCACCCCCGTTTCTTTCCGTTCGTACTTCGAGGTGCCAAATGAAGGGCGTCGTGAGGGATTGGACCCCTCTCCAAGCTGGTGCCTGCATCGGTCTTATCCGGGGGCTGGAACTCCCAAGCGGGATGGTCCTGCACGGGTGCATGGTCTTCCAGCAGGCAGGCCACCGATGGGTCAATCCGCCGTCCAAGCCTCGCCTCCGTAACGAAAAAGTTTTCCGAGGCCATGACGGCAAGATCGCCTATGACCCTGTTGTCAGCTTTGCTGACCGTAGCCGCCAAGATGCCTTTTCGGAGATGGCTCTCGTCGCTCTCGATGAGTATCTCTCAAATCAGAAGGCTGGTGGCCAGCTATGACCGCTCGCAATGAAGGTTGGCGCAACGACACTTGCCCAGGATGCGGGAAGAGCGGATGGTGTCAACAACACAACAACGGGACCGTTATCTGTCGCCGAGGGCCGTTCCCAGGATCTCAAGAACGCCAAGACCGCGCCGGTGTCCCGTTGTGGGTGAGTGCTCCACTAGGGCTGGCTCCGGCTCGAGTTGATTTCTTGTCCAGTCCTGTCCTGGCCGACCCGCAGGCGCTTCATCTGGTGTATTGCACTTTATTGAGCGAGTTGACGCTACATCGTCGGCACCGCCGCGATCTGCGTCGTCGAGGCCTAACCGACGAAGCTATTGAGCGTCACCAAATTCGCTCGTGGCCGGGGCGAGTTGAAGAGCGCGCCAAGCTTGCGAGAACTGCTGTAAAGCTTTGCGGATCAGATTGCTCCTCCGTGCCCGGGTTCTTTTCTGACTCGTCCCGGCCGATGCTTGCGGGAGGTTCCGGTTGGGTTCTACCATTCTGGAATTTAGAAGGCCGAGTCGTAGCGCTCAAGATTCGCTCCGACCGTGCCGACGCCAATCCGAAGTACTATTGGCTTTCGTCAGCTCGTCGCGGTGGCCTGGGCCCTGGTCAGCATGCTCGCCTTGCTTGGCCAGGGCGTCGCCTCCGGCTGGAGGACCATGAGCCGACCATCCGCGTGACCGAGGGTGAAGCGAAGGCGATTGTCTTGGCTGAAGGAACAGGCGTTCCGACGCTTTCGGTTCCGGGTGTGTCCAACTGGATGACAGCTCTTCCTTGGCTCGCCAAGCTTCGAGCTTCCAGGGTGCTGCTTTGTTTTGACGCCGACTTCGTGGAGAAGAGAGAAGTTGCCCGCGCCCTCCTGGCCGCTAGAGATGGATTCCAGACCGCTGGCTACGATGTTTCCCTTGAAACCTGGGGCGACAGATGGGAAGTCCGTCATGTCGCAAGTTAATGGCCGACATAAGGCGGGCGACGACGCCCTCACTGCTGGTGTACAACTTCGGATCGCTGGTCCAGCTGAAGAGGAGGCGATGCGCGCCCTGGCTGAGGGTGTCCTTTGGGATCGCCCGCTCCCTCTTGATGACAAACCCGCGCCGTCATTGGACTTGACGCAGTGGCCTCCGGTCGTAGCTTCCAAGCTAGAGGCGGTTTCTCGAAAGATGGGGGTTGCTCCCGACCTGCCCGCGAGCGCCTTCCTCGGCGAGGCTGGTACTATCATCCAGGGAGAGTGGGAGGCTGAGATTGATCCCGATCACATCGAGCCCCTTTCTCTCTGGTCGCTCGCCTGTGGTAAGGCGGGAGAGGGGAAATCCCCAGCCGGACGCTCGATGGCCAGTCACAGATTTCGTTGGGAATCGGAGATCGAGGCTGAATGCGTGTCGACTATCGACCGTGCGAGGGCACAGCGTAAGGTTCTCGAGGTCCGTGAAGACCAAGCTCGAAAGCGGCTGGAAAAGAACCCCTCAGACCCGGACGCACTCCATGACTTCCAGGAGGCATCCGCCGCCCTGGCCGCTCACGCCGTCCCCGAAGCTCCGGTGTTAACCTTTGAAGACATTACCACCGAAGCGATGGGACAGCAGTTGGTGGGTCAGCACGGGCGCGGCGCTGTCATCTCAGAAGAGGCGGACCTCATCGACACTATCGCCGGCCGCTACAACCAAGGACGGGCGAATCCTAGGCTGTGGCTTGCAGGGAAGGATGGGGACGGACACAGGCTGCATCGAGCGAAGCGTAGCGCAGAACTCATCAAAAGAGTGCTTATCACTCTGTCGCTGATGGTTCAGCCCGGAGCATGGGCGAAGCTTCTACAAGAAGACCTGTTGATACATAAGGGCTTCTTCTATCGGTTTCTGTTTTTCTTTCCGGATTCAAGGCTGGGTCGACGTGTTCACACAGATTACCGCATCCCGGCAACCGTCAATCAGGAATACAACGATCTGATGATGGGGCTTCTTCGGCTCTACCGAGGTTCGGGATTGCTTCCACCCCCTCACCGAAGACTCGTCCTGTCTGACGAGAGCCGTCAGTTCTACATCAAGATGAAGCGCGAGCTGGAGCCGTTGATGGCGGAAGGTGCCAGGTTGGAGCCCATCTCTGGCTGGGTGTCCAAGCTTCCCGGCAATATGGTTCGCCTTGCTGGCGTTTTCTTTGTGTGCGAGAAGATGCCGAGTCCGGCTGGTTCGGCTGAGTTGCCAGTCCAGTATCTTGAGCGTGTCTGGAGACTCGCCCTGACATACTTTATCCCGCACGCCGAGCGGGCGTTTGGCATCATCCCCGAGGACGCCGATGCGGTGAATGCTCGCCGCTTGTTGTCGCGGTTGACGGCCCGTGACGACACCAAGTTCACGCGGTCGTTGGTGAATCGTATCGCGGGTCTCGAAGCAGACGCTCTAGAGGCCGCTCTAGAGTTACTGGTGAGCAAGAACTGGCTGCGCGCCGTGGAGGATCGAGCTACCGGCGGCAGGCCCAAGACACTTTATCTACTGCATCCTGACGCCAAGCGCAACCTTGCAGCGTCCGGAGCCCGCGAAGCCGCTCAAGTGCGCAAGGCCACAATGTCAAGCTGCAAACCTCCAGCATCAACAGAGGACTGGGAAGACCGGCAAGCCCAAGCCGCTGAACTCGAGGAGGGGCTGTTATGGGTATAAGGTCACGCGCGAAAGATTGGACGCACTCGAAGAGAAGGAGACGACACTATGAAAGACGCTGAAGAAGATGAGCTTTCCATCCCTGAAGGGAGCCCAACAGATGAGGAGTTTGAGGGCTCCGAGATGGAACGGGACGATTTGGGACCCCTGGAAGCCGAAGCGGAACTCAGCGCACGACAGGAAGCCCTGATCGCCGCCCTGCTCTCAGAGCCAACTCAGGAAGCCGCTGCCGACCGGGCTGAAGTTCCTCGCTCGACCATGTACCGTTGGCTTCGCGAGGTGACCTTCGCCGCCCGGTACCGCGACGCCAGGAGAGACCTGTTCACTCACCAGATGGGGCGACTGCAGAAAACTACTGGAATCGCGCTCGACACCTTGCGCGAGGTGATGGAGGACCCCGCGAACCCCGCCGCTGCCCGAGTGACCGCCGCTAAGGCTATCCTCGACCTGGCACGCCAAAACATTGAGACCGCCGACTTTGAGGAGCGGCTGACCGCCCTGGAGGAAATGCAAAGATGAAACTGACACCCCGCGCCGCCAAACTGGAGAAGCAAGCCGAAGCCCGCCTTGCTCGTCACCCTCTGACCCGCATCATCCCGGTCAACGAACGAGCACCGCTGACCCTGGGCGAATGGTCTCGGCTGGCTGAGTTGTATGACTTGGCTCTAAGTTTGCTCAAGGAGCGGTTGAAGGCTGGGGCTCGACTTCTGACCGGCCATCCTAGCCTTGTCGAAGAGGAAGAGGCCCTATTGCTCTCCGGTGCCGAGTGCTTCGCTGACGATTGTGAAGCTTTCGACTTGCTGGAAGGAGCCGAGCGTGTAGAAGTTCACCGTCTGATGGTTCTCAAGTGGTGGAATACCCATCGAGTTAGGCTACTAGAGGAGTACCTTGCGGGGCCGGGTAGCGCGATGCCGGACGAAATGAAGGCAGAAATGCGATTGGCAGGCCGAGCGTGACAAGCCTGAGACCCCTTTACCTTCCACCGCCGACTCTCACCGGCGAACCCAAGCAGATCACCGTCACCGACTTAACTTTCCTCGTCAGACCTACGCCCGGATACGCTATCGGGCAGGTCTGGTTCGAGACGGAGTTCGGCCCGTCGCGCGTGTGGATTCACGCGACGGAGATTGGCGGTACGCGGCTCTTTCACTTCTCCGACCAAGCCGAGGACGACCAAGGAACCGAGGTCTCCTTCGATGTCGAGCTTGTCGGTGCTATCAGGAGCTTCCTCGGCGGCATTCGTTACGCAGTAACGGCGCCCGTGGTCGAGCGTAAGGAGGAGACGGTGACCTACTGCTGTCCCTTCTGCGGCGCGGAGCATCATCACACGGTCCGTCACGCGGGCCCCGACGAAATCCGACCGACTTGTGAGAGCGTGATTCCGATGTACTTGACCGAGCCACTACCAGCCATCGTTCTTGGCGAGGACATCGATGCAGAAGCCTACGCGAAGGGGGCGCTAACCCTTCGCTTGAGCCGCCAAATCACGCAACACGAATGACTTCAACCACCGCGACATACCAAAACACACCAAGGAGAAAGAACCAAATGACCCAGACCGCCCCCATCACCCTGCCCACTGTAGACCTCGGAGGTCCCGAGCCGGTTACTATGCGTCACCTTGGTCTTGAGGACCTAGGACACCTCGCCACAATCGTGCGCGCAAGCCAAGAGTCTTGGCTCGAAGACCAGAACTGGCGCATCAATCCCACGCCATGGGCAACCACATCCGGCCTGGCAACCTTCCTTCTGGTCGGACTGCCTCGCGCGGGGGCGGCCGCTACACCCTGGGTCGGCTCCTTGATAGGTCTAACCCCCGAGGAGTCGAGAGACCCTTCCAAGCTGTCGCTGACGGTGCTCTCGCAGGTATTGGAGGCCCTGGTCGTTCATCCCGACTTGCGCAGCCTTCAGGCGGCTCTAGGACGTATCTGGACAGGCGAGAGCTTCCGCCCTATTCGCGAGGCAATGCGCCGGGGCACTGAGCAGTGAGCGAGGCTTTCTCTCTAAAAGGTGCTGTCGAGCTACTCCTTAAGCCTGCGCTACGAGAGCTAGACGAACTCGACAAGAAGGCTAAAGCCTCAGGAAAGGGCATGGAGGCTTCGCTCCAGCGTGCGAGCACTGCCATTCTCAAGGCTGCCGGGCCGCAGGTACTGAAAGCGCTCGGTGGAGTTCTCGCCTCGATCGCTCAACAGTCCTTCGAGTTGGGGAACCAACTCGTCGACGCCATGGCCCGATTCCGGGGAGCGACCGGAGCAAGTAAGGCGGAGGCCGAGCAGTTCTCTCGCGTCATCGGTAACATGTGGCGAAATGGCTCTAGCGACATTGACACCCTGGCCGCGACCCTCACCAAACTTCGACAGACGTTTGGTGATCTCGGTACTGATACCGAGGGTATCGCCAAGTCATTCCAGGACTTCAGCAAAATCACAGGGGGAAACACAGACAAGGCGATCACGAGTGCGGCTAATGCGGTGCGACAGCTAGGTCTTGAAGCCAAGGATGTCGGGCCTCTGCTGGACCTGGTCGCACGCGGGAGCCAAGTCACCGGAGTAAATGCCGCAGAGCTCTTCCGAGGAATCGGCCAAGCACAAACGGCCTTTGACGGGCTCGGCCTGAGTCTGTCCGAGGGGACTGCCTACCTTGCCCAATTCCAAAAGGCTGGAGGGGATGCCAACGACTTCGTTGACAGCTACCTCTCCTTGGCGGAAGCCTCAACTCAAGCGACTCAGGATCAGGCTAAGGCCTTCAAGGAGTTGGGCATCGCCGTCGATAGCGCGGGCCGTCCTACGGGAAATCTTGGTTCCGCCTTCGACACAATCGTGGGAAAGCTGGCCAAGGGTGGCGCCGCGAGTAATGATTTCAAGGTCGCAGTGCTCAAACTCTTCGGAGAGGACAGCGGCCGCAAGCTGATCCAGGCATTCTCTGGCATCGGTAACGGACTCGACGATCTCAAGGGAAAACTTGAGAACAACGCAGGCACCGTTGCCGCCTCCGCCGAGGCGATGGAAACGCTCGGAGAGCGAGCGACTGCTTTGTGGCGAGACGCGTTTGGTGAGACTATTCAGGCAGGCTCTGACCTCGTTGTCAAAGCGCTGAATTGGGTGCTCGAGAACCTCGGATACCTGATAGACGCCACCCAGGAGATGGGCTCCCAGTTCGGCTTCGCCTTCGCCGAGATTGAAAAGAATTTCAGAGGTATGGCTGACGGCATCGGTGAGTTTTGGCAAGCCCAGATGAATATCCTTAGCGACGCCTGGATCGGATTCTACCAGCTCGTCCTCGACGGCATCCGGCTTCTGCCAGAGCAACTCAGGGGGTCGCTCGACGGCCTCGAGGATTGGCTAGTGCAGGCTCAAAAGGACATCCAGGGTAGCAAGTCGATGCCCGAGGCCTCTCTCCTTGGGGGCGTTGACAAGTTCCTCTACAACACGACCGATCTGCTCACGGGTGAGTCCGTCTCACGCGGAGTGCGAAACTACGACGCCTCTAAGGTGGACGAGGCGGCTGCGAGCGCGGCCGAGCAGGCAACCGCCGACGCTAAGGCCAAAGCGGCGGAGAAAGAACGCAAAGCCAAAGAGGCTCTGGCCAAAGCCGAAGCTGCGAAAGCCGAAGCCGCAAAGGCCGCCGCGCGTGCTCAGGTTCAGGCCGTTAAGGATAGCATCACCGCTCTGGAACAGGAAATGGCCCTCGGTAAAGTCTCTGAGCGGGAGGCGGTCAAGCGATACCAGACAATCCTTGAGGCCGCCCGCAAAGCAAAGCTCGACAAGAAAGAGATTTTCTCTCTCGAGAAGAGTCTCTACGACCTCCAGAAAGGCATAAATGAAGACCTTCGCGCGGCAGCCGAGAAGCGCCAGTCTGCCGAAAGAGAGATGCACGTCGCATGGCTCAAGAATGTCAAAGGAGAGACTGCGGCCGCCCTTCAAGCCCTTGACTATGAGAGGGCGAAGCGCGAGAAGACCGTGAAGGACCGAGTGAAGCTCGATGCCTGGTACGGCGCGGAGCAACGCAAAATATTCGAGGAGGATGCTGAGCGCAAGAAAGAAGCCGCCGACAAAGAGGCGGAGGCGCTCAAGAAGCAAGAGGACGGCCTCGCTTCACTGACGGCCGCGAGCATCAAGGCCCAACAGGAGCGGCTAGACGCTCAGGGTAAGGTGCTCGATGCTCAACTTCTCGGACTAGAGCAGGAAAAATCCGAGCTGATCCGGGCCCTGACTGAGCAACGTGACGAAATCATCAAGGCCAACGGCGATAAGCTCAAAGCGGAAAACGCTTATCAAACGGCCGTTCTTGACGCGGAGCGGTCACTCGCTGCGAAGCGGAAGAAGATTCTCGATGATGATGCTCTGGCGAGAAAAAACATCGAAGCCGACGTGCAGCGCGAGATTCTGAGGCTCAAGGCCCAGGCTATCGCAGCCGAGGACCCTGAAAAGGCCGCGAAGCTGACCGGCCAAGCTGACCGCTCAGCAAAACTCCAGTCCGTGCAGAAGCGAGCGCAGGAGTTGAAGAAAGGCGGTGTGAGCGACGCGCAGATCCAGCAGTACCTCCAAGCTGAGGCGGACGCGATCCTCGCCGATAAGCCGCAGGAGCAGGCACCGGAACAGAAACCCGACACGTACAGCCAGATGAGCGGGGGCGCCGCAGAATCGGACGCCAACGCGGGCTCATCACTCCCTTCGTTTTCGCTTCAAACCGGGCGCAAACGTAGCAGAGGCCGAGGCCCCACCACCGAAGATCGGAAGCTTGCTGATGACATCCGCCGCATCTCCATGGGCTCAAGCGCGAACGAAGACCCGAATTCGACTTCCACGCGCGCCAAAGACAGTCAGGGACGGTTTCTTGACGCGCTCAAAGCCGGAGCGGGGATAGAATCTTCTACCCTTCCAGTCTCTTCGTTCGACCCTGGCACAAGCGCGGCCGTGAACAAGGCCGCGACAAAGCCTTCAGGCCGTGACTTAGTCGCTGCTTCCCCTGCGGTCAAGGCGGGAGGAGACGATGTTGTTCCGACGGCGGAAGTCAATATCACAATCAATATCCAAGAAAACGGCAATACAACTCAATACCACGAGTTTAACACCAGGGACACCGATCGGTATGAGACATCATCTACGTTCCAGCTAGGCCGGATATCATGACTTTCGAAGCCTGTCGTGACAATGAGCTCCAACTCCGCGCCTTGGGCCTTGGAGATACCCTCCACCTTCGCGAGCTTCTAGCCAGAGCACTCGAGGCCGGAGGCTCCAGCATGGTGACGCTATTCACGGATGGGTTGCCGTCAATTCTGCGACCGCTTTCGCGCTGGTTGACCACACTCACAGAGCTGCCGCGACCATGGACGCTGACGGACTTCGCCCTCGTTCTCGAGGCAGTCTCGCAGCATCGAGACATGGTCCAGTTCCTTAGCCATCTGATCCCACCAGAAGAGCCTAGCGCTAAGCCAGCTGGGGTCAAGCGACTGGAACTTCGGCATATCCTCGACCTAGTCCAAGCCCGCTACGGCTGGCATGACAGCTACCTCGTCAATGTGCCAGGGCAACCAGGAGACTATCTTTCTTACACCCGCTGGCTCGAGGTAGTGGAGACCGTGCTTGAGGCGCAGGCGGTCGAGTCTCGCGACGCCTGGCGAAGGGCGGCCTTCACCAACTGGGCCTTCTACTACTTCCAACCACGAGGCGAACACTCCGATCCGATGGGCCTCAGCGATTGGTTTGCGATGTTCGGCCTCCAAGGTGACGATGACTACTGTGGGCAGACAGACGAGGAAGCGCTGCAGGCCGCCCATGAGTTGATGCTCATGCTTGGATTTGAACGGAGCCCTTTTAGTCCCGACAACTCACAACAACAGTCGACACACGAGGAGGCAACATCATGAAGTTTTCATTCCAAAGTTTCAGAAAGAAGATCCAGGAGACACTCGAGGCTAAAGCCCAGAAGCGCAGTTACGAGGCCGCTACCATCCTTCGATCTCATCTCATGGAGTCGCTCAGCAATCAGCCCGAACGTACGGGGCGCAAGTACAAGATCCCAGGCACCAACCGCGAGTACACCGCCAGTGCTCCCGGAGAATACCCGGCGCTTCGCGAGGGATATTTGAGGGCGAAAGTTGGGGATACACCGATCAAAACGGAAATGGTTGGAGACGTGGTCAGGGCAGAGCTAGACGTGGGGGCGCCACAGTACGGCCTCATTCTCGAAGCCGGCCTTCGCCCGTGGTTCTCCAAGGCCGCCGAAGAGAAGCGCGACGAAATGGAAAAAGTCTTGAGAAAACGTTGGTTCTAGCCAAAGACGAAAGCCGCCCCGACGCCAACCCGAGCGGCTCCCTGAGCCCTCACAGCTCCCGCAGACTATACCGCAGGAGCGTCCCACTTGTCCAAGACCAAAACCATCGCTCTGGAGATGATCCCGCCCGGGAGCCTCCCGAAGAAGAACCACCGCGACCCGAAAAGTGAGTTCTTCGTTCGCAACGACGGCGACAACCGACCCGCGCGCCGTCCCGACGGTGCGGAGATTCCCGGCCCGCCGTATCGTGTCAACTACGCTGCGCTCCAGCTCGCCGACCAGAGCCTCGGTAACAGGCCGCGGCTCGCTGCCCTGGAGACGGTTCACTTCCTCACTCAGAAGATTCAGGACCCCACCTTCCATCTTGAGCCCATCTGCCGAACCTGCGAGACCTGGGTGCCGGCGAAGCTGAAGCCAAGCCGCAAGGGCGCGCTCGACAACCTGCAGGGCTGTAACGGCTGCGTGTACTCCCTGCTTGACGGCAGTGAAGGCGGTGACTTTGCGAACACTGACCGGGACGCCGCTTTCAGTGCGTGGGCGAATGCCAAGGCCCAGGTCCGTGAACTCGAGTTGCAGCGCTCTGCGGCCACAGGAGTGCAGAAAGAGCGGCTGGCCGCTCGCGTGGCCAAGGCGTGGCTCCGCGTGAAACGTACAGCCAAGCGCTGTCAAAGGCTAGGCTTCACGCCTGTTGTTCCGTTGCGCGTGGCTAATGACGAGTGGATGCGACCCTTGATTCCCCAAACTCGCCACCAGAGGCGCAAGGACACCGAGAAAAACTTCAAGCGAGAGGTCCGGACGGAGCGGCGCTTGGTCTCACCGAGCTGTCGGAACTGCAGGAACTGGGAGCATGACGAGAAGCTGTCAGGTCCTCAGGGGACGTTCGGGAACTGCTGGGTGAGTGGGGGTGTGACCAAGGCGAGCACCTGGTGTGAGGATCATAATAATCCAAAGTGACCCGCCATCGAATCGCAGTTTATTCGCCGCCCGATCTTTCATGCCCGGCCGCGACCGTGATACACTAGCCACAGGTCGGCACAAAACAGGAAGAGCCCCCAGCTACCAACTGGAGGCTCCCAGGGCCACGGTCCCCTGTGTTGCGCCGGTTAGAAGCTAACCTGAACGGCTATGAACAGGTGAGAAGCTCGGCCAGCGCGCCGGGCTTTCTACTTTCTGAGGGCGACCAGTCCGAGGACCAGAACCGCCAAGAACAGCGCTGCGAGGGCAACGATGATGGCAAGCTCCATTTGGGCGTCCTCCTTTCCCAAGCTCGGGACGCACAGGACCAGGGCGACCGTGGGCGCCGCGAACGGCTCCTCACCTTAAAGGGCCCTGGAATCCGTTGCTCGGCTGGGATTTGGAAAAGTCCTGACGTGCAGAACCCCTCCAAAAACCGGCCGAGGCCGAACCGGGAAAGAACTCCCGCTTGCCATGTACTCCTCCGCCTCTGGCTCCCCTGTGGCCACAGAGGGACGCCGACATCTGACCCAGGAGGAGCGTGATGAGCGTATTCGTCGCGAGGTGGCAAAAAGGCAAAAGCAAGGCTCTCGTTGCTGAGGAGTTAGGCACTTCTGAGCGCACGGTTGGACGTGCCTTAGAAAGTGCAGGGTCGGCATTTGCCGACCTTGCACCAGACGTAACCCGCGACTCCACCCATTCCCACCAAACTAGAAGGTCGTGACGGTAAGCTCCGCCCCGCCACCAAGCCCACCGTCGAAGCTCTCAACGCCTGACAAGACCGCGTGAAGACCGCCCGCGAGGAAGGGCAGAGCGTTCGCGCTATCGCCGAAGCGGAAGGCGTTTCCATGGGAACCGTGGCCGCCGAAAGAGGCAAGGGAGAGCGAGACTCTAAAGACTTTACGGCTTCGCGAGCGGATCGGCCGTCTCTATCAAATCCAGCAGAGGCCTTCTAGGCGACAGGCTTACCTGTCTTTAGGTCTATCACGGGCGCATCGGGATTTCTGCCTGGCCGCAATGGAATGGCAAGCTTAGTGGCCTCGACCTGAAGAATTCGAAACAGGTAGATTAACGCCCTAGCGGTAGAGAAATGGAAGACGACCAGCCCGGCAACAAGAACACCAGTAAAGTTTATCGGTGCCAACAACGCACCGAAAGCCAGCGGAGAAAGAAGCAGACTCGCGACAGAGGCGGTTCCGAAAACATTGATAATCTTGCCAGTCAAAGAACGAAATGTGTTAGACAGACTTCCCTGAACAACCGTAAGGACTAGGGAGAGTACGCCCGCGAAGATACCTGCCGCGCCTATTCCGAGACCGGCGCAAGCCAGACTCACTTCAGGCGAAACCTGAGGCAGAACGGTAAAGAACCAGCTCAAGCCCGTGAAAATACTCAGGGAAAGGCATAGAAGCATCAACGATTCCGTCACCGGATTCACGTCAAGATATGCGTTGAAGCTATCGGTGCCCAACTCTCTAAACGTCTTGCTTCGTAACCGACGAAAGAGCAAGCTAATTTTCGTCGTTTTTTTACCCCATTTAGACACTGGCTTATTGTACATTATCTTCTTCGAAGGGGGTAGAGGTGTTCAGTGCCATTGCTGACTCGATGTCTGCTTGGAGCCGGGAGTGTGTGCTTTTGATGCCCGCAAACGCGCCGCTATCCTCAAGGTCGTCTGTCCCTTCGACAGTGTAAAGCGTTGTGCTGCCAACGATAATGTCATTTGTCAGTCTGAGCTTGAGACCCCTAGGACCCTTAAACTCAGCCTGTGTCAATTCATGGTCCTCGAGTAGTCTCTTGCCCGCTGATGCAATTTCGTCCTTGTCAAGCTTCGCATCCTTGCCACGTCCAGCACTGAGGGTTATCGTTACAGTTTTTGCTCCCACTCGTTCGGCAAATCCTGGGTCAATACCGATGACTTCCGATGGAGCGATCTGCTGATTGGTCATTCTCTCACGGGGCGAAGGGCGAAAAACAAGCCTGGCTGATGTAACGTCTCGAACTTCCTTTTCAAGCCGTTCAAAGAAATCAGGCAGGACTAACGGCGAGATTACGATGTAATCTGTGCCCTCCTTGAAATGAGTGAATTTCTGGAGAAGCAATAGGGTTAGATATTCGGAAAGAGCTGTGTAACGAGGACTGTCAGAGTTTTGGCGGATCATTCCGAGCACTCCAGCTCCAAAAAAGACGACGTGCGAGAACGAGACGAGTTCTCCATCAATATTGGCCAAATTGCCATCTTTCAAGAGTTTAGGAAGGTCAACATTCTTGACGGCACCAAAACGAAGGTTTGTGTAACCGTCTGCGCTGGGGTCTTTGAGACCCACTACCGGTTTCTTGCCAGTATGAAGAGTAAAGTAATTCTCCGACTTCAAGGCAGCGACATTATCATGACCTTCGAACAGTTGTGCCGGGTCGAACACAGCAGAACCTTCTTCGCGAAAGAGTTCGATCTGGTAGAACTTAACATCTCGTCGGACCTGTCTGGGAGGGTCGTCGATGGTCGCCCTCTTTCGCGTCGTCATCGCAACTTCGTTTGCTGAAACTGAGGAGACTAAGGATGTAATGGGCTGTTCCATAATCGCGGCGTCTTCTCAACAGAGCAGATCTTCCCTGTCACATCCATTCCCGCACAGATGTTCGACAGGGCGGAAGACGTGAGCGGTCAAGGTCAGGATATGTACAACAACGATCAGCACCTCGACTCCACTCCAGAGAAGCCAGTCCTCACACGCGAAGAGGAAATTAAGAAACTGCTATCTACCCGCCAGCTCCTCGAGGGAAGGATAAGGGAACTTGAAACGAGATGGAAGATTCTAGGTCAACCGGAGCGGAAGGTCAGTGACGAGAGCGCGGCTATTCGTAGTCGCGCCGACGTCGCAGTGATCGACGCGCGTTTGGCTGAGCTGGAATACTAAAAGGGGTTACGTAAAGACCTCTCCGCGCATACCCTGAGAATGGGAAGCGAGCAGATTAACGAAATTCTACGCAGACTTGACGCTCTTGAAACGGAAGTTAGATTCTTACGAGGCGTCGTCGAGCGAAATCCGAGAACGCGGGAGAAGGTTCCGAACCCGTGCAGCTCGGTTGACGTCTACCTTTCGCCGCGCGAACTGGCCGAGCTAATCCTGGGGCACAAGGAGTCGCCTCGAGACAGCCGTGTTCTCCGGAACATGCGCAGTCGCGTAAATACGGCCTGCTGCACCTATCACGATGCCAAGATAGACAGTGAGCACCGCAACTACTTCGGCTTGAAGTGCGAGCCTCTGACGGCCAATCGTCGCCGCAAGATTCTCAAGAGCGAAGGCTTGAGATGGGCGACTCGGCTTCAGCTTCTCGGATGGAAACTTCCAATAGAATAACCCCTTGCTGCAAAACCGGTCGTTTATGCAGCAAAATCGGCAAACCCTATTGATGTGGGTATACACATTTGGTATAGTTGTGCCTATGAAGAACGTGATCGGCTACATCAGGGTTTCCACCGACGAACAGGCTCAAGGGGGAGTCTCCCTCGACGCCCAGCGCGCCAAGCTGGAGCAGTACGCTTCCCTCTATGACCTCAACCTTGTGGAAGTCATTGTTGATGCCGGTGTGTCCGCCAAGTCGCTCGACCGCCCTGGCCTTCATCAAGCCCTCGCCGCTCTCAACGAGGGCCGCGCCGAAGGGCTCTTGGTCGCCAAGCTCGACCGCCTGACCCGCGACGTGAAGGACCTGGGCGCTCTCCTAGAGGGCTACTTCTCCACACGCTTCGCTCTCTTGTCGGTTGGCGAGCAAATTGACGGCTCCACCGCGGGCGGCCGTCTGGTTCTCAACGTTCTCACCTCTGTGGCTCAATGGGAGCGCGAGGCTATCGGTGAGCGCACCAGTGCCGCACTTCGCCACAAGATTGCTAACGGCGAGCACGTCGGCGCCCCCAAGCTCGGTTCCAAGGTCGAAGATGGCAAACTCGTGGCCAACGAAGCCGAGGTTGTCATTCTCGAGCGAATCAAGGAGCTGCGCACCGAAGGGCATACACTCCGCGCCATCGCCGAGGTGTTGGGCGCCGAAGGCTTCAAGACCAAGAGAGGCGGGAGCACCTGGAACAGCGGAACCCTCTCTCGCTACGTTCGCGATATGGAGGCTATCTAGTGGCGCTACCGCCCGAAGTACTGGAAGAATTTCTCGCCCTTCAGCGAGACGAAGCCGAGTTCAAGGCTCGAAAGGCCCATTTCCTGGAGTCGATGGCACAAACGCCCGACAAACTAGGCGATCGGGTCCTTGAGCGTTTGCTTGAAGACGAAGAAGCGCTCCAACGCCGTAAACATGCCCTTTCCACAGAAGTGAAAGAGAGGTTTGGATTTGATTTGTGACTGAACGAGGGAACCCAAAATTTTTGATTCGAATGGAGCCCGCGCTGTCCGAAGAAGCTCAGAAAGCTTTTCCTGCCGTCAAGGGGCGGTCTGGAGGGCTTTCCCTCGCCATTCGTCGCTTGCTGTACCTGGCTTTGGACAAGCCCATGCCCAAGCAATTCGGCGAGACATGGCGAGCCCACGGTGTCGACGAACTGGAAGAGCTGGTCCGCGAACTTGAAGCCGGGGTGCCCCCCGACCCAGAGGCGCTGAAGAAGCTGCAAGCGGAAGCCCAGGAGCTTCTTGACGACGAGGACCATGATGCCGTCGACGTGACGCGCCTGCGGGCGATCCTCGGCCGTGTCCTGTGCCTGCGAGAACCTAGAGAGAAAAGTTAGCCCACAAGGGCGACAAAACGGGCGAAAGCCCAACATCCTCCACAAATGAAAGGAGGCCGACGTGCTCACCGATCAAAGCCCGCACGCCAGCCTCTCGGACTCTGTTCTGTCCGAGAAACCGCCATCCCCTCCGGCCGAGGGGAACACTACCGCCGCGCTAGAGACTGCCAAGGCACTCTTGGCGGGTAAGCTACCACTCGCCGAGAGCCTTGGGCTCAAACTCGAGTACACCAAACGCCTCGACGACGACCGCCTTCTATGGCTATTCCAGGCCGAGGGCTTGCTACAGGACTACTCAGAGCGGGATTGCCGAAACCTGGCGATTCCGTCGGACGCGCTCGATCCGCACGAGGAGGGAGCCCTCTGTCACGACAACCCTGACCCCGCTCTGGTAGCCAAGGCGTTCAACGCAGCCGCGTTGTCCACTCTGTCAACGCTCACCAACCTCGCCGAGGAGTCTGATGCTCTCTCCTACCGCTTCCGCGCTCGGCTCTGTGTCGCTTGCCGCGAGGAGCTGGCAGTGCTCCTTAGCGAGCACGCGGAGATGACTTCTAAGGGGGTGGCGTAAGATGGGGTCCGTCAGTCAAACACAAACACTAACCCGCAAGCGCCTGCCCAAGGTGATCAAGAGTTATGCCGACGCCCTGCGCGAAGCTCTCGACGAGCTAGAGGGACACTTGCGTGCCTGTAATTTCTCTGCAACCGTAGAGCCCGCGAGTAGAGTCCGGCTGTTCGGCCGCATTTTGTGCAAGCTGATCAAACCGAAGGAGTATGTTCCTGAACCTTTCTGGAAGGCCGGTTGCCTCTCGGGTATTCGAGTGAAACTCTCCGCAATCGAGGACGCCCTGCGCGACGGCAGACTATACGACCTGAACAGAGTCGGAACTGGCGTCGAGAGCCTCGAAGCTTCAGCATCGCTCCTTTATTCGAATATCTACTGGGACCAAACCGACCCGAGCAAGCTCCAGAGCTACCAACAACGCTCCTCTGATTTCCTACCAGGTGGCTGGTATGATCGTCTCGGAGCTTCTCCGGTGGCACAGGAACGTGTCGATCAAACTGAAGCCCCGCGTAAGGAACACATGTGCATGGGTATCAGGAACGACGGACAAGCGTGCCGTGCCTCCCGCATAGCCGACAGCCGGTTCTGCCACAAGCACCAGGCCCAGGAAGTTCCCGCCCTTGCCGCCGACCTTCTACGGCAGGCCATGGAGATGTCGGATGGATGACGGCACCTTCCACCAGCTGCGCCTGGTGGTCTAAGTGGTCCGGTTCCGTTCCTGCAGACATTCCGTATGAGCTAAGCTGCTTGAGCCAACTCGGTCGTTAGTAGGGCCTGTTGCTCAAACTCGCTGGGACTTTGATAGCCCAGTGCTGAGTGAAGGCGCCGTCGGTTGAAATAAG
>JBBCJA010000068.1:0-37865 GCA_037189585.1 Selenomonadaceae bacterium | reverse complement strand
GCGCACCATCTTCGGTAAGGTCGACATCGACACTGAAAAGAGAGAAGTCAAGGTCGGACCCAGCATGCTCGGTAGCATCGCCGGGGGAGCCGCCATCGGCGCCGTCACCGGTGTAGCCGGCGGGGTGCTGGTCAACGTTCTACGCAAAACCCTGTAAGCTGTAGTTCATCCAAGAAAGCCCGTGGCGAAGTTCGCCGCGGGCTTTTCTTCTTTCGCGTGAAAGGTTTCGATTCACTTTAGCCCAATGAATCCTGATGAAAGAGCTCCAAGGTCCTGTCTTGATCTGGCTGAATAAGGCCCGCGTCGATCTGGGTCTATCCCCGCTAAAGATGACGCCAGAGGAGGTCACTCCAGATTTCCACCCTCTCACAGGTTGCCAACTGGAGAACAAAGTCATCGGGAAACTACTGGGCGTGGGCTCGTTCGCCGTCGTCTTTGAATTGGACGGCTCGTCGCCGTCGGGAGGTCGTCTCGCCGTCAAGGTGATGCCCCGCACGGTTGGAGAAGAAGCCGCCAAGGACAAGGAGCTCTTTCTTCGTGAAATCCAAATCGGACAGAGGCTGCGGCACCCCACCATCACCCCACTGCATTCTTTCACCGAGTTGGCCCAATCCCGCTTCGTCATCCTGGAACGGATCGAAGGTGAAACCCTGGCCGCGGTCATCGGGCGGAAAATGCCCGTGACTCGCTATCGCGAGCTCTTCACCCAATTCACCGAAGGCTTAGCCTACGCTCACAAACACGAAGTTGTTCACCGGGACCTAAAGCCGGAGAACGTCATGCTGAGCCCTGACGGCTCACTCAAGATCCTAGATTTCGGAATGGCTCGACTGAATGGGTCGACAACCGTGACCATCACCGGACAGTTCAAAGGAACTCCAATGTACTGCGCTCCCGAACAGATTATCGATAGCAAGACCGTGGGTGAAGCCTGTGACCAGTTCTCCTTCGGCTTACTGAGCTATCAAATCTTGACCGGCCAGTTCCCCTATAATCTGGTCCCGAACCAACCCATGCAGACGCTGTTCGCCCGACTTCAACAACAGGCCGCCAAACTTAGTGCGGTTTGGCCCGAGGTCGGGCAAGCCGCCGACGATGCCATGGCCCGAATGCTGGCGATGAAGCCGGAAGACCGCTTCCCCACCATCGAGGAAGCCTTTGAGACTTTCTCCCAAGCCCTCCCCGGCTAAGGGTCTCACCAGTCAGTCGTCACTGAGGGAGCCGATCGTCCACTGAGGAAGCCGCTCGTCTGGTGGTGCGAACAAATCTGGAGTTCCCTCAAACAAGCCCACAAAGATGGATGCCAAGCCAAGCCCAGCGGCGGCGATCCAGCCGTGCGGTCCACAAAAAGCGGCTACCCCAGCGGCTGCGGCCAAGCCCCCGGCCACCTTCTCTTGAGCTGTCTCGCCGGTAACCATGTCGTAAAGACCCACGCCGACACCAATTCCCCCCAAACCTTTGCTCAGAGCTCTCGTCCACGACGCCGAGGTGCCTGTCATCATGGCCGAGCGGGCTTCCAAGAGAGCCGACGCCCCCCCCCGCTGTGCGAGCGGCGCCGGTGAGTTTGTCTCCGAGGTCATCCGCGAAGATCACCTCACCGACCCCCCAGGCCATATTTAAGATGTCGACTTTTGTAGCAAACCTACCCAACCCAGGGCCCGAGCTACCGGGAAGGTAGTGGCCGCCGGAACTGGTCCTGATGTGCTCGGCGATCCCCTGGGCGGCAGAACCAGCGACCCCCAGCAGGTCGCCCGCGGTTTGCCCCGCTTTTAAAACGGAGGCGAGAGTGTCGTCTCCGAATTCAAATTGCCCGACCGTTTCGCCGCCGAAGATCAACTCTCCGCCCTCGTTGATGGCTAGCGGGATCCGCTCGCCCTCAGGAGTCGTCAGCATCCCTTGGATGGGAGGCTCACCGTTGGGGTCGGTGGTGTGACTCAACGTCTCCCCGTTCAATGTGTGCTCGGAAACTTCGTAGCCTCCGGCCGAGGTGATCCTGAACGACTCGAAATTCTCGGCCGGCTGGACAATATTACCGTCCTTGTCTTTTTGCTCCAAGCTACTCTTGCTCAAAGTTTCCACGGTGTAAGGGAACCCACCCTTTCGAATCAAGTCGAGTTGCTCCGAGGTCAACTTGTCTTGACCCACATGTTGCAGAAAGTCAGCCTCGTCATTGAACACCCGGCGTATAGCCTCGCTCGAGGCGATTTCGTCCTTGCCCACCTTTGTGTCGGACCTGGTTGTGAACTCGTTTTCACCGGGTCCGGCCAGGTGCTCCTCATAGATCGAAAGGTTCGTGCCGTCGAACACGGTTTGGCTTTGATAGTCCTTCCCTCCATTGCTATGGTCGGTGTAGGTCCGGGCTGTCATGCCGTCGACACTGGTCGTGGAGAGGGTACGACCGTTACCATGTTCGTCGATGTTCTCCAGACTATTGACATCAGTCGCTTTACCGTTAACATCGAGAGTGGTGACGAAGGTTTGGTCGTAGCTCATGTTTACATGAGGTATTGAACCGTTTATATACCTTCTTTCACGTTCCCCACTGAGCCAATCAAGTCCCCAAGTGTCGTGGGTCTTTGAAATGTTCGAAACAGTGACACTGGTACTAAGGCTAAATGGTCGCACTTCATGACCTTCGACTCTAACTAAAATATCACTAGAGGGGATTTCACTACCGTTGACCGAAATTTCACTTTCGCCGTTTTGGTCCCAAGAGTCGGTCCGGCTCAGTTGAGTATCCCGGTTAGAAAATTTTAAGGTCTGGCCACCAATAACGTTAGACACCACCATATCACCATTCTCACCTCGAGCGGAGACCGTCGTCACCGAATGGGTGATACTAACATCGTAGTCGTTGCCAGTATTAGAGTCTACCCGGTCGGAAGTTTGGGAATACGTCTCCCTCGCGGACTGAATCACCGACTCGCTGGCGCCGGGTGCCCGTGTCTCCACCACGACCGTATTTACCGAGGTCGGTCCCCGCCCCTCGGCGGGGAGGCGATCCGCTACATCTAGAGGTGGATTCTTTGGAGGGGGGGGTATTGTTCCCTCGGCCGCCAGCTGCTCCAGGGTCTTGTCCGTCGTGTAGTTTCGTTCGGTCTCCGTGCTACTGCCACCGCTCGGGTCCGTGCTGGTGGTCTGGTTTACCGAATTTTGACCGTTCCGATAGCTGCGAGTTTCTTCGCTGCTATCAGGATACTCGGTGCGCTCCAACTTCTCCAGACCACCGGGTCCAACTTCCCTTATAGTACGTCTCCCATCGGATTCCACAATCACTTCGCGAGACTGGGGATTCGGTCCCCCATAGGAATTAGAAGATTCGGTCAAGACTTCACCACTCTCGCCGTCGAGCCTCACGGTACGGGCGTGAAAACCCGTATCCCAGTCCCCGGTGAAGATCGAGACGCTGGCGAAACCCTCCCCACTCTTATGGGTATATCGGTTACCGTTCAACTCGTAGTTGATTTTAGTGTAGCCGTCGGGGCCGGTCTCGCGAGTGTACTCCACCCCGTCTCGCTCGAAGACCTCCCTGGTGAGTCCGCCCTCCACCTGCTGGGAGGACTTCGGGGTTTCCCTTGAAAAATCTGGGGTTTGAGGCACATCCGCTCCGACCTCAAACTCCGGCGGCACCTCGCGGTCAAACAGCGGTTCCCCTTGATCAAACCTTTGCTCCGCTTCAAGAAGCTCCGACGGCACCTCTTCTTCTACCGTGTTGCCTAAAGTAGGGAAGCGTTCACCGAGACCGCTCGTCAAGGTCGCCGCCACACGAGACTGACGCCTGGTGACCTCGCGAGCCGCGGCCGGATTGCTCTGAACCTGACTTGTCGGCATGTCCAAGGCGGCCGTGTTAGCGCGCCGTCGACCCATTCCCCCATCGAGCGGCCTCTTATCTTGAGCGGGCGCGGTCTGGGGAGAAGCAACAGGCCCGGCTGTAGGCGCCGGCTTCGCGACCTCCGGGGCCGGGCTCCGAAAAACTCGAGCACCGCCAGCCTGGCGGCTGCCTCCACCTTCGGATTGGATTTTAGACATAACAAACCCCCTCGACTCGACTGAGCGAAATTGACCTATTCACCATACAAGGCACATGTGGAATCATGCCGTGATAAAACAGTTAACATCAATCAGTTCAAGGTGCGGTCGGAAATTTCCGATTTGACAGGGTCGCCGGCCCCTCCGCCTAAGCTCGCTTTACCTTATTTTCTGATTCCCACGAAGTGACTCCCGATCGTGGAGGAAGCTCGAGAGCCTGCAGTGGAGATGGGGTTACCTATAGAATCCGAGCTTACAGAATTCGATAACGAGGATGAGTGCCACGACTCAGAAGTCGGTTCCAACGCCCCGATAGGCAGGTCGACTTAGAACTCGCCGACTGGCTCGATGTTCACCTCGGGAGGGCTTGGACTATGCCGTCTGGCTGGCTCGCTTCTCCATCTGGCGAACGAACTCGACGATTCCGTCCGCGGCGGCGTTGATATCTCTTTGGGCTCGCTCGGGAGCCGGCTGGAACGATGTTCCCATCTCTAGCGTGACGCCCACGAGGCCCAACGAATCGGCGTAGGTGGAGAGACCTCCGGTGGTAGGATAAAGGTCCGCGTCTCTCATCACGGTGTAGTCGATACGCTTCATGGCCTTGTTCATCGCGCCGGCGATCTGGTTATACTCCTCGCGCGGGACGTCAAACTTGCCCTCACTGACCAGCATCATCCGGCCGAATCCGTGAACGTCCAGTAGACCCACCGCATCTCCCTCCTGGTCGATAAACGACTTGATGACCTGACTTTCTTGTTCGGACAGGGGACTGGTACCGCGATAGGTCAGCTGGCTGGGGTCGTCGCTGGCGCCCACGTCATCAGCGGTGGAGCCCTTAGTGTCTCCGGCCATCCGATAATTGTAGGGGAAGTTTCGATTGAGGTCTACACCGACGATCTCGCCGCTGGAATCGCGGCTGGTGTTCTTTCTCCACATCGGATCGACGTCGCGGGAATACTCGTAGCCGTCCGGGTTAGCGTTTGGCACGAACCAGACCTCGAGATTTTCTAAAGATTCAGGAGCCGCCCCGTTGAGGTAGCGCTCCGCGGCGGTGGTGACCGCACCGTTGGTGGCCCACTCACGAGCGTGGATGTTCCCGGTAATGATAACACTCGGCTTGGCGGAAGTTTCTTTCAAGTCGACATCTTCGGATACGCGAAGGGCTTTGATGTCTCGCCCCTCTTCCGTCTTTCCGATGGTGACAAGTTCGGCTTTATCCGGATGAGCCTTGACCAGCGCCTTCAGTTTCGCCTCGATTTCGCTGGAAGTTGGATAGTGGTCGAGGTGAGGAGAGGGTCGTTCCAGCAGTCCCTGACGAATCTCAATAGCGAAGTCATCCAGATTAGCGGTCATCCCTTCGGGAAGTCCACCCTTCAGGTGGTTCTTGATCTCGTCAAGGGTGACCCGATGGTCGCCGTTACTGTCATAGTACGCCGCCGTCTCCACGTTCTTTTGAGGAACCTCGAAAGTACGATTTCCCACTCGGGCGGTATATTGAGCTTGGTTGGATTGAATGTTCATGGTTGTCTTCCTTATTGTTGTTAGGAAGAGCCTACAGTCCATCGCTGGAACTCAGTTGGCCGGCTGCGGAGAGATTATTGACGACTCTTCGATAACTGTGAACGGTCTGTTGCCGCGAGGTCAAAACATTGAAGATTGATTCATAAGTTTTCGGAGAGTCGTCAAATACCATTTTTCCAAACACACCACGCAAGCCTCGAAGACTCTTGATCCCCAACCGGTATTCCACTATATTGTTATTGAATTTCATTCAACAACCTGAGGAGCCTCTCGTGTCCTGGACTCAATCTTTTGAACATCGTGACTCTCGGCAAAAAATGGCTGAGCTCGTGGATGTCCCCGGATTTTCCGGCCCCCTCCCCTTCGCCGATCCCGAACTGCCTCTTAGCGCCAGCACCTCGCGCTTGATCCAGGGGCCCTTTGTCATGGATGGGGACCTCTGCGATATCATGCCCGGGCACGAAGCGATCATCCTGGTCAGTCCCAAGGGAGAGCGCATTCTGATGCAAAACGAGGGAAGGGCCACTTTCCATGTCCCCGCGGGATGGCGGATTCTTGTGGGTTCGAAACCGATCCGCTCGGAGGGTCAGGTTAAGCGCCTGATTCGAGTTGGCGAGTCCGTCCAAGAGGTCGATTCCATCCAGTCTATGCTATGCCTGGAAAACATTCCCGACCTGTACCGGGAAGCGGACCCGTTCCGACCCGCCCGTTGAGTCCTTAACAAGTCCCAAAGCTACCCATCATTTGGTTCAAGCAGGCAGCTCTACCCTGGGAAGCGAAGCCCTTCGCATGCTGCCCAGTGAAGAACAATGCATCATCCATCGTGAACGCGCTCTACGCCTCTTCGATGAGTGTCGCGTCAAGGATGCTTTACTCGAACTTAAGGAGTCTCTCAAGCATGACATGAGAGATGCCGCTTCTTTGAGACTTCTCGCCCAGATCTTCGGTGAGGCGGGATATCACGAACCCGCCGCCAGCTACGCTCAAAAAGCGGTGGCTGAAGACTACATGAACATCGAGGGCTGGCTGACCCTCATCACCCTTTATGCTAAAATTGGCGGTCCTTACTTCAATTTAGCTTTAGAGCAGGTCGACATGGCTCGTTCGGTGCTGGGCGACCAGGCCCACTTCTCCTATCTCGAGGGCAGCATCTACGCGCAAAAGGGGCAAACCAAAGAGGCTCAGGCGGCATTTCGCAAAGCCTTGGAGCTACAGCCGGAGCATCCTTTCGCCAAACACGACCTCAACGCGATCTCCTAAAGTCTAAAGGCACAGTCTCAAGACGAGCCAGATGGGAACAAAGCCGAGAAGGGCACCCCCGATACCCTGACCCAGGTGGTGTCGTTTGCGATGGGCTCGGGCCCAGATCAGAGGTCCCTGCAACAGTAGCCACCAGGGGCTCCAACCCAGAATGGCGATAGCACCCGCCAGACATGCACCCAGCCCTCCCGTGTGAACGGAGATCTTCCAGCTCAAGGAGATCTTGGCGAAGGCCGCTCCGCCCAAAAATATCGCCGTCGCATAGACTTTCAAAGGGTAGGGCGCCCCCACCGCCCACAAGCCGACACTCTGTGCAGCCAACCCCACCAGGCCGGCCATAAAAGGGCCTTTGCGTTGCTCTAGTAACTTGACGTGCATATCGGTGATTCGACCGGAATAGACGTTCCAGCCGATATAGGCCGCGGGGACTCCCGCCGAGCAGCCGACGCACAGAGCGTAAAGACGAAGAAACTCCCAGCGAGTCTCGGTCAGTTCAAGAATCAAAAAAGCGGCGAAAAACGGGACCAATACGAAGGGGCTGAGCAGACCCGACAAAAGCCAGGCTAACCGAGCCCTCCACAAATGGAATGAAACCATCTCCCTCATTGATGGAGGCTTTGCCGAAGCTCCCTGAACTCTTTCAAGACCAAGGGGATTTCTATTGAGGCGTATAATTATACCGAAGATGGCTAAGAGAAAGTCCGCCTACGAAAACGAGTACACCCGCAAGATGGAGGAAGCGGTTTTCGACCAAGAGGGGTACGATAATCGCAAGACTGAGAAAAAGAAACAGTTTCAGGAACATACGAAGCGACAAAAGAGCTTGCTCCGAATCTTCTACTTTCTCTGCCTCCTCTTTGTCGCCGTCGTCAGCTACCTGGTCCTTTCCAACCCGAATAACCAATGGATAGCGGCTCCCCTGGTCGTCTTCCTAACGGGCTGCGCCGGAGTCTATTTCTTCGTTCGCTGGCTCCACAAAGGCTAATCTCTCCTAAAAGCTACCAGGCCCCTCTCGAAGAAGCTCAACCGAGTTTCTCCGAACTTCGACTGACGAACCAGTCGCCACCCCTCGACCTCTGCGTAAGGGGTCTTGTGATGGTGTTCGACTACGAATAAGGCATCGGGAGCAGCCAGTTCCGTCAGAGCGGGAAGCAAGGTCGCGGAACCTTCCCAATCGTAGGGCGGATCCGCCCAGAACAGATCGTAGGGCCCGGTCATATTCTTGAGGGCCACGGGGAGCTTCCCTCGCTGTAAGATCCAGCTCCAGCCTCGAGGATCGGCCTCTTCTCGCAAACGGCGTTGCAATAGACGGGAGACCTCGTTGGAGCCCTCCACGAAGGCGACCGAGGCCGCCCCCCTTGCCAGAAAACCCAGCCCCACCTGACCTGTGCCGGCGAACAGATCGCAAGCGCGCGCCCCTTCCAAACGGGGCTCGAGAATAGCCAACAACGACTCTAAAGTCTTGGCCGTGGTAGGGCGCACCCCGCGCGCCGGCTTACCGCGAGAGCCTCGCATCTAATGCACCAACTCCGCCGTACGCTCGGCCCGAATTCTCAACTGGCGGCGGAGCCGCGGCTCTCCTACCAACTCCGGGTCTTGGGAGACCAGGTGCAGGGCATCCTGACGGGCCTGCTCCAATAAAAAAACATCCTGAGTCAAGTCGGCCACCTGAAACTCGGGGAATCCGCTTTGACGCAATCCGAAGTAGTCGCCAGGTCCACGAATCTGCAGGTCCTCCTCGGCCACTTCAAAGCCGTCGGAGAGCTCCGCGATGGCCTTCAAACGGCGTACTCCGTCGGGACTCTTGGCATCAGCCATGAAAATACAGCGCGAGCGATAGGCGCCGCGACCGACCCGACCTCGCAACTGATGAAGCTGAGACAAACCGAAGCGGTTGGCGTCCTGTACCAGCATGACAGTGGCATTGGGGACGTCCACCCCCACCTCGATCACGGTGGTGGAGACGAGAATCTGAAACTCACCACTTCTGAACGCCTCCATCACCGCCTCTTTCTCCACCGCCTTCATCCGCCCGTGCAAAAGAGCCACCTTAAACTCCGGAAAGACTTGATTGGCTAACACCTTGTACTCCTCGGTGGCCGAGCTTGCTTCCACCGTCTCGCTCTCTTCGATCAAGGGGCAGACGATGTAAGCTTGGCGACCCGCCTTCAACTCCTCCTTGATCTCGGCATAGACCTTCTTGCGTTTAGAGAAGGTAACCGAGACGCTCTCGATCGGCTGGCGGCCGGGGGGAAGCTCGTCCAGGCGCGAGACCTCTAGCTCTCCGTGCACGGTCAGAGCCAGGGTGCGAGGGATGGGGGTCGCGGTCATGACCAGCAGGTCGGGATTATGTTTGTGCCCCTTCTTTCTCAAGACGGTTCGCTGCAAAACTCCAAACTTGTGCTGCTCGTCGACCACCACCAGGGAAAGCTTGGCGAACTCGACATCGTCCTGGATGAGGGCGTGAGTGCCTACGGCAAGATCGATCTCCTGAGCGGCCAGCGCCGCTTTGACCTCATCTTTAGCCTTCTTCTTCACCGAACCCGAGAGAAAACCGAGTCGAATACCGGCTGGCTCCAACAGTTGGCGAAGCTTCTGGTAGTGCTGTTCGGCCAGGATCTCGGTGGGAGCCATGATGACCGCCTGGTACCCCTGGCGGATAGCTGCCCAGGCCGCGAAAGCCGCGACCGCGGTCTTACCCGATCCGACATCTCCCTGAAGTAAGCGATTCATGGGAGTTCCGCTGACCAGGTCCCCGATGATCTCTAAAGCGACCCGCTGTTGAGCGCCGGTCGGAGAAAAGGGAAGCAGCTCAAAGAAATCTTCAGGTCGCATCCGCTCCGGGCGATAGACGGTCTGCCGAGGTTCGAGCTCGCGTGTTCGTCTCTGCAGCCCAATCTCGACCTGCAAAAGGAAGAGTTCCTCGTAGGCCAGACGCCGGCGGGCCTCGGAGAGCCCCACGGGATGGGTGGGGAAGTGATACTCCAGCACCGCCGCGCCACGGTCCAATAGGTTTCGGCGCGACTTGATCTCTTGAGGAAGGGGGTCGTTCAGCTGGAGAGCTAATCCCGGCACGACCTGCATCATCAAGGAGCGAATGAAGCGTTGCGACATTCGAGCGGTGGTGGGATAGACGGGAACCCATCGCCCGGCCAGAGGATGAGGCTCGTCACATCTTTCGAGCTCGGGCGAGGACATCTGAGGGCGCTGGTACTTGCGCTCGATCTTACCGTAAGCGTGAACCTCCAGTCCCATCTTGAGAGTGGAGAGGACCCACTTCTGATTGAACCAGATCAGGTCCACCACGCCATCGGTGGTATAGAGCGGACAGGTCACGATGGACATGCCCTTGCGCGGTTCGCGGGAGCTCAAACGCCCCAGGGTGCCGCGGACCACCACCGTGTCCCCTTCCTCGGCCGTGGCCGCCGTCACGACGCGAGTTCGGTCCTCCCAGCGGCGAGGCAGCAATCCGATCAGATCCCCCACCGTCACCACGCCCAGCTTTTCTAAAAGCTCGGCCATTTTTGGGCCAACGCCTTTGACATAAGTGACTTCCGTGCCCAAACTGACCTTGTCGCTAAGGCGCGTCGAGCTTTCGGGAGCGCGCAAGGCGGAAGCCTCCACGTTTTCCCCCAGTAGACGCCCCACCTGAAGACCCACCTCGGTCAAACGCTGACGACGAGCTTCCCGATTGAGCTTAAGGTAGGCCTCCCCTTCCAGCCCACGGGCCACCGCCCGAAGGTGGGCGACCTCGTCGGACCGGCTGAGCTTTCGCACGGCCCCGCGCCAGCGCTCCATCAGGTCGGGAATGTCCTCGGAGTTGCGGCAGCCCTGCCGGTACTCCTCGCGAAGCGCCTCGCGAAATCGGACCAGCAGGGAACGGCCCTGAGGGCTAAGCTCGACGCTCACGCCAAGAGTATGGTTTATTTCGCGACATGACTACACTTCGACTTCGGCGGGAGTGAGACTTTCAGCGATGCGCGCACAGACTTCACGCTGCAGCGCCTGCTCGGCCACCCGCATTCCATTGGCCGCGGTCTCAGCGTCGGCCCGGCCGTGACACTTAATGACGATCCCCTTGAGACCCAAGAGCATGGCCCCGCCATGGTCGGTGTGAGAGATGTCTTGTTTGAGACTGCGTAATGAAGGACGCAAGAGCGCTCCTCCCACCTTGGCCCGCGCATTGGAGGTCGCGGCTTCCCGCATCCGCTTCATGATAAATTCCGAAACCGCCTCGGCGGTCTTGAGCATCATATTCCCCACAAAACCGTCGCACACCACCACATCGGCCTGTCCTTGGAAAAAGCCGGTCGGCTCGACATTGCCGATAAAATTCAGATCCTTGGCCGTCGAAAGCAGATCGTGGGCTTGTAGAACCAGGCTATTTCCCTTCCCCTGCTCCGTCCCGATATTCAAAAGGCCAACCCGTGGATTCTTGACCCCCAGAACCCGTCGAGAATAAGTCATCCCCATTCGGGCGAACTGAAGTAGATACTCCGGCTTGCAATCGGCGTTAGCTCCCAGGTCCAAAGCGATGGCGGGAAGCTTCTCGGTCGGCAGGAGGGCCGTCAGAGCGGGACGCTTGACCCCTTTGAGCCGACCGATCTCCAAAAGGGAGATCTGATGGAGCGCCCCGGTGTTTCCCGCCGACACCAGGGCCTGCGCCTTTCCTTCGTTGATCAACCGGGCCGCCACCACCATCGAAGCCTGATCGCGACGGCGCAAAGCCGGACCGGGATGCTCATCCATTCGAATCACGTCACTGCAATGAACAATCTCGAGATTCTTGGGAACAAAACGCGCGGGCAGGTGCTTTTTGATAGCGTTCTGCTCACCCACGAGAAGAACGGTCGAGCGAAGGTCCTTTGCGGCCTTGACCGCTCCCTTCACAATCTCGGCTGGGGCGCTATCGCCTCCCATGGCGTCGACGGCGATCGTCATGCGACCTACATTAAACACTCCCCCGCGAGGACTCCTTCTCTATCGATTCAAGCCGCGAACAACTCCACCGGCAAACAGCCTCGCGACTGCCTCTCGCGCAGAGAAACGATGCCTCTTCTGGCCACCACCAGGTGATCCAGCAGAGCGAATCCTAAAAGTCTAGCAGCCTGGTCTAAACGCCGGGTCAGGGCCAGGTCTTCCGCTGAAGGCTCAGGGTCCCCACTCGGATGATTGTGAGCCACCAAAACCGCCGAGGCCGAGTGGGTTAGCGCCGGCCGGAAAACTTCTCGGGGATGGACCAGACTCGAGTCTAGAGTTCCGATGCTGATGGTCTCCTGGGCGATCAGGTGACGTCGGGTATCAAGGTAGAGAGCATGAAAATGCTCCTTGCGTTCGGTCAACATCCACAGGAGGTGGGGCGTGGCGTCTTTCGGTTCGGTGATCGGCCGCCCTCTGGGGACCATCGTTCTCCGACCCAGCTCGAGACCCGCCAATAAGGCGCTGGCCTTAGCCTTGCCCATTCCCTTGAGCTTGGTCAACTCTTGCAAACTGGGCAATCTCTCGGAAGAAGATTTGAGAAGATCTTCCAAACTGCTCGCCAATCCTTCGACCGGGTGGCCCGGGACCCCCTTCCCCAGGACCAGGCACAGCAGGTCCCAATCCGCCAAGCTTCCCGCGCTTCCAAGGCGCTGGAGTTTTTCCCGAGGGCGCAGGGCGGGGGGGAGGTCCCTCATCTTGGGGTTCGAAGAGTCGGTCGGGCTCAGCTGGTACATCAGTTTGTGGGCTCCTTGCTTTGTGAATCCCAGGCGATTCACGGGTTAGGATTCCAGCTTAGAGGCAGGTTGTAACGACAATCTTTCCGACTTTTGTCCAGGCTGTTGCCGAAATATGAATAAATTTTGAACCGAAAGGCTCGACCATGCCCACCCCATTGTCCTTCAATCCCGCCCCGAACGGGGTCTTCTCGCCTCCTCCGCCCCTCAACGAGCCGATTTTCGAATACACCCCCGGCTCCGAGGTCAAGGGCCACCTGAAGTTGGCCCTGGCCCAGATGAGTGACCAGGAGACCGAAGTCCCGCTCAAAATTGGCGGAACCGCGGTCCGCACTGAGAACACAGCGGAGATTCGCGCCCCTCACGATCACCAGAAGGTCCTGGGACACTTCCACAAGGCGGACGAGGCGTCCGTCGACAAAGCCATCGCCGCGGCCCTTGAGGCCAGTCACGACTGGGCTCGCACCCCCTGGCAGGACCGCATCGCCATCTTCCTGCGGGCCGCCGAACTGCTGCGCGAGCGGGCCCGGTTCGCCATGAACGCCGCCACCATGCTGGGCCAGAGCAAAACAGTCCAGCAAGCCGAGATCGACTCGGCCTGCGAGCTGATCGACTTCTTGCGTTTCAACGCCCACTTCGCCCACCGGCTCTATTCAGAGCAGCCCTCCTCCGGTCCAGCCGAATGGAACCGCACCGACTACCGCCCCCTGGAGGGCTTCGTCTACGCCGTGACCCCCTTCAACTTCACCGCGATCGCCGGCAACCTCCCCTCCTGCCCCGCCATGCTGGGCAACACGGTTGTGTGGAAGCCGGCCTCGACCTCGATGCTGAGCGCTCACTTCATCATGAAGCTGTTCCAGGACGCGGGACTGCCGCCGGGCGTGATCAACATGGTGCCCGGCTCCGGTGAGTTGATCAGCAACAAAGTCTTGAACCATAAGGACCTGGCCGGCATCCACTTCACCGGTTCCACCGAAGTGTTCCAGGGGATCTGGAAGACGGTCGGTACCAACATCGCCAACTACCGAACCTACCCCCGAATGGTGGGCGAGACGGGCGGCAAGGACTTTGTGGTGGCACACTCCAGCGCCGAACGCGGCGAGCTTATCACAGCCTTGATCCGAGGCGCCTTCGAGTATCAGGGTCAGAAATGCTCGGCCGCCTCGCGGGCCTACATCGCCGAGTCGGTGTGGGAAGCCATCAAGGACGAGCTGGCCGCCGAAACCGAGGGCGTAACCATGGGCGACGTCTCGGACTTCCGCTACTTCATGGGCGCGGTGATCGACAAATCAGCCTACGATCGTATCACCGGATACATCGAACGTGCCAAGCAGAGCGACAAAGTCGAGATCCTCGCCGGCGGCACCTATGACGATAGTGAGGGATACTTCATCCGCCCCACCATCCTGGTCACCACCGACCCCAACTACGAAACGATGGAAGAAGAGCTCTTCGGCCCTGTTCTGACGGTCTACGTCTACCCGGACAAAGAGTACGAGAAGGTCCTGGACATGTGCGACAAGACCTCGCCCTACGCCCTGACCGGCGCCATCTTCGCCCGCGACCGTTCCGCCATCCTGGAAGCCTCCGACCGTCTGCTACACGCGGCCGGCAACTTCTACATCAACGACAAGCCCACCGGTGCCGTGGTGGGCCGCCAGCCCTTCGGCGGTGGCCGCGCCTCGGGAACCAACGACAAGGCGGGAAGCTTGCTGAACCTGCTACGCTGGATCTCTCCTCGTACCATCAAGGAGAATCTCCGTCCGCCTTTGGAGCACGTCTACTTCCACCAACTGGAGGCATGATCGCGCGGCCGATGCCGTTTCCTTTGGAGAAAGAGGGGCAGCGTCCAACCCCAGGGCAGGACGCGGGCCCTTCTTTCGTCATCGTGGGAGGAGGTCCGGAAGAAGAGGCGGCCGTTTTTTTGCCCTTGCTTCGCCGGTCCATCGTGTTGGCGGCCGACGGCGGCTGGCGGCTTTGTCGCGACCTGGGGGTTAAGGCGGAGCTTGTCATTGGAGACATGGATACCCTCTTCCCCAACGAGGTGGCGCAAGCTCAAGCCCAGGGCAGCGAGATCCGACGGTACCCCTCGGAGAAAGATCAAAGCGACTTGGAGCTTGCCATTCTAGCCGCCCACCAATTAGGAGCTCGGCGCTTAACCGTGCTGGGTGCCCTGGGTGGGCAGTGGGATCACTGCTTGACCAATCTTCTGGCCCCCTTATCGCTGTGCCAGTCGCTGGGTGTCTGGGGTCGCCTTATGACGGCCAGGGCCGAAATCTACCTGCTCGACCCAGGCCGCTACGTTTTGCAAGACAGGGTCGGAGTCAGAGCCAGCCTAGCCGCCCTCTCAACCGAGGTTCGAGGCCTGACCCTTCACGGCTTTGTCTATCCCCTCCAGAAGGCCACTCTATACCGTCAGCAAACCTTAGGCCTGGCTAACGCGGTGCAAGACCCCAAGGCCGAGCTTAGCCTGGATTCTGGGGAACTTCTCATAACGTTGATCGACTGATGTCATCCCCCATAGGGCACCCGATCACCTCACCGTAATAGCGGCCCATCAGGTAGGCCTGGTTCAACTGGACGTAGGGCCAGGGAGCAAAGGTCTCATTCGAGCTAGCTTTGACTGCTCAGAAAGCTCCTCACCGGCCAACTGCCCTCTGGGAAGCTTTGACCAGTCTTGCCTTCAAGGGAGGCTCGTGACGAAACCACGTCAACATTTTCTCAGGGCATACCGGCTCAAGACCCCGGACCCGGGACCACCAGCGGGCTAGCATCCCAGGGCTCCGGTCGGGCCATAGCCCGTCCCACAAAATCGTCCCGTCCTCTTGATAGATGGTGAGATAATCGCCCACAGCCAATTGATGCATCCCCTGGATGTCCCACTGGCCGGTCCGTTCGTCAATGTAGGTGGCGTCCTGAAAGGTGTACCAGAAGTGCCCCTCCCAGCCTTGCTCCCAGTAATCGGCGATATAGCCTTCCATAATGACGTTGATTCACCAAGCTGACTCACCGCCTAATCAGGAGGAAGAGCAAAATCGATGTCTCGAAGATAAGCTATCATCCTAGCCGAGGCAAGGTAGCTCTCACCTGACTTGTGCGGGGGAGCGCAGTCCACGATGAGCTCGTAACGATGAGAGGGCAGAACGGGAATTCCTTGCGCGTCGGAAGAATTTTTGTGGTGATGTCTAGCCAAGGACATTTATTTGCGTTTAGAACGCTTATCATATCATCGTTCTTTTAATCCGCTTTCATCTGAGTCTCTACCCAGGTTTAGCTCTTCATACTTTCGGCATATTGACGACGAGCGACAAGTTTCGCATGCATAATAATGAACAAGCCTGACGACGAGAGACTACTTCGACAGCCTCCTAGGCCCAGACTCTACCCAAGCCACCGTGAAGCTACAGCAGGGAGAGCTCTTTTTGACTCTGACCTATCATCGCACCATGGGTTGACAAACGAGGGCCGGAACGGGTAAAACTGTGCCTACAATTGTGCCCCGGCATAGGGCGCGCTATGACGAGAGGGACCATCCATCATGGATTACAAAGGTAGACGCGGACGCAGACCGAGACGGAAAGTTTGCTACTTTTCCGCCAACAAGATCACCCAGATCGACTACAAAGATCTGGGTCTTCTCCGCAAGTTCGTCTCCGACCGAGGAAAGATTCTTCCTCGCCGGATCACCGGAACCAACGCCAAGTACCAGCGCATGCTGGCCCAGGCTATAAAAAGAGCACGTTTTCTCGCGCTTCTCCCTTACGCGGACTAGTCACTAGTCCTCAAAGGGTGAAAAGAGTGGCCTTGAAATGAAGGTCACTCTTTTTTTGCTTCCACGATGAGAGTCACCGGACCGTCGTTACAGAGGCGAACCTGCATGCTGGCCTGGAACTGCCCGTTGGCCACAGTCAGTCCTTGCTCGCGCATCACCTGGGAGAAAAAGAGATAGAGCCGATTGGCTTCATCGGGGACGGCGGCCTTCACAAATGAGGGCCGCCTCCCCTTACTACAATCCCCCAACAGGGTGAACTGGCTGACTACTAGAGCCGCCCCGCCAACGTCGGCTAGGCCCAGATTCATTTTTCCGTTCTCATCTTCGAACAGGCGAAGTCCGGCGATCTTTTCGGCCAGCCAGCGGGCCTGAGGCTCCCCGTCGCCCGTTTCCACACCCAACAAGATAAGAAATCCGCGACCGATAGCCCCCACCACCGTCTCATCGACGGTGACCGAGGCTTCGCTGACCCTTTGAATAACCGCTCGCACGTTAAGACTTAACCGGATTTTTGAGTGACTCGAGAGACGTGGATCACGTCGCGCAGGCGTCGTAGGCGCTTGAGCACCTCGTCGAGCTGGCGCTTGTCTTTGATGTCGACGTTGACCTTGACGAAGGCGGTATCCTTACGCGTCCAAGCCTTGCAGGCGCGGGTGGGTACCTTGGCCTCGTTAATGACCCCCATCACGTCACTGAGCAGTCCGTCGCGGTCCCAAGCCTCGAGCTCGATGTCGACCTGATAACAGCCGCTCTCTTCGGGATGATCCCAACGCACCTGAATCTCTCGCTCGGGAGAGGTTTCCAATAGGGCGATCAAGTTGGCGCACCCCTGGACGTGAACAGAGACGCCCTTACCCAGGGTGATGTAGCCCTGAATGGGGTCGCCCGGGACGGGCGCGCAGCAGCGAGCAAACTTGACCAGGATGTTGTCGATCCCGACCACTTCCACCGCGCGTCCTCGGGGGGGCTTGAAGTCGCCTCGATTGCGAGGGGTGGGGAGCAGGGTCTCGGAGACCTCTTTCGGCAGTTCGTCGCGCAGCCGGCCCAAGACTTGAGGAAGAGTGGTTTCTCCGTAGCCGAGGGAGGCCAACAGGTCCTCGGTATCAACGAAATTGAGCTTCTCGGCCACCTTGGCCAAGACGGGACCTTCCAACACGATGTTGTCCATCCGCTGGCGACCCAACTCGCGACGCAGCATGTCCCGGCCGCGGGTGATGTTCTCGTCGCGCTTCTCTTTCTTGAACCAGGCACGAATCTTATTGCGCGCCCCGTTGCTTTTGCAGATACGCAACCAGTCGAGTGACGGAGTCCCGTTCTTGGAAGTGATAATCTCCAGAATGTCGGCGTTCTGCAAAATGTAGGTCAGCGGAACCATCTTCCCGTTGGCCTTGGCCCCCACGCAGCGATGGCCGACCTCGGTATGAATGCGGTAAGCGAAATCTATCGGGTTACATCCGGCCGGAAGGTCCACCACCTCACCCTTCGGAGTGAAGACGAAGACCTCGTTCTGCAGCAGGTCGACCTTGAGGTTCTCGATGTATTCGCGAGCGTCGCGCGAATCCGTCTGCCAGTCCAAGATGGCTCGAATCCAGGGATAGATCTCTTTAAAGAGAGCGCTTTCCTTGTTGGCCGCCTTACCGGCACCCTCTTTGTAGGCCCAGTGGGCCGCGATGCCCATCTCGTTGACCTGGTGCATCTCCTCGGTCCGGATCTGAATCTCTAGCGGCTGCTGCTTGGGACCGAAAATGGTCGTGTGTAGCGAACGATAGTTGTTGGACTTGGGGACCGCGATGTAGTCCTTGATCCGGTCTTTCATGGGGATCCAGATGGAGTGAATGGCGCCCAGAACTGAGTAACAGTCCTCCACCTGCGGGACGACCACGCGCAGAGCCACCAGGTCGTAGACCTCCTCGAGAGTCCGTCCGGTGCGCTCCATCTTGCGGAAGGTGGAGTAAAGATGCTTTTCCCGCCACTCCAGCTTGCAAGGAAGCTGCATGACCTTGAGCTTCTCCTCGATCTGATTGACCGCTTGGGCCAACGCCTCCTCACGAAAAGTTGCCAGACGCTCGGAAGCCGCTTCCAACTCGGCGAACTCTTCCGGGTAGAGATACTTAAAGCACAGATCCTCGAGTTCGCACTTCATGTCGAAAACGCCCAGTCGCGAGGCGATGGGCGTGAAGATCTCGAGGGTTTCGCTGGCGATCCGTCGTTGCTTGTCAGGGCGCAGATTGCCCAGTGTTCTGAGGTTGTGCAGCCGGTCGGCCAGCTTGATCAGAATAACTCGAAGGTCTTTGGCCATGGCCAGGAAGATCTTACGCAGATTCTCGGCCTTGGCCATCTGCTTGGAATGAGGGGTCGGGTCGTCTTTCCCCTGGCGAGCCGAGATCGCGGTCAGCTTGGTGACCCCGTCGACTAGCATCCCCACTTCAGAGCCGAAGGTCTCCTCGATCTCTTCTAGAGTGGTATTGGTATCTTCCACGGTGTCGTGGAGCAGGGTCGCCACGATGGTCCCCATGTCCAACTTGTAGCCGGCCAGGATAGAGGCGACTTCGACCGGATGGAGGATGTAAGGTTCCCCGGAAGCCCTCATTTGAGGGCGATGCTTGTCTTGCGCAAAGCCGAAGGCGTAGCGGACGATCTGTAGCGAGTCGTCCGGCATATAAGTGCGTAAGGAGGCTAAAAGCTCGTCGAGAGCTTGCTGCGTGGCCTCTGTTTCCGCGCCCCAAGTTCTTGGGTTACTATTCTCCTCCAAAACTGGTTTACTCATGAACCGTGTTCCGATTATAGCATGCCAGGGCCAACACGGAAGAGGATTCTTGGACTATCTCGAGTTTTCTAGCCTTTGAATCTTGTCGATCAGCGCCTCGCGCTCCGTGGCGATCGCCTTGAGGCGCTTAGTATCGGGCTTTGGAGCGTTCTTAAGCTTGGCTTCGACCTGAACCAAATACTTGAGACGATCGACAGCCTTGTCAAGCTCGGCCGCATCGAAGACCGGAGAGGCCGACGAAGCCGGCCCAGAGAAAGCCACGTGCTCAGGAGCCCGTATCACCCCCAGGGTGAGCACAAAGGTCAACCCGACGACCACAGCCGCCTGCCAAAAGTGGTGAAAAGCTGACAGCTGCAGTCTTTCGACCCGCCCCCTCTCTCCCGTGTCAAAGTTACGATAGATGGCGAAGCGGCGCACCGGAAAGAAGGGAAGCCCCAGAATTCGAAAAGCTTCCAACCATTCTTCCCGCGAGTCCTCCTGACCCATGCGCGAGGGCTTGCCGTGGACCCCGAACCAGGACGGTCCCAGACTACGCGGCCCCGTCTCCATAGGCACGACCTCGGTTTCGGAAAAGGCGACCTTGGCCGCCTCCTCATCACCGAGATGCTCAGGCTCCGGCTCCTCCCACTGGGCCGCGACGTGAGCCTCCCATCGCCCCGCCTCGGTCTGCCACTTCTTTCCCTGGCGTCCGTCACCGGCCTTGAAGTGGCTTTGCGAAAGCAGCCCACACAGCTCGGCCACCATCGAGTCCACGCGACGGCGCTGGCGGGAGTCCGGCACCAGCCGATAAGCCAGCCTCACGGCCGGTGGTAGAATTTCGAGCTCCGTCTCCTCCACGACCCGCTCCAACATCCCCTTGGGTGGGCGAGTCGTGACACCCTGATAGGGTAAAAGCTCACGCACCAGAGTGGCGCAGTGGAGGGCCAGGTCGTCCACTTCCTCGAGCATGAGATCTTCCTGGATCTCCTCGCAGCACTCCACCCCGCGAGTCGCCGCGATGAGTTGCAGCGAGCGCGCGACCATCTCGTCATCCTTGTCCCCGTCAGCGGCGTAGATCGCTCGCTCGAGCTCGAAATTCGCCCATTCCACGTAGAGGCCGTAGCGCCCCGGAACTTCCTTATCGAGGCGATGATAAAGCTCGTAAGCCTTGCGGATATGCCCACCGAGATTTTCAGCTTCCGGTGATAGATACATCAGGCGATGAAGAGTCGCCCGATTGTGCAGCGCCGCTCGGTCGTCGGGGCGCGCTTTCCAGATCTTGAGAGACTTGCGCCACGCTTTTCCCTCGAGCTCTTCCACCGCGGCGCGGTCGGCCGGCATGGCCAAGCAAAACCAACCCACCAGGGTTTCCGTGTCCAACCGGACCGGTCCCGAGATGAGGCGTTCCCGGGCCTGACGGGCCGATTCCGGAGAGATCCGAAAAAGCCAGGAAAGATCCAGTGGCCCACGAGTCGGCTGAACCAACTGCCCCCGCGAGTCCGCCAACATACCGGAGACAGCCAGAAAATTCGTGGCTGGACTGACTTTGGCGGCTAGCGTGGCGATCTCATTGGCTCTTTCTGACTGGGTTAGTCGAAGGTCAGAAGAGCTTCGACGGTCACCCCGTCAAGTCTTTGGCGCCCGTCCAAAAAGGCCAGTTCGATCACACAGCCCAGGGCCAGAACCTCGGCCCCGAGTTTACGGACCAAAGAGATGGTGGCCGCGGCCGAGCCACCGGTGGCGATCAAGTCGTCGATCACGATGACTTTCTCACCCTGGGACAAGGCGTCCGAGTGGATCTCCAAAGTGTTGGAGCCGTACTCGAGCTCATAATCTTCACTGATGGTGTCATAAGGAAGCTTCCCAGGCTTTCGCACCGGCACGAAACGGACGCCGAGCCTATCAGCCAGAGGGGCCCCAAAAATATAGCCGCGAGCTTCCAGGGCCACCACCGCGTCGGCGCCAGAGTCCTGGAATCGCTCCTGGAACTGATCCAGAGTGGCTCGAAAGGCCTCGGGATGGCCGATCAAGGTGGTGATGTCCTTAAACAGGATGCCTTCCTTAGGAAAATCGGGAATATCGCGAATGTGCTCTACTAAGTTCATGGAAACTCCTGTCTTGGTATGCTCGTGCTTTTTTGCCTTACCGTCTCGAGTCCTTCGCCGAACCTGTCGCGCTAAAGTCCCACGCGGGGTACGTTAAGTTGCCGCCCGGTTTCGACAAGGTCGCCAGCAATATCGCGGCAACTTTCTAAACCAAAGCCGGTTGAGCCGGAGCAAGCCATGGGAACTTCTCCCCAAAACGAGCAGCCAGATTCGGACCGGTGAAGAGCTCCATCAAGCGCCGATGAGCCAGACGCCGCTCTTGAACGGCCAGAAAGCTCCGAGTCTCTTCAAGCTTCTTACCGCTTCCCGGCCCCAAGGTCCAAAAGGAGTGATGGGGCGGCTGGCAGAGAGCTCCGGTCTCCAGAAAGGCCTCGACGATCTCCTCGACACTCGTCCGCGGCAGTCTTTGGGAAGCGCCGATCGCCTCCAGCAGCTCCTGGCGTGGGGTGTGCTCGGGCTTTCGAGCCTTCAACTCTCCCCACACCGCGATGGCGTGGTTGCGTCCCCACAGAGTGGGAGTGATCGAACGCTCGAGAGCGTCGAGCTCCTGGCGTCCGAAAAGAACGACCACTCTCTTGGGGCGGCAAGCCTGTAGGGTGGTCACCAAAGTCTGCTCGGAACTGGGCGGTGTCAACAACACCAAAAGCTCCTCCGGCGCGCTGAGCTCCTCGTAGGTCGAGAAGCGGTCCCGCAAACGGGGGTAGGCCGCGGCCGCCTTGGCGATATCTCGGCAGATAGCGATAGCCAGTGAATTCTCGCCAAGCCATGTCTCGAGCTCGCTGCGACGCGAGCGCGAATTCCGAAGGTCCACCACCGGACCGTCGCGGAACTCTCCGGTCGCCCCGAAAGGGCGGACGATCCCCGTCACCTGCAGACTCAGCTGAGGCAGCCCCTGATAGATATCCGTCCCGACTTGGCACAGTAGGTCGTAACGCGTGGCCTGACCGTCGACGGCGTCGATCTCGGAACCCTGTCGGAAAGCGATGGCTCGCTGCCGTCGCCCGGCCTGCTCTAGCTCTAGCTGAAGGTGATCGCCATTTTTTCCCACCGAGCGTTTGCTCAGTACCGTCACCCCTTCGAGCAAAAAGACCGGTTTGGGATTGGCCTCCCCGTAGGGTTCCAAACGTTGCAATCCCTTAGCCAGTTCGAAAGTGATCTGATGAAGTCCCAGGCTGCCGTCGATCCAGACCGGAGCGGGCCCGTCGCGCAACTCGTTGGCCGCTTGAGTGAACTCCTGGCGCAGTCGTTCCAGGCGGTCGGCCGGGAGGCTGAATCCGCCCGCCCTTGGATGACCTCCATATTTGCTGAAGATCTCCCCGCACTGCTTGAGAGCATGGAACAGGTCCACGTTTTCAGGGGAGCGTCCCGATCCTTTGGCGGTTCCTTTCTCGCTGTCCATCGAGATCACAAGAGTCGGCAGTCCGTACTTTTCCGCCAATCGGCCCGCGGTGATGCCGATCACCCCTTCGTGCCAGTCTTCTCCCCACTCCACGATGGCGCCGTTCTGGAAGCGCCAGGGTTCGGCTTGAAGTCGTTCCTCGATCTGGCGTCCGATGTGCTGCTCGCACTCCTTTCGCTCCTCGTTGAGTCCGTGCAGGTGGCCCGCCAGATCGCGCGCTTCCCGCTCGGAGGCGGCCCTGAGGAGCTGGACTCCGACTTTAGCGTGCTCTAGCCGTCCCGAAGCATTGAGCCGGGGAGCGATGGTAAATCCCACGGTGAAAGCGTCGACCGGCCCCTCGCTTTCCCGCCCGGCGGCCTCCAGCAAAGCCTTGAGCCCCGGCCGCTCGGTCTGACCGAGCTTATCTAATCCCAGTTTCACCAGGTAGCGATTCTCTTCGACCAGGGGAACCACGTCGGCGATGGTGGCCAGCGCCACCAGTTCTAAGAGGTGCTCGGGCTGCTCTTTCTCCTCACCTCGCAAGGCTTGCAGCAACTTGAAGGCCACTCCCGTCCCGCAGAGGCCCTTGAAGGGATACTCATCATCCGGTCGTTGCGGGTTGACCAGGGCGTCAGGCGCCGGCATGGGGCTGGGTACCTGGTGGTGGTCGGTGATGATGACACGAAGGCCGGCTTCCTTGGCCGCCGCGATCTCCTTGTGAGAAGACGAGCCGCAATCGACCGAGAGAAGCAGCCTGAACCCTTCGGAAACACAACGCTCCACCGCCTTGATGGAGAGCCCGTACCCTTCTGCGAAACGGTCCGGGATATGGTAGTCGACATCGGCTCCAAGCTCGGAGAGCCCATCCATCAAAAGCGCGGTAGCGCAGATACCGTCACAGTCGTAGTCCCCATGAATAAGGATTCGTAGACCTTCCCGCATGGAGTCGCGCAAAAGCTCGACGGCCTTATCCATGTCTTTGAGAAGATAGGGGCTGTGCAATGCGTCGGGCCCGGGCCGGAGGAACTTTTTCACCGCGAGCGCGTCGGTATAGCCACGCCCGACCAGGAGCTCGGCCACCAGTGAGGAGAGCTGGGGGATCTCCCTCATCAGACCGAGAGTCGCCTCCCGATCCTCGCAGCGATAACGTATGGCGGAAGGGTCGATCACGAAGAGACCTCGCAAACCTGGCCGGCCCGCCATCGGAGAAGTTCCGGACCGGCGGTGAAAAGGATGTCCGGCGCCCGCTCGGCAAAGCCGGAGCAGAGCTCTTGCTCGAGTTCGCTCCGGCTCTGCTCGGAGAGCGCGCTCCAGCTGCTGGTCCACCTCTCTCGAGACCATTCCGATCCCGAGCTTTGTAAAAGCTCGCTCAAAGCTGGAAGGGTGCGTTCTGGGCTAAGCAACCTTTCCAGCAGTCGAGCCAACGGCTTGAGGTTCAGCAGCTCCTCGGCCACGAGAAAGGTCACTCCGTGAAGCTCCTCAGTAAAGCGCTCGGCATCGGTTTGAAGTTGTTTTTTTGTAGTCCAGGGGAGGCTGGCCAAAGACTTCTCGACCAACTCGGCCGGGGTGAGCTCTTCCATGAAGAAAGCCTGACAAGCCTGGAGATAGTCCTCGTCCCAACGGGCCTGACCTTGAAGTAAAATCGCCTCATCGAAATAGAAGCCGAGCTCGGAGCGGGTGGGAAAATAATCCAGACCGTCCGGTCCATAAGAGGAGCGGATCAGAGCAGCGAAAACCGCCTCCGCCACCATGCCCTCGGTTCGTAAAGCATCAAGACTGAAACCGGAAAGCGCGGTGCCGTCCGCCAAGGAGCGGGCTTGAACACCCCTGACTGTTGAGCGGCTGGGGTCGAGGTAGGAGACACCTTCGGGCTCTCCCGACTGCCCTTCAAGTCCTAACCAGTCGAAAAGCAACTCGACTGCAGGATCGGCTTGCCAACGAAAAGAGCCGTCATTTCTCCGGCAAGCCGCGTAAGTGATGGCGGCGTCGCGAAAAGCGAGAAGATCGCCGTCACCAGAGCTTGGCACGGCGGTGAAATACGTTGCGGACATAACGCCTGCGGTTTTCTCCTACTCATGACGCGGTTCCCACCGAACATCAGACGAACACTAGAGCGTTTCAGGACAAACTCCTCGTTCACGCCAGCGTGTTGAGCAGGCCGAGCGGAGAGCGGAGAGCGGAGAGCTGAGCGCTTGGCGGCACACCTTCGCGAGTTAACGTACTCCGCAGAGATGTTTTCAGAATTTGGGTTGTGAGGCGCCACTATGGCAAGGACCATTGACTGCATAATATTGACATATTTAAGCGAGATGGGACGAAGCCATAGTGGATGGAGTCCGGTAGGAACGCCTTCGGCTTTCGCGGGCCAAAACTGAAAACATCTCTGCGGAGTACGTTAGGTGTCGACCCGGATTCTATGACTGACTAGTAGCTTTCGAGATAGCGCTCCTCGTCGACGATCTCCACGCGAAAATGTGACTCTAGCGTGTCGCGCGCCTTATCCCCCAACGACTCGAGCTTCCTTGAGTCCGTTCCGACGGTGCAAAAGCCCAGCTGGGCCAGATTCAGCCGGTCGTTCTCCCCCACCTCGGCCGCCGAGAGGCCGTGAGCGTTGCGCATTCGCTCCAGCACGGGGCGAATCACCGCGCGCTTTTCCTTCAAGCTGCCGGGGTCGTCAAGCAGACGCAGAGTGCATTTCCAAACCAGAACGATCATGTCAGACTCGAGAGAGCGCTTCCACCACCGATCCCATCAGGCCGAGGTGAGCGAAGTTAGCGTCGGGCATGAACTCTTCGAGAGCCGGCATGGTGAAGGGGCCTGTGGCCACGGTGAGGGCTCTGGCCCCAAAGGAGCGGGCCGCCTCCACGTCGCGCGGCGTGTCTCCCACCACCCAGACCTTACTGGGTTCAAAGCGCGTCTGGTAAAAGCGAGAGGCGCGTTCCAAGGCGATTCGCCCCAAGCGATTGCGGTCGGCGCAGTCGGAGCCGTAGCCGCCCACGGGGAAGAACCTGTTGAGGTCAAAAATCTCCAGCTTTCGACGAGCGGTCGCTTCCAGATTACCGGTCAAAAGTCCCATCGGACACTGTCTCGACTGCAAGAAGGTCAGTAGCTCCTCCACCCCCTCAAGCATTTGACTGTGCTCTCTTAGCTCAGCATCGGCTCGCTCGAGATAGAGAGGATATTTACGCAGAATCTTCTGCTCCATCTCGACCCAGCTCTTCTTGGGGATACCGCAGAGACGGAACGCCTCTCTGACGATCAGAGGATCGGTTTTGCCGAACGGTTTGACCGCCAGAGGGAATGTATGACCCGTCACCTTGGTGAAAGCCCGTCCCAGGCAGTCCATCGGTGTCGGACCGGAACGAACCAGAGTTCCGTCGATATCGAACAGGACCAGGTTTCTCAAACCTCGACCTCGTTGAGCAGGCTACAGAGCAGAGAATCCAACCCTCTCGTATCCACCACCGGATAGCCAAGAGCTGCCGCCTCGTCCCGTGATTCCGGGCTGTTATAACCCCATGACGCCATAGCGAGATAGGCGCCGGTAGGTTTGACTTGCTCTAAGTTCTCCAACAGATCGTCCACGAACAGAATTTCCTCGGGTCCGACGCCATACTTCGCGGCGATCCCTCGAATCTGCTGCTCTTTGTCCAAAGAGAACTCTTTGCCGAAAACTGGCCAGTCCCGGCCCGAGCTCTGGAGAAGGGCATGGGCCGAGGCCTGGTCCTTGGTTGTGGCCAGCGCCGTTCCCAAAAATCGAGTTTCCCAACGGTCCAAGAGAGCCACCAGATCGGGATAGGGGGCCTGCCAAGAGGCCCAAAGGGAGAAATCCTGATCGCGATATTTCGAACGAAGCTGGTAGAAAACTGTATTAAAGCGGGCGGATTCCTCAGCCAATGCCTGTCGAAGAGCCACGAACTCAGGCCATGGGAAACGCACGAGGTCGACCTCGGGTCGAGTCTCGATGAGCCTTAAAAGAAGAAAGAAGTCGTGTCCCGTGCGGGCGTGGGGGCGCCCCTCCAGAAACTTCCGGCGATTGACCTCTCCCGAAAGGTCGCTCCCGAAAAGCTCTTTGTAAGCGCGCCAACCGACCTCGAAGCACTCTCCGGCGGAGTCCCAGATCACGCCGTCGAAGTCGAGGGCTAAAACTTTCGGTCTCATGCCTTGAGAGCCTCGAGAGCTCGGTCGATGCGGCGCAGGCACTCGTCTCGGCCGACGATGTGGAGAAGCTCGAAGAGGCCGGGCCCTCCGCCTACACCGGAAACAGCCAGACGGACCGGGTGGATCAGCCGTCCAGCACCGGCCCCCGCTGCTTCGGTCACGGAGCGCAGCTCGGCCTCCATGGCCTCCAAGGTCCAGTCGCACTCGGCCAAGCGGTCGCGATAAGCCTTGAGCAAGACAGGAGAATCTTCTTTCCAACGCTTCTTGACTGTTCCCGCGTCGTACTCGGCCGGGGCTTCATAGAAATAGCGACAACCCTCGACGTAGTCGGGGTAAACGTGCGCGCGCTCTTTCATAACCTCGATGATGGCGGCCATCCTCTCCGACTCGGGCTGGTCCAATCCGGCCGCTTGAAAGTAGGGTACGAGCTCGGCCGAAAGCTTGTCGGCGGGCATCTCGCGCAGGTGCAGGAAGTTGATGTGGGTCAATTTGTCCAGGTCGAAGACGGCCGCCGACTTATTGATCCGCTCTAACGAGAAAGCCTCGGCCATCTCTTCCAGACTCGAGTAGAACTCTTTGTCGTCACCGGCGTTCCAGCCCAGTAAGGCCAGAAAATTGACCAGCCCCACGGCGGAGAATCCTTTCTCGCGATAGGACTCGACCGAGACGTCGCCGTCGCGCTTGGAAAGCTTCTTCTTCTCCTTGTTGACGATCAGCGGAAGGTGGGCGTAGCGGGGCGGCTCCCAACCGAAATAGCGATTGAGCAGGATGTGTTTGGGAGTGGAGGTCAGCCATTCTTCCCCACGGATCACGTGGCTGATCTCCATCAGGTGGTCGTCCACCACGGCGGCCAGGTGGTAGGTCGGGAATCCGTCGGACTTGAGCAGCACCTGATCGTCCACCGTGTCGGTGTTGATGGTGACTAGACCCCGCACCACGTCGTCGAAGGTGATGTCCTCACCAGCGGGGATCTTCATTCGGATGACGTACGGCTCCCCAGCCTCGATCCGTCGTTTGGCCTCGGCCGGGTCGAGATCGCGATAGCGACCGTCATACATCGGGGTCTTGCCAGCGGCGATCAACTCCTCCCGCATTTGGGCCAACTCCTCGGCGGTGGCAAAGCAGGGATAGGCGTGTCCCGAGGCTATCAGCTTGTCCACCTGCTCGCGATAGATGGAAAGACGCTCGCTCTGCACATAGGGACCGTGAGGTCCTTCCTTGTGCGGACCCGCGTCGGCTTCGATCCCGGCCCAGCGCAGCGACTCGATCAGGTTGTCGACGGCGTCCTCCACCAAGCGCGTGCGGTCGGTGTCCTCGATACGAAGAAGAAACTCGCCCCCCATCTTGCGGGCGAAGGCCCAGTTATAGAAAGCGGTGCGCAAGCCCCCCACGTGGAGATATCCCGTGGGACTCGGGGCAAATCGGACTCTAGTCAATGAAGGCTCCTGTCGGACCAGGACTTGCCGCCCTGGTAAGTTGGGCCCTCTTTCTCAACTTCGGGGTTCCGATCCCTCCAGTCTTCACCTCGGAAGAATCCGCCTCCGCCAAAGGCCCGAGCAGGATAGTAACCTCTTTGATGTGGAGGTCGCCAAGGAGCTCGGAATAGGAGTCAGCACATTGACCAGTAGCGGCGGCAGTTCAAAATGCTGGTGTCACGACGGACCACGCTCTTTAGGATGAGCCACTCGCCGCTAAAAAATATAGTTTTAAAGGAGACTTGCCCGTTGAAGTCTGTTGATGGTAACACGGTTCAGTCGAGAAGATACCAAAGCGTTGCCGCCGCGATGAGCTCCACGATGATCACCACCAGCAGCAGGCCTCTGACGACCTCAACGAGTTGATGCCTCCGCGTGTAGAGGCTGTAGGTCGCGATCGGGCGACCGCCGCGCAAGTCGATTTTGAGCAGCGACTCCGGCTGGCCGGGCTCGAGCGGAATGCCCAGGTAGCGCGCCAAAGTCTCACCGTCGGAGGCGACATCTTGGTGAGGGAGCGGGACAGGGGTGAGGACGGAGAGCAGCTCGCCGCCATGGCGAAGCAGACCCAGGCCGTAAGTCCAGTAGGCTCCGCTCTTCGAGTCTACCCGTCGCGGCTGCACCACGACCGAGGCCAGGTCACCGAGAAAACAGACCCGCCGGCGGACAGTACGCCCGAAGAAGGTTCTTTGGAAGGTCACCTGCTGCCGCTTGATGCTGACCAGGTAGACATCCTGAAGCTTCCAGCGCAGGTAAAGGAGCGCGGAGCCGAAGATAGTGGCCGTAACGGCCAACCAGAGCAGGAGACTCTTCTCTCCTCGCGCGGCCAAATCCAAAAGACCCACTCCGAGGAACAGCAGCCCCAAGCAGCCGAGCGACATCAGATGTCTCTCGAGAGGGCTCTCCACGTCAAGAACGAGCTCCTGGTTCGTCTCGTCGAACGCTATACTGGCGGAGAAGGCGCGCCACTCGGCGTCGATGCCGGATCCGGTCTCCATTTTACCTCCTAAATAGGCAATGCCCATCAGCATAAACATGCATCGGGTCGGGAAGGATCGCACACCAGCAGGGCCACTCGCTCTTGGCATCAATTCCCCGTCAGTCAAGATGGAGCTGTTTGACAATCTCTGGTTCTAGATATCTTCGGACGGAAGGAACCTTTATCCTGGAAAACCAAGCTCTCGGGTGTGTGCCACCGGTGCCATCAAGCAGAGTCACGCTTTCGGCGTGTCTAGCTTCCGGCGGAAGAAGAAAGACAAGAACCATCGACTCGACGATCTCGAGAGGTATAGAAGTGTCGATGGTCCCAGATAACCACCCGAACCTAAGACAATAACTCTCCTCAAAGGCCGTCGGCAAAGGTTGTGCAACTGTATTCCGGCGCGGGCCTGCCAAAGTTATAGCCTTTGTTCGTTGCTCCGGTGCTCACCCTACTTTTTGAGCCCCGGCCGTCGTTTGGATCTTGGCCACGATACCCCTGTAGGGGTCCTAGCCGCGCACCAGAAGGTCGCAGACACTCTCGGCGATCTTTGACCCGTGCGCTCTTGGTACCAGGTGAAGGCGGGAGATGGGTTCACCTCAAACAGAAAAATTCGCCTCCCGGGGTCACCCGAAGGTCGATCCCCGCAACGCTTAAACCCAGACCTTCCACCATCTCGAAGCACTGGCGCTCGATGTCCCGCGGGAGGCGATCCAGCGCCACCACCACGGTCTCCGGGTCGTAACGATAGCCACTTTCCTCCGAGTCGATGCGGCAAGCGAAGATTCCCGATGGGCGACGACATGAACGCGGTAATCGACGCCCTCGAGCATCTCCTGAAGTTGCACGGGACACTGCTTGACGGTATCGAGACGCTCGATATCCTCTTTGGTCATACGCTTCACCACTGAGCGATGGTAGCTGACCGACTTATAGATCACTTCTCCGTCCTCTTGCTCGAAGAACTCCTGAGCGAACCCTGGCAGAGTGGTGACCAGGGTTCGCGGTACGGAGAATCCATACTCTTGAATCAGATCGATCTGATGGGGCTTGCTGGCGTTGGAGCCTCCGGCCACCGGTCGATTGACCACCAGACAAGGCAGATTGTTGAAGGCGCCCAACAACGCCGCTTGGCACTCTTCGTTGACGTAGCGCACCTCGTCATTACTGTAGTCCGCGGCAACCTGGAAATTGCTAAACCCAACTCTCTGATAGACCGCTCGGAGTTTGTCGAAGGGGACATGAAAGCCGTTGAGCGACTCTAGGTCGCTATCGCCCAGAGGAAGTCGCAGATTCAGTCGGACGGTGTTTGGGATCTCATGCAGGAAGACGGTAGCGAACCGAGCGTTCCGCCTGTGTAGCTCGCCGCTTACCGCGGCGATCATGGGGTCGCCAGAGGGCCCCAGGACGAGGATCAAGCAGCCTTCTCCAACCCCCGGCGCAAGAGCGCCAGCGTGGTGTCGAGGATAGTCTGGTCTTGGAGGGCCGACGGAGTCAGGAACGGGGTCAGACCGACAACCGTCCAGGCGGCCTCGGGGTCATCATCTTCTTGGCTGGAATCCGGTGAGTAGCGCAGAGCGACCTCAGCCAGAACGAGACCAAGCGTCTCGGCCGCCTCGACAGCCCGGGAGAAAACGCCCCTGGGCGCCGCCAACGGCGAGAAGATAGCGAGCGTTTGGCCACCCGAGAACCTTCCTCTACCTGGTACCGATCTGGTTCATCAACTGCTCGGTGAAGACGCGGGTGACCGGGTGGCCCAGAAACTGACTGATATTGAGGTTGGTGAAGTTCATCATTCCGTTCGGAGTGGCGAACGAGGCGGAGCTAAAGTTCATGCTGATTCCGCCGCCTTCCATGGTGGTTCTGCGGTGTTCGAGCTCGCGAATGTCGTAGATATTGGTGGCGTTGGCCGGCTCGCACTTGATCTTGTCGGCATTGTCGGCCATCACCACGCGGCACAACTCTTTCCCGCCGCCGTCGCGGGGATTGTTCCCGATTCCGACCACGTCGCCGTTGGGGAGTTTCAAGAGCTGGCCTACATTCTCAAGCTTCTGAGGGCGTCCACCGTCCATCGTGAGCATGCCGTCCTTAACGTTAAGAGTCTTCTCCTGCCCGTTCTGGTCCTTGTAACGGATGTCCACATTGCCGTCCTGGCCCCACTTGAGCACAGTTCCGTTGGCGCCGCGTACCTCTTCACCGGCTTTGAGCTCTTTGACTTCACCCGCGGCGACCTTAGGGGCATTGGATTCCGCGGCCTTCGGGCCGACGCACGCGCCACAGGTGGGCTCTCCAAAGCCGCCTCGAGCCGGGACCGCGCCCGCGGGTCCGTTGGCTGCGAAGTTCCCGTTCTGGCCGAGACCGCCGCCCAGCATGTTCATCAACTGTCCGAACTGGCCGGTCATGATGGCGTTCATCATTCCGAAAACCATCATTAAGCGCTCAGCCTGAAAACTCAGCTGAGCTCCACCCCTGGCGCTGTCTTGAGCCATCTGAGGAGCCCGGCCACACAAGGCTCCGGCTCCGCCTCCGATAGCCGAGTTGTGGCGCAACTCGTGAGCCAGGTTGAGGGAAGGTCTGTGATGATGAATCTGAGTGCACATGTTTCGCGTCCGTCCTTGTTCTTCGTGTTAAAGACACTTTAGAACGCGACGGAGGCGAGTTCAGTGACACATGTCAACTTCGGCGGTCTATTGGACGGATTCGACTTCCCAGTAATCGAGGTCCGCCCATACCGTCAGTTCGCAAGTGGGGTCCTCCAGGCTGCTGCTCCACTCTTCTTCTAGAGCTTCGTCGCCCTCGTCCACCAGATCCCGGTCGGTGCGCAGAGTGACCTTCGTCTCTTTTCCAGACTCCTCAGCGGCGGCGTCCGTGTCGACCAAGCCAAGTTTCGCCATCACGGCGTATTCGTGCGCCTTGACTTTGAACTGTAGTTTCGCCAGGGTCTCCAATTCGTCGTCAGCGTCGGTCTCCTGACCGCCGTACCAAACCATGCGAATGGTTCGAGCGTCCAGGTAGCGTCCGTCCCCGAGATGGATCTTCTGGACCTTACGTTTCATCTTTTCCGACTTCATACGGGCACCTTCACTTCCTTAAGCGCTTCGGCCACCAAGCTCTGGCCCAGCTTCCCGTCGGCGTCGGTCACCGAGTAGATTCGATGAGCCAGGGTCGCCTGAGCGAGCTCCTGAATGTCCTCTGGTGTGACATACGAGCGAGAGGACAAAAAGGCCTTGGCCTGGGCCGCCCTCCGCAGTGCCAATCCGCCTCGAGGAGACACTCCCGTGACCCCTCGACCTCGTTCACGAGTGTGGCGGACCAAGTCGACGATGTACCCGGTTAAGACTTCGGAAAGGGAGACCTCTTTGACCGAAGCCTGGAGGGCCACGATCTGCTCGGAGGTCAGGACAGGCTGAAGGCTATCCAGCGGATGAGCCAACTTCTGCTCTTGCAAGATGGCGATCTCAGCTTGCCGATCGGGGTAACCAAGTGAGGTCTTGATCAGAAAACGGTCCAGTTGAGCCTCGGGTAATGGATAGGTACCTTCAAGTTCGATGGGGTTCTGGGTGGCAATGACAAGATAAGGTCGAGGGAGTTTGTAAGTTGTGCCGTCGACGGAAACCTGACGCTCTTCCATCGCTTCCAAGAGAGCGCTCTGAGTCTTCGGAGTGGCGCGATTGACCTCGTCAACTAAGACGATCTGGTGATGCAGCGGACCGGGGCGAAACTCGAAAGCGGTGGTTTTCTGATTGAAGATCTGAACACCGGTCAGGTCCGTGGGGAGAAGGTCAGGCGTTCCTTGAACTCGAGCGAACTCGCAATCGAGCGACCTGGCCAGGCTGCGGCCGAGCACGGTTTTCCCCACACCCGGAGCATCTTCGAGCAAGAGGTGCCCTTCGGCCAGCAAGGCGATGACGGCGTGCTCAATGGCGATACTATCGCCCTTGATGACCTTTCGGATATTCTCTACGAGCTCGAGGGCTTTTCCCTCGGCTGCCGCTGGCGGCATGGCGCTATCGGCCCAAGGACAAGTCGCGCAGTGGCGTCATCTTCTCGCCATCGGGGATGTACCGCTCGATAAAGGCCTCACTCCCTGGAAAAGCGTGTAGGTCTATATTGATCACGCGGCCTTCGTAGGCGACTACCGGTTTGCCGTCGTGCGGCAACGGAGTGTGCCCGACGACAACCCCTTTGACACCCATTCCCGACAACATGTCGTCCATCTCCTCGGGAGTGAACGGAACCGTTCGAGAGCCCGTGCAGTAATCGTAGCCCCAGATTTTGCGGGACCAGAGGAAGGACTCTTTGGCCAACTTATACTGGTCCTGGGGAAGCTTCATGATCTCGTCAATGGGAAGCCAGAAGTGACGCGGGTCGGGGGCGGTATGAGCGAAGAGCCGGTCATTGACCTTGACCGCCAGGCGCAGATACTGGCGCAGGAAGTCTCCCATCTCGGTATCCATCGCGTCTTTCCAGACATCCAGTCCACCATAACCTTCCACTGTGGCCTGGCCACCCTGAACGTACCAGTTCAAGAACTTGAGAAGCCGCTCGATCTGACCTTGCTCTAAACCTAGCCCGGCGATGGCATGGCGCACGTGCCGATTCTGACCGACCGCGTTGAGGAATTCTTCCAACTGCTGCATGTCCAAGAACGAAAAAACCGAATGGGCTTCGAGCATCATCTCGTCATGGTTGCCGAGAATGCTGTAAATGTGCGAATCGAAGCCCTCATTCTGCTCGCGTAGAGTCTCGAGTTGGTGATGAAGCGCGTAGATGGTGTCGAGAATCCGCTTGGCTCCCTCGACCCACTCCGACTGCGGTCCCTCGAGCGGTTCGTTACGCCAGTCGACATAGTCGCCGATCAAGATGAGGTCGACCTGCGAGGCCTCGGGATTCCAAGCCATTGTTCCCGGAACGATCAACTCGCTTTCTCGCAGTAGCCGTTCCAGGCGATAGTAGTCTCCGTGGAGGTCTCCGATGGCGACCAAGAGCCGAGTGTCTTTTGAGGTTCCGGAGTCGGCTCCGCCCTCCCCCTGGGATTCTTTCACTTCTGTCTCCATACGGTCTCGGTCGCTCCTAAGTGGGGGCACTTCTGCTCCCTCTCTCGCCTTCCCTCTCCTTCAACACCGCGGCCTCCATGATTTATCGAGGCGGGGCGGAACAGATATACCAGACAGGAGGGCATGTCCTGCTCCGACGAGCGAAGATTCGACGTAAAATCGACGCGAGGCCATTTTTAGCCGAAGCCTTTTAGAAGAAATTTCCTATCCTATACCCTGGGCCGGAGCCTAACTATCCCACTCGGGAGAGCCGAGAGCTTGGCCCTGTCACATACTGGATTCTAACGGAATGCCAGCGCGACATATCTCTTCGCCTGCTATTAATATAGACAACAGAAACTACAGGAGGTTTGCTTAATAGACATGTACGATCCGACACTTCTTTTACTTATTCCCGCGGTCTTGTTGTCTCTGTTCGCTCAATGGCGAGTCCAGAGCGTCTTCGGCAAGGCCTCGAAGATGGCCGCTCGTATCGGCCGTTCCGGAGCCGAAGTCGCTCGAGATCTGGCCGCCCGGGAAAGGGTTCGCGTCTCGATCGAGCCGAGTCATGGATTCTTGAGCGATCACTTCAATCCGTCTACCGACACGCTGGCCTTGTCCCCCGATGTCTACAGTGGACGCTCGCTGGCCTCGCTGGGAGTGGCGGCCCACGAGCTCGGCCACGCCCTGCAGAAGAAGGAGGGGTATTGGCCGATGAACGTTCGGGCCGGCCTGGTTCCGCTGGCCAACATCGGCTCCAGCCTGTCGATGCTGCTCTTCTTCGGCGGGCTGTTTCTCGGCCAGAAGCCTCTACTGCTGGGAGGCATCGCCCTCTTCTCGCTGGCTGTGCTATTCACCCTAATTACCTTACCGGTGGAGTTCGACGCCTCCAACCGAGCGATGGCGGTCCTGACCGACCATCGGATGATCAGCGCCGAGGAGGCCCCGGAGGTCCGCAGAGTTCTTAACGCGGCAGCCCTGACTTACGTCGCGGCTGCGGTGATGGCGGTGGTGCAACTGCTTCGACTGATACTGATCGCCCGCTCTCAGGACCGATAGCGAAGTGGACCTGAAAGTGGCGGGAACCGGAGAGAGTCGAGAGGCGAAGCCGTTCCGGAGCGAAGCGGAGGTCACTCTCCTACTGCCTTTCGGCAGAATGAAGTTTGGCGGGAACCGGAGGGAGTCGAACCCTCCTACTGCCTTTCGGCAACACAACGGTTTTGAAGACCGATCCAGGCTCTCACCCATACCCCTTAACCACGCCGTTCCTCCCCAGGAGCCTCGGAGGCGGTGCCGGTTTTGGTGCCGGTCCACCCCCTCCCCGAGGCTCCTCCTGGCTCCCCCTACCCCTCTCTTTTTACTCCCCACCCTTAGGATCGGGCTGTAAAAAGAGTAAAAAGGGTCCGAGCAGGCCCAGAACCTCCAGTTGGCGCGGTTTGTAGCCTCTGGCTTTTTGCAGAACCCAAAAAGCAAGAACTGTAAAAAGCCCTGCAAAAAGTCTGCGACAAGTGAGAAACCCTTATTTCACGCCGTTTCTCTTCAGGGACTTTTTGCAGTGCAAAAAGTCCCCACCCTGGTTGGGGCCCGACCGGGTGCCAACCGGTCGGGAGCATTATTCGATTTTCAAAGAGCGGTCGAGCTATCCGGGATTTCCGGAAAGCTGGGCGGTGTCGAGCTGTTCGGAATCTCCGAATAGCTGGTAACGGATACGTCGAAAGATCTCGTGAGAGGGTTGAGTAGCTCCATCCGGGATCGGCGTAGAGTCCAGGCCCAGGTCGAGAAGCGCCACGTGCTCGTCAGAACCAGGTTCGACAGCCTTCTGGGCCTGAAGTTCCACAGTATGGAAGAACTCACCGCAGAGGACCTCTCGTTCAGGTGGCTGCGAGCGCAAACCATCGACCCTACGTCCTGCACGGATTCCGAGGAGATAGTTGGCCATCTGCTCGAGCTTTTTCGCGGCAGTGGTGCTGAAGGTTCCGTCGCCGGCGAGGTGTTGCTTGGTCACGGCGGCTAGCCTGCCGACCATTTGCTTGGTGAGGCGCTTGCCGTACTTGTAATTGGCGCGGGTCGGGTTTGGCGGTGACTGCTGGACCCGCACGGCTGGCGCCGGAGACGGTTGGGGAGAAGGACACAGCACCTCGAGGCTCTCGAGGTCAAACAAAAGGAGCTGTGTTGGCTCTGATGTCAGACTGTTCTCCATTGACCGCCAGCGGACGAAGGGAGAGAGGACCGGCGCGAGAAAACACTCTCGGCGCGGCCCCGCTCCTTCTTTCCACGGATTGGCGGGGCTGTGCCCTTTTAGGGCGCTTGTGAAGTTCGTTCAAGGCGCACTGTCGCATGTCCTTGAGCACAGCCGTCGCCTTCCTCCGCAGCTCCACCAACTCGCTCACAGGTTGGATGACCTGAGAAGTTAAGCGTTCCTCAGGTTACGGTCCAGCATCAAAAGCGCACTGTAGACCAAGTACGCAGTGGCTCGATCGCAACGTTCATTCAAGCGGTATGACTTCCCAGGGTGGACCAAATTTCTGAAGTCTCCGATCTGGTCAATTCGAACCCGCTCATCCTTCGAGATAATACCAAGTTTCAATGAAAATTGTGCGAGTTCCGAAAGGCCCAGTTTTTCCAACTCTTTGGGCAGCTTCGAAGTTCGGTCGACGGGCTGCGCTCTCTTGAAAGCCTCGACCCTTTTGGCATCTGAAGCGTGCCGTTCAACGTCCAGCCGGTAGAACAACAACGCTTCGATTAGGCTTCCGGCCATGACTGTAGCAGATTTCCAAGCACCAGCCTCTAGCGCAACCTCTACCTCGTGCAGGTCCTCAAGAAGTAGCCTGCGATATGCCTGCGCCTTCACGACACCGAACGCAGACAGCCTCTCAACCCCGGGCCTGTCAGGGCACTTCTCGAGTAAATCAAAGAGCCGAAAGAGAAAGTGTTCGTCAGGAGATGGGGACGTTTTGGTGTGCCACGTTTGTAGATAAGCGTAGTCTACGCCCAAGAAGTCTCTCTTGCCCGAATTAGCCGCCCTGAGCGACTTCTCGGTATACAACTCGATACGGGAAGTAAGGAACTCCTCCAATTTGCGTAATGCTATATCATTCGCTTGGCCACTAGGTCGCGGCTCTAGTTCGTTGAGGAGTTTGGAGAGGAGCCTAAACTTCCAGACGCTCGAGGAGTCGATCCCGTATCGGATGTGACGATCGCGTATCCTTTGGACTGCCTCCTCGGTCTGGTCACCAAATATCAACTCCAGATCTTCGGCAAACTCACTTCGAAGAAAAGCGATGATTTCGTCCGCAGGCACAGCCACGGAGGGAAGCTTCTCATCGACCACGGTCGGTTCCCTCTTGCCAGCGGTCACAGTGGAGGCGATTGGAATGAGCGGGGGCGGGCCACTCGACCCGCCCCCGCTCTTTGAAGGGGTCCCCAATCTGCAGACATTCCGATAGACTTAAGGATATTGGAGGATTGCATGACCCGAAGAAAACGACCAATTTATACGGCGGAGTTCAAGGCGAGAGCCGTTCAGCTGAGCGCCGAGAGAAATGTTCACGAGGTGGCGAAAGAGTTAGAGATTTCGTCTTCCTCGATCATCCGTTGGCGTGGGCAGATGGGTGTGTCGCCGACGCGGGGCACCAGCGATAGCTTGTCGGCAAGAGAAATGAAGAATCGTCTTGACGAGCTGAAGCGCGAGA
>JBBCJA010000067.1:0-47124 GCA_037189585.1 Selenomonadaceae bacterium | reverse complement strand
TCGGGCCTTCCGAGTCGCGCGTTCACCATAACTTCTTGCCCAACCTTAGCGAGTCACACCTTGAGATACCTTTGGATTGCCTTTCTGGTAAGCTTTCTATGGCTCCCCACGCCCGCTCAGCCAATTTCCGAAACTCCCTGGGAACTCCCGACTCACGCCCCGGAGCGTCCTTCGGGCCTGCGCCGGATGACGCTTGACGAGACGCTGGAGCTGGGCTTGGCCCAGAACCCCCAGATGAGGGTCGCGGCTGAGAGGGTCGAGCAAGCTCGCGCTTCTTATCTGCAAACGAAGTCGCAGAAAGTGCCCAAGCTGGTTCTGACCAACAGCACCCGCTTGCAGAGGGAGACCTCCATCGACACGGGCGGCTTGTTGAGCGACGTTTCCCGCGGCCCACTAGCCGCCCGCGCCGCCAACTTCCCTGACCGCTTCGTGTTGATGTCCCCGGTCACCAACGAGTTTCAGCTGTCCCTACAAACCTTGTTGACCACCTTCGGCCGGGTGGAGAGCCAGATCGCGGCCGCTTTCCTCGAGATCGACGCCGAGTCGGCCACCGTGGAGATCGACCGTAGGAACCTTTCCTACGCCATCAAGCAGGCCTTCTTCGCCAAACTACGAGCCGAGGCGACCGTGGAGGTCTCCCGACTGAACCTGTCGGTGGCCAAGCAAAACCTGGAAGATACTCAGGCTCTGTTCGAGCAAGGAGTGATGTCGAAGTACGACATCCTGCAGGCCGAGATCGAAGTGACCAACGCCGTGCAGGGGCTGTCTCAGAATCTGACCGATGTGGACACGGCCTCGGCCAACCTTGCCAACGTGCTGTCCGAACGAAGCTTCCACCTCCAGCCGATCCCCCCGGAGCCGCTGACGATAGAGCCGGAGATCAACCTTTCCGCTTTGGAATCGTTCGCCTTGGCACATCGTCCGGAGATGGTTTCGCTGGACTATAAGAAAGCGGTTGCTCAGAAGTTGATCGACGCGGCCCACGGAGAGAGCAACCCCTCCCTGGTGCTGGCCGCCAACTACCAGACCCACCTGGGCCAGTCGCTCTCTCCGGTGGACCTTCCCTCTTTGAACTTGCAGCTACAGTGGTCGATCTTCGACGGCGGTTGGCGCAAGTCCAAGATTCAAGAGGCCGAGTCGGTGCTTCGCCAACTCGAGGCCTACCAACAGCAGCAGAAGGACCAGATCCTGCAGCAGGTGGAGACCGCCTGGCTCGAGCTTCAGCAGACCGCCTTCACTCTGGCCACGGCGGAGAAACAGCTCGAGAACTCTTTGGAGTACCACGACATGGCTCGCCGCCGCTATCTCAACGGCCTGGCCACCACCCTGGAGGTCGCGGAAGCCTTGAGAAATCTGGTGGCCGCCCGCTCCCAGGTGGTCAGCGCGAACTCCCTCCGCGACCTGGCCTTCGCCCGTCTAGAGCAGAGCCTGGGCGGTGACGTGCCGTCTCGTCAGCTCACCCCAGAATTCCTACAAGTTCGATCCGAGGAGAACAACGATGCCTAACCCTTCCCACTGGAGCGCCGCGGCGACGGCCGGGCTACTGTCCTTGAGCCTCCTGGCGGGCTGCCAGGAGACCTCCACCCCTTCCGGCAAGGCGACCCCCGGGCGCACTCCTATCGCCTCGGCCACCAATGCCGAGCTTCCCGGCCAAGCCCAGGTCAAGGTGGCGGTGCAAAAGGTAGGACAGAGCGAGGTCACCTTGGAGCAGACCTTCACCGCGCAGGTCCTGGCCGCCAAAGAGGTAGAGGTTCGCTCTCGCGTTCAGGGCAACCTGGAGAGCTTCTCTTTTCAAGAGGGTAGCCGGGTGACGGCCGGGCAGATTCTTTTCTCCATCGACCGCAGGCCTCTCTTGGCGGCCATTCATTCGGCCGAGGCGCAGGTGAAGAACGCCAAAGCCGAACTTGAGTTCGCGCGCAACAAGGTCAACTACCAAAAGGCCCTGGCCGACCAGCGCCAGGCTGAAGCTAACCTCGAGAATCAACAGCGCGAGGTCGACCGCTACAAGCCCTTGGTGGAAAAGGCCGTCATCCCACGCCAGCTTTTTGAGCAGACGGTGTCGGCTCGGGACGTGGCCAAAGCCCAGTTGGACGCCGCCGTGGCCAACGCCGAGAACACCAGGATTCGAGACATCGCCTCCATCGCCACCTCGGAAGCGGCGCTCGACGGAGCCCACGCCGCCTTGGAGAGCGCCCGGGTGAACCTCGACTATACGACTATCAGCGCTCCCATCAGCGGCATCATCGGCGAGCTGAACGTGCATCCCGGCAGCTTGATCAGCCCGGGCTCGGAGGTGCTGGCGACCATCTCCTCGGTGGATCCCATCTACGCCGAGTTCGCCATCTCCGAGCAAGACTACCTGACCCTGGCCCGGCGGCGGGAGGAGACCGGAAAGGTTCAGTCCGACCGGATCTATCAACTTCTCCTGGCCGACGGCAAACCGTACGAGCACCTGGGGCGATTCAATATGGTGGACCGGGCGGTGGACAGCGCCACCGGGACCATCAAGGTTCGGCTGGAGTATCCCAATCCCGCGGGGCTGCTCAAGCCGGGAGAGTTCGCCAACGTCCGGCTGAACACGGCCGACCTGCCGAACGCCTTATTGATCCCGCAGCGCGCGGTGCAGCAGTTGCAGTCGAGCAACTTCGTCTACTTAGTCGACGGCGACAACGTGGTCGAGCAACGCGAGATCGAGCTGGGAGAGCGTCACCAGAGCTCGGTGGTGGTCAAGAAGGGTCTCAAGGCGGGAGAGCGCGTGGTGGTGGACGGGATGGCCAGGGTGAAACCCGGCATGACCGTCTCGACCGAGGAAGCGAAATAGGAGTCTTAAGTGTTCGCGCAGACTTTCATCAACCGGCCGGTTCTGGCCACCGTCATCTCTCTTTTGATCACCATCGCCGGCCTCTTGGCTATCCCGACCCTTCCCATCGCGCAGTATCCCGACATGGTGCCGCCCACGGTTCAGGTGACCGCCGTCTATCCGGGCGCCGACTCGGCTACCGTGGAGCAAACCGTGGCCGCTCCCATCGAGCAGCAGGTCAACGGAGCCGAGGGGATGCTGTACATGGTCAGCAAGTCTCGCAACGACGGAAGTTACGTGCTGACGGTGACCTTCGAGGTGGGACGCGATCCGGACCTCGCGGCGGTCGACGTGCAAAACCGCGTGAATCGAGCCAACTCGAGCTTGCCGACCGACGTGATCCAGCAGGGAATCACGGTTAAGAAGCAGTCGACTCAGATCCTGATGGTGGTCAGCGTCTTTTCTCCCGACAGCAGCCGCGACAACCTCTTCCTCTCCAACTACTGCTCGATCAATCTGCTGGATCGTTTGGGCCGTATCAAGGGCGTCAGCTCTGCCGACATTCCGGTCGGCAAGCAGGACTACGCCATGCGACTTTGGGTCCGGCCGGACAACCTGGCCGCCAAGCAATTGACAGCAAGCGATCTGGCCAACGCCATACGGGAGCAGAACGTCCAGGCCGCGGCCGGAGCCATCGGCCAGCCCCCCCAGCCTCCGGGACTGGAGTACCAGTATCCCGTCTCGGTGAAGGGCCGCCTGGAGCAGGTCGAGGAATTCGAGGACATCGTGTTGCGCGCCGCTCCGGGCGGTCAGATGCTGCAGCTCAAAGACGTGGCCCGCAGCGAGCTAGGCTCGCAGAGCTACAGCAGTTTCGGAAGGCTCGACGGTAAGGCCGCCATGCCGATCCTCATCTACCAGCTTCCGGGCGCCAACGCCTTGACGCTGGCCGAGGAGATCAGCAAGCAGATGGAAGAGATGGCCAAGGTCTTCCCCGCGGGCGTGGACTATCAGATCTCGTTCGACTCGACCGTCTTCGTCAACGCCTCCATCCACGAGGTCATGAAAACCCTGCGGGACGCTTTCATCCTGGTGGTCCTGGTGATCTTCACCTTTCTGGGGAACTTCCGGGCCACCCTGATCCCGATGCTTGCCGTCCCGGTCTCCTTGGTGGGGACCTTCGCCGTCTTGTCGGCCATCGGATTTTCCATCAACACCTTGACTCTCTTCGGGATCGTGCTCGCCATCGGGATCGTTGTGGATGACGCGATCGTGGTGGTGGAGGCGGTGGAACACCACATCGAGCATGGCTTGACCCCAAGGCAGGCCACGGAGAAGGCCATGTCCGAGGTCTCGGGCCCGGTGGTGGCCATCGCTTTGGTGCTCTGCTCGGTCTTCGTCCCGGTGGCGTTCATGGGAGGGCTGACGGGTGAGCTCTATAAGCAGTTCGCCATCACCTTGTCGGTCTCGGTCGTGCTGTCGGCCCTGGTCGCCTTGACCCTGACGCCGGCCCTTTGCTGCTTGATCTTAAAGCCTCGAACCCCGATGCGAGGGCCGCTCGGCTGGTACATCTCGGCTTTCAATAAAGTCTTCGACAAGGTCGGGAATCTCTACGGTAAGATCGTGGGTCTGCTGCTGCGCCGTCTCTTCATCGGGCTCATCCTGTTGGCCCTGGTGATCGCCGGGACCGTGGCGTTAAACTCTAAGGTTCCAGGCGGCTTTCTCCCCAACGAGGACAACGGTTACATCTTCGTCGGCGCCACCCTGCCCAGCGGGGCCACCATCGAGCGAACCGACGCCGTGGCCAAGAAGGCCGAGGCGATCATGAAGGCGACCCCCGGAGTGAAGACCGTGATCACCTTCGGCGGGATGAACGTGGTCACCGGGGCCAACGGCTCCAATCAGGCCTCTTTTATCTGTGTCTTCACCGACTGGAAAGAACGGCAGACGAAAGAGACCCGGGCCGGAGGCATCATCCGCTCGGTCTACGCGGCTTTCAAGGAGATCCCGGAGGGGATGGTCTTCCCCGTGAATCCTCCACCCATTCCGGGCCTCGGTAGCTCGGGAGGCTTTGTTCTCGAGGTGGAGGACAGGGTTGGACAGACCCCTCAAGACCTGCTCAACGCCACCCAAACGTTGTTGAAGGCGGCTCGAGACAATCCGGCTCTCGACCCCACCATCCGCACCATTTTCTCGACCGACCTGCCCAAGATCGACCTCAAGGTGGACCGTAGGAAAGTCAAAGTCTTGGGAATCCCCTTGACCGACGTGTTCAACGCCCTGCAGGTCAACCTGGGGGGGATGTACGTCAACCAGTTCAACCGCTTCGGTCGGACTTGGCGTGTGTACGTTCAGTCCGAGGCCGAGTACCGCCGTAACCCCGAGGACATCGGGAACCTGTACGTGCGCAACGCCCAGGGCCGAATGGTTCCTCTCTCCACCATCTGCGACGTCGCCATGGTGACCGGTCCGGACACCCTGCAGCGCTACAACCTCTATCGCTCGGCTGAAGTGTACGGAGGACCGGCTCCCGGCAAGAGCTCCGGCGAGGCCATCGCGGCCATGGAGCAAGTGGCAGCTCATGCCTTGCCGGACGGCTACGCCGTCGAGTGGACCGGCACCGCCTATCAGGAGAAAGAATCCGCCGGTCAGCAGGCTCAGATCCTGGTGATGGCCTTGCTCTTCGTGTTCTTGTTCCTGGCCGCCCAGTACGAGAGCTGGTCGGTCCCCTTTTCCGTCCTGCTGGGACTTCCGGCGGGCGTCATGGGAGCTCTGGTCGGCACCATGATGATGGGGCACGACAACAACGTGTACGTGCAGATCGGGATCATCGCGCTCTTGGGGCTGGCGGCCAAGAACGCCATCTTGATCGTGGAGTTCGCCAAAGAGCAGTACGAGCGAACGGATCTGTCGCTGCGTGAAGCGACTTTGCAAGGAGCCAAGCTCCGTTTTCGCCCCATCCTGATGACCGCTTTCGCCTTCATCCTGGGCGTGGTGCCGCTCATGCTGGCCCACGAAGCGGGGGCGGCCAGTCAGCGCTCGCTGGGTACCGCGGTGGGCGTGGGCATGCTGGTGGCCACCGCCCTCGGTGTCTTCCTCATCCCTGTCCTTTACGTGAGCGTGCAGGGCCTGACCGAATTCGTGACCCGAAAGAGCGGGAAAAAAATTGACCCAACGTTACCCCAAGAAAAAGGAGAACATCATGCGTAAATTCCCCCCAAAGGCTTTAGCTTTGTGCGCGCTGCTCGGTTGGTCTTTAGCCTCCGGGTGTGGCGGTACGAGCGAGACCCTTCCGTTGATTCCAGCCGGAGGAGGCGTCTCCGGCCCTCTGTCCGTGCTCTACCAGAACCCCTTTCTGTCTCCCAACCCCGGTAGCAATATTCATAACGATTCCTACCTGAGCGATACCTACGAATACGCGGGTCCGACCTCTTATTCCAACTTTACCGTCCAGCAGAAAGACATCGCTGGATTCGCGGACCCTTACACCGGTGACCTGGTGAACATCGTCTTAGGAGAGGGTTCAGGTCACGCTTTTGACGCCCAGGGGAACATCCAGACCGTGACCGCCGGAGTGGCCGATCCTAACACCAACGTGGCCCTTCGCTCGGTGGTCACGCTCGACCGAGAGACCCTGAGTGTGCTCGCCTGGTATCCCTTTGAAAAGGTGATGACCAGCCAAACCGACTTCGGGGGAGCCGGATACTTCTATCAAGACAATCAGTTCCGCATGGTCGTCGCGTTGCCCGACGGTCATGTCAAAGTTCTCGAGCGTCAAAGGTCCGAGGTGAGCAACGTGGACAAGTACGTCGCCGCCCGCGACATCAATGTCACCGGAAACGGTGGTCTGGTTCCTGTTCCCGCCGGCCTGACCGAGCTCTCTCTGTATGCTCTCATGCCTGACAAGGCCGGCAACATCTGGTTCACGATCGCGGAGGGTATCGTCGGGGTGATCAAGCCGGACGGCCAGGTCAGCTATCTCGACGTCAACGACCCTATTACCAGCGGGACGCGCAACGCCGAGCCGGATGGAGACTTCGAGGAGATCGCCAACTCTCACTCCGTGGACGAAGGTGACGACGGCGGTCCGGCCGGTGTGTACGTGCTGAGCACTCACAAGCAGTATCGCTTCGGTTTGGACCCAACCGGCCGAGTCGAGATCGTCTGGGAGATAGAATACGACCGAGGGTCCGGCGTCAAGCCGGGACAAGTGAGTCAAGGCTCTGGAACCTCTCCCACGGTCTTTTGGATGAATGCGCGCCGATTTGTGGCTATCGCCGACAACGCCGACAACACCATGCGGGTCAACGTCTATCGGGCGGAAGCCGAGTTGAGGCCGGGAGAGCAGCGTCTCTTCGCTCAAGGGGTTCCGTTCGGGAATAACGCCAACGTTTGCGACGAGAACTCGCTCATTGTCGCTCCAGCTCCCGATGGCAGTGGTGGAGTGGACATCTTCGCGGAGAACAATTTCGGCTACACCGGCATCCCCGCGACGGACGGCGCCGGTATCACCGAGCCCGGGTTTGCCCGAATGCGCCTGCTGCCTAACGGAGATTTTCAGGTCGCCAGCGTGAACAATACCGTCCGGGTTCCCACCGTCGTCTCCAAGATGAGCGTGACCAACAACACGGTTTACACCTATGAGAAACGCACTTCAGGTTGGTACATGACCGGACTTGACGCCACCGATCTCACCCAGGTGAGGTTCGCTGTTCCCGTAGGTCCAGGGGTTGCTCAGTACAACAATCACTATGCCGCCCTTTCCCTCGACCCGGATGGGCGGTCGATCTGGATCGGAACGGTGTTCGGTGTGACGAAAGTCCGCCTGGCTCCCTAAGTCTCTCGAGGTTCCGCACGGACGGCCGCGCTCGCTCCCGCGGCGCGGTCGCCCGCGTTCGCCCCGTGCGCAACCCGGTCAGTCTAAATCTTAGGGGGTGCGCTTCAAGAGAAAAGAGTGCTCCTTCAGAGCCCCGTCATTGTTCTTCAAAGCGAGGAAGATCTCCAGGTTTTCTCCCTGGAGCCGATAGGTCAGGCCGGAAAAGTAAGCGGCGTTCGGTTCCAGGGCAACCAGTCGGAAAGTCAGGTACTTGTCCTTCTCCTCCCAGCCTGTTCCGTCCGGGTTGAAGTGCTTCAACCGTAGCTCCACCGTGCCCTCGGTCTCCAGCAGCAACAGGAATTCATAGAACATCGGCTTGCCGTCTTTGTGCTGGCGAAACAGGCCGAGCATGCTGCCCCCTTTGGGAGGCTGCCAGGTCTCCTCCGAAAGGTCTCCAAAGCCCGTGCCGAGCCAGTTGCCGGTAAGCCAGGCCAGCTCTTCCACCCTGGCAGGCGGAGGAGCCGATCCCTCGGGAAGTCTTCTGGTGTTGGTGGTCTGAGCCAGGGCTGGAGCAAGCATGGAGAGCGAGAGAAGTAGGAGGAGAAGATATCGCATCCAGGCTCATTCCTCTCCGCCGGATTGACGCCTTCCACGACTCGGCAGGACGACTCTAACGAACTCGATAAAGCGTCGCAGGGCCGGGAACGGTTCGACAGCTTTCCAGGCCATGCGAATCTCGTGCTTGGGGGCGTCGCCGGGCAGGCGCAGGAAAACCACTCCTGGCCAGTCGCCAGCGGGCGGGGTCACCTGAATGGGCGCGACGCCAAGTCCAGCCGAGACCATCCAGACTTGAGTGGCGACGTTAGGCGCGTATTGGGAGACCTGAGGCTCGAATCCGGCCTCTCGACAGCGCTTTTTGAACTCCACGTAGTAGTCACCCCAAATGGCCTCGGGCTCGACCCAGATCATCGGCTCCTCCCGAAGCTCGCTCCAGCGTAGCCTCTTTCTGCCGGCCAACCTGTGCCCCTTGGGCACGACCAGAGACATTCGGCCTTCGGATAAGAGCAGGCTGTCCAAATCCTCGAGACGGTTAAGAGGCAAGGACAGAAAGCCCGCGTCGAGAGCACCGGACTGCAGGGCACGCAGTTGCCAAACCGAGGGATGGACATCGAGCGATACCATCAGTCCAGGATTCTCCTCACGAAAGACTCTCAACAGTTTGGCAAGCTCCGCGTTGGCTAGGCCCGAAATGACGGAGAGGCGCAGCTCACCCAGTTCTCCCCTAAGTCGGGCCTCGATCCGTTGAGAGAACCTCTCCACGGATTCGAGGATGGCCAGGGCCTCGGGCAAGAGTTCTCGACCAACGGCGGTCAACTCGATATATCGGGTAGTACGATGGAATAGGAGCACACCAAGCTCTTGCTCGAAGCCCGCGATCCCCTGACTTAAAGGAGGCTGGGCCATGTGCAGGCGCTGAGCGGCTTTGGTGAAGCTCAGCTCCTGAGCGACGGCGACAAACATTCGGAGATGGCGTAAGTCCATTTCTCCATTTTATAAGGCAACCATATCAATCCTATCGGAAAGATATATTTCCCATATACATATGATGACGCTAAGCTGTCCCACAAGATGACTAGCCAGGACAATCAATCGAAGGGGATCCCACCGAAACTGCTCTGGACCCTCGTTCTTACCGCCTCTTTCACGGTGGGGAACATTTACATCAGCCAACCGTTGCTGGAGAGCATCGCTCGTAGCTTTGGAGAAGCCCCCGCCCGGGTCGGGATGATACCGGCTTTAGCTCAGTTGGGCTACGTGGTCGCGCTGGTGCTGGTCTCCCCCTTGGGAGACGTGACCTCTCCACGTCGCCTGCTTTTATGGCTCCTTAATGCGGCCGGGCTGGTGCTGACCGCGGGCGCCTTCAGTAACAACTTCTCGTTCTTCTGTCTGGTAAGCTTCGCCATCGGATTGACGGCGGTGCAAGCCCAGGTCGCGCTCCCCTACATCGCGGCCCACAGTAGTGACGAGGAGCGGGGGCGAAACTTCGGTCTTTTTATGAGCGCCTGCCTCACAGGTGTTCTGCTTTCTCGAACTCTGAGCGGTTATCTGGGCCAACATCTCCCTTCCTGGCGCTTGGTCTACCTTCTATGGGGCGTGACCATGGTAGTTCTAGCCCAAATCTTGCGGCGCACCGTCAGGGAGATGCCGTCAGGCTCCTCCATCCCCTATTCTCGTCTAGTCGGCTCGCTTTTGACGATGGTGGTGGAACGACGAGAGTTACGCTCCATCGCCATCACCGGAGCCTTGATCTATGGCGCGCTCTCGGTGTTTTGGGCGTCGCTGGCTTTCTATCTCGGGGGGCCGGTCTTTAATCTCGGCTCCGACTCCGTCGGCGCCTTCGGCCTGATCGGCGCGGGCGGAGCCATGGCCTCGGGACTGGTGGGACGCTGGCTCGACCGGCTCTCGGCTTCAAAGGTCTTGCTTACGAGCATCGGTTTGATGGTCGTCTCGTTCTTGGGAATGGGCTTCGCCGGCGCTTCCTTTTCCATGCTGATCCTCGCGGTCGTGGCCTTGGATATGGGAGCCCAGGCGGCCAGTATCTCAAACCAGTCGGAGATCTACCGAATTTACGACGACGCGCGAAGCCGACTGAACACCATCTACAAGGTGTTCTACTTCACCGGTGGCGCGGTCGGTTCAGCTTTGTCCACGCTGGCCTGGCAACGCCACGGCTGGTGGGGGGTCTGCCTGACCGGTGTCGGCTTTCTGCTACTGGCTGGCTGGAATGTGGGTCGGGGGAGAGGGTAGAAGTATTTGCAATATGTTGTCTCTAGCTGCATAATGCAGCTATGGGAAAGGCGATCACTATCCGCGATGTACCAGAAGAAACCCGGGATGAACTGGCCGCGCGGGCGGCCAGGACCGGCCGTTCTTTGCAAGAGTACCTTCGAGGCCAGCTCATTGAGATGGCGAGTCGCCCCGAGCCCGAAGAGTTCTTAGCACGCATTCAAAAACGCAAGAGAGACACAAAAAGCAGCTTGACCAGCGAACTCATCTTAGCCTATCGCGATGCTGACCGGCGATGAGTCTAGTGGTGGTCGATGCTTCCCTTGTAGTGGCAGCCTTACTCGATAGTGGAGTCAATGGAATCTGGGCAGAGCAGGTGATTAGCAAAAGAGCACTGGCAGCTCCTCAGATGATGCTGGCGGAGGACTACCAACATTCTTCGCCGCGCATCTCTAGCTGGAGACATCAGCGAGGACGTCGCCTCTCTGGCTCACACAGACTTACTTGCGTTCCGGGTCGGCCTCTTCTCATATGGACCTCTGGCCACACGCATTTGGGAACTGAGGTCCAATGTCACGGTGTACGATGCATGGTATGTGGCGCTTGCGGAACTCCTAGACGTCGAGCTCGCGACTCTGGACAAAAAATTGAGTAAGGCTACCGGGCCGCTTTGTAAATTTATCCTACCACCTGCTTGAGCAGTCACCGAGTGAACCTCTACTGTCTCGAGGAGCGCTAGGATCACCCGCTGAGAGCGACGAACGGAGCGAATCCAATCTAACGAGGAGCTCTTCCATGTCACAAAAGACGATCGCCTTTTTTCCGGAAGCCGCTTACGGTCCGGCCCTGAACTCGGTGGGGATCGCCCAGGCTTGCCAGGCGCGCGGGCATCGTCCCGTCTTTTTGACAGCGCCGGACATGGAGGGGACCTACTCGGGATACGGGTTCGAGGAGCACATCGTGCCGATGTCGGCTCCCATGCCTCCCGAAGAGGTGGCCGCTTACTGGCAGACCTTCATCGACGGGCACATCCCAAACTTTAATAAGTCGCCCTACGAGCAGATCGACAACTACGTCAAGGACTGCTGGGACGCCATCGTGGAGACGGCGGTTTGGGCGCAAAAGAGCCTGCCCGAAGTCCTCGACAAAATCAAGCCCGATCTGATCTGCGTGGACAACGTGATCTTGTTTCCAGCCATCAAGCAGTTCGGAAAACCCTGGGTGCGGATCATCAGCTGTAGCGAGAACGAGATACCCGACCCGGACATTCCGCCCCACTTGTCGGGATGCTCCCAGAACGATCACGCCGGCTTTGAAGCCTTCGAGAAGCGCTTCCAAGAAGTGGTCGGTCCGATTCACGAGCGCTTCAACACCTTTCTCATCGAAAATGGAGAGGAGCCCTACCCTCCGGGTCAGTTCTTCGAAGCGTCTCCCTTTCTCAATCTGCTGCTCTATCCTCAACCGGTGAAATTCCAGCGCAGGAATCCCCTGGATCCTGAGCGGTTCCAATACCTGGAAGGCTGTGTCCGCCAGGAAGCGCCTTATGCCGTCCCCACCTTTCCGGTCAACACCGAAAGGCCGTTGGTCTACGTCTCCTTCGGCTCCCTCGGTTGTGGGGACATCCCGACTTTGACGAAGCTGATCGAGGCCTTAGGCCGGCAACCGGTGCGGGCTTTGGTCAACGTGGGCGACAACCTGGCCAGCTATCCAAACGTCCCACCCAACGTCATCTTGGACAAGTGGTTTCCCCAGCCGAGCGTTATCCCTCAGGTGGACGCCGTGATCCACCACGGCGGCAACAACACCTTCACCGAGTGCCTGCTGTTCGCCAAACCCGCGCTCATCATGCCTTACGTCTGGGACGGTCACGACAACGCGACTCGAGTCCAGGAGACAGGCCACGGGTTGAAGATGCATCGAGCCGACTGGACGGATGAGGAGTTGGGCAAGGCGTTGGAGACCTTGTTCAGCGATCAGGCGATGACGGCGAAACTGCAGCAGACCAGCGAGACCATGAAAGCCAGCCCCGGCCCGGAGAAGGCGGCCGCGCTGTTGGAGAAGCTACTGGAGAGCTTCCCGAGCGGACGTGAGCCTGACTAGCTCCGCCTCGGTGGCGTTGAGGGCCGGATGCAAGGCGCGCATGCGCCGGTAACCTTCCAAAGCGAGTCCGAGCTTGCTAATGCGCCGATCTAGCCGCATCAGCGGGTCCAATCCGCTCGCGTCTCGTGGAGAAGGATGCGCTCCACGGGCCAAGAGATGGGAGCGGAGCTCCAAGTTGCCCCGCTCGACAGCCAGGAGCACGGGAGCGTCTCCCTCGGGCCCAGGCTGATTGGGATCGACTCCTAACTCTAGCAAACGTCGGGCGGTCTCCGTGTTGTCAGCCCGGCAAGCCGCCTGCAGAGCCGATACTCCCGCCTTCTCGAGATTCGCTCCAGTCTCCAGGAGCCGCACCACCAGCCAGTGGGCTTGGAGGTCTTGAGAGTCCCGCGGAATTTTCGAGCGAGATTCCCAAAGGGTGGAGTCGCCCCCTCGACCGGCGGCGATGGCCAGAACAGGATGCCCTTGACGATCGACGCCGTTGGGATCGGCACCCTGGAGGAGCAGTCTGTCGACCTGGATCGAGGTGCCCCAAGCGCACACGCCGGGTAACGCGGCGCTGGTATCCCCGATGGTCTCGAAGAGGACCTCGACGGTATCCTGGTGGCCTCCTTGCAAGGCGAGTTCCAAGGCTGTCCAACCTTGAGCGTTGGGAGTTTGAGAAGTGAGCCCCTCTTTTTGCAGCAGGGCGGCGATCTCGCTCTGGCCTCCTCGGGCGGCGTGATGAAGCGCCGTCTCCTCGTTTTGGTCACGGCGCCCCGGATCGGCTCCCCTGGCTAGCAGTGCTTCCGCCACGGCCTTAGGTCCACGGAAGGAAGCTACCATCAGGGGCGTCTCGCCAACCACCGTGGGAGAGAGATCGCAGATGGCTCCGGATGAGATCAAGACCAGAGCCGCCTGGTCTTTACGCCAAACCAGAGCCGCTTTGAGCGGTGTCCAGTCCCCACCAGTAGTGGCTTCAATGTCCGCGCCCTTGGCCAAAAGTAGAGCACAACACTCTCCGGAGTTGGCCGTGGCCGCTTCATAAAGAGGCCGCCGGCCTTGCTTGTCGGCAAGATCCGCGGGTCCCCCGCGTTCGAGGAGAAGCTTTAGGGCTTCGAGCTGTCCACCCCCCGCTGCGGCGTGGACCGCGGTGGCTCCGTTGATGTCCACCATGGCGGGGTCAAGGCCGGCGTCTAGCAACTGCCGCACCACAGGCATATTGCCTGTTCGGGCGGCTAGTCGCAAGGCCTGGAGCTCTGGGGGCTCAGCCAGACTCACACTGGTGAATAATGCCATAATTGTGACGAGGTTGACGATTCGATTCAACATAGCTAGAGGCTGTCGCGAGATGGATTCAAAAACTTCCCACGCGGGAGGTTTCCAAGGGGGCACGAACGCGCCCACCATGAAACGAGCTCTTCTTCTTTTTCTATGTCTTTTCGGCTGGCTTCTGGTGCTCCCGGCATGGTCTGAACCCGATCCCCTGGTCACCCCCGATAGCCGGCCGGTTGAGCCTCATCAATCTGTGGCGGACCCCTTCGGGGGCGGCATCGCGCTGTATCGGATGTTGCCCGAGAATCGTCTTCAGGTGGTCGACTTTGAAAAACAGTCCAGCAACGAGTTCTTCGTCAGCCAGGAAGAAGTGCTACAGCTCCAAGACGCCTATCTCAAAGCCTCCGAGCAGGTTGCCAAGCTCGCCGACAAAGAAGAGGTTGAAGAGGTAACGGTCAAGCTCAGAACTCACGAAGTCGCCTTTGTGCCGATCAAGAAGGACGGTCGCGGTTGGGTCGTACTTAACGTCTTGGGACTGGGCCAGGATCGGTATCGAACCTTCATGGCGGTCCCCCAAACCTGGGCCGAGAACGATCCCGAACGAGACCAACTCGCCGCAATCAAAGCGAGCTTCGAAAGCCTGTTGGTCAAATCAGGTCTATAAAGCTAGCGGCGAGAACTCCTGGGGGTAAGTCGGCGAAAAAGTCGAAGTAGCCAGGTATGCTGGATATTCCACGACCTCGCAGGCGCTTCACCGTCGAGGAGTACCTTCTCCTCGAGGAGCGCTCTCCCGAATCTCGCAGCGAGTTCTACAACGGTGAGATCTTCGCCATGTCGGGGGGCACGCTCGAGCACAATCGCATTCTGAACAACGTGGCTCGCTTTCTCTCCACAACTTTAGCAACACGAGGCTGTGAAGCTTTCACCTCTGATGTCCGTCTTTACGTTGAATCGCATGGGCTCTTCACCTATCCGGACATCCTGGTAATCTGCGGTCCGCCCAAGCTTCTTCCGGGCCGAAAGGACACTGTCACGGATGCCGGTCTGATCGTCGAGGTGCTTTCTCCCACCACGGAGTCCTACGATCGCGGCGCGAAGTCCAACTTCTATCGAGCCGTTCCCTCGTTGCAACAAATCATTCTCATATCCCAGGACGAGCCGCGCGTCGACACTCTGACACGGCAAAGTCCCGAGGGCTGGCTCTTGAGGAATGATTCCGTTCGTCAGGGCTCGCTGGCCCTCCCAGCCTTTGAGCTTGAGCTCCCCCTCTCGACCATCTACGCCGGCATGCCCTTCGAAATGAAGTAACCCCTCGGAATCCAATACCGCCTTTTGACTTTTCTCTCCTCACCATCACAATTTCTTAACAAATCCCGCTGACTCTCGGAAAACCATCGCTGTCCGTTTCTCTATTCTGGTCTCAAGAAACCCATCGAGGAGACCGGACATGAGGCTCAACTTTCACCATAACACCAACTCGAACAAAGACGCTCGTCCGCGAGAAGCCAAGGGTGCCGCCGCCGGGGCGCTCTCGGCCAACACCGCGGAGTCCCAGGCAAAATCACAAGCGAAACCCCAAGGCCAAGGCGATCGTGTGACCCTCAGTGGGGAGACCCGCGAGCGTGCGGGCAGCTCTCGGGCGGCGACGCTTTCGGCGGGCATGATGAGCTGGATGCAAGCCGACGATGCGAAGTCCGGAGAAACCAAAGAGACCGAGAACGCTGGAGCGACCCAGAAAACCCAGCAGAACGGTGAAACGACCGAAACTCGAGGAACCCTGCTCGAGTCCAGCAAGAAAGGCTTCAAAGGTTGGGACGGAGACGGTGACGGCTACCTGACCAAGACCGAAATCGAAAAATCCCTTCAGAACAAAAACCTGAGTCCGGAAGACAAAGCTGCCTTGGAAACGCTGCGAGGACGCCAGCAACAGATCGAGTCCTACTCCAATGACGAGTATGGAAGCGAGAAGAGCGGCATGACTCTCAAGGACCTCGAGGAGTTCCAAAAAAACGGCAAACAAGACGCCAAACTCGCCGAGGAGCAGTACCGTATCGAGCATGAATTGGCGACCGAACCTGATGACGTCAAGGCCAAGGCTCTACAGAATCGCGACAATCCCGCCGACCTCAAGGACAAATTCGGAACGCGCGACTACTATATCGAGCGCTACAAGGATGCCCGTCGCCGCAATCCGGAGAGCGCAGCTCCGGACTACTATCTCAACTACGGCCTCAAGTACTTCGACCGCTTCAAGGAGCTGCAGCCGACCTTGTCACCCGAGGGCCAACAATGGCTCGACAGCACCAAAGTTAAACTGCAAGAGAAAATGGAGGCCCGGATCAAACAGGGCGACTTCGCCGCGCTCGAGCGCGACCCCGAGGCCTTCAAGAAATTCGCCTACGATTCCCATCCCTCGGCCTACCTGGAAGGTGGACTCAGCAAGGTTCCCTACGCCGATCGGGTTCGTATCGGAATGACTCCCGACTCTAACGACCTGTGGACCAAGGACGGCTTGAGCCAGGCTTGGGAAACCGGAGTCGAGGTTATCAGACAAGACGCCGAGGGCGCGAACCAAAAGCTCACGGAAAACGGAACTCAACCTTTTCCCGTGGGTACCGGTTGGTATCCCTATATGATGCAAACCGCTCGCTAAGTGGACTCCCAGGCTCGCGGGATAGCCTCCATATCTGGCGGCTTGCCTTCGACCAGCTGGAAAGAAGAGGCTGTCAACACCGCATCCTGTACCAAGACTAAGACGAGGTAAGTGAGAGGGGGGACGGAGCCGAACTCCGCACCAGGTTCCCCTAGTGCTTACCTTATACCCCATCCAGGGAGAGCAGTCGCGGGTACGCAAGCGCATTGGACTGCCTCTTTTCTTCTTTCTGTTCGTGCTCTTTGGAGGTATGAGCTCCCACGAGCCCAGCCGAAGCCGGATTGATACCGCTGCGCTCCTGCGGCGTTGGGGTCTTTCGGGACGTTCCAGAGCAAATCACTGAAGGTGGTGTAGCAGTTTGTGACGACAGGTCCGGGCCTACGGTTGGAGTCAAGGCAGTCCAAGGCTTGCCCTCCGACACCAAGGTGACGGTGGTCGATATCGCGCCCACCATCCTGGAGCGAAAAAGCCTCCGTTCCAAGGAAGAGAACCAGATCCTCTACTTTGACGGTGACCATCTGTCCGATGCCGGAGCCCTAACTCTACGCTCCCTCTTCGAGCCCATCTTTGTAGATCTGGCGAAGTAACGGACCCTTACAGGACTTCTACCCGACCGCGAATATCCCCAGCTTCCAAGATCTCGAAGACCAACTGCAGTCGCTGAATCAGCTCTCCAATCGTTACTTTACGATTTTGGGCGATGTAGGCGATACCGGCGTGGCGGACTCCTTGAGCATGAAGGGTGAGAAAGTCGTCATCCATGGTTACCAAGACTCGATTTTCTTGATGAGTTGCAAAGGCTAGTTGGTCGCTGTCTGGCGTAGAGAGGCCATTAGCTTCCTTGGCCGTCAAAGCATCAATACCACGTAGGCGAAACCCCGTAGCAACACCAGGAGAGATCATCTCGTCAAGGTAGAATCGTAGCGCCTAGGCAATCTTAGGCTCGAATCGGGAGAACCTTCAATCCAGCATGAGCGTCGAGTTCGATTCCTCTATGACCCTTGAGCCGCACGTCCCGATGGAGGTCGTTTTGCTGTCTCTAGATCTCACAACTTTTGCAAACGATTGACCCGTGTGACCTCCAGGTCCCCCAGAAAAGACCTGGCTTCTTCTTCATCCGCCCCTCTCACTTCCAGGTGGGAGTCTTCGCCGTACTCAGTAACCAGAGCCTGAAAGAGCCAGCCTCGATGCCGCCCCCGCTTCACCACTTCCTGCAGTTTCCGGGGTGAGCCGCTAACCGTCAACTGAAACCGAGACAGACGATCGGGCCCAAAGTTAGGGAAGTCCGCCAGCGGAGCAAGCGTGCGCGGCTCCTCCTCAAAAATTCCGGTCATACGACTCTCCAGCGCTATCAGGAAGGCCTTCCGCTCTGCCTTACCTATTCGAGCCGGGGACCAGGCCACAAAGGGGTCCAGGGGCCGAAAACCATTGAACCAGAAAATTCCGTGGTGTATAGGGGTCAGAATAGACTCGAGCGACGGATTGACCCCGTGACCATCGTAAGCCGGAGGGCCGCCACCCGTTGTCATCAGTACCATGGCTCGCTTGGAGTTACCGCCGGTCCCACCTTCGTAGAGTTTGGAACCTCCGTATATTCGCCCCATGGGAAAGACCCGGTCGACCCAGCCTTTGAGAATGCCAGGCATGCTGAACCACCAGAGGGGAAAGTTGAAGATCAGAGCGTCGCAGCTTTCCAGCTTCTGAATCTCCGCCTCCAACTCAGGGACAAATCCACCGGTCTCGCTGGCCCTCGTCTCTTCGGCTTGTTGCTTGAGGTAATCGGGGTTGGCCCGGCTAGAAAAGTTACGACGATCCGACACCGGGTCAAAACCCATCTGATAGAGGTCGGAAAGGACGACTCGGTGTCCCTGACGAGTGAGCGTGTTCGCGGCGGTGCGAGCCATGGCTGAGGAAAAGCTTTGGGATTCGTGGTGAGCGTGGACGATTAGAACGGTTTTCATGCTTCGAGCCTAGCAGATCAAATACTGATAAATGATAGGCCTAAGCTCGCTTTATTAATGACAAAATGTCTATAATTAACCATGATCAGCCTGACCGGATTAGAAGCTTTAGTACAGGTGCAAAAGAGCGGCAGCTTTGCCGCCGCTTCCGAAGTCTTGGGACTGTCGCCATCAGCAGTGAGTAAGAGCATATCTCGCATGGAGCAAAACCTGGGAGTCAAGTTACTCCATCGCACGACTCGAAGGCTTTCCCTGACATCCGACGGTGAGAGGCTCTTGTCGAGCGCGGAACGGGTGATGGAAGAACTCGAGCAGATGGAGAGTTGGCTGGGACAGAGTCGTAGCCGTCCCAGTGGCACCCTTCGGGTAAGCCTCCCCTCGGGGCTCGGACGCAACGTGATGGTGGATTCCATGGTGGACTTTGGTCGGTGCTATCCCAACGTTGTGCTGGAGGCCAGTTTCGAGGACCGCATGGTGGACCTTGCCGGTGAACGAGTCGACGTGGCGGTGCGCACCGGCGACCTCGACGACCGGGCCCAATTGATCGCCAGGCTCTTCTTCAGATATCAAACCATTCTCTGCGCAGCTCCGAGTGCCGTATCTCGTGCTCCGCGGTCCATCAGCGATCTCGAGGCACTGCCCTGCCTTCACTTTCGCAATCGCTCGACCGGCCGCCTATTCCCCTGGCGACTGCAGCAAGGTCCGGAAATGCTCCGCCTCACTTTCAGCGGTCCCCTGGTCTTCGACGACATCCACAGTCTGGCCCGAGCCACCATGGCCGGTGCGGGAATCGCTCTTTTGCCTACCTGGGTCGCGGCCGACGCCCTTCGGCGCGGCGAACTCATCGAGTTTATGCCCCACACGCGAGCCGAACCGATTCCCACCTGGCTCACCTACCTGGAAAGGAGACTAGTCTCACCCAGAGTGCAAGCCTTTGTCACGTTCATGGCCGAAGCCGGACCCGCTATCGAGGCCCGGCTTCGGGTGTAAGGCGCGCACGACCTCAGTTGTACTCGTGCTTTTTCCCTTCAGGATGTTCACTTACAGCTCCATCCTTGGCCGGGTTCCGCAGGCTGTACAAGTCACCCTGACTGAGATGACGACACCGACAAACGCCGGGCGAAGTAACGCCCCCAGGATACCCCCTAGCTACCGACGAACGGCAAGGCTCCCTTGAAAGGAGCCTTTTTCCATGACGCGTTTTTCAAAGCCCTGGCAATTCGTGGCTGGTCTGCTTGTCGAAGCCCAGGGAGCTCCCCGAGATATTCTGGACCCTCACGATTTGAGTAAGGTGGGCGTGATCTCCGACGCCACCGAGAAGGAGATCGAGGCGGTGTTCCAAGCGGCGGAGAAGGCTCGGGAGAGTTGGGCCGCGCTTGACGGGAAGACCCGGGCCAACATTTTACACCGGGTGGCCGACGCTATCGAGAACGGGGACCTTTCGCAGATCGCGGTGACAATGGCTCGAGAGATGGGCAAGCCGTATCCGGAGGCGATGGGAGAACTCGCCAACGTGGCTCCTATCTTTCGCTACTGTGGCGAGCTTGCCCGAGACGAGGTGGGCAAAGTCGCCGCCCCTATCCAACCGGGTTCTTTTCAGTACTCTCGCTACTTTCCCTACGGGACCAGCCTGCACATCGTTCCTTACAATTTCCCGATTCTGCTCTTGTCCTGGACCTTAGCGGCCTCGCTTGCCGCCGGCAACGTGACGGTGGTCAAACCGGCCGAGAGCACGACCCTGTGCACCTGGCTCTTTCTGGAGCTCATCAGCAAGGCACTGCCCGAAGGGACGATCAACGGTCTATCGGGCGGCGCCGGCGTCGGACGAGCTCTGGTGGAAAGCGACCGAACGCACGTGGTCGCCTTCACCGGCTCGGTGGCCGCCGGACGCGCGGTCGGAGTGGCATGCGCCGAGCGTTTCAAACCGTGCCTGATTGAGGCCGGTGGGAGCGATCCCTTGATTGTGAGCGCCAAGGCGCCCTTAGATGTCGCCATCGCGGGTTCGGTCACCGCGGCTTTTCATCTCTCCGGCCAGATCTGCACCTCAGCTGAGCGCTTCTTCGTTCATCAAGACGTTCACGACGCCTTCGTCGAAGGTCTAGCCAAGGACGCGAAGGCGCTGAGAATCGGACCGGGCCTGGAAAAAAGCGAGATCGGACCGCTGGTCAATCAAGCCGCGCGCGATAAGGTCAAAGGCCTGGTGGAGGAAGCGATCTCTCAAGGGGCCACGCTGGTGACCGGAGGTAAGATCCCCGAGGGTCGCGAGGTCGGATGGTATTACGAGCCGACGGTATTAACCGGTGTGACGCCCAAGATGCGGATATTTCACGAGGAAGCCTTCGGTCCGGTCGCCTCTGTCTGCAAAGTCGCTTCCCTGGATGAGGCGATCGAGCTCGCCAACAGCTCCGAGTTCGGTTTGGGGGCCTCGCTCTTCACCACGGATCTTGCCGAGGCTATGGAATTCGTCGATCGTATCGAGTCGGGCATGGCCTGGGTCAACAACCCTTTGGTCGACAACGACGCGCTGCCTTTCGGAGGCTGGAAAAACTCCGGTCTCGGGCGTGCTCTGGGCAAGGACGGGCTCAACGCCTTCCGGCGAGCCAAGATGGTGATCATCGACCCCGTTCCTAAAATCCACGACTGGTGGTATCCCTACCCCGACGACGTCTTTTACCAAGGAGAAACCAAGTGAGAATCTTAGTTATCGGAGGCGCCGGACTGATGGGCTCCGGCACCATCCGCGACTTGCTCGACACGATGTCGGGCGACATCGAGCAACTGATCGCGGCCGACAGTTCACAACAACGCCTGGACAAGCTGACCTCCGAGCTCGACGACCCTCGGCTGACCAACCGGCTGCTGGACGTGGCCGACCCTCCTTCTTTGGAGGCGGCCTTGGCCGACTGCGATCTCTGCATCAACGGAGTACCGACCTTCGCCGGTTTTCAGATGGTAATCTTCGAGGCTTGTTTGAAAGCTCGCAAGGCCTACGTCGACTACGGAGGGATGGGTGTCTACACGGTCAAGCAGAAGGCCAAACATGAGGCCTTCGTAGAGGCTGGAGTGACCGCCGTGATCGGTCTGGGAGCCGATCCAGGGATGTCCAACGTGCTCTGCCGCGCGGTGGCCGATCGCCTGGACACGGTGGAGAAGATCAATCTTTATTGGACCGGCGTCAAACTCGACGAGGGCGAGCCCGTCCTCAACCCCGCCTACACTCTCTCCACTATCCTTGCCGAGTACGCCAACCCGAGTCAGCAGTTCTTAGACGGTGAGCTGCGCGAGGTGCCCGCTCGACAGGGACAGGAGACTCTGGACCTGCCCGCGCCCTTCGGCCCCACCACCTTTATGTACACCCAGCACTCCGAGCCCTTGACGGTGCCTTTCGCCAAAGGGATCGCCGAGAAGGGGATCAAGGAGATGACCTGGCGACTGGCCTTCCCCAAGGCCGACCACGAGGCGTTTCTGGCCTTGGTCAGAGCGGGATTTGACGACTACGACACACCGGTCGACGTTCCCGGCGGGAGGGTCAAGCCACTGGATGTTCTGCAAGCGGTCATCGCCCGTAACGTGGCCAAGCAACCACCGAGTGAAAGCACCGGAGGTTTCGACCTTCACTTCGCGACCGGGGTCGGGACAAAGGGTGGAAGCCCGACCGAGGTCACCGTGAAGGTCCTGGGTGGACCTCACCCGCTTTATGACGACTATTCCGACGCCGCCACCTCGATGAATATGTCGATCGGAGTCCAGCAGATCCTGGCCCGACCGATGATTTCAGGCGTGTGGGCCCCTGAGGAGTACTTCGAAGTCGACGCCTATCTCGAAGAAGTCAGAAGACGTCACTTCAAAGTCAAGGTCGAAAGCCGAGAAATCGTATAAAGGAGAATCCATTATGCTATGTCCCCGTCAGTGTGGTATCGAGCTACGTCCAATCAAGGTCGAGGGAATCCCGGCCGAGATCAATCTCTGCGAAAAATGTGAGGGAGCCTGGTACTCTCAGGAAGCCCTGGGCGCCATTACTGATGCGAACAGCATTGAGCTGGCCTCCTCTGAACTCGGAGTTGTTCTGGTCGCCGACCACCTGGAAACAGCCGATCTGGACCAGCCTCTGAACTGTCCCGTCTGCGGCCAGGGCATGGCCCGATTCTCTTACGCGCTCTCGCCCGATCTCAAAATCGACGAGTGCATGGACCACGGAACCTGGCTCGACGATGGAGAACTCGGGACGATCTTAGAGCAGTTGGCTCTACGAGAAAAAGAGTTCCAACCCGCACCCGAACAAGAGGCCGAACGCGCCGCCGCCCAAGCCGAACTCGACGCGGCGGCCAAGGGCGGATCGATTCTCAACCCGTTCTCCTTGACCATCCGCGCCCTCAATGCGCTCTTTTCTCGCAACCGCTAGTCCGAGAAAGGGTTCTTTCGCAGGTAAGCTTGACTGAAGGTGGTCGACACTTGTTTGGCCGCCAGGTTGGTGGCGTCCGAGGCGAACACCATCTCGGACCCGTCAGCCCGCATGGAGGCTTGCCAGGTGTAAGCGAAACCGTTGGACTCGGCGCCGCTCAAGGTCCCCGTGACCAATCGCTCCTCACCCGTGGTGAGGTCCCGTAAGACGATGTGAGAGATGGTGTCATACTCGTCCTCCAAACCGCTCAAAGGGGTACTGGTCGGGCGCTGGCGCACGTACATCAGGTAGCGTCCGTCGGAAGTCAGCGAACCTCCGTAGCTACGCTGCGTGGCGAACTGGCCTCCTGGGAAAGTTGTTAGAACTTGAAAGGTGTCCGTCGCCACAGTGTATCGAAAAATCTGATCGATGCTTCCTATAGCGACCGAGGGAGTGGTCAGGTTGGTGGAGTTGCCGGAGAAGAGCAAGGTCTCACCGTCGGGCGACATCCAGGTTACATAACCGGAGGTACCGTCACTGGTGGTAGTTCCTCCCGCCGCACGAGTGAGCAGGCGGGTCTCGCCGGTTTGTCGGTCTCGTAGATACATCTCGTAATTGCTATTGGTGTCGGTAACTCCGGTCGGGAGCAGGGACGGGGCGGTGCTCCAGAACGTCATGTATCGGCCGTCGGCGCTCAGGCCATCCTGAAATGAAAAGGAGGAATCGTCCGCTTCTTGCCCCAGACTTCCGATGGAGACGCGCTCGGTGGTTCCGCTCTGCCGGTCACGCAAAAACACATCTTTGCGGTCGTTGAGATCATTATCGACGAGATTGGTCGCGTCAGACTGGAACAAAACGAAGCGACCGCTATCACTGACCGTGCTGCCCGAGACTTCAGAGCCACGATCTCCGGCCGCGTCACCGTCATCATTCCATGACACCAACTCGATACTGTTGTCGGCAACCCGATACAGATAGACATCGCTCTGTCCATTGGTGTCCTCCGGAACAAGGTCGGCACCGGCGGTAAAGATCACCACGCTACCGTCGGCGCTGATCTGAGGCGAGCGCGATTCCGCCGAGGCAAGGTTTCCGTTGGGGAAGCGAGAGATGAGACGAATCGTGTTGGTCTGGCGGTCGCGCAGAAAAACATCCTTGACCCCATTGGTGTCGCCTGCCACCAAGTTGCTGGCCAGCGAATCAAAAGCGACGTACCGTCCGCTATCAGAGATGGTCACGTACTCGCTTCGCCCGTTCCCCGGCGTGACGCCGTCCGGAGTGGAAAGAAGTTCTCCGTAAACTGAAGGTCCGGGAGGACCCGGAGGTCCGAAAGGCACGGGGTCGCCGTTGCCGGGACCAGGTTGGCCGGTTCCCGGTCCCACAATCGAGGAACCTCCCAGTCCACCAAAAAGGTGACGGGTGTCTTCTCCTCCCGAGCCGCCGCAGCCCTGGAGGGTAAAGCCGGCCAGACAGATGAGGCCGATTCCAATCCGCTGGGCATGACGACGAAAATTCTTGCTAAACATCATGACTTCTCCTACTTTCTTCAAGGGGCGGGCTGAATCTCGAGAGCGTACGGACCGTCCCCGAGCGGGAAAGGCGATCCGGTCAGCTGGGTCAGCGTCGCCGCGTTGTACACCGTCAGACTGTCACCAGAGAGGTTGGCTACCAGAATTCTATCCCTGATAGCGTCATAATACACATCGATCGGCTCCTCCCCGGTGGTCAAAACCGAGATAGGGGAGCCGATGGGAGCCGTGGGACTGTTGGAGACCGGGTAGACCGTCAGGGTGTCGGCCTCGAAGTTGACCACGTAGATGCGGTTTCTGCCGGTATCGACCTCGATGGAAGCCGGCCCCTCTCCACTGGACACGGTCTGGATGATGGTGGGAATGGTGGTACTGGCGTCGAGAGCCAGCAGCGTGTCGGGATCCGTTCCGAGGTTACCCAGGTAGAGGTGTTGGAAGCCCGGGTGATAAGCCAGGCCGTCGGCGATCTCGGTATCGTTGGGAGAGGTGTCCACCTCCGCCAAGAGCGTCCTGGTGGCCGCGTCGATCACGGCTAGCGCTCCACCGGAAAAGAGACTCTCGGAGACAAACACACGGTTTCCATTCGGCTCCACGACCACCGTGGCGGCTCCGTAGACCGGCGTGATCGGTGAGCCGGAGAGCGGAGTAAGATCACTTCCCCGGAAAGCGGCGACGGCGAAGCTCAGACTGGAAGCCCAGACGACATCGTTGGTGGCGTCGTAGGCCAGGTCCAGAGAAGACCCACCACCGGAAGGCACCGTTAGGGGAGCGGTATTAAGATGGGCGGCATCGAGCGACACGACACTTCCCGTGCCGCTTCCACCGGAAAGGCTTATCAAGATTCGCTCTCTTCCAGTATCATAAGAGAGCCCACGCGGGTCGGAGCCCACGAAGATTTCGTCGATCGGTTGGTAGGTCTCGGCGTCATACACGCCGAGGGTTCCTTCCTGGCTTTGAGTCACGTAGAGCCGATCAGCGCTGGGCTGTGACGGCGGCTGGAAAATCGCCGGATCGCCGTTGCCCGGTCCGGGCTGACCAGTACCGGGTCCCACCCCCGAAGGCCCGCCGATGCCGATAAAGAGAAATCGCGCATCCCCTCCAGAGGAACCGCCACATCCCGAAAAAGATAAAGTTGCCAGACACATGAGACTGGCCCCAACAGCCTGAACACGAAAGCGAAAACTTTGTGACGACATAACCAACCTCCAGGAAGCTATCCCCTAACATTTTTCAATCTCGGTCAGACCCCTGGGGGAAAAAAGACCTATTTGCCCAACCCCAAGGACATGCCTCGAGAGATCACATTGAGATTCCTGGCCGAGCCGAGCGAGGTCAATTTTGGCGGGAAAGTTCACGGTGGCACGGTGATGAAGTGGATCGACCAGGCTGGCTACGCCTGCGCGGTCGGTTGGTCGGGGCTCTACTGCGTCACCGTTTACGTGGGTGGTATTCGCTTTCTCTCCCCCATCCACATCGGCGACCTGGTGGAGGTCAAGGCCAGGGTGATCTTGACCGGCGGTACCAGTATGCACATCTCGGTGGACGTCTTCGCTCGGGACCCCAAGTCGGAGACTCCTCGGAAGACCACTCACTGCATCATCGTCTTCGTCGCGGTCGACGAAACGGGCTCTCCCACCCCGGTTCAAAGTTGGAATCCGGAGACGGACGAGGACCAAGCGCTAGAGAACTATGCTCGTAAACTGATGGACCTAAGGCGTGATATCGACCAGGAGATGAGTCTCTTCCGTTAGTCCATCTTCCCTCAACGCCTCCGACAGGCAAGAAGAACAGGGGGAGACGAAGAACCTCGCGGCATCCCCGATGAATCTAGGAGAAGCTATGGTCACCGAACGAGAAGAGCTGTTTATCAACGGAAGTTGGCGCGCCGGTTCGGGGGGAGGAACCTTTCCCGTGCTCGACCCGGCGAGTGAGGAGATCATCGCCGAGGTGACCGCCGCGAACGCCACCGATGTCGACCATGCCGTGCAGGCCGCGGTGGATGCTCAAAAAGACTGGGGGCGCACGAAAGGTCGGGAGCGGGCGATCTACCTTCGGGCGATAGCTCATCAGATCAAGGAGCAGCAATCCGATCTTGCTCGCCTTGAGGTCACGGACAACGGAAAGCCTTTGCCCGAGGCCGACTGGGACGTGGCCGACGCGGCCGGGTGCTTTGATTTCTACGCGGATCTGGCCGAAGAGCTCGACCCTCGCCAGGGCGAGACGATCAAGCTGAGCGACGAGAGATTCACCTCTCGAGTCTTCCACGAGCCGATAGGTCCGAGCGCCTTGATCGTACCCTGGAACTATCCCCTCCTGATGGCCGCCTGGAAGGTCGCTCCGGCGCTCGCCGCGGGGTGTGCCTGTGTTCTCAAGCCTTCGGAGTTGACCCCTCTGAGCGCCCTACATCTAGGCCGCATCGCCGAGACCGTGGGCCTACCCGCCGGAGTTCTCAACATCGTGACCGGCCTCGGCGCCTACGCGGGAGCTCCGCTGGCCAAGCATCCCAAAATTCGTAAGGTCGCCTTCACCGGCAGCATCCCCACCGGGTCCGGAGTGATGGCCGCCTGCGCTCAAGATATCAAGAACGTCAGCCTGGAACTGGGCGGAAAATCTCCCATCATCGTATTCGACGATGTGTCTATCGAAGCCGCGGTGGAGTGGATCATGTTCGGCATCTTCTGGAATCAAGGCCAGGTCTGTAGTGCGACCTCGCGACTGCTGGTTCAGGAAGGGCTCGCGCCGCGGCTCTTGGAGCGACTGGCCCAGGAGGCCGCGCGAATTCCTATCGGACAAGGTTTCCAAGAAGGAGTCAAGCTCGGGCCGCTGGTCAGCGAGCCCCAGCGAGCCAAGGTGGAACTGGCGGTGGCTCAAGCCGTGGACCAGGGGGCCCGAGTCCTGTGCGGCGGCAAGCGCCCCGAGAGCTTTGAAAAGGGCTACTTTTACGAACCCACGATCTTAGTCGACCTGCCGGAGATCTGCGCCGCCTGGAGCGACGAGATCTTCGGGCCGGTGCTAGCGATTCGCACCTTCAAAACCGAAGAGGAGGCCGTCGAACGGGCCAACGACTCATCCTACGGACTGGCCGCCGCCGTGATGTCGGAAAACCTCGACCGCGCGCAACGCGTGGCGCGGGCCATGGAAGCCGGCATCGTTTGGATCAACTGCTCGCAGCCGACTTTCACCGAGGCACCCTGGGGCGGCATGAAAGAGAGCGGTATCGGAAGAGAGTTGGGTCACTGGGGCCTTTCCAACTATCTGGAAACCAAGCAGATCACTTCTTTTCAAAGCCAAGAGCCCTGGGGTTGGTACCTCCAGGGCTCTTAGGCCTAATTCATCTCATCGATCGAAAAGTCTGTTATTTAGCCAAAGTCGCGAGTTCGCGCTTCTTAGCTTCCTTGGCGTTGTCGGTAGCGGCCCAGATGGCGACTCCGACCGCGGCCGCGCCGGTAGCGATGGCGGCCCCGGTGTATCCACCGAAGGTACCGGGCAGCTTAAGCAAGGGAAAGGCAACTCCACCGACGGCGCCACCGATGACACCGAAGAGTCCGGCATAGAACGGATTCCCGTTGCTCTCTTTGTACATGGAATATCCACCGGCGGCGGCACCGAGGGCCACACCAGCGGCCGGACTGAGAGCCAGATTGACGAGAGCTGAGGTGCCGGTGCCGAAGATGTCGGACTGGACCGCGCCCAGCAAAGCCGGGACACCTACCACCGCGGCGGCGGCCACAGCTTCCTGTAAAGGCTTGCGTTTCCAAGAGTTATCTTCTTTAGCGCTGAGAGTGAAAGTTTCTTGGGGAAGGGAGGCGATGGAGCCTTGCGCGCTGTCGCTCTGAACAGAGCTGAGATTGTTGGATACGGTACCGAGAATACGGGGGGAACCGAGCAAGGTCTGGATGTTCATCATCATATCTTCCTTCAGGTGTGAATAGGCTTTGAGGCTTGTCTTTCCGATTCTTCCGACCGGATTCTGTCCTCACTTAGGTTATATCGCCCCCTTCTGAAAGAGAACTGAAAAGGTTCAATGAGCAAGAGAAATGACCACGGAGCGGGACTGTGAAGGGGTCAAGCGAAGCGGCTTCCCCTCTAAGCAATAGCCGTGCTCGTCCCGGCCTAAAACAGCCTCTGGCCGTAAGCCCAGATCCCCGAGCTCTCTTTGACCGGCTCCACACAGCAGATGGACTGTCCCCGTCTCACCCGACCTTAACTGGTCGGCCGTGATGCGCAACTGTTGGCTGGGAAAGGTCCAAACCTTCGTACAGAGCTTGGGTGGGCAGAGCACCTCCTGACGACCGATCCTCAAATGAACGGAGCCCTCCGGTGGGCGCCCCAAGGTCACCACGGTGATACCTGGAAGCAGATGCAGTTCGGCAAGCTGCTTGAGCGCTCCGGCATCAGAATCGCTGACCCGAAAAATCTCATACGGGACATAGAGCTCTTGCTCCCAGAGCCGAGTGGCATCACTGTGGGGAAGCTCACCATCCAGGGTAGGGATGGGCGACCCGTGCGGGTCAAAGGAGGGATGGCCTAGCAGCTCCGCGATGCGCGCTTCCAGTTTCTCGGAGATGAAATGCTCCAAGAGCTCCGCCTCGTCGTGCACCTCGTCCCAGGTGTAACCTAAAGCGCGAGTCAAAAAAAGCTCCAAAAGACGATGGTGACGCAAAATCTCGACGGCCACTCTACGGCCGGCCTCGGTCAAATGCACACCCTGATAACGTTCGTACTCCACCAGGCGAACCTCGGCCAGGCGCTTGAGCATCTTGGTGACAGAAGCGGGGCTAACTTCCATCCGATCAGCCAATGCTTGGGTAGAGACACTATCCCCTCCACGCCCCAGGTGAAAAATAGCCTTGAGATAGTCCTCCATGGCGGGACTGAGCGAGGCGCCCTCGGGCGCGAATCTGCGCTGCGGTGTGTGAGTCACGGACGGGTCCGCTTCGGGAGAAACCGGCGGCTACCCCTTTTTGCGCCCTACGAGAACGGCTAGAAAAAAAAGTAGACCGGAGGCTACGGCCATCATTCCGGCCGTGTTCGTGTCCTCGAAGCCGACCAACGGGGGAATGGAGATCGCTCCCAGATGGCCAAGCCAGGCCGAGAGCGAGGAGGCGGCCACGGCGATGGCCAGGAAGCTGCCGAGCCGGTGAGTCAAAAGATGGGCCGTGGCGGCCGGAACGATCAGCATGGCGATGACCAGAATACTGCCCACGCTTTCAAAGGCCGCCACCGCCGTGATCGCGACAACCGCCATCAAGGCGAGATTCATACGGCGTGAGGAGATGCCGACTGTGTCGGAGAGGGCCGGGTCGAACGTGCTGATGGTCAATTCCTTGAAAAAGAGGAAGACAAAAGCGGCGTTGAACAACACCACCGCCCCCATCTTGAGGGCCGCTCTCGGAATCTCCAGGCCGAGAACCCCCACCGTATCCAGCGGAACCAGTTCCATGGCTCCGTAGAGAACGCAGCCCGCGTCAAGATCGACGTGATCGGCGCCGCGCACCAAGAGGACCAAGCCGAGAGCGAACAGCGTAGTGAAGACGACCCCCATGGCGGCGCTCTCTTCCACATGGCCATAACGATGCACCGCCTCCACGAAGACCGCTGTCAAAACGCCGACAAGGGCGGCGCCTAAAAACATGGTCAAACTGTCGCGGCTGTGGGTCAACAAGAACGCGAGGGCCAGCCCCGGCAACACAGCGTGACTGATGGCGTCGCCCATCATGCTCATCCGGCGCAGGACCAGGAAGCAGCCGGGAATGGCGCAGGCGATGGCGCTGAGCATGGCGGTCACCGCGATCTGGGTGTCAAGGGCGGTCCAGGTCATGGGCTGACCCCCTCGTCTCGAGGATGGGGGCTGGGCAGATGGTGTTCGGCCTGCAGGAGCGCCTCGAGCTCGGCGATGAGCGCCTTATCCAGTATGTGCTCCACCATGTCGGCGTCTCGGTCCACGTGGCTGGGTGCGATGTCGGCGTGGGTGATGAGGTAGGTTTCCCAGAGGCGATGATTGCGAACCACGCGAGCAGCCTTGGTCATCCCGCTTTCCGTCAGAGAAAGGTTGCTGCCCGACTCCTCGACAAGCCCCTGACTTTTGGCTCGCTCCACCTCACGCCGCAAGGCCTGCTGACTCCAGGAGCGCTCCGCCGACACGCGGTCCCAGGGAACAAGATCCGAGCCAGTCTCCTCGCCCAACTCGAAGAGCGCTCTCATCAGGTGTTGGCGGGCGATCTTTCGATTGAGGGTGCGGCGCTCTTTCCATCGGACAACCAAACCTCGAGTGGTGCCGAAGGTGAAGCTTAGGGTGAAAAGCAGGCTGTTGGCCAAAACGATGACCGCTCCGGCGGGCCATTTGGGCGCCATGGCCGACAGGAGCGCCCCCACCCCGCCCGCGACTCCACCGAAGGCGGCGGCTAGAAACGCCATCACCGAGAGGTTGTCGGTCCAAAAGCGAGCCGAGGCCGGTGGTATGATCAAAAGCGCGATGACTAAGATCAGACCGACGGCCTGTAATCCGATCACGGTAAGCAGCACTACTAAACTCATCAGCGCGACGTCTAACAGGAGAACCGGCAGGCCCTGCGAGGTAGCGAAATCAGGATCAAAACAGAGTAATGTGAACTCTTTGAAAAGCGCCCCACAAAGCAGAAGCGAGAAGGCTCCCACGGCCGCGATCAAGATGGCGTCGGCCGCTAGCATGGAAGCTGTCTTGCCATAGATAAAAGACTCCAGACCGGCGGCCGATCCGCTACTCATCTTTTGAATGATGCCGAGCAAGGAGACGCCAAGCCCGAAAAAGACGCTCAGGACAATTCCGAGAGCCGCGTCTTCCTTGATGCGTGTCCAGCGCTGCACGGCGATGACCGCTCCCATTCCCGCCAAGCCGGAAAGGAGAGCTCCCAACAAGAGGCCTGGAAGCCATTTTCCGTCCTGGCCGCCGGCCACCATCAGCAAGAAAGCCATCGCTATGCCGGGCAGGGTGGAATGGCTGACCGTATCGGCCATCAGCGCGCGCTTTCGCAACAGCATGAAAGAGCCGATGAAACCGCAGGAGGTTCCTAGAGCCAGCACTCCCAAGACGACGACTTTGGTGTTGTAGTCAGCCAAGGAGATCAGGGAGGTCACTCCTTCGATCTCCTCAAGGCGTCGGCCACGGTATCGAGCATGGTCAGGCGCCCGCCGTAGGTCTTGCGGAGATTCTCCTCATTGAAAACCTCTTCCGTGGGACCCGCCGCCACCACTCGCATGTTCAGCATGACCAGGTGGTCGAAGTACTCCGCCATGGTTTGCAGATCGTGATGGACCACCACCACGGTCTTTCCCGCCTCACGCAAAGACTCGAGCAAAGCGACGATAGCCTTCTCGGTGGCCGCGTCCACTCCGGCGAACGGTTCGTCCATGAAGGTCACCGGCGCGTCCTGAACCAGAGCGCGCGCTAAAAACACCCGCTGCTGTTGACCGCCGCTGAGTTGGCGAATCTGGCGGGCCGAATACTCCCCCATCCCGACCCGCTCGAGAGCTTCCTGAGCCAGCGCCTTCTCTTTTTTCCCGACCCTTCGAAACCAGCCGAGCTTTCCGTAGAGGCCCATGGTGACGACATCGAGCGCGCTGACGGGGAAGTCCCAGTCGACGGATTCTCGTTGGGGCACGTAGGCCACCAGATGTCGCTGTTCTTTGTACGGCTTGCCAAAAATGTGGACACGACCCGAGGCTCGTGGGATGAGGTCGAGCGAGGCTTTGATCAAAGTGCTCTTGCCGGCGCCGTTGGGACCCAGGATGCCCACTAGCTTTCCCGGCGGGAGATCCAGGTCGATATCCCACAAGACGGGCTTGCGCTGATAGGCCACCGTCATGTCGTGGATGGACAAAGGAGAGAGAACCGAATGTTCCAGATGCTGGGCCGGAGCGCCGCTCACAATAGTTTTCCTTGAAATCCCTTTTCGGGAGCTTTCCCACCGAGCGCCCTAACGATGGTGGTGACGTTGTGGTCGATCATACCGATGTAAGTGCCCTCATAAGCCCCGGCCTTTCCCATAGCGTCGGAGAAAAGCTTGCCTCCAATTTTGACCTGAGACCCTCGAGCCCGAGCCCCCTCGATAAGAGCCTTAACATTCTTTTCGGCCACCGAGGTTTCCACAAAGACGGCCTCGATTTTGCGCTCGACTAAAAATTTTACCAGAGCGTTCAAGTCGGCCAGTCCCGCTTCCGACTCGGTGGAGAGACCCTGGATACCGCGGACCTCCAGGTCGTAGGCCCGCCCCATATAGTTGAAAGCATCATGGGCGGTGACTAAAACTCGCTTACTTTTAGGAATGCTGGAAAAGGCCTCGCGCGCGTAGTCATCGAGTGCTCGCAGCTGCTCGAGATAGGCGGAGCAGTTTTTCTCGTAAAGTTCTTTGTTGGCGGGATCGTACTCGATCAGCGCTTCCTTGACCGACACCACCGCCGCCATCCACCCCTTGACGTCCATCCACATGTGAGGGTCGGGATGTCCGGCCATCTCGGGCGGCTCTAAAACGAAAGCCGAGTCGACGGACTCCGTCACCGCGTGAACCGGGCGTTCTCGAGAGATCTTGACCAGAACGTCGGTCATCTTCCCTTCCAGTAGGTGCCCACTATAAAAGACGATGTCGGCCGAGGCCAAGCGTGTGACATCGGCCCTCGTCGGCTTGTAGAGGTGAGGGTCGATCCCCTCTCCGATCAAGGTTGTGACCTTACCCTTGTCCCCCGCGACGACAGCCACGATATCAGACACCATACCGGTGGTGGCGACGGCCGTGTAGGGATAAGTCATGGGACGGTCGCTAGAGGTTTTCGGAGCGTCTGTGCAACCAGCGAGGAGCATGACCAGCCCACAAAATAAAAATGCCCAAACGCTTCTCTGCATCGCGATTTAACCTAAGCTAAAAAGCGAATTCAAGTCAAGGGTTCAAGGTGCTCGGGCGATGGTGGGCCTTGTGACGAAGATAGGCTATCAGGTCGTCGAGAACCGGCTCCGGGAGCATCTCATGAGAGAACGAACTCATGCGAGACCCCTTCCAGGAGCGCAGACTTTGAGGGTCTCGCACCAACTTTCGGAAATACTCCTCTTGGAAGTATTCGATCGGGCTGTGGGGCCAGTTGAGATCGGGACCCATCCGAGAAGTTCCCTCACCGTTGAAGGTATGGCAGGAGAAGCAGTTCTTCAGAAAGGCCTGATACCCACGATAGATAGTGTCGTCCTTACCGATCTCAGGCAGGGGAACCAATGCTGGGAAACGCGACTCGACCGAGGCCTTGACGGAGAACGAGCGCAGTTGAAAGGGCCACTGTTCCTGTCCAATATCCGATCTTTCAGGATTCTCCCAGACCAGATAGAGAGGACCGGGGGGCGGCTTTTCATCCGAGGATTTCGGCCAGGGGCGAGATGGGTCCTCGATAGCGAGGTAGGCTCGAGCTTTGTCTTTGTCGGTGTTGAGAACTTGAGCCGGGTCTAAACTCGCACTGAATCCGTCCAAGCTGTCAAACTCCAGGGTCTCGCCATTCTTGAATGTGATCCCCTCGAGAACGGCGGGCATAGGGACGACATGAAACGTGATCTTCTGACCTGAGTGAGCCGCCTGGTCGGTAAGGCTCAAATCGGTGGCTTTGGGATGATTCCAAAGCTCGTCACGGGAGAGCTCCCGAGTTCCGCCCGGCCAGCTCACAGTGAGGAGCACTTTCCTGGTAGGCGTCACCACCGGCGTGGAGCTCTTCACAGGCGGAGTTTCGGTCGCGCCAAGCCTTGGAGAAGGCCCACCCCGACCGCATCCGGTGCTCAAGCCGCCAGCGAAGGTGGCGATGACGATTCCTACCAACAGGCTCTTTCTCATTCTAGAGATGGAGGTTCGAACTTGAAAAGAGTCCGGCCTTCTCGAACGGATATATCCCAAGGTAGGGGGGATAGTCTTGCCGATCGAGGCCTTGTCGGTTCCGCCCGTATAGACCATAGTCTCTAGAGATTCCCCAGCAGGCTTTAGACAATCTGCTAAGCAAAGGACGTGACGACGATGGACAAAATCGCAGCCCCCCTACTCTCTTTTCTTCAGGCCGAGCAGACCGCCTCGCTGATGGAGACCACACTTCGTATGTCCTGTCCGGACCTTCCTGAATGGGCTCCCCCGCAAAAAAGTTGTCCCAAAGCTCCTCTGGTGAGCCCTAAGAATGATCACTATGAGTTCTGGCAGGGTATTTCCTGGTAACCCCGCGAGGAACTCCAACCCAGATATCATCTGGGTTGAACCTAAGACCCCTGTGCCGACCGCACGCGCCCGGGGGTCTTTTTTGCATGCTTCTCCTGGCGGTCTTTGCTTCCGGTTGTCAATCCGACCCTCTCCCCGACCCGCCACGGGTGATGACCGCCGCGACTCCCCACTTCGCTTCCTCACCCGCCGTATCACCACGTCTTTCCCCGGCACCTGAGCTGCACCAAGAGATAGCTTTCTCGCGCCCTTCCATTCGGCGTGGTGAACCGCTGTACCGATCTGGTCCTCGAAGGTCGATCCGGCGCTCTCCCGAGGTTACCCAGAAACAGGTCGAAAGAGCCGAGCCTTCGATGATATCGGAGGAACCGGCTGAGGAACGGCCGGATCAGGAAAAGTCACCGGAACCACGAGTCATCGAAACTCCCGGCTACCCCACCGCGCCCGCCTCTGGAGGTAACACGTCGGCGCCGTCCCCGTCTAGAGCCGGTGCGCTGGCGGCCTCCTCGCTGGCATCATCCTCGAAACGGCAAAGTCGAGGCGAGGAAGAAGCGGTCTTCTTCGAGTTCAGCGACGAGATTCGAGCCAAAGCCATCTATGCCCCGGTCATCGCCTTCGACAACCTCGAGCCGGTTCGAGCGATGTACGCCAAGAAAGAGGTCACCGTGCGCTTCGACGTCTCTCCCAACGGCCGTTTCAAAGTCATGCTCTTGGAGGGGACCGGCGACCCGGAGCTCGACAAAATCGCGTTGGAAACCCTGCGCCAATGGCGCTGGCGCCCCAAAACCGTCGGTCGACGCCCCGTCGGCTCCATCGAAATCCTAACTCTTCACGCTAGAGTTCTCTAATGGAGATTGACGCTTCGGCTTGTCGACAGCTAAAGTCATCCCATGGAAATGTCACTATGGATGTCATAGGCGACGTGCGAAGCCGAATGACGGAAGGCCTCAGAGATGACGATCTCAACGAGCTACGCGATCCGGAACCAGATCGAGGCTTCCACTGGCCGGTATGAAAAAGTGTCTTCTCTCCTTCTGTCTTGTCCTGATGCTCTCGGGAATCGCTCTGGCCCAGCCGCTGCCCAGGGCAGGCCAGGTGTATGAGAGTAAGTCGCTCGATCTGACTGGGGACGGCAAGCCGGAGAAAGTTGTGCTGGTTGCCTACAACATCGACAAGGAGATGGAAGGCTTCTTGGGTCAGTTGCGAGTGCTTGACGGTCAGGGCAAGGTGCTCTGGCAAGCGCCCAAGGTGACGCGCTCCGGCCTCCCCTTCTCCTTCGGCTCCTGGCCTTACGGCGTCTCGGGGCTACAGTGGCTGGGAGACATCGACGGAGACAAAAAGATCGAGCTCATCTCTCCCGAACCTGTTTCCGACGTTCGTCCCTTCACCTTTCAGCGCTATCGTTGGGATGGCAAGGCCTTCCGTAGCCTCGGACGCAAAATGCTGCTGGAATCCTCTCCCGGCTCGGGACGGTACCTATGGAGAGACCCCATCGAATGGGATGGAGTGTCACCTTTGAGTTGGGCTATGACCTTGTCCGGAGACCCTGCCAGATGCGAGGCCGAGGTGATATCGTACGGCAAGAACGGCGAGATCACGTCGGGCAAAGCCGTCATGAAAGGCGATGGGCTGGGTCTGACCGTCACTTCCTGGCTCCGTCCAAGAACAGATTCTCGCTAGCACGAAGGCATTCGCGATATCCAGCGGAATGCCGCAGGCCATGTGCGGTATCGCGGGTGCCTTCGATCGCCAAGGACGGCGTCAGTTCTCTCAGATAGACCTCTTGAAGATGGGTCAAGCTATCGCTCATCGTGGGCCCGACCAGCACGGCAGTTTCACAGAACCCGGAGTCGCGCTTCACTCTCGTCGGCTCTCTATCGTGGATCTCGCCCACGGCCGGCAGCCGATCTTCAACGAGGACCGAAACGTGGTGGTGGTCTTCAATGGGGAGATCTTTAATCACCGGGAGCTCAGGCAAGAGTTGACCGCACGCGGTCACCGATTCACCACCGAGAGCGACACCGAGGTCCTGGTCCACCTGTGGGAAGAAAAAGGGATGGACTTGGTCGACGACCTGGAGGGACAGTTCGCCTTCGCCCTACACGATCGGCGGGCCGGCACTCTATTTTTGGCTCGCGACCGGTTCGGCATCTGCCCTCTCTTTTGGCATCAGACTCCCGAAGGCTGGTTCCTTTTCGGCTCCGAGATCAAGGCGATCCTGGCCTCTGGGATGCTCTCTCCCGAGCTTGACCCACGCGGGGTGGACCACATCTTCACCTTTTTCGCCATGGGAACTCGGCGAACGATGTTTCGTGGGGTCCAGGCGCTGGCGCAGGGGCATCACATGCTGATCACAGCCGACGGAGATACCCTCGAGCGCTGCTACTACGATCCGAGCTTCCCTGATCAAGGACAAGAACGAAGAGGCCCGGTGAACGAACTAGCCGCCGAGCTGGGACAGCGGATCGAGCGTGCTGTCGAGCTCAGGCTTCGAGCCGACGTCCCCGTGGTCAGCTATCTCTCCGGCGGGGTCGACTCGAGCCTGGTCGCTCGTCTAGCCGCTCAGCAGCTGGAGCGACATGGCAAAACCTTGGAGACGTTCACCATCCGGATCCGCCATCCCAAGCTCGATGAGACGGATCGAGCCTTGACCACGGCCCGGCTGATCGGAACCCATCCTCTGACCATCGAAGTGGGTGAAGAAGAGATCGGAGCGAGCTATCCAGAGTTGGTGACGGCGGCGGAGACTCCGGTCATCGACACGTCCTCAGCCGCCCTCTATCGACTGGCCGGGGCGGTCCGTAGCGCCGGCTACAAGGTGGCTCTGACCGGAGAGGGAGCCGACGAGGCGCTGGGCGGTTATCCCTGGCACAAGGTTTCCAAAGCGTTTTCCATCCTCGACGGACTGGGACTAGCCGACCGTTGGCGCCGTCGTTTTATCACCCGCGCGGGACGCGGAAGGCTGCCCTGGGAATTTTATCAAGAGAAGTATCGTCGCCTGGGTGGGTATCACGCCATGGGCGATCTCTATTCGTTCTGCTCTCTTTCGGGCGTGCGCTTGTATCACGACGACTTTCTTCACGAGATTCACCGTCGCGGGCTCGACGCCAGCGCCGATCTCGAGGCCGATCTAGAGGCGATGTCTCGCTGGCATCCTCTCAACCGCTCTCTCTATCTCGGCTACAAGGTTATGCTGGCCGGGCTTTTGATGACCCATAAGGGGGACCGCCCGGCGCTAGCCAACTCGGTGGAAGCGCGCTTCCCTTTCCTGGATCGCGACGTGGTGGATTTTTGCGCTCAAATCGCCCCCGAATACAAGTTGCGCGGCTGGAAGGAGGACAAGTTCCTATTGCGACAATTCGCTCAGAAACATCTCGATCCCAGCGTGGCTCTTCGCCCCAAAAATATCTTTCGAGCCGCCTATTCCGCGAGCTTTTTAAAACCGATGCCGCGTTACGTCGAGCAGCTCCTCTCCACCGAGAGCCTGGCCAAGACAGGACTCTTCGACCCCAAAAGAGTGGCTCAGTTCCACTCCACACTCAGTCGTCCCCACCTGCGTTGGGGTCCTCACATGCTCTTAGAGGTAGGGCTCGTCGGGGTCATCTCGACCCAGCTCTGGCATCACCTTTTTCTCGACAGCGGGCTTTGCGAGCTCCCCTCCTGGTCGGCTCCCGCGCCGGTTCCGGAACCGGTGTAAATTTCCCCATAATCACATTAAGATTTTTAATATTTCCCTCAAGGGATTTTCATAACACTGCCAAATGTGCTCCGGCCATGGAAGCCTTCATCGAACTCCTCAGCAAACCCGACACCTGGATGGCGTTGATCACTTTGACGGTCTTGGAGATCGTTCTCGGCATCGACAACATTATTTTTATCTCCATCGTTTCGAGTCGCCTACCCCAGGAAGAACAACCTAAGGCTCGTCGGCTGGGCCTCTTGCTGGCCATGGGTACCAGGGTGCTTCTACTGCTCAGTCTCTCCTGGCTAGTTCGCTTAAAAGAGCCACTCTTCAATGTCGCCGGGCACGATTTCTCTGGACGAGATCTGATCTTGCTCTTCGGTGGCCTCTTCTTGCTCTACAAAGCCACTCATGAAATCCATGAAAAGGTCGAAGGCGACGAAGCCGAGGAGATCGCCGAGGCCAATAAGGGTTCGACGACCTTCGGCAAAGTCATCGTCTCGATAGCGATCTTAGACATCGTCTTCTCCTTGGACTCGGTCATCACCGCGGTGGGCATGGTTGACGAGGTCTCCATCATGGTCGTGGCCATCATCATCGCGGTGGGGACGATGATGCTGGCCGCCGAGAGCATCAGCGCCTTTGTGGAAGAGCACCCCTCGGTCAAGATGCTGGCCCTCTCCTTCTTGCTACTGATCGGCCTATCGTTGGTCGGGGAAGGCCTGGGTCACCATATCCCCAAACCCTATATCTACTTCTCTATGGCGTTCTCAGCACTGGTGGAGATGCTCAACATCCGCTCCAATAAAAAGAAGAAGAACCGCCAACCCGTGGTTCTGCGCCAAGCACGAATGCAGCCCTACGAGTGGGACGACACCGCCGGGTAAAGCCTTCGCCTTGCGGTTCTGCAATATCTTTTCGCCTGAGAAGCAGAACCACGAGGTGAAGTCTTTTGCAACACCTCTGCAACCGGTCGAGGTTACTCTCGACCCATGCTTAAAGACGTTCCCTCCCCCGCCAAATTCGCCCGCTGGAGCAAGATCGTTCACGGCCAGGAAGCCGTGGAGATCGGACAGAGCCCGAAAACCGCCGTCTATCAACGCGATCTTTTGACGCTCTACCGCTACGAGCGCCAGACGCCGGCCACTCAAAAACATCCCATCCTGATCATCTACTCGTTGGTCAACCGCCCGGCCGTCCTGGATCTTTTGCCCGGACGCTCCGTGGTCGAGCGGATGCTGGAAGCAGGTTTTGAGGTCTATCTTCTAGACTGGGGAACCCCTTCCGCTCTGGACTATCATTCAGGCCTCGACACTTACCTCAACCTTTACATGCGGACGGTCCTACAGGAGACCCTGAAGCACTCGGGCAGCGATTCCCTCCACCTCTTCGGGTACTGCATGGGTGGGACTCTGGCCGCTATCTACACGGCTCTTCGCCCCCGCGGCGTTCGCTCTTTGACTCTTCTAGGAACGCCGCTGGTTTTTCGCTCTGAGGCCCAGCTTTACAAATGGAGCACCAATCCCAAGACCTGCAAACCGGAACAGATGGTGGAGGCCTGGCGGGTCGCTCCAGCCTGGAGCTTTGAGAGCTTCTCGCTTCTGACCTTGGACAGGAAGCCGGAAATGCTGCAGAGCCTCTACGACAAGCTTGAAGATGAAGGCTTCGTGGAGTCTTACAAGGCTATGGAGCGCTGGGTCGGTGAACAGATCCCGATGGCGGCCAGTCTCTTCGCCGAATTCGTCAGAGCTTGTTTTCTCAACAACGACCTGGCCGAGGGGCGTATGGCGGTGGGGAACAGAACGGTCGACCTCGGCAAGATCGAGGTCCCGGTCCTCACCATCCTCGGCGAAGCCGATCACCTGGTTCCTTACGAGACCACGGGAGTGGAGCAGAAGCTCTTCGCTAAAGGTGAAGTTCTACGTTTCCCGGCCGGTCACGTGGGCCTCTCGGTCAGCTCCAAGTCTCACGCGAAACTGTGGCCGCAGTACTGCAACTGGCTGTGCAACCAGGACGCAACCGCCTCCGCCTAATCTTAACTCAACAAACATAGGAGATTTGAACAGATGAGTTACGCCAACCCCACTGCGGAATTTGGACAAGCCGCCACCCAGTGGCAAAAGATGATGATGGATTCCTGGAGCCAGTGGACCAAGTCCACCGTTGCCTCGGAGAGCTTCGCCACCGCCTCGGGCGCCTACATGGACTGGGCCCTTTCCACCCAGAAGGTGATGACCGAGGTCTCAGGCCAGATCTTGGAAACAATGGACGTCCCTCGGCGCTCGGATATGGCCCGCCTGTCAGCCCAGGTTCAAGCGGTGGAGACCCGCCTGCTGGACCAGGAAGAGAGCGCCTCGGAGATTCGTGACCTTCTGGTCGCCTTGAACGCCAAACTGGATAAGCTCAACTCGGCCAAGCCCGCCGCACCTCAGGCCACCGTCGCACCTCAGGCCGTCGCGGCTGAGACCGTTCGAGAAGCGGTCAAGGAAGCCGTCAACGAAGTCAAAGTGGTGAAAGCGCCTCGAGCCAAGAAGAGCTCGAAGAAAGGGAAAGCTTAAATCATGGCGGTCAACGGTATGCTCGACGCCTGGGTGCAAAACGTCGGAACCCTCTGCTGGGCCCAGGACCAGTCGGAAGCCTTCATCCGCTCTTGGATGGATCAGGGCCAGCTGGCTCGCGAAGAAGGTCATCAACTCTCGGTGAAAATGGCCGAGCAGGCTAAAGCCAACCAGGCCGAGCTACAAAAATTCATCCACAACACCGTGGCTCTCTCGGTAGAGAGCTTAACCCGAGCCCATCAAGCCCAGATCGAGGCGATGCAAGCTCGCCTCGACGAGATGACCGCCGTCATCGAGAAATTGACGAAAACTCAATAACTTCGGCATCGGTTGCTGTAGGTTGGTAAGGGCGCTCAGCGTTAGGTGGGGCGTCTTTTTTTTGACGTTTTTGTGACGTAACAAGGGCGTCTTTTTCCATTCTTGTTTACAATTTGGAAATAGAATTCGGCAGACTCGCGAGCAGCTTTGCGGTATCCTCTTTCTATGCTCGTGAAGGCCACATCACAAAACCTCGCCCCCCGGAAACCCGCGGCCAATCATCCGCCGGTTTATGAGGTCGTGAAGACTCTCCCCTCCGATACCTGGGAGAGCACGTCGCTCATTCGCGACCGAGACGAGATTTTCAAACAGCAAACCTTCCATCCCCGAACTCACCAGCAGAATCCGGAGGTCGTGAAGGCTTTCGGAAGCGAGACTCCGCATTCTGGCGACGCGCTGCTGCACTATGCCGGACACATCCCGGAAGGGGTGGAGAAAAAGGACACTCCCGTCCTCTTAGTTCACGGCGCCACCAAAGACGGAAACTTCTGGTGGGATCCCTCCGAGGACGGAAAGAATGAAGGCTTGGCCCAGAAGCTGCGCGACGGCGGGCACGAAACCTACGCGGTGACCTTCGCCCACAATCAAGACGACAATTTTCTCTGGGCCGAACAGATCGCCAACAGCGTGGCCGAGATCAAAAAGCGGACCGGTGCCGAGAAAGTCGATATCGTGGCCCACTCCAAGGGCGGCGTTCCCACACGAATCTACCTTTCCGACGTCCGCCGTGAGGGCGTGGAGGCGACTCCCTATCAAGACGACGTTCGCCGCGTAGTGCTGGTGGGGACTCCCAATGGAGGGATCGACTTCTCCTTCCGCCATCCCTCGGCCAACTATGCTCTGCTGATGCCCACCGACAATCACAAACTCAACGCTCCCGTTTCTTGGGAGAGCGCCATTCTTTACGGACTGCCTCGCGACGTAAGCGAGCAAGGCTTCTCCAGCAAAGGGCCTGACTACTTTCCTGGTCAGCGCCAACTGTTAGCCGACCTTTCCAAGGACCATCCCTTGAGTCCACTGGAACCCGATTGGTACACTACCTATCATGGTGGACAGGGATTTGTCAGCCGCTCCAAAGGAATCCAACACTACATCGAAGAGGGCGAGAACGTCATCGAGCGCCTACAGGAGAATCCCATTCCCAGGAGTGTAGAAGTCGCCGTGGTGGCTGGAAACAAAGCCAACATCCCGGGGATCGTCAACGAGTACACCGGGCCCTCGGATGGACTACTCTTTGTCTCTTCAGCTCTCGACCTTCCGAAGGAAACCAATATCATCGCCCGTGACGTGTTGCCCCTGCACCACAAGGCTCTGGTTTCCGATCCTAGCGGACAGCAATGGATCGCCAACGCCTTGGACAAAACGGCGGAGAAAGCAAAATCGCTCCCCTCGATCATGAAAAAAGCCGAACACGACTGGGCGGAAGAGAAAGACGACGCGATGGTGTTCGAAACTCTTACCACTCTAGCGGCTGTCGGCAGTCAAAAGACAAAGGGAATGCCCTCCGTCCTTCCGATGCTCTTTTAATCGCCTACTCTTCTTCGCTGACGACCTGCATGTTACTGACCAGAGCGGCGCGCTCCGCCTCGTCCATTCCCAGCAGCTCGATCCCCGCGACGTGACGCTTGACGAACTCGAAATCCAACGTTTCTTTCCAGACCGCCTTGGCTTTGCCGTGAAAAAGATCCTTACCGTCACGCGCCAGGCGGCAATCGAGCTCCACCCCGGGGGGTAGCTCATTATTGGTGATGACGCGCATGCCCCCACCCTCGGCGCTGATCCCCACGATGTGGACGATATCCACTCCCTCGATGGCGCAACCTAATCCTTCGTCGGCCGCGATCCTCAAGTAGCGCCGGCGTTCCTTCTCATCCCCATGATTTGACATGGACGGCCAGTTCTACCGAACATCTGTTCCTTCCTTCGATGGGAAGATAGACACCCGGGTTAGACTCTAAACGTATGAAAGCCATCGTACCTACACCCCATGTCAGCCCCGACAGCCCAGGGTGACTCCCGAACAGAGCAAAGAGACTTTAGACGAGGATATGGAAGACTTAAGAGCGGTCACTCAACAGAGCGTAGAGTTCTTTTTTGGAGGCGCCGGGGAAAAAGTGCTTGAGGACGGCGCTGGCTGTTTTGGTAGGGAGATTTAGAGAGCGGATCAAGTCCAGGCTTTCCTGGGGAACTTCGCCATTCGATGACTCTTGAGGAGCCTTTGGTCCGAGCACCAAGGTGAACTCCCCCTGGATCCGTTTGTCTCTCCACACTTCAGCCGCCAGCGTGGTGTCGCCCCGCCAGCTCTCTTCAAACTTCTTGGTCAACTCGCGCCCGATATACAGAGGCCGGGGTTCTGGAAATTTTCCCAAATCTTCTAATGTGTCCAGCAGACGGTGAGGGCTTTCATAGAGCACTACCGGAGCCTCTTCCTTCTGAAGACGCTCCAGAGCTTCGCGTCGAAGCTTGCCGGAAGCCGGTAAGAACCCCTCGAAGACGAATCTGCGGGTGGGGAATCCAGCCAGGGTCAGCGCGGTGATGGCGGCGCATGGTCCGGGGATGGACCATACCGGTAGCTCAGCCTGACGGACCAGATCGACGAGATGCCATCCGGGGTCAGAGATGGTCGGAGTACCGGCGTCGGAGAATAGCGCGACGCTGGCTCCCTCTCGCAGCTTAGCTAGAATCTTCTCGGCGTCTTTCTCCCGGCTGGCTTCGCGGTAAGACAGAACCCTCGGCCTGTTGGGCGGGTCCAGAATCTGCATCCAACGCCCCGCCGAGGTGCTGGATTCGGCGGCCCAAAACAAAGCCCGGGAGAAAACCTCCCGGGCTCTTGGGCTCAAGTCACTTAAGGTTCCGAGAGGCGTCGCGACCAGGTAGAGACCCGGCTCCAGCGTCTCTTCAGCCATCAATGACTAGATGCGGTGGGTGTAGCTGGGATCGTGGTCGACGATCTCGCCGGCGTCAAAGAAGATAGGCAACTCACGAGCCGCGCTCTCGGGAGCATCCGAGCCGTGAACGCAGTTGTTGTCCAGGCGCTGGGCGAAGTCGCCGCGGATGGTTCCGGGAGCGGCCTCGGCCGGGTTGGTGGCACCCATCATGTTACGCACGATCGGAATCGCGTTGACGCCCTCGAGGCACAGAGCCACGATGGGACCGCTAGTCATGTAGCTGACCAGGTCGTTGTAGAAAGGCTTGCCTTCGTGAGGGGCGTACAGCTTGCCAGCCCGGGCGCTGTCCATGTGGATCAGCTTAAGGCCCTTGACGGCCAGGCCCCGGCGCTCGAAACGACCGATGATCTCACCGATCAGTCCACGCTGCACGGAGTCGGGCTTGACCAGAACCAGGGTCTGTTGAAGATTTTGAAATCGCTCGTCGCGAGGGGCAACGGCGTTTTGGGTTTGAGTCGCGCTCATGTTGTCTCCTAAAATTTTGAGGTGGCGCCCTCATTGCGCGAAGGCGTCGGAAACCCTCTTGCCCCGGACCGTCGCCGAGGAAACGTGGAGACTAGTCCAAGTCCACTCCTCTTACCCAGGCCAGGAACTCGATCTTGCGAAGTAGGTCCTTGATGACGATCTCCCAGTCGAACAAGTGCGCTGTGGCCTTCCCTTTTTCCCGAAGGCTCTTGGCCATGGAGCGGTGGTTGAGTAGTTCTCGCAGATAAACGGTAATCTCCCGAGGGTCCTCGCTACCCACCGCGATTCCGTTAAAAAACGAAAGAACGTACTCTTCTCCCGTCGTTCCCGTGATAGCCACGCCTCCACAGGCCATCACCTCCAATCCCACCAGCCCGAAGGGCTCGTGGCCCGAGTTGGCCAGAACCGCCTTGCTGGCCCAGTAAAGACTACGAAGGAACGACTCTGGGACGAAAAAGTCGAGCTCCAAGATGTCGGCGTTGGCGTGATGCGCGATGGCTTCCAAAATTTGGGGCGCTCCCAGGCCCGCCGGACGGACCGACTCCCAACTCAAGCCTTGCTCGGCGGCTTTGGCCCGCACCTGCTCTCGATACCCTTCCGAGCCCCCCCGCAAAATAAGGGTCGGCTTTAAGCCGAGACGTTTGCACTCCCCCACCGCCTCGATGGCCATTAACCAGCGCTTGTCGGGATGGTAACGCCCGACTTTGCACAACAACAGGTCGGGGAACATCTTTCGTAGCGCGCGCCCCGTCTTCTCATCCACCGCGTCCCAATAGCGTGGAGGAATGCCGTTCTGCACCACCAGCGGCAGCAGGTCGCGGTGGCGCATCTTCTCCCTCATGTAGCGGCTGACCGTCAAAAGTTGGGTGTGTTCGGACAACGTCCTCCAGTCGATTCCCTCGAAACCGAACGTGTTATTGGCATTCCAGAGGAACAGGCAACGGCGCAAAAGCCCCTGAGTTTTGACCAGCTCCGCGGTGCGGCTGACGGTTCTCGCCGTCTGCCAATCCTCACCCAAAACGACGGTGGTCACCCCTCGCTCCGCGTTAGGGGCGATGACCTTCTCCAGCAAGAAACTCGGAAGGCTGTTCTGGTAGTCCTCGACTTTGGCCATTTCCCCCTGATAGACGTGGCGAGGATACTGTTGGGCCACCCAGCGGGACCAACGGTGCAGATGCAGGTAGCCGTCACAGTGAGTCTCCACCGACGTGGCGTGGGGGTCTCCGACGAAAAAAAGACGGGTGACGAAGCCCATTTCGGCTAGAGTTCGAGTCATCTCGGTGACGCGGACGCCGAGGCCTCCCACCATCGAGTACGGGTCCGGCCCTTCAAAAGACAGGACCACGAACTCCAGGCGATGGTGCGACCACGCGGGGCTTTTCATGGGCCGTCATTTGATTCCCAGTGTTTCGTCCCTGCCGTGACCCTCATAGAAAACTATCCTCAAGGATACCGGTTATGTCGCGTATGGTGTGAGTGAGATTCAATAGGAACTTGAAATATTAGAATCATCTTCTGAGGGGTTGAGACACGAAAGGAGACACGCCATGGATCTGCGAGAAACGATCGGCTCGATGCTTGTGACCTTCACCCTGCTCTTGCCTATGCTGCTTCACCCCTAACGTTCGAGCCAGGAGACAATGCGGATGCGGTCCTCGATGGGGAGAAATTGGGAGAGGTCCATTACCGGGGTTGTCACTGAAGTTGAGTTGGTTCCGCCCTCGGCTTTGGAGAATTCAGATCGTAGCGCTTCACTCAAGGAGGCTTTGAGTACCTCCAAGGCCTCCGCGCTGGGTGTGAGAAGGGCCCTATCGGCGGTTTGATGCTCCAGGGCGGTCAAGCCACCGAGACTAGCGCTCAGCTCTTCAATGAAGAGTCGAGCATCTTCGGCATTATTGAGCATTCGAGTTACAACCAGACTCGACCAGGTCCCAGACTTGACTGATACCTGGATCGGGTAGCCCCCGTTATGGGGCTCCAGGTCCACGTAGAACAACGCGTGGTGGGGATTGTAAAGTTCATCGCTGTCCAAGGGATTCGTGGAGAAAAGGAGTTGTGCGAAGCCCCTCCCAGATGGACGCTGACGCTCAACTAAATGTACCTCAATCCCTCCACCGGTGACTCCACCTCCCCCTATCTCCGCCACTGTGAGCGGTTCATAAAAAACATTGACGTGGTCAAGCTCGACTCCGGTGGAGGCGTGGCCGGTCAGAAGCGAGCCCACCAGCGTGAGCTCGGCCGCCCGTAAACCCTCTTCGGCGTAAAATAGACCGCGTAAGTAAGAGCGTTCGGTACCGTGCCCCGAGAGAGTCACCCGTCCTCCCGAGATGACAGCCAGTTCCGTCATCCCTTCCAGATTCGTCGCTCCGCCGATGGATATGTCGCCGGTAGCCACGATGACTCCGCTCCCGCTGACACCTCGTGGCAAGCGCAGCTCACCCTCCACGAAGAGATGAGAGTTGGAAAGGGTGAGAGGTTGGGCGAAGGTGACCACGCCCTGACCCAGAGCCGAACCGGTCAGCTCCTTCTCGGATCCCGTGACGGGGAAATGCTCGCGACCGGAGGTCCGTGGGTCGTAGTCGGTGGGACGCAAGGTCGGAAGGTCGACTTTACTGGAGCCGGAGCGAATCTCTCCCCGAACTTGCACTCCGTCGGCTTTCACCACCT
>JBBCJA010000066.1:0-25336 GCA_037189585.1 Selenomonadaceae bacterium | reverse complement strand
AGGTTGATAGGTTGGATGTGTAAGTGCAGCAATGTATTGAGCAAACCAGCACTAATAGGTCGAGCGGCTTCATTAACATTCATCACCAGACACTACGAACGCCGTAGAGTGTGGACTTAAGGTCTGCCTGGAGGTGATGAGGTTTCGTGATTTGGTCTGTGAGCTAGAGCTTTTGCTCGCTCGTGGTTGCTCTTACTCTCTGTGTCTTGCTTCGATTGCGAGGACAAAAAGTTTTCCTGGTGGCGATGGCGGAGGGGTCACACCCGTTCCCATCTCGAACACGGAAGTTAAGCCCTCTAGCGCCGATGGTACTGCCTTGGAGACGAGGTGGGAGAGTAGGAAACCGCCAGGTTTTGTTTAGAGCCTCTGGTTAACCCCAGGGGCTCTCTTTGTGTTGTGTGAAAATTCGGATATTTGGGGGTTGGGATGTTTTCTTTAAGACATGACGGAGTGTGGCGAGCGTTGAGGCGATTCGCGCTGCTCTTCGTTTCGCTTCTGCTCACAGTCGGATGCGGAAGTTCGAGCGGAGTTGACGCGGTCGTTGGCACGAACAGCCCCGCATCGGGCTCGGAGACGGGGGATCTGACTTTTCGCTTCGTCCAAGCCCAGGTGGCGCTGGAGGTGCCCCGGGAGGGCGCTAGATTGCGGTTCGAGTTCTTCCAAGGGGTGAACGGTTCCGGCTCCATGACCTTGCCAACACAGGTGTTGGATATGGCTCCGGAAATCACGGTCCGGGGTGTACCTGTGTCGACCCGTTCCGTGGTGATCACCGTCCTCGATCAGCACAATGTGCCTCTTCTGCGCAGCACGCTCAACGTGACGGTGAGTCCAGGGTATAACAAGTCTCTGGAGTTCGTGCATGCGACGACAGAAGCGGTCACTCTGTCCTCGTTGAGCCTGAGCCCGACAGAGGCTTTGATAGGGCCTGGCGAACGTCACCAGTTTCGCGCCACGGCGACTTACTCCAACGGGGACGTGCTCCCAGCTCTCGGTGTGACCTGGGCCAGCAGCAGGCCCGCGGTGGCGAGCGTCGATTCGAACGGTGTGGCCAGCGGCCTCAGTGATGGGATGACGACCATCGCCGCCACTTCCGGCGAGGTTTCCTCCGGCGTCGTGCTCCAGGTTCTAACGCCCGTCGCAACCACCCTCACGCTCTCCCCTGACGGCGACAATGTCGCTCGGGGGGCTAGCAAGCAGTACACCCTCTCGGCGCTCGACCAACTCGGACGCCCCATGCAACTTGGGGCAGACGCGGTGCAGTGGAGCGCGAGTGGGGGATTCGAGATCGAATCTCAGACTCCCACAAGCGCTCTGGTCCAGGCGCTGAGCACGGGTGAAGCCAGTCTGACGGCGACCGTCGACGGCGCGAGTGCTACAGTTCACGCAACGATCATCGAGCCGAATATTGACGGCATTGTGTCGGTCACGCCGAGCCCTGTCGCTCTGACCATCAACCCGACGACCACAGCGACGTTGGTCACGCTGGGCAGTTTCGGCTCCTCTCCGCCGCGTGCGTTGACGGTAGCTGGCGATGGACTCAGCTATGTGGTCGGCGACCTTGGGGTGATCAGCGTTGCCAACGACGGCCTGGTGACTCCCGTCGCTGTGGGACAAACCACGATCACGGCACAAGTTGGCAGCTTCACGCAGACTGTTCAGGTCGCGGTGACTAACGCCCAAGGGAATGAACCGCCCACGGTTGGTTTCGATCAACACCGGATCACGATCAGCCAGGGCGACGGGCCGCACGTCGCATTCACCAATGTGACGGTGACCGACGATCAGGCGAACCTTTCCGGCGGGCAACTGCTGATCACCGCTAAGGGGACCAACTCTGAGGTGGTTCTGCAGGCACCGGCGGCGGTCGTGATCGGTACCGTGACCGGCGACGGAACGAAGGCGTTCACGGTCGACTTGGACTCTCGGGCCACTCCCAGTAAGATCCGTGACTTCGTTGCGGGTGTGACGCTTTCTAGTACGGCTAACAAGCCACTTGGCTTGGGCTCGGTCAGCGTGGGAATCTCGGACGGTCTTTCTGGGGATAACTTTGGCAGCGAGCCTGCCGTCGACTATCTGGTGATAGGCCAAGGGGCGGCTATCTACAACGTTCCCGCCAATCACGCCACAGTTCAATTGGCGGTGGATGCAGCGTCCGCCGCGGGCAAACCTGGAGCGGCGATTTTTGTCTCCGCGGGGACCTATGACTCAGTGGTGGCCATCGGCACCGAGATTGGCGACAATACGGGACTGAACAGACTTCAGATCTTCGGAAACAACGCGGGGATCACAGCCGGAGTTTTGGCCCGAGGTCAAGTTAACCCACCTCGCAAGCCCGAAACGATCATCCCCCGCTTTTCGACTATCTTCCCCGCTGGGGTTACGCTGGACGGCTTGACCATCACGGGAGCCTCTGGAGGGCAGCACGGAGTGGTGCTGGTGCACACAAGCGACGGCTTTACGGTGAGAAACTCGGTGTTCACTGGCGTCTCGGGAAGTGGGTCTGGGGTTCATTTCGAGGTGAACGAACCCTTGGACACTTTGCTCTTTGAGGACAATCTGTTCTCGGCCTGGCAGAACGGACTCCGCATGAGAGGCTCGGCGAGTCCTCGTCTTTCCAATGGGCATATGGTCCGGCGCAACATTTTCGAATCCAACGATCAAGGTATCAGTATCAACTTCCCCGATGGTGGTGGGATCATCGGCAATAGTTTTCAAGGGAACTCGACACATCTTTTCATTCAGTACTACTTCTCTGGCTGGAACACGACGCCAATATCGTTCAACGACTTCAACGGAGTTCGTCTCTCCTTGTCATGGGCACCGACAGGCCTGGTATATACCGCGAACTACTGGGGAGCGGGCGGGCCTCCGACTGGTGACCCTGTCGGCGATCCCGAGCCGAGTGACGTTCCATTCACCAACTACCCGGGTAACTAAAAACAGGGACCGGGTGCTCAACCGAAGGTATCAGGGTCGGGATACCTGACTGTCAATGGTTGTGAGTTCTCAGCTTATGCGTCATAAAATTTTGACTTTCGTCCCGAATCTAATGTGAGTTCACGGGACAGCATTCCACGCGGGCAGTGCTGCCAGGTTTGTTTAGAGCCTCTGAGTTAACCCCAGGGGCTCTCTTTGTGTTGTTCTAAAGGTCTCCCGGTAGCTTGCAACCAAATCGTTTGGCATGCCATCGTCTGCCGGACGCTCCCTGAGCTGGAGCGACCTCTTAGGGCCAGAGAAAGAGAAGCCCTACTTCCTCGATATTCTGGAGTTTGTTGAGCAGCGCCGGAAGGTGACTCAAGTCTACCCTCCGAGACCTCAAGTCTTTGAGGCTTTGCGGCTGTGTCCACTAGCCGACCTGAAGGTGGTTATAGTGGGTCAGGATCCCTACCATGGACCGGGTCAGGCTCACGGGTTGAGCTTTTCGGTTCAGCCCGGCGTCGAGCCGCCGCCATCGCTTGTCAATATCTTCAGGGAGTTGCAGTCCGACTTAGGGATTGCTCCAGCTTCGCATGGATACTTGCGTCATTGGGCCGAGCAAGGGGTGCTTTTGCTCAACAGTGTGCTCACCGTGGAACGGTCGAAGCCTCAGTCTCATGCCAACTGCGGCTGGACCACCTTCACCGACAAGGTGATCGATGTCATTAATGAGCATTGTGACGGGTTAGTGTTTATGCTGTGGGGAAGCCATGCCCAGCAGAAAGGTCGAAAGATCGACACCCGTAAGCACTTGGTATTGAAAGCGCCGCATCCTTCGCCCTTTTCAGCGGATCGAGGCTTTTTTGGCTGCTGTCATTTCTCTGCGTGCAATCGTTATCTGGCCGAGCGAGGTCGGAAGTCGATCGACTGGGCGCTTCCGGCCATCTGAAGCTTATCTGCCGTCTTGGCAGCTTGAGATGACACCAAAGTTCTCTGGCTGGCTTGGTCAAATTCTCTGTCTAATTGGCCAAAGGTTGGCTCCCTTGTCTCTCACGAATTAGCCTCGCACCAATTTGGGGGGCTTCACTTTGCCGTGCCTAAATGAGTTTACAGTGGAGAGATTCGTGATGCTAAAGATGGTGAATTCGTGTTCTGGGGCTGTAGCGCCGCCAGGACCAGAGGAGCGGTCGGGTAGGCTTGGCCTGAGAAGGCTTTATCGGTTGCTCACTTTTTCTTTGATTTTTTTTGTCATGGGCACACTGACCGTGGGCTGCGGAAATTCCTTCATTGACCAACCTTCCAGCACTTCCACCGCGGGGACAGGCGAAGCACCGACCGGGACAGCGATTCTGGGGATCAACTTTGGGACGCAGGCACGCGGCCGCTTCAACTTTCCTATTGATAGGATTCTCCAGATCACGTCGCTCGAGTACGAGATCTTCGATGTCTCCACGCGCACCTCGGAACGTCGCGGAAACCTGACAGTTACTGAAGCCATTCGCCTGGCTGGCGGCACCGATGTTCCTATCGCCGGCCTTCGACCCGGACAGAAGATCGCTTTCGTGACCATCCGTTTGAATACTGGAGAGACCTTCTGGGAACGCATTGACGGCATCACCGTCCAGGCCAACCAGGCCGTTAGAGTTACCGACCAGGATGTGACACCGGTCCCAGGGCTGCCACCCGCCTCTCCTTTCGGAACGGGTCCGAACGGTCCGGGTGGAGACAACGGCAACGGTGGCGATAACGGCAACGGCGGAGACAACGGCAACGGCGGAGACGACGGCAACGGTGGAGACGACGGCAATGGTGGAACCGGAGTGGATGATAACTCCATCCAGCGCTTGGGCGACACCAAAGAAGTGTCGGAGTCCGCGCTTTCCGCCGACGGCCGTATCAGCGTTCACATTATCGCCAATCCCGAAAATCCGTACGGGGCTGAGAGGTTTCCCCAAATTGTCGACCGTCTCGGAACAGTTCAGACCCTCGGGGAGGTCAGCGTGGGCGGACCTGTCCGTATCTCGAATGACGGTAATCTTGTTTCCCTGGGCTCATCCCAGAATCTGGAGGAGTCTCCCCCAGGAGGGGGCGGCGCGAGCGTCTGGGTCCTCAATCGCACGACCGGCCAGTACCGAAAAGCCGATCTCAATCGTGACGGAGAAGATAGCGAACCGACCGGAGTTTTCGGTGACATCCCCGTCTCCAACGGATACCTGGCCGGCAACGGCGGATATGTCGCCTTCCGCATGAATACCAACTACTACGTGCCCGACGTGGCGGACGGATTCTATCGAAGGAATATTTACCTCAAGCATTTCGCGGGAGGGCCGCAGGGCACGACGATTCTTGCCAGCAAGTCGTTCGACGGGAGTACGCCAAATGTAGGTGACTACGGTTCCCTGGCCATCGCCGACGACGGTGATGTAGCTTTCGTCTCCTACGCCGCGAATCTCGTACCCGGCGACACGAACGAAAAATCCGATGTGTTCGTTTACGATTTGGAGGCCGACTCGGTAGCTCGCGTCGGTATCGCGACCGAGGGAATCATAGATTCCGAAGCCATCGATATTTCTGGTGACGGGCGATTCGTAGCCTTCGTCTATATCGAAGATCAGGTTAGCCTTTCGGCAAACATCTACATCCATGATCGCCAGAGCTCCGAGACTCGACTGGTTACCGCGGTGGGGTCCTCTCTCGCTAGTCCGAGACGCATCGCTCTTTCGCAGAACGGCCGCTACCTGGCCTTCGACCAGGTTTCTGAATACCACCGGCAAGTCTATGTCATTGATACTCAAAGCGGTCAGAAGGTTAGGGTAAGCCAATCGAGGACCGGGGAGGAGGGCAATGGGACCTCCAACCTTGGAGCGATCTCGGCGGATGGAAGGTTCGTGAACTTCACCTCACAAGCCACCAACTTGACCGCGGAGCCGAATCTCTATCCCATTCTGGGACTGTACCTCGCTCGCAACACCTTGTTGCCGTAAGACTGGGATAACTACGAGGAGCCCGCTCGAGGTTTGACCGAGAGCGGGCTCTTTTTGTAGCTAGAGAATTTTGGGTTTTAGCCCGAACAGAAGTGTGCGGTTTGCATGATCAAAAAAATTTGGCTTTTTATCCCAACTTGACCACCCTGCTCGTGAAACCTAGTCTTTAAGCCATTCCTCTAGAGACGTGTAGATACAACACTTCCACGAGCGGTCCAGAGACCGTGGAGAAGCGGTGTCACCACCTCAGCGTGTAGGTCTCGTTTACGAGCTAGCTCTGGCCGTTATAGTGCGCCCAACAGACGATGGTTTCACGAGGGAGCTGAGTTTGAGTGCCTTTAAGATTTCCCGTTGCATGGCGGTAGGTGCCGTGACCGAATACATCGAGCCCTTGCTCATCCGATTTAAGTGACATTCGGATAGTGCCTCTAGGGCTGCTGAAGCAGACAGACGGAGACCCGCTTCCCTTAGTCGAGCCTCCAGCGTTCTCTGGAGAAGAAGGGCCAACATGCAGAGAGTGATATGAGCCTGGACCTTCGGATCGGTGTAGTGGAAGACTGGTCGCAGCCTCACGACACCTTTGATGGTTTGAAAGTCCTTCTCGATGATATCCTTGGACCGATAGAGCAAGGCGAGTTCTGAAGCCGTCTGGGTCAAGGATGGGTGAACTAGCAGCAAGACAAACCCTTGGTACTTTTGTCGACGCAACCAGGCTTCCTGATTGAGCGTGGCATCACATCGGAAAGTCCGTACAAGTCTACCTTTGTCATTGGGGACTTCCAGGGGAGTCAGCTGGATGTCAAAGAGGCCAAGCCAGTCTCTGGCTTCCAGCTTCTTCCTGACCTTAGCAAATGTGGTCTCCTCGCTGCGGGAGTTCTTTGCGCTTAGAAGCTGCTCGTTCAACGTTTTCAAGAACTGCTGGAAAGACTCCATCCGTCGCTGAGCGCGCTGCCGTTGGTCAACAAGGAGTTGAGGATTGAAGTAGGCCACCAATCGCAGGTAGGAGGGCCCACTCCGTGGTTTCTCATCAGATTTGGGCTCCGGTAGCCGAGCGACCCCTAGCTCCTTTGCAAACAGGTTGGGGTCTACCTCGACGAGATCAAGGCCGCTGACCGCCGCCCGGATGCGGCAGATATCGTCCTCATAAGACGCGTCCGTGCCTCCTATACGGACTCGCGAAACATCATCTACCGGTAGTGATGGAGGAGCTTGCGTCCAGGACATATACGGCTCCCCCGACTCCGTCGCGAATCCAGAGGCCCACCACGCGACGTTGTGGAGTGGACACAGTCCGACGAATGACGCTGCCATGAAACAAGGGTGGAACCTCGTGGATAAGGACGCGAGATGGGGGTCAATGTCGTTTGAGCGCGCTGCGGTCACAAAGCATATATTGCTGGCGAGAAGACCACGAATCGCCTTTCCGCTCCCCATGGCTCTGTCAAAGACAATGGGGACACCCCGTAGCCACTCCACATCCTTGAGTTCCTTGGCCATCTCACTCATGCCGGTAACGTCCATCGTTCGCCCACCGATGGTCTTCCATCGCAATGGGTATCCATCGTCATTGCTGAGCAGGATGATACCGATTCTCTTTCTGAGGTCGCTCTCCGCATTGGTCCTGGAAAGCTCCGCGGCATCGTAGCGGCAGCCTTCGAAATAAGTCCTCGTGACGTCCATGAAACAACACCCAAAGGCACCTTGCCGGCTTTGGTACAACATCGGAAGTCTCTGGGCAAGCCGCTCGCCAACATCATGAAGCACCTGCAGCGCGCGGTGGACTCGCGTGTTGTTGAATCGCTCAGGAGGACACCCCATTAATTCGGGCAGCGCCGTCCTCGGAAACCAGCGCTCAGCGTAAGACTTAGAGCCCGGCGAGCCCACCGCCCGTTGAAGCGTCAAAACCTCGATGACCTGAGCCGTCGAGAGCATAGACTGTTGCTTGCCGCTCAGTTCGGTGAGCAGCGATGACAATCCCCATTGCTGCCACATCGCGCGCATGACGGCGATGTCGAGATACTCCAGATTAGCGGTCACACTGTGCTCACTGACGAGGTTCGCGGTTTCGGTCGCAAGCACAAGGCTTCCACCATCACGCGAAGCCTTCAGCGCCAACCTAAGATTCTCGACAGTGGCTGAGGGTAAATCTCCTAGATTCGCAATCACTCGCTGCGTCGGAACCCCGTCGGGGCGGCGGTAGCTCTCTACCAACTGAACGTAGGTATAGCACTTATCTCCACGACGATGGCTGACTGTGCGAACAAACATCATTCAATCTACGCATCATAGGTATAAGTACATTTGTTTAAGAGGGGAAAAAACATTTTTCCATCTACACGATTTTGCGAGGCTAGATTTTATAAGGGCTTGCAAGGGGGGGTGATCAAGTTGGGTTTTTATCCCGAAAACATAGATCTTTTATCCCGAATACGTTGATCCGGTCAGAGGAGGCAAAGGACGGTGGGAGGCAAATTTATCTTGACGTGATCCAAAAAGTGTCCGTCATTCTTCTCGAAGACCACCTTCTCGTTCGCCAGGGTCTGCGTTCGATGCTAGAGTCCTCGGGAGAGGTCGAGGTCGTGGGAGAAGCGGGTTCGGCGGAGGAGGGTCTCGAGTTGCTTCGAGAGCTTGTTTGCGACGTCGTCCTCCTGGACTTGAATCTTCCTGGTCGCAGCGGTCTCTGGTGTACCAGCCAGATCGGCGAGCTGCATCCTGGCCTGCCGGTTTTGATTTTAAGTATGCACACCCAACGTTCGATCGTGGGCGACGCGGTGAAAGCCGGCGCGCGGGGATTCGTGGCCAAATCGGCTCATTCCGATGAACTGATGGCGGGTGTGCGGGCGCTGGCCGCGGGTGGATCTTACTTCGATGCCCGCGCCGCGGGTGCGGTTCTCGCCATGGCGCGTGGTGAGGAGACGACCGAATCGGGACTTTCTCCCCGGGAAGATCAGGTTCTTCGACTAGTCTGTCAAGGCTTGAGCAACCATCTCATCGCTGAACAGATGAACCTTTCGGTGAGTTCGATCAAGATCCACTTAAGGGCGCTTTTCTCGCACTTCGGGGTTTCCGATCGCACCTCGCTGGTCACGGCGTTCGAGGCACGCGCTCGTCTTCTGCCGACGCGTCTTCCCGAACACGGCTAGGGCTAAGCCTCCAAGTGCTCGGTCGGGAGATGGAAGAGAACGGTCGTGCCGCGACCGGGTGCCGTCCGCAACCATGCCCTCCCGCCCAACAGTTCGGCTCGCTCACGCACGATTCGCAGGCCAAAGTGACCGGAAGCCACACCGTCGAGAGAGAATCCCACACCGTCATCGGCGATGATACCCTTTAGTCTGCCTTGCCTCAGGCGTAGGCGCAGCCGAACTTTTCCAGCTCTAGCGTGTCGGTTGCAGTTGGTGAGAGATTCCACCACGATGCGATAGGCAAAGAGAGTTGAAAGGGCCGGCAAGTCGTCCAAACCGAGGTCAAGTTGGACACGCACCTCGGTCTTTTCAAGGTCGACCAGTTCTCCCACGGCGTCCTCGATGGCCAGGCTCAGTCGCAGGTGTTCGACGTGGGGGCTGCGCAGCCGGGCGATCAGCCCACGTGCGTCGTCGAGAACGTCGCGCGCGGTTTGGGCTGAGTCTTTCAAGGCGGCCCGGGCCTCGGAATGTTGTTGAGACATCGCTTCCAGTCGCAGTTGCAGAGCCACCAAAGGTTGGGATAAGACGTCGTGCACTTCCGAGGCGAGCATGTGGCGCTCTCTGTCCTGGAAGATGGCGATTTGTTCGAGCCGGCGTTGGCTGACGTCGGCCAGCGCCACGATGGCGCGCGCCTCGGTCCCGGGTAGCCGTTGCAGGCTGAGTTCTCCCCACAGTGTTCGCCCGTCGGGCATGTTCAAGCGTAGCTCTCTTTGAAGCATTCGGCCGGATTCCAAGCTTCGTAGCGCGTCCTCAAACCATGGGCGGTCGTCGGCTTGCAAGTGCTCTGCCAACTCGCTGTCGAGCGGGGAGCGACCGAGCATTTCAGACAATCGGGGGTTGCCCTGCAGCACGACACCACGCCTGTCAACCACGGCGATACCGGCCGGGACACTGGAAAAGAGGCGCTCCAGATGGGCTTCCCTTTCTTGAAGCTCGGCCCAAAGGTGGGCGTTACTCAGAGCCACCCGAGCCTGTCCCTGGATCAGCCCGGCCAGGCGAAGCTCCTCCTGGCCGAAGAAGTCTTCTAAGTCTCGAGAAGTGCAGTAGAGCTCCGTGGCCGGCTCTCCGGCCCAGGGGAGAGGGATGGTCAGGGCCGAGAGAGTGTCGGATTCGCGCGGCTCGACCGTCCGCACCTCGATCCCGTCGTCGCGGGTGGGAAGGCGTACGGAGCGGCAGCGCAAGAGCGCTTCCGCGGCTTGGCGAGCGGCTTCCACCACTTCTGAGATGGAATGCCGGGAGGCGATGGTCTGGCTCCACAGGATCACCTGGTCAAAACGCTCGGCCAGGGCGACACCCGGGGGACTTCCCCCGGACGAGGAGCGCTCCCAGGTACCGCCGGTCAAACGAAAAAGACGGAGCGCTTCGGCTCTTAGCTCTTCGGGGTAGGCACCGCTGAGGCGGGCGAGCTCGGCGAGCTCCCATAACGCGAGCGCCTCCTCGAAGCGCATTTCACAGCGTCGGGCCATGCTCAAACCCTGTTCTAGCAGATCTCGTGCGGCCTCCATCCGGCCTTGTTGCAAGAGAAGAAGAGCTAGCTCTCGGCACAGACGGGGTACGAAGACCAGATAGCCCTTCATGGCCAGTCGTAGAGTGCGGCGCCCTTCTTTCTCGGCCAAAAGCTCCAAGCCGGTCCTATGAGCGCCCTGCTCCTGTTGCGCCAGCAGGCGACGCGCGCGCACCAGAAATGAGCCCGACCAGAGGTTCTCGAAAACGTCGCCTTTTCCGCGGGCCACTTTGGACGCGCTTTCGAGATGGGCGATGGCCTCCCTCAGTTCCCCTCTCCGCAGGTGGTGCAGGCCACGCACCTCGGCCATCAGGGTCCGCACGGAAGGGAAGGCCGGGCTCTCCTGCACCGAGTCGATCAACTCGTCGGATAACGGGTCCAATAGTGCCAGGACTCTCAAGGTATGGCCGCAGCCCAGGGAGTCCTCGAGGGCCAGGCACTCTCGAAGGTTCTCCCTCAGGACCCCCCGGGATTGCTCCAGGCGACCCAAAAAGTAGAGGGCCAGACCCTGGTTGTAGGCGGCCATGTGGGCATCGTAGCGGTCCCCGGAGCGTTGCAGGATAGGGACCGCCAGCTCGTCGAGGCGCAACGCTTCGGCCGGGTTGTCGCCAAAGAGTGCGATGGTCCCCGCTCGAGCCATCGCCGCGGCCCGGTCGTATTCGGTTCCGAACCGCTCTACTAATTCCAGCGCCTGGCCGGCTATGCGCGAGGCACGAGAAACGAGCGGGGGGATATACTGAATCGCGACGGCATGGGTGATCAAGGCTACTCCCAGTTCGCGGCCCGGAGCGGCTCTTCGGGCCAGGTTCAAGCAGCGAAGGTTGGCCCAGATCAAGCCGTAGCCGTCGCTATAGGCCAAAACGTAGGCCAGGTGATCGAGCATTCTCAAGGCCAGGCGTTGAGCCTCGCTGAGCTCCCCGGAGCGGGCCGGAGGCCTGGCCAGAGCGAGAAGCTCGCGTAGCAAGGCCAGGTTTTTCGACCAGCGTCCGGAGGGAAGAGTGTGTCCCAGCAGCGCCAAAGCCTGTCTGAAGAGATCCCGGGCCGCTTCTAGCCGACCGGCGCCGAAGGCGGCCTCGGCCTGACAGCCCAGGATGCGGGCGCGAGAAAGGGGAGTGACGGCCAGGGACAAGGCTCGGCCGTAGCTGTGGTCGGCCGCTTCAAAGTTACCCGCGATCCTTTGCACGTCGCCCAGGTCTTTCCATAGTTCCGTGTCCTCGGGAGCGCCGGCCAGGGCGATCTGAAGATAGGTCTCGGCCGAGCTCAAAGCGTTGCGCTCACGGGCCGCGGCAGCCGCCCGACGGGCGAAGGGGAGAGCCTGAGCGTTCAGACCCGCCTGGTGAAAGTGGTAGGAAATGTCCTGGTCCCGCTGGGGCTGCCAATCCCAAAGCGCGTGGGCCAGTTTGAGGTGTTGCTCCCCTCGAGACGTCGGCCGCCACCCTAACACCGCATCTCGGGTCAGATCGTGAGCGAAACTCCACTCTCGCGGGCCGCTCTTGTGCAAGAGGCCCAGGTTTGTTCCTCGTGAGAGGGCCAGCTCCACGGTCGAGGCTTCAAAAAGACGAGAGAGGAGCTCCGGCTCGAGCTCTCGACCGGCCACCGCGGCCAGACTCAAAACCTCTCTCGTTGGCGAGTCCAGAAGATTCGCGGCGGGAGGCTCTCCGTCCGGCTGGGCTCGCGAGAGCCCCTCCGGTGCGAGCCAACCTTCCGGGCTGGGTCGTAAGGAGCCGTCCTGGGTCCATCCGCGAAGTAAGCTGGCCAAGCGGTACGGATTGCCTTGACTGGCTTGAGCGGTGAGGGAGGGGATGGCAGCCTGGCAACGCCCCAGCACCGAGCAGGCCACGAGCTCGCTCTCGGAGAGACTCAACTTAGGAACCTCAAGGCGCTGTCCGGGTAGGGAGAGCTCCCGCCGGCTGGTGATAAGAAGGGCCACGTTCGGCGATTCCCGCACTCCAGAGAGAATTTCCAGAGTGTCCGGCGGGGACCAGTGCAGATCTTCTAAAATGAGAAGAGCGGGTCGCTCTGTTCGACCCAAGACTTGTAAGAAGTTGGCTAGGGCTCGGCAGGTGCGGATCCAGGCATAAGCCTCCGGATCGTGATCGCCCGAGCCACCTAGCGCGGGCAGGGCGGTGCGGACCACGGTTCGCCAGACACCGAGCTCGGTCAGAATTCGCTCTAACTCGGTCTTGTCAGTTTGAGAAAGGAGCTCCTGGCAAAGCTCGTCGAGCACCTGTAGGGGGGCATCGGCTGTTCCCTGGCGGGCTCGCCCTCGCAGGACGAGAAAGCCTTTCGAGTGGGCCAACCGGCGGGCTTGCTCGGCCAGGCGGCTCTTGCCGCAACCGGCTTCTCCCACCAGCTGAAGAAACCCACCTTGCTCTAGGTGCTCCCGGAAGCTATTCAAAAGCTCCGTCCTGCCCACAAAGGCGGGAGGCGCCAGGCGCTCGCGAAGCTCTCCGGCTCCGGGAACGAACGTCTTGGGAGATTTGGACAAGAGCTCCAGGTCGGCTCTGACCTCGGCGGCGCTGGAGTAACGGTCTCTGGGATCGAGACTCATCAGCCGGGTCAGCATCGCGTCCAGGGCTAGCCGGAGCCAACGCTCCCGGCCCTCTCCGATGAGCGTCGGGAGCGGTTGGATAAAGGGGGCTCGCAGAGCTTGGCTCAGATTCTCCGCGACGAACGGCGGGGCGCCCACCAGCATGAAGTAGAGGACGGCTCCGGCCGAATAGAGATCGGCTTGAGGACCAACCGGAGCGGGGCTGGCACCGCTGAGCTCCGGGGCGCGAAAGAGCAAGGCGGAGGGCTCGCTCTCGGGCACCATGAGGCCCGCGTCGGTCAACCCGGAGGCGAAGACGTTGGACGGCTTGAGGCGTCCATGCACGACTCCGTGCCTATGGAGTTCGCTCAGCGCGGAGAGAACCTTGGCGAAGAGTTCGAGCGCCGGACCGATCGCTAGGGGGGCCATGTCCTGTAAACTCGGCCCGGGGTGCAGTTCTCTAACCAGAAAAGGCGGCACGCCCCCGGTGACCAACACACGGGGGCAGCCGGGCCAACAGCCTCTTTCGTACTCTCCCCACTTGACCAGAACCGGGCCGCCATCTCCCCGGCCTTCCCAGGAGCGCTCTCTTTTCACGAAAGGCGCGAACGCCGTGAGCTGTTCCATCTATCCCCCCGAGGCATTTCGCCGTCCATAGAGGATGGCTCCTCTGCCTCCAGGCTCGAAATGACAAGCGGCCGGCACCTGGTGAAGAGCCGGCCGCTTGTCATTCGTGTGGGCGCTCTGAGAACGCCCATACGACTGTTTAGTTGCGAATGTCGCCCGGCGAGCTGAAGCCTCCGAAAGGCGAGCCCGGCAGCGCGGTGAGTATTCCTGTAGTGGTGTTTAGGATAAACGCCGCGATGCTGTCCGAGGTGGCCACGTAAAGCCCCGATTCATCCGAGGAGAGAGCCACGTCGGTGAACGAGTGTGGGTTCATCTCGCCCGCCGGAGCGAATCCGAGCGATTGCAGGATGTTGCCCGACGCGGGGACCCGATAGGTTAGGATGTTGGCGCTGGTTTGATTGCCGATGAAGAGCAAGTCGCCCACCGCATGAATGCCGACCGGGCCGTCGCCTGTACCTGGTATGGTTGGTTTCGCGGTTAGCGCGCCGTTCGTGTCGTTGATGGTGTACCAGTTCATGGTGTCGTTCTCACCAACAGCTGGATAGGCTGTGGGGTTGAGCACGAACAGATTGTTGCCCAGTGTCCCCATCGTGCCCGGTTGCGTCAAGATGGCGCTGGAAACGTAGGGAATGACACCGGTCGGGGCCATCGATCCGGTTGTGGTGTCGAGCGTGATTCGTCGGATCTCTCTCGCGGTGGGACTGGTCAGGTAGATGTAGTCCGTCGGTCCCGGCGCGTCGTAGTACTTCACGTATCCGACGCCCGTCCCCGTCAGGTCCTCTGTGTCCAGCAAGCTGAGCGACCCATTGGCAGCCACTCTCCACGCATTCAACAGCTGGTCGGAAGTGCTCAGGCTGACCACGATGTCGCCACCGCCGCTGTCGAGCTTGAGAGCAGACGGCGCGCTGGTGGAGATGGAGTTGGTGGCGGTCTGGTCGCGAGCCGTCAGAGAGCCGTCGGCGCTGTCGTACTCGAATGACTGCAGGCTGTTCCTGTTGGCGCCGGTCCCGCCGATGGCCACTACCACGAAGTTACCGAGCTTGGTCATCGACGCCGCGGTTCCCGCGGTGTCGTAAGGCGATCCGGTCGCCTCCGTGAAGGTCCCGTTTTGGGAGATCTCGAGGACCGTCAAGCCGCCCACGCCATTCGCCGCGGCGGTCTCGTTGACGAATACGTGGCCCACGGGACCGGTGGGGCCGCTTGGATTGAGACCCTCGAAGGGCTCGCCCAAGGCGATGGACATGCCGTTTGAGAAAGCGCGCAGGCGATACCCTTGGCCCACCTGGTTGATGGTCAGGTTGTCGAAGGTGACGGTTCCGTTGGAGGCCGTCGCGGTCAGATTGCCGCCCAGTGAGGCGTTGGCGGGTCCACTCTCTAGCTCCAGCGTGACCTGCACCGGCTCGGTCCAGATCTGGTTTTTGATGTCGCGAACCTCGAGGGTGACGGAGAACGGCGTTCCCGTCCGCACGTCGCCCGGCTGGGCGGTGTAGACGAACCCGGCCGGTCCGTTGACCTCGAAAGCCGGCGTGACGGCGCTAACCCCGTCCATCAGCGCCAGGACCTTAAATCTGCCCGGAGCCAGCGTGGTCACCACGCCGAGCTCGGAGATGCGGGCCACGTTGACGTCGTCGGTACGCCACACCAATCCGGGTGTGGCCGAGGTCTCGGTGCGATCGGCGAAGACGGCGGTGGCCCGGAACTCCTGCGTTTGGTCCACGCGGAACGGGCCGGCGCTGGTGGGACGAAGCCGCAGGCTGGCCAGGGGAGCCCGGTTGACGATCACGGTCTTGCTGGCGACGGCGTAACCCTGGGGATCGATGGCCTTGATGGTCACCTGGCCTGGGGTTTCGGTGGTCACCATGCCCTGCTCGGACACCTTGGCAATGTAGGGGTCGGAAGAGACCCATCGGATGAATCGGGTCACCTCGCGAATGGAGCCGTCGGAGTAGCGGGCGGAGGCTTTCAGTTGCGCTGTCTGACCGCCGGTGAGCTCGATCTTCGATGGTGTGATGGGATAGATAGTCAGCGCCTCGATAGGAACGCGAACCACCTCGATATTGGTCTGGGTGCTCCGTCCGGTGGTCGGGTCGGTGACCCGGATCTGGGACGTACCTTGCAAACGTCCATCGACCTGACCGTTGCGGAAAGCTCGCGCGTTGTCACCCCCGGTCGTCCAGTCGACGGCGTAGGTCAGGTCGACGGTTTCGCCATTGGCGTATCTCCCAATCGCACGCATCTCCCGGCTGCCGAATTCCGGCACCCCGCCGCTAGGAAGGGCCTGGCTTAAGACCTGCTGGCCCGCTACCTGTCCCGAAACGCCCACGTTCAGGCCCGGCACAATCTCTAGGCCGGTCAGACCGGTGGAGGCGATGGACTGGGACCACACTCCCGTTTTACCCGAGCGACGAACCGCCTTCACGTCGGCTGTGCCCGCCCTGAGCGCCTTGCCGATCGCGAAATGGCCGTGTCCGGTCAGACGAAGGGTGCTGGGGTTCGAACTGGTCCACTCAACCGGCAGCGGGAAAGGCACGAAGGCGATACCTAGTCGAATGGCGGTCAAACTGATATACAGACGCTCCTCGCCGATCTTCATGTCCGCCGTTCCCCCTTCCGGAACCACCGGGATTACCAGGGTGAAGACATCGTCCGGATCGGGTCTTGGCAGGTCCACACCGAACTTCAAGATTCGCTCCCGGTTCGGCGGGAGTACGGGAAAGTAGCGTGGTCCGTATCTTACCGCGATTGGGGCGATTCCGATGGCCAGCCGAGCCCCGACCTCTAAACCGGATGACCGATAGACTTCTATATCGTACCCCGGGGTCGGGGTGGTGACCGCCCTGGCCTGGGCTTCGAACTTGAACACCTGGGCGTTGATAAAGACCTCGCCCATGTCGCAAAGATTCAGGCTGATCTTGGGCTGCGCGATGGAGACGTTCAGGTTGGCCTGTCCCTGCAGGGCGGGCGCCTCGATCTTAAACGTCGGCGCCAGCCGCTGAACTTTATCCCAGTTGCCGTTCTCGTACTTGACGCCGGCTTCCATGCGCACGTTGGCCTCTGTGATGGCGAAAGTGCCGTCGGCCTGGATGGAGCCGTCCACCACCATGTTCAGGTTTCCCTGCATGTTCAGGCCGATTCCAGCGAAGCCGGCGATAGGGTAGCTAAGGGGCGGAGTGATAAGGGGGATCTCGGTGCGAAAGTCTCCACTTCCCGTGCCGGTGACTTTAAGATAGCCCCCCAGCGCGGCGAGCGGCTCGAGCGTATTGCCCCCAAGGTTGGCGATCGGCACCAGCTCAAACCGGTTCACTGTGGGGACAAAAAAGGTCTCGAAACCCACCTGGAGGTCGGTGCGAACCCCGACGGTCAGCCATATCTTGCCGTCGATCTTCACCGAGCCGCGGCCGTTCTCAGCCACCACAGCTCCCGTGAAGGTGAGGGGCACGGCCGGGAGTGTCCGCTCCGTTCCCTGGGCGTTCTGGGCGTTGATCATGATGGGCTCACCGATGGACACGCCGGGAATGGCAGGCTGCAGACTCGAGAGGAACTCGGGGCCCAGGTAGATGGTCTCCTGAATGTCGGCTTCCTTGAAGATGTCGTTGAGGCCCACCCGCTCGGTGGTCAAGACCGTGCGGTCGCTCTGCTGATTCACGCTGGCCACGCGGCGAGTGAACTGGCTGGGACCCTCACCCCGAACGATCACGTCGCCGACGGCAAGCGGAGGTACCTGGCCGGTCAGCACCAGTGAGTCGCCGTCGATCTCGGCCACCTCCACGCCGGAGTCCGGCTGCAGAAGGCGCACGTTGTCCTGAAAGACAAATCTCTCCGACGTCACTTCACGGACGTTGCCTTGTGAGTCGGTGCGAACGTCGGTGAAATCGACTCCCTCACAGCCGGCCAAGCCGGCACCGAGAGCCATAATAAGCAAAATTCGTAACAACCAACGGTGTCTAAACACTTCAATCCCCCTCAAAAATAGCGCTATGGCGCGGAGTGCGAGTGGCGAAGGTCATCACCGAAGTCGGAAAAGTCGACCGAACAGGCAACGACGCCCTTGACCCCCAGAGCCAGGACCGCTTCTCGCAGTGGCCGAGGAGCTTCTCGCAGTATGGCGGACAAGACCTGTGGCCATGTGGTCAACAGTTTTGTCCAGTGGGGATTGCATGATCAGAAAATTTTGGCTTTTGTCCCAAATCGAATGTGAGTTTGCGTGACAGCATGCCATGCGGGCAACGCTGCCAGTTTTCTCTGATAGCGAAAGTCGCATGCGGGCAACGCTGCCAGTTTTTCTGATAGCGAAAGTCGCATGCGGGCAACGCTGCCAGTTTTCTGATAGCGAGAGTCGCACGCGGGCAACGCTGCCAGTTTTCTCTGATAGCGAGAGTCGCAATGTTAGGTATGCATGCTCAGAAAGCTCGGGCTCTCCGGAACTTTCCGAGTAGCTATTGGCGTTTCTCCAGGGCTTGTAGCAGAGCGGCGGCCCGATCGGTGTTGAGGAGCGCCACGGGTTGATTCAAAACCTCGACCGAGGCGGCGAGGTTCTCTTTGAGCCAGCTTTCGGCTTGGTTGCTGGTGAAGTCGGGACGCAGGACATGGACGGCGCGCAACGCGCTAGCCACTTTGGGGCTGGCGTAAGAGGTTCCGAAGAGGCCGGCGTGGTCGCCCGGCGCTAGAACGTCGACCTCCGGACCGAAGCTTGTATGCGAAAGGCTGAGGTCTCCATCGGCCGTTCGCGACGTGGCGCCCACCGTGGTCACTTCCGGCACCGCGAGCAGATTATGGTCCTCACTGCCGTCAAGGGTGAATCCATCGCGGGCCAGGGCCTGGAACGCCTTACCCGAGTTTCCGCTGGCCACGACCACCGAGTTATGAGCGGACTCGAATCTTTCGACCCCTTCCCGCCATTGTTTGACGGCGCTTTGAACTTCGGGAGATTCCTTGAGAAGAGTGCTGACTCGTTGCAGCAGGCGTTGGTCTAGAAGTTTCTCCGTCGCGCCGCCGTGCTCTGACGGCTCGAGAAGGGCGGATTGAAGATTCGAGCTGTACTGCTGTTGCTGCGCGGCGCTGAGCTTAGACTTGGGGCTCAACGCCATTTTGGCCATATCCATCAGATTCAAGGCGTCCACGCCCTGGGATAGGTTGACGACGGAATTTTGAAAACCTTCGGCTTCGATGCCGGCCAGGTGACTGGCGGCCAGTTTTACGTTGCCAGCGGCCGCTTGTGTGACGAAGCTGTCCAGATGTTGGCCGGCCAGCTCCGCCGAGAGTGGGCCGGAGGCGAATTCTGTTTGCAAGCTCTTGAGCGCTTTGGCGTGAGGCATGGTGAGACGGCCGTTCTCGACCTGGTGTTGGTTGACCTGAATGACGGTGCCGGTTTGGCCCAGACTTCTGGCCGCTCCCTCGACCTGAAAGCCGTGGGACGTGCTGTTGAGAAAGTTGTCGACGATGATCGTCGCTCCACGATTTTCAGCATCCGGCCTGACTTGAGCCTGCTGAGGCCGAGCCTGTTCGGCGGCCACACGGCCGAGCGCGAAATTACGAAGTTGAGAGTTTACGTCCACTCTCGGAGAATAAAACGAGACCTTGAAAGAATAATGAAAACTATGTTCCGACATTTTGTCAGTTTCTTTTCAGCTTAGCGTGGTAGGTTCGGAACAGAGAGACGGCCACGAAGCCGCCTCCAACAGACAAGCTCTCTAGGACCTCACTCATGAACATCCCCAGCTCCTCCATCTCGCGTCCGCTCCCGGCTCCAAGCAAAGATTGGACCCTGCTCTACGTTTTGGATGGTGACAACGACCTGCGCGAGGCCGCGACCTTGGATCTGGTGGAGCTCGATCGGGAAGGCGCTCCCGAGAACGTCAATGTGGCCGCCCAGCTCTATCGAGGCGAGCTTCGTTGGGGATGGAACACTTTCGCTCGCAAGCTAAGTGACCTGGGCAAGCCCCAGCCGAAGTCCGCGGTCGCTCAGGATTGGCGCGGAATGAAGGTCTACGAGACCCGCCATCGCGACTGCGAGGGGTCGCTCACCCGGGAAGTCGCCTACTCGCCTTCCATCGAGAGCGCGCCCAACAGCCCCGCATCTTTAGAAGAGTTCCTGGTCTGGGGAATGACCAACTACCCGGCCAAGCATTTCGCCGTGATCATGGCCGGTCACGGCACTCAGAAAGGGATTCTGCCCGACGGGCACGGTCGCATGATGGCGATGGAGGAGGCTGGGGAAGCCATTCGCCGCGCCGGTGAGCGTATCGGACAAAAACCTGACCTTTTGGTTCTGGATGCATGCGCGACCGCGAGCGAGAAGACGGCTCAGGCCTTCAGCGGCGTGGCTGACTACCTGGTCGCCTCGCCCGAGAAGATTCGAGGTGGCGGCTGGTCCGAGAGCAAAACTCTATCCGTCTTGGCGCAAGATAGCGACATCGCTCCTCGCGACTTCGCTCAGAGCTTCCTTTCCGTCGACCATACCGCGATCCCGAGTGCGCATCTATATAACCTCGGTGATGGAAGCTTGGAAGCGATAAGATGACAGGCTCAGCCCTCCGACGATCTTAAGGACCATGATCGCTGGTGGGCTGACGCGATCTTGCCGGAAACGGAATAGATGAGGGAGGTTTTCGTGGATACCTCGGGATTTTACGCTTTTCTTGATGCCGATGATCAGCATCATCGTGAGGCGCGTGAATATTTTCAGCGCTCGCGAACTGAAGGATGGTCTTTAGTCACAACCAACTATGTCGTCCATGAATCCTGGGCGCTTCTGCAGGCGCGATTGGGATGGCGGGCTCTGTGATACCTGGCGGGACGGCCTGGTGGCAAGCTGCGAGGTCGTTTGGATTTCTGAGATGGTTCATGCTCTGGGTGAAGCCCGCTGTCGGCAAGCCCGCCAGCGGCGATTGAGCTTAACCGATTGCGTGTCTTTCGAAGTCATGCGCCGCCGGGGAATCAGGGAGGCGCTCGCCTGGGACCTACATTTCTCACACGAGGGCTTCCGTTTGCCAGCTTAACCTACTATTGGGAGCTGTTGACCAGAAAGACGGAGCGCTCGACGACGAGTTTGTCTTTGTCCTTTTCCAGGGTGAAACTGAAGTCGACCCTGGGCCCCTTGTCGATCTTGACGGTGAAGTCGGTGACATCCTCGATCTGGAAGCGAAGCTCGGCTGTGGTCAGAGCTGCTAGCAGGGGTTCTAGAGCGAGCACGGTGGCTTTGTCCGGTATCGGGTTCAAAGGCACCCGGAATTCGACCAAGCGATCATCTCGTCGCTCGAAGACAGTGAGATAGGGAGCCCATTTTTGCTTGGAGTCGGCCACGGTTCCCAGGACCGGGTGTGTGGAGAGAACCTGTCGCTCTGGGCCACCGTCTTCCATAATCCCCGTTCGCGGAGTAGCTCGAAGAGCTCGGATAAGGCGTTGCTCGAACATACTGGCGCGTCCGTCCAGGTCGACCCGGGTTGTTCCCAGGGCGGAGAGTCTCAGGGCCGGGATCAGTAAGGTGATGATGACATAAAGGACCAGGCCGCCCAGAAAGGCGGCGACCAGGACCTCCACCAGGGTGAAACCCGGTTTCTTAGCGGCGGACCGAATGAACATAGAACTCGTGGCTCGCGCTCTTAAGCGCGGCTCGGCCCTCCCAGGAGATATCGCAGCGGATTCGTTTGAGGAATTTGGGATCGTAGCCGTCGACTTTGGTTATAGTGGTGCGGAGCTCAGCAACGGCACCGTCACGTAGGGTGACCTTCTCTTCCTTGCTGTAGCCTTCGTCCAGTGTGGGGAATGGCTGTGAGGCCAGCCTCTCCACCCTGTCCTGGGCGGCGGCTCGGGCCAGCCAACCGGTGCGGGTGATGCGCACGATGGTCAGGGAGCTAGGAAAGAGATTGAGCACCGCCACCGCCAAAAGCGAGAGCAGGGTCAGCGAGACAAGAGTTTCGGCCAGAGTCAGTCCCGGCTGACGGCGCTTCATCTCTCCACCCAGGAGACGACACGAATGCGGTCTTCGATGGGGAGAAATTGAGAGATTTCACCGAACAGAGAGATCGCCGGTGAAGCTTTGGACGGTGTGAAAGCCTCGTCAAACTGGGCAAGAAAGCTCGGTATCAGAAAATGCGGGACCGCGGCACCATGTCCCCAATCAAGCTCTTCCAGAGCTATCACGAGATCTTCACGATAGCGGGCTACATCTTCAAGGCCTTTTAGAACTCGAGGCTGGAGGCTAAGAGTAACCCGTCCGGAGCCCATTGCGACCTCAACCGGAAAGTCTCCGTTGGTCGGTTTTAGAATAAAAAGAAACCAGGGCTGGGTCATGTTAGGGTTCGTCTCGTCCCATTCTTCAAACTCGAAGGTGTGATTAAGTGCGCCGTCATTTCCTTGCTCTGTTTTTGACCCCACCGCGAACGTACCACTTCGAATGTCCTTGACCGCGATGGTCGGTGGCTCCTCGTAGAAAACGTTGACTCGGTCCAGGTCCACCCCGGTGGAGGCCTGACCTGTCAAAAGCGAGCCGACCAGGGTGAGTTCAGCGGCTTCCAGGCCAAGCTCGGCGTAGAATAGGCCGCGAATGACGGAAGTGTTTTGACCGCTCCCGGAGAGCCGTACCCGCCCACCGGCCACCACGGCGAGCTCGGTGGCGCCTTCGATCTGAGCACCGCCCCGAATGGTGATGTCGCCGGTGGCTACCAGTATGCCGGTGCCCCGCACGCCGGCTTGTAGGGTCAGATTCCCGTCGACGTAGAGTTGAGCGTTTTCTAGAGTCAAAGGCTGGGGGAATGTGAGATTTCCCGAGGCTCGGGCAGAGCCGGTCAACTGGTCCACGTCCTGCCCGCTGTTCAGGTCGAAGTGGGAGAGCCCCGTGGTCTGGGGGTCGTAGCTGGCGGGATGAAGTTCGGGCAGTTTGACGGGAGAGGAGCCGTTACGGATCTCTCCCCTAATATCCACCGGACTGGGGCCGAGCACGACCTGCCCGGGAGTCTCCACGTCTCCCAGGATGGTGCTCTGACTGCCCAGGAAGATGGCGTTGCTCTGCGTGCCGTTGGCCAACAGGTCGGCCGGCCGAAGATCCTCGAGGGCCACCGGCAGGCTGGCGCCCTCGGGCAAGGAGCCCACGACCACGCCGTTCTTGGTCTCGATGCGGCCGCCCGAGGCGATGGCCCAGGGGAAAGGCGGGACGCGAAGGACGGCCTCGATGCGACGCACGGTGTCGTCCGACTTGCCGAGGGCGAAAAGATGGACAGTGCCCGAGGGGACCAGGGCGCCGTCGGAGCTCAGGGCGTCTTCAGTGCCCGTCAGATTGTTGGTGGAATAGGGCATGTTCCGGGACTTGGCGGTCTCGGGATGGAAGGTGAGAAAGCCTTCGGCCCCGCCCAGGTTGACCTGGATCACCTGGTCGGCCAGAGCCTTCTCGCCGAAGTCGTTTTCCTTCAACACCTTGGCGATGGCCGCGGAAATGGCCGAGCGGGCCGCGTTGGAGGCGAGGATACCTCGGTCTTGCTGGCGGCTCAGCCGCAAATGGGTAACGCACAGGCTAGCCAGGGTGAAGGCCAGCATCGAGAGCACGGAGACCGCCAGGAGAGTTCCCCCCAGGGAAACACCGCGCGAAGTCAAGGGAACGCGCATGCCCCTCACTATACCACTTTCGCTGAGGGATGGCCCATTTTTTGACGAACTTCCCCCCCCGGCTCATCGCTCCACCCAGGAGACGATTCGAATGCGGTCCTCGATGGGGAGAAAACGCGAGATGTCGCCGACCAGGGAGATGGTTGGTTGGGAGGTATCTTTACTACCGCTAGATTGTCCAAAGCCCGATTCGAAGGAACGCTTGATACTGTCCATAGCAGGAGGAACTAGCTCCGGGCGGACATGCGCCATGTCGATTCCTGAGTCTTTGAGTTTCAGTGGAACCAAGGAGAGGATCTTCTCCTTCAAAAGGTCGCGCTCATCGTCGTCGTTAATCTTCTGGGGAGGTAGACCCAGGTTGATGAACCCCGACCGAAAAGAAACCATTAAGGGATAACCGCCGTTCGTTGGCTGCATATCCATTTTGTAGAGCGGCTCAAACTCGTTGGGGATCGGTTCTGACTCCAATTTGAACCAATGTTTGATAAGAAGTGCGTGCTCTGTACCGCCGGTATCAATGGGCCTTATTCTACCAACATTGAAGGCTCCGTCCTGGAAGCTTGTCGTACTAGTAGTAGTGACGGCTTGGGACTCCTCATAGTAGACGTTGACCTGGTCCAAGGTGATCCCCGTGGAGGCGTTACCGGTTAAAAGGGAGCCGACCAGGGTCATCTCCGCGGCGTCCAGCCCTTGTTCGGCGTAAAATAAGCCCCGGATGACGGAGCCATTGGCGCCGGTACCGCGCAGTTGGACCCGCCCGCCGGAGACGACGGCGAGCTCGGTGGCGCCCTCGATCTGAGCGCCGCCCCGGATGGTGATGTCGCCGGTGGCCACCAGGATACCGGTGCCTTGCACCCCGGCTTCGAGGGTCAGATCGCCGTCGACGTAGAGCTGGGCGTTTTCTAGTTTCAAAGGCTGAGGAAAAGTGAGCTTTCCGGCGCCGCGGGCCGAGCCGGTCAGCTCGTCCACTCCCTCACCACTACCGAGATCGAAGTGGGAGTTCCCGGTGACCTGGGGGTCGTAGTCGGTAGGGTGAAGGGCGGGTAGTTTGACGGGAGAGGAGCCCGAGCGGACCTCGCCCCGAATGTTGACCGGACTAGGGCCTAGCTCGACCTGCCCGGGCGTCTCGATGTCGCCCAGGATGGTGCTCTCACTGCCCAGGAATACGGCGTTTTTCTGAGTTCCGTTGGCCACCAGGTCGGCCGGCAGAAGATCCTCCAGAGGTGCCGGCAGACTGGCGCCCTCGGGTAAGGCGCCCACGACCACGCCGTTCTTGGTCTCGATGCGGCCCCCCGAGGCGATGGCCCAGGGGAAAGGCGGGACGCGAAGGACGGCCTCGACGCGGCGCACGGTGTCGCCCGACTTGCCCAGGGCGAAGAGGTGGACGGTGCCGGAGGGGACCAGAGCGCCGTCGGCTCCCAGAGCATCTTCGGTGCCCGTCAGATTGTTGGTGGAGTAGGGCATGTTCCTGACCTTGGCGGTCTCGGGATGGAAGGTGAGGAAGCCTTCAGCCTCGCCCAGGTTGACCTGAACTTCATGGTCGTCCAGAGCCTTCTCGCCGAAGTCGTTTTCCTTCAACACCTTGGCGATGGCCGCGGAAATGGCCGAACGGGCCGCGTTGGAGGCGAGGACACTTCGGTCTTGGTGGCTGCTCAGCCGCAAATGGGTGACGCACAGGCTAGCCAGGGTGAAGGCCAGCATCGAGAGCACGGCGACCGCCAGGAGAGTTCCCCCCAAGGAAACACCGCGCGAGAATAGTGAGACGCGCATGTCCGCTACTATAGCACATTGGCTGAGGGATTGCTCTTCCTTTCGGCGAACAGCCCGCCATGAGGAGATTGTGGTTCGCCCCGCTTACGGTCATTGTGGTGACTGGCACGAACCCGACGACGGGCGACGACGGGCGACGACGGGCGACGACGGGCGACGACGGGCGACGACGGGCGACGACGGGCGACGACGGGCGACGACGGGCGACGACGGGCGACGACGG
>JBBCJA010000065.1:0-15103 GCA_037189585.1 Selenomonadaceae bacterium | reverse complement strand
TAAAGAAACATCGTGCGTTATCAGCACGAATGTCAGATGCTCCGCATAAATTGGCATTTGGTGCACAAAACCCTAAAGTTCTGTGCTCGTCATCGTTATCCAGTTGTCAAAGACCGTTGCCGTTTCTCTTACAGAGAGGGGCGAGTGCCCCGTGGCGTAGGTTGGATATTAGCGACCTGCCCGGGGGCTGTCAACCCATGCCGCGAATCTTTTTTTCGTGGCCGGATTGGCGTCGTTACACCATCCTTACGAGTTATCCCCAGATCTCGGCAAAAAGAAACCTAGGATCTGGTCCGGAAGAACTTCCCGGTTTCGAGTGCGGCTGGCAAGGCTTTCGCAAGTGAAGCGCTACCGCCTCGGTCGCTGTTTGTTCGACACCAATAAGGAGAAAGCAACGCTGCCAGTGGGGATGGATCCGTGCTCCAAACCGGGAAGTTCTTCCAGACCTAGCCTCTTTAAGGAAGGGACTCGACAATCATGCCGCGGGATGAAGAATACTGGAACAGTTTCAGTCCATACCGCTCCGGGTTGGGACTAGAGATCAGATATCCGTCGGCCAGGGGTTTGTAGTCATAGTTCTTCCCAGTGATCGGGTCTTGGGGGTGGCGCTTGATGTACTTGGGGTACAATTTGTCCAAATTGTCAGGATAAGAATTCTTGTTGTCCTTGGCATACATTTCCAAGGCCGTGGCCAAACTATTCATATGATACTTGGAAAGTTTGGCCATCTCTTCAAAGCGCATGCGATCGGCACGAAGCGCGAGCCATCCCCAGCTGACCGGACCGAGCTCGAAGGAGCTTTCCAGCCCATACTTCGACGGGTCGGGGAATCGCAGTCGATACCCCTTCTTGTTGGTCGAGGGTACATAAATAAAGGACTGACCGGTGGCCGGGTCCTTAGGAACGGTGACCGGCTTTGAACCTTTGGGGATCTGGTAATTGAAGGCGGAGCTGAGTTCCGACAGCTCTCCGGGATAAACGCCCGCTTCCATGAAGAAAAACTCCAGCATCGACTGCAGGGCGCTAATTTGCGACATTCCGTTCTGCAGGGGACTGGCCGAAGGGACAGCCGGCGCGGGCGACTCGACCGGTGCGGGAGTTTCCGGCGCCGGGCTGTTTCCGTCCTGGGCCCAAACCTGACCGGCCAACAGGCCAGCTGAAAAAATCGAGAGAAGAAGCTTCTTCACTGCCCCATCCAGTAGTCTTTGAGCCACTTGCTACGAGTGGGGTGGCGCAACTTTCGCAGCGCCTTGGCCTCGATCTGGCGAATTCGTTCACGAGTCACACCAAATTCCTGTCCGACCTCCTCGAGCGTTCGCGAACGACCGTCTTCTAGTCCGAAGCGAAGCTGAAGCACCTTTTTCTCACGCTCGGTCAAGTTCTCCAGGACATCTTCCATCTTCTCTTTGAGAAGTTGGGAAGAAGCCGCCTCGGCCGGAGCCACGGCGTCGGAATCCTCGATGAAGTCTCCCAGATGGGAGTCCTCCTCGTCACCGATGGGGGTCTCCAAGGAGATCGGCTCCTGCGCGATCTTCATGATCTCGCGAACGCGCTCTTCGGCGAACTTCTTCTTTCGAGCCAGCTCTTCTTGAACGATGCCGTCATCCACGTCGAGCTCGCGACCGTAAGACTTGGAAGCCGCCGCCCGTATCTCTTCCACGTCGATGGGAAACATCTCGCGAGTGATCTCTTCCACCGAGGGGTCACGACCTAGCTCTTGCAACAGTTGGCGGGAAACCCGAATCAGACGATTGATGGTCTCCACCATATGAACCGGAATTCGGATCGTTCTAGCCTGGTCGGCTAGAGCTCGCGTAATGGCCTGGCGGATCCACCAGGTGGCGTAAGTGCTGAACTTAAAGCCTTTGCGATGGTCGAACTTCTCGACCGCGCGGATCAAGCCCAAGTTCCCCTCTTGGATCAGGTCCAAGAACAGCATGCCGCGAGAGATATACTTCTTGGCGATGGAAACGACCAGACGCAGGTTCGCCTCGGTCAATTTCCGCTTGGCCTCGGCACCATCGGAAACATCGAAGTCCAACTGGTCGAGGCGCAACATCTGCTTGTCGAGATCTTTGGGTTTCTTTTCCCGCAGCTTATCGCGAAATTGGCGCTTACCGATCTCCCAGTAGCGTTCCACACTGCGGTTCTTCTCTAACAAATCCTTGACCGCGGCGACCGGGTCCTCGGACTTCTTCGCGCTCTCGAGCCGGCGCAGCACCTCGGAAGCCTTGGCTGCTTGCTGAATGGCTTGGCGATACTTAAAGTCCGAAATCTCGCGCTCGGAGGAGGTCAAACGCTCGCGCGCTTCCTCCCCGCTATCGATCATCGCTTGCAACGAGCCGAGAATGGTATCCCATAACCCGTCGAAGGCCAAGAGTTCCTTGAGCGCGGCGTCGCCTTTCTCAATCCGCTCGGCGAGATCGATCTCTTCCTCGGGACTGAGCAGGTCGACCCGCCCAATCTCCTTGAGATACATCCGAACAGGGTCATCGAGAGAGGCCGAGACCGCGGCTTCCTTCTTCTTTTTCTTCTTCTTGGCTGGCTTGGCCGCGGCTTTGGCCGTGGCTTTTTTGGACTTGGAGGCGGGACGCTCGTCGTCATCGTCGACGGAAGCCTCGATCACCTCGATCCCTTCTTTGGCGAACTGCGCGAGCACGGCTTCCACCTGCTCTGGACCCAAATCCTCACGCTGGTAGAGCTCTGAAACATCCTCGTAGGTCAGCGACCCGTTCTTCTTCGCCCGAGCCAACAGCTTTCCAACAGCCTTCTCCAGGCTGATAGCCGGCTTCTCCGACTTTTTCGTCTGACTACTCATTTCTTGTCCCTTTAAGTCGCTGCTGTAGATCCAGATACTCCTTGTAAAGCGCGGAGTCCGGATCTACCTGCCCACTGCTCAACCCTTCCAATACCTGCCGTCGAATCGCTTCATATCTCGGTTCGAGCCCCATTCGTTTGATGTCTCGGATTAGCCTTTCCATATCTTCCTGAGTGGTGTCCGGCGCCTCGGTGGCCGAGAGCCTAGCCCACACCGCCTCCCGTCCAGGGTCGAGATCCCCCAAGTCGGCCCAGGTCAGAGGTCTCTCAATACTCCGCACTTTGAAAAGGACCTCCAGAAAGGGGCGAAGCTCGGACCGAGAAAGCTCTTCGGGCTGCAAACGCTCTCTAACGTAGGGGATCCAGTCGGAGCGGCGGAGCAAAAGCCGAAGCAACCTCTCCTCGGCATGAGTGGAAGAACGGCTGGCGTTCGGCCGGGCTCCAAGTCCCGGCGCTCTCGAGCCAGCACCGATTTCGGTCGAGGACGCTCCGGCCCGAGGCGGGCGCCCTCCCCCTTCCCGTCGTCCCTTGCCTTGAAGCGCGCTCACCCGGCCTAAAAGCACGTTCTCGGGAACGAAGGTCATGGTCCGGAGAGTTTGAGCGTAATGGTCCCGCCGGGCGATATCCTTGATCGCCGCCAGCGACGGTAGAACGGCTTTGAGAAAGTCTTCCTTTCCGGCCACTGAAGCGACATCGAACTCGCGACTTTTGATCTCCATAAGATAGTCGATCACCGAGACGGTACTCTCCTTCACCTTCGCGAACGCTTCCACCCCCGACTCTTTGATCAAAGAGTCGGGGTCCTGGCCGTTTTCCATCTGGCCGATGTGAACGAGAAGTCCCGCGTTCTCGAACAGGTCGATCGCCTTCTCGGTGGCGCTCCGTCCGGCCCGGTCGGCGTCGTAAAAAAGATGGACCTTTCGGGCATAGCGTGCCAACAAACGGCACTGTTCCTCGGTCAACGCGGTACCTAAAGAAGCGACCGAGAGAGGGAAACCTGCCTGACTGACCGCGATAACGTCGAGATACCCTTCCATCACCAAGGCCTCGTTAGCCCGGGAGATCTCACCACGATGGAAAGATAGTCCGTAGAGATGTTCTCGCTTGGAGTAGAGTTCGGTCTCCGGTGAGTTGAGATACTTGGGAGCTTTATTCTCCGGGGTACTTTCGATCAGCCGGCCTCCGAAAGCGATAACTTTTCCCTGAGCATTGGTGATGGGAAAGGTCAGTCGTCCGCGAAGCAGGTCGCTATGTCTCCCCTGTCGTTCTCGTAGCGCCCCGGCCTCGACCCCATGCTCCGGTTTGTAGCCGGCTTGTTGTAACTTTCGCAGGAGCGCGTCGCCCGTGGGAGGAGCCCAGCCGAGGCGAAACTTGTGGGCCGTCTCGGACGTGATCCCGCGATGGGACAGATAGTCTCGGGCGGGACCTCCCAAAGGCGAGCGGTGCAAAAGCTCGGAGTAGTACTGGGCTGTTCTTTCCAGAATTTCTCTCAAAAGATCTCGATGCTCGGTGGCCGGGTCCGCCTTATCCTCGGCCACCACCTCGATGCCGACTTCGTCTCCCAGCTTTTTGACGGCCTGAGGGAAAGACAGCCCCTCGATCTTCATGAGAAAGTTGTAGACCGACCCCCCTTCACTGCAGCCGAAGCAGTACCACAAACCTTTCTCGGAGTCGACCGAGAACGAGGGTGTTCGTTCACCGTGAAACGGGCAGAGTCCGATGGCCTTTCTGCCCTGTTGACGAAGCTGAACGTAGCGCCCGATGACCTCCACGGCGTTGATCCGGGAGTTGATCGCATCTAAAGTCTCGCTGGGGATGCGACTCAAGCCAGACCTCTTTTGACAAGCCAGGGAGAATGATAGCCCCCTCGCCAGCGGCGCGGCAACATCCAATAGAGAAGGTCGACATTGCCCACCAAAAGCCGCAGAAGCGCGCCCGTGACCTCTAAGGAACGGCCCCAATCCATCAGAATTCCCCTAAGGCTAGGCGCCTCAGCTCGTCGATCTCCGAGACGGTCAGCTCTCGACTTTCACCTCTGGCCAGCCCCCGCAGCGTGAGATTGGCGAATCTGCGGCGTTCGAGATAGCGGCAGGGCAGCCCGACCGCCCCCAGCATCCGCTTCACCTGATGTTTGCGTCCCTCTTTGATAACCAGCACGACTTCTCGTCCCCGCCCCTCGACGCCACGAGGCGGCAGACTAGGCCCGTCATCGAGAACCGGGCCGGCGCGCAGCTCTTCGAGCGCTTCCTCGCTAACATGCCCCGCCACCGTGGCCTTATACTCTTTCTCCACTCCGGACGAAGGATGGAGAAGGCGGTGCGCGAGCTCTCCGTCGTTGGTGAAAAGTAGAGCCCCCTCGGTGTCTCGGTCCAACCGGCCGACCGGGTACAGCCTGCCTTCTCCCACGGCTGAACCAAGAGGGAGCAGACTCATCACGGTGGGACGACCTTGAGGATCGGAAACGGTGGTCACATATCCGGCGGGCTTATTGAGTAGGAGATAGCGTTTTTTCGGCACCGGCCCCACCGGGCGTCCATCGATCATAAGTCGAGCCGCTTGCCGCTCATCGAGGGTAGTACCGATCGTCAACGGCTCTCCGTCGAGAGTCACCCGGCCTTGCCGGACCATCTCCTCGCAGCCTCGTCGGGAGCCCCAGCCAAGATGGGCCAGAATCTTTTGCACGCGAGTGGACACCGGCCGAAGTTACCTCGCAAGCCGGTGGTTGTCCTATCGACTCTAGCTAAAAGCTCACAGGCAGGAGCAGAACCGGCGCCATCAGAAACATACTCGAAGCATCCGTAGCTACAGGTAGGAAAAGGGGAACCGTCGTGAGCGAAAACACAGCGCTTCTAAAGAAAAACGTCGTCTATAATGGAGAGGACTACTCCCGTGAGACCATCGAGACGATGGTCAAAGACTACGCAGAGAAGCAAGAAACTCGAATTGGCGAGCTCGAGGAGCTTAAGAAAACTCACGACAACATCAGTCGAGATATGACCGAGGAGCTGACCGAGCAAAAGACGCTCTGGGACTGCATCAGGGATATGGGGTCTGGTGAGCAAGGAGCCATCAAGGCGAATCTGCGACTCTTGATGGAACGGATCCCGGTCCTGCGTGACCACGTGCCGGAGCGCCCGATTTCCGAACTCTTGCAACAAAAGATCCACGTCACCGAGTCTCGTATTCGAGAGGTCGGCTCGTTTCTCGACCGGATGGAGTCCGAAGTCGAGAATGTCCGTCAGGATATTGTTCGCCTCAATAAGAAGATGATCGTGGCGGCCCAGAACGAGGAGAAGGCCGCGGCTTACGTTCTTCAATTACGCACGGCCAAGGACCAGGCGGAGGCCGAGCTTGCCGCCATGGGCACCGAGACCACCGCCGCCCATCGTGAAAAGGAAGCCGAGATCGACGAAATCAAACGTCTTATCTGGCAGCACGGCGGTCGCCTTCGCCTTTACTCCAACGCCGAGGAGCGAATTTCCAGCATCGTGAAGATGAACAACAACTTCATGGAGCTGTTGACCAATCTGCACACCAACATGCAGTCTCTGTATGACGCCGGGCAGGAAGTGCTCGACGAGTTGCGCGGCAACCTCTCCTCCTTGACCACCGCGACCGAGGCCAGCGAGCTGACCCTGGAGATGCAGAAGTCGATGGAATCGCTGAAGGTCAGCGTTAACCGAGTGGCCCGCCTGGCCTCCGACACCTCACTCTATCTGACTCAGAACGTCGACCGCATGACCAGTCAGATGAAGATCTACGACGAGGAGACCGAAGCCTTGGTCGCATCCAACCTGGAAGCCGAACGTCACATCAAGGACGGCAAGATCGACGAGGTGCTCAAACTCGCCGAGCAGGAGATGAAGCTCTTGGGAGAGGCCAACAAAGGCGCGAGTCCCGAGTAGGAAAGACGCTTCGTCTTGAGCATTCTACCAACTCCTGACTATCAAGAAGCTGATTTTGGGCCGTACTCCCCCGCCCCGGGAGAAGGTCCGACCTTTGAACGCGATCCGATCCAGATCATTCGCGATTCCCAGGCGGAAGCTTACTGTCAGCTGGTGGAAAGTCTGATTCGGGGAGGGAAGCCGAACAGCTCCTTTCCCTCTGGGCGCGGCGCGGAGAACCTTATCTACCTGCTTCGCCCCTCAGTCAATCGGGGACTTTCGAACGAGGTTCAGGTCAACCTGCGCACCGGTCTTCCCAACGAGCCGAACATCGGCCGAGTAATCGCGGACAAGGACGTCTGTCGGAAGATTCTGCGCACTCACGATGTCGACTCGGTCCATGCCCGAGCCGATGAAGCATCCCAGCGCCTGGTTCATCGGGTCGAGTATTACCGGGACGTGGACAAGCGAGAACTACCCGAGCGCTTTCGACTGGATCTCAAACTCAAAAGAACTGACGAGAAAGAGCAAACAGCCGACTTTATCGCTGTTTTTGAACGTTTTGACCCGGGCGAGGGAATCTTTACCCGCTACACCATCCACCTTCGGCACAAGAACCAACGTTGGGCCAAACCGAAGGTGGAGCTGTTGGGTGACGATCTGCGCTACACCGAGGAGTTTCGTAACGTCATTTCGCGTTACTCGAGCCACGAGGCGGAATTTGCCTTCATCTTACTTTCCGACGTCGCCGGCATCACGGTAGAGGAGATCTCGAGAGGTCGTATCGGCCCTCTTTGGATGAACGGTGTGGAAGCCCCCGAACCAGTCATCGAACTTTTGAAGGCTCACCCCGGAAACGCTATCTTGAACTTCCCCCAAGAGAAGGTCTTCGTTCCAGACGTTCAAGGAAAAACCGATGACAACCGCGATCCCTTCGCCCGCATGTACCGGGCCAGCCTGACCAAAGAGAACCAGGAGCTAGCCGACGCTCGGGCTCAAAGTCTGGGATACGTGGTCCACAAGGAGCGCAAGTTCGCTTGTACCAAGCCGCTGGTGGCTCCTCTCAAGGAACTGATGGTCAAGCTGGGCAAGCCCTGCGTGGTCTACCCGGCTCGTTAGACCAGCGGAGGAGTTTCCCACCACAAGCGCGGATTATGCCCGTCGCGAGGCTGCCCTCGCCAGTCCGGATTGTGGAGCCGACTTTGACCGCTAAACGTAGAGAGCTGATCTGCACAGAAGAGGACCTTAGCCAGGAGAGGCCTCTGGCCCGAGGCTTCATCAAAGAGGTCGGCTTCCACGCTTTTCTTATCACCTGTTGTACCGGGCCGTATGGCCCCACTCATCTGCATCTCTCTCTTTTGGACACTCTAGAGACCGCCTGTGCCCACATCATGGAGCTTTCCAAGGCGCTAGCCCAAAAGATCTTAAGCGAGCGACAGGCGGCCGGATTTGCTTTCTCTCCCAGCACCGATCCTACCGACGATGCTTTCTGCCGTCTTTTTGCCGTCTTTGTGGCAGCCGAGACGGCGGCTGCTCGATCTAGTATTTTGGCCGAAGAGAACCCCGAGATCAAAGGCTCCTTCCGCCAACTCTGGGTGACCAGGCTTCGTGAGGACGATCCGAAGTACATCGCCAAGACCATCGTGGGTGAGCTGTCGAACTTTCTGGACTTTCACCAGATCCATCCCGACAAGTCCAAGCGGATCTCCGAACCTAAAGAGCTCGCGGGCTGCGTGACAGCCTTCTTCCAGCTTCTAGCCAACGGAGTGGCAGAAATCGTGACCGACGCCGAGTTCGAACGGCATCGCGCGGCGCTGGAGTCGATGCACGTGGACGTGGGCGGTCGCCGCTATACGGGTTTTGCTTTCGCCGCCAAATCGGCCGAAAATGAGGAGCCGGGAGAACTACTCCCGATCCACTACGATGACATCGTAGGCAACAAAGAGTATATCGAGGCCGGACTACGTCTGGCCCGCGATGTTGCCGGCTTTGACTTCGTCACCGGATCCAACCCCAAAAAGCTCAACCCTGTTCTCTTTGGCCAGGGTTCGCCGGGCTGTGGAAAAACCATCACCGCTCACGCTATCGGGAACTATTTTCTCGACTACTGTCGCAAGCGAAATGTCCCCGCCAAGTTTCTCGTCATCCGGCGTACCGACTGGGCCTCCTCTTATCAGAACGCCTCGGCCAACAAGCTTGTCGAGATCTTCAAAGAAGAGGTCCAGGCCTACCCCGGAGTGGTCGGCGTCTACTGGCCCGACATCGACACGGCCTTCGCGGCCCGCTCCTCCCCCGGCCTGCGCTCGGAAGAGAGCAATATTCTGGGAGCCTCTTTCGGTATTTTCGACGGGACTCTGATCCCCAAAAACGGCAAGTGGTTTTTAATGTGCGACGCCAACTATATGCACATGGATGAAGCGACCTTGTCCCGCATCTCTCAAGATCCGTATAAGATCCTCGGGCCCGTCACGGCAGCAGATTTTGTGGAGTTGATGCGGGAAAAGAAGCTCTCGGAATTCATCGACCTGCTCCACTTAAGCGATGAGCAGTGGAACGAGATCGGACAGATGTGCGTGGACTTCGGGTTTTCTGGACGCAACGTCGATAGCATCTGCCAAAAGATCCAGGTGGAGATTCAAAACGTCGAGCCTCCCGACGAATACTACACCGCCGACTTCGCCACGCGGAAAAAGATCTTACGAGACCTGGCCCACCCGATCGGTTTCGAGCGTCTCAAAGTGATGCTGGAAGGCTACAAGAACTTCGAAAAGGTTGCTTCAGCCCAGGTCGAGGAAGAACGATTCAATGCGCGCGTCGAGGAGATCGTGCTGAACCTGTCGGCCCAGGCCGCCGCCATGAAAGCTCTCGGCCAGAACTGATGCTGGAGTGGTCGGTCTCGGAGTGGGGCTTGGAAAATCTGCAAGCCGACCACGTACCGATCCCCGAACCCGGCCCAGGACAAGTCCTCGTGCAGTTTCACGCGGCCAGTCTCAACTATCGCGATCTTCTGATCGTCTCGGGCGCCTACAACCCCAGATTTCCACGACCTTTGGTTCCGGGTTCTGACGGCTACGGGCAGGTCGTAGGGCTGGGCAGTGGGGTTCCCGCGGAGCTATTCCACCGCTATGTCCTGACGCCGTTCGCGCCCTTCTGGCGCTCGGGGTCGCCCGATCCCCGCACCCTCCGGCAAACTCTGGGAGGTCCCCTGGCGGGAGTCTTGAGCGAGTTTCGCCTCTTTGGAACTGATGAACTCATCTTTCTCGAGGAGCCCTCGGCTCTCACGGCCACGGAATGGGCCACCTTGCCTTGCGCCGGTGTCACCGCGTGGTCGGCCTTGGTCGACGACGCTCAACTACGCCCCGGCCAGACCGTGGTTGTAATCGGAACCGGAGGAGTGGCGCTTTTCGGGCTTCAAATAGCTAAGATGCTTCGAGCCAGGGTTCTTTTGCTCTCCTCCTCGGCGGAAAAAAGAGAGAGAGCCAAAGAGCTGGGTGCCGACGCCGTGGCCGACTATCGGGAACGTTCCGATTGGGGCGATTGGGTACTCGAGCAGACCGGCGGCCGCGGCGCGGACGTCATTTTGGAGACGGGCGGCGCGGGCACTCTGGCCCAGTCAGCCCGCGCGGTAAAAGTCGGAGGGCACGTCGCTTTGATCGGAGTGCTGGCCGGAACTCACGAGCGCCTGAATCTTCTTCCACTTTTAATGAAGGCCGTTCGTGTTCAGGGGGTCGTGGTGGGTCACCAGGAACAATTGCGCCAACTGATTGCGGCCTATCTCCAATCCTATATTAGACCGGTGGTGGACTCGGTCTATCACTTTGAGGCGATACCGGAAGCTTTCGCACATCTGGCTTCAGGTCGACAGTTCGGTAAAGTAGCTATCGAATACTCGGTGGAAACGGAGCCCGGCGTCTCCTCTCCTCCCGCGGTTTAGGTCGGTTTAAGTCCTGGCCAGGCTATCGCGAAGTTCAGCCAGCCAGATCTGCCAGCCCACCGCGGTGGCCAAAGCCAGCACCATCCCACCGACCACAGAGACCACGCCAGCGGCTCCGGGGACGAGAACCGCTATCAGAGTCAGACAGAGCGTGGCTTTTGAGGATAAACCGAACCAACTGGCGGCCCGGCGATAACTGAGCTCGCTCACCTGTCGAGAGAACCCGACGAGATAGGAGAGTAGGCTCAGGCCGAAGACCGCTGCTATCAGTGGAGGTGAAGTCAAGACCGAAGACACCGTCAAAGTCATCAGACCGATGGCGGGAGCCAGGAGCAAGAACCTGGCGGTCCGGTTGGAAAAACGAAGGAGCAGCAAGACGTGTCCCGTTCCCAGAAGGTAGATCGCAAAAAGCATAGGGATTGAGAGGACCTTGAGAAGCTGAGGAAATCTCCCGGCCTGTAGCAGAGCGAACCCCGTGATCGCGGAGACCGCGGCCCCCCACAGCAGAAAGCGCAACGCGACCACCAGCCCCATGGCCTGGGCCACCTCGATCTTGGTCAGGACGACCTCGCTCCGCTCTTGGCTCAAACCTGAATCGCTTTCGGCAAAATCTGCTCGTAGACCTTACGATCCTTGTCGGAATAGACCACGAAGCGAACCTCGTCGAAGGAGTCAGGGTACTCCTTTAGGATGGAGAGCGTCGTGGAGACAGCGATCTCGGTAGCACTCTTGATCGGAAAACGATAGGCGCCCGCGGAGATCGCAGGGAAAGCGACAGTGCGGCATCCCTCGACCATGGCCACCCGCAGACTCTCGCGGTAGGCTGAAGCCAAAAGCTCGGGTTCAGACTTTTTTCCACCCGACCAGACCGGCCCTACCGCATGGATGATCCGCTTGGCCACCAAATTCCCGGCGCCCGTGGCCACGGCTCGACCGGTGGGGCAGCCACCTGATATAGTGCGGCATTCCACCAACACTGACGGCCCCGCGGCGCGATGGATGGCGCCGTCCACTCCCCCACCGCCCGAGAGCGCGGCGTTGGCCGCGTTGACGACGGCATCCACTCGCTGAGTGGCGATATCCCCCTGAACCAGAGTCAGCCTGGTCTTCCCAATATCAAACTCCATAGCCATCTCCAAAGAAAAAGAGCTCCGGTCTTTTTAGGACCGAGGCTCTCTTTCTCACCTCGCGGTCGTAATCTTGTCGAGACAAGCTCGATTTTAACTACGGAGTGGCGGTGACAGCCGGGCTGGTCGGAGCGGCAGGACTTGCCGTCGCGGACACAGTGCCGCCGCTGCAGCCCATCAGGCTCAGCGAGATGATTCCAACGATCAGAAACAATTTAGTACGCATGTTCCAATCCTCCCTTGAGATAACGGAGATATTTTTACTTCCCTCGAGCGGTCCTCCTGTCGAAAGGATAGAAGTCAGCTTTTTTTTTGACTCTGAAGTGATATTTTGAAAATTCTTCCAGGAAGCTTTGGATCGGTTTAGAATGGGGCGTTCGAGGTAAAAACCGACAATGCCAAGCTTTATTTCCATCTATGAAGAGCCCGGCGTGCTTGTAGCCGTCCGGCCCGTCCTCTCTGATTCCGACGCCGCCGATCAGGCCGCCGCCCATCTCAAGGGCGGTCTCGAGCAAGGACGCAAGGTACTGGCCCTGGTCGAAAATACCGAGGACCCTAACGATACCGCCATCTACCCACAGTCCGAGCCAAGTCAGGCGGATTTCGCGGCCTTGACCGAGCAAGTCAAGGCGATGCTGGGTGACGGTAAGATTTACGACGCGGTTTTTCTGATGGAAAGCACTATGCGTGGACCCCACGCGGAAGACCCCGAGGTGTGGATGCTGGCCGCCTCAGTCTACGAGTTGGTCAAATTCCACAGTATGGCTCGCCCTTTGTTAGAGAAAGCTCTACCCCTCTTCGAGGGCCTGAGAAAGTCCGCGGTGGAGCTCCGCCTCTCACGCGCCCTCGCCCGCTCCGGCCAGCGCGACGCCAGGACTCGAGAGTTGGTGATTTCGGCTCTGACCAACGAGGAACTGCCGGAGATCCTTAAAGTCGAGGGCCTCTTGCTCAAAGCGATGACCGAACCGAGAGAAGAGGCTCTGGAAACTCTGGATCAACTGCTCGACGAAGCCGAGGAGCACCTCGGCGACCATCGCTTGGCCGCCGAAGCCCTGGAACTTCACGCCGACCATCTGACCGAAAGCGAGCCGAACAAGGCCCAGCAGTTTTATCTAGCCGCCGGAAAGATGCTGCTACGACTTCAAGACCCTTACTTTTTTAATCTCAATGAACGCCTGGTGGTGCATCACCTACGAAACCGGGAGATGCACAATGCTCTCTCTCTATCGCAGGAGATGTTCGATTTGCTCAAACAGACCGGAGGGCCGGCGGTGTCCGCCATCCCCTTCCTCGTTTTTGCCTCTTTCGTGCATCAACAAGCCGGTGACCAGGGACGCGCCGAGGCCGCCAAGCAGATGGCGAGCGAAATCGACGCCAACGAAGTAGCTCGAGTCGAGGCCAACCTGCAACGAGCCCTTAGCTCACCGGTCAAGACCTAAAGATTCGTCTTTTTCAAAAGGCAAGGGAGCACTTGCCCAACCACTATCGACTCTTCCAAGTGTAAGACGAGACGGAGCCCCCGCCCAGCTCTCCGCTGGTGATGACGGCGGAGGCTTCCGGTTTAGACTTCAACTCGCTATCCCAGAAGGCGAGTGTGGCGGACTTCACCAGCTCAACGTGGTCTGCGTTGGCCGGGCCCGCGCCCCCACGAAGGTGTCCCGTCATTCCTCCGAAGTTGTGGTAGGCGTCCTTGATCCAAAGGAGGTACTTTTGACCCGCCGGGCAGCCCTCGAAGGGAGCGAGCCTCCAGGTGGCCTTCTCTCCACCCGGATTGTCGTCGTTGTCTCCCGAGATGAAGAGGGTCGGACGGGTCAGCCCGGCCCAGGAAGAGCTGTCGAGCAGGCGGGATTCTCCCTGGGGCGAGATGGCGATGAACGCCTTGGGGCGCGGGTCCTTGTAGTCCGGTCCGAAAGTCGGGACCGCGCCTTCCACCAGGACCGTGGTATGAGCCCCAAAAGAGTGTCCACCCATCCCGATTCGGCTCAGGTCGGCGTGAGCCGCGAGGGACTCGAACCGAGAGATTTGGTCCAACAGAAAAGAGACCTCCTGAGGGCGGCTGGCCCAATCTCGCATGTTGGCGCGCAGACCCTTGGAGATGTCGCCTTGCCCTCGCTGAAGGCTGTCGGAATGGCTGGGCTGTAGGACCAGGTAGCCGTTCCTGGCCCAGTGCTCCACCAGCGGTCGATAGGTCTCTTGACTGCCGAACAGTCCGTGGGACCAAACGATGACAGGCCATCTCCCCTCCCCTGTGGGGTAGGTCACACGAAAGGTGAGCGTTTTCTTTCGCTCGGTGTCAAAGACTTCGAGGTCCTCGCTCACCAATTGGATCTCCGGAGGAGTTTGACCGTACAGTCCGCTCAGGTTGGGGGATTTCGCATCAGAAGCGGCTCCGGCCCGGCGAGATCGAAGCTTTTCCCCGCGCTGGGCGACCTCGCCGCCATCGTGCTGGCTCCAATAGCCAGCACCGAGGAGAAGCAAAAGAGAGAATCCCAAGATGGCGACCTGCCTCATAGCCAGGATGGTAGCATGTCAATCTTAAGGCCGTATGAACTTTCCTTCGTGACTTCGTAATGAGGGTCTTCTCTTGAGAATGTAACCACCGTGTAAACCTTTGTAAAAGGATTGTAAATCACGGAATAAGGCGCGATATCTTGCCACCAAGCCCCGTATCGCTTGTTTTGAAGATAGGAGATTTTGAGAATGGCCACAGGCATACAGACCGGCATTCGAAGGGGAGTAAGAAATACGACCGCGGAGGCAAAGCCCACCAGCTTACCGGCTAAGGTCGCTTCTTTTTTTCAGGGACTTTCCCGAGGGAGCGTGATGGGACTCTTGGGTGGGGTTTTCGTGCTAACTCTACTTGCCGCCGGACTAGGCGTAAGAAACCATCATACCGGCTATGTGGACCTTTACCCCGTGAAGTTGGCGGCTCACGAGGTCCCCGAGATCTCTCGCGCTTTGATTGCCGCGGGGATCGAGCACGAAACAACTCCCAATGCCGACGGAATTCTTCTAGCCCGTCAGGAACGCACGCGGGCTCGCTCCCTCCTGGCCTCTCTTCAACTCCCTCGCCACCGCGTTCTCACCCCGGAGGAGGCAAAAAACGACTTGATTCGCGGCGCGGCTGAGAAGAGACTGCAGGCCCAACAGCTGCTCGAGGGAGAGATCACCATGGCTTTGCGGGAGATCGATGGTATCCGCGACGCTCGGGTCAAAATCGCCGTCCCTGAGCGAAACTACTTCAACAACGAGAAAGCGACCACCGCGTCCGTCACATTGGCAGTGGAGCCTGGCATTCAGTTCAACGCCGCAACCATCCAAGGGATCAGCTCGATGATCGC
>JBBCJA010000064.1:0-18987 GCA_037189585.1 Selenomonadaceae bacterium | reverse complement strand
CAAGTTGGCCTTTATCCTCTTTTCATTGTGCCTACGTGTTCTGGACGATTTTGCCTACCTTGCCGCGTGCAAACCCAGGTTTTATGCGGATGTCGATCCGGCGCTGTGCCCAAAAAGGGCTTCCAACTGTCGAACTCGGGTAGCCGAGTCGCGCCGACAGCCGAAACCGCCGACAAACCTGTTCTCGAAGAGTCCTGGGATCGACTCGCTGGCGTAAAGCTCGTCTCCCCAAGCCCCGTAGATGTATCTTCCGACGACAGCCCCGTTCTCATCGGTAACCAGCTGAGTGGAGCTTAAGGCGTCGCCATGAAGATAGAACCAGTCGCCGTCCCTCTGGAAGGCCAGGACCTCCCCTTGGGGACAAAGGTAGTTGGTGGTCTCCGTGACGGTTCCGGACTTCTCCTCGCGGATAAGGTCCCAACCGTCCCAAATGAAGTTGGTGGTCGTGCCTCCCTCGACTCTTTGGATCATCCGTGAAGCCGAGTCATACCCGAAGGATACCACAACGACGGAGTTCTTTTCTACCGAGAGCAGATGGTTCTCATCGCTCCAGTTGAAGTCCCAAGTGTCGGTCCCATCGGTCTTGGAGAGTACCCACGAAAGAAAGCCCTGTAAGGGGAGCGTTCCGAAGGGCAGCTAGACACATACGAACGGGACGGTACTATATTGTTATGACACCTCGACTGAGTATCAATGGCGTTTCTCCTGGCCAGCCGGAAAGTTCTGTCGTAAAGTGGAGACTCAATGCAGTCTTGGATGAAGACTCCTCCATTTATGAATCCACCGAGAAGGATATCGCTATCACGGAGAATAGCTTTGTAACCAAAGTGTCTGGCCACCTGCTCGAGATCGATGGCAAAGAGGTGTTAAAAACGGGTATGTCTGCCGATCTTGATGCTATACTCTTAATTTTGTCAGAGACATTTGCCTCCGAGAGGCTAACATTCGAAAGGCGATACAGAGACCGTTTGGATTTCGACAGCCTGGGGCTGAGAATTTTTGAAGTTGAGCAAGGCAAAATCAATCTGATATGTCTTGTCTCGCCTTGTAATCAATCCCAGAGCCCAGTCTCAACGCTGTAGCCTGGAATCCCGTTAGCCTTCTTGCAATTATCAAATGTTTTGTCGATCGCCCCCTTGGTGTCTTTATAGTCTTTGGAGTTCTGCGATATGTACATCTGATTCAGGAGCTTATAGGCTCCTGTTCGTAACTTCTTGCAAATCTCCGGCGCGTCGTCGTCGCCGCTATTACTGTCTTCACATTTCTTCTGATTTTTCAACTGCTCCAAGTGGATTAACCAGGCTGTCGAACTCGGGTGGGTATAACCTCGATTTTACCGAGGATCGCCTCGAGCTACGCGGACATCGCGGCGTTGAGCGCGAGGAGTGGGATATCCTGGTCGCTCCGGAAGGTGACAGTCAATCAGTGATAGTCCAAGCGCCTCCTAACGGGATGCGCGGTGGTTCCGCGACGCCCCCGATCTCGCAGGTCAATTTCCCCACCGCCATCAATCCCGAGGATTCTCGCAAGGTGGCCTTGCAAGTCGCATCCGCTCTAGTGGGTATTCCTTTCATGGAATCGATGCTTTCGTTACCCGTTCCCGAGTAGCTCGCTTACCGCATGAGACTCCAGAGGTACTCCACAGGTTCATGCGGGATATCGCTAGTCATGCGGGCGACTCGTTGCTCAAAGGGCGGGTGGGTTGGCCGGTTGAGCGAGTCGGGGCAAAGACGTAGGCAAGCCTGATGTAGTTCCAATAGCGCCTGGCGACCGATTTGGGTACTGGTCCAGCGCCCGGCCAGTCCGTCGGCTTCGAACTCCTCTTGATGTCGTACGGCCAGAACGGCGGCTAATTCCATCCTTTGCCGCGCGGAGGTGCCGGGTGGCGCGGGCATGGCCTTGCGCAGATCATCCAAACGGCGTCTTCGGGTGGCGAAATGCCTTAGCTCGGTGTGAGCCATTTCATGAGCCCCAAAAAAGAGTAGGCTTTCAGGGGAAAGGTTTTCCAGAAGGGCTCGACTGAAGTAGACCGTTCCGTGAGTGCACGAGGAAGCGAACGGAATGGGCGTGTTCAGGGCTACAAATCGGTATTCCACATCCAGACGACGCGAGAAGGGCTCTAAGCGATCAAGCAGCAAAGCGAGCTGCTCGGCCATATTCGGACAACCCCACAGTGGATAGTTTTCTAGAAGCTCGTCCTCCTGGCGCTCGCCCTCGGCTCTCTCTTCTTCCTCATCGAGTTCCTCGAGGTCCTCGGCGGCCTGGTAGAGATCGTTAGGTGAGCTCTCCCCTCCGCTCTGGTCCGAACTCTCCTCGTCGGTCGACACGACATCCCCGGACAAGCTAGCGAAGGCGGCTGCTCTAGTCGAGGTGAGATGACTATGTCCCCTTAGGGCGTCCATTGACAACTCTTCGGCATATCCTCACTGCAAGCCTGGATGGGTTCACTCGGATACCTGAACCCGCTCCCTGTCTTTAGCCGGACGGATGCGTTGCTCTGAATTCCCCAGGTCTATGGTCAAGGTAGAAAGTCGCTCGACTCCGAGTGGCTAAGTTTGGAGGAAAAGATCAATGAATAAGACCCTGACAAAAACCTTCGGTGCCCTCGCGGCCCTTATGCTCACCGCAGGCGCGGCCTCAGCCCTGCCTCAAATCAACGAAATCGTGGTGAATCAGTCCGGCCACACGCCGGAGGGCACCAATATTCGCGTAAATGTTCTCAATGACGGGATGCAGGCCGACGATCCGACAATGAACGTCGTGCTCTACGCCCGCCAAAGCGGGGACACCGAGTGGACCATGGTGAAGTCTTGGAATCACAACCTGCGGACCGAAGCGGGTCGGATGATTTCGTATGACTACTTTGGCTTGGCCGACCCTAATGCCGCGACTAGCCCACTGTATACTCCGTCCTATGAACTGCGCGCCGTGATGGAAAATAGCGCCGGTGTGGCTCAGGAGTCGACCGCTGTCTACGCCTCTCACAACGACGCGGATATCCTGCGGGACACCGCCACGGTCGAATTGCTCGACAACGGTGATATTCGCTTCGAAGACCGCTAGAGAGAGGGCACTTCGGTCCAAACCCTTGGCTCTGGGCACCGCCCAGGGCCATCTTAGCGATCCATGAAGACTTTGATCTCGGCGGCGAACTCACCGGCCCGCCACGTGCTTCCGTTTTTGAGGATGCGAAGCCGACCCTGGGGATCGATGAAGGCGGTGCGCATATTGTGCTCAACTAAGCCTTTCTCGTTCCAGTAAGCCACTCCGAAGGCGCTGGCGACCTGGGCGATCTGGTCCTCGGTGCCGGTTAGGAAACGCCAGCTTTTTTGCGTTTTGTCGAAGCCTTGCATATAAGCTTTCAGAACCTCGGGCTTGTCGTAGGCGGGATCGAGGGTGATGGCCAGCACCTGCAGGCGGTCCTTGTCTCCCGTGCGCTCGACCAAGTTGGCCAGGTCTTTGAGCTTGCGCCCGATCATAGGGCATTTGTCAGGATAGGGACAGCGGGTGAAAAGAAAACTGATCACCACTCCTTTACCGCGAAAATCCTTGAGCGAGACCCTCTGACTGTTGTGATCCACGAGCTGAAAGTTCGGTACTTCCTCGTCGAGTCGAAGAGGGGCGGCCAGAGACGGAAGTTGGGAGGCAACCAGGAAACAAAAAGTTAGAGTCAAGAAAAAACGGTTCATCATACCTATCCTTTATAAGGTCGAAAAGCGATTAGAGGATTTGGAGCTTCCGCACACGCTTCGGCGGCTGGGTAGGGACGGAAGGATGAAATTCGTTGAGCCGGTAAGTTGGATTCGGTTCTGGTAGCAGGCGCCGCAAAGCCGGCCTATAACGAGGGAGCTTCGGCTCCAAGATAGGATTCAGGCTAACCATCGCATCGCTCACGGGAGTGAAGGACCTGGCGGTTAGCGAGCACAGGCAGCCTGTCAACGTCGTGCGGGGACAGATGAGCGTGCTCTGAGCGGGGCTGCAAAAGTCGTCCGCTCGGGAAGCGGAGTGACTTTGAGCAAACGCTGGTGAGCTTCCGAGCCAGAAGACGATCAGGCTGAGGAAGACCCAGAGCCATGTCGGGCGCTGGCGATTCACTCGCCGACTATAACCGAGGGATGGTTCGGCCGTCCAGAGGTCAGGCCACGGTGGACCTAACCTGTTGGCTTGTTCTCGTAGACAAACCGGTAGTAGTCGGCCCGCACGAGTTGTCCGGCGGCGTTCTCATCTATAATCACCGTGCAACGAGGGTGCATCTGTAAAATCGAGGCTGGGCAGCTGGCCGTGATGGGGCCTTCGGCGGCGGCGGCGATGGCCGGTGCCTTGCTCTTTCCGTAGGCTAAAAGCAGACAATGACGAGCCTCCATAATGGTGGCGACACCCATAGTCAGCACGTGCATGGGAACGTCTTCTCCTTGAGGAAAATGCGGCGCGTTGTTGGCTCGTGTGTTGGGCGTCAATGTTTTTAAGCGGGTGCGGGAGGCCAGAGACGAGCCGGGTTCGTTGAAGGCGATGTGTCCGTCACCCCCGATTCCTAAGAGTTGGAGATCGATCCCTCCCGCGTCGGAAATCGCTTGCTCGTAAGCCCGACAGTGGGCGGGGATGTCCTTGGTGGTCCCATTGAGCAGATGGCAGTGGGATGGCTTAAGGTTGACTTTGCTGAACAGATGCTCTCGCATGTAGCTCGAGTAAGAGCAGGAATCATCGGCCTTCAAGCCCACGTATTCGTCAAGATTGAAAGTCGTCACGTGGGAAAAGTCGAGGTGGTCGGCGGCGAGCTGGCGATACACCCCTTCCATGGTTCCCCCGGTGGCGAGTCCAAGCACCGAGTGGGGGCTCTTCCGAACCTGAGCCGATACGAGCTCTGCGCCTTTGGCGATCACCTGGTCGGGATCGGCTAAAATGATCACTTCCATTAGGATATCTCCCTGGCAAGGTCGCGAAGACGCCCTTGCACTTCATTTTGAAAACGCGCGATCAGCGAGCCGACATATTCGACCGGGTCAAGAGAATAGTCCCCTAGAAGAGGCATCAAGTCCATCGCGAACTCCAGCCCCGTGGCCTGATCGGTCGTGGTGGCGTGATAGTAAGTGGCGTTGGCTCTTTTACGCCCCGCCGTGGCCAGGTCGTAGCGCTTGCCACCGGTTATCTGACTGTCGAAGACCCCCATCAGGGCGGCGGTGAGGTTTTGGTGAGAGCTCACATCGAAGGCGACCTTATCCTGGTGAGTGAGCCAGTCCAAGCCTCGCCACACCTCTCCACCTAAAAAGCTCTCGGGGCGATGTCGACATTCCCGCAGAGCTGAAACAACGGCCATGGCCACCACCAGATGATGAGGATGGCTGTCGGCCAGATTGTGAGTGGTTACGTGGCTTGGTCGAGTAGCCTCGATGATCGTCTTGAGATCGTCAACTAGAGGACGGGGGCGCCCGCTCATCACCTCCGCTCTTTCCGAGTGCATCAGATGAACCACGGCTGAGTATTCCCCTGTCGCGGCGGCATGTCGCTGTTCTTTGAGCCGTACCTTCACCATCTCCTCGTCGGAGCAGGCCGCGTACTGGCCGGCCCGAGGGCTGGCCCTCCCGTCGCTGGCGATAACGCCGGTAAACCAGAGGGCGTCGCTCCTGAAGCATTCCAGGATGGGATGCCAGGCCATAAACTCCAGGTCGTCGGGGTGAGCTCCAACCACCAGGTGTGTGGTGCGTTCTAGCGCACCAGGAATGGAAGTTCCATCGGGGACGAAGATGTGAGCTTCAGTTTGAGAGAAGGTCATACTCTCTAGAACACTCCGAGATAGGATTTGTCGTCCCTGCTTCCCTTCTAAAGGGACTCCTCGAATCCCGGCGGAACTGCTCGCGTGTGAAACCGTGGGTCACTTTAGAGCGGGTCGAGCTACCCGGTGGGGAACGTATGGCCCTATTGCGCCGAGCGGGCGAGTTCCTCATCGAGTTGGACGGTTACGAACTGATGTCCAACACTTTGACCGGCTCCGAGGAGAGCCTGGCAAGCGAGGCGCTAGCCAGGGTGAAAGCCGGGAGGATCCTGATCGGCGGTCTGGGCATGGGGTTCACTCTCCGGGCGGCCTTGAACGCCGCCGAGCCTGACGCCGAGATCGTGGTGGCCGAGTTGGTCCCTCAAGTCCTCAAGTGGAATCAGGGCCCCCTGGCTTCCCAGGCCAACTACCCCTTGAACGATTCTCGAGCCTCCGTTCGTTTGGGCGATGTGGCTCTCCAGATCGCCGACCCCCTGAAATGGGACGCCATTTTACTGGACGTGGACAACGGGCCGGTGGCCTTCACCGTTTTTGAAAACTACAAGCTGTACGAGCCTGAGGGGATCGCCCGTTTGTCGCAAGCGCTTCGCCCTGGAGGTATTCTAGGGGTCTGGTCGACCGGTTTGAACAAGACCTTCGAACGTCGCCTCAAGCGCGCGGGTTTCTCCGTCGAGACGCTGAAGATCCCGTGCCATCAGGACGGACGAAACAAGACTCACGTCCTCTTCTTGGCCAGACTCAAGGAGGAGTTCTCCTCCGATTCGAACCTATCGCCCGAGGAGCGCTAATGCTAACGGATGAACAGACCACGGACCTTCAGTTCGCCATCGACGACGGCGACCTCGAGACCATCGCCGGCTTGCTTGAGAATCTGACCGGAGCTGAGCTCACCGAGCTGCAACTCTACAGCAACAGTACCGTTTTGATGTACGCCTTGGAACGAAGCACTCCCCAAGTGGTGCGGCTCCTGCTCGACCGTGGGGCCGGCTTCCACGAACTACCTTGGTCGGACAACAATGAGCTAAAATCAGCCTTGCGCCATCGCGACCAGGCCCCGGACATGGTGAAGCTGGCTCTAACCGCGCTTCCGACGGATCTCGCGCTGGAGATGATCACCAGCGATTGGGATCCGGAGGATACCGCCGAGGGTCAGGCCATTAGCGCCATGGAGATGGCCGAGAAACTTTCCGACCCCACCTGTCTGGAACTCTTGCGGGGGGCGCTCAAAGCTCAATCCTCGGTTTGAAGGACCGAGGGCTCTCACCTCGCGAAGGCTCGACCACGAGAGCCAGCCGTTAGGCCTTCTTGACTCGCACAACATCGGGTTGGCTCCTAGAGAGGCGGTAGTATGGAACCATCGTCGGCGGCAAGCGCCACAGTGAAAGGGACGTTAGCCGAAGAGCGCTTTTCGGAGATTCTGACGGAGCCCGCCCAGGCCTTCCTGGTAGCCCTTCATCGCCGCTTCGAGTCGTCCCGTCGAGAGTGTCTGGCTCATCGGGAAAAGGTGCAGGCCGAGCTTGACGACGGAGCGGTTTTGACCTTCCTCGAAGAGACCGCCGACCTTCGCGATGAGGACTGGACGGTCAGCCCTTCACCGGAGGAAGTCCTGGACCGCCGGGTGGAGATTACCGGACCGGTCGACCGCAAGATGGTGATCAACGCTCTGAATTCCGGCGCCAACGTTTTCATGGCTGACTTTGAGGACTCCAACTCTCCCACCTGGGAGAACAATCTCAACGGCCAGATCAACATGTTCGACGCGGTGCGCCGGACCATCGCCTTCACCAACGAACAAGGGAAAGAGTACAAGCTTAACGAGAAGACCGCCGTCTTGATGGTCCGGCCGCGCGGCTGGCACCTGGTGGAGAAAGGGTTCGAGGTGGACGGAGAGCCGATGTCCGGCGCCCTTTTCGACTTCGGCCTCTACTTTTTTCACAACGCCCAAGAAACTCTCAGGCGCGGTACTCGGCCTTACTTCTATCTGCCGAAGCTCGAGCACTACCGCGAGGCTCGGTTGTGGAACGATGTTTTTGTCTTCGCCCAAGAAAGCTTGGTGATCCCCGTGGGCACCGTCAAGGCCACGGTCTTGATCGAGACCATCACCGCCGCCTATCAGATGAACGAGATTCTCTTTGAGCTCAAGGAGCACTCCCTGGGCCTTAATTGCGGACGCTGGGACTACATCTTCAGTTTCATCAAAAAGCACCGAAATCAGCCGACCTTTCTTGTCCCGAATCGGGCGCAGGTGGGGATGACTCGGCATTTTCTCAAGTCGTACGTGGAACTTTTGATCCAGATCTGTCACCGTCGCGGTACCTTCGCTATGGGTGGAATGGCGGCTCAGATTCCTATCAAAAACGATGCTTCCGCCAACGACCTGGCCATGGCCAAGGTCCGCGAGGACAAACTCCGCGAAGTCCAGGCCGGCCACGACGGCACCTGGGTGGCTCATCCCGGATTGATACCGCTGGCCCGCGAGGTTTTCGACCAGCACATGCCGCGCCCCAACCAGATCGATAATCTTCGCGACGACGTCGTGGTGGTCGCGGCCGACCTGCTGGAGGTACCGGACGGCACCATAACCTTTGACGGCCTCAAGACCAACATCGACGTCGGGTTGCAGTACTTGGAGGCTTGGCTTGGCGGCAACGGCTGCGTCCCCATCTACAACTTGATGGAAGATGCGGCCACGGCGGAGATCTCGCGCAGCCAGGTTTGGCAGTGGATTCGCCATCGAGCCAAGCTCGAGGACGGGCGCTTAGTCAGTCGCGAGCTGGTGAAGCAGACGACCGAAGGCGTTCTGGCCGAACTGGGTGACAAATTGGGGGAGCGCTACGCCAAAGGCAAGTTCGGCCTAGCCGCGGAGCTCTTTTTGGGCATGATGACCAGTGACGACTTCCCGGAGTTTTTGACTCTGGTGGCTTACGAGCATATTTGAAGAGACATCGGTGGAGGGAAGACAGATGCAGAGTGAGATTCAAGCAACTCAAGAATGGTTCGACGGCGAGCGTTTCAAGGAGATCACGCGACTCTATTCCGCGCGCCAGGTGGTGGAGCAGCGGGGAAGTATTCAGGCTGATTATAGCGTCGCACGCGATGCGGCTCACGCTTTCTACAAGCTTCTTCGCGAGTTGAAGGGTAAGGGAAAGTCCATCACTACGATGGGTCCCTACTCTCCGGGTCAGGTCGTGATGATGAAACGGCTCGGTGTGCAAGGCATCTACCTCGGCGGTTGGGCCACTTCGGCCAAGGGCTCCATCACCGAGGACCGCGGCGCCGATCTCGCGAGCTATCCGCTGAGCGAAGTCCCCAACGAAGCCGCGACATTGGTTCGCGCTCTTTTGTCGGCGGATAAGAATCAGCGTTACGAACGCAGCCGTATGACGGCATCGGAGCGCGAATCGACCCCCGAGATCGACTATCGTCCCTTCATCATCGCCGATGCCGATACCGGTCACGGTGGAGATGCCCACGTGCGCAATCTGATTCGCCGTTTCGTGGAAGTCGGTGTTCCGGGTTACCACATCGAAGACCAGAAGCCGGGAGCCAAGAAGTGCGGACACCAGGCGGGAAAAGTTCTGGTCACGGTAGAGGAGCAGATCAAGCGCCTCAACGCCGCGCGCTTTCAACTCGACATCATGGGAGTGGAGGGGATCATCGTGGCCCGCACCGACGCCGAGGCGGCCAACTTGCTCGATTCGGATGCCGACCACCGCGACTTCCCCTTCATCCTCGGCTCCACCAATCCGAATGTTCCCACTTACAAAGCTTGCACACTGGCTCTGTTCAAGCGCTTGCACGACGCGGGGGCCAAAGAGGTCAACGGTCACCTGCTCTGTGAATTGTCCGAGGCCGAGTACGCTCAAGCTAACGCCTGGCTTGATAAAGCCGGACTGGAGGCGGCCATAACGGACACGGCGAGCAAGCTCAACAGCGCCGAACCCGCGGCTTTCGAGAAACTTTTCGATGACATTGCCGGCAAAATGGCCGACGCATGGGAAGCCGAGTCTGGAATTATGACCTTCGTGGAGGCGGTAGCCGAGAAGATCAAGTTCCACGCCGACGACAAAGAGCTAGAGTTCAACGCCGAAAGTTGGAAAGAGTTCGCGGCCAACTCCTCGGCCTTCGAGATCAAGCGCAAAGTCGCGGAGATGGGCCTTGAGGTCCATTGGGACCCTCACGCCGCTCGCACGCCAGACGGCTATCTTCAGGTCCGTGGCGGTATCGAGTACGCCATCGCTAAGTCACTAGCGGTCGCGCCCTTCGCCGACATCATCTGGATGGAGACCAAGACCGCCGATCTTCCTTACGCCAAGCGGTTCGCCGAAGCTATACATGCTGTGTATCCTGAAAAGATGCTAGCCTACAACCTCTCGCCCTCGTTCAATTGGGACACCACCGGCATGTCGGACGAGGAGATGACCGCCTTCCCGGTCGAGCTTGGCAAATTGGGCTTTGTCTTCAACTTCATCACCTACGGAGGTCACCAGGTCGACGGCCTGGCCGCTGAGGAGTTTACCACTTCGCTTTTGAAGAACGGCATGCTGGCTCTGGCCCAGTTGCAGAGAAAACTGCGACTTCTGGAGTCCCCCTACAAGACACCTCAGAGCTACGTGGGTGGCCCCAGAATGGATGGAGCGCTGGTCGCCTCCTCGGGACGCACCGCAGCCACTAAGGCGATGGGGAAGGGGTCGACCCAGGCCCAGCACCTGGTCCAGACCGAGGTCCCGCCCAAGGTTCTGGAAGGCTGGCTACAGCTCTGGTCGGCCAGGTATCCCGAGCACGGCGCCTTGAAAGCCCAGTTGCGCCCGCACCGCTCGGCCTCCGACCTGGTGGCTCTGTCGATTCTCGACGCCGAGGGGCAAGAGGTGGCCAACGTGGTTTTCGCCCACATCCAGGACCGACGCGGTCGGCACATCTTGTCTGTTCGCGACCAGTCGGTCACTCCTGACTATCGCAAGAAGCGCTTGATGACGCTGGCTCAACTGTTTTTGATTCACCGTTACAAGGCGTCGAAGGTCCACTACGTCACCCCGACAGAGGACAACCAGGCTCAAACCCAGGGAATGAAGCGTCTGGAGCTCTTTGACGAGGTGAACACCGAGATCGGCGATATTATCGTGGCCAGTGTCAACGGCCAGCGGATGGCCGAGTTGGTGAAAAAGGACAGTCAGGAGCTTAAGGACCTGGTGGGTAAGTGAGTGGAAAGAAAGCTTGCCTTTGGCTAGCTTTTAAGCTATCCTATCGGCCACAAGTTCGGACACCCATTCAGAAGTGGGCTCCACTAAGGAGAGGTTCGAAGCTGAGAAGGGAGGCAAAAGAATATGGAAACTGTGGTTCGTGAAGACGAAACCCTGGAAAGCGCCCTTCGCCGATTCCGCCGACTGTGCAACCAGTCCGGTTTGATGGCCGAGCTTCGCCGTCGTGCCCATTATGAAAAGCCTAGCGATATGAAGCGCCGCGAGCGTAAGAAGAGACTTCGTAAAGAAGGTCGCTAATCCGCGAAAGATTTCGCTTTGTCAAAACCGGCCCCCGAGGCCGGTTTTGTCGTGTCAGCCTCTTTTAGCGTTCTTTGACTTGTTGCCGCGGAAGTGTGCTGGCGATGTTGCCGGTACTTCGTGGAACGTCCAAACAGGGAGGGACCGCGGGGGCCGTTAGTTTGAAAGGATTCCGATTGGCTGAAACGGTTGCCCGTGACCGGTTTACCACATCACGACGAGGACGGTCCAAGTCATGTGTGCTGCGTCTCGGTCACGACAATCTGTTGTATCGAGGCAAGTTGGGTTCGTGAAATATTTTATGTAGGGGGCGACCGGATTAGCGCCGAACTCGTGGAGGTTATGCCCGTGGACACCTCATTGCAACCTGGTTTGATCCTTGAAGGTCGATACGGTGTCGTCTCCGAGTTGAGCGTGGGGGGGACCAATCGTGTCTACGAGGGTCGGCAGACCAACTTGGGGCAGCGGGTCATCATCAAGACGCTCAGCGAAGTTTACGAGGATCCCTCTCAAGCCAAGCAGCAGATTGAACAAGTTTCACTGGAAGCTCGTGTCCTGGCCGCGCTCAGCCACCCGAATCTACTGGCCGTGCACGACTGTTTTTTGCACGAGGGATTTCCGATCATGGTCTGCGAGTTTGTCGAGGGAAGACCCCTCGCGGCGGTGGCCGAGATGGCGCCTCGCCAGATCTCGGCCAAGCGGGTCCTAGCATGGGCCGACCAACTCTTAGACGTACTCTCCTATCTGCATGCGCGCGAACCTTCGATCATCGTTCGGGATCTACGCCCCTCCAACATCTTTCTTGGCCAGGACGGTAGGCTGCGAGTGGTCGATTTTAGCCTGGTCAAACGAATGGCCGACCGCGGTAAAGGAACTCAAGAGATTGTTCGCGGCGTCGGCACCGACGGTTACGCTCCCATGGAGCAGATGGCCTATGGTCCGACCGGGCCGGCCACTGACCTCTACGCCTTGGGAGCGACGCTGTATTTTCTTTTGACCAAAATACATCCCCCGCCGGCGGGCGGGAGGGCTATCGCCGTAAGAGATCCGCTAGTGGACGCTCGAACGCTCAACGACACGGTGGACGACGCCTTGTGGACCGCCCTGCTCGAGCTGATGGCGATCCGTCCTCAGAATCGACCTCAAAGCGCGCTCGAAGCCAGGGAGCTACTCTTCCCCAAGCCTCCCATCGCCGCGGGAGCTGAACCCAAAGTCCGTCACTGCGTGGATTGCGCGGTGAAACTGGAACCTCAGATGCGCCAGGGTGTCGAGATCGATTGGTGTCACCGGTGTGGCGGATTGTGGTTGGATCGCGACGAGCTCGAGCGCTTGATCGAACTCGCCGTGGAAGACCACGGCTCAGATTCGTTGAGCAACGCGCCGACACAGGTCCTGAATACCACCGCCGCGGGTTCGGTTCATCTGGGAGACATGGAACTGCCCGCCACCAGTCGAGTCTGGCAGTTCCTTCGCGAGGTTTGGTCAAATTCCGGATTCTCAAACCAGGAGCGGACGTGATGACGCGTGGGCTTGTCTTTGTTCTCTGGCTAACCTTTTCGGCTGGTTGCTGGGCCGAACTTTTAAAGGACCCCGTGACCTTCCGCAAAGATGTCGGCAACGGTTACGAACGGGTCAGCTTCACCAACACGGCATCGGTGCCGGTGAGTATCAAACTTAGTCTGCAATTGACCAATACGACGGTGGGCGGTCCTCACGAACTGATCTGCCTTCCGTCCCACGGCACTGTTGTTGGTCCCACCTTTCGTCCGAGTCATCCCGGGCAGGCCTGGAACTATCGCTTTACTTATCTCTACAACTTCGGGGACTATCGGACGAACTCACCTGATGAAGCCTTTGAGCTCCCCTGGTCCATCGGTGACTCTTACAAAACGGGGCAGTCCTTTAACGGCTCGCTATCACATCAGGGAAGCGAGGGTTACGCGGTGGACTTTCCCATGCCGGAGGGAACGCCGGTCCACGCGGCGCGGCGCGGTCTGGTTGTCCTGGTTACCGAGCACTACACCGAAGGGGGTTGGCGCCAAGAGCTCCGTGATAAGGGAAACCAGATCACCATAGCTCACCAGGATGGAACCCTTTCTCGCTACTTGCACCTGCGGCCCCAGGGAGCTCTAGTCGAGTTGGGGCAATGGGTGGAATCCGGTGACTTGATCGGGTTCTCTGGGAACGTCGGCTACACCAACGGTCCTCATCTTCACTTTGACGTCTCTCGCCCCGGGCGGGATCTGGTGACCCAGACCATCCCCTTCAAGTTACGTGTCGACGGAGCCGCCATCACTCCCACCGAGGGCCAAACTTATACCCGGTAAGAGGTATTCTCCCACCACTGGAAAGTGGTCGGAGGGGTAGGGCCCACCGCCTTGTTGTTGGAGGATCCGGCAGTCCTGGACCTCCCAGTGAGGGCTCATCATCAAGTAGTCGATCCGATACGGCTCGACGCTGCCGTACTCGTGATAGGTTCCGGTTTTGTCGGTGGGGTGAATGGTCTCGAAGCTGTCTCGGAGTTTCGTTTTGAGGAGCGACACGGCTTGGGAATCGGGACGGCTGTTGAAGTCCCCCATCAGAAGGTGAGGGTGGTCCAAGCGGGACAGTCTCTCGAGAATCATCTCGGCGCTTCTGACTGGCGCCACTTTCCCGTGATGGTCGAAGTGGGCGTTGAAAATCGAGAGTGTTTGGCCTCGATAGCGCACTCGGGCCCAGGTACAGATGCGGGTCAGCATGGCATCCCAGCCCACGCTACCTGGCTCGTCCGGAGTGGGAGAGAGCCAGAACGTTCCGCTATCCTCCAGAAGAAAGTCCCGAGTGAAGGCTAGCGTGCACTCCTCGCCGCCCCCGTCTCGGTCTCGTCCTTGTCCCACCATCTGGTATTGCGGCAACCCGGCCTCTAGCTGCTCTCGCTGGTGGGGGAGAGCTTCTTGGAAGCCTACGATGTCGGCTTTCTGCCGGCGCACTAGCTCGAGCACGCGCTCGCGCCGAAATTCCCAACAGTTCGGGCCGTCGTGATGGATGTCGTAGCGGATATTGAAAGTCATGATCTTCAGCTTCATAGCGTCTCTCCCAGGGCTTTGGCCAGGTCTTCGTAGTCGGCGAGAATGTTGTAAGGCGCTGCCGAGAGGCGAAGAAGAACTCGGTCGTTCCAATGCGTCAACCAGCTATCGATTCCGTAGTCGTCGTAGAGGCGAAAGTAGAGAGATTGAGGGTCGACCTTGGACGGAAGCTCCAGGGTGGCCATCTGCCCGAGAAGATTTTCCGGGATCAGGTTTTGGGCGGGTAGAGCTTGGGAAACGATGCGCCGTCCTTGGTGAAGAAGCTCTCGGCACTTACCTCGTGAAGTTTCCCACCCATCGGGGTCCAGTCGCTGCAGGAAATCGATCGCCCTAGGTGTGGCCAGCCAGGCTGTGGGGTCGAACGTGCCACACCAGTCGAACTCTTGAAGAAATCTCGATTGCTCGACCGGACCGGCGAAGCCATGGCTGATGACGGCCGGGTGAAGCTCTCTCTGGCTTTCCCGGCGGACCCAGAGAAAAGCCGAGCCCCGGGGAGCACAACACCATTTGTGAAAGTTTCCGGTGTAGTAGTCGACGCCGTTTTCCGACAGCTTTTGGAGATCGAGGTCCAGCATGCCGGGGGCGTGGGCCCCGTCCACCAGCACCGAAACGCCCCGGCCGGTAAGTTCAGCGGCCAGTCGTTCTAAGGGGAAGACGATCGCCGTCGGGCTGGTCACATGGTCGAGCAGGGCCAGCCGAGTGCGGGGAGTGACCGCCTCGAGAACGTTGTCCACAATGGCGGAGTCGTCTAAGTCGGTGAAGGGGAGTTCGACGCGAACGACCTGAACGCCATATCTCTTCGCGACGGAGTCCACCACGTTCGCGCAGGCGTTGTAGCCGTGGTCGGTGAGAACGATCTCTTCTCCGGGATTCCAGGCTAGCGAGCGTAAGACCGCGTTGACTCCGCTAGTCGCGTTGGTCACCAGTGCCAGTTCAGTAGGCCGGCAGTGGAGAAATTGACAAAGTTCTTCGCGTGCGCCCTTAAGAAGCTTCGGATAGAGCCGATTCATGAAGTTCGAGGGAGATTTCTCCAGCTCGCGGCGTAAGGCGGACTGCTCTTCTTGAACGACTCGGGGGCAGGCGCCGTAGGAGCCGTGATTGAGGAAAATCCGACCGGGCTCTAAAGTCCAGTGGGCACGAAGGGGAGATTCGATCGACGAGGATGAGCGGCTCATGCGGTATGGCGTTGAAAGTGCGTTTTCGAGGAGATAAGACCTTCTGGCCAAGAGGTTCACGACTTTTTCAGTCAGACTTGATATACTGCATCTGACATCGAGACTATGGCGAACGTCAATGGATCATACGGAAACGGCATTTCGCCGAAGGAGCGCTTAGCGGCGGCCCGCCAACACCTGCTGTACGCCAAGCAGCTTTCAGGCTCGGCTGTGGAGGCGTTTCGAAGCGCGGAACAAGACGGTGAAAGCGCCAGTACACTTCTCAAGGCTCTGTCTCAAGACGTTTTTGAAGCGGGTATCGCGCGCCGGCCCACCCGCGCGCTTTCCGGCGCCGGCGAGCGCGCGGAGGAGACCCTGGAGCAGGTGGTCGGGCACCATCAGGAGATCTCGGCGGACCTGACGGAGCTTCGCGACATCGATCCCGAACTAGAGCAGGCTCTTTTTTATGCCCGCTCCGAGATCGAGAAGGTGGGCTCCAATGGTGACACCTGGCTCATTCGCAATGCCATTGATTCAGCCCAGCGCGAGGAGTCTAATGCCTCGACGAGCATGTTCGAGATGGAGCGGAGCCTTTACGGTGTCGACAAGGAGCTGGGCAAGGCTAGCGAGAGCGCCGGTAGCATTGATGCTCCGACGACCGGCAGCGACTGGGGGCAGCGAGGCGGCTTTGGGCGTGGAAGAGGACGCTGGGGAGGACTCGGGGGAGGTCCCGGTGGCTACGGGCGCCGCTGGGGAAGACCGCACGGCCAAGGACACGGTCACGGATACGGTCGTGACGGGAGATGGTCCGGACGGGGAGGTCCTCGTCCGGATTTCGCTCGTCAGTGGCGCGAACGTTGGGAGACCAGAGTTCGAGAAGTTCGCCAGCGCGGCGCGGCTCTCGAGGAGACCGCGAATCGCCTTGATAACCCTTTCGAGGCTGTGGATGCCTCGGCCCAAAGAGGGCAACGGTATCAGCGGAACCTGGGAGAATATGTCGATCAGGCGCTACTTTACGTCGACCAGTTGGAGCGGCGTATGGCCACTCAACCACCCGTGACTCCTTCGAGGTCCGTGCCCACGCCTCCAGCGCCGACTTCTCCCGCTCCGACCCCTCCAGTTGTGCCTCAGCCTTCGGCTCCTATTCCAATATTTGACCTACCACACTGGCCGCTTCCGTCGAGCCCCACGCCGGCGCCGAGTCCCACTCCGTCACCGGCTCCGCTACCAGCGGAGTCACCTTCGAAGCCGGAGGGGTTTTTCAAGAAGCCCTGGCGCGGCTCAAACGGATAACGTACACCGCGCTGTTATTTCTTCCTTAACGAGGGAGGAGGTCTCCCGAGCCGTATTTTCTGTAGATGCGCTCTTGGATCTTGGCGACCGCTGTCGCTGCTAGCTTACTAGGTCGGCCGGCCCTGGCCGAAGATGCCGGGCCGGTCGTGCCGCGGGGAGCGGTTGTGCACTTGCTCGTTGATGGCGAAGATCTGGAATCGGTCGCCAGACTCTATGGCCTGTCGCAAGCCGAGCTCAAGACGAGCAATCCCGCTTCCGTATGGTCCTCTGGAGAGAGTGTGGTGGTCATGCGTCCGGCACGCGGCTGGCCGACCCATACCGTGCGTTCGGGTGAGACGCTCTGGCGTATAGGGAAAGCCTATGGGATCGGTGTCGATCAACTCAGGCAAGCCAATAATCTCAACGATAACACGCTGATGCCAGGTAACGTGCTGACCCTTCCGCGAGCGGTCAAGCCAGTTTGGACCCTGCAGGAGACCCTGGCGGCGACCCCGGCGGAGAACTCCGCGGAAACTCCCTTGACCCGGACGGCTTCCTCGAGTGCCGTTTATGGAACGGTTGCCCCCAGGGTGCCGGACAAGCCGCTCGGTGCCTGGGTCGAGGTCAGACTGCCCGACAATCGTCGAGCCTGGGCGCCCGCCGGAAGCCTGGTGGTCGGCTCCTGGCAACCCCAGGACCCCGGCCGAGTGATCGAGGTAGGACGCTCTTTCATCGGAGCTCCTTACAAATGGGGCGGCGTCGACCCCAACGGCTGGGACTGCTCCGCCTTTGTTCAGGAAGTTTTCCGATTGGGTGGACACCAGGTCCCTCGTCTCGCCGACGCTCAGTACGCGGCTTGTGAGAAGGTGAAACAAGAAGCTCTGATTCCCGGCGATCTGGTCTTTTTTAACACCGACGGTAGCGGCATTAGCCACGTTGGTATCTACACCGGAGGAGATCGATTCCTCCACGCCTCCTCCTCTCGCGGCGTGGTGGAGGATAGCCTCAAGGACAGCTATTTCTCCACCCGATATCTCGGGGCGGGGCGAATTCCCGCCTGGCTGGGCAGTAACGCGGCTATGACCGCGACTGACGATGTTCGGCCGTGATCCACTGACCTCGTTACGCCAGCGTCTGTCCGAAGAGTTCATCCTTGATCGATATTCCTTTCACGGGCCCGATCATTGGGAGCGGGTAGAGCGGTATGGCCTGTTCCTGGCTCGTGAAACAGGAGCGAATCTGAAAGTGGTCTCACTCTTCGCCTATTTTCATGACTCTTGCCGTTGGAGTGATGGGGACGACCCCGAACACGGTCCCCGAGGCGCGGAAAAGGCCCGACAACTTCGGCACCTACTCCCACTTGATGACGAAGAGGTGGATCTTTTATGTCAAGCCTGTGCCGGCCATACCGCGCTCCGATTTTCCCACGATGCCACGATAGGCACTTGCTGGGACTCCGACCGGCTCGATCTCGACCGGGTCGGCATGGAACCCCATCCCGACTACATGAGCACCAAACCCGGAAAACTCCTGTGCGCCTACGACGCGCCTTACCGTCGTAGGTTGGTTCTATCGAAGTAGGAGAGGGTCGGTCCTTTTCGAACAAGATTGGTTATGGCAACCTTTCAGCTTTTGGTGACCGACGGCCCGGATTTGGGCCGAACCTTACCCCTCGAGGATGGAATCACTTTGATAGGTCGCTTCGAATCCTCCCATCCCAACGACCCGCCTAGCAGTCGCCGGCTGACTTTGATCGATAAGACAGTCAGTCGCACCCACGCCCAGATCTATCTTTCTCCCTTTGAAGGGCCGACTTTGACTCACCTTTCAGAGACGAACGACACCTATATCGACGGAAAGAGAGTCGTGGAGGAAAGCCTGCAACCTGGACAGAGCATCCGAATGGGGCAGACGACGATGGAGTTGCAAAAAGAAGAAGGCTGGGTTCGCGCCATAGAGTAGAGCATAGCCTTAGACAGCCTCGTTAATATTCTTTTCATCTTTTCGTAACGATTCGGCAGCGACTTCGTCACATTTCGGTCTGAAATCGTCCCCTATCCTTGACCTTGAAGTTCGAGATATAGTGAAGGAGATGGGATGGTCAGAAAAGATAGAGGCGGAGCCAAGGTGAGCTATCCGGGGCTGCTCAACGACGTGCTCTTTAAGATCGTCTTCGGCGGCTCTCAAAGCGAAGCGGTTCTGCGCCATCTTTTGAACGCGCTGTTGAA
>JBBCJA010000063.1:0-6581 GCA_037189585.1 Selenomonadaceae bacterium | reverse complement strand
TAAAGAAACATCGTGCGTTATCAGCACGAATGTCAGATGCTCCGCATAAATTGGCATTTGGTGCACAAAACCCTAAAGTTCTGTGCTCGTCATCGTTATCCAGTTGTCAAAGACCGTTGCCGTTTCTCTTACAGAGAGGGGTGAGTGCCCCGTGGCGTAGGTTGGATATTAGCGACCGACCCCAGGGGTGTCAACCCCCAAATTTGACTTTTTTGTAAACGGCTAACCAGCGAAGGTTTTGACTCCTTCACAGGGGAAATTCCGTTCGATGTTTTTCCCAAGCTATAGACCAAGACGCTTGCGCACCTCTCCCACACTGCGCGACGTTGTGCGCGAGACTCGCCTACATCCCAACGACTTTATTCTTCCCCTCTTCTTAGTGCCCGGAGACAATGTGGAGCACCCACTAGAAGCCCTGCCCGGAGTCTCTCATCTGTCCGTTGACAGTGCCGTCGAGTTTCTCAAGCCTCTGGTGGACTTAGGTCTGACCTCGGTCATCCTCTTTGGTCTGCCGGAGACTAAAGACGAGGACGGCTCCTCGGCCTGGGACCCGGAAGGTCCGGTGCAACGTGGATGCTCCGCCATCAAGGAACGATTTCCTCATCTCCTGGTGGTGACCGATGTCTGCCTGTGCCAATACACTTCGCACGGACACTGTGGCGAACTGATTCAGGGGAAGGTGCTCAACGACCCCACTTTAGAGAGACTGGCTCTGGTCGCTCTCTCTCATGCCATCGCCGGAGCGGACATCGTGGCTCCCTCGGATATGATGGACGGTCGCGTCGCCGCCATGCGTGAAACCCTGGAGCGAGCAGGCTTTCAAGACACCGCCATCATGAGTTACGCGGTCAAATACGCCTCCGCTTTCTACGGCCCGTTCCGAGAGGCCGCCCAATCCGCTCCCGGCCAGGGCGACCGCAAGTCCTACCAAATGGATCCAGCCAACCGCCGGGAAGCCATGCGGGAAGCTCGACTGGATATTCATGAAGGCGCCGACATCCTGATGGTCAAGCCGGCGCTGTCCTATCTCGACATCATCGCCGACCTTCGCCGCGAAACCGACTACCCGGTGGCGGCCTATCACGTCTCGGGGGAGTACTCGATGGTCAAAGCCGCGGCCGAACGAGGCTGGATCGATGAAAAGGCGGTCACACTGGAAGTTCTCACTTCGATCAAACGTGCGGGAGCCGGCATGATCATTACCTATGCGGCGGCCGATGCGTGCCGCTGGCTTGCCCAACCATGACTTCCCCACAAATCGCCATCATTGGTGCCGGCATCGCCGGGTTGGCGGCGGCCAGAAAACTCAAAGAGCACGGCCTCTCCACCACGGTGTTTGAGGCCAGTCGACGGCCTGGCGGTCGCATGTGCACTCAAAAACATCACGATCGGCAATTTGACCATGGAGCTCAGTACCTGACGCCTCACTCTCGTCGCTCGGCGGTGCTTTTCTCCCAGTGGCGCAAAGCCGGATGGATTCGTCCCTGGCCCGCCCTAGCTTTGGAGCTTCCCGAGCGAAAAAAGATCGATACCAGTTCCTGGCACGTCGCCTGTCCCAGCCAGGCCAGTCTGGCCGAACGATTCGCCGGCGGATTGAACGTGATATGCCGAACCACCATCGCCGAAGTGACGGGAGAAGCTGGCCAACGCTGGCTGATCGATTCAAAGGGAGAAAGGTTCGGCCCTTATGAAGCGGTTCTTTGCACCGCCCCGGCCGAAACAAGCTTACACCTGTTGCAACCCTTCCCTGAACTAGCCAGCCTGGCAGCCCAAGTCCGAACCCGCCCTTGCCTTGCCACCATGGTGCTTTTCGAAGAAGAAGTGATGGTCGACTTTGAGGCGGCCTATCTTTCTGTCGGCCCTCTGGCCTGGGTCTGTCGCGACGCCTCGAAACCGGAACGTCCCAAACAGGAAAGCTGGGTTCTCCACGCTACCGAAGAGTGGAGCACTCAGCAGCTAGAGACGAGGACCGAGCAGGTGGCCTCCATGCTGCTGTCGGCTTTCGCCGCTCTCTGTCCGGTCGAACTGCCCTCGGTCTCCTACTGTCGAGCCCACCGCTGGCGCCACGCGTTATCCAAAGGAGCGCTGGGACTAACTTTCTGCTACGACGACGATCTCAAGGTAGGCGTGGCCGGCGAGTGGTGTAGCGGACCGAATGTCGACAGCGCTTATTGGAGCGGTGTCGATCTCGCTGGCGCGGTGCTCCGCTCGGTGGGACTAGCCACGACACCCTAACTATAAAAAGAGCCTCCAGTCTGGAGGCTCTTTTTATAGTTTCAGCCGTGGGCTACTTGGGCGCGTCGCCACGCTTTCCGTGTTTGCCGTGTTTGCCCCGGAACTCAGCCTTCTTGGCCTCCCACTTAGCCTGCTGGTCGGGAGTCAAAACGGCGGCTATCTGGGTCTTGACGTTCTCCCTCTTGGACTTCATCTGCTCCCGGTAGGTCTTGAGCTGCTCTTTCTGAGCGTCGGTGACTCCCAGGGCCTCCCATTTGGCCTTCTTGTCTTCCTTGCTCGGACGCTCACCAGCCTTGCGATTCTCGCGCCAGCTCTTCATTTGAGCTTGTTGGTCCGCGGTGTAGACACCGCGCATCTGTTCATGAAGCTGCTTCATGTCGGACTGATTGGCTTCCATGATGGCCTTAATGCGGGTGGATTGGTCCTCGGTTAGTCCCAGCTCCGACTTCAGCTTCTCGATTCGCTGAGCGTGGTGCTGACCATCGCGGGCCTTCCCTCGGTGACCAGGCTCGGCGCTGACGGCACCTCCAAAGGCGAGAGTGGCGACCAGGCCGATTCCGACCATGGCCCTGAGGATGTTTTTGCGTTGAAATTTCATTCGTGTGTCCTTTCCGTTAGGTTCTACGCTGTTTACCTTAAACGCTTCGACTGAAGAGGCGCTTCGCCCAATCTTAAGTTTTTTTAAAACAGACGGCAAAGGTGGTTCCTTGACCCACAGTGCTCTGACAAGTCAACTGCCCGCCCACCTCCTCCACCAACGCCTTAACGATGGCCAATCCCAGACCAAATCCCCCCTCCTCTCGGGTTCGCCCGTCATCGGTGCGGTAAAATCGTTGAAAGAGATGGGGCAGTTTCTCGGGAGCGATCCCGGGCCCCTGGTCGGCGACCGAGAGTAAAACCTCGCGCTTGGCCTGCCTTAAAACGATCTTGACCGGCTGTCCACCAGCGTACTTCGCCGCGTTCTCCACCAAGTTCCTCACGATTCGAGCGAAGGCATCGGAATTGATGCTCCAGGTCGCCTGCTGGTCAAGGTCGGTCTCGAAGACCTGTTGAGGGTAGAGCAAGCGTAGAGTCGAGAGTTGCTCCTCGACCAGAGGGGACAGGGAGCGGCTTTCCCGCTTTCCGGAACGGCGAGCTTGAGCGCGGGAAAGTACCAGAAGGTCGGAAACCAGAGTGGACATACGACCGGCCTCAGCCTGAGCCACGGTCATAGCCTGCAGCCGATCTTCGGCACTCATCTCGGGTCGAGATTGAACCAACTCCAGCATGCCGGAGATAGCCGTGAGCGGAGTCTTGAGCTCGTGCGAAGCGTCGGCCACAAAACTTCGATGGGCCGAGAGCGCCTCTTCCACCCGCGTCCCCATTTCATTGAATGAACTCTGTAGGGCCGCGACTTCGGTGATGTTGGACTCTTCCAGTTTTTCGATCTTGGTCTCTCCGACCCGCTCCGACCAGGTCCTCAACTCTTCCAGAGGAGCCACGATCCTGCGAGCCAGTGTACGGACCGCCAACAAGGCCAATCCCAGGACCAAAGTCATGGTGAGCACCTGATATCCGACCAGAGTTCTCAAGATACGAAGGGACGGAGACCAGGGACGAGCTATCACGACCTGATCATACTGCTCATCGTTGATACGCTGAGACAAAACCTGCCAGCGACCATGCTCTCGTCCGCGTTCGAGCAGATGGATGCCGTCGGAGAGTTCTCCAAAGACACCGGCCCACCGCTCCTCACCCTCATCGTCCGGCCCTTGAAGAACTGTCCCCTCCTTGAGCAGATAGACGTCCCCCCTCCCCTGGCTGATCCGGCGAAACCCTCGAGCCGCGTACCCTTCGAGCCGTTCGGCACGACGCCGAAACACCTCATGTCGCGGCTCTCCCTTCGGCCTTTCGAGAAACCTCTGCACCGGACCCATCAAAGATTGCAAGTCTTGCACACCGCTACGCCAAAGATAGGCTCGCACGAGTCCCGCGATTCCAACCGCGGAGAGGACGAAAGAAAGAAAGAGAATCGATGCCAGGCCTACCGTCAGAAGTCTCTGGAGGCCTATCCTTCCCACGCGTATCCAACTCCGCGAACAGTCCGGATCATCTTTCGACTGTGATCTCCCAATTTTTGGCGTAGCGCGCTAACGTGCACCTCCACCGTATTGGTGAATCCGTCGAAGTCCGTGCCCCAAAGATGGTCGACAAGCTCGTCCTTGGAAAACACTCGACCCGCTCTCGAGGCTAGAAACTCCAGCAGTTCGAACTCTTTCGGCGTGAGCTCCACTTCTTGCTCCCCCAGATGAACCCGGCGACGCGAGCGCGAGATCCGCAGGTCTCCACTGACGATGTCGCCATCTTCCTCAGTCGTCGTGCCGCTTGTTTTAGGCCGGCGCAGCAAGGCGCGAATTCTAGCCACGAGCTCCACGAACTGAAAGGGTTTGGGAAGATAGTCGTCGGCCCCCGAATTGAGCCCCTCGACACGGTCCTCCACCTCTCCCAGAGCCGAAAGCAGCAGTACCGGGATCCCTTGACTGGATTTGATCCATTCGCAAAGGGTCACGCCGTCGCCATCGGGCAGCATGCGATCGAGCACCACCAGGTCCACTTCCTCGTCCGAGAGTTTCTTCTTGGCTTCAGCGCAACTGGCCGCGGTCAGAAAGGAAAACCCCTCGTATTTCAGGCCAAGACCGACGTAATCGAGGATCGATTTCTCATCATCGACAATAAGCAGCTTGGCGGTTTCTTTTATGTCACTCACCCTGGGAAATTTCCAATCTTTTTCAGGCTAACCTTTTACCTTCAGCATATGCTTATTTTCTCGTCCTCCCCGAAGGTCGGTCCGCGAGGCCAGGCCCGGGAAAAAAGAGTCGACTCTTCATCCAAGGCGAAATCCGACAGTCTCCTGGATACCTTCCGTGGCCGTTACGACAAGCTGAACATCCATCTGGAAGGCTCCGAATATCAGAACATCCCCGATCTGTCGGCGGCGAAAATGCTGGGGCACTTCACCCAGACCATGCAAAACCAGGGCTACCCCTGGCGCATCCACTCGGCCATGGCCGACGGAGACAAAGGTTTTCGACGCGGCGAGAGCCTTTCGGACATGGAAGCCCTGAACCACCTTCGCAAAGGTGAACCCATCTTGATGCAGCCGATGCGGGACCTCCAGCTGGATCTCTCCAGCGGCTCCTTCACCGCCATCGCCGCCGCCGGTACCGCGGCTGGTACTCAGTTGACCGGGCTGGGTACGGTAGCCGATCTTTCCAAGAGCACCCAAGTCAGCGCCGGTAGCCAGGGTATCTCACTGAAGTTCGGCGAGCCGCTGGTGGTCAACAACTTCGCCGAGCTCAAGCTGATCAACCAACTCTACGACTCCGAACAGAAAGTCGACGCCGCGAGTAGCCAGACAGCCAAGGCGGCCCATCAGTTCTCTTACTTCACTCAGAAAACCGTGGGCTCGGCTTACCCCTGGCGCTTTTACGCTAAGGATGAAGGTAGCGTCGCCGCTCGCGTGGCCAAGGCTACCGCCAAAGGGATCTTGACCGGCGCGGCCGTGGGCGGAGCGGTCGGAGGCGGACTGGGCGCGCTCCTGGCTTTGGGCTTTCGCAACTCCACCTATCTCGCTGGAGCGGCCGCCATCGGAGCCGCGCTCGGCGCGATTCGCGGCGGCTACGACTCGGCTCAGACCTCACTCAAGGGAACCCCCCTCAACGCGGTGGAGGCCTTGGATAACGTCCTCGAGGGGAAGGAAGTCGTTTTTCAAGAGTCCCGAGCCCGCTCCATCGGTCTGCCCATCGTGGGAAAGATCGCCTGGTTCGCTGACCATGGAAAGGGCTCTTCCATCAACTCGGTGGACGAGCTGAACACCTTCTTCTATATGCAGAGCGGCGCGGAGCTACCCAAACCCGCGGCCCCCAAGAAAGAGCCTGTCGCTCCGACCGTGCTAGTGGTCGACCAGAGCGTTCACAACCACTACACCCGAATCGGGTAGACATCCAAAGGTTAGAAGATGTCAATCGGTCAATTGATCAGGATCAACGCCTAGTTCGCGTAGCTTCTTCGCGAGAAGTTCAGCACGCTGGCGCTCTTCCTCGAGGAGTCGGCGCTCCTCTTCAAGAAGCCGGCGCTCCTTCATCACCGCAGCGGCGAGGTTGCTCGCGCGGTCTCGGTCCGCCTTCTCTTGAGCCTCGGTGTAGGCTCGGATGTCGTCGCGGGCATAGGCCTTTCTCATCGAATCGATGGCCATCTGAATCCCCTCCTCGTCTTTGATATTCTCGGGCAGCTCCCGAGTGTGGTAGAGGTCGGAAAACTTGAGAATGTAGAGCCATTTTTCGAACCGAGTCCGCACAGACCTTGGT
>JBBCJA010000062.1:0-46415 GCA_037189585.1 Selenomonadaceae bacterium | reverse complement strand
CGATGCGACGTTCTCGGGGCCTATCTCTAGGGGGAGTGATGTTGGCCAGCTTCGTGATGGCTGTGTTGGTCTTGGGACTAACCCGCTTGAGCGTGACTCACCTTTGGCTCTCGACTCGGAGCAACACCGCTCTCAAGGCTTCCTCTCTGGTAAATTCCGTGACCTCGATCGCGATGGCCAAGTTGCTGGAGAAATCGACCTACGGCGCGGCTGACCCCGACATCGTCCTGGAGAACGACTCAGGTAGGGCGGTCGTGACCTTCTCGCCCCAGCGAGCCCAGGCTCTGTCGATCCCTCACAGCACTAACAATCTCGAGGGTACGGCCGCCGCCGAAGGGTATGGAGGTCGCACGGTGGCGCCCGGCACGGTCTTGGTCATCGCGACTTGCAATGTGGGCGATACGAGGCGGACCGTCGAGGCGGTCTTAAGACTGCCTCCTTTTCCCTGGGCCATTGTCGCCGGGGGGACTTTGAAAACACAGGATAAGGTCCTGATCGGCTCGATACCCGCGGGTCTGTGGCCCCCTCCTCCTGAGGAGGAATTGCTTCCAGCCGACATTTTGGCCAACGCCGCCACCGAGCGGGCGATCGTCTTGAGTGGCGAATGCTCTGTGTTGGGCGACGTGGAATCTCCCGGAGGAATAGTCCTCGAGGGAGATGAGGTGAGAGTGAAGGGAGAAGTTCGTCCCGGAGCGGAACCCATCCATGTCCCTGAGCTTCAGGCGAGCCAGTACGATCCCGAGACCCTCGGACTTGATTACGATAGCCTTGAGCGGCTTGACTCGTCCGCTTCCGAGGTGCTCATCCAGGGAACGGCTCGCAAGCGGGGCAACCTGGAGGTCAACGGTCTGCGCCTGGAAGGTGGAAACCTTTATGTCGAGGGCGATTTGACGGTACGAGGCTCTGTCACCGGACGGGGAGCACTCATTTGCACCGGCGACATCGACATTCAAGGCCTCACATTAGATTCGGCCACGGAACTGGCGTTGCTGGCCGACGGACGCGTCGACCTACGAGGAGCTGGGCAGGGGAGTTCGGTTCGAGGGCTGTTTTATACTGGAGGCGGTCTTTCCGCACGCGATCTGACTGTGGTCGGTACAGTGGTGGCGGGGCGCGGGATCAGCTTGGAGAATATGAACGTTCTTCATGAGGAGCTACCCATGCCCAACCTGGCCAACGGAGAAACTGAGACAGACTTTCAAACAGTTTACGTGGGGAAACCCTTCGCCGGAGCCCTTGACCTTCACTACGGCACTGCGACGCTAGGCAGACCGAATTACCAATACGGTTTCAGTCTTCGGATTCAACATCAAGATGCTGGCCGAGCATATCCGTACACGGTCAGCATCGGTCCTGGTTCGGTAGTATCGCAAGCCCGAAGCTTCATTATTACCAAAGATGGAGATAGCCAGGTAGGCAAGGTATATGACTTTCTCAAAGACGAGGTCAAAAAGAGCAGACATCCAATACATCAGACTTTAAACCAAGCTCTCTTCGCGAACATCTTCGGAAGATGTAGAGAAGTTGTAGAAGCAGGCCCGAACAACACAGGATCAGGAGAGCATATCATCAGTCAGCTCTCGGCGAATTTTTCCAAATTTCTCCCCTTCGAGGAACGCGTCAGAGTCATCTCCTGGATCGAGCGTTAGCCTTCAAGTTTCATGCTCGTGGCTGTACTGCAACCGATGCTGAGCTTTCTACAGACGCTTTAGCGGTCATCAATAATGAAGGTTGACTTCTCCTATCTGAGGGTTGAGCCATAACTCGTGAGCCTTGGGAGCGAAGCGCGACGGAGAACTCAATATTCGGCTATCTAAGGATTTCGAAAGGTATCCCCGCCTCGGGTTTCTGATATACATAAGTCGGCTCCGGGAAGTCTACCTGACCGAGATATCGGTATCGTCGTTCGATGGGTAGTTGGTCCTGAATCCAGTGAAAAGCTTCTGCAGCGCTCCGAGTGGTGCAGTCGGCCGGGAGAATCACCGGTTCTCCTTGGGGTTTCTCGGAGTGCTCGGCCAGGCGCTGCTGTAGCCAGTCCATCTCCAAACGGCTGTGAACCGAAAGAAGCTCCGCCGAGCTCCTCACCTCCAACTCCGGCAGTTGAGCGCTCAGGCGCCGGCGCATCCCCTCCTCGAAGCAGGCAAAGGCCTTCTCTCGCTGTTCTCGCCACTGGCGATCCAGGGCGGTCCCTTGAAGCCGCCCTCGGTTGAGGGCGGACACCTCCTCGCGGCTCATCCCGCCGCGCGAGTTCCGCCAATCCGTCTCATCGGCGAAGTACTCCTGGAACATGGAGACGAAATTCTCAGGTGTCATGGGAATCCATTGGGCGCTCGGGATTGCATCGCTGGCCTTGCGGAAGGCAGCTAGTATAGACTCGATATCGGACCCCGGTGTGGTGGCCACCCGCACAGCCCATTCCGGAGTCGAGACCAGCCCCACGAAAGTCGAGCTGCTGACGGTGAGTCCGCCACGGGCCCCGTGGCGGGCGAACAGGTCCACCCAGCCCTTGATCACCGGTGTGTCGTAGATGACAGCCGCCACCCCTTGCCGATCGACAAAGGCAGCCAAGTAGTAGTAAGGGACCTCCTCGATACAGTAATTCGCGAAATGGCGAAAGCCCAGCTCCTCGAGTCGCCGGCGGGAGCGCGTTACCCAAAAGCGACGACTCCAAGAAGGTTGTCTCTCGAGCTCTCGTAGCGTGAACCTTACCGGCGCCTGATGAAAGCCCATCATAGCCCGCGCGGAGCGATAGAAACGCTCTCCCGTCCAGAAAGCCAAACAACCGGCCAGAATCCACGCTAGCATCCGCCGGTCTTCCCCGACCTCACCAAGTCCCCTCTGGAGACGGTGACCTCTGAAAGCGCAGGCGGAGCTGCCAGCGTATCTCTGGCGTTGGTGATCTCAACTCGCGAATACGGTTTCAGGAATGGTAGAGTAGCCCCGGCCGGTCACCCGGCCAGGACCCTCACCAGATCCTTCTCCTTCGGGGCCATTTCCCAGATGCACGCAGCCTCTAAGCTTCTGTGCGAGCTTGCGTTGTTGCTCCGCTACCGGCCAGTGGCGGTGGCGCCGAGCGTCTTCGAGAGAAGCTGCGCCAGCTTGGCATTGAGCCAGACTGATCTTATTCCGTCAAGGAAACGGTGACGTTCTGCGGTGCGCCGTTACGCTCCACGTCAAAGTTCAAGTTCGAGGTGTTGCGTAGCACGCGATAGATGGAGGAGAGAGCCTCCGGTCCGTTGAGGGCCGTCCCGTTCAAAGAGCGAACGATGTCTCCATCCTGCACGCCGAGGCGAGCTAGAGGATGGGAGGCATCTCTCATGGTCACGCGCATTCCCACGATCTCGCCATCTCTCATCACTGGCTTCATGCGAAAGCCGTTACCGGCGAACTGCCCGGGATTATCCAGGATGTTACGCAGCTCCGTCTGAGTGAGAATCGCACCCCCGACCGGTGTTCCGTCGTCTCCTGGCGTCGCCGCGGGAGCGGGAGTCGCCGCCGGGTCGATGTCCACCGCCACCGGTAGTGGCAGAGCGACCGGCGCGGGAAGCGATGTGGCCACATCCATCTCCAAAATCTGAGACCGACCGGGCGCCTCGAGCCTGGCGCTGTAGGCGTTGACTTCAGCCAACGTCATCCCGGCTACCTCCTCGCCTACCGCGATCACCTCGGTCACTCCGTTGATATCGATCATGGCGAGCCCCGAGCCACCGACACCAGCCATCGTGCCTCTCAACTTGAGACTGCTCGGCGGAGCAGTGGGGACCGGAGCGCCCACGGCTCCGTTCACACCGGCCATGGCCTCACCCGGACCCGGTGAGGGAGGAGCCTCAGGCTGGGTGGTGGCCAGAAGCTTAGAAACCCCTGGGGGCGGGGGAGCCGCCACGGCCGCTTGAGAAGCCATTGGCAGCGGCGCGGCCGCCGCCAATGGCTTGGGCTCAACCCGCAGGCGATTTTCGATCAAAGCCGCCGTGCTATCGGCCGAATAGAAAGCCAACCCTACGAGCAAGCACCAGCCAAGGAAGCGACTGAGCGAATCAGGAACGGTCAACATCACAGAGATGCCCTCGCGACCATGGCGGCCCGAAGTTCGGGATGGCCGGTCAAGTCGATGGCATATTTGGTCACGATGCCTTGCCAGTTCCCCCCGAGTTTACTCAGGTCGTCGAGAATGATGGTGAGGTCCAAACCCGACATCCGGGCCAAAGCCAGTGCCAATCCCCGTTCCGCCATGTCCAGGCCTCGTTCCCCCAGCAGAATCTGTTCCTCCTTCGTGGCGCTATAATGACGGAACAGCAGCGGCTCCAGGGCGCGCTTTTCTCCGGGAGTCAGACGCTCCAGGTCGTAGTGCAGGGGAAGCTCGTTCGGATGAGCCTCACGTTTGCGCGCGATCAAGACGGTGTTCGGCGTGTAACCGGTGACCGCCGGATAGACTCCGGCCAGCGGTCCCTGGGTCAGGACGTCCGGTCGCAGTCCGAAGGCCATGGTCACCTCGTTCCAAGGGAGATCCTCACCTACTCGGGCGGCCAAAAGACTCTCCATCGGAAAAGGTTTGAAGTAAGCGATGGTCCCGGCCATCACCCAATCTCCGGTCTCCAATCCTCGACCCGCCGGCAACCGCAGGTCCTTCTCCGGAACACCCAGAGGATCGTCGAGAACGCGACGGATGTTCTCGACCTCTTTTTTGTTGAGTCGAAACCGGCGTTGCGCCTCGGGGTCGGGAACCGTCGGCTCGAAAGCCGGTAGGACGAGTTCTCTGGTAATTCCGGGATGAGGGTCGGGTAGGAAGTGAAGAACCGCCGCCGGCTTGGAGTTTCGCCCGAACCAGAGCAACTGGGAGATGGGAGTGGGCAGTTCATCGGTGGAGAGGTCCAGGACCTTAGCCACCTCTTCCCAGCGCGCACCGCCTCGCAGGCGACGCTGCTCCAACACCTCGTTCAAAGATAGCCCCTCGCCCATAAAGGCCATCGCGATCAACGTCTCCGCGTAGGAGTATCCGCCGTACAGAAGCTCCTGGGCCACGCGATCGGGAACTTCATAGGCGCCCGCGATCCAGGTCGCGGCAAGCCTTGTATCAGCCGCGGCCAAGCGTTTCCGATGAGCTAAAAACTCCGAGGTCTCTCCCCTCGCGGGATCAGCCCCTGCCGGGCCGATGACGAGAAGAGCCAGGAGAAGTCCGATGGCAAGCTGTCTGAGCATGGTCGGCAGTTTTCCTTTCCAGAGATTTCCTTCCTCCAGCAGTCCCTTTCGAAACTCGCGCGAATAACCTCCGGCTTTGGAGAAACCCTGAGGACGCGAATCTGTTCCGTGTTGGGTTTACATCCGTAGGGTTGGGAATGTTAGCTAGCATGACGCGCGCCGCGAAAAAGCCACAGAAGTTCGGCTTCACCCTGGTGGAGGTCCTGGTCGCCTTGGCCATGGCCGCCATCGGCTTTGGCGTTGTTCTGCATAGCGTCGGGCTCCAGATGGCCGTGGTGGCCACTTCGGTGCAACGTCATCAGATGCTGCTCTACGCCTCCCAGCTGCTGGAGACCAATCTGGCCAACGGGCTGGGCGAAGAGGATGTCGAGGAGCAGGAGCTGGTGGATGAGGACGACACCGATTCCGAGGATCGCAAAGATCAGATGGTCAAAGCCAGCCAGTATGTCTATAGCATCAAAATGAACCCCGTGACGGCCGATCCCCGCGTGCAACAAGTTACAGCCACCGTCAAGTATGGTCGTTCCACCACCCGACTGTCCGCCTACCGGCTACGGATTCAGCGCGAGCCATGATATCTCGCCGCCCCAAACCTTCCGTTCGATCCAGAGCTTTCACTCTCGCCGAGATGATGTTGACCCTGGCTTTGGTTGCCTTAATGTACACCATGGTCACCACCATTCTGGTCCAGATCGCACGCTACGCTCGAACCGGTCGCGAAGTGGCCGAACAGCGGCTGCTTTTTCTCAAGCAGGTGGAACGACTTCGCTATCAGCTTCGCTCGATTCACTATCCGAAGGGTGTGCCCGGGCTGATGGGACTGCGCACTTCGATCGCCGGTCGAAACACGCTGCGCTTTTACACCGCTTACGGCGAGCTCCATAAGGGAGTGGTCGAAGTCGGATACAAAATCGAATCCTACGTCGACTCAAAGCACCCCGAGAAAGGGGAACGACTGGGACTTTTTTACCGGGAGTTCCCCTTCCGCCGGCAAGAGATGCGCACCTTAGATGAGTTCGAGGAGGCCCGCTGGCAGTTAGTGCTCCCCGATACCGACAAGTTCAGTCTGGAGTATTCCGCCTCGGGGCAGAGCTGGCAGAAAGAGTGGGAAGACGAAACCCCGCCTAGGATTATTCGAGTCCGCATACAGCGAATCCCCGAACTTCGGGACCGCTTCCATTTTGACGTCACTCCGGGGGAAGGAGCGGGTCGATGGTTATAGTCTTGGTCCTGGGGCTTTTGATCGTCGCCGTCACCATCGCCTCCACTTTTGCCCTGCACTCGAGTCAACTCGAGCAGTTCCAGCGCGCCGCCTACAGCCGGGAAGCCAACTATCAGGTCGCCCGCTCCGCTTTCGAATTGGGCCTGACCCTGCTTCGGGTGGACGAATCCGACGTCGACAGTGCCGAGGACATCTGGGCCGCCGGACCCCAAGAGATGAACTGGGAAGGCCGTCAGCTCCGACTCGAGGTGGAGGACGAGGAACGGCGATTTCCCATCAACGCTCTGGTCACGCCCTTCACGGGTGATGGCGCCCCACCACCGCCCAGTGATGAACAGCAGGCCTTGACCAAGGCGTTGGTACGGTTTCTGGATAAACAAGGCGTCAGTGGACAGTCGGCCGCGCCCGCTCTGGTCGACTGGATCGACGCCGACAATATTCCTGTAGTGGGTGGCTCGGAAGTCTCCAACGACATGGCCGTCCCGGTCAAGAACGCGCCCCTCGACTCGCTCTCAGAGCTTGTCTTCATTCGTGGTTGGACCGCTCCTCTGGGAGCGCCTCCCAAGCCTCTACTGGGCGGACTGACCAGTACTCTTCCTATGGCGGATGAAGTCGAAATCGATGACGGCTCCACCGCGAAAGACACGCAGACTTCGGCCAACGGAAGTCAATGGTCGGACTGGCTCAGCCTGCATTCCGAAGGGAAAATCAACATCAACACGGCTCCCAGGGAGATTTTGCTAAGCTTAGACGAGCAGATGACCGACGCGCTGGTGGAAGAAATTGTCCGCAAAAGGCAGGAAGGAGCCCTCTCCGGAGAGGACGACCTAAGGGAAGTCGCCGCAATCGATGAAGACCTCCTCTTTCGCCTAGGACGACTGATCCGTTATAACAGTCAGTACTTTCGCGTTCGAATCGATGTCTCGTCCCCTCCGGGGCCGATCCGAGTTCAAGCGGTGATTCAGCGAGAGGACAAGGATGCCAAGGTTGTGAGATGGGAAGTGTATTAGAGGTTGCTGAGCTCCGTCGGCATAGATAGAGGCCGCTCCGGCGAACGGGAAGTCTCGGTGAACATGTTCACCGGCGCGCCCGTGCTTGGCGCTGCCAACCCGGCCACCTCCAAACAGGTCGCGCTCCCTTCCTCGGGACTGACCTTCCGGCGGCTGTTCTTGCCACGGGCGGCTAAATCCGTTCGCCAGCAGGTGGTGGCCGAGGAGCTGTCCTACTCTCTGCCTTTCCCTCTAGCCGAAGCTCACTACGGTACGGTGGAAAGAGGCGACGAAGCTTGGGTAGTGATCGCCGCCGACTCCGTGGTCGCCCCGCTCCGCCATCTCTATCCCAAAGCCGAGCTTGAAGCCGAGCCTCTTTGCTATCTGCGAGCGGCCCGCGCGGCGGGAATCTCCACCGCTCTGGTGGTGGACTTTGGAGCCACCAAAACGGTCTTTTGCGGCATCGAAAACGGGCAGGTCGGCAACGTCCGAGTGTTGCTGCGAGGCGGCGATCGACTGACCGAAGAGGTGATGGCGGCCGCTGGTTGCGGCCGCGAGCAGGCCGAACTCTTAAAACGCGAGGAAGGCGTGGCTCACAAAACTGTCCGCCAGTTCTATCTTGAACTAGTGGAAGAGGCGCTTCTCCCCTCTCCGCTTCCCTATGCCAGAGTCTTGCTCTGTGGAGGCGGCTCGGCCACCAACGGCTTGATGAAGCTCCTGAGCGACCACTGGGGCAAGGACGTGGACGTTGAGCCTTTCCCCCTTCCCGGACTGCTGATGCCGACCGACCACGTGGTGGCTTACGGAGCGGCCCTGGCCGGTCGAGTGGCCGCCACCCGGTTGAACATGGACCACAGTTTTCACCAAACCGGGCGAAGCGACTCCCTCCGCTGGGGGCCGATCGTCTTGACCGCTCTCTTGATGCTTCTGATGGCCCTGGCCACCGAAACCCGGTTGAACGGGGCCAAGCAGAAAGAGAGACAGCTTCACGACTCTTTAGTGGCCGCCGTCGGTCCCCTGGTTCCGAACGCGGCTAGCAAGACCCCCGAAGAGCTCAATAAAGCGCTCAAAGACCGGCTGACCGCCCAGAAGGCGGTCGGACTCAGCTCTCCGACGCGGATCCTGACCACCATCGCCAAGGGCTCGGAGGCGGTCACCGGTAAGAGAAAAGCCTCGGTCACCAACCTGACCTTCGAGGACCAGAAGCTCAAATGGGAAGGGCGTGTCGGCTCGCTGAAGGACTCGGAGGACATCCGGACCTCTCTCGAGTCGGTCATGACCGAGGTGGAGCAAGTTCGCACTCGCCCGACCACCAACAATAGCTTCGTCTACCAGATCGAAGGGAAGCCCCGCGAACCATGAGCGCCAGTCCCGAACGCGATCGAAATCTCGTAGCCCTCCTCGCGGCCGGGGGGCTCTTCTTGCTTTTTGTCGCCCTCTACATGTTTCCACGCGCCGCCGAGCTTCGAAGAACCAAAGAGTCCATCGTCACCTTGACCAAAGCGCGCCAGGAGGTCTCCTTAATTCTTCCCCAGGTGTCTCAGACCGCCTTGACCGCGCCCGAACCCACTCCGAACGTGCGTGCCTGGATCACCGCGCAAGCCTTCAAAGGCCTCGACCAGGCCAAGCAGGTCTCGGTCAATGACAGCTATCTGGAGGGCAAGGGCGCCAAGATCAAGTTGCGCAAACTCAAGCCCGACCAGGCGGCCCGATTTCTGGCCCAGTTGACCCAGGTCCGACTGGTTGTGGAACGGATGGTCCTTCAAGATTCCGACAGCGACGGGAACTGGGATCTCGAGATCGATGTGAAGGTTCCTCAACTGCCATGAAAGCCCTGATCAAAATCGCCGTTTTTCTGGCCATCTTTTTCCTGGTGCTGCTGTGGAGATTCCCCTACGACACGCTGGTGGAAAGCTCCATCCGGCGGGCCGAGGTCGCCACCAACGCCACCATTACCTATCAACCGGTCTCGGCCGGCCCCTTTGGGGTCAGGGTCAGCAACTTGCAGATCAACATGCCCTCGGGAGCCTCCATCCGATTTGACTCGGCCAAGCTTTTCCCCACGACGAGTGGCGCTCGGGTTGCCGCCTTGCAAGGCGAGAACGAGATGAAGGCGACCCTGAGCCCTGGCACGCTGCTGCTCGATCTCAAGGACATCATGGTGGAGACCGGATCGTCTGGAATCGGCCAGGCGCGAGCCACAGGCGATCTGGAGTACGGGCTGACATCGCGGGAAGGAAAAGGAACCCTTCGCCTGGTCATCCCCGAGCTCAAACTTCCTCTGCCTGTCGACCCGGCCATGGAGATCGGAGCCACCTACACCATCCGCCGGGTGGGAACTCCGCAACAGCCTCGGTCCGGTGTCTCTGCCGAGGTCAATCTGCTCAACAAAGACATCACGGCCAACGGAACAGTGTCGCTAGAGGGACAGCCCGCCCCGGCACGACCCGCCATCAACGGCAACCTTAACTACGAACACAAAACCCTGGGCCGCGGCTCGCTACAGCTGGGCGGCACCTGGGACAACCCTAGTATCAAGACCATACCGAAGTAGGAGACAACCATGAGTTGGTTACGACAAACAACACGAAAAGGACTGGCCGCCGGCCTGGCTCTGTCTTTGCTCCTGCCCGGCGTCGTCTTGGCTCAGCCTCCACAACCGGCCCGACCCGGCCAGCCCGCACCCGCCGACGCTCCCTCCGCTCCTTTGATCACCCCGGAGATGCGCGAGGCCTTGCGTCGGGGTTCGGTCACCCTCAACTACGAAAATCTCGACATTCGTCTGCTGGCCCGTCTGATGGCGGAATTCACCGGCCGCAACATCGTGCTGGACCAAAACGTCCAGGGGAAGATCACCGTCGTCTCCAGCAATCCGGTCGGCCCCGATCAGGCCTGGCAGATCTTTCGCATCGCCCTGGAACGCTACAACTTCGGAGTGGTGGAGTCCAACGGCATCACGCAGATCATGCCGCTCAAGGACATTCGCAAGTACGCGCCGGTGATGAAAAATCCGACCAGTATCCGTTCCGGCATGTCGGTGGGCGTCATTATCTTGAAGAACGCCGACGTCAATACCATGCAGAACGCGCTCAAACCACTTTTGTCCGAGCTCGGAGAGCTACAGCCCTACCCTCCCGCCAAAGCTCTGGTGGTGACCGATAGGGCCCCCATGGTAGAGCGTATCGCCGCCACCGCGCGCCATCTGGACCAGGCTCAGATGGAAGCTCTGGTCTCGGTCAACTTCCCTAAGTATGCCGAAGCCGCCGAGATCGCTCCCATCCTGGAGGAGCTGATCAATCCCCCGGGCGGTGCCGCCGCCGGTGCGGGCGGAACGCCGGAGCGGCGTACCGTGGTGCGGGCTTTCGTACCTTCCAACGCGGTCTTGATTTACGGGGACGCCGCCAATATCGCCAAGGTCAAAGCCATGCTGGCGCGCATCGACGTTCCAGAAGCCGCTCCGGAGGATGTGCAAGATCCACGCTTTTACGTGATCGCCTTGCAGAACGCCAAGGCCGAGGATGTGGCTGCTATCCTGTCGGAGATGTTGTCTGAAAAAGCCGATCTGCAAGCCCAGCGTCTGGAAAACAATCCTCGCCTGGCCCGCCAGCAACGAGCCAACGCCAACAGCGGCCAGACAGCCACTCCAGACGCCAACAGCGCCTCCGGGGCCAGGCCCAACGAAGGCAGCCCCGACGGAAGAGGACAAAACACTCCCTTCGTCTCTTCCAAAGTCGCCGCGGATATCGAGACCAACTCGTTGGTCTTCTATATCTCTCCCAGCCAGTTCGTGGAAGTCGAAGCCTTAGTGAAAAAGCTTGACGCTCCGCGCAAGCAGGTGCTGGTCACCGCGGTGGTGGCCGAAGTCACCCTCGGTCGTGTGCTGCAGACCGGAGCGAACTTTCAAGCCTTGACCGCGGGAGGACTGCTCTCCACCTTTAACGGAGGCGTCTCCGAGGAAGGCTTGCTCAGCTTCCTAGCCTCCGGAAACTTCGTTGTCGGAGCGGCCGGAGCCGGCACTCGGACCATCAACGTCAATGGTCGCGACGTCAATGTTCCCGAACTGTTCGGCTTTCTCTCAGCCGAGAAGAACAACTCCGACTTCAACCTTATTTCCGCTCCACGAGTGCTGACCGAAGACCACAAGCAAGCCGAGATCAATGTCGGTAACGTGGTCCCCTTCCCGACCGGCGCCCAGTTCAATGCCTTCGGACAGCCGACCGTGACCTATGACTATCGCGATGTCGGCATCAAAATGCTGGTCACTCCCCACGTTTCTCAATCCGACACCATCAAGCTCGAGATCGAACAGGAGATCCAGGAAGTCACCGACTTTCTTGAGCAGAATCTGGGCGGAACGGGATTTACCGTGCCCTTGATCTCCAACCGCAACGTCAAGACCACCATCACCGTGCGCGACGGGCAGACTCTGATGATCGGCGGGCTTATCTCCAAGCGGACCACCGAAACTCTTCGCAAGGTGCCGATCTTGGGCGACATCCCCCTGATCCAGAACCTCTTTCGGGAGCTTCGTAAAGAAGAAGCCAAGACCACTCTCTTTATCTCGCTGACGCCGCACATCGTGGCGGTTCCGGAGGAGATCGATCGGATCGACCGCCCCTACCGGAAATATCTCGAGGGCGACCGTGACCCGTCCGACTCTCAGGTCGAACGCCGCCCCAATCGACCCGGGTTTAGCTCCCCTTACCAACAGTCCGACGGAAGCATCGACCTGTCGGGAGAATCCGATCCCAAACCCGGCGGGAAGTCCAAGGTCGCAGCCAGCGGTAAATCCTCCACCTCCTCAACGGTGATCGGGCTAGACGGCTTCCGCCTTCTCGATCCGGCTTTGAAAGGCCGGCCTTCTCGTTCGACGGTGGTCGTCCACAACGAAGGGAAGCGCTCAGAAGAGCTCGTCGTGATCGCGACGATACGCCACCCCGACGGTACCCGCCGCGAAGTCCGCGCGGACGCCGTCACCCTCAAGGGCGGAGCCGAGCGTGAGGTCAACCTGCCTCCCATCGAGTTCAACTCCGGACCCGGCGTCTATGAAGTCGACCTCGCCGTGTGGGAGAACGAGCAGCTTCGCGGTCGCCTGCGCCTACCTGAGAAAGTCGAGGTTCGATGACCGAGCGAATTCCGGTAGAGTTCTGGCAGCGCCATCGACTCGTTCCCGTCTCGACCGAGGGGGATCGGATCACCGTCGGTATTGATGAAAGCACTCCGGTGGAGGTGCTCGAGGACGTTCGTCTGACCCTCAATAAGGACGTGCGACCTATTCGAATGACGGCCGAGGAGATCGACGAGGCACTTCGCCGGCTGATGCTCAACTCGGGGGAGCCCGGTATCGAGGAGGGCGAGGACGAGGGGATTCGCCTCGACGCCTCTTCCGACCTGATGGGTGACGCGGCCGGCGCCCCCGTGGTTCGTCTGATCAACTCGATGTTCTTGCGGGCCATGCAGACTCGGGCCTCCGACATTCACATCGAGCCCTTCGAGGACGACACCATCATCCGCATGCGAATCGACGGAGTCCTACACGAAACCACCCGGGTCCCTCGCTCGCGTCACAGTCAGATTTCGGCCCGTTTGAAAGTGATGTCGAAACTTGACCTGGCCGAAAGTCGACGCCCTCAAGACGGTCGCCTTCAGGTCCACTCCGGCGATCGTCACATCGACGTTCGTCTCTCCGTGGTTCCCACACTGCACGGCGAGCGGCTGGTCATGCGACTGCTGGAAAAGAACATGGAGCTACTCTCCCTAGAGCAGGTCGGCATGTTGCGCGATACCGAGGAGAGTATCAACGAAATTCTGGGACACCCCTACGGACTATTTTTGGTCACCGGGCCGACCGGTTCCGGGAAAACCACGACTCTGTATTCGGTTTTAGACAAGCTCCGCTCTCCCACGGCCAACGTGATCACCATCGAGGATCCCGTCGAGTATCGTGTGACGGGGGTCGGACAGATTCAGGTCAACGACAAGATCGGTCTCACCTTCGCCTCAGGGTTACGCTCGGTTCTGCGCCAGGACCCCGACGTGTTGATGGTCGGTGAGATCCGAGACCCGGAGACGGCGGAGATTGCCGTCCACGCGGCTCTGACCGGACACATGGTGCTTTCCACCCTGCACACCAACGACGCTCCCGCCGCGGCCACCCGCATGGTGGACCTCGGAGTTCCGGCCTATCTCCTCTCCTCCTGTCTGGTGGGAGTCCTGGCTCAACGTTTGGTACGCCGCCTCTGCATGGACTGTCGTGTCCCCCACGACCTGACCGAAAACGACGTCAAACGGCTCGGCTTGCGCTCGGATCTTGTCGGGCGACGAGCCTTCGAGCCCGGAGGATGCGAGAAGTGCCTACAGACCGGTTATCGAGGACGGGTGGGAGTCTTCGAACTGATGACGGTCGGGGAAGATCTGGCCTCTCAGATCGCCCGCTCCGACGACGCGCGCACTTTGCGTAGTTCAGCCAGACAGCTCGGAATGCGAACCTTGATGGAGGATGCCGCCCGCAAGGTGATTCAAGGCCATACCAGCCGTGACGAAGCCTTTCGAGTCACCAAGGCCATCTAGGACAACCTTTGCCACTTTACGCCTACATAGCCACCGACCGCTCGGGCAAAAAAGTCCAGGGCGTGGTGGACGCCGCCTCCAAAGCGGTGGCCTACCAGAGGGTCAAAGAGAAGGGTCTGTTTCCCACCCGACTCGATCAAGACGTCTCCAAGGCCTCCGGGTCCGCTCCCACCGAGGCCCTGGCCTACTCCCTCCTACAGTTGGCGGCCCTGCTCAGAGCTGGTATCCCATTAGACGAGGCGCTCGATTCCTTAGCCGAGTTCGACGAAGATCCCACCATGCGCGCCGCCCTCAAGCGCGTGCGCGTGAGATTGCGAGAAGGCTCCAATCTGACCACCGCCATGGTGGAAGAGCAGGCTTTCCCTCCCATGCTGCTCCGCATGGTGCAAGCTGGTGAAGAGTCGGGCAAGTCGGCCGAACTGCTGGGCCGCTACGCCGAATTCCTCAAGCGCGATGTGGAGCATCGTCGAGAACTAGTCGGCGCCCTTTCCTATCCCGTCGCTCTCGTCACCCTGTCGCTGATACTGATGACGGGCTTGATGTACTTTTTGACACCCGTCTTGAAAGAACTTTACACCTCCATGGACCTGGAGCTTCCCTGGCTGACCGCCACTATCATCGCCATCGGCGACGGGGTCGGTACGGTAGGACCGTTTCTCATTCCGGCGCTGTTAGGCGGCGGATATCTCTTGCTAAAGGTCTTTCCTCGACAGATTCTCGATCGAATCCGATTAAGCATTCCGTTGATCGGGCCGATGCTGCGCTGTGGATTGATGGAGCAGTGGTCCCGCACCCTGGGCATGCTGCACCAGGCCGGCGTCCCCCTGGTGCGCGCCATGGAATTGGCCCGGGAGAGTCTGGACAACAAGTCGGTGCAGACCGAACTCGAGGGTGCGGAACGCGCTGTGGAACGAGGCGACGGGCTGGCCAAAGCGCTCTCGCGAGTCGCCATCATCCCACCGCTTTTGCACCAGTTCCTACGCACGGGAGAACGCACGGGAGAGCTGGAGGCCATGCTGCTTTCGGCCGCGGCCTTTTACGAGCGAGAGCTGGCCAGGCGACGCGCGGCCCTGGGGAAGTTCTTGGAGCCCGCCTTGATCATTTTGATGGGTTGCGTGGTCGGAACGCTGGTCTTGAGCGTTCTCCTGCCGTTAGCTGAGATCACCGCCAAGATGCAGGTCGGATGATAAGGACCTGCGCAGAAATAATCTGTACATTGAGCGCATCGAGTCATCCCCTCCAGCTGCGTCGCTCTTCGGTTAAATACCGCGGAGTATCCCGTCAAGCGGGACCGAGGTTCGCCCTCATCGCTCCTTGCTGGCGGGGCGCCTCGCCACGCTCAATTGTACATCTTATTCCTGCGCAGGCCCTAACCCGCGCGAGCCTTCTCACCGCTGCCTTCCTACTGTCCGGCCTCTCGGTTTTCGCCAAAGAGAAGATCAAGCTGATGTATCTCGAGTCGGAGCAAGAGACTCGAGCGGCGGTGCTGATCAACCGTCTCGAGCTTCCTCTGGAGGTGCATCGGATCGGGATCTTTCGGGTCGGCTCAAGCCTGTATGGAGTGGTTAGATTCGGCCTCGCCGACCCTTCCGGGACATTCGCCGATCGGCATCGAGCAGGGACCACCACGGCCATGCTTTGCGATCGGGTCTTTGGCGAATTTCCCAACCTCGTTCGTATCGACTTCGAAGGTGTCTCTCAACGGGAAACCAAAACCGAGAAGCCCCAGGTCCTATTCTCGGCCTCGATCGATCGCGGTATCTGGAAGACCGTGCCTAAAATGACTCACGGTTTGGAGCGGGCGGAGAAAGCCGGAACATGCTTTTTCGATCCTCGACTGGAGATGGGAGAGCCTCCCAAACCCAAGCCCCTCAAGAAGACCAAGCCCCCAAAGGATAAGACCCCACCGGATAAGTCAAAGAAGCCTGTGGAGAAGACCTCCACCAGGGACCAGCGCTCGAACGGGGAATCTAAGAAGCCATGACTTGTGCGCGCTGCGGGAACGCTCTGCATCGACTTCCCATGTTCGACCTCCCTCGCAAGGTTAAAGAGTTCTCGTGTCTTTGTTGTGGGGAGAGATTCTGGACGACTCAGGGAGAGGTCACCCTTCACTCCGACACCGCCGCGCGCCCTCCGGCGCAGCCTCCTGCTGGGCCTAATCTAGAACTTCGCCCCTCGGTATCTCGAAACTAGCGATCAAACACAATGAAAATCTCCGTTGAAGGTGCCGACCCACACCAAGCTTCTCTAGTCGTCGTCCTGCTGCATGGAGCGGGAGCGAGCGCGCTGGACTTTCTCTCTCTCAGTCAAGAGTTTCAGGCCGATGAGGAGACCTCGTTTCTAGCCCCTCAGGCTCTCAACCGCCACTGGTATGAGCTTCCTCCGGGGAAGTCTCGGGGCTTCGCCGAGCCTCATTTCACCATCTCCGTTGTTTCGGTGCTGGGACTTTTGCAACAACATAGCGAGCAGGCGATCTTTCTGGTGGGTTTTGCCGAGGGTGCCGGAGTTGTGGCCGAGCTCTTGACCAAGGAGGATCTCCCCACCTCGGTCAAAGCCGCTTGGCTTGCTTCTGGAGGTCTCGTAGGTAACTCAGATGAGTGGCCCGAGCCTTCCCACTTGAATCTTCCGATTTTAGTCTCGGGTCTAAGTCGCGACCGGGAGACCTTAGAGGAGACGGCCCGCCATTTCGAGCGGCGCGGGGCCAAGGTGGAGTGCCTGTTGGTGGAGGGAGATGAGCAACACATCGCTTCTTCAGAACTGGCTTTGGCCCAGAAGCTGCTCTCCGGATTGCGGCGATGAGCCAGGGTCCGACAACGGAGAAACTGATGACGCGCGTTCATCGCGTGCTCGAGGGCGGGGATTTTCTCGAAATCCAACTTCAAGCTTCTCCTGTCCGTTACCGCTTGGACAAGCACCGCCGCGATCTTCGAGCTCACCTGGAAGACGCGATGAAAGCCCGCCGGACGGTGGAGGTCCTGGTCGACTGGGAGTGCCAGGAAGTCCTCGAAGTCTCCGGCTAGTGCCGCTGCTCCACCCGCTCCACCGTCTGGCCGTTCCATCGCCATTCTACCTCGCCCACAGTGAGAGTGTCATGTTCGGCGGTGATAGCCTGATTGGCGATAAATCCGACGAGCTCATCGGGTCCACGCCGAAAGGCGCCGTACTGTAGGCCCTGGCGACTGACAATCCAGTCGCCATCGACTCTGAGTTCGGCCTCACCCTTGGCGGTAAGACGCGGCTTCTCGCTCTCCAGAGACATCAGGCTGGGCTGAAGGGAGCGTCCCGCGGGGTCGAAAAACTGGAGGGTGTCACCCAGCACTCTCGCCATCAAGTTTTTCGTATAAGCGTAAGCCCGCACTTCGTCTTTTCCCAACTCGTGGCTCACTAAAAAGACTGGCGCCAACCGAGCATAGGTCTCAGGGGATGGGGTGGCTTGCAGCGCGACAAGAAAATCTCCGGTGAGAAGCGAGCGTTCAGGGGAGGGAGTCAGTCCATCAGCGGCGCCAAGACCGACCATGCGTCGTTCAGCTTGCACCTGCTTTGAAGCCTCATGCCCCCGATTCCACCCCCAAATGCCCAGAGCCAACATCACACACCCCAGGAAAAGAAAAAGTTCGCGCATCATTACTTTCTTTGGGAAGGCCGCGCTTGGATCCTATGGAGGCTCTTTCCTCCTCCTCCGACCATGATAGCTTATACCTCGCACTACAGAGCAACTGTTTCAGCTTTCCTGATGGTATTCGCATTGCAAGCTTAGTGTTGTCGCAACCCACCTTTGGCTCGGCCTTCCGAGCGCCAAATCACTATCTTTGTCGTAGGTTTTGTCAGGATATTCAGGAGAAAGCGAAGTGGGAAGGAGCGACCGTGGGGACCTCCAAGAAGAGGAAGTGATCGTCCTCTTCGATCGAGTCCTGAGCAAGCTTTCTTCGTCTCAGATTCACCTGCTCTGCACTCTGGCCATACTCGGCCTGGGGATCTTAGACTATCAGACAGGTGTCGAAGCCTCCTTCTCCGTTTTCTATCTCCTGCCCATCTCGGTGATGGCATGGTATGTCCACAGCTCCGCCTGCTACATCTACTCGATTGTCGCGGCGGTGGTTTGGGACTACTCCAACGTGCTGGCCGGTGAGGTGCTCAGCCATCCCGTGTTCTACATCTGGAACGGCACAGTCCGTCTCGCGTTTTTCCTCACCGTCTCTTCTCTTCTGCGCCAACTTCGCGAGCAGCTGAATCGCGAACGCGAGTTCTCGCGACGCGACTATCGAACCGGGCTGTGGAACGCCCGAGCTTTCAAGGAGGCGCTAGCTGTCGAGCACGTGCGAGCTCTGCGCGAGAAGCAGCCTTTCAGTTTAGCCTTTCTGGACCTGGATCACTTCAAGTCGGTCAACGACACCCGGGGGCACGAAGAAGGGGATCGGGTCCTGGCTTATGTCGCTGACACTCTCACCTCAAGCCTCCGCCGTTCCGACGTCATCGCGCGACTTGGCGGAGACGAATTCGTCGTTATCCTCCCAGGGGTCGATGGGGAAGCAGCCAGTCAGGTCGGGGACAAACTGGTCCAGTCCATCCGCCAGATGTCGAAAGATAACGACTGGCCGGTCACTGCCTCGGTCGGCGTCCTGGTCCACTCCAGCCCTCGACGTGAGGATGACCTCAAGGCCCTGCTTCGCATGTCCGATGACTTGATGTACCGCGTCAAACAACAAGGACGCGATAGCTTCGTGGTAGCCGGTAGCGCCGATCTCTCTAACCTTTCGGTATAGGACAAGTCAGACCGGGTGGATGGGGTGCGGGAAAGCCTCCTCGAGATATCCTCAAGTCCACAGGAGGATGAAATAACTATGAATAGTGATATCTTAGAAGGCAAATGGAAGCAGCTCAAAGGCTCGATCAAAGATCAGTGGGGGAAGCTTACCGATGATGACATCGACCAAATCGCGGGTAACTATGATAAGTTCGAAGGAAGACTCCAAGAGCGCTACGGATGGAAAAAAGAAGAGGCGCGCACGGCCCTTAATGACTGGCTCGCCCCTCAGAGATAAGTTCCGACAACTGGCCTTGCGCCGATTCTAACGGCCTCGATAGGCTAGCAAAAGTCGCACCCGTTACAAAACGCGGAGCGCAAGCGATGGGATCCCCTGGTCCCATCGCTTTTTTTGGTGCCTTAAGAAGTTCGGCTGAGGATGGCGTGGTCGGCTGAGTAACGTCCTGGTCCAGATGCCAACAAGGTCGCGTAGACAGCGAGATAAGCCACCGCGAGCTCTTTCTTACTCCACGGGTCGGCCCCGTGCGCGACGAAGATCGCCACCAGCATCGTGATGACTAACGGAATCAGTGCGAACCTTGTTCCCAACCCCAGAATGAGCAACGCCGAACAGCCGAGTTCTGCGAAAATCGCCGCCGACAGAGAGAGGGTGGAGCCCATCCCAAACGGGTCGGGAAAAACCTCCGAGAGCTGGGAGAACTTGGACAGTTTTTGCCAGCCGTGCACCATCATCATCAAGCCGAAAGAGATACGGAGAAACAGCAAAGCCTCATCATTTTTTGTCAACGTTAAGAATCTCATGCCCCATTGAACCAACGTTCAATCCGTCAGGTTCCCCCAGCCGTCAGGATTCCCCAAGACCGGCGCGGATAGCCCAGGCGGCGGCCTGACTTCGTCGGGTCAAACCGAGTTTCCCTAGAATTCGGCTGACGTGGTTACGAGCGGTCTTTTCGGCGATGATCAGAACATCAGCGATCTCCTTGTTGGTTTTTCCCTCGGCGATCAGCCCCACCACCTCCAGTTCACGCTCCGAAAGCTCTTCCTCCGCCGGGTCTTCTTTCAAAGGCGCGAATTTTCCCGAGGAGATCTCTTTCAACTGGCGTGCCACAGTCTCGGCGATCGCCGGGTCCAGAATCCGTTCTCCCGCGTAGGCCGCTCTCAGACAGCGTAAAATCTCTTCCCTCCTCACGTTCTTGAGCAGATATCCGTTGGCGCCCGCCAACATCGAGGAGAGAACAGCCTTCTCGTCCGAGGAAGAGGTGAGCATCAAAACCTTGGGCGAGTTCGGACGCTCCTTGATCTGGCGACAAGCGGCGATCCCACCCATCCCTTCCATCATCACGTCCATCAAAATCACATCCACCGGCAGATTCTCGAGAGTCTCGAGCGCACTTTCTCCCGAGTCGGCCTCGGCCACGACTTCGAGGTCATCTTCCAAGCCGAGCGCCGTCTTTAGCCCCATCCGTACCATTTCATGGTCGTCGACCAACATCACTTTGATCACTTCTAAACCTCCCAGCGAATCGAGACCACCGCTCCGTCTCCAGGACGGGTGGTCAACTCCAGAGTCATGCCGAGCTCCTCGGCCCGGTTTTTGAGATTTTCCAACCCTCTTCCTCGCTTGACCTTCGCCGGGTCGAAACCCTGGCCGTCGTCGCGGATCGACACAGAACCAGGCCGCAGGACCACAGTGACGGTCTGAGCCTGGGCGTGATGACAAGCGTTGGTCACCGTCTCTTGAATCATACGGAAAAGCCCGCTCTGAAGGTCGGCCGGCGGAGGAACAAAGTCCGCGGTTTCGTTGAACTCCAAGCGACAACCGGTGGCCGACTGATAATCTCGCAAAAGCTGCGAGATCGCTTGCGAGAGCGACTGCTGACCAGCAGCCAGGGACTCCACGTTGTGCATGGCGTTGCGAAGCTCGAGCAGGGCCTTATGGGCGATAGGAGTCAAAGAGTCGAGATGAGCCGCGGTCTTCTCCGCCCCTTCCTTTTGCGCCATCACCTGCCCGTTTTCCAGCGACATGGTCAGCATGAAAAGCGTTTGCGCCACCCCGTCGTGGATATCCCGCGCCAGCCGCGCCCGCTCATGCGCCGCCGCCAACGTTTCGGCGCGATCGCGCTCGACTCGTAAACGCTGCAGTACCTCGCCCAAAAAAGCGGCGAAGAGCGCGATCATCAAAGGATTGAGCGGAGTGCTGACCAGCGTCGGCCCGGGACGACCGTCGGCCAGATAGGCGGGAGCGAACCCGTTGGGAGTCAGAGCGACAGTGAGGAAATATCCCATAGTGAAGGTACCCGCCGAGAAAAAAGCTCCTCGCAACCCGTAGCGGAGCGAGGGAGCCAAAACCATGGTCACCGCGAAATTGTACATCGGGCTGTTCCATCCCCCGGACAGATAGACTGTTGTCAAGGCGATGGCAAGATCCGCCGCGGGACGCAAAAATGTGCCATGATTGAGCGGATCGTTACCCAACTCGAAGCGCAGCCATTTGGGATTGACCGTCAACAAGGCCAGTTGGCCCGCGGCCAAAGCTAAGGCCAGAGGAGCTCCGCGCAGATTCGAGTCGGGGGCCGCCCCCAGAATCACCACTCCCAACCCGATGGCGAATCCCAGCCAGCGAATGGACAGGCTGATATAGCCCGGATCGCGCAGCAGCTTTTCTTGCAGCCTCTCACGAAAAGTCACGCGACTTTAGGCCTGGCCTTCGTGGGATTTTGCGCGTAGCGTTCGACGGAACGAAGAAAGAGACGGAGCAGACCGTACCCGACTTCTCCCTCCAGACTTTTGAGCTCGGCCTTGGCCTGCTCGAGATCGATCAAGACCTGAGCGTGGCGTCGTTCCAACCAGGCCTGGGTTTGATTGTCGAGCCAGACCTCTTTAGGAACGTTGACCAATCCCAAGCTCTGGTCTTCAGCGTAATCCCGAATCACCGAGCACCATCCCAGGGCTTTCAACAGGTGCGGTGCCTGCCTTGCCCGCAAAGGAGAGTCGGCGGCGACCAGCATCAGGTCTAGGGAAAGCTCGAAGGTCTTTTCCAGATGCCGGTCGAGCTCCGGCTCGTCTAGGAGTCTCTTCTCACGAACCCGCGCGCGGTCGAGCTTCATCTCCTCGATCACTTCCACCGCCAATCTCATATCCTGACCCCGTTTCGACAACTCTTCCCGAAAGGCTTCCCCCAGCTCTCCCAGGTCGTCGTCGGGAAAAGGGATCTCGCCTCGCAAGGCCTTTTGGTGTGAGGTGGCGACCTCTTCCGGCTCCGCCTCTGAAGGCTCTTGCCCGTCGAGGATGTCGTCGAGATGCTGCAGATAGCAGAACCCGACCCGAGCCAGTCGTCGCTTCTTCCAGCCTGGCAGACTGGCCGCGTAGATGGCGGCGGAGATCAGAGCGTAGCGGCGATGGCGACCCGCGCAGCGGGCGAACTCACGCAGGCAGAGCGCCTCGATCCGGTTCGTGAAGCGACAGGCGAGAACAGCCAGGAATAACCCGGCCAGCGCGTCGATCGTGTAGTGTTGGTGGGTCAGCAGAGTGGAGACGGCGATCGCCGCCGCCCAGGCGCTCGACCACCAGTTCTTGAGCGCCAGCGCGCATAAGATCGCGTAAGTGACGTGAAGCGAGGGGAGCATGTTGCCGTCCAGATTCATCAAGTCGGCGAACCAAAAGATCCAGCCGGGCTGAAAGCTGGGCGGAGTCGCGAGCGGCTCTAGAGGTACGAGGAGGAAGATGGGCCAGGCCCAGACTGTGGCCAGGAGCAGCGATTGCGCGAACTCGCCCAGCTTGTGTCGTGGTATGAGCGCGAAGGTCAGCGGGATGAAGAGATCGAGCGAAAGATAGACCGCGCTCCATTCCGGCCGGAAAGGCCATGGCGTGGGCGCCATCGGGATTCGCCAGGAGTGAAGCGAAGTGATGAGATCCGCGCTTGCGTAAAAAAATACGAAGGCGGTTAGAAACAGAGCGAACAGCCAGCTTCTCACGGCAGCGGTCGAGGACCCTTCCACATCCTGAGCCAGTTCTCCAGATACCCAGGCTGCGGCTCCTCTTCCGGGTCGACGAGCTCCGGCAGATGAACCCAACTGGCCTGGGGATGCTGATGGTGAGCTCGGTGCAAGGGGTAGTTCAGAAGGAGAATTCTTACCACGGGATGGGTCCTGAGGTTCCAAGCGCCGTTCTTGACGTCCAAGGGGCTAAAGGCGTGGTCGGCATACTGCAGCGAGCTCCAGTTGAAGGCGAAAGCCGCGTAGCAGACAGCCCATCCCTTGAGGTTCACCCCGGCGAAGAGAAACAGCCCTGCCTGGAAAGCGAGGGTGAAGAAAATATCTTGCCTGGCGAGCTTGCAGTCTAACCCGTCGAGCGATTCCAGATAGTTGTCCGAGCTTGTTTGATGAGCCAGCGGAGTCTGCCGGAGGAGAGCTTTCTTGAGAAGCCCCGGCCAGAACAGGTAGAGCAACGAGACCAGGGGGATGAAAACCCAGTACAGCCCCGTCATAATCGAGTACCACTGAGCGATCTTGAAAAAACGGTTGTCCCCCGGTCGGAGATAATCCCACTGCTCCGACTCGGTCCGGTTGAAGCGGTGGTGGGTCAGGTGAAAGGCTCGCTGCAGACGATAAGAGGTGGGAAAGAAAGCGGCCGCCCATCGTCCCGCCCAGTCGTTGACCACTTTGGAGGAGTGAAAGGCGTTGTGCACCGCCTCGTGCAGCAGCGCGTACATCGTGTGGTTGACGTATCCGAAGGCCAGCACGATGGGGACCAGAAGCAGTCCGCTCTGCTGAGAGGCCAGGCGTAAAAGTGAGATGGCGGCGAAGCTGACCGTGGCCAGTAAGATAAGGTTAAGGAGGTTCGGAAGACGGCGCTTCTTCATGACGCCTCCGGAAGGCTCTCGAGATAGCGGGCGAACTCTTCCATGATCTTGTCCACCTCAAGGCCAGTGTAGGGTTGCAGCCGGATCCCCGTCATCGGCTCGAGATCGCGCTTGAGGAAGGTGGTGTAGAGATAACGAGCCAGAAAGCTCGCCGGTCCGCGGGAAGGGCCTCCCACCGAGAGGCGAAGCCTGGTGGTATCGTCAGTCAGCGCTTCCATCCCCACCAAAAGGGCGGATTGACGCACGCCGAGTTGCGAGCGAACCAGAAAGAGCGGCCCTCCGAAGCACTCCATCCTCACTTTGATCTCTCCCTCGGACAACCAGTTCATCAAGCGATCGCTGAGCTCGCTTCCGGTGGCGTAAGAAAGGTAGGAGCAGGCGAAGCGGAAATCGTCGGGACGGTCCACCTCGGCCGGCCGGTGAAGACGGCGGCGGTGCACGGCCTCGTAGTGGTGAGTATCGAAGGCGTTGGCTGTCAAGGCGTACCAGGGCGCCTTCACCACCACGCTGGGTGTGGCTGTCCAGTGAAACTGGGGCAAAGGTTCGGGCGGTGGAAAGAGCGGCTCCTTTCCATTGAAGACAAGAATCGCCCCGAAGCACTCTAGAACGGGCCATGAGCGAACACAAGCTTTCCCGCCCGCGATCTGTCCGTCTCCGCGATAGCGCCAGCCGTGCAGAGGGCAGACCAGGTGCTCCCCTTCCACCTTCCCACCGGCGAGTCTCGCGCCCATGTGCGCGCAGTAAGGATCCAGCGCGCTGACTTTCCCCTGGGCGCGATAAAGAACGATGTCGCGCGCCCCCAGCCGTGCCGGGATGACGCCGCCCTCGGGCAGGTCCTGACCTCGCGCCAGGTAAAACCAGGCGGCCAGATTGTCGGAGATCCGCCACACGGTCTCCCTCTCCGCCCTTTGGCCCATGGCTATTTGCGTGCCGAAAGCCGGCCGAACACGAATCCCAAAACCAGACAGAGAACCGCGGCGAGGCTCGCGATCTTGGCGATGCCGCTCCTCATCTTGTTCATGACGGGATTGTCGAAGATGTTGACCGAGTAGTGAAAACTCCCGATCTTCCAGCCGTCCGGCTCACGGATCATAGTGGCCGTCCAGCGCGGGCTGACCGTGAACTCAGTGCCATCCTTTAAGACATACTGATCGTCGGAGTGACCGAAGGCCACGCCGGCGGTCTCCGGCTCGCCCAAGGAGCCTCCGTAGAGAATGGTCAGATCGTCGGCCTCGAAGTTGGTCTTGACGCTCTTCACCGGCGAATCGGCGCCGCTCATCATTTTCTTGAAGTACTCTCGAATGCCGTCCTTACCGCGCACCACGTCGCCGTTCATCGTCGAGAACACGACATCTTCGGTAACATTCTCCAAGAGCGACTCCACATCCCCACCGTTCATCGCCACCTGCATCTTCGTGCGCAGATCGCGAAGCTCTTGATGGGCCGGGTTCTCCGGCTTCTTCACATCCTCCGGCTCCTTACCGTCGCTCACGGCTGGAGTTCCACTCGCCGAGACGGTTGGAGAAGCCGACTCCGTCCCCCCGGGCACCGGTGACGGACTCTGCGCCATCGCACCCAGAGTCGTCATCAAAATCATCAGGCCTATCAAGCGTTTCATAGACACCTCATCACGCGTATCGATCTCCTCCGCCCTTCTCGCCCCACCCCCCTCCCCCCGTTTTTTTGGACAGGAATCACGAATTTTTGGATCTTATGGGGGGCATTTACCCCTGTCCTCACCCCCGGCGATCGGATAAGATGCGACTCATGAACGCCTCCGGACCGAAGCTGACTCTGGTGCACCCTTGTGTGGGGCGGCATCGCGATGAGGCCTACATCCGCAGCTGGCAGATGGAGCCGCTCGCGCCCGCGCTCCTGTCAGCCCTGACTCCACAGCACTACCAGGTCCGCTTTTTCGACGATCGGACCGAGCCGATCGGATACGATGAACCGACCGATCTTGTGGCCATCAGCGTGGAAACCTACACCGCGCGCCGGGCCTACCAGATCGCCAGTGAGTTCCGAAAGCGCAAGGTTCCCGTCGTCATGGGTGGATTCCATCCGACACTTGTCCCTCAGGAGGTCGGAGAGTTCGCCGAGGCTGTGGTGGTGGGAGAGGCCGAGACCCTTTGGCCTCAGCTTCTCGACGATTTCGAGAACAACAAACTGCAGTCACTCTATAAAGCTCCCACCGGACGGCATCGCCACGAGCTCAAAGCTATCCGCCCCAACCGCCAACTCTACTCCGGCAAGCGTTACCTTCCCATCCGCTTAGTCGAGGCCGGACGCGGATGCCACTTCTCTTGCCGCTTCTGCGCCATCGCCAGCTTCTTTTCCAGCACCCAGCTAAGGCGCCCCGCCGACGAGATCGTCGAGGAGCTCAAAGAGCTGAGAAAGACCGTCATCTTCTTCGTCGACGACAACGTCACCTCACGCATGGAAGAAGCCAAAGAGCTGTTCCGCAAGCTGATCCCCCTCAAACTCAAATGGATCGGGCAAGCCAGCATCACCGCCGCCTGGGACGAGGAGTTCCTCCAGCTCTTGAAAGCCAGCGGTTGCCAGGGTCTCCTCGTCGGCTTTGAAAGCCTGGAGCCCGATGTTCTGGGCAGCATGGGCAAAAGCTTCAACGTGGCCAAGGGAGGCTACGCCCCCGCCATCGCTCAGTTCCGAAAGTACGGCATCCGGCTCTACGGCACGTTCATCATCGGCTACGATGGAGACTCTCAAAACACGGTGGAGAGAGCCCTCGATTTTGCCTTAGAGCAGCAATTCTTCCTGGCCGCCTTCAACCATCTGACCCCTTTCCCCAACACCCCCCTCTATCACGAACTCGAGCAGGAAGGCCGCCTGAACTACCCACGTTGGTGGATGGCCGAAGAGTATCGCTACGGAGAGGTCCCCTTTCGGCCCATCGGGCTCGACGCCGAGACCATTCAAAAGCTCTGCCACTGGGCTCGAAGGCGCTTCTACGGCATGTCGGGGCTGTTCCAGCGGGCCAAAGCCTGGGACTGGAACCTTCGCTCCCCCTTTATGACCTGGCAGTTCTTCGCCATCAACCATTTGATGGGAAGAGACGTCTCGGCCCGCGACGGGCTGCCCCTGGGAGACGCCGGATGGGAAGGGAAGCTCATCTCGGTATGAGCCGTCTAGTCTTCCGCGAGGCGCGACCGGAAGACGACGCGCGGTTGACCCGACTGATCGCCCTCCCCATGCCGGGGAATCTGAGCCTCTCCTTCGCAAGGGAGCCCAGCTACCTCCAAGCCTGCGCTCACTGTGGACCACCCCGCCGAGTCTTGACCGCCCTCGAGGGCGACAAGGTCGTCGCTCTCACCTCGTTTTTCCTGCGCGAGTACTGGTGGGACGGACAGCCCCGCCAAGTCTGGACTCTGTCGGATTTTCGCGCCCTTCCCAAGCGGGCCGGATACGGCATCACCGGTCAAGGGTGGAAAGCGCTACGCGAACTTCTGGAGGATAAACCCGCCATGCTGAGCGTGGTCCAGGACAACACTCGGGCCCTCGCCCTCTTCTCTAAACCACGCCCCGGCTGGCCCAGCCTGCACCCCATCGCTGACCTGCGCACCAACCTGACCCCACTTCTCCCTTTGCCAAGCTGGTCCAGCAAGCGTTACAAAACTCGACGCCTGAGCCCGGAGGAGATCGTCAACGCCCTTGGCCGCGACCCTCGGCCTCTGCAACCTCTCATCGAGACCAAGGACTTCGGAACGACCATCGCCTGCGACTTCTGGGGAGTCTTCCAAGACGAGCGACTTCTGGGTTTCGCCGGCCTGCATGATCAAAGCCGGCACCGGCAGGTCCGAATCCATTCCTACACAGGATGGTACAAAAAGCTCCACCGCCTGGGACGCGCACTCCATCTCCCCCTGCTGCCCGAGCCCGGAAGCGACATCGCGCTACGCACAACAAGCCTGCTTCACTGTCCCGACCCATCCGCCTGGCAAGCCTTAAGAGCTACCCTTTGCAAAGAGGCACGAAGCCAAAAGGCGGCGTTTCTCGTCTGGTGTCGCGCCGGCCCCAACCCCACCAATCTCTCCTTCGCTTACCGATCTCGCCTCTATCAGATCCTCTGGGAGGGAGAAAAATCGTTACCAGCCCTTGCCAAAAGCGGCTCCGACCCGTTAAGTTTCGAGGTAGCCTGGCTATGATCACCTGTGATGTCCGCCCCGTGCGGGAGATCTCGACCCCCGAGGTCGACGAACTGTACTCCCTCTTTCAGACCGCCTTCACCGCGTCGCGTCGCGGTTTCGACGGAGACTTAGAGGAGAAGGACTATCTTTTGCGGGTGCGCACCGAGCACGGGCTCTCTGCCTTTTCCACGCTCAAAATCTACTATCCCGAGCCGGGAGTCCGACTTCTCTTCTCCGGAGATACCCTCAGCAGCGAATCGGCCCGCTGCGGTCACCACCTACCCGCGCGCTGGGCCCAGTTCGTCTACCGCGAGCTACCCCACCAGCCGGGGCTGGAGGACTACTGGCTGCTGCTGTGCTCAGGCTATCGCACCTACCGAATCCTGCCCACCTTTTTCCAAACCTACGTACCGGCGGAAAACGGACCGCCCTGCCTTTTGCAAAAACGAGACCGCTGGGCTGCTCTCTTATTCGGTAGTCGATACCAAAACGGCGTGGTCCACCCCCTGTGGCCGACCCCTCTGCACACCCCCGAGCCGCCCGCCCGCCTGGCCAACGACCCGCACGTGGCCCTATTCGGACAACTCAACCCGGAACATCGCTCGGGAGACGAACTGGCCTGCCTGGTCCCTCTTGAACCCGCCAACTTGAGGCCCAGCGGCCGCCGCCTGGCCCTTTGAACCGCGCCTGGTGGGGCCACCGAATCTGGCAACTGAGCTGCCTGCCGGAGGTCCTGGCTTTTCACCGTGGCCGACTCAAGTCGACCCAAGAGCGCATCCTGCGAGAAAAACTCTCCCAACAAGCTCCCACAGTCTTCGGACAGCGTCATAACCTACGCCAGATTCGAAACTATGAGGAGTTTCGCGAGCTCGTCCCTATCTCTCGTTACGAGGATCTGCTCTCCTACCTCCAAATACCGAACGGACTGTCCAGCCAGGCCGTCAAGGTTTGGGAGCCGACCGGGGGGAGTACGGGAGGGAGCAAGTGGATCCCCTGGACCGCCGCCCTGCAAAGCGAATTCCGCCGCGCCGTCTCCGTCTGGATCTGGCACCTCTTGGTCCAATATCCCGAAACCGTCAGCGGACGAGGCTACTGGCAACTCACTCCCAAAGCCGAGCTGAACCCTCCGGATTGGCTGCAAAACCAACGCCACGGGTTTGAGAAAGACTCCGACTACTTAGGCCGCTTGGGGCGTTGGTTGGAGCGCTCCGTCCTCATCGTCCCCCCCACCGGCCCGCACCTGTGGGAACGAACCGTGGACCTCCTACTCGACTCTTGGGACCTCCGCCTCATCTCCTGTTGGAGCCCCAGCTTTCTCACTGTCTTCCAGGAGAAGGTTCAGGAGCGAACCGGCCGCTGGAGCCCGGAAGAGTGGTGGCCTTACTTGAAGGTTCTCAGCTGTTGGACTCAAGGCCCTTCCAGCGCCTACCTACCAAAAATTCAAAGCCTCTTTCCCGGAGTGGAAATTCAACCCAAGGGGCTACTCTCCACCGAAGCCGTGACCACCATCCCAATGCGAGCTCAGTTCCCACTCGCCTACCGGAGCCACTTCTTCGAATTCCAGACCGAGGATCGAATCGTACCGTCGTGGGAGCTCCAACCCGGTCAAGAAGCGACAGTCATCGTCACCACGGGTTCCGGATTCACCCGCTACGACACCGGAGATCGCGTGCGCGTGACGGGGTTCCTGCGCGACCTGCCCTGCCTAGAGTTCCTGGGGAGGGACGGTGTCAGCGACCAGCGGGGAGAAAAACTCCCCCTCGCCTTCCTCGAGAGCTTGACAGAACTGCTCGGTGGATTCGCCATGCTGGCCTTTGAAGGCGATGGATACGTTCTCTTCCTCGACGACAGTCAGTCTCCCGATGTGCGACGAGAGCAGATACAAAAGATAGAGACGGCCCTGCTGGAAAACTTCTCTTACGCCGACTGCCGCCAGTTGGGCCAACTGCGAGCCTTGCGAGGATTTCTTATCCAGGGAGACGCCCTGGCCCAGTACCGTCGGGTCGTCGCTCACCTACAAAAGGTCGAGGTCGCGACGGTGAAGTTCCAGAGATTTCACCCATCTGGAGAGTGGAGTCAAACCCTGGAGGGGGAATTCTTATCGGTGCCTTAGGCGCTTTTCTCAAGCTTGATGATTCGTGATTCGTGGCTGTCCAAACGACTATCGTGATTAGAAAATCCTTCAGCAAGAGCTCGAATGTCATCTCGCTGAGCCTCCAATAGAACCTCCAAGCGCGTCATCCGCCTATCGACCTTTTCGAATCGATCATACACGACGTTAAACTCTCCTACTAAGAAAACATTGAGCTTCTCGCCATCTCTCTCGACCTTGTCCAGGCGCTCCTCGATACGGTCAAACTTCTGGTCGTGCTCCTCGAGCTTAGCCTCGATACGGTCAAACGTCAGGTCGTGCTCTTCGAGCTTACCTTTGATCTGATGGAGAATTTCTACCATTGAGTCCATAGCCGCAGACTACCACATCCACCGATCATGGTGTTAAATTTCTAGGTGGCTGTCCGACTAGTCCGACAGCCACCTAGGTTCGATCTCCAGAGCCGTACGAGCCAATCGCGGCACAAGATCCTCCAGATAAGCCACTTGAGCCTCCGAGGGCTCCAAAAACTTCGCACCAGCCAGGATGTGTCCGGTGAAAGGTTGAGTCCGCAATAAAATCACGTCGAGAGTTCCCAATTCGGGATGGGACGGCACCTTGAGGAAAAACGACTCCCCCGGCAAAAGCTCCACCGCAGAGGCCAGACTGGCTCCGCCGACCGACAGGTCCAGGACCGCGCAAGAGACCTCTAGGCCACTGTCTGAGACTAAAATTCCATCCAACTGGCAGGGGATGCGCACCACTTGTCGCTGGTCCAGCATCAGCTCTTGTCCAGGCAAAAAGCTCTGCAGATGGTCGGCCAGCCAACCGCGAAAAAAAGCATCGATTCCACCCACGAACTGTAAACCCGACTGACTAGGGTCTTCGCCCTCTTGCCATTTCACTTCATAGGGCAAGGGGATGATGGAGGCCCGGTCGAGGTGGGTCAGGTGCGGAGTCAACTCCAGACGGTCCCCGGATACGGCATCCTTCGACACCATCCGAGAGCCGCCCAGACTCAAGTCCACAAGCTCTCCGTAGAGAAAGCGCCCCGCCGCATGGACCACCACCGGAATCGTGCACGACGTACGCTGGAACACTCGACGGTTACGCATCGAACCAAATTCGGAACTCCTCATCCGGCCACCTTCGGCGGGAACCGGCCACCGAGTGTGAGAACTCCCACCCTAGTGAGCACCCAGAAACGCCGACTCCAGGCCACCATTGAAGGTCGGGTCCAAGGAGTCTCTTTTCGCTACTACACCGCCCGACGCGCCAAAGAGTTGAAACTTCATGGCTGGGTCCGTAATCGACCCGACGGCACCGTCGAGGTAGAGGCCGAAGGGGACCAGGAAGCGCTGCGAGAGCTCCTCAACTTCTTACATCGGGGCTCGCCCAGCGCTCGGGTCGAAAACGTGGACGCACGCTGGGCCGAATACCAGGGGGAGCTCGCTCCTTTCACCGTGACCCATTAAGTGGCCACCGTCGAGGAGAACCGGCACTACTGGGAAGAGGTCTACCCCTGGCCGGAACAGGGCGAAGAGTGGTCGCGTGGATGGGGAGGCACCGACAAGCTGTGGCGGCACAGTCTGCTTCCCAGGATAGACCGCTTTTTTCCAGCTAACAACATTTTAGAGATCGCGCCCGGACACGGCAGATTCACCCCCTATCTCATCCAACACGGACAGACCTACACCGGAGTCGACCTGGCGCCCCACTGTGTGGATATCTGTCAAGAGCGGTTCCCCCACCTCACCTTTCACACCAATGACGGACGCACACTCCCCATGATCAAAGACGGTTCCATCGACTTCATCTTCAGCTTCTTCTCCCTCATCCACGCCGACATCCCCACCCTGACCTCCTACCTTAAAGAGTTCGCCCGAGTTCTCACCCCAAACGGCGCCGGGTTCATTCATCACTCCAACCTGGCCCAACACGCGAGCTACTTTCAAAAAGTCGAGAAACTGCCCAAGAGACTGCGAAGCTGGCTCTTCGAGACGGGACTGATCGATCTACCCCAGTGGAGAGAGCCTACCGTCTCGGCCAACATCGTCAGAGAGCTGGTCCACCAGGCGGGACTGGTCATCCTCTGCCAGGAGACGGTGAACTTCGGGTCGCGAAAAACCATCGACGCCTTCACTACCTTCGCCCGCGCCGACGGCCGTTGGGAAAAGACAAAACCCGAGGTTAAAGAAAATCCCGGATTGATGCACGAGGCGATGCGAATCCGACTAGGGCATGGAAGTTAGGCGGCTAGAACTTCGGCGCCGCAGGTGTAGAAGCGATGCAGATTGTGGGCGTAGAAGCGATAGCCCAGATTGGCGGCCATCGCCTTCAACAGCATTCGCCGGCTTCCGGCCAGACGCCGCCCGATGTTCATCCAACTGTAAGTGTCCTTCCAGGCCCGCTCCGCCCCCGACAACAGCGCCTCCGCCGTCATACCGGCCGGGCGGTAGACCACGTGCTGGCCGTCATACAGACTCCAATCACGAGTCAAGAGCCGCCCCTCCGACTCCAGACGGCGATACAAAGGAGTCGAGGGAAAGGGAGTCAACACGGAATATCGCGGCAGATCGATACGATTTTCCACCACGAACTCCGACACCCGGTCGAAGATGTCGGGAGTGTCGGTGTCAAAGCCGAAAACGAAGGTTCCCATGATCGCGATTCCCTCACCGTGGACGCGTTTGATCACCTCGCTGTAGCTCTGGTGCATGTTGAACTTCTTGGCGCTCTCCACCAGCGCTTCGGGCGAGACCGTCTCGAATCCGATCAAAAGACCGCTACAGCCGGAAGAAGAGGCTAGACTCAAAAGCTCGGGATCCCAGGCGATCTTGGTGGTGGCAAGCCCCGCCCAACGAATCCCCAGAGGCTTCAATTCCCGAAACAGAACCTTGGCGTACTCCTCATCCCCGATCAGATTGAGGTCCAAGAAGATGACGGATTTAGCCTCCATCTGCTCGATGTCGGCCACCACCTCGCGCACCGGCTTCTGCAAAGGTCGTCCCCAGGCCGTCGGAACCACACAGAAACGGCAGTGATGAATGCAGCCCCGGGTGGCCTCCACCGTGTGGGGCGTCATATATCGATCCAGCCCCATCAGCTCCCGGCGCGGGAAGGGGCGGCCTCCCAGGTTCAATCCGGGAGCTTGGCTGTAGCGCGGCTTCATCCGGCGCGCCACGAAGTCGCGCAACAACTCCGGCCAACTGTCCTCGGCGTATCCGGTCACCACCGAATCGGCGTGAAGGGCCGCCTCGTCCGGACACAAGGTCGGATGCACTCCCCCCAGCACCACGGGGATCCCACGAGCCCGAAAAGCATCGGCCAACTCGTAACCGCGCGGAGAGGTCCCCGTGATCAAAGAGATGCCGATAAGATCGGCTTCTAAGTCCAGAGGAATCTCCTCGATCCCTTCATCATAAACCATGATCTCCGCCCTCAATTCCTGAGGCACCAAAGAGGCCAGAGTCGGTAGAGTCAAAGGCGCGTAGCGTAACGACTTCCCGAAAATCCCGGAACGGTGACGGTAGAGAGGGCCTCGAGGAGACAGTAGCGCGATCTTCATACAGCTAGTCTAGCCGAAACGGCTAACTCGCTCCCAGGGGCGTTCGTCCCAATTCCACCGAGGGACGACCGATGCTGTGATAAGAAAAACCTCGACGAGCCATCGCCTCCCCTTCATAGAGATTTCGCCCGTCGAAGATCACAGGCTCTTTCAATAGCGTCTTCAGTCGTTCAAAACTGGGGCGACGAAACTCGTTCCACTCGGTCAAGATGAGCAGGGCGTCAGCCCTCTCGCACACCTCGTAGGCATCCGAACCTAGCTCCAGCTTTCCATCCAGCAAACGCTTGGCGTTCTCCATAGCCTTGGGGTCGAAGGCCTTGACCTTGGCTCCCGCGTCAAACAGGCGCTCAACCATCCCGATAGCCGGTGCCTCGCGCATGTCATCGGTTCGGGGCTTGAAGGCCAGTCCCCACAAAGCGAAGGTTTTTCCTCGCAAATCCCGCCCATAATGGGCCACCAGCTTGGACCAGAAAAACTCGATCTGGCTGTGATTCACCCTCAGCGAAGCGCTGACCACCGGAAGCTCACATCCGGCTTCCTGAGCCGTGCGGGTCAAGGCACGCACATCCTTGGGCAAACAAGAGCCGCCAAAACCCACACCGGGGAAAAGAAAGTGTCCGCCGATGCGCGGGTCGCGCGAAATGCCGGAGCGAACCAGGTCCACGTCGGCCCCCACCGCCTCGCACAGTTGGCTCATCTCGTTGATGAAGCTAATCTTGATGGCCAAAAAAGCGTTGGCCGCATACTTGGTCATCTCGGCCGAGGCCACGTCCATCTCCACGATCCGGTTCCCGGTGCGCATAAAGGGAGAATACAGCTCGCGCATCTCGTCGCGGGCCCTTTGGTCCGAGGTTCCCACCACCACGCGGTCCGGCTTCAAGAAATCGTTCACCGCGTCGCCCTGCTTTAGAAACTCCGGGTTAGCCACCACGGAAAAGGGATGCTCGGTCAAGCCGGAAACCAACTCTTGCAATTTGGCCCCCGTGCCCACCGGAACGGTGCTCTTGGTGGCGATGATGCGGTAGCCGTCCATGGCTCCCGCGATCTCCCGGGCCACGGCGAAGACCGCGGAAAGGTCCGCCGCTCCCTCGTCGTCCCCCGTCGGAGTTCCCACGGCGATAAAACAGATCAACGACTTCCGCACGGCTTGAGCCACGTCGGTGGAAAAGCTCAAGCGATGCTCGGCCACGTTGGCCTCCACCACCTCTTCCAAGCCTGGCTCGAAAAAAGGAATCCGACCGGAACGCAGGGCCTCCACGCGACTCTGGTCGCGATCACAACAGATGACGGTATTTCCCATTTCAGCAAGACACGCCCCCGTCACCAACCCGACGTATCCTGTTCCGATCACACAAATATCCATTCTCGACAAATGTCAAGAAATCCCGAAGAATCCCTCCAGAGAGGAACTCGCGCTCACGGGGCGGAGTTTCACTTCTTATGAAGATCAAGCTGTTGCTGCTCGGATGGCTCCTGCTCTCCACCGGTCTCCTGGCCCAGACCCTGGGCCAGACGGTCCAGCGAATTCACGACGAAAGCGCGACCATCATCACTCAACGTGAAACTCAGGCGGACACCTGGGGAGAGAAGACCGCTCTGGAGGATCTCCAGGCGCTGCGACACAGCGCGGCGGCGCTACAGCAAAGCCTTGAAGGCGATGACGCCAAAGCGCTGATCACCGTGCAGCGCGATCTCGCCTCCGCCGCCTCCCGAGTTCGAGCTTCCCGCATTCTTCTACCGGCGGCGCCTTCCGACGCCGCGACGCTCGAGGAAGTCCTGAAACTCTCCCAGGCTGTCGACCAACGCCTGAGCCAACTGCGCCTACGCTTCGCCCAGAAGGCCAGTCGAGTGCCCGGGACACTCTCCGCCCAATCCCTACGAAGCGGTGACGAACACCTGGCCATCTACGAAAATCCGAAAGCCCTTCTCATCGACGTGCGAGACGCTCGCCAATTGGCGAGCTCCCTCCAGACCGGCCGTTTCCCTCCCCTGGGCTTTGGATTGGCCCAGCCGAACAACCTCGACCCCATACAGGTTCAACGTTTCATCCAGGCCGGCTGGGCCCTCCAGCGCTCCCTCGAGGGCAACTTCCAGGACATCTCCCAGGTCCACCCGCTGTGGGAAAAATTCCGCTTCGAATACGATCGCCTGGGATACGCCGGCTCCAGCAACGTCACCCGACAGCTCGAACGCGTCATGCAACGGCTCGGCACCTTCTTCGAACCCAGATGATGCGTGACGGGCCGAAGAGTGGTGTTCTCAGGTGGTTCAGACGCAAGGATGGATCGCCTCGAGGAGCGGGATTTGGTGGACCCCAAATGAGCACCGGAGAGGTGTTCCAGACGCCGCTGATGGGCCGCATGAGGACGCCAGGCGAGGTTCGCCACGCATTATCTGGGTTGGCTACAGCCCAGCCTTGACCGCGATCAAAGTAGCCAGGGCCACGGCGGTGATAGTGGAGAGAAGGGTCGTTCTCATCGAAGAGTGAGCGGTCAGCCCGGCCCCCAGAGCGGCTCCCATCGACACCATAAAGACGAGAGGCGCTTGAGCCATCATCACGATCAGCAGACACAGAGGTAAGATAAAGGCTCCCCAGACCTTACCTCGATGGGGGCACTGACCGCGTCGCAAAGCCACTCTTCGCCCCACGAACAGTCCAAGAACTCCAAAAATTGCCGGTAGAAAACTCATCTTGAATCAAATTCTCTGTTCGTTTGGGCTCTCCCTGGGAGGGGTAAACCTTCAAGTATGAGTTCAACATTAAGTCAAGAGTTGGGCGAGCTCTCCGCTCGCAGCCTTACCACCCTCACTCTCTCCGCCCTGGACTTCGTCATCCCCGGCAAGTACGAAAATGTTCGCAACCTCGAGGACATGGTCAAGGATGTCACCGGTGATGTGCGCGCCGGCCGTGTTCAAGCTATCGCCAACCACGTCGACCAGCTCTACGCTGAGAACGGCGGCGCCCGCCGAGCCGTCTTCTTCTACAGTCTAGCCGACTCCACCGACAAAATGGTGGCGGCCGCGTCACTGGCCAACAAGGTCGGTGAAAAGTTCGGAGCGCTCTCTTTTCTGGAGAAACTCACCCCCAAGGCCGACACCAGCCAAACTCTTGACCTCTGCCTAAAACTCACTTGCGAGGCTCTCGGTCATCTCTCTTTGCATGGCATCTCCAAAGAATCGATCAGCCAATGGGCCGAGGACCTCAACCGGGACGACCGCTACGGCAACGAAGCGGCCCTGCGTCTTGCCGCCATCATCGGGATCGACGGCCTGATTCCGCTAGGCCCCGACTTTTTAAGCAAAGTCGGCGAAAAGCTCTCCAGCGGCTCACTCGGCTGGACCGAGAACCCACTCTTCCGAAAACTCGCCGAACACCTACCCGGTGGCGGTACCGACGAGAAAGCCGGTTTCATCTCCTCCATCCTGCAAAAGTCGATGGCGCCCTTGAACGGCTTCATCAGCAAAACCGGCCTGACCCGGGAAAAGGTCGCTGGAAGCATCCAGAAAGTCACCGACCTCTCGGATAGCAAACTCGACTACGTGGCGGCTTTCTTTGACGCCTCCACCTCCTACATGAGCCACACCGGAGTTCAAACCGTCGCTCGTCACCTGACCGCCAAAGGCGCCGAGCGTTTCGGCTACGCCCAGAAGTAAGCCCTCGATGTCCTGCTCCTGGCGTGCGCTAACCCTCGCGATAGCGCCAGAGCAGGATTCGGTCTCTCTGAACGGGGGCGAGAAGTTCGTTGAGATTCAGCGAGATGACTTGATCAGCGGGAGGCACCGCTTGAGAAAGCTTGTTCCCTTTAACGATAAGCTCCACGGCGACTCTATCACCGAGCAGTGAGGGGATCGGCAGAGGAAAGCCAAATGGAGGAGTGCTCAGCTTGATGAAGGCCGGTACCTCCGCCAAGACCTGGTCCTTGGTGCGATTGGTGCGTCGCCGAGAGGCGATGAAGCGGCTGGAGGAGCGGTTATTGATGCGGGTATTGCCGCGATAGACGCTAACGGCGTAGTTGAATCTGACCTGTCCTGTACTAGGATTGCGAACCGGATCGATCTTCCAGAAGACGGTGTAGTTGAGGTCGGTGTATCGCTCGGTCAACCCGAATGACGTCGAAACCGATTCATCACCCTGGATCAAATTGACATTGGAGACTTCGGTGTGCCCGTTTTGTCCGTGACTAACCACAGACCCGAAAATGGTCGTCTGATCGGCGCGAAAGATACCATCAGAGTAAAGAAAACCGCGGAATTGACCGCCATTTAAGGTAAGATCTCCACCCGTGATGATGTTGATGGAATCGTCCGCGGAAACGGTTGCCCGACCTCTGATAGTGGCCGAGCCATCGACCAGGATGATGCCTCGGCCCCGCACCTCTCCATTGATGCTCAAATTACCCTTGACGTGAAGTACCCCGCCCGCCATCTCCAAGTGGCCGTTGTGATGCAGGTGGCCCGTCTGCTCGTCGTAGCAGTCGACCACCAGAACGTTGGGAGACCCATCCGGTTGCGGCGTGCCCGGTCGGATTCCACTGTCGTCCAACTTCCTCACGATGTCACTTCGTGAGAGCACGGGAAGTACCGCGGGAGTGACGTCAGTGCGCACGGAGCCTTTGATCTTTGCTCCCGGAGCGATGGAGGCGCTGCCGGCCGCGTTGACGTTGCCCAGAATATTCGTGGTGGCATCAAGTTCGGTGGAGGTCCCATTGACCACAAGGTCGGCCGGACGGGTCATGGCCGGAGTCAGAGCGGCCACGCTGCCAGGAAAGGCCTGCCCATTGAGCAGTCCGCCCAGATACAGACCATTGGCCTTCAGGCTGTTGCCCGTGGAGAGGGCCACGGGAAAGGCCGGTCGTTGATAGAGGCACTCCAACACGACCTGAGAGCGTCCCACGGTGGCAAGTCCGACCAACCTGACCGACTCGCCCGGGATGGTGACACTGCCTACCGAGAGCGGATTCCTATCCTCCAGGTTGTGGAGCGACCGAGTGCCTTCCTGGCCGGGGCCGAAGGATAGCACGGCCTCGCCCAAATCGTCCAGAGTGGTTCGTAGGGTCTCTCCTCGCTTACCGAATTCCGGCCTCTCGGACAATCGAGCCAGGGCCTGATTGACCACGCTTTCGGCCAGATTTCGCGCGTGTGCTTGTTCGTCCAAGCTCTGAGAGACTTTGAGTTGATAGGTACTGGCGGTCGCCAAGGTGAAAGCTAAGATGGCGGCGACAAAGACAATGAGGAGGATGGTGCCCATGGCCAAACCCCGTTCACAGCTGAATCGTCTCATCTGGCCCATCCTGAGTATTTCTCTACCAGGCTTCGATATTCATTCTTCAAGGTGTAGGGCGTGGTGATCTCGGGAACGGAGAAAGCGGTCGCCCTGCGTAGCCTGTCCGTGATGCTCAACTCGAACATCGCGCTGCACGAATCGTTCCTGATTTTGGCCAACCAGACGGAAAACCGTAAGATGGCGGAGTGCTGCGAGAGCATCGCTCGATCGCTTAGTACCGGCCATTCGCTTCCCAAGGCCATGGAGACCGCGCCCGAAATGTTCGACCAGTTCGACGCCCGCTTGGCGGAAGTGGGTATGCTGTCCGGGCAGTTGGCAACTTCGGTCACTTTAGCGGCCGAGAACTACGAGAGGCGGGAGAAGAATCGCTCTCAAGTTTGGGCGGCGCTGACCTATCCCCTGATGACCCTAGGTGTCTGCCTGGTGCTGATTGTCGTTGTGCCGCCGTTCGTGTTTCGATCGCTCTTTGAGATGTTGAAGTCCACCGATGTGGAACTGCCATGGATCAGTCGCGTCGTGATCGGGTTTTCCGAAGCGGTACAGTCTCCCTGGCTGTGGCTCACCCTGGCCATCCTGGCCGCCGCGTCCTGGAAGATCCTCAAGCCCCAGTTGCAACGAAAGCAGGTGCGCCTTCAGCTGGCTCAATTCGTCTTGACCATCCCCTGGGTGGGTGAGTTTGTTCGGACCCGGACTCTGACCAACTTCGTAAACGCCTTGTCCGCGCTGGTCTCCTCCGGAATCAGTCTGCATCGAGCCCTTCCCGTGGCGGCCGAGGCATCGCGAAGCGTGGTGCTCGAACAGGCCGTGCATCGCGCGAATCGAGAGATTGTGGAAGGTGCCGGTCTGGTGGAGAGCTTGCGGTCCACCGAATATTTCCCCTCGCTCTTTGTCCTCTCCATCTCCGCCGGAGAAGAGAGCGGGGACCTGACGAAAGCGTTAGAGAACACCGCTCGCCTTTACGAGCTCGATCTGGAAACTCGGACCGATGGGATATTGTCGATGCTGGGACCTATGGTAACCTTTTTCTTAGGGATGATCGTCGGAGTGGTGAATCTGGCGGTCCTCCTCCCCCTGGTGGAGCTGATGAAAAAATTATGAGGCCAGCGACTTTCAACCGAGGTGTGAGCTTGATCGAGATTATGGTCAGCATGACCGTGCTGGGTCTAGCCATGACTTTGATGATCGCCTTGATCCCCGCCACCGCTACCAATCTCAGTCTGGCCGAGGTCCGCACACAGGCGGGAGCTCTGGCCCAATCGGAACTCGAAACTCTGGCCAGTGGAGGTCTCTCCGGAGTGACCAGCGGACCAAGGCCTCCCGTCACCTTGGAGGACGGCACCGAGTTGACGCCTGTGGTGACGCTAACTCCAGAGGCCCACGGAACCACGCGTGTCCGCGTCACCGTGGAGTGGACAACCCGAGGGGTCGCGCGAGATCAGTTTCGAGAAAAGGTGGTCTTTCCGTTACCGAGATGAGAAAAAGTTTGGCCAAAAGAGGAACGACTTTGGTGGAGCTTCTGGTCTGGGCCGCGGTCGCTTTTTTAGTACTTTCAGCGGCCACTTATTTCTTTGTGAGGTTGCTTTTTTACACGCGCACCGGTTTGGTCAGAGGGGAGTCTCACGGAAACGCGTCAATGGTGATGTCGCGCCTGACACAGGAGTTGAGCCAGGCCAACGCCTCCGGTTTGGCCTGGCACGAGACCGGAGATCCACCCACGGAGTTTATCCTGTCGATTCACCCTCAGAACGCATCCAACGAACACGCTCAATCTCTGTTTCAGACGAAGCTGCGCTTGTACCGATGGGACTCCGATTCACGTCAGGTGCTTTGGAGAGAGGATGGCTCCATGCCGCTTTCACCTCTGGTCCCGTTTCGTCCGACCTCGGTTCAACTCCAGACACTCAGTGGGGGGGCTCGGAGCCAGTGGAGGCTTGTGGGAGATCAGATCGTGGCCTTCCGAGTGCGCAACGTCGACGACACGCTCGGATCAGGCCGAGTCCAGAACTTACTTCTGATCGAAGTCGCCGCGGCCAGTGCTTCTCCCCATCGCGAATTCCGTCTCACCTCCACCGTGGCCGTACCGACCTCGTACTGACCTCACACTGACAACGAGAGCTGTTGAGTTCATCTAACGATAGCGCCAGAGCAGGATTCGGTTTCGTTGAGCGGGCGCCAGGAGGCGATTCACGTCGAGGGAAACCACGGCGTTCTCAGGGGGATGTTCGGCCGAGATCTTAGCCAGGTAGTCAGGAAGATCGGCGGCCACCTTATCACCGATGTAGTAGGTCGCTTGTTCGCCTTGATAGTCAGAGTTGCCAAAGGTCCGAAGTTCGTCGGTCACCTCTTGGGCGGTTTTCTTTTGTCCGCGTTGGATACCCAAGAATGTCGGATCGTTCTGGTCGATGGCCGTGACCCAGGGGGCGTGGAACAGCGCCGCGACATAGTTGTAGGTGACCTCACCGGTCGCCCTATCGCGTACGGGGTCGACCCGCCAGATGAGCGTGTCATCTCCGTTTTCGTATCGGCGGGGAATTCCGAAAGAAGTCGAGACAGAGGAGGAAGTGTGAATCAGATCAAGATTCGTAACGGAAGCGTCTCCATGGGAGATGACAGAGCCCAGCAGCAGCGCGTTCTTGGCCTCAAGGACTCCATCGCAGTAAAATAAGCCACGAAACCTGTCTCGGGATCCAACCCCTATCAAGGACAGGTCCTTCTTGCAGATGACGTTGACGGCCTCGGCGCCGCTGAGACTGTTACCGCCGTGGAGTTGCGCATCGCCGTCGACTAGTATCACACCGCCGCCTCGAATTTCCCCCGTGATCCTGAGGTTGCCTTGAACATGGAGCACTCCACCGAGCAAATCGATATCACCGTGGTGAGTTAAATTTCCTGGAGCGACCGAGAAGCAGTCGACCTCGAGTGGATTCGGATTGTTGGGTCCTAGGTGAACTGGAGTTATCCCGGCCTGGGTTATTTTGTTGACGATCTCGCTGCCGTCGATTATGGGAAGCGGGGTGGAGGCCACACCGCTTCGAACAGCTCCGCGGACCTCGGCGCCTTCCGCGACCTGGATGTTGCCCACGGCGGAAACGTCCCCCAGGATATTACAGTTGGCCTGGATCTCCACTAAACTTCCGTTAGAGATGAGGTCCGCGGGGCGTGTCTTGCTTGGAGTTAGGGCACCCACGCTACCGGGAAACGTCGCCCCTTCGACCAATCCACCCAGATAGAGGTCATTGGCGATCAGGGACCCGCCACAAGATAGCGCGATAGGGAAAGCGGGGCGAAAATAAACGCATTCCACCTCGGCTCGAGCTTGACCGACGGTGGCCAGGCCGACCAGGCGAACGGATTCCGCCGGGACCTCCATCCCCTCGGCCTGTTTGGTCTGTTTACTGTCAAGATTATAGGTCGAGACCATGACTCCCTTACTGCCGGCCTGGGAACTGTTGAAGGTGAGTACCGCTCGCCCTTCCCCTTCGTTGTCCAACTCGACTTCGACGCTTTCGCCATCCTTTCCGAAATTTGGGTTATCGGAAAGTTTCGCCATGGCCATGTTGATGACCGACTCGGCCAGGTTGCGGGCGTGCGCTTGGGAATCCAACGTTTGAGAAACACGAAGCTGATAGGTGCTTGCCGTGGCCAGGGTAAAGGCGAGAATAGCGGCCACGAAGACGATAATGAGGATGGTTCCCATGGCGAAGCCCCCTCTTGGCGCATGAAGATCTCTTATTCTCACAATAGGTATGTTCTCATCTCGAACCTTTTCCCCTAGAATATTTTTATGCCTGGTTACATTCCTGAGATATTTACGTGCTGTCTTTTCAAGTTGCCGTCAAGGTCGTGTTCGCTAGGCTAAGGTACGATGATTTCGGGGGTCGACAAAGCCGTGGCGCTGAGGAGTTTGGCGATTATGCTCCACTCCGATATCAACTTGCACGAGGCCTTTACCATCTTGGCTCATCAGGCGGTCGACCCGACACTGTCCGAATCTTGCGAACTGGTCGCGCGGGCTTTAAGTATGGGAAACAGTCTGCCCAGCGCGATGGCTACCGCACCGGAGCTTTTTAATAGCTTCGACGCCCGCCTCGCCGAAGTCGGAATGCTGACTGGACATCTGGCGGAATCCACCGCCATGGCGGCGGTCCACTATGAGCGGGTGGAAAAAACACGGTCCCAGATCTGGTCGGCTTTGTCCTATCCCTTGATGACCATGGTGATCTGTTTGATCCTGGTGGTGGTCGTTCCACCTGTCGTCTTCAACTCTATCTTTGAAATGCTGAGAGACTCGGGCGTGGAACTGCCACCGGTGAGTCGACTGGTGATGGGTTTTTCGTCAGCGGTGCAGAGTCCGTGGACCTGGTTTGGCTTGGTCCTTATCGCCCTTGTCGGCGGCAAACTCTTGTCCTCCTGGCTTAAAGGCCCACAAGCGCGCTTCCACCTGGGTTCGGTGGTCCTCGCTCTTCCTGTATTGGGACCGTTTTTTCGTACTCAGGCCATCTCGAACTTCTCTCACGCCCTAGCCGCTTTGACCTCGGCGGGCATCAGTTTGCATCGTGCTTTTCCGGTCGCGGCCGACTCCACCGGAAATCCGGTACTATCGGTGGTGGCGGAGGAGGCTACAGAGCGAATCCTGGCCGGTGAGACGGTAGCCGATAGTCTACGCTCCACGGGCTTTTTTCCGAACCTATTCGTCCTTTCCGTGGCGGCCGGGGAAGAGGCGGGAGATCTGGTTCGTGGACTTCAGAATACAAGTCGATTGTACGACATCGATCTCGAGTCTCGAACCGAATCCATTTTGTCGATGCTGGGACCTATGGTAACCTTTCTCATAGGTGTGATTGTAGGGGTGGTGAACCTGGCTGTACTTTTACCCCTGGTGGAGCTAACGAAAAAACTATGAGACGAGAGCTTCGTGGCGTAAGCTTGATCGAGATCATGGTCGGGATGACCGTCCTGGGCCTGGCTATGACACTGATGGTGGCGTTGGTCCCTTCCACCGCGGCCAGTTTGAATATGGCTGAAGCTCGTAGCCGGGCGGGGGCCTTGGCGCAGGCGGAACTAGAAGCCTTGAGTTTGAAAGATCTTTCTACGCTTTCCGATGGTCCGCTAACTTCGGTAACTCTCGACGACGGCTTGGAATTGCACCCCAGTCTGAAACTCACTCCCGCCGGGCAGGGCGCTATCCGAGTCAGGATTACCGTGGAATGGACCGTGCGAGGAGTGAAGCGAAGCCAGTTCCGAGAGAAGATTCTCTTTCCTTTTCCGCGATGAGCCAGCGCACGGATAAATTCCGAGGGATGACCTTGATTGAACTCATGGTTTGGGCCACTCTGGCTCTTGTCATCGTAGGAATTGCGATATTTTTCTTTATCCGCCTTCTGGACCACACCCGCAAAGGGCTGCGGAGAGGAGAAGCTCACAGTAGCGCGGTGACAGTACTCTCTCGTTTGACTCAGGAACTCAGTCAAATCAACGCTTCCGGAGTGACCTGGGAAGAGATAGGAGACCCTCCCACAGCTTTTGTCGTGTCGTTACATCCATCCGAGGGGGCCACCGAAAAACGCCAACCCACGTTCAAGAATCAGCTCAAGCTCTTCCGCTGGAAATCGGTCGACCGGGAAGTGGTTCGAGGGGAAGCTGAAGTGCCGAATTTCGATCCTCTGGTTCCCTATCGACCGGACAATCTCGCTGAGATGGTGGACACGGCCCGCTCGTCCTGGCTACTGGTGGGGGAGCATATCATCGAGTTTCAGCTGAGCAATTTCGATGAGACTCTAGACCCTAGCCGAGTTCAGGGAGTAGTCAAAATCAAAGTGAAGTCGAGCAGCTTGGATGACAAAGTCTTTCTGCTGAACTCCACGGTAACTCTGCCGACCTCCTATTAGACTAGACCTGCTTTTTCTTTGTGACGGGGAGTTAAGAATCTGGTGATATCTCGTCGGTCGGAATGAAATTAAATGATGGGGTCATGTGCATGCATCATCTGTCTTCTTATCGCCCGCTTCACTCGCCGCGGTTGGCTCCCGACAGCAGTCGCTCCGGAGGCTCCTCGGTGGGCGACAGCCGGGTCCCCGGAATCGGGAATACCGGATACGACGCGCAGCACTACGATGCGACCATTAAGGTCGGCAAGGACGGCGCCCTCGATGCCCAGTCGGTGATGACCGCAGTGGCCACTCAGGATCTGGACCGCTTCAATCTCGACTTTGTCGGCTTCGACATCGAGGCGGTGAAGGTCAACGGCAAAGAAGCCAAGTTCGACCGGGAAAAAGGCGAGCTTATCATCGAGACCGGTGGGACCGTCAAGGCCGGCGAGAAGTTTTCGGTAGATGTCAAGTACGACGGCCAGCCGAAGCCGTTTCCCTCCGAGCACGCTCCGGTAACCCTGGGATGGAACACCTTCGAGGGGGGCAGCTTCGTGGTCTCCGAGCCTGACGGGACGCGCGGATGGCTACCGGTCAACGACCATCCCACCGACAAGGCCACTTACTCCTTCCACATCAGCGTACCCAAGAATAAGGTGGCCGCTGCCAACGGCGTGCTGACGGGTGTGGAAGAGGGTGAGGAGTTCAAGACCTTCCATTTTGAAGCGCGCGATCCGATGGCCAGCTACCTGAGCACGGTGCACGTCGGCGACTACATCAGTCAGGATAGCAAGAGCGCCGAAGGTGTGCCCATTCGGAACTATTTTCCGGCCGATATCGCCAAGGCCGCCGCTCACGATTTTGGGCGCGTGCCCGAGATGATGTCGTTTTTCGCCGAGAAGTTCGGCCCCTATCCGTTCGAGAGCTACGGCAACATCGTGATGGACACCAACTTGGGAGGCGCGGCGGCCCTGGAAACTCAGACCCTGCCCTTGTACGATCGCGGGATCGTCAACGGTCGTCGCGGGAACGAGACGGTGCTGGTGCACGAGTTGGCCCACCACTGGTTCGGGAATTCGGTCTCGCCTTCGGACTGGAAGGACATCTGGCTCAACGAAGGGCTGGCTTCTTACTCGGAAGCGTTGTGGGCCGAGCACCAGGGCGGGCCGCAGGCTCTGGCTCAGCGGTTGCAGCGCGCGGAGGCGACAGTGCGGATCTACGGCGCCAAGGAGCCGATCGGAGAGCCTCGCGCCGACGGATTGTTCGACGCCAAAGTCTACCAGGGCGGAATGCTGGCCGTGCATGCCCTGCGTCGCGAGGTAGGAGACGAGAACTTCTTCACCACGCTTCGCGCTTATCAGGAGCGTCACAAGAACGGGACGGCTAGCACCTCGGACCTGATGGCTGTCGCCTCGGAGATTTCGGGTAAGGACCTGAAGCCTTTCTTCGACAAGTGGATCTACAGCGAGAAACTTCCTAAGGTGCCGGCTTAGCCCGACGATTGCTCAGGTAGCGCTGCCAGTTTTCTCTGATAACACGATGCTCGTGCGGGCAGTGCTGCCAGTTTTCCTGATAGCGCGAACCTCGCGCGGGTAGCGCTGCCCGCTTTCTTGATAGCGCGCCCCTCGCGCAGGCAGTGCTGCCCGTTTTCTTGATAACGCGACCCTCCCGCGGGTAGCGCTGCCCGTTTTCTTGATAGCGCTACCCTCGCGCGGGCAGTGCTGCCCGTTTTCTTGATAGCACGCCCCTCACGCGGGTAGTACTGCCCGCTTTCTTGATAGCGCTACCCTCGCGCGGGCAGTGCTGCCCGTTTTCTTGATAGCACGACTCTCACGCGGGCAGTGCTGCCAGTTTTT
>JBBCJA010000061.1:0-9342 GCA_037189585.1 Selenomonadaceae bacterium | reverse complement strand
AGGCCTCTCCAGGGCGTAAGGAAGCAGAGCCGTCCCTCGGGGGTCGTGGCTTCCAAGCCCTGGGTGGGTCGACTCGCCAGCTCGGGGTTGAAAAGATCCGGCTGGGTCGTCAGAAGTGGTATCTATGGGGGATGTGAACCGGCGACCGTCAAGACGCCGGCTTTCGCGCTAACTTGGCTCCCGCGAGGGCTTACCGAGGGAGCACTGGAGTAGTTATAGGTCCAGTGATTGCCTCAGTTTGCTGTCTGCTAGGACCCGCTCCAGCGGGCTTCGTAGCCGCGAAGGTCAACGTGGATAAAACCGGATTTCGGGTAGTAGCCCACGCCGCCGCGGGGACCGATGACCTTCAAGCAGATATCGTACAATGCTTCGGTCGAAAGACCGTCGCAGTAGATATCAGCCGCCAAGCCATCGATGTGGGTGGAGTTCGAGACTCCGCCCACCTCGCGGTTGTAGTCAGGCGGACGGTAGCTAGACGTCACATGAACAGCCTCGCCCGCCTTGGCCCGAATGTCCTCCAACGCTCTAACGAGCGCCGGCGACAAACGGATAAACTTGTAGCTATGCCTTCCCGGTCGGAACTCCGACAGCGAGAAGTGCTCACTGACCTTGGCGTCCGGAAACGCCGCAATCAGAGGCGCCGCCGCCAACGGATCCACCGGGTTATACTTCGGACCCGCCACGCTATCGGGAACGACTTCAGTCGTCCAGCCGCTGGGATAGCGTAACCCCGTTACCTTGCTCCCGCTTTTCACCGGTTTTGCCGTGCCGGTGGTGGCGGGTTCTGGTTTGCCGGGCAATCGAGGCGATAACGCTACGCTTTCGGCAAGTCCTAAGTAAATCTTTTTGCGCTTATCGTCTCTCGTCATGATGAGAGGGAGACGATTGCCGAGCAGCTCCACAAGCGCCAGCGTTCCCGCTTCGGGCAGCTCTAGATCCTGCTCTTCTATGGTCACCGGCTCGCGCCAGTTCTTAGGTGGACAGTGACCGAAACGGTAACGCTTCGCTTGGAGCATCCAGCCCTCACGGTCCTTGTCCATCTGGACACCTCCTAACGGTCTCCGCCCCGTTTGAGGACGGAGACCGTAAATTCTGAAAGAAGCGTCCTTTGGAGAGAATTCTTGAGGGAAAGCTCTCTTTGAATTTTTCTTTCATAGGGTACATAGGTCAGGAGGGGGGCAAAAACATGCACCTCCACAAAAAAACTTTTTTTTCTGATCGGTGCATGTTTTAGGGGCACTCGTGACCTATGTAATAGGTGAGAACGAAAAAGAGAAAGTGTGTCTATCACCATGAACTTTGAACTCAGAGACGAAGACATTCGAAAAATCCGTAACGTCGCCATGGCGACGTTAAGGAAAGAATTCTACCGTTGGGCTTGCTGGGCTCTCGATGATGGCAAGTTTAGGGGCTGGGCGATAGACATGGTCAACATGGGGATCGCGGTCGCCAAGAGCCAGATTCACAAATGGGACCAGAGACACACCTTCACAAGATGGGCTTGCCTCAAAATCTGTGAAGAGGCCACCGCCGACCTCAGGAAGAGAACCCGTCGAAAAAACAAGCAGAGTGAAGTCGACGCGGCCGAGGAGTTCATGACCAGAAGCCCGATCGACGGCTTGGAAGAATGCATCCAGCGAGACACCCTCAAGGGCCTTCTCAAAAAGCTGTCACCCCAAATGCAGATCGTCACCGCTCTCTATTACGCTTGTGGCATGACAGACCCCGAAATCGCCAGATTTCTCAAGATGAAACTCCCCACCGTGCAGTCCCTACGCGGCAGAGCCAAAGAGCATGCCCGCCAATACTACATCTCCCTTCACGCTCCGAAGCCCTTAAAGGACCAGACGTCCCCCGCCGCCCCACGAACAACCCGTGGCCAAAGAAAGCCACGAGACAGCACCGATGACGAGGCCGACCCTCAGCAGTTTCACACACGAGCGTAAACCGAAATGGAGAGAGAAAATGAGTGAAACAGAAAACGAGCTGTGGGAGGTCATCGACCGAGAGCTCTTCGGCACCGATGACCCCGAAAAGATCAAAGCTCGCTTCCTACAAGCCTGTCAGAAACGCGAGGAGCAAGAGAGCACTTTCGGGGGATATCTACGCTGCTTGCGAGAGGACGATTACGCCACACCCCCGGAGATGGCTTTCCAGGCCGGCGTCTCCCGAGGTGTCTGGCAATCTTGGGAAGCCAACCGCACCATACCGACCCAAGAAGAGCTCGTGAAAGCGTGCGACAACCTTGGGCTCGGGGAGCGAACGATCCAACGGTTGTCAGAGCTCAGGCTCAAGCTTCCAAGAACGATCTTAACAATACTCAGCCATCATGAGCCCGACCAACTCGTGGCCTGTGGCTGGGGCCTCGAGGAGAGCCAGCTCGAGTGGGAAAAACTCCATCCCATCATCCAGGAGCTTCTCACGCGTTGGGCCGAGGCTAACCATAGAAAGTTCCCTGACGACTTCTTGAACGTCTTGTTCCAGCTTGAAACTCTGGAAGAACAAGAGTCTTGGGTCTCCGAAGTCCTCGGGGAATCCCATGTGGAGTGACGCCTCCAACCTTGAGCAAGCCATAGCCTTCTGCCAACGTAAGCTCGACCATCTCCTCGAATTCCTCTATTACGACCATCCACATCTCGAGTCGATGTGGCCATCGGAGGCTGTAGAGGACGCCATTTTCTTCTGCGGCTTCGGCGTGGTCGACGAGCCCTTACCGCGCTATCAACTGGCCCGCTGTGACATGGGTCAGCGCTTAGTTGTGGTCAATTCCCAGATGAATAGGTTTGTCCACAAGTGGACGAACCTCGAGATCCTGCGTCAGGTCACCCTGGCTCACGAGCTCGGACATGTGATCCTCCACCACGATGAAATAAGCGACCGAGTCTATCGCAGCTACGTCGACAACCACCGTTTCGAAGACTCCCGCCCGCACCAAAAGGAGAACGAGGCCGACCTCTTCGGACGCCTCTTCCTGGTGCCCGCCGACGACCTGCTCCACCAAAATGAAGCCCAACGAATACAGATGGCGTTTGATGAGCGCCGCGACCTCAGCCCCGGAGAGGTCACGGCGCTCATCAAACGACTCGCCTCCCGTTTCAAGGTCAACCCCACGACCATAAAAGCCCGCCTAGCCGACTTCGGATGGCTTTACCACACCCGTCGAGGCCAGAACTGGAGCAAAGACCTGAGATTGCGAAAGACCAGATATTGTGAGTGAACACCCGTTTTCGGACCATTGAAAAAGTGACTTCAAAAGTGACAACTCTAGCATGGTTTTGAGTGTCACTCTCGAATGTCACTTAAACGGTCGTTTGTTTCAGGCTGCTCTTGCCGTTCCTACCCAAGGCAGACTGACTCGAAAGCAGGGTCGGCCGCCGCATTGGGCGGCTGACGCGCCTAGGAACGAAAGTCTCGAACAGGAAAAGAGCGCTCATGCCGCGTTGCTATTCTTGTGGGAAGTTCGTGAAGCATCCGCATCGAGAAGTCGACGGTCGGGTGGAACGGGCTTACTGCGATCTCTGCCATGCTGAGAGGGATTGGAAGTTTCAAGACCGCCCTGACGCTCCCCTGAAGGTTCAGCCGCCTCCCTTATCCTGGTGGGACAGGCTGAAACGCTTCTTTTTCGGTTAGCTCGTCACAGGAGCGGTGAGGTGCTCGACGGCAAGTTTTAAGGAGTCGAGTCGGTCGCGATGGGCGACCAGAGTGCGTGCTCCCGAGCGCACCACGACCAGATCTTCAACTCCTAGAAGCAGAACTCTCTCCTCAGGATCCTCCGAAAACACGACGTTATGATTGGCTTCCTCACTCCAGACCGAGCCCCGTAGACGATTTCCGGAATTGTCTAAGGACAGGTATTCGGCCACGGCTCGCCAACCGCCCACGTCGTCCCAGGTGATCTCGGGGATCACCGCGCGAACGTCGGAGGCTTTTTCAAGAATAGCGTAGTCGATGGAGATACGTTCGAGTTTGTCGAAAGCGGCCAGCAATTCCGTGTGGCCCGACTCGGTGGCCAGGCTGGGAAGCGCGGGACGAAGGGCCTCCAAGTGAGCGGGAAGATTGCGGGAAAATTCTTCTAAAATACGGTCGGTTCGCCAGACGAACATTCCACTATTCCAAAAATAGTTGCCGCTTTCCAGGAAGACCTGGGCGACTTCCTCGCTCGGCTTTTCTTTGAACCGGTCCACTTGGAAGTGGGGCAGGCTACCGCCGGGTAGGGGTTTTCCCACCTGCAGGTAGCCGAAGCCCGTCGCGGGATAAGTCGGACGTATCCCCAACGTGTAGAGTCCGCCTTCCTGGCATCCCTTGACGGCTTCAAGAAGAGCCTGATGGAAGTTCTCCAAAGGGGAGATCACGTGATCGGCGGTTAGCAAGACCATGGTTGAGCTTCCAAAGCGACGCTCCGCCAACAAAGCGGCCAAGGCCACGGCGGCCGCCGTGTCTTTTCGGCTGGGCTCGCCGATAATGTTTTCTCGCGGGACTTCTGAAAGTTGGTCTGCCACTAGATCGCGATAGCTATGGTTGGTCAAGACCAGGACTCGCTCCGAAGGGACCAGTCCAGCGACGCGGTCGAAGCTCATCTGAAGTAGGCTGCGTTCCCCGACCAGAGAAAGGAACTGTTTGGGTCTCTCCTCGGTCGACAAGGGCCAGAAACGAGTTCCGGCACCGCCGGCCATGATGATGACTACCAGGTTGTCCACTGTGCTCTCTGATGTATTCACGGATGATGTCATTGCAGAGGAGAGCTTACCGCTAATCGGTCTGAGTCGAAACCCACCACGAGTTCCCACAAGGGCCGAGAAAACCGCCCCGTTTGTCGGTATCGCCGTCGGTCCCTATCGCCGGCTCTTGCTGCACGACAGCACCAGCGGCCAAAGCTCGCTCGAAGACGGCGTCGACGTCGGGATGATAGATGTGAATCATGGACGGGATGGCTTTCCATTCTCCGATGGTTTCCCCGATCATGATGATCGAGTCGTCGATTCTGACTTCGGCGTGCTTGAGCGTCCCGTCAGGTCGCTCGTAGCGCCTGGCGACTCTTCCCTCGAAAACTTCTTCAAGGAAATCGATCAGGCGCTGCCCATCTTCGACCACGAGGTAGGGAGAGATAGAAGGGTATCCGGAAGGCTTATAGTTCATCGTCGCCCGTTCGGTTTTAGGTGGAAGCTACCTTCGTGAGTAGTTCGGCGGGTGGGCCCACGTAGCGTGCCCTGGGGCGGATAAGGCCACCGCTGGAGGTCTGCTCGAGCGCGTGGGCGAGCCATCCCACCGTTCTTCCCAGGGCAAAGAGGGCCAGGGCGTGGCCCTCCGGCAATTTGAGGTGAGAACAGAGAGTGACCAGAGCGTAATCGATGTTGGGTCGCACTCGCAGAAGCTCCCAACCGGCCTGGAGTAGCTCCTGGCAGACTTCCGGAAGACTGTCCATTATCCCCAGTAGGCAAGCGGCTCTGGGATCACCTTCTGGATACAGTTGATGAGAGAATCCACCCACCTCGGAACCTTCTTTCATACGCCTGAGTATGACTTCTCGTGGATGTCCGAGTTCGGCCTCTCGAATCAGGCTCTCGACCTTGGCGCAGTGACCACCATGGCGGTGCCCCGAGAGGGCGGCCAGTCCCGCACCGACGACGTCGTAGGGCGTCGCCCCTGCGCTTGCCACGCAACGGGCGGTGAAAGCGGAGACGTTGAGTTCGTGGTCGGCACAAAGGATCAGAGCAGCCTCCAGGAGTCGTCTTTGTCCAGGCGCCCAGCCCTCGGCCAGTCTCTCGGCCAGTGAGCAAGAGTTGCCCTTTCCTCCAGCCAGACAGACCAGGGTGCTTAAGATGCGAGCCCCGGTCGCTCGCTGTCCTTCCGGCCGCAGGTCGAAAGCGCGCTCATCTTGGAGCGCGAGATGGGGAAGCGCCTGGCGGAACCGATCGAAGGGAGCGCCCTCGAAGGGCCCGATCCTCAGCTCGCCGAGCTCCGGTTGATAGTCCTCCCAAAGCAGAGTGATGACCTCTTCCAGGGAGGATTGGAGGGCTAAATCGCAGGCGTTCCGACCCCTATAGTACAGGCTCCCTGCCTGGATCAAGGTCAGGCCGGATTCGCACAGCGGCTCTCCCCAACTGAGAGCTCCTGCCAGCGCGCGTTCGGTATGGGCCCGCTCTGTCTTTCGCTCTAACAAGGCTTCGATATCCTCGACGCGATAAAGGCGGCGGCGCCGCCCCGCGCCGGGCTCTGAGCGAAGAAGGCCTCGGCTGACGTAAGCGTACAGGGTGGAGAGCGAAACTCCCAGACGTTGAGCGGCCTGCTCGGCCGTTAGAGTTGTCATATTGATTTATTGATCAAGATTGACCAGAAAGCCTTTTGCGATTTCCATGTTCGGGAAAGGAGATAGCATATGACTAGTGGATTGGAGGGGGTTTGTGTGGCCGAGACCTCGCTCAGCGATGTGGATGGAGAGCGAGGGCGACTCGTAATCGCGGGACAGCGTCTCGAGCAGTTTTCTCAACACGGTTTCGAGCGTGCGGCGCAGCTTTTGCTCGGCGACGTCAATTTCGGGGAAGGACGCGAGCAAGCTTATGGACTTCTCAAGCCATGGCTCGGAGAGCTCGCCAAGCGGACTCGGAGTTTGGATGCCTTGCGGGTAGGCTTGTCGTTGCTCGGTTCCTCAATCGAGGATGAGGTTCTTGTCGGAGCCTTTCCCGTCATTTTGTCGGCCCACCGGCATGGAGCGTCGCTGGCTTCGCCCGACGCCCGAGCGGGACAGGTGGAGGACTTCTTGCGACTTTTTCACGGACGTTCTCCTCGTTCGAAGGAGGTGAGAGCGCTTTCGACCTACCTGGTGACGGTTTCCGAGCACGGAATGAACGCTTCGACCTTCACGGCCCGCGTCATCGCCTCCACCGGAGCCACGACGCTAGATGCGGTTCTCGGAGCCCTCGGCGCTCTGGCTGGGCCTCTGCATGGTGGTGCGCCCGGTCCGGTGCTGGACTTGCTCGATGAGCTCGAAGGAGAGAAGGATCTGATCGGAGCTCTTGGTGATAAAGTGAAGGCGGGCGAGCGACTGATGGGCTTTGGCCACCGTGTCTATAGGGCCCGTGACCCTAGAGCCGACGTATTGCGTGAGGCACTTTCCCTGCTTCCGAACTCTCCGCGCCTGAGGTGGGCCGAACAGGTGGAGGGCGCCGCCTTGGCGGTGCTTCGGCAGGCTAAACCGAATCGACCCTTACAGACCAACGTGGAGTATTACACCGCGCTCTTGCTGAATTCTTTGGGATTCTCTCGCGACGACTTCACATCGTTGTTCGCGACGGGGCGAGTCCTTGGATGGATCGCCCATGTTAAAGAGCAGAAGGCGACGGGGCGCTTGATTCGGCCCCTCTCTCGATATATCGGTCCGTCTCCGGTCGACATGGTCTAGACCATCGGCGAGATTGCGGTAGAATGGGGAGGTGACGAGACCTTCTGATTCCACCGGCCTGAACGTTTCAAGGTCGCTGTCGAGCCCTTTCGTAGCACAGCCGTTGAGTCCGACGAGAGGCGCCGCATCGAAGGCTTCGGCTCCTTCGGCTAGAGCGAAGGTGGTGGCTCAACTTCCGCGTTTCGCCTTTCTGGTCAATGCCGCTCCGGCTCCCACAGGCAGCAAGGCCTCTCGTCGGCCCAGTATCGATCAGGCGGCTGTTTTAGAGAGGAATCAGGGTGTGCAACGGCAGGCTCGAGAGGCGAAGTATCCGCCGTTCGTTCAGGGAACGGAGGCTAAAGTTGCCAGGGATAAGGCCAGTCTGCTTCGTCTGTATGGGGAGAACCGTCCATTTCCCGATAGCGGAAAGGCGGCGGTGACGGCCTACCCTCCCTTCATCGAACACTCGGCTAAGATTCAGGGACCCGCCCAACGGGAAGCGAAGGTCAAGCCTCAGGCGCAGTCGCAAGTTCCGATTCAAACCAGGTCGCAGGCTCCAACGGTGGAGTCGGGTGCTTCTAGACCAGGCAAGACACAAGCGAAATCGCCCACTCCGGGAGGCGACTCAGTCGCTCCTGCAGTTGCCAAGACGCAAGTCAGATCGCAGACTCCGACGGTGGAGTCGAGTGCTTCTAGACCAGGCAAGATACAAGCGAAATCGCCTACTCCGGGAGGCGACTCAGTCGCTCCTGCAGCTGCCAAGGCGCAAGTCAAACTGCAGACTCCGGCGGTGGAGTCGGGTGCTTCTAGAACAAGCAAGAGACAAGCGAAGTCACCCACTCCGGGGGGCGACTCAGTCGCCACTCCTGGAGTGGCTAAAGCGCAAGCCAGGTCGCAGGCTCCGGCGGTGGAGTCGGGTACTCCTGGAGCGGCTAAGTCGCAAGATAGGTCACAAACTCCGACGATGGATTCGGTTGCTTTTAGAGCCAGCAAGAGACAAGCGAAGTCGTCGACCCCGGGAGTAAAATCGAGCCCGCTTCCATCGACGAAGTCCCCTCTCGCGGCGGGTGAACCGTCGGCCACAAATCAGCCGGTCGTTGCTTCGGACAACCCTCGTCACAGGATTCGACGCTCTGCTTTTCCATCTTTTGTGGGAGCCGAGGCCCGCCCTGCCAAGCCTGAGTCTAAGGTCGAAGAGCCCTTGGACGGCCTGACGAGGCATGCGCGGAGTAAACGAGAAGGACAATCTTCTCGCCGCGCGGAGCGAGGTGTTTCTCCGCAACTGACCACGAAGTCCATCGCGACGGAGCAGTCCGACCAGCCAATCCACACTCGACGCTTGGAGACCCCTCGTCCCTCGCGAGAAAAGGGTGAGAGAAAGTCTTCTCCACAAGTTTCTACCCCAAGCCCCAAGCAGGCGAAGAATCTTCCTGGTCCGCCGATGCCCTCCGCGCCACCCGTTCCGCCGACGGTGATTTTGACCAGCGCGCCTCTGGTCAAGTCTCCTCCTCCTGTGAAAACCCCGTCTCCCCTGAAGGAGGCTCCACCAGCCAAAGGTGAGCCTCCGGTCGTCATCCTACAGAACGTTCCCAAGCCTCCAGCGAAAGTAGAGGGTAAAGGCCTCACTCCTGCGCCGACGCCCGTTCCGGGTCCGCTGAACTCGCCTGGGAAAGTTTCCACACCGTCGGTCTCTCCTAACGTTCCACCGACGGTGCCTCGACCACCCGTGCAGCCGGTGCCACCCGCGCCACCGACGATAATTTTGACCAACGCGCCCTCTGTGAAGACTCCGCCTTCCGTGAAGGAGTCTCCACCAGCCAAAGGTGAGCCTCCGGTCGTCATCCTACAGAACGTTTCCAAGCCTCCAGCGAAAGTAGAGGTTAAAGGTCTCACTCCTGCTCCTGCTCCGGGTCCGCTGAACTCGCCCGGGACAGTTTCCACACCGCCGGTCTCTCCTAACGTTC
>JBBCJA010000060.1:0-22808 GCA_037189585.1 Selenomonadaceae bacterium | reverse complement strand
CGACCGGTTAGGGTGGCGCTCTCGCAAACGCTCCATCGCTGAACAGCTCCGAGAGGAAGCTCCCAGGTTCCGCCTTTACCGCCTGACCGATTTCCGTCCCGAGGCTCTCGCCGCCCGTGGAGAGCTCGACCAGGGCGGTCTAGCCTGGAAGTCCATCGACGAGACCACGCGGGAGAGGATTTGCCAGTGGGGCGCCACTCGAGGACACGACTTCCCCACCGGACTCACCGACTTTCTGCGCGAGCTTCGCACCGACACTGAGGCTAAAGAGGCCTGGGTCAACGAAATTCTAGGGGGATAGAAACATGGGTCCGTTTACCTACGAAGAGGAAATCTCCAGCGAGAATTTCCTTGCCTGGTGCGTTCGCGACAGCGCCCAACTCAAATCGGACTTCCTGACCTATCGTCCGTGCTACCAGGGACAACCTCCCGCCCTTTGGGTGGAGCCGTTACTCGGCTCAATTTTACTCAGGCGGGTGGATCACTTTCCGCACCAATCCCTTTTTTCGGAGACCCCAAACCGGCGAGTTCCTTAAAGCTGTCCACCGATTTCGGATCATTGAAAAGTGACAGTCTTGGCATGGTTTGAGTGTCACTCTCGAATATCACTCAAGCGGTCGGTCGGCTCTGGCTGTTTCAACCCAACGGCAGACACACGCGAAAGCCCGCTCCACCCAGAGGGGAGGCGTCCAGAGCTTCCAGCGTTCCACCATTGGCCGCGGCCATCTGGCGACTGACGGAAAGCCCTAGCCCGGTTCCTTTTCCGACCGGCTTGGTGGTGAAGAAGGGGTCGAATATCCGGCCTCTCACTTCGGGGACAAGGCCGGGTCCGTTGTCGTGAACCTCCAGATGGGCTTTCTCTCCCTCGATCTCCAACCTCAGGGCGACCCGGGCGGGCTCTCTCCCTTCCACGGCATCTTTGGCGTTGAGCAATAGGTTGATCAAGATCTGCTGGAGCTCTCCAGGATTGGCCAGAAGTGTGGCGTCGACCGCCGTTTCGGGCAGTTCCACGGCGACCCCTTGAAGTCGCAAAGCCCCGCCCAGAAACGAGACGGTATCTTTCATCACCGCAAGAGCGGAGACCTTAACCTTCCCCTTCCCTTCGGTGCGGGAGTAGTTGAGCAGCGATCCGATGACCTGCTCGGCACGTTTCACCGCAGTCAGACCCTTCTCCAACATGTCCTTGGAGAAAGCAGAAAGCTGCTCTTTTCGCAAGGTGGACTCGATCCCCAGACGGATGCTGCCCAGGGGGTTATTGATCTCGTGTGCTAGTCCAGCGGAGAGCTGTCCGACGGCGGCGAGCTTCGCGCTTTCGATCAGCTTGGCTTCCGAGGTCCGCAGCTGTTCCATGGCCACCCGCAACGACTCGTTACCGGCCTCGAGCTCCGAGTTGGCGCGAGCCAGGTCGGCCAGAGTTCGCTGCAAGATCTCTAGACGCATGGCGGAAAGGCTGGCCAGGGAGATCTGGTTACAAAAGAGCGACTGGATCTGTCTCGACTCTTTGCCGGGACGTTCCCCACAACGCAAGGCCAGGACGCCAGTTCCGGGCAGCAGTTGGTAAAGTCGCGATTCGACCATGATCGGCATCCCGGTGGTCCAGACCTGGTGGTAGGTGGGGGCCAGGGTGGACGGGTCCACGGACCGAGCGCGAGGCTTCCCGGCCTGGTCACGACCCACCAGGATCCAGCCGGAAGGGCTTTGCAGCAGCAGTTCCAGCTGGTCGCCCAGTTTCAGGCCTCGGGCGTGGCGCTCGATGACGTCCAGCAGCTCCACCAGCGTGGTGCAGCGGGCCGTATCTTTGGACAGCTCGTGCAGCAGGTTGCGCTGAACCTGGGTGGTTTCCAGAGTCTTGCTCAGCTCTCCCACCTGACTCTCCGCGCCTTGCAGATGACGACGAAGCGTCTTCTTGTCTTCTTTGTCCAGGTGCGCGTAGGCGTGAATGGCGGCCTTGCGAAAGCTGTAGAGGACGGGAAGGGTGACAAGAACCAACAGCGGATGCTGTAAAGCTAGCGGTATGGCCAGTAACGCGAGAGCCACGGTCGCCCCGCGCAGGTCGGCGGTGGCGCGCGCCAGGCGTTGTGATGCCTCGAGATCTCCCGAGGCCAAACCTCGACGGAGAAGGTTCGCGCTCAGATGGCGACTGGTCGCGTAGAGAAGGGCGAAGGCGAGCCAGGAGAGCCAGGCCGGGTCTTCCGGTCGGACCAGTGACGAGCTCAACGCGGCCACACACAGGGGGAACAGGTCGAGGACCGTCTCCAAAACGAGTCGGGCGGGGTCGGTGTAGGCCACGGTTTCTCTTACCAAAAGTGCCACCGCCGCGACGAAAAGCGCGGCACCGGGCCCTAGCAGGGCGAAGGTCGGGGCGTAGAGGACTAATCCGAAGGAGAGCGTTCCTTGCTGGGGCTGACGAACGCTCATCGTCTCCACCAGGCAGGCGGCTAGAGTCACCACCAAAAGCTCCGGCCCGAGTTTCGGCGCCCCTTGAGAAACAAGGACGAAGGCGGCCAGAGCGAGGGTGGAAATGGTAAGGATAGGCCTCATCTTCAATGGCGAGAATTCCCAAAACCTCTCCCACTCCCTTTGAGGTTAGAAGGTTCTCACCGCCTTCAACGAGCATATCTCCTGAGTATGTCGAGAATTCTGGTCATCGAGGACGATTCGGAGCTTTTGGGGGTCTTGACCGCGCTTTTGAGTTCCGAGGGGCACGAGGTTATAGGAACCTCCAGTGGCGAGCAGGCCTTGGGAGCCGCGGCTCAGAGCTCCTTTGACCTGGTCATCGCCGACGTGCGGATGGAAGGGATGAGTGGCCTTGACGCCATCGAGGCGGTCAAGCAAGAAGACAGCGGCATCAAAAGTCTTGTCATCACCGGATACGCCTCGGAAGAGGACAGCATTCGCGCCATCTCGTTGGGAGTGGAGGCGTATCTCAAGAAGCCCTTTTCCTTAGACGACCTGCTGCACGCGGTGAACGCGGCGTTAAAGGATCTGGAGGCCGAGCGGGCCGCGCAGAACCAGCGGATCGAGTTGACCAACAGTTTTCAGTGGGCCTTGACGGCGCTTGCCCGGATGGTGGAACAGTCGCCCGCAGCCCCTCCTTTGTCCAAGCTCGAGCCTCTGGTTCGCTCGCTGTGCGAACGCCTGGGCGTGGTCGAGGCGGTGACCTCCTCGGCTATCGTGACCTCTCTCTATTTAGGTGTGCGAGAGCCCCTGGGCTCTTTGGTACTCGAGGACGCTCCCCGTTTCCCCCGCGCTATCGAACGGGCCTTGGAGTCGCTGGATGAGTGGTACGATGGATCAGGCCAACCGGCTGGTCTTTCGGGGGAGAGCCTTCCGCTCGAGACAAGGCTTGCCCAGCTGGCTTACGCGGTGGTCTGTGAAGTCCCTCAAGGGGAGAACGCCGTGGAATGGCTGACCCGGCACCACCAGGGTCGCTACGACCCCAAGCTGTTAGAGCTTCTGCGAGAACCGTCGTCGGGGCCGAGGGAGAGTTATCGCGAACAGCTGCACGCTCAGCGTAGCCTCCTGTCTTTAGGAAAAGCCTATGAAGAGTCGGGCAACCTGGCCAGTGCTCGACAAGCATTTTCGCGCGTGTTGGAGCACCCGACCAACCGCTTCGCCATGGAAGCCTCGCTCGGTCTAACCCGCTTGGGAGCCCGGGAAGGGAAGGAGTCTCCGGCCAAGATCAAGGCACAAGCTCAAGAGACCCTGCGCATGGCGGAGTTTGTCGGAGCGGCTCCTTTTGGCTGGTGCGCCATCGAGGCCGCGTTTTACCTTCACGATATCGGCTCACCCGAAGAGGCGGAGAGCATTCTAGAGAAGGCCCTTCGGGCTTTTTCCTCCCTCAAGCTCGCGGTCGGTGAGTCGGCGGTGGTTCTGGCCCACCATGCTTTACGGGGTGATGGCGACGAGGTGGCGGTGGCCGAGGCGTTGGAAAGCGTTCTGCGGTCCTCCTTCGGAGATCGGCTCGGCCCCCTGATGGAGCGACTGCTTCCCCGCGTTCTAGATAGTGAAGGGGCGCTCGCCGCCAGTGCTCCTCGTCTAGTTCGCGACTATCCGCGCCTAGTCTTGGAATGTCTATACGCTCGCCGGCTCACCCCCCTGGGGAGGAGACGCGTGGCCGAGGCCCACAGTCGATTCGTGCTCCCTCATCGAGAGGCGATCTTGGACCGCCTGGCCTTAGATGAGGACGCCGAGATACGTTCCCTGGTGGAATCCGGCCGCGAGGTCGAGGACGGTGCCGTGTCGGTTCCGATGCTTCGGGTTTTCTCCTTCGGCCCTTTGAGCGTCTACCGCGGCGAGCAGCGCGTCCAAGAGACTCAGTGGCGCTCGCAGAAAGCCAAGTATCTTCTCGCCATGCTGGCGGCCGCCGGTGACACGCCGGTCTCGGAAGATAAGATTTTGGAGAGTTTCTGGCCCGGTTCGGTTCAAAAGGGGAGAAACTGCCTCTACTGGACCACCTCCACCTTACGTCAGTGCTTGAAAGTCGACGGTTTTGACGAGATCGACCCGATCCTTCGCACCGCCTCGGGTCTACAGCTGCATCCTGATATCCCTCGCTGGCACGACCTGGACCTCTTCGAGAAGCTGGCCGAATCGGTTCGCAAAGGTTCGACGAACGCCTATAATATCGAGGAGTACCTGCATGTGCTGGACCTCTATCGGGGGCCCTATCTCGAGGGCGCTTACTACGATTGGGTGATACAGGACCGCCATCGCTTGGAGATTCAGGCGGCCGAGCTGCTAAACCGCTTCATCGACTGGACTTTACAGAAGCAGCGTTTCAGTAACACGTTGGACTACGCGTTGCGCCTGCTCGATATCGATCCTTCGGAGTGCGCGGCTCATCTGGCGGTCATGAAGGCCTGGATGGGGATGGGAAAACCTCGCGAGGCCCTGGAGCAGTTCGAACGGGCCGAGCGACTTTTGCGTCAAGAGTACGCCAACGAACCCAGCATCGAGATGATGGAGTATAAGCAGAGAGCTCTCTTTGCTTTGGACAGTCGCGACGATCTGATCGGGTAGTTCCACCTCTTTTCAACCTTCAGAACGGCTTGAAATCTGGCCCTTTCTGTTCTCGGCCAGTTTTTGGCCAGTGAAATGTCAAGAAATCGATCCAGGAGTTAACATTTTTGCAACAATGCCTCTGGTCGATCTTGGGAGCGGCTTGGGCCAGGTCGGTAATCTGAGCTCAAGAAAACACTCCGGGGCGATGCCCCCGAATGAAAGTAGGACCACTATGTCGACGATTAAGAAGACCACCAGCTCCGCTCCCAAGGCTGCTCCCAAGAAGGCCGCTCCTAAGAAGGAAGCCCCCAAGGCTCAAGCTCCTAAAAACAACACCGAGAGCAAGGCGCCGGCCAAGAAGGACGAAGTCAAGCTTAGCGACGAGGTGAAGGGGAGCAAGAACGAGACCCGCACCGGCGATGCCAAGAAGCCCGAGGACGTGAAGAAGCCTGAGGAGGCGAACAAGCCCGGTGAAGACAAGCCCGTCGACCAAGATGGGAAGCCGGTGGACCAGGACGGGAAACCGGTAGAGGGTGAAGTCGACGAGAACGGCAAGCCGATCGACAAAGAAAAGGAAGAGATGAAGAAGGAGATCGAGGAGATCAAGGGTCTGCTCGAAGGCCTGACCGAGAACTTCAAGGCTAAGGAAGCCGGTGGCAGTGGTGAGTCCGGCGGCGGTGAGTCGAGCGGTGGTAGCCCCTCCGAAGGCGGCGCTCCTCAAGCGGCTCAGGCCCCGGCTCCGGCCCAACAGGCTCAGGCTCCTCAGCAGGGTCAGCCGGGTCAGTTGGATACGGCCCTCTCCCAGCTCGCCATCGCGGTCCTCTCTGGAGCCATGAATGGTGCTCAGGGCGGACAGATGATGGGCAATCAGTTCGGTGGACAGCAGAACGGTAACGCCGGTGGTGGACAGATGGCCATCAACGGAGCCAGAGGCGGCCAGGGCGGTCAGTTCGCGGCTGGTGGACCTGGTGGGTCTGGCAATGCTCGCCAGCAACTGGCGAACCTTTACCAGCAGACCGGCGGCGCTAACAACCAGAGTGTCCGCCAGGAAACTCATCAACTGGTACAGTTAGCCCTCGGCGGTGGTGGTGGAAATCTTGGTAACATGGTCAACGGGAATAACCCGATGAACGCTGGTCAGAATCCTAACTTCGGAGGTGTGTCCAACAATCGAATGGGCGTTTTCGCCTAAGGTCTGCTTTTAGTCTCTCTCTGCAAAAGGAGCCCTCACCGCTTGGGTCGTGGTGGGGGCTCTTTCTTTTCCTCTCTGAAATTTTGGACAGGAATCCCGAATTTTTGGATCCTGGCCCGATTCCACTTCTGTTCCAGTTCAGGAATGGCTTGAAATCGAGCTTTCTGCTCCGTCGCTCGGTGGCTCTTCCGGAAGATGTCAAGAAATTGATCCGGGAGTTAACATTCTTGAAACAACGCCTCGGGGCGATCTTGGGAGGGGCTTGGGTCCGGGCGGTAATCTGAGCTCAAGAAAACATCGGGGCGACGCCCCTGAAAGTAGGACCACTATGTCGACGATTAAGAAGACTTCCAGCTCCGCTCCCAAGGCTGCTCCGAAGGCCGCTCCTAAGAAAGAGGCTCCTAAGGCTCAAGCTCCCAAGAGCAATACCGAGAGCAAGGCGCCGGCCAAGAGGGACGAAGTCAAGCTTAGCGACGAGGTGAAGGGGGCCAAGAACGAGACCCGCACCGGCGATGCCAAAAAGCCCGAGGACGTGAAGAAGCCTGACGAGGCGAACAAGCCCGGTGAAGATAAGCCGGTCGACCAAGACGGGAAGCCGGTTGAAGGTGAAGTCGACGAGAACGGCAAGCCGATCGACAAAGAAAAGGAAGAGATGAAGAAGGAGCTCGAGGAGATCAAGGGCCTTCTAGCAAGCCTTCAAGAAAACTTCAAAGCCCAGGAAGCTGCTGGCTCCGGCGAAAGCGGCGGTAGCGAGTCCAGCGGCGGAAGTCCCTCCGAAGGTGGCGCTCCCCAGGCGGCTCCGGCCCAGCAGGCTCAAGCCCCCTCGCAACAGGGCAATCAGCTGGATACTCGCCTCAGCCAGTTGGCCATTCAAGTGCTTAGCGGTGCCATGGGTGGTGCGCAGGGTGGACAGATGAGCGGTCAGTTCGGTGGAATGCAGAACGGAAACTTCGGTGGCGGGCAGATGGCCGTCAATGGAGGCGCGGGCGGCCAGATTCAAGCCGGAGGCGGGGGCAACGCTCGCCAGCAGTTGGCCACTCTGTATCAGCAGAACGGCGGCGCGCAGAACCAGAGCATCCGTCAGGAAACCCATCAGTTGGTCCAGCTGGCCCTGGGCGGAAGCGGTGGTGGCTTGGGCAACCTGGGCAGCCTGGTTAACGGAAGCAACGCTATGAACTTTGGTCAAAATCCTAACTTCGGAGGTGTGTCCAACAATCAAATGGGCGTTTTCGCCTAAGGTCTGCTTTTAGTCTCTCTGTTGTAGATGAGCCCTTGCCACCTGGGTCGGTGGTCGAGGGCTTCTTTTTGCTCTAAAGCGCCGATGTTACGACTCCGTACATCGGCAAAAATGTCGCCAAGACCACAAATCCGGTGATAACTCCCATGACCACAAAAACTAACGGCTCCAGAATTTGGGTCAGCTGATTCATCTTGAGAGTGACCATCTCGTCGAGCTGCTCCGAAAGCATCTCGAAAGTCCGGGGAAGCTGTCCCGTCTCCTCGGCAGATGTCAGCTGCAAAAGAAATATCCGAGGAAAGAGCTGGCTCGAGTCCACCGCTTCGACGAAATTCGAACCGGCCTTTAGCTCCTCCAAGCACCGCTCTTTACGGAGATTAAACTCAGGCCAACTCGAGTGGATGACCTTCAAGCTCGACAACAGATCGCAGCCGGCTTCCAAAAGCATGTGGAGGTCGCTAAAACAGTCTCCATACACGCGATTGCGATTCAAGACCCCAATCACTGGTGAATGATAAAGAATCCTATCTCGAAAACGAGCTATAGGAGACCCCCCCTCACTGGTGGCCATCAAACGAATCACTCCGACCAACAGGATCGTCACGATCAAGACCGCGGACGAGAGATTCTCCACACTCCAGATCAAAAGGCGCGTCGGCCATGGCAAAGTCACCCCGAGACCGATTAGAAACGGCAAAATCTTCGGGAACATGTAAAAAGCCATGAAAAGCGCCATCCCCAAAGACACTGTGGACAGAAAGACAGGATAAGCCAAAGAGCCCTTCAGCATTCTTTCCATCTTGTCGCGCCGGGAGGCCCGTGCTGAGAGACGTCTTAGCACCAAGCTCAACTGTCCCGTGTGCTCCCCGATCGAGACCAGATTGATAGCCAGAGGACTAAAGGTCGGACGTAGCGAGAGCATCGCTTGGGACAACGACATTCCCCCCACGATTTTCTCGTTCAACACCGCGCAAGCCGTGGACAGACGCGCTAAATCGCTTTTGGCCAGAGACTCCAAGGAGGAGACCACGGTGATCCCGGCCGATAGCATGATATGGAGTTGGAAAGCCCAAAGATGGGTGTCATGATGGGAAAGCGGATAGTAAAACTCTCCGCTCTCCTCCGATTCGGATACGGTTGTCATTGATTGAAAAGTCGGAACTGAAACGTCGTGTCTCGCGAAGTCTCGTAGCCACGCTCTCCTAATTTTTTCGCGAAGATTCTCATCTTCAGAAGATTCTTGTTAGGACGAAGAAAGGTCACTTCGTCCTCTGGTCTGAGCTTGGCCAGCACTCTCCGCGCGGAGGTCTGGCGTACAAGCTCTCCATTTTCATAAAGGATCTCGAAAGGAGGGTCCCATTCCGGGAAACCTTCCGAGGTCACAACGGGAGCTCCATCAGCTCCCAGCTTCAGCGACTCGAGCTTGAGTCTGGTCACTTCCTCCGGCGTCGTCCAGGCGTCGGGCCGTAACGGTTCTAAGACCCGAGATGATTTCAGTGACGAATCCAAATGACGCACCGCCGCGATGATGGCCCGGTCAAGCTCGGTCTTCATCCCGACCTGTTTTTCAATACGAATCATCGAAAAGTAGATCGTCAAGAGCGCCGCGGTCACCCCGAGAAACATCCCGCAGACCACCAGTACTTCGAGTAAGGTTGCACCCACGGCATATCGCCCGGGCCCCGAGTTGGAAGATCTCATCGGGCCCCTTTGACAAACTTGGTCATAAACGTCTTCTTGTGCTCGAGACCGTCTTTGCTCTTCCAGAAAAGAGTCACCTCGACACGCTTGAGATCGTCACGCTCGCGCTCCTCTTTCACCTCGTATGACACTCCTTCCAGGCCGGGGAATTCCTGAACTCCGTGGATAAAAGTGTCGGGAAACAAGGACTTCTCGAAATTCTCCGACAGGGCCAGGCCGGCTTGTCCGAACAACGAGTTCGCGGCGATACTCACCTTCTCGTAGGTTCGCCCATCCTCAAGATTTCTAAGCACCGTGCCGATGATTCCGAGCATCCCCAGAAGGACGACGGAAAGGATCATGACGGCGAACATCATCTCGACCATGCTCAAGCCACGTCGAGACCACGACCCACGAAACATTAGAAATACGTCGCTCTCACATAAAAGGTGCCGAGACCGTTATCTCGCTGGCGCCGGCCACCGGCCATCTGGGAAAAGAACTCCTCGTAGCTTCCATCGGAGGACTGTATCGGCTTAAGAATGTCGTAGCTTGACTTGTTCTTCTCGTCTTGCACGAAGATGGCGTCAAGCCCGTTTCCGTCGTTGGGGATACGAACGATCAAAAGGCCGTCCGAACCGGTGCAGATCTCGAGCTTTTTCGGCAAGCCGCTACGCTCGACCTCAGTCCCCGAGTTGTCGAACTGTTTATTGGGAGGAGAGACCATCACTTCCCAAGCTCCGTCGCTATACTTGTAGATCGTGTCGACCAGCCCTGAGTTACTGGGAGGTCGGTTGACCACGTAGAACTCTCCCTCCTTGCCTCCGACGATGCCGCTGAGGGAGGGGCCTTTAGAGGAATAGTTCCGAGCCACCAGGTTCCCGTTCGCGTCGTAAAACTTCGCCGGGGGGTTGGGCAACTCGCTCCACTGTCCGTCTTTGTATTGATGCAGAGCTGTGGTGGGAGTGTTGGGGTAGATGCCGGTCAAGTTGTCGGTCAGGATGTTCAAAAGATAGTCCAGCCCAACCGGCTGAAGCTCTCCTGTTTGAACATAGGCGTTCCCGCTCTGGTCGCTGCCTAGGAGCAAAACGTCTTGCCCGGGCGGGGTCAGTACTTCCCAACTCTCGGATTTCTCGGTATAGCGATAGATGGAATCGGCGCCTTTACGAAACAAAGGGGCCATCATGCCGCCGTCATAAGCTACCGGAGACCCGGCTATGCCTTGAAGGTGATAGTTGCCCGGCTGGATCTGAAATTTTCCATCGACCAGGGCGGCCTCGTTGGCTGGGGGCAAGGGGGTCCACTGATTCGTGTCGTGGGAATACTTGGTGAACATGGCCCCCTTGCTAATTGCCACGTCCTCGGCACCTTCCACCAGAACCTGAGGGATGGGAGCCAGCTCTCCGACCGTCATGCCCTTACGACCTCCCGCCACGATCGTCTCGAGAGCGAAATTCCCCCAGGGTAGAGTCAGTCCGATCGATGAAGGAAGGCCTGATATGTCGAGTCTAGAATTTTGAATTTTGCTCAGAGCTGTGTTCAACCCGGGAAGGCCGAATCCCGGGTTGAAACCTAAGTGTGCCAAATCGAAAACCACAGTGCTCGGACGGTCGTCCCATCCGTCCAGAGTGGGAGCGTAAAGCGCGTAGACAGAACCGTCCGGGGCACCCGAAACGTAGGGGATCGTTCCCGCCGACTCTCCGGATTTAGCCTCTATGGTTCCGTCATCTTTATAGCGAAGACGGGGTGGTGGCGGCAGGGTATTCCAGGCTCCCGAATCCTTGAGATCGTTAAAGTAGGTCGGATCGGGGCTATCTTTGTCGGTGTCGGTCACGTTGGTATAAACGCGAGTGAGAACCTTTTCTCGATAAGTCGCCAACTGTTGAACCGATTGGTGGAGTTCCTCGCGGCCCGGGCGGTAGGTTCGAGCCGTGGCGAAGATATTGTTGGTATCCCCAGGCAAGGGTTCCACCCAACTTTCCGTGACCCACCCGCCGTGCACGGTTCGGCGCGGGTGGCCTTTGGTGAACTTGTCGCGGTCGAGTCCCGCGTTAAGGTCGGAGAGAAGCTCATTCGACGCGGCCAAACTTAGGTATCGAAATTCCGTTTCCTCAAGGGAGCGCAAAGAGAACCCGAAGTTATAAGAGACATTGGCCAACAGCATAGTGGAGACCAAAAGGGCGAACATCGCCACGAAGATAGCTGTGGGAATGATCATTCCCCCCCGGTCACGAGTGAGCAGCATAGCAAAACCCCCAGTATGAGCCTTCTTTTGATTGGCTTCGTCTTTTGTTAAAAAAATCTTTTTCATGTTTCCAGCCTATTGGGTTGGATCATCCAGGCTGGTGATTCCATGGTCAACAGGAAGAGTTCTCGTATGGAGATAGCGCTACTGCGGTAAGCGAGGAAGGTGGGAGTACGCCGCGGCCAAGCCAGAGGCACCCAACAACGCTAGTCCCGTGCAGACGCCCATTCGACTACCGGCCACAAGTCCACCGGCCAAAGATGCCGTCCCAGCCAGGTTACTAAACCAGCCGGCGGTGGAGATTTTCCTTTTCAAGGATGCCGTCTCATACAGGCTGCTAAAGTAACCTGTGCGGTCATCCCCCTTCCGTGGTTCCCATTGGGCGGCGCGCCACTCGTTTCCCATGTTTTCGACCACCCCACCGAGAGGCATCGCGCCGGCGGACCAGAGTAGTAAACGGTCCTTGACGCCAAGGTCGAGGGAGAACTTTTCCGGCTTCGCCTCGACTTGGCGGGCTCGCGGGCACACGGCCTTTGGGGCGCTTGGGATGGTAGGGATATGATTCGTTTGGATTCGCATATCAGGTCTCTTTTCTCTAGATTTTATGCGAAGAATCTATCACTCACGGCTTTACACCCACAGGTTGTCCACCCCTATCAACAGGGCCTAATTTTATCAACATGTAAACGTCAGTCTCTTCCACCCATAGAAGCCCCTCGCCGATGTCTGGTTCACTTGGCCGACTTCACTATTCCCCGGAAAAAGACACCTGATCGCCTATCGAGCGAGGGATAGCATCAACCTCCGGGGATAACTCTTCCCCATCGTCGATTTCCCGGCGAATTCGAGAGGCCGTCACTTCGATGACCTGACTGGCGTGATAAATATCGTCCCACCCTCGGCTGAGATCGTAGACGCGAAGAGTTCGCTTGGCTTCTCTCATCCGCTCCACTCCGGAGAGCCCCATCTCGATGTCGGATTCCACCGCCGCCAGGAGTGCTTCCAAGATTTCCGCCTCGGCTTGAGCCTGTCCCGAGAGTTCTCCCTCTAGACGCCGAACTAACTGCTTGCGAGTGGACAGCAACTCCTCGAGATGTTCCTCGAGGCCCTCCAGGGCTGTCCAGAGAACATCCAAAGAGTCTTCTCCGAGAATAGAACGCCGATAAGCCTGATGGACCTTTCCATAGACCCCCTCTAGTTGAGCGGCGGCCTCGTCTCCCAGTAAGGCTTTCGGATCGGGATAGAGCCTGGATAGAAGACAGGTCGGGCAAAGAGCTTCATCCCCAGTCGACCCGCAGCGAGGACAGAGCGGAACCTTTCCACTCAGATGCACTTCGATCTGCTCTTGGGCCTCGAGGACTGCCCGGCGCTCCTCCTCGAAGAGGTCCAGGTTGTCGAGAAAATCCTCTGTATTCCCCTCGGTGGCAAGCTCGGGTAGTTCCTCGAGCACCTCCGCGATCGCCACATAGGCCTTGGCTGTCCGAGCGATTGGGGAACTGGATTCCAAGGTCATCTCAGGGTTCTGGCTCAGACTCCGCTCCATCTCGGAAGCCCCCTCGCGCAGCCGCAGAGCCATCTCGAGACAAGGATTGTTCAACTCCGGGGCTGCCACCAGTCCCTCCGGCCACTTTTTGCAATAAGACAGTAGTCCGCGTACTGTCGATAGGTCGTCGAATGTCGTGTCCGAGCAACCGTAATTTCCCACCAACGCCGCCAACAAAGAATCCGCCGCCATATCTCAAACCTTTCGGATGTTTCAAGAGCAAATCCTGGACCTGTACGCTCACGCGCGACGACAAAAGAGCGCCTCGGATATCCGAAGCGCTCTTTGTTTCCAAGCTAAAAGCTTTTGGAGATTTTAGAATCCGAAGCTGTGATTTTGGCGCATCACGTGAGCCATCGCCGAAGGCCCGCCAAAGGGACGGTGATGGCGGTGGTGCTTGTGCTTGTGGCAGCCCTTCTTACATTTCTTGTCATCCTTTTCACCGAAGATCGCTTCCCCGATGTTGCGCAAGAAATCCTTGATCCCGCCCAGCAAACCACCACTGCGCTTGCTCTTTTTCTTGTCCCGGCACTTTCCGGCTTCCTCACCGCGACTGATGTTGATGGAGATACCTCCGGAGTTTGGGCCTCCCATTCCCGGCATCATCGGACCGCCCAATCCGCCCCCCATCGGCCCGAAACCGAAACCAGGGGCGCCGAAAGAAGGGGCGTTGTTCTGAGGAAGATTGATGTTGACGTTCATTTTGTGGTCTCCTTGCGTGGTGTTTTCTGGATTAAACCACACGCTGTATGACACCAGGTTTTCAAGGCGCTCGTAGGTGCAACATCGAGTTAACATTCTCGTTAACAACTTTCGTCAAAGGTGAGGTTGTCTTAGCGAGGGAAAGATCTCTCCCGTGCAGGAGCCTATTTCTCATAAAGAAGCCTCCTTCCCAGCGCGTCCGACCTCCCCCCCCATCGCCATATTCTGGCTAACCGTGGGAGTCGTCTGTCCTATTCTTTTTTTAGTTCTCACTCCACCCGCGGAGCTCACGATCTCCCTCGGCCCTTTAGCGGTCTACCTTGTGGCGGTTCTCGGACTGGATCTCTTCGTCGGAGCCTCCAGCGGTCTCGTCACCGCTCAGCGGGTCACCCCGGCGGTGGTCCTCGGCCTGCTCCTGACCCCCGGCATCCCCTCCTCCATCGCCTTGACCGTCGACCTTGTCGGCGTGGCCACCCTGGCCGCCACATCCCGCTTCAGCTACGATCTCCTGGCCCAGGCCGGACGAGCCCTCATCCCCTCCTCGGCCACGGCAACTTACCTCTACAGTAAAGGCCAGATCGACTCCGGCACGACCTTCTTCGCCTGCGAAATCTTTATCCTCGCCGCGCTCCTAACTCGAAGCAACCGTCCTCCCTTTCGTACGGATATCTTCCTCATCATCTCCTATCCCGCCGTCGCCCTTTTGCTTCGCTATCTCACGGAGACCAGTCTCACATACGTCTTGTTGGCCATACCTTTACTGTTTCTCCTCACCACCGTCGAAACCGATACACTGGGACGCTACTTCCGACTTCGTGAAAAATTCGTCCAGAGCCAAACTCAGGTTCGAGAAAGCCGCGTCGCTCAACGACAGACCGAGATGGAAAGCCGCCGCAAGGGGGTTCTTCTTCAGCGTAAGGAGCAGCAACTTTCGCTCTTGAACGGTCTCGGGCGACAACTCGACGCGGCCAAAGCGGCCGAGGATCTGGGCGGTTTCCTTCTCAAGGAAAGCCTCCGCCTCACGGCGGCCGATGTGGCCGTTCTACTTCTTAATAACTCCAGCGGAGAGGTCCTCACTCAGATTCTTTCTCCCACTCCGCTCTCCCAGCTCGGCCTCAAGGAAGGGCAAAGGACCCCAACCTTCAGTCCCCCCGCCATCTCCAGCAAAGCGCCCTGGTCCGCTCCCGTTTGGAAAACCAAACAGTCTTTCCTGACAGCTTCCCTGGGGGGTCAGGGTTTTTTGATTCTGGCCAAAGAGGAAGCGGAGGCCTTTCCTGATTTCTTGGAGGACTTCTTCTCCGCCGTGGCCCGCCACGCCGGCAGCGCGATCCTTGCCCTTCACCGTCTCAACGAAGTCCGCGCCATCGCCCAGAGAGAGGCTCAGGAGAAGCGGAATGTCGCGGCGGAAAAAGAGATCGTCGCCGAACAAAAGCGCAACCTGGAGGAGCTCCACGGCCAGCTTCAAGAGTCTTACACCCAACTCCAGCGTACCCAACAAGAGATCGTCCTCTCCTCTCAATGGGCCGCCGCCGGGCGTCTTGCCGCCAACGCCGCTCACGAGCTCAACACCCCACTCGGCGCCGTCCGCATCGCCGCCGAACACATCACCTTGTACCTCAACCACGGCGGTGACCCGGAACCGGCCAAGGAGAGCATGACCTCACTTTTGAACTCCGTCGACAAATGTCGAAGAGTCACCGATCGCCTTCTTTTGACAAGCCGCCCTGTGGATCAGGGCGCCCAGCCTCTTAAGCCCAGGATTGAAAAGCTCGCGCCCATCATTCGAGACGCCATCGCCTCGGTCAACCCTTACTTCCGCGTTACGAAAGTCCGGCTAGAATCTCCCAAACTTCTTCCCGACTATCAGGGATTTGTGGTCTATCAAGATCTCTACTGGGCCATCGTCAATATCTTCAAGAACGGTATCGATGCGGTGGTCGACGCCAATCCGCCCGAAAAGCTCATCACCCTTTCTCTGGAAAAGGGGAAGGACGATATCGCCATCATTGTCAGTGATAACGGGACAGGAGTCCCGCCCGAGGTCCAACCTCGCCTTTTCGAACCGTTTTTTACTACCAAAAAGCTAGGCCAGGGCAACGGCCTGGGCCTTTCCATGAGCCGGACCAATCTTCGCCGCTGGCATGGAGATATCTCTTACCAGGAGAGCCCGGAAGGTGGCGCGACCTTTATCATGAAGGTGCCACGGGCCTAGAACCGCCTAGATTCTGGTCCGTCACACCATTTCATTGACAAGCGGGGGATAGCCTCAAATGGAGCCCAAAGCCAAAATTTTACTTCTCGAGGACGATTCGGATCTGCGCTCCCTCCTGGAACGGATCCTGGGATATCATGACTACGAAGTCACCTCGGTGGAAAACGGCTTTGAAGCCATCGAAGCCGTCAAGCAAAACTCCTTCGATCTGATCGTCGCCGACATCCGAGTCGATGGGCCCGACGGTATCGAGGTCTTGAGCGAGGCCAAGCGTGATCGTCCCGACGTCGGAACCCTGGCCGTCTCCGGCTATTCTTCCTTGGAAGACGATGCTCGAGCTGAGCGCCTCGGTGTCGGCGGCTTCTTACGGAAACCGTTCGAAACCCAGCGTTTCTTAGAACTCGTCCAGCAACAACTTCATAAACGACGTAAAAAACAGAGCGAGAAAAATCACGAGCAAGAAGTCGCCGCGGTCTTTATGTCCGCGCTGAACACTCTCTTTTCAGCGTACGCCGTCACTCCGGAGGAAGGTGCTTCGGATAAGATCGGCAGAGCTCGAGAAATGGCCATGAAGCTTGGCGTGGCGTCCGGCCTTCAGGGCCCCGTCCTCCACCAGGTCGCCGCGGCCGCGGCTCTTATTACCCTGCCCTCCAAACTCGTCGGCGATCTGTGTAAATCTTTGACCGAACTGACCCCTTACGTCGACTCCCTCTCCGAGGCCCTTCTTTACCACGAGCGCCCCAATGATCATGATCCCAGGCCGCCCCTGGAAGCTCGCATCGTCCGTCTGGTCAAAGCCGTCCTCGACAACACGGACCTCGACGAATCCGGCCTCGACAAAGAGCTGGTGGCTCTCTACCGCTCCGAAAGCACCGCCTCTCCCAGCGCCGCCGTCGGTCCCAAAGGTCCCGGCCAACAGAGCGAGAGCTTTTTGGCCATCGCTCAGACCTTGGAACGAGCCGGCGACATCTCGGGCGCCGCCACCGCTTATAAAGAGCTTCTCCAAGGCCAGCCCCAGGGCGAGGCCAAGGTCGAAGCCCAGCTCGGCATGGCGCGTCTGGCAGTGATGGCTAAAGAGCGCGACAAAGTTCGGCTCTGGGTTGATCGAGCGACCCAAACCGCCGCCACCATCGGACGCTTCCGCTCTTGCCTCACCGATTATTACGGCGGACTGCTCTTGCGCCAGGTAGGCGACCCAGATGCCAAACGACTGCTCCGTCGCGCCGTGCCGTCTCTCTTAAAATTCGGCTTCGCCGACGCCGTCGCGCTCTCGGCCGTGGCCCTCATCGCCGAAGGTGAGAAAGTTGAACAGGACCGTTGGCAGGCGATCAGCCGGCGGCTCCTGTCTCCCTCGCTTTCCCAGGACATCTCCAAGCATGCCGTCTGGTTTATTCCGGCCTTGCTAGAGACGTTGGCCAAGCATCCCATTCCGGGATTCCTCAGCCAGTTCATCAATCATCTCCCGCGCCTGTTCTGCAAACTTCTCGAAGAGCAGTTGTTAGAGCCGGAGGTTCGTAACCGCTTGGTCTCTCTCTTAAAAGATCAGGACTCTCAGGTCCCGGAATCCGTCTGGAAACTCTTGCGCCAAGATGCCGATCAGGATGTCCGCCAATCCGCCAAAGGCCTCAACGTTCGAGTCGAATCCGTCGCCTCACCCTCGCTCATCCGCCTCTCCTCCATGGGACCCTTGGAAGTCCAGGTCGACGGCGAAACCATTCCCGACCGTGTCTGGCGCACCCAGAGAACCCGTCTCCTTCTGGCTTACCTAAGCTACGAATGGGGACGCCAGGCCCACGAAGAAGTTCTTCTCGAAGAAGTGTGGGGAGATCTCGACAGCACCGACAAGAGGGGCCTCTACTGGTGTACATCTTCTATCCGCCGCATTTTCAAGGAACTCGGCTTTCAGGTCGACATCATCGAGCGGATTGGAGAAACCCTCCGCTGCAACCCGGCTGTCTCCGTCTGGCACGACGTCACGGTCCTGGAAACCAATCTCGCCACCGCCCAACAGGCACTAGAGGAAGGACAAAATGACCGGGCCAAAATCGCCCTCCAATCGGCTCTCGAGGTTTACCGTGGACCCTACCTCGAAGGCTGCTTTTTGGAATGGGCGAACAACCGCCGTCAAAGCCTGGAACGCCAAACCGCTGACGGAGCTCTCACCTTAGCCAACCTCCACTTCGACTCCGAGGACTATCGGGAATCCGTCGAGGCCGCACGAGTTAGCCTTAAATTCGAGCCCACCCGTCAAGAAGCCCACCTCGCGGTCATGAAAGCCCTGATCAAAGGCGGCCGCCCCGAAGCCGCTATCGACCAGTACCATGAGTGCGAGAAGCTCCTTCGCCAGGTCTACGGAACCGAACCCGAAACGGTTATGATTGAATACTTCCACCGCGCCAAGATGCTCATGTGACCATGGCGGTCTTGGAATTTCGCGCTTGATTCCAGCTCGCCGAGGCCAGCTAAGCTCTGGAGATTTGCTGGCTCACTTTGTGACTGGCTGTCCCCTCGCCATTGGGGATCTTGCCCTTCGATGAGCTGGTACCGGAAAGAGCCGATGTCGAGCCCAGCTGGTCGAGCCCGCTGAGGCCATCGAGATCGGGCGCCTCCACACCGGTGAGCGAACCCTCCGAACTGCCCGCGCTCGAGCCGGAACCGCCCGACGAACCCGAGGCGCTGCCGCTGAGGTCGTTAAGATTCACGGTCACGCTATCCTCAGACTCACTAAACCCAGCCACCGAGCTATCTTCCCTGGCCTTTCCGAGTTCCTCCGAGCTGAATTCCGAGGTGGAATTCTGCTCCAAACCATCCGAGCCGGCGCCCTTGGGGCTGAACAGACCTTCCGACCGGGCTCCGAAGCGTCCCTGACCGCCCGCCAAGCCGCCCTGTCTCACGCCGGCCATCGGGGCGACAACACCCGACTTCTTCGCTGAGGAAGATCCCGCGTTCCCCGTTGGAGGGGCCCCGAACAGGCCGACTGGTGTGCCATTGGCGCCAGCGGAGCCAGAGCTCATACTCGAGTTCAAGCCGGAGAAGAGGCCGCCGCCGGGAAGGTCGGAACCGCCGCGTCCCGCGACCTGACCGCTTCCAGGGGCCTGAGCCAAGGACCCGCGCTCCTGACGCTGCTGCTCACCGCCTCCTTGATTGGAGCCGCCATGACTTTGATTGCGCATCCCCTGCATCGCGGCCAGGGGATTGCCGCGCTCGGAATCACGGCCGGTGGCGCCTCGCTCGCGCGCCTCCCCTGGACGAGAGTTCGAGGCGGCGGCTTGACGGCCATTCTGATTGGCCAGCGGGGCTGGCTTCTTGCCCAGATCGTTGTTCATACCGCTCTTACGGCTACCCATCGAATCGAGACCCGTCCCAGCCTTGGAACTCGAACCGGCCTCCTGAGCCGCGGCGGGATTCGCCTCCGCCGAAAGGGGAGTCATACTACCGGCGGGAGCGGCCTGGTGATCGCCCTTAGATGCGGAGTTGGCTCCGAAAACCTGCTTCAGAGCGTCATCCACCGCTTTACGGTTCGCTCCAGCCATCTTCTCCTGGGTTTTGTCGTCATCGGCGGCTTTAAAGGCATCTTTAGCCTTCTCCGCTGTTTCGTCGCGCATCTGGCGAGCTTTGTCGGCCAGCTCCTGGCTCTTGAGAGCGTTGGCGAAATTGTTCACCGCCTGGTTCACACTTTGAGTCGCCTGCTGCATCAACTTCTGAGCCTGCTCAGCCAACATCTTAGCCATCTGCTGGCGCATCTGCTCTTCTTTTTTGGCCTTTTCCTCAGCTGCTTTGGCCTGGTCGTGCTGGGTGCGACCCACCTGCTGGGTCTGCTGGCCGGCTGCCTGAGTCGCCTGACCTGTCGCTTGTTGGGCTTTTCCTTGAGCCTGCAAAGCCGTACCCGTTCCCTGCAGGCCAACCCCCATTCCATTAAGGGCGGTGCCTTGCGCCATCACCGCGGTGCCCGCGGCGGCCAGAGCCGCTCCGGCCGGAGCCCCAAATACGCTGGCCGCTGCCGCCGCCGCGGCGGCCAACATCGAGCTCGCCGCTGCTTGCAGAGACACCCCGGTGGCCTGGGTCGTCACTCCATTGGCCTGGGTCGTCACACCGGTACCTTCCGTCGCCTGTCCGGAGGTTTCGATCGCTTTACCCTGAGTCTCTGTGGCCTTGCCTTGAGCTTCCGTGGCTTTAGCCTGGGCCTGCTTCGTTTTTTCTACTCCCTGGACGGCCTTCATGACTTCGGCGATCATCGCCTGAAGGCCCGACATGTCACCGGCCTGTTGGGACTGATTGCCCAGCATCCCGGCCATATCCATATTTTGCTGGCCGGCGTCCATGTTCCCCAGCGCGTTCTGCAGGAAATCGTTTTGGGCCATCCCGTGCTGCTTCGACAGATCTCCCAGGGAGCTCCCCGCGGTCAGATTCTCCAAAGCGTTCTTGCCGGCTGTCTCCTGGGCCTGACTGTGGCGGGCTGAGGCCGCCATCAGATTCTGGCGACCGCCTTCGTCCTTTTTCACCGACAGAGACGACTCGCCAGTTGTGGAGACCGAGGTGCGCACGATCGAAGAGGTTCCGCCGCCCGATTCCATCGTGGGCATTCTGTCCAGCTTCCCGGATCGGGAGCTCGCGTCTAAACCTGTCGAGCTTAGCGAACCGCTCTTCCTACCGCTCATCGAGTCGCCACTCAGTGAAAGTCCACCCAATAGGCTTCCACCCATCGAGCGGCCACCCAGGGGCAAACCTCCCAGGGGGCCGCCGGACATCGAACTACCACCGAGAGACAAGCCTCCCATGGAGCCGCCATTCATCGCACCGCCGCCGCTTTGGGAGAAACCCTCCAGAGAAACCCCGCCCATCACGGCAGCCAGCGAATCTATCTTCTGAAAGGGGTTGTTTTGAGCTCTGGTCAGATTCGAGCGCGAGACACCGAGGGCTGAAGCCGCGGTGGCGCTCGAGGTCACCGCTTTCACCACGTTCTTGGGAGACTGCAGAAATTGGGTCGTGATGGGGGCTCCACCGTTGCGCATATCCACACCGCTTCCGTCGGTACCGCCCTCGTCCCAGGCCGCGAAGTTCGGCAACTGAGCCAGTCCGGCTTCGGCGGCGTCCTCCCCTTCCACGGCCACACTGTCTCGTTGGGAAGAACCTTTCGAGGAAGAGCCCGGAGCGGAGAAACTTCCCAGCAATCCACCGCCAAGGCTCGACAGGGAGGGCATCTTGATTTCGGGTAACGCCGGCTGGCCGTACTGATTGATATTGATCATCGTCTCACTCCCAGGGGAAAAGTCTTGAGACCATCATAGCCAGAACTGTAGTACACCAGATTTTTGGCTGGATTCGGGATATTGCCAAAGTGTTAAAACGTCAAAGAAAGAAGGCGACTCCCGGGAAGTACCGCCCGCTTCCCTATCATGATCTCTTAGAGTTCTGAGTGTCCCTAACACTCAAATTGTGTCCAAACGTTAACATCTCTGACCCATCCGAAAGCTCTCCAAAAAGCTCGGGGAATGTAGCCGTGGCTATAGTGATGGAAATCAAGCAATTCAAGCACGGAGGATACAAATTATGGCTGGACTAGATAGTATCGCGGGACTCATCGGAACGATTGGAGCCGGAATCGGAAACGCTATTGGTCGAGGAATTTCGAGCTTTGCCAGCGGTCTCAACCAACCCCTCGGCGGCGATAAGGGTGGCGAAGAGCAAAACCAGGACAAGTGCGGCTGCGGTGAACCCAAAGACAGTATCAATATCAACTTCGACAGTATTCAGGGTGAAGCTGGTCCGATGAACTTACCCAACCTCGCCTCCTGGGGCTGCTAGGCAATTAGCCGAACGCCGATACTGATTTTTAAGATTCAAAGGAGACTTCACGATGGCTTTACCTGGAATGGACTTAAACTCGGTAATGAACTTCGCCGCCCCGCTACTTGGGGGCGGCATGCAGGCCCTCAACGGCGGCGGTGGGACAGGCGGCGCTAATCAAGCCGGCGGCCCCCAGGCGGGAATGGGCCTAGCGATGCAGATGATGCCGCAGGCGATGCAGATGATGCAGATGATCATACAGGCCATCACGATGATGGGTTCCCAAATGGGTGTGGCCGGCGGCGGCGCGCCCAGTTTTGGAGGCGCGGGCGGTATGACCCCCGGAATTGGTGACTTCCTGGGTGGGGGAGGCGGAGGCGCTGGTGGATTCACTGCCGCGCCCGCCAGCTTTGGAGGCGGCGGGGGGGCGAGCCCCATGAACAACATCGGCGGAACGACCGACATTTCCAGCAGCCTCGGGGGCGGTGGTGGAGACAGCGCCAAAGCCGTCGAGATCGCCCGCCAATACATGGGGCAGAGGACGGGGGGGATTCAGGGACTTCCTGGCTTTACCCGCAACGGAGAGGACAACAACAACTGTGCCGAATTCGTTGCCGCCTGTCTGGACAAAGCCGGCACTTACAAGAAGCAGCCGGGAGATGCGAGCGTGGCTACTCTAGCCCAGAATCTTCAAAAGCAAGGTTGGAAGAAAGTCAGTAAAGAGCAGACCAAACCTGGCGATGTAGCCATCTTTAACAAAAGCCAACATGCGGAGCTCGTCTCCCAGCCCGGGGGTAAAGAACTCATTGGATCCAATAACAAAGGCAGCGTCCAGTACGTCGGTACTGACCAAGGCAATTGGGGTAGTATCGAGTATTACAGCAAAGGATAGTCCTGCCCGACAATAGCAGATCATCTTTAGACCCCGAAGAGCTCTTCGGGGTCTTTTCTTTGATCTGTGACGTCGACAGCCAGATCGCGTCTCTTGCCCGAGTTCGACAGTCGTAGACACAGAAAAATGGCGCGCAGCCGCATAGGTGCTAGGCTAGCGCCTCGGGAGACGTGGATCGCGTTGTGACTACGAGCTGACGCGTGGGTCGATTTTGAAGAACCTTGGAGGTTCCTCGACGCCGATCGCCTCGAAGAGGCGCGCTTGCTCAGGCTGAGTTTCGGTACGCTGACGTATAGAACCGGCAGAACTGGTGA
>JBBCJA010000059.1:0-32322 GCA_037189585.1 Selenomonadaceae bacterium | reverse complement strand
CTTATTTCAACCGACGGCGCCTTCACTCAGCACTGGGCTATCAAAGTCCCAGCGAGTTTGAGCAACAGGCCCTACTAACGACCGAGTTGGCTCAAGCAGCTTAGCTCATACGGAATGTCTGCAGGAACGGAACCGGACCACGCCTTGGAGTATGAGGGAGTGGATTGCGAGGTTCCAGAAGGGGACTTGGAAGCCCTCGAGCAGTTTGTGATCGATGCGCTGCAGCTAGGCGACATAGGGCTCGCGAGGTACCCTAGAGCGCATTGGAAACTCCAGCTGGGTGAACAGCGGATTCAAGACCTGCCTGCCCGCTACTCACAAGGACGTCTCGTCTACGCCCTTCGGTTGGCCTTGAAAGTGCTTGTCGGTAGTTCGAGGATCCGTCAGACAAAGTTTGCCGAAGGCTGGTTATTTAAGCTGGGCTTCATGACCTTCGACGCCCTACTTGATATCAATGACGAAGGGTATGAAGGCCCCCCGACAAGAGGCCAGCAATAGCTTCCATCCACCCGACGCACCGTCGATCGACGTTATCCATCCACCAAAAAGGTTTAGGTCAACTCCACCATATGAGGTGACTGAATCCATCCTACAGAGCACAGATTTCATCTGATGGGTTGATAGTTTGTAAGCTCAGTTGCTCGAAGTCCCACCTTTAGCCCGGCTCTGTGAAGTGCTGTCCACTTCAGGACGAATCACCTACCAGAGTAGTAATCGGGCCGACTAATCGAAAGGTGGGAAGCAAATGCCAAAAGAGAGAGACATTTATCGGATCGAAAATATTCCTTTGTACTACGACGGAACTCGCTCGGTGCCGCCAGTTGGGCCGATCGGCATGGGCCCGGGAATGGATGTCGAGTTTATGGAACGTATGCGCAGAGCTCTTAGGACGATGAGAGCCGTCGGACTACAATTCTCGAAACTGTATCATCTCGGCGGTGACTTTTCAGGAAGTGTGCCTTTTCACAGCAATGGGGTAGCACTCGATATTCAGGGTTTTGAACTCGACGGGGAAAAATTTATCATGGACCCCGCCTTTGGAAAGAACTCCTATACTCAGCGACCAGACGTCTGGCTAAGGATAGACGCTTCACTTCGGAAAGAGTTTACCTTCGTCCTAGGATATCCTTATCCCGATCACCACAATCACTTCCACCCACAGCCCGGTGGAACTCCTCCGGGACAAAAAATTTGGGATCCTGCTAGGCCGGGAACATCGGCCACCATGTTCTTGCAACAGTCCTTAAACTTTTTGTTGGATGGAAAACTAAAAGGCCGATTAGCTGTGGACGGAGGTCTAGGCAACAAAACATTGGGAGCATGGAACGAATGGCGTGCAAAAAAAGGACTACCACCTCTTTCAGAATGGTCACGTCGAGGGTTTCTCTTAGTATGTGATGACTTGATAGGTAGAAGTGTCAACGCAGCCATCGTGGTTTTGAACGGAGAGACTTTAGAAAATCTATCACCTCTCCTGGTCAATGGGATGCTGCAAGTAAAGCTGCGACCGCTCGCTAACGTCGCGGGATGGGACATCGTGAACGTCGACATTGACCAACTCCGAGTGACATTGCGTTCGGGCGCGGAAGAAAAAGCTGTGCCGATCTCCTTGCGTGGAGATGCTGGGCATGTCTACCTACGCCATTTGGAAGAGGCGGGATTGGTCACGATCAAATGGGATCCTCTCAAGCGAACCGCAAGTCTAAGCGCGACCTGAGGGCAGGTATTGAATCTGCCCCACGTTCCTATACAAAGAACGTGGGGCGTCTCGCACCGTGAAGGTTGCGGCGTGGGCGATAGGAGGGAGGGCGCGGGCGAGTCGTTCGATGAAGTTGACGCCGGACATCTACTGCCATGAAATCATGCAAACGCTATCCCAGCATCTGGAATTCTGGCGGTGAGAATCTCTTTCGGAAGAAAAGGGCCACCTCTGACACTTTCATAGAAGGTCGACACCCATCTCCTGGTTCGCTCGTCCCACGAGAGGACGACGTAAGAGAGCGGTGAGCCTTCCGCTCCCAGTGAGCTGCCACATCCAATAGCCGTCACTTGAAACGGGGTCGCGCCTTCGGGCCGAATAGTCCGACTCTCGCTGCGGGCGACATGTTTGTGGCCGTGGAGCACGACCGTCGTTTGCCACCGTGCGCACCAGTCAAGAAATTCCGAGGCGTTCTCCAAGAGCAAAAAACGCTCATCCCCAAGACCGACAGTCTTGAGCGCCCTTTGATACCAGGTTCGGGCCTCAGCTTCAAAAGAGTAAGGATGATGATGAAGTAGCGAAACTTGAAGGTGGTGAGGGTACCGCGTACGCAACTCCGTCAATTTCGTCCCAATACGAACAAATTGGGTCTCACTGATCCGACCCCTCGCGGAACTCCCTCCCTCGCATGAGTTAAAGCAGGCGAAAGAAAGTGCCAACTCTTCATCGACGACCACAGGCTGTTGTCCCAAGCCAGCCAGTTGCTCGTAGTAACTTCCAAAGTTGCCACGCTTCCGCATGTCGTGGTTCCCTGGGATAGTAATCGGGCTCTTGTCGCCGGAGATTTCAGTCAACTCTTGATGAAAATCAAGATACGAGTTGGCTGACTTCTCATTCGGTTCGTCAAACAGGTCACCGGTAATGACGACTCGGTCTATCTCGTTGGATATCGATTTGAGTTGATTCGTCAGGAGGCGACGGTTGCGCATCGCCTCCTCGTTCCCAAAATGGAGATCGCTCAGGTGCAGTAATTTTCGAAGCCTATTCTCGCTGTTCGCGAACTTTGCGACAAGCTCTCGGAGAGAACTGGGTCCGGTCAAGACGTCCGGTAGTTGCCTTACGAACGAACGCGCGCTCTCGATCTGAAGAAAGGCTCGCTCTCCCGATTGAGTCCAAACAAGTAATCCTGGCCACAGATGTGCCTTTTCCAAAGCCTCTGAGAACGCCGGGAAAGGATCAAGCACGCGCAAACTGGTGAGGTCTGCAGGGTAGCGAGGCAGAAGGACCAGAGCATCTCTTCCCGATTCGAAAGCTAAATTTTTGGCCAAGGCCTCCAACTCGTTCCATCTCTCCGAAGGCTTGCTACCCACGACCAGGCAAAAAAGTGAATACTGGGAAAGCTCGCCGCGCAGCTCTCCCAAGTATCTATCGTAAACTCTGTCGGGAAGAAAAATTGGCCCTTGGGGCTGGCTATTAACTTCGTTAAGCAGGCAGCGTCCAATCTCTCTAACCCGATCAAGCCAAGCTCTATCCTGGGAGATAAATGAGTCTTCGTGGGCAATCGAACCGGCGAATGATTGCAGGGTTTGCCAGTCCAATCTCATCGTACTGTCATGCGAAGAGGTAAGGTAAGCGACGATGTTAGAGTGTTCCAATTCAAAACGAAATCCCATAAAGACCTTCCTGGCGCGATAGTCTCGCCCGCCACTCGCATTTTATCCGCTGTCCAACGCGCTAGAATCCCCTCGCAGGTGGAGAATCGCTCGTCCTCAAGATGACGCCACTCCATCTCGAGGGCAGCAAACGCTGACCTCGAGGCGGATTCCAGGAGAGGCTGAGGTTGCTAAAATAGTTCGGCATCGTGGGGCTAGCTCATCTTGGTCTCTCGAAATTCGTGTTGGGGAGAGATATGCAGTGGCGACTTTACAGCAGGTTATCGACAAGGGACTCAGGCTCGACTACGGAGATGTTTACACTTCTCCGCTCAGGCTAGACACTCAACTTGTGACCGAGATTCAGTCCATTCTGGCCGCCACCGACTTCTACAAGCGACCTGTTGACGGCCTTTTCGGTCGATTCACCAGAGATGCCCTGCGCGACTTTAAGGAGGCCAGAAGCATCAGCGGCGGCGACGTCCTCGGACCCACCACGGCTTCTCTTTTACTCCATTCGCGCGATCAAAGGGTCGGTAGCGCGAATCCGACGAATCGGGCGGAAGCTCAAGCCGCGATCATCGCGGAGTGCAAACGCCTCGGTATCACCAGTCGCCCGCAGATCGCCTACATTCTGGCCACCGCGGAGCACGAGACCGCCAATACCTTCTTACCCGTTCGAGAGGCCTTCTGGCTGAGCGAAAATTGGCGGCGGAACAACCTCCCATACTACCCGTACTACGGACGGGGCTACGTCCAGTTGACCCACGATTTCAACTACAAGAAGTATTCCAACCTCTTAGGCATGGATCTGCTCAGCAACCCGGATCGCGTCATGGAGCCGAAGATTGCTCTCTTCATACTTGTGGACGGAATGCTTCACGGGCGATTCACGGGTAGAAAATTGGGCGAATACGTGAATCCGAATTTGACGAATTTCTATGATTCTCGACGCGTGGTTAACGGACTAGACCGGGCCGAGCACATTAAGAGTATCGCAAACGGGTGGCTGGCTTACCTCAACCAACTCGCCACCGTCTAAAGCTAACTGACGTCTTCTTGACTGGCCGATAACGCCGTCTTGTGCCGGAGGTTTTCGCCGAGTAAGGATGAGAGACGATAGGCCACCCCGGTTCCAATTGTGCCAGTCATCATTGGGAACGACGTCGTGACACGCGTTGCTGGGGCGTTGGCGTTGGAACGAGGACTCATCGCCCCGACCTTGATCTTTCCGGTCGTTTCGAGAGGACGATTTCGCCTTTCCCTGACTCCCAATCATACTCAGGAAAACTTTGAAGAAGCAGCCGTAGTCGCGAAGAGCTGAATCGTGGACGCTCGGAAAATTGTCGCGGAGATTACCTGATTTCCTTGACGAAGGTAACTTTGGGTCTCGATCTTTCCTGACTGATGCGCTAGAATTCATCACCGGGAGTGAAACTTAGAGGGGTGTTTCCATGAGGGTGATGTTGGTTGAGGGTCAAGAGATTGTCCGAGCGGGGCTTAAAACTCTGCTAGAGATGGATAGTCGTGTGCAGGTCACAGCGACGGAGTCTTCGGCTCGGAAAGCTCTGGCCAAGTTAGAATTGATGGCGGTAGACGTTCTCTTTGTGGATGCATCGTTGCCTGGAGCGGATGGGATCTGGTTGACCCAGCAAGTCTCTTCTCGATTTCCTCAGCTCCCTGTCATTATTTTGACAACACACGTGTCCAAGGCGACAGTGACGGCCGCGTTGGATGCCGGGGCAAGGGCGTATCTGTCGAAAGAGGCCACTAAGGACGAACTAGTGCAAGCACTCAATGCCATCAAAAAAGGCGTTTCTTACATTCAGCCCCGGATTGCCAGCATTGTTCTTAGTGCGCTAAGAACAAGAGCTTCGGACACCTCAGTGTCCGCGGGTCGACTCTCCGACCGCGAACTTGAGGTTCTGCAACTTGCTTCTCTTGGCTTGCGCAATCAAGAGATAGCGGATCGACTACACCTGTCCTTGAGTACTGTGAAGACTCATTTTCGAGCCCTTTATCGCAAACTCGAAGTCGGGGACAGAACCCAAGCGATCCTGGTCGGGCTCAATCATCGTATCATAAAGAGTCCCCTCTGTGCGTCCTGATCTCACTCATACCTTTGGCTGATATGTTTTCATCCCTTGGGTTGACCTGATCTCCTCATGCTGGTCGAAGCCTTGGATAATACTTCGTGGTATTCTGCCTAACGGTTGAGTAATCACGGGGGAGCCGTCGATGAATGTGATGTTGGTGGAAGAGCGCGATATCTTTCGTGCTGGTTTGCAGGCTCTTTTAGAGACAGCGAATGATGTCCATGTTGTTGGAGCAGCGGTCAACGCGCGGCAAGCCATAGACGTGTTTCCTTCCGGCTGCGTCGATCTGGTATACATTAGTACTGAACTGCCCGACTGCGACGGAATTGGGTTGACTCAGCGTTTGCAAGAACTGCGCCCTGGACTTTCGGTGGCTTTAATACTTTCCTCTCTCGAGGGGGATTTGGCCAACAGAGCTTTGGAGGCGCAAGTGATCGGATATCTTACACGGAGCGCGACCCGAGAGGAACTTCTGCAGTCAGTTCAAGCGATCAGTTCAGGCTCTTCATATATCCAACCAGAGATTGCAAGTTCCGTCTTAAGTGTCCTGAGGACTCGTGAAACCTTAGCTCCTGTGGGGATGGGCAAAGCGCTCTCCATCAGAGAGCGAGAAGTCTTGCAGCTCGCGGTCCGAGGAAAAAGAAATCAAGAGATCGCCAAGCGACTGGAACTCTCCACGAGCACTGTTAAAACCCATGTTCGCGCGCTCTATCGCAAATTGGAGGTGACGGATCGGACTCAGTTGGTTCTCAAAGCCATACAGAATCGCCTGATCACACCAGACGGGAACGACTGAATATCTGATGGATGTCACGACTCCTCGGGCGCTTCGATGATTTTGCGTCTGATGGCCGTTAGTATGGCTTGGGTTCGGTCGGTGACCTCTAGCTTTGGTAAAGCGTGCGAAAGTGGGGCTTCACAATGCTTAGGCCAAATTCATGGTTTGGTGCACGGTCATCGGGAGAGTCATTGCTCCAGGCTTTCCCCCTCGACGTAGCGATAGGCGAGATAGAAATAGCGGTCCTGGCGTCCGGCTGAAAGGAGGGTTCCGAGATTGGGACAGCCGAGCTTGGAAAGAACCTGGGCTTCGTGTTCGAGCAGTTCAGGGGCCGAGATTTCGGAAAGCGGAGCAGCTTTGACCACCGCGGACCGCCGGCTGGTTAGATCCCAACCGCTGCAGGTGGAGATCCCCAGACCATCCTTAAGTTTCTCCTCGAGCCGAAAACGTCCACGAAGCGTGGCACCGACATCAAGGGCAAACGCGAAGGTGAACTTCATGCGAGTTCCTTACTTCGAGATCCATCCCTGTCCGTAGTATCTACTGGGCACGGTTCGAGTGAACGGTTCAATCCGGGTTAGTCAAAAGCTGGTGTTACAGTTTCGTGCTCTCAACACGCGGAACGCGTCAGGAGCTGGGCAACCGAAACTTTCGTCTTTTAGGATGGATAAAATCGCTAAATCGGGGTAGAACAGATCCTTCGGGGGTCTCCCCGGTCAATGACACAAAGTTCAAGGAGAGCTGTATGCTGGAGATCTCAGCATTGTCCCGCAGTTACGGTCACTTCAAGGCTGTGGACGATGTCAGTTTCACCATCGGTCAAGGCGAGATCGTGGGCCTACTGGGCCACAACGGCGCCGGCAAGACCACCATCATGAGAATGTTGAGCGGTACGTTGGAGCCCGACGCCGGGACCATCTCGTTTGACGGCGTCGATCCGACGCAAGACCCGAAGGCCGTCCAACTGGCCCTGGGATACCTGCCGGAGAGTTTGCCGGTCTATCCCGAGATGTTGGTCGCGGACTATCTCGACTACGCGGCCGCAGTCAAAGGGATAGAGCCGGAAAAAAGACCGGCCGAGATCACGCGGGTGGTTAACGAGACCGACATCTTGTCGAAACTTCTCGACCCTATCTCCACTCTGTCGCGAGGCTACAAGCAGCGTGTCGGAGTGGCTCAGGCCATCCTGGGGAAACCGCGCCTGTTGATCCTCGACGAGCCGACCAACGGTCTGGACCCCACCCAAACCGAGCAGATGCGCCGCCTGATTCAAGGCCTGGCCCGCTCGGCCACGGTCATCCTTTCCACCCATATCATGCAGGAGGTCGACGCGGTCTGCGATCGCGTGCTGATCCTTCGTAACGGTAAGCTGGTGGTCGATGCTAAGCTCGAGGAGCTTCGCGACTCTAAGGAGCTTCGTCTGCTGACCTCCCTGGGGCGTGAGCAAGCCAAGAGCAAACTCGGCGAGGTCGAGGGGGTTCGGGAGGTCCTCGAAGGGGAGGACGAGAGTTCCGAGGGTGCCTCCAAATTCGGCTACCGCCTCAAACTGACCGACGAAGCCGACGCCCACCAAGTCTCGGCCACTGTGGCCAAAGTCGTCCACGGCGCGGAAGCCGAACTGTACCGCCTGCAGCCGGAGCGACGCGACCTCGAGACCCTCTTCCGAGAAGTGAATCAATCGGCTCCCGAGCCTGCTAAGGAGCTCGAACATGCCGCCTAAGATTGCAACACTTCCCGTCATCCGACGCATCGCCGCCAAAGAGGCCACGCTTTTTTTCGCTTCTCCCGTGGCTTATCTGTTTCTCGGAAGCTTCGTGGCGGTCACTCTCTTCATCGTCTTTTGGGGTGAATCGTTTTTCGCCCGCAACATCGCCGACGTCCGCCCGATGTTCGAGTGGATGCCGCTGCTTCTCATCGTCTTGTCCAGCACGCTGACCATGCGAATGTGGAGCGAGGAGCGGCGGAGCGGCACCCTCGACCACGTCTTGACCCAGCCGGTCCCACTCTGGACATTCGTCCTGGGCAAGTTCCTTGGATGCTTGTCGCTTCTGGGCGTGGCTCTTTTGATCACCCTTCCGCTTCCCATCACGGTGAGCCTAATGGGTAACCTGGACTGGGGCCCGGTGATGGCCGGATATCTCGCCACTTTCCTGTTGGGAGCGGCCTACATGGCCATCGGGCTTTTTGTCTCCGCCCGAAGCTCCAATCAGATCGTGAGCCTGCTCTCCTCGATCGGCGTCTGCGGCCTCTTCTACCTGATCGGCTCGCCTGTTATCACCGGGCTCGTCAGCGACAACGCGGCCGAGATCCTGCGCCAGTTCGGAGCGGGCTCGCGCTTTGAATCGATCACCCGTGGAATGGTGGACCTTTCCGACCTGGCCTACTATCTCAGCCTGGTCGCCGGCTTTCTAGCCCTCAACACCTACGTGCTGGAACAAGAGCGTTGGGGAACGGCCGACCCCGCCCCCGCTCGCCACAACCAATGGCGCCTGGTCACCTTTTTGATTCTGGCCAACGCCGTGGCCTGTAACCTCTGGCTTGGCCAGACCCACGCCTTCCGCATCGACATGACGGAAGGAAATCAGTACTCCATCTCCGAGGCTACCGAAAAGTACCTCGGTCGGCTGCAAGAGCCGCTTCTCATCCGCGGCTACTTCAGCAGCAAGACTCATCCTCTGCTGGCGCCGCTGGTCCCCAAGCTCAAAGATCTCATCGAGGAGTACGCGGTCGCTGGAGGCTCTCGCGTGCGGGTCGAATTCATCGACCCCACCACCAACCGCGACGCCGAGGAAGAGGCGGGGCAAGACTATGGGATCAAGCCGACCCCGTTCCAAGTGGCCGACCGCTATCAATCCTCCATCGTCAGCTCTTACTTCGCCATCCTGATCAAGTACGGAAGCGAGTACAAAGTCCTCTCTTTTCAAGATCTGATCGAGATCAAGGCGAACGGCCCCAACGACATCCAGGTGCGCCTGCGCAATCCGGAGTACGACCTGACGCGAACCATCAAGAAGGTGGTCGACAGCTACCAGAGCGAGGGCAACATCTTCACTCGAGTCGATGGAAAGCTGACACTGAAGGCCTACATCTCTTCCGACGATCAGCTGCCGCCCAAGCTCGTCGAGTTCAAAAAGACGGTCAAGACCGTGATGGACAAGGCCGTGACCGACTCTAATGGAAAGCTCGCCTTCGAGACCGTCGACCCGAGCGCCGACGGAGGTAAGGTGGCCGAGCAGATCGGGCGCGACTACGGTCTCAAACCGATGACCACCGATCCGTTCTCTCCCGAGCGATTTTACTTCTATCTCGTCTTGGGCAAGGGTGAACAGCAAATCCAGATTCCTCTAGAAGACCTGGCTCAGGGAACCTTAGAGAGAAATCTCAACGCCGCCGTCAAACGGTTCGCCCCGGGCTTCACCAAGACGGTTGCCCTGGTCTCACCCGCCTCGGACCAACCGTTCAATCCTTACAGCGGAGGTCCACCGCCCAGCGACTGGACCCAACTTGAAGACTTCCTACAAACCGAATTGACGGTGGAAAAGGAAGACTTGAGCGATGGCCGGGTCTCCGGCAACGCCGACCTGTTACTGCTGGCGAACCCCAAAGACCTCGACGAAAAAGCCGTCTTCGCCGTGGACCAGTTCCTGATGCAAGGTGGAACCGTCATCGCTTTGACCTCGCCCTACGCGGCCAAGATCGACCAGATGGGACTATCAGTGGAGGAGGTCCAGAGCGGTCTGACCGACTGGCTGTCCGGCTTGGGTCTGACCATCGAGAAGAGTCTGGTCATGGACCCCCAGAGTCAGGCTCTGGCCATCCCCATCACGCGAAATCTCGGCGGTCTGCAGGTTCAGGATATCCAGATGCTGGACTATCCCTATTTCATCGACATCCGACAGGACGGCTTCGCCGCCGACAGCCCTATCACGGGCGACCTGCCGCAAGTCACCATCCCCTGGGCTTCACCCATCAAGGTGGACCAGGAGAAGATGAAAGACCGCCAGGTTGTGGAGCTTTTCCGAAGCTCGGCCAAAAGCTGGCTCTCGACCTCGCTCAACGTGATGCCCTTGCTCGACGATCGCGGTGCCGGTGGATTTCTACCCACCGGACCGGAGAGCTCTCAGGTTCTGGGTGTTGTGGTCACTGGAAAGTTCGAGTCGGCTTTCAAAGATAAGCCGAATCCGCTGCAAAAAGATGCGGACAAATCGAAACCCAACCCTTCGAGCATCATCGTACACTCGACTGCCGGCGCCAAGGTGGTGGTCATCTCCTCCAACGATCTGCTCAAGAACAACAGCTTGAAACTGTTGGGCGGAGCCAGCGGAGGGGAATACCTCAACACCCTACAGATGCTGGCTAATGCCATCGACTGGTCGATGGAAGACTCCTCGCTTTTGAGCATTCGCGCTCGGGGCAACTTCAACCGGACACTCCCGCCCATGGAACAGAAATCCCAGATGGTGTGGGAAGCTCTCAACTATCTCTTCGCGGCCCTGGCTTTGGGCGCGGTGGCCTTTTTCCGTCGAATGCACGACAGTCGCCGGCTGGCCCAGTACCAGAGCCTGGTGTCGGACTAAGGAGGTCGCGCGATGAAGTTACAGCATACACTTGGAGGGCTACTCGTCTTCCAGATTCTACTTGCCGGCGGTCTGTTCGCCCACCATCGTCAGAAGCAGACTCAACTGACCCAGCAGAGCTCCATCCTCTCCTTCGACAAAGCGAGCGTTGATAAAGTCGAGCTGGCGGACAAGGGCGGCAAGGTCGCCTTGGCCAAGTCGAGTGACGGTTGGACGATCCCGGAGTATTCCAATCTCCCGGTCGACTCCGAGAAGCTCGAGGAGCTCTTGGCCGACCTTTCCAACCTCCAGGGCGGTTGGCCGGTCTCCACCACCGCCGACAGCTATGACCAGTTTGAAGTTTCGGAAAAGAAGTTCTTCAAAACCGTCAAGCTGCTCTCTAAGGACAAGCCGGTCGCGGAGCTGTTTCTGGGAACCTCTCCGGGCCTTCGCACCACACACGTTCGTAACGCCAAAGATAAGAACGTCTACTCCGTGGCCCTCTCTTCGATGGACATGCCGGTGGCCAACGACCATTGGTTCGACCGGGGCCTTCTCAAGGCTAAGGACCCGACCGAGATTAAGGGCAAGGATTTTGTCCTGAAAAAGGATGGAAGCGTCTGGAACCTGGATGGATCGGGAGTAGCCGACAAAGACGCCGTTGACGGCTTGCTCAAAGCGGTGACGGGACTGCGCGTGGAAGCGCTGCAGCAGACCGCTCCGACCGGAGAGCCGACAAGCTCGATAAAGCTTGTGGACGGAAAACCTTTGACTCTTTCTTTTTGGGTTAAGGAAGAAGACGTGACGGTGCGACGGAGTGATCTAGACAAGGCCTTCACCATAGGTAAGCCGACCTACGACCAGTTGGTGTCCTTCGATAAGGCGAAGCTGACGGCCAAGCCGGAGAAAGAGTCGAAGGCCACTCCCACACCGGTCGCCACACCATAGAGCAAACGTCAAAAAGCCCTTCGCCTGCAACGCGGAGGGCTTTTTCTGCTTACTGGCCGTTGCTCTGGGGACCTCCGGTGGCCGTGTTGGGGCGTAAAGGGTCTGAGGTGGTTGGATACCCGGGGTTCTGCTGCGGGTAGCCAGGGTTCTGGGCGGGATATCCGCCTGGCCCGTATCCCGGATTTTGCTGAGGGTAGCCGGGATTCTGTTGGGGATATCCAGGGTTCTGAGCCGGGTACCCGCCCGGTCCGTAGCCGGGATTCTGTTGAGGATATCCGGGGTTCTGCGCAGGATACCCGCCCGGTCCGTAGCCGGGATTCTGTCGGGGATATCCTGGGTTCTGAGCCGGGTACCCGCCCGGTCCGTAGCCTGGATTCTGTTGAGGATGTCCGGGGTTCTGCGCAGGGTACCCGCTTGGCCCGTAGCCAGGATTCTGCTGAGGGTACCCAGGGTTTTGCTGCGGATAGCCGCTCGGCCCGGTCTGCTGCAAAGCTGCGGCGTATCCGGGGTGCAGGGTGCTGGCGTAGCGAGCGAAGTCCGGCAGAACAGAATAGTCCTGCCGCAACATCCGCTCCATTAGGGCGTTCGGCGTGGGATCTCCAAATTGTTGTCCGATCCCTTGAGCCAAGCCTGAGGCGAAACCAAGCGCCTGGCGGGCTCCCGCCATATCTTGCTGAAAAATCTCTGTGGCGTATTCCACCGTGGAAACAAAGGCTCGCTTCGTCATTTGCGGGTTCTGAGCGAAAAGCGACTGGAAGGCCGGCCCGCCCTGGCTCTGTTGGTAGACTTCCCAAAGCTTCCAAGCAAACTGGCGCCCCTCGGGGTCGATCTGCGCCCAACTGGCCGAACTCAAAAGTAGCGTCAATATCAGGGATAGCCACAATGAACGAAATCTCACGGAATACCTCACCTTCTCAACAGTGGAGATTCGACCCGCGTGGGTTAAATCCTTACTTTGAGAGTTGCAGACTATCCCAGATGAAAGCTACCTTCGATGTCCGGGTGCGGGGTGGTGCGAACTCGGAAACGACAAGCCTCACCCTCTTTGACTTCCGGTAAGGGGCGATTCAAAGCGACTCGGACCTGATCCGTCAGCGGCAAAACCAGTTCCGAGGGGGTCCAGGGAAAGCCCACCCAGTTGGCGGGGTCCGTCTTATCCTTCCCCGGGGCGAGCATCTCCACTCGGTCCTCGGCGAAGGCCCAGGTCGAGGCGTAGAAGCCCAGGGGCACCAACAAATCCCGCATCTGAGCCGTCATCTGCCCTCTTCTCAGCGGGTCCAGGAAGCGATAGCCCAGCGCCGGGTCCTTCTTATACAGTACCGCGTTGTGAAAATACTGAGGGATCGTGACAAGAGCCTCAGCCTCGGTCAAAGCGACGTACTCTCGCATCTGTCGCACCAAGCCGTGGAACATCGCCAGTCCTGGCGCCTTTTGGCCGGGAAGTGGAGGGCGGTCGGGAGAAAACTGAGCCAAAGGGTCACTCAGCTCCAGCCAGTCCCAGATCAAGGCCCGACAGGTAGCAACCTCCGACCCCGGAGGCAGTGGAAGGCCTCCCCAAAAGGCTTTCAGTTCCATCAACTTCTGCCGCTCGGGGACATCGCGGTGCAGAGCCGTGATCTCAAGGCCTTCGTGTCCCATGGGGAGAGAGGCGATCTCGGCTCGCAGCTGGCTATAGCCACGCTCGGCCAGAGCCTCCTCGGCCCCAGTCTTACGAAGGTCCTCCAATAGAGTCTCGGCGGAGATCCGACCGAAGAGAAGCGGCACGGCATCATGTTTGAGAAGAGCGCCGTCCACCTCTTCCTGGGTCAAGCCGTCAAAACTCAAATCCAAGGGGAGGATCTTGGAAACCCACCCCTCCAAAGTCTTGCGCTTCATACCGAAGACAGGCTTCCCGCTCGAGTACGGGAAGCCTGTCGAGAAAGGCTACTCTCCTCGAACTCGGCTTCTTACCATCTCCTGGAACATCGCGTCGATCTCGGGGGAGAACTTGTCCGCTCGGGCGGTATAGTCGAACGTCCAGCCAGCTTGCCCGTCGGTCAGAAAATAGCTGTGAATCCGATATTTCAGCCAGGTTCCCTCCATCTCCGTCCCCGACAGTTCACCGAAAGCAATCGGTCTCTCAAGATGAACCGTTGCTCCGGGACGAGAGCGAAACTCCTCCACCGCGGCTCTGGTCCAGTCTTCCGCGGTCTGTGAGATGGTCCAAGGCCCTTCCAAGCTCGCGGTGATCCATTCATCGCTCCGCTCAAAGGCTTGATCGTGGTGTTTCCAATCAACGGAGAAATCCGTGGGGGGAACTAGCCTGTACACTAATCTTGGGTCGGGATTTGTCAGCACCGGACGCAGTCCGCTCTCGGAACTAAAGGAGAGAGTGCCCGGCAGCGCAACCTTCTCAAACGGCTGTCCCGCGACTTCCACAATGAAGCTTCGGCCGTCGCTACCACGCCGGTAGATCCAATCTTGGGTGGGGGCCTTGGGTACCCGGAACAGGTAGTTCGGTTCGAGATCCGACAGCCGCGTCGGATAAACTCCCCCATGATTCTTCTGCCAAAGATCCAGACCAGCACCGATATTGATCAGATTGGACTGAGCCACTTTGGCTCGGGCGATATCAATGAGTTCAGGCTCGGGGTTGGCCATGGCCGGCAGCACCATCAACGACAGTAGCAGTGCGAATAACGTCTTCTTCATTTTTCTTTTCCTTCAAGAGATTCTGGCGTCCGGCCGGGTCGCTTGAAGTGGTAGAGAAGACGTCAGCGGAAAAAGTTCAAAACGTCAAAAAGTTTTTTCACAAAACTTCGGCGGCCTTGCTCACGCAGCCGGCGATCCTGGCCAAACCTTCCTCGAGTTCACCTCGGGCCGTGACTAGCGGAGGAGCCAGAACCAACATTCCTGTGTCGGCCTTGGCGAAGGCGTGAATTCTCTCTTGAGTCAATTGGCGGGAGAGCTCGGCGAAAAACGACTTGAACCGCTCCGTCATCCCGTCACGCCACTCCACCGCGCCCAACAGGCCTCGAACGCGGATATCGTGCTCGGCACCGGGGACGGCTTCGGCGATAGCTTTTAGCCCCTGGCGAAAAGGCTCTTCGTGGGCCGCGGCCTGCTCGATCAATCCTTCCTCACGATAGACGTCGATCGCTTCGTTTCCAGCCGCGCAGGCCAGAGGATGACCGTAGTAAGTCAAGCCGCAGAGCAGTTTCTCGGTGTCGAAGTGGCGGCTGATCCGTTCATGCACCAACACCGCTCCCAGAGGGACGTAGCCTCCGGTGATACCTTTGGCCATAGTGATCATATCCGGAACCACGCCCTCGTGGTCGATGCCTAGCCACTTTCCGGTGCGGCCGAACCCTGTCAACACCTCATCGGCGACAAGTAGCGCTTCATGCTTGTCGCACAGCTCCCGCACCCGCTTCCAGTAGCCTTTGGGAGGGATGAGCACACCGTTGGCTCCGGGGATGGGCTCCAAAAAGACAGCTCCCACGTTCCCGTCTAATCCCAAGATAGTGTCGAACTGCTCGGCGCAGGCTAGACTGTGGGCCCCCGGAGGATGGCCGAAGGGGCAGCGATAGCAGTAGCAGTCCAGGGCGTGTATCGCTCCGGGGATGGCCGGCTCCAAGGGCGGACGTCGATAGTCGCCGGAGAGCGCCAGCGCTCCCAGACTTGCTCCATGGTAAGAGCGGTATCGCGAGACCGTCTTATAACGGCCCGTCACCAGACGCGCGATCTTGAGAGCGTTCTCGTTGGCCTCGGAGCCGCCCAAGGTGAAAAAGACTCGGTCGAAGCCGGGGGGCGCCAGGTCTAGAAGCTTTCGAGCCAGCTCTTCCTTGGCCGGGAAGTTGTGGTTAGGAAGACTCAAGCAGAACTTGTCGGCCTGTCGTTTAACCGCCTCGACCATGCGGGGATGCCCGTGCCCTAAATTAGCCTGATAAGAGAGCGAGGCAAAGTCGAGCCACCAGCCCTCTTGGGTGCGAAACCGGCAGCCGTTCCCCTCAAGGATTTCGGGAAGCGAGCCCTGTGGCTGAACGCTCCAGGTGGTGAAAAAGGGAAGGCGTTGTGACATCGTTTGGTCCTTTAGTTGAAGCTACAGACGAGCGGGGTCGGATCGTCTTCAAATCCCGAGCGGGCCCAGATCTCGCGCCGCTTGCAGTCCATCAAAACTCGGGCACAAGTGGCCACCCCGTGAGGATTGTCGGGAGTTCTACGGTCGGTGAAAAGCGAATAGGGAAAATTCACTCGGCATGCCATCATCTCCCACAGCTGCTGGGGAGTGGGACGTGGATTGTCGTGCAGTAGCTCCTCCGCCTGACACTGCCTCTGAATAGTCGTGGAGGCGGGTGAAATCTGGCTAAGAGCCTTCATCTTGTCATCCAGGCAGTGATTGGCGTGAATATAAACGCCTTTGTCCCCGTGATAGACCACGGCCGATTCGCTACCGCTGATCTCCCAGGCCACGGAAAGCTCGGGGTCGGCCAGCAGGTAGTGATGTCCGCTTCCGACGCGTGTCCCGACCAGCGTCTCCTCCGCTTGTAAGACGTTCTGACCTCGCAGCATCTTGCGCACCAGGGTGGGCCAGGAAACGCCGACTCGAGCATCTCCCATGACCAGATTGTTGATGGCCACGGCCACTCCGTTATGATTGAGTCCACACAGGGCCAGACATCCCGTCACCGTTTGAACCCAGACCCCTTCGTCGGGAAAGTACACCATGATCACGTAAGGCCCCGCGGTGGCGTGCATATCCCAGGTCTGTCCAATCAGAACCTCGTTGTCATAACGGGTGTGAAGAATGGTGCAGCCTTCCTCCATGGCCGCCTTGGCTAGCCCCAGGTCACGAAGGTCGGTGTAGTGATTGAGAATGAGAAGCTCAGGCTCGGTCAGGTTGGCGGCCTCGGCGATCCCCTGGAACTCCTGATACAGATCCGCGTCGTACTCGGCCAAAAGAGGCAAGTGCTCAGCGGCACGCTCGCGTACCTTATCCGGCCCTTCCTGCAACCAGGCTTGCGCGATCAAGAGGGTGCGAATCTCGGCCAAGGCCTGGATGTCATCTCGAAAAGTCTCACCGTGGACTCGCCCACGATCACGGGCCGAAAGCCCGGCGGGAATACGAAGCTCTCTCATAGTGCCTTAGATATTGGCCCTCTCCGTCGCCTCGCCTGCCACCGGTTCAGAGGCTCTTCGTAGACAATACCCACATCCATAATATTTTGCATAATCTTGGCGGCGAAAGCAGTGGGCGTTCCTCAAGCCGTGGGCGTTCCTCAAGTCCGGACACCATCCGAAATCGCTGCGTCCCGCCTCAGTTACATATTCTCGATATCCCGTCTAGCGGGACCGAGGTGCGCCATCGGACGGTCCTTGCGCTTTCGGCGCCTCCCCACCAATCTGATGCAAAACACTATGGATGTGGGTATAGATCCGTCCGGCTGCCCAAAGTGTCTCCGTTCGCGCGATACCAAAGCTTTTCCATCGCGACATAATGCGTGCATCGGAGCCGGAGGGAAAGCTTGGGAGAGCATCCGGGTGCTGTTTACATATTCAAAAAGGACCTCGTGAGTCGCGTCCGACTCGGGGGTCCTTTCACTTTGCGACAGGTGGGGCGAAAAGAGCTGGGAACTAGGAATGCCATGCTCTCGTCTCTTCACAGCGGTTGGAGTTCACGGAACCGAGAGCGTCTGGAACTCCTTCTCGAACATCCTTCCCAGGGGAACTACGCCGTCTTTGATTGGGATAACACCTGCGTCTTTCTCGACGTGGAAGAAGCGACTCTCGTCTATCAACTCGACCGGATATGTTTCGCCGCCGAGCCGGATTGCATGATGGAGGCGCTACGTCAGGGAGTTCCTCAGGAGGACGAAGTTGTCGTCGCCCACCTTCAGGACATCGACGAGTCTTATCGCTGGCTCTGGCCACGCTACAACGGGCTGTTTCAGTACGGGTCGCACGAGTCGGTGGAAGGTTCGCCCGCCCACCACAACTTTCGAGCCAAACTCTTGAATCTCTACGCCTACCTGGAACATAACCACGGAGCGGAAGTCGCCTATACCTGGATGCCGTTTCGCTACGCGGGCATGACGGCCCAGCAGGTGCGGAAGGTGACCGCGGAGGCGGTGCGGTGGCAGCTCCAGCAGCCTATCGAAACCGTTCGTTGGCAGTCGGCCGGCGATGGGCGGACGGGAGCGGTCAGTGTGGAGTGGCGAAGTGGGCTACGCCTACTGCCCGAGATACAAAGCTTACATCGCGCTCTTTTGTCCGCCGGGGTCGATGTCTGGGTCTGCACCGCCTCGTTTGTCGAGGGCATCCGCGAGATCGCCTCTTCGGAGGAGTTCGGCTACGGACTCTCTCCTGAGCGCGTGATCGGATTACAGTTGGAAGAGGACGCCCAAGCTCGTTTTCTACCTTGCCGCAAAGTGGGAAGCGAGATCACTTACGCGGAGGGCAAGACGGAGGCGGTACGCCGCATACTGCATTCACGCTACGGGCGAGGCCCGATCCTGGTGGCCGGGGACTCCAACGGCGACGCTCCCATGCTACGCGACTTTGAAGACACTCGCCTCTCGCTCATCATCGACACCAACCGCCCTACCGACACCCCCATCGGAGAGCTCGCCACCCTGGCTCGCGAAGGCCATCCACGCTACCTTCTGCAGTCGCGCGACGAGGTCAACGGCTGCTGGATGCTTTCCTCATAGCAAACTCCTCGCGCGGGCAACCCTGCCAGTTTTTCCGATAGCAAACACAACGCGCGGGCAACCCTGCCAGCTTTTCTGATAGCGAACACCACGCGCGGGCAACCCTGCCAGCTTTTCCGATAGCGAACACCACGCGCTGGCAACCCTGCCAGCTTTTCTGATAGCGAACACCACGTGCTGGCAACCCTGCCAGCTTTTCTGATAGCGAATGCCTCGCGCGGGCAACCCTGCCAGTTTTTCCGATAGCGAACACCACGCGCGGGCAACCCTGCCAGCTTTTCCGATAGCAAACTCCTCGCGTGGGCAACTCTGCCAGCTTTTCTGATAGCAAACTCCGCGCGCGGGACACATGATCAAAAATTCGGGATTTCTGTCCCAAATTCGTATGGGGCGTTCGTGAGGAGGGAGGAGAGGAGCGGCAGGAAACGTCTCGGCCATGCTTTGTATCAAAGGAACATGGTCGGGTGGAACTCTGACCTGGAGTCAAACCGATCCCCTTGAAGGGTCAAACCCCGAAGCTCAACATCTTCTGGGACTCTATGAGGAGGGGAACTTGCAGGCCCAGGGTGGCGACCTTCCCAAAGCCCTGGCCATTTACCAGCGCGGAATCTCGAGATTCATCGCCGTGGACAACCCTGACGCCCATCTTCGCATGGCCCAGGCCGCGCTACTCTGGGGACTGGGAACGGCAAGCGATCGAGCCGACCGCGACCAAACCGGGTGGCGCGCCCTTCTTCAAGTCCTGGCTCCCGGAGGAGAACGAGATCAACTCCCCCTAGGTCTGGCCCTCAACTGGTCCCACTCCGCCGTCATCTCGGGCTACCGCCATGACCACTACCAAGACGTCGCCGCCATTCTCATCGGACTGCAACGCCTCGGTTGGGGAGACGTACTCGCAGAAGGGCAGGCCGAAGTGGTCAGAGAGCGCTTCGACCTCCTCTCCCCTTTCCTCGAGCAGTGCTTCGAAGGGCTCGTGCAAGAGGAGCGCTACGAAGAAGCGGCGGCACTGGCCCGCCAAGCACAACAAACTCAACAGCAATGCGAGCCCGACGACCAGGAGATGCTGGACTTTTGGGCTCGACTGCAAGAATTCGCGACCGAGGGCAAGCCCGGGTTTCGCCTCGACGCGGTCTTTCCCCAAGACGAGGTTGAACCCGAAGCCGTGGCGGAGCTCCCCGCGGTTCGACTCCGTTGGGGTGGAGAAGGTCCTCTGGCTTGGAAACTGGGCAAACCGCCCGAAGACCCCAACAACTCAGCCCTGGTTCGCCTCTACATCGAGGCCGGCCAGTTGGCCCAAAAGGGAGAATTCGACAAAGCGGGAGCCGCCTACGAGCGCGGGCTTCAGGCCTACGACGACCTCAAGGAGCCGCGAAGCCAGGACGCTCTTGTTCGAGCCATGATGCTCTTCGACAAAGCCGCGCTGCAAGACAGAGCTGGCGGATCCTTTCAAGCCTGGGAGACTCTCCTCCAGTTGGCCCACCCTCGACTGGCCATCTCTCTGCCTCTTCCGCTCGTCGTCAACTGGGCGCGCCAAACCGCCATCGTGGCCGCCTCCCTCGGAAAGCTGGAAGAGGTCAGTAGCCTGATGACTTTCTTGATGCAGATGTCGATTCATCCACGCCTGGGTCAGGCCGACCCCGAGCTTCACCAAGCCCTCACCAACAGCTTCATGTACCTTCTCGAAGGCGCTTACGGAGGCATCGAGGACCGTCCCTCCGAGGCGGTGGAGTGGCTCCGCGCCCTGCAGAAACGAGTGGAGCCGCAAGGCCTCATGCTCATCCCCTTGAGAGAAGTCTTGCACCACGCGCTCCTTCAAGCCGGAGAGAAGATCCAGGCCGAAGCCGTGGCCAACGAGGTTCTCAGCTGGGCCCGCCAAGAGGGCGACGAAGAGACGGCCAAAGAGTGGGAACCCAAAGCTCTCTCTAGGGGCCTGTCGGAGTAGTCGGACCGAGTCAGGCGCAGTGCATTTTGGGCAGGCGCTTGACCCAAAGGGTACCCCTGGCGATTTAGGTAATATACAGACATATTGACGGCAATTGACAAGTTTCGCATGCACAATAATGAACAAGTCTGACGACGGGAGACCACTTCGACAGGCTCCTAGCTAGCCCACGCCGTCGTAGACATCGACCAGGGGGAGTTCCGTTCCCAGTTCGGGCAAGGGGATCACGGCCTCGAGTCCCGACCAAACTTCCCGCGTGAATCCCTGTTCGGTCCGTCTCATAACGACCACGCGCGGCTCCTTCGGCTCCACCAGAAGATAGAGGTTGAGAGAGGGGATGGTGAGATAAGCCTCGCGCTTTTCCCCCTCGTCCGTTCGCCGGCTCGAATCAGAAAGAACCTCCACCACCAAAACTGGCTCATCTTGAAAGGTGTCGTCCGGTGGATTCTGCCGACAGATCACCGAGGCATCGGGATAGTAGAATCTGACGTATCCCGGAAGGCGAAGGCGAATCTTCGTGTCGGAGTTAAAAGCCCGGCAAGGGCCTCCTCGAAGACGGTTCCACAGAACCGAGCAAATATTGGTTGCGACCTGGTTGTGCACATTTCGACCACCACTCATCGCGTACAAGACGCCTCCGAGATACTCGTGTTTAACCTCGGAATTCATCTCGGAGGCTAAATAGTCATCGACGGAGACAAGGTCATGGCGCTTGACGGTATTCACCCCTTGAGTCTACCCATTCAAGGCTGAGCAAGCAACGCCGGAGGCGTTCTCTCTTCCTCTTGCGAAGTGCGCCCGCATGCCGATACCCGACCACGTCCTGAGCGCTGAATTCGTCAATCTTGCCACCTTTCGCAAAAACGGGGATGCTGTCCACACTCCCATCTGGGCCGCCGCGGTGGAGGGTAAGCTCTACGCCTTCTCGGCCGCCAACGCGGGAAAGGTCAAGCGCCTGCGCAACTCCTCTCGCGCTCAAATCGTCCCCTGCACCCGCACGGGCAAACTGCTCGGGACCTGGCAAGAGGCCAGCGCCTATCTGGTGGATGACCAGGCCGAGATCGCGACGGCCAATCAGGCTCTTAAGGCCAAGTACGGCTGGAAGATGGCCCTGACCGATCTTGCCTCCAAAATCGGCCGTCGCTACGATAAACGCGCTATCCTACGCATCGAGATGCCGTAGCCGTTCTCAAGGCTTCTCCAACTCCCATAACAAGCGTTGCGGGTCGTTGGTGGTGACGGCATCACACCCGATCTGAATCATCTGTTCGATGGCTTTGGGGTCATCGACCGTCCACACGCTGACCTTATATCCCGTCTGGTGGGCCCACTCCACGAAGGCGGCGTCCACCTTTCCATAGTGCGGAGAGATATAGGTGATACCGAGATCGGGTTTCACCTCACGAGCTTTGACCGCGTTGCCGACAAGCCAGCCCGTCGTCACCCGACGATCGAGCTCGTGCAGTCGACGTAACGTCGTCTCGTCAAAGGAGATCACCACGGCGCTCTCCATCAGGCCGTTGTCCTTGATAGCCTTGAGCACCCGCTCCTCGATCCCCTGGTGGCGATATCCGTGGGGATGCTTGATCTCGATGAAAAGACGACAGAGCCCCTGGGTCCGCTCAATGGCTTGCTGTAACGTCGGAACTCCGGCGGCCAACAGCTCCTCGGTCGTCATCTTGTCCACCTCACCCTCCCGTGCATGAGTACGCTTGAGAGTGGAGTCGTGAATCACCACCAGCCCACCGTCGCGGCTCTGGTGAATGTCGAGCTCGATGGCATCCACCTTAAGCTCAAGCACCTTCTCAAAAGTGGAAAGCGCGTTCTCTGGACCCAATCGCGGACCACCACGATGAGCCACCGAGAGAGGCTGGGCTAGAACGTGAAGATGGAGCGCGAAAAGAAAGCCGAAAAGAAACCAGGCGCGCATTGACTAAATCTGCTCCCGAGCCATCGGCGAGATTTCTTGAGAAGAACGGTAAACTCCCCCACGGGTCACGAGTGTGATATCTTTAAGATATGGAAACGCAAAGCCAAGGAGGCCGGGACGGCGGCTGCCGACCTCCGCCAACAGCGCTCGGCTACTTTGGTGAATCCGAAGATGAGCCCAAGCGCTATCGTAACACCAAGGCCCGACGCCAGAAGAGAACTGACCTGAGCGAGCGGTTCTCCACCTCGGCTCTTATCAAAGGAACTCTCGCCGAATTCCATCGCTTGGCCTGGCCCTCACCACTTCAAATCCTGGCCGAGTCTCTCCGGGCTCTCGCCCTGACTAGCGCGGTCTCGCTCCCCCTTTGGGCTCTAGGGAATCTCTGGTCCGCCCGTCTCTGAAGGTCGAGGAAAACGTTATACCGGTGAACGGCACAATGTACCTCATTTCCCGAGGAGCGTGGGCTCAGCCGGCACCTCTCCTAGAAGCTCACGCTCAGGTTGATACAGGTTGCTCGCTCCCGGCAAAATCTCCCAACGACATCGGTAGGCTCGAAGAGCCTTGGGGTGGTAGCCGTTATGATGGCACAGCAGTATCAGCCGCTCGAGCGACTGTTCTAGCTCTTTCGGATTGTCCCGAGATTTGGACAACCCCATGCTCACCGTCCAACGGTTGGTGGGTCGTAAAAGCGTCTCCCGATGGTCCCAGAGAGGGGTCTCCTCACCGGACTTCTCCACGGCGTAGACCCGATATTCCGTCATAGTGGAGCCAATCATCCAAGAATACATCGGATAGTACGAGAAGGGCAGCGGGGACACTTTGAGCAGCATCGCGACACTGGAGCCAAGGGCTATCACAGCGAAAGCAAGAGTGACGCGAATCCTCTGACCTGGCCCGACCTTCCCAACTCGAGCGCTCGGAGCAACGATCCAGAAAACGTGGGCCGCTACAAGTTCATAGAACGTCCGCCCCATGATCACGTTAAAGCCGATGACGGAGACCGCCATCCCCCAGGGAATGCATAGAGCCAGAAAACGCACCTTACGATGAGTGGTGAGGCCGGCGACAAGCCCAAGCGGGTAACCGACCTCCAAAACAATGGTCAAAAAGGCCAACAAGTGGCAAAGCATGGCGTTCTCCGCGATGGAAAGACCCCAATCTATCGAGGGTGAACCGCTAAAAGGGTAATAAAACCCGCGGCGCAGGATCTGAGCGAAATTGTCGGAGGTGATCCAAGCGATGCCCGAGGCGCCGAGCTTAGATAACCCCGCGGAGAAAAAGACGAAAGAGAGAGCGACCCACACCAGTCGAGAGGGCCAGGTGTATTGAGGAGCGTCCTCCACCGGGGAGCCCCTTCGAAGCGCATCGAGGGAGAATCCATCCCCACAGGGGGAGAGCGCCAAGATGAAAAGGACCAGGCAGACGGGGTAGGTCTGATGATAGAGAATGCCCCAACTGTTGACAAAGCTTAAGACAAGGTAGCCCGACAAGGCCGCGGAGATGGTCGAGACTCGTGTGAAGAGTCCTAGACACGAGGTCAAGAGCGAAATCAAATAAAGCTTGGAGAGGACTTCGATCGGAAGACTCGGAGGAGGCTGGCCGGGGCTGACGAGGCGCCAGAACAAGGTCGGCTCCCAGAAAGGCGTGCCCAGAAGAAGCCAATCCTCGGTCGGCGCCCAGGGGGTGGAGATGACTCCGCCGGCAGCCAGGAAGGCCACCATGGCGAAAAGCGCTCTCTGAAAGCCTAGAAGACGAGCGGAGCCCTCACTGAACCAGAAGCGATTCCAGAGCCGGCTCACGAGCGGGACAACTGGTAGCTCTCCGACTCGGTCCAGTCCTTGAGCCAGCTTTCCAAGACATCGAGCATCTCTCCCCGACAGACCTCGGACACGATCTCCATGGAATCTCCGAGCTGTCGCGCCAAGGAGTCAGCTCGTACCGTGGGAGCGGATAGTCCGAAATGCTCTTCATCCTCCATCGTGACGGCATAGACCACCGAGCGGATTCCGCACCAGTGACACGCCGACAGACACATCGAGCACGGCTCACATGTACTGTAGACCACGCTTTCGGCGAGCTGCTCCGGGCTCAAGCGCGCTGACGCGAGCCTCAGGGCCAGGACCTCGGCGTGGGCCGTGGGGTCGTTGTTCTTCCACACCAGGTTGTGAGCCTGAGCCACGATCTTTCCATTATGAACCACGCAGGCGGCGTAGGGAGCCTGCTTTTCCAAAAGAGCCTGCCTGGCCCGTTCGATAGCCTGTCGCATAAAGTCGTGATGAGGGGAGTCTCCTCGCGGTTCGGACTCCTCCCTACTGGAGATGGCTCGCGCCAGGTCTCTAAGTTTTGGGGACTCCATCAAGTCTCGCATGCTGACCTGCAGATTGAAGTCATTGCGGAGGGTGGCCACCAGACGCATGGCGAGGAGGGAGTGCCCACCGAGCTCAAAAAAATCGTGCTCAGGCAAGACGGTTCTCCCCTCGAAGAGGTCCGACCAGAGGACCGCCAACAGCTCTTCCAGGGCCCCACTCAGCTCGCTTGTCTCCGGTTCCACCTCGGGGTCCTCAGACACCTCGATACGCGCCGGAGCGACCTTGCCGTGAGGGTCCAGCGGAAGCTCCTGGAGCTTCGTGAAGGACTGAGGAATAGCCGCGTTGGGCAACAGAGAAGCCAGATAGTCACGGAGCTCCTCGGGCTCGACTCGCCCTCCGTCATGCGCTACCCAGGCGGCGTGAAGGGTGAGCTCTTCATCCTCTCCTCGGGTGAAGGCGACCGCGTCGCTCACAGCCGGATGGGAGCAGAGCAAGCTTTCCACTTCAGAGAGTTCGATGCGGTGACCTCGAACCTTCACCTGACGATCGGCTCGACCTAGAAACTCGAGTTCACCATTGGCCAGCCGACGAGCCCGGTCGTGGGTGCGAAACCAGCGCCGTCCTTCCCAGGTGATAAAACGACGGGCTGTCTCCTCGGGGTCGTTATGGTACCCCGGGCTTAACAGCCTACCGGCCAACAAGATCTCCCCCGCCTCCCCCGCAGGCACTCTGCGAAGCTCGGAATCCACCAGCTCCAAGCTCACGTCGGAAAGGGGGGCTCCGATCAAGGAGTGGCCGGAAAAGCGAAGGTCGGCCCGAGTCATCCGGCGGACAGTGATCTGTCCCGCGGTTTCGGTCAAGGCGTAGCTGTTCCAGACTTCAGGCGCTTCGTCGCCAAAGTGAGCAAACCATGGACGGAGTTGTTGGGGCCGAACCGCCTCTCCGCTCAGCGCGACAATTCGCAAGTCAGGCAGCTTCCGATGCTCGCCCACCCCCGCCGCCTGGCCCAACATCCGAAAGGCGCTGGGGGTAAGGCTGAGCACTCCGATGCGTCGATTCTCGAGCCAGGGGAGAAATTCATCCAGATAGCGAGTCAAAGCTCGCGGTACCATCACCAGCGTGCCACCGTGCAGAAGCGCTCCCCAGATCTCCCATACCGAATAGCCGAATCCGTAGGAATGGAACTGGCTCCAGCGTTCACCGGGCCGGAAATCTATCCGTCGATCCACTTCGCGAAAAAGTCGCTCCAAGTTGTCGTGAGTGACCACGACCCCGCGCGGTACTCCCGTGGTACCCGAAGTAAAGAGCAGGTAAAGCGGTGTCTCGGGGCCCGGGTCCGGAAACTTCTGGCCAGCGGCTGGCCCGGCTAGCGAGGAGAGGCAGACCTGCCCTTCTCCATCGCCCAACACCAGGGCGAGCTCGACCGCCTCCACGACCCTTTGAAGTCGCTCCTCCGGATAGTCCGGCGGAAGGGGGACATAGGCGCACCCCAACTTGGCCACGGCCAGCATGGCGATGACCAGCTCTATCCCATCCCTGAAGGCCAGCCCTACTTTGTCGCCCAGCTGAACTCCCCGCGAAGCCAGACCCACGGCCACCGCGTCGGAACGGCGGTGAAGCTCGTCGTAGGAAAGTGTTCCATCACCCTCCTCGACGGCCGTGGTCTGAGGATATCGAGCAACGGTTTCCCGAAATAGAGCTAGCAACGACATAGAAACGGATTCTACCCTTCATAGGAACACATTCCCTGCCAGGGTCTAGCTCAAGAAGCTTGAAGTGGAGGGCCGTGTCCACACAAAGACATCAAGGCCAATTGGTCTTCGATCCCTTCCATCCCCGGCTTCGTACCGACCCCTATGGTTTCTACGAAGAGCTTCGCCTCCAGGACCCGATCCATCGAAGCCCTTTCGGCATGTGGATTATTACTCGTTATGAAGACGTTCTGACTCTGCTACGCCATCCCGACACCAGCAACCGGCCCTCAGCTCAGTCGGTGCACTCCAGGCCCGACCGCGCGGCCTCACCGGCTAAACGTTTGGCCGACAATCTCTTCGCTTTGCTAGACGGGCCTGACCACATTCGCCTACGGCGTCACACCGACAGGGCTTTCAAAAAGCATTTCGAGAAAGCGGAGAGTAGCGTCGAAGACAATGTCACCCGACTGCTGGCCAAAGCCAGAGCGGAGGGAGGAATGGATCTGGTCGAAGATTTCGCTAGTCCGCTTCCTGTCTGGGTGATCTCTGACTACCTCGGTCTCCCTGAGTCGGACCGGCCCTTCGTCGAAAGCTACGCCCACGACCTGTTCTATATCTTCTCTCCCGGAATGGAAGACGATATCCCCCGCCGGCTTAACCGAGCGGTTCTCGAACTGGAGGGCTATTTTCGCGAATGGGTGGCTCACTATCGTCGTTCTCCCAAGGATGGCCTGCTGGCGGACCTTATTACCCTGGCCGATCGTGGTGATATCTCCGAGACCGAGTTGATCGCCAGTTGCCTGCTACTGTTTAGCAACGGAGCCGAGACCGTGGCCCATATGATCGGCTCCTCCACACTAGCCCTGTTCCACCATCCTCATGAGATGGAGCGGCTGCGCCGTCAACCAGAATTGATGGCCAGCGCGGTGGAGGAGTGTCTGCGTTTCGAAAGTCCTTCGATGATCATCAGCAAGAACTCCGGCTCGGGACTCGTCCTCAACGAGGTCGTCATCCCCCCCCAGGATCCGATCTTCGCGGTGGTCGGCTCGGCCAATCGAGACCCTTCCGTCTTCGAAAATCCGCATACCTTGCAACTCGACCGCGAACCGAACAAGCACTTATCCTTCAGCTCGGGCCGTCACAGCTGTCTGGGCGCCTCCTTGGCCCGGACGCAAGCCAAAGTCGCCTTGAGCGGGCTTTTGGCCTTGCCGGGACTAAAGCTCGACGGCGAGCCCCGCTGGAAAGAAAGTATCACTCTACGAGGCCTGGAGTCCCTTCCGGTCCTCCTTTAAACCCCTCCGCATGTCTTCCGGCACCGGGCACAGTCGCCTCTTGAGATCAGCGGCTAGAAGCTCCGACATTGGGAAACTCACCATCCCGTTTCCGTGAGGCGCGGCCAGCGGCACCTCTTCCAGATGGGGCAGCCAGCGTCTCCATTCCCCTGTCACGTCGGGCAGCGTGTGTCCGGGATGAAGGCGGGACCGATAAAAAATCACGCGTCCTGGATAGACGGTCTGAAGTTGGTGCCGAGAAAGCATCTCCAGGACTTTATCGGTAACCCCACCGCTCAACGGATTGGCCCGAGTGCGCCCATCGCCCTTGAGTCGCAGGCGTGACCAGGCTGTCTTCCCCCAGTCAAAAAGGCCGGGGATCTGAGAGTAGAAGACCTCGTACAGGTAGGCCCAGCGCTGTTTGTTGGTCGGGAACCCAATAAGGGTAGGAAGAGAGCAAAACAGATTCTCCAATTTCACCATCATTCGCTCGAACAATGGGAGTTTTCGAAAACTCCGCCACGAGCCGGGCGGGTAGCTATCGAGAAGGACGACGGTCGGAGTCGCCAAGCCTTGATGGTGAAGCTGGGTGGCGAGCTCCAAGGCGACAAGTCCTCCTCCGGAGAGTCCGGCCACGACCTGGGGCAATTCGGAAGACTGCAGTTGAAGCTCGACAAGGTACTCGGCGACCAGTCGGGACAGGTCACGATGAGACTCCAGAACTCTGTCGCTGGTGGCCAGTCCGTGGCAGTTCCAACCAGTCGAGAGCTCGCGACTCAACTCGGCATAGACCTCGGCACCGCCCACGATGCCGTGGGTAAACAGGATGTGAGGCCGACCAGGGTGAGGGGGAAAAAACGGAAGAAGCTGACTGGAGTGATGCCCAGCGATCAACTGACCTAGTTGCCGCACGGTTGAATGGTGAAAAATAGCATGAGCCGGGAAAGTGACCCCAAGGCTCCGTTGCAGCTCACAGAACAGCTCAAGCGCCTTGAGCGAATCTCCACCGTGCTCGAAAAAATCTGAATTCGGGTGGAGCGAGTCGACCTTCAGCACCTTTCGCCAACTCTCCAGAAGCTTCCGCTCCAGCACGTCAACTGGAATGCCGCTATCGCTCTGAGGCTTCTCCAGTTCGGCCAGCAAGGCTTGGCGGTCCAGCTTGCCGCTAGCCGTGCGGGGGAGTGCCTCCAGCACACGCCAGCGTGAGGGAATGAGAGCGGGAGCCAAAAGCTCGGCGAGGTGTCGTCGGGCCGACGGGATCGGCTGGAAAAGCTCGGGGTCGACGACTAAAAAGGCCGCCAGTCGAGGGCGCTCGGACTGACCAGTGGCTAACACGGAGACCTCACGGATGCCATCGAGCCCTCGCAGAGCGGACTCCACCTCACCGATCTCGGCTCGTTGGCCCATCAGCTTCACTTGAGCGTCGGCACGCCCGAGAAAGTGAATGACTCCTTCTCTACTCACCCCTCGGTCGCCCGTGGCGAAAAGAACCAGGCTGCGGTTCCAGGGCGCTGGGCGAAATCTTTGGGCGGTCAGCTCCGGCAGATTCCAATAACCGAGCGCCAGTTGTTTCCCCGAGACAAAAATCTCTCCTGGAACTCCATCGGGCAGAGGCTCCGCCGAGGGGGACAATACCAGTACCTGATTCCCCTCGATGGCCCGCCCCAAGGGTGTCTCCTCATCTTCAGGTCGACAGAGATGATAGGTGACATCGCCGGCCACCTCGGTCGAGCCATAGAGATTCAGGAGAGCGACCTGGGGAGCGACTTGGCGGAACCGCTCGGCCAGAGGGGGATGAAGCTCCTCACCACTGGAAATGCAGAGTCTCAAGTCGGGCAGAGACCAGTCATCACCCAGCAGGGACTCCAATAGTGAGGGGACTAGGACCAGCCGAGTGACTCTGTGGCGGCGGCACTCTTCCATCAGCCGTGACGGTCCGGCTTGGGACGGACTCAAGACGGCGACTGTGGCGCCGTGAAGAAGTGGTCCGAAAACCTCCCACAAAGAGTCCACGAAGGCGAGAGGAGTCTTGTAAGCCACCACCTCGCCCGCAACGAAAGGAAATTCTCGAGCCATCCAAGCCGCTCGGTTTAGTAAACCGCGATGGGTGCCGAGCACCCCCTTCGGACGACCGCTCGTTCCGCTGGTGTAGAGCAGATACGCCCCGCTTTCTGTTCCTCTCGCCGAGCCTGCCGGCTGGCCGGCTGGGAGGTTGTGAAAGTCATCGGAGGTGATGCTGGCCGCGGGGTTCGCGTCCTCTTTGATCAAAGCTCGCCTTCGACTGGGAAGAGTGGGCTCCAGGCTGACGAAGATCGCGCCCAGGCAAAGAACCGCTAACTGGGCGATGATCGAGCGGGACGACCGCTCGAGTTCGATAGCCACCACGTCACCGGCTCGGACTCCCCTTCCCTCCAAACGGAGCGCCAGAGACTGACTCAGGCGCCGCAGCTCTCGAAAAGTTAGCTCTTCCCCCTCCGAAATCAACGCGCTCGCCTCGGGTTTCACCTCGACTTGGCGAGAGAACGCTTCGTAGAGATCCTCATCCGCCGTCGTCAAGTCCGAAGGCGTGAACTCCGGCGGCTCGGCCAGGGTGAAGCTCTCCAGCTCGAGGTCCGGCTGTTCTGTGCCCTGGGAAAGAACATTCAAAAACATGGCACCGAAAGACGCGATCGTGGAAGGATGGTAAAGGTCGGGATGATAGGTGATTCTCAACCTCATACCCTGGCCGGACCGGAAAATCTGAAGGTGAATCTCCGCCTCGGCCGTGAGATGAACGCTGGGCATAGACACGACCCGAAGAGCGCCCAGGTCCAATGCCCCTCCCCCACTCTCTTCGTAGTAGTCGAAGGCTATGGGTAGCTTGGGGAAGGGGAATGGCGGCTCCTGACTCAGAGCTTCCCAGGAAGCGCTCTGAATCACGCTCAGGCTTTCGCGAAACGTCATGGTCGGCAGAAGTCGCACCCTCACCAGAAGAAGACGAATAAAACACCCGATCACATCTCGTTGGCTCCCCCCGTCGCGCGCGCTGGCGTGACTTTCGATGGCGAACTCGTGCTGCCCGGTAAGTTTCTTCAAAAGTAAGCACCAGCAGGCCAGGGTGATGGAATAGATGGTGATGCCAGACTCTTGAGAAAACTTATTGAGCCGTTCGCACAGCTGCTGGGGGACTTCAAGAGACCGGCGCGCTCCGGCGGCACGGAGCGAAACGGGCCTCGGTAGACTCGCGGGAAAATCGACCGGCTCAAGATCTGGGGGAGCGCTAAATCTACCCGATTGAGTAGCGGCCCAGGCTAGAAAATTCGCCCTGGGTGACTCGAGTTGGAGCCCCTGATAGAGGTGGCTCAGATGCTGGCGGAAGATGAGGTAGCTCAAGCGATCGGAACAGATCTGATGGACCACCGCCTGAAAAAAGACAAGGTCAGGCCCCCTTCGGAGGAGGCGCCAACGCAGCGGAGGGGAGCTTTCCAGGTCGAAAGGTCTGGTGACGAACTCGAGAAGACTCGCCTCGTACTCCTCATCGTTCCAATCGAGGCAGTCCACAACGGAGCATTCCGGCACGGTGTCGTGGACCCGCTGCCTCAAACCCGAATCGGTGGAGATAAAGGTCGCTCGCAAGATGGGATGAAGTCGCGCCAGTTGCTCACAGGCCTGCAAAAATCTCGGCAGGTCGAGAGGGCCCTCGATCCTCTCGAGTTGCTGGCCACAAAACATGGCCCCCGCGTCCCCCATCTTCTCCTTGAACCAGATACTCTCCTGAGCCGGAGTCAGCGGAGCCTCGAGAAGCTCCCTATCTGGGGAACCGCCAGGCTCACCGGAGCGTTGGCCCAAGAGTCTTCGGGCGGCAGGGGATAACCGACCGAGAATCTGCTCCCTCCCCCCCGACGACATCACTCCTCCCGGTATTCCGCCCAGGTTTTGGGCGTTTCACTCACCCTGACCGCGATCGTTTCAGGCCAGAGCGCCTTAGCTTTCCTGAACAAGAAAGCGGCGAGCGCCTCGGCTGAGGTTTGGGGAAGAATGTCGTTAAGATGACGGTGGTCTAAAGTCTCATCGATAAAGGCCTTAAAGGGCTTGAGCTCACCGTAGTCGACGACGAAACCCACCGAATTCAGCGTCTCGGCTTGCAGGACAAGCTCCACCTCGTAGTTATGGCCGTGGAGACGCCCACACTGGTGCCCCTCCGGAAGTCCCTCGATAATATGGCTGGCACAGAAACTGAACCGCTTAGAGATTCGGTACATAGAGCGTAGACTAACAGATCTCGTCCCAGAGGCAAAGACCAGACAACAGGATGAATGTCGAACTCGATAGCGTAAAATTCGATCACACCGTGGTAACAAACGGAACAAAATCCGGTCACTCACGACTGATAGGGTCTAGCTAACCCCTCGTGATAGGAGATGTTATGAGCCGACCGTTCTGTCTTGTCGACACCACCTTCTTAGAGAAAGCGATGGACGCCGCCTCGCTGCGCGGCCAGGTGATCGCGAGCAACATCACCAACGCCAACACCCCCGGCTACGAGTCGATGAGAGTCGAATTCGAAAGTGACCTCAGCCAGGCCATGGAAGATGATGCCAAGGGCGATCCCAGGGCCAAGAAGAGCCTCAAGCCCCCGTTTGACAGTTCATGGATATACGGTTTCCAGGAAACCGCCATTTTCCTGGCTTTCGCATCGTGAAAACGGACGTTTCACAACAGTTTCATAGATACACGAACAAGAAGGATTCTCAAGTAATCGGACGAATGGCTGTGCCA
>JBBCJA010000058.1:0-32106 GCA_037189585.1 Selenomonadaceae bacterium | reverse complement strand
TAACGGGGGAATCCGCCACCCGGGAATCCGCCGGGGTATCCCCCGCCAGGGTAACCGCCGCCGAAAGGTCCACCCCAAGGCCCCGGAGGGTTCCAGCCCCAGTTGTTGCTGGTGTGGCTGGTCTGATTGTAAGGGTTGACGTAGTCTAAGCGTTGGCTGGGGCCCCAACCGCTGGAGTTCGGAATGTTGTAGACCGAGTGAAGCTCGTTGTTGGAGACGCCGCCGTTTCTATTCTGGTCCACCCAGACGCGTCCACCACCGGCGGCCATCTCTTGAGCCGAGAGAACGCCGTCGCGGTTGGTGTCGAGTTGGCGATAGCGAGCCTGGTGCTGCGCGCCCTGCAGCCGCTCGGCCAGGCTGACCCGACCGTCGTTGTTGAAGTCGTAGTTGCCGGCGACCGCCTGCATCATGTTGTTGGTGTTCTGAACGTCTTTCTTGTCGTACTTACCATCACGGTTGGTGTCGAAAACGAGCACTCCGTCGCGTCCGCGGTCGTACTGACCGTTGCGATTCTGGTCGATGGCGTAGCCCTCGTTGGGCTTCCAGCCCAGGCGTCCGAAGATGCCGCCACGCCAGTCGAGCTGACCGCCGCCCACGCGAGCGTCCGAGATGTTGCCCTGGTAGCCGGGTCCGGAATTGTTCCAAGGGTTAGGGAAACCGATAGGTCCATATCCTCCACCGTAACCACCATAGCTGCCGTATCCGCCGCCGTAGCTTCCGTATCCGCCATAGTTTCCTGCGATGTAGCTCATATCTTAGTCCTCCGCGTGGTGAGTCGTTCTCTGTGGGGGTATTATCACGCGTTCACACTCTGAATAAAGCCCCAAATCGTAACACGTTTGTAACTCTTTCCTGAACGATTTGTAACTTGAAGATTGATAGGTGACGAGCACCGGGGGCAAGAATCCGCTCCTTTCGAAAGGACGAAACCCACGTGGCCACTCTCTCTCAGATGCTCTCCGATTTTGATCCCACTCAGAAAATCGAATGTTCCTGGACTCCACCCAGCTCCTGGTATCTCGACCCGATTTTTCTGCAGGCGGAAAAGGAAGGGGTCTTCGGTCGACACTGGTTGTATCTCGGCGCGGCGGCGGAATTGGAGAAGCCGGGAGACTTCGTCTCCTACCAGATCGTCGACCAACCCATCGTGGTCACCATGGCCGAGGATGGCAAGCTTCGAGCCTTCTACAACGTCTGTCGCCATCACGCGGCCTGTGTTGCCGAGGGGAAAGGCAACTCCGAGGTGTTGACCTGCCCCTATCACGGTTGGGCCTACCGGCTGGACGGCTCGCTACGCCGCGCTCCCCGCCTTGGCCAACTCTCCAACTTCGACGTCAAGGAGTTCGGCCTAGTTCCGATCGAGCTCGAAGTCTGGGGCGGGTTGATGTTCGTCCATTTCGGCAAGCCCCAACAGACGGTCGGAGAGTACTATCAGGGCCTGGAGAAATTTCTCTCCACCGACGACCTGGCCTCACTACACCACGTCGGGCGCAAAGTCTACGAACTCGAATGTAACTGGAAGGTCTTCTCCGACAACTACCTCGACGGCGGATATCACGTGGAGTACCTGCACCCCGATCTGGCAGCCCAGCTGGACCTCGACAAATACGAAACCCTGGTGGAGGAGCACTTCTCCATCCAGCGTTGCGGCAGCGAGGGAGAAACGGAGCGCCTGGGCGGCGGAGCCGTCTACGCCTACCTCTTTCCCAACTTGATGCTCAACCGCTACGGCGAGATTCTGGACATCAACGTCGTGCTACCGCTGGGAACTGATCGCTGCCTGGTTATCTTCGACTTTTTCTTCGCACCGAGCTGCCCCCAGGATTTCATCGATCGCTCGCTTGCCTCCAGCCATCAGGTCCAGCTCGAGGACGTGGGAATCTGCGAGTCCGTCCAGAGGGGACTGCGCTCCAAAGGATACGACAAAGGCCGCTACGCCCCACGGATCGAGCTGGGAGAGCTGCACTTCGCCCAACTGATCCACGAGGCGGTCAGCTCGGCCACTCAGTAAGGCCAGCCCAAAATTCCGTCGACGGTGCCAACCGAAACCGAGTGATAATTGCCACGCGCCTTCGTATAGATCGCTCGGGCTTTTGCCTTCCCAGCCTCGGTCTTGGCCAACTCTTTGTAGAGAGGCTCTAAAAACTTGCGTCGCCCGACCGTGGTCAGGAAGCTCTCCAAAGCGGGAAAAGCCGGTTCGTAGTTGGAGGCGATGGCCGACATCAGCCATTGAGCCAGAATTTCGGAATTCCCGGACTTGGTGAACCCGAAAGCCTGATCCAGATCGCTCATCCGCTCGATCGTGATATCGGCCGGGAGGGCACGCAAGAAGCGAAGCCACTCGTGCGTCGTCCATCCCTCGACATCCAATGTCACGGCCTTGGCCCCCTCTCTCCAAGCGTTCAAGGTCGCGTCCACCTGCGCGAAACGGGCGCTGGGTGTCGGCGAAAAGTCGGAGGGGATCCCCGGAGAGTAGACCCACGCATCAACCTCGATGTCGGAGCCCAGCTCCGCGCGGACCCGCTTAAGGAACGACTCCGTGTCGGTGGAGCGAAAGGCGTTGCTGTCGAAGTAGTCGCGCAAGAATCGATCGAAGCGTTCTCTTCCCACCTTCTTCTCTAAAGAAGTCAAAAAGAGATAGCCTTTCTCATAAGCGATGTCGGAGAGACCCTCGTCAGGGTCTCTACCGGCCAGGTTCAGTTTGAGATGGGTGTCGGCCGCGGGAGTATCGGCGATGGTGTGCCGTAGGTCGTCCAGGCCGAGCTCGGCCAGCATCTCGGCGTACTCTCTCCCTAAAAGTTCCTCCATAATGCGACGCTCGAGGTAAACCGTGAAGCCCTCGTTGAGCCAGAAGTCGTCCCAGGTCGCGTTGGTGACCAGGTTCCCCGACCAGGAGTGAGCCAATTCGTGAGCGATAAGCGAGGTCAAAGAGCGGTCTCCGGCGATCACCGTCGGAGTCAGAAAAGTCAGACGGGGATTCTCCATTCCACCGAAGGGAAAGCTAGGTGGGAGAAGCAGCATGTCGTAACGACCCCAGCGGTAGGGGCCGAACATCTTCTCCACCGCCTGCACCATCTGCTCGGTTTCGGCGAACTCGTAGGCCGCGGCTTCCAGCTCGCTGGGCTCGGCATAGATCCCCGTCACCTTTCCCAGCGATTGAAAGCGTAGGTCTCCGACCGCCAAAGCCATCAAATAGCTGGGGATAGGTTGAGGCATCTCGAAGCGATACTGACCCCGGGGGTTCAACTCGGTCGGATTGCTGGCGCTCATCAGAGCCAGCAAGTGATTCGGGACCTTGACCTTGGCGTCGTAAGTGAAACGAACAGCCGGTGTGTCCTGACACGGAATCCAGGTCCGAGCGAGAATAGCTTGCGACTGGGTGAAGAGAAAGGGCTCTTTGCCACCGGCCGTCTGGGCCGGAGAAAGCCACTGCAGTGCCGCGGCTTGAGGCTTGGTGGCATAAGAGATAGAGACGCGACGGACATCTCGGGGGAGCTCGATGGTCAAGGCCGATCCTAGAATCTTATCCTCTGGACCGACAGTGAAGCGTATAGGCTTTCTTCCCGCGGTGACGGTGCGGATCTCCATATCGCGGCAATCGAGAACCAGTGTGCTGGCCCCCGCCGAGCGGTGAAGGTCCCAATTGGCTGTTCCGAAGACGGATTTCTTCTCGAAATCGACGGTGACGTCGAGGTCCAAATGCTTGACTCTCACCTGGTCCGGGCGCGCGTGGCTGTGAGGATCCCCCTTGGCCCAAACGGGAGCGCAGAGCAACAGAAAAAACAACAGGGCATATCGCATGCCCCGTTGCTTTGGGTTTAAGAAGAGGAATCCTTGGAAGACTAACCGGCTTCGAAGACGAGAGTACCGTTGGGGTCCTCGGAGATAGTCATCTTTTGGCCGCCAAACGAAACCTCATAGGTGGCCCGTCCGTCTTCCATGGATTTTTTGATCTCCTGGGCTTCGTCGCCCGATTCGTCGATGATCTCGAATGACTTGAGGGTTCCATCTTTGGAACGCTCGGCGTTGACGTAAACACCGTCATTGATCAAGGTGATCGCGTTCTTCTTTTTGTTCTCGTCGCTGGCGGTGTTGTCTAAAGCCATGTAGCCGTCGGCGATGAGTTCGAAATAGTCGACCATCCCCTGGGCTTGCATCACGTTGTCCGCGGTTTTTTGGATAGTGCCGCGAAGCTGGGCCTGACTGACCTGCCTATTTCCAATTAAGATCGACATCACAATGTCTCCAAATATTTTTCTAAAGCGGTATGCTCTTAAGGAAGAGTCTAGTTGCTGACCCGAAGCTTTTGTTTAACGTTTCGTGAACTCGACGCTAGCCACGACTTTTCGGACAGGAATCCAAAATTTTCTGATCATGCGCGAGCCCATCTCAACCAAGAATTCGAGACAGGAATCCAAAACTTTTTGATCTTACATCGTAAGGAAGGGCTTGACAGCATGGTGTAGGGTGGTAGGCAGTGCCGTTATGAGGGATCAGATAGCGGCAGATCGGGCGGGGGAATATGCTCGGAAGGTAGGATGCGGCGATGACGCAGCAAAAACGAGAAAAAGAGCGCAAAAAGCAAGAGAAGGCCCAGCGCAAGCGTGAGCAACGCGAACTGAAAAAGTTCGACAAGGGCGAAGAGGTCGAAGAGGAAGAAGAATTGGTGGTCTTAGATGGCCCGACCTACTTCAAAGACTTCGATATGTCGGAAATCAAAATCTAACTCCAAAGATCCGAGATTGTGCCGACAACGGAAAGGAGCTCTCCACGTGGGGGTGGAGAGCTCCTTTCCGTTGCCTCCCAGGAGTCCTGGCCGAATAGCCGGCGACGCCCAATAGAACCTCTAGAAAAATCCGGGATAGTTGGAGCGCAGGTACTCCTCGAGCCTACCGACCTCGGTCAACATCGGATGGCGAGGAGCCAGGTAACGTCCAATATCCCAACATGCCCAGGCGATGTCGGTCTCGTAGTTGGAGTGATAGATATCGCCCAGATCCTTCCAGGCGCCGGTGATGGCCGGATTGGCCTCCAAGGCGCGCGCATAAAGGTCTCGCGCCTCCACCGGACGCTGCGAGGCCATCAGTAAGCCCGCTCTAAAAATGGCCACCACGTGAGCCCCCGGACCAGCCTTAGCCTCCATAAGCACGAGAGCCTTCTCTCCCGCCACGGGATCCTGATCTCCGCCGAGCAGCGCGTTCATCAGAGCCCCTGCCTCAGGATTAGCCTCCATGCTCGGGCGCATTCGAGCCAAATCCGCGGTAATATCGCCACCATCCATCAGCATCGCTTCAAAAAGTCTCAAAGCCGCTCCCAGCACGTCTCCCTGAGTCAACGCCTTCTGGCTGGCCTCGCGCGCGTTCGCGGCAGCCTGAGCGACCGTCTCGGCGGAAAGCATTAAAGCAGCCTCGCCCAATGTCTTGAGCGGCTCGGCGGGCGGACTGATCGGCACGAAAGAGAAGTCAGGACGAGGCCCAGCGTGGGCTCGCGAATCGCGCAGATGAATTCGGTAAGAGACCACCTCGTTGAGGTTGTAAAAGTCGAGCCGAGTCTCTTCCGAGAGCGTTCCCGTCAGGGCAAGGTCGGCCAGGATGTCGGGATGCCCGCCACAGTAGTAACGAAGGAACCTGACGAAGGCCTTCATCTGTTCCGGCTCGATCTTTTTCCCCCGGGTGGAGAACTCGGCCAGCAGCTTCCCCTTATGCTTATAAGAGGTGACCGCTCCTTCGGTTTTCACCAGACCCGACTCACTCACTTCATCGTCGATGGAGAATAGATGCTCCACCAACACGCTGTCCCCGAGAAGCTCCGTCTCTTGACCCGAACTTTTCATAGCTTCTTGCAAACCTAGCCGGTTGCGCATCTCGGCCACGCGAAAACCCAGGTCGGCATAGAGCGAGCGATTCAGGACCTCCTCCTCTTTCACTCGATAGGATCGGCGCGCGGGAAAGTCGTGAACGATACGTTCCCCCGGCTCGGCGATCTCCAGATAGTCGGGGGCCAGTACCACCGTGACCTTCCGCAGATCGGCCGGAGTTGGCTTCCCGTCCACCGACACCTCGCGTCGCACATCCAGGTCCAGACGTAAGGGAGTGGCCTGTGCCACAGTACAGATAATGCAGAAGATCAAGATCAGAAGTCTTATCATCCGAGCTCCTTTGGGACTCACTCCGGAATCCCCCTCATCACCAACTTTACAACACAAAGCAACTTTGATACTCTCTCCAAGACAAACTTTACACCGCAAAGTAGAGGTCTTATGATTCGAACTCTCGCCCAGATCGCCGTCCTCCTCGCCTTGTTGTTCGAAGTCGCCGTCTATCGCGCGACTCCCGGCATCGGGCATCTCGTCTTCTGGCTAATGGCGCTCGCGACGACCGCCGTCGCCAACCGCTCCGCCGAACGCTCTCCCCTGCCCCAAGCTTGGATGTTCCTCCCCTCTTTGGGATTCGCTCTCTCCGTCACGATATACGATGCCGGAGTGGTCAAGTTCTGGTCCAGCGCTCTGGGCCTCCTCAGCCTGACCTGGGCAGTGGGATGGAACCTGGTCCAGGAGCAAGAGCAAGGCTCGCTGGCCCGACTGTTTCCCAAACACACCCTTCACCTCGGGTACCTTTGGGGAGCCGCCGATGATGTCTGGCGCCCCCTCTCGCCCCGCCACGATGGGCTCCCCGGTAACGGTATGGCGGTCTTTCGAGGGCTGCTTTTGACGGTACCGCTCCTCCTTCTCTTCGGAGCGCTGCTGACCTCAGCCGATGCCGTTTTTGAAAAGCTTCTCAACCAGGCCTTTCAAGGGATATCTTTGAGCCTACCCCTCAGGATCATCCTCTGGAGCGCGCTGTTCTCGGCCTGGCTCAAACTCTGGCTTAGCTCCCAGTCTCAGACGGCGCCTCGCAACAGAGTCCTCTTCGGAGCCATCGAGTTGAGGATCGCCCTGGCCGCTCTCAACGCGCTCTTCGCCACCTTCTTGTCCGTGCAGGCGGGCTATCTCTTCGGGGGAGATGCCTGGGTCAGAGCGCAAGGCCTCAATCACGCCGACTATGCTCGCAGCGGGTTCTTCGAGCTGGCGACCTGCATCGCGCTGCTCCTCCCTCTGGTGATGCTGGCTTACCAAACCGCCATCGGACACAACGACTCGAAACTTCGCTGGCTAGGAGGGGGCTTGATTCTCCAGGCCGCCGGACTGGCCGCCTCGGCCTTCTCGCGAATGCTTCTCTATATCGAGGAGTTTGGACTTTCCGTCGAGCGGTTCTACGCCGCCTCGGGGATCCTGGTCGCCCTCTTCGTGCTGGCCCTGGCAGCCTTCGCCTGCGCTAGCCCCCGAGAGGTCTCCTGGGTAGTGAGCCGGCAGACCGTCACCGTCTTGTTCCTGCTCTCCACCCTTTCGCTGGTCAATGTGGAAGATCTCATCGTCCGAACCAACATCGAGCGAGCGCGCCAGGGCAAGTCCCTGGATCTCGACTATCTGCGAGGCTTCTCCTGTGACGCGCTTCCCGCCGTCCGCCATTCCATAGGCGTTATCACAGCCAAGGACAGGACTTCCCTTCTTCAAAATCTGTCTTCAGGCGGCGAGCGGCGAAGTGGATTCAGCTGGAATCTCTCCCGCGCTCTGGCGACACCATAGGGGGTTACCCGGCGGGCGCGAAGAGAGGGTCCATGCGACGAGTGTTGGGCCTTCTCTTCTTTCTGAGCCTTGCCGCTCCCACGCTTGGACAGGTGCTGGAAACTCGAATATTTCAGCTCAACCACCGGCTCGCCGAGGCGACCATCGAGATGGTGCGACCGCTGCTGTCTCCCGCCGGCACGGTCGTTGCCGAAGCCAGACTTCAGAAACTCATCGTCCGTGACAGCCTCGACAAACTCGAGGAGATCGAGACATTTCTCCAGCAGATCGATCAAGCCGCTCCCCATGTGCGTATCACCGTCACGATGCACGGGCAAAGCCTCAGCCAGGGCCACCTGATCACTATCGGTCCCAGTCGTCCCCAGCTGACAGCCCTGGCAAGCGACGGGCGCTCGACCACCGAATCCGAACAGACCCTCATTGTGATGAGCGGGGAACGAGGCTTGATCATGATGGCTCGAGATCTGGTCACCGTCGACCCCTATCTGAGTTTCTGCCAACATCACAACTTGCTCCCTCCAGGTTTGCTGGTGCAAAACGTCAGCACGGGATTTGCCGTGGAGCCGACCGTCGTAGGGGAGGTCGTACGCCTGAAGATCACCCCATGGCTAAGCTTTCTCGGCGGTTCGGGTCGAGTCGAGGTCTTGGCTGATGGGGCCTCCACCGCGATCGCCCTCCAATCAGGCCAACAGGCCACCATCGGAGGCGGAGGGTCCAGCGAGGATTTCCGCCGGCAGGCTTTCGGGCTGATCTTCGACTCGCGCGGTCAGTCCGTGGAGCGCTCAAGCCAAATTGTCGTTAGACCGGAGATCATAGACCTATGACCTCCCCGTCCGACTTTACAGAACGTTTCGACACCCCCACTCCGATCGGAGATGGAGCCAGCGGAGCGGTCTTCAAAGCCAGCGATCCTAGAGCCGGCCGCTCGGTGGCGGTCAAGATTCTTCACGCCGACGTGATGCGAGACCCACGGCATTCTCAACGCTTCCAACGCGAAGTGGAAGCCACGGCGAAGCTGGAGCACCCCAACATCCCGCCTCTTTACGAAGCCGGAGAGACCGTCTCGGGAAGGCCCTACATGGCTCTACGCCTGATCGAGGGGGAGCGGCTGGACCAGGTGATCGCTCGACTGGCCAAAGGGGATGCCGAGACCCATGTTCAGTTCCCCTTCTCACGACGCGTCGCCATCGCCATCGACCTGTGCGACGCATTGGAGTATGCCCACGGACGCGGAATCCTCCATCGGGACATCAAGCCTGAAAACATCATGCTCGGAGAGCACGGAGAGGTCTGGCTGGTCGACTGGGGTCTGGCCGCCCCGCCGGCGGAGGAGAGAACACCCGATGACATCACGGTCACGGAAGACTTCAGTTTCGTGGGCACCCTGGCCACCGCGGCTCCCGAGCAGCTGGGCGGCGTGACTTCTCCGGCCAGCGATCAATACTCTCTTGGAGTCGTGTTGTACGAACTTTTCGCCCTGCGCTCGCCCTACCCGGGAAAGACGCGATTCGAAGTGATGCAGGCCTTGCTCAACCACACGCCCAAGGCGGCGGAGCGCTTCATTAGTCCCATCCAGGGACGGGTACCTAGAGAGATTAGCGTCCTGATCGCGCGGATGTTGCGGCGAAAGCCGGAAGAGCGCTTCACCGATATCGCCGTGGTCAAAAAAGAATTGACCATCATCCAAGATGGGGACATCCGTGCCATCTGTCCTCACACCTTCATGAAAAAACAGGGGCACCGACTGGGGAGGCTTCTGGACACCCACAACTTATGGTTGGCCCCGTTGGTTCTGATCTGGCTATCTTACCCGATCATCCACCTCATCTACCTGGTGGTCGGGAAACTTACCGGCTAGGAGGCTGTCGGAGTAGTCTCCTAGGAGGCTCGCGGTTGGGCGTAGCCCAGCCAACGGAAGCTAGAGTAGAAATCGCGCAAAGGCATCTCGAAGACTCCCTCGTCGGCTCCATCCTGAGCGAAGACCCATTCCGTTTTGTGCCAGGGGTTTTGCAGCTTCACCGTGTCCGCCTCGGGGTTGTAGCCCTGGACTGAATAACAGTGACCGTTGGCGATGCCGTTGTGCAGCTCCTCGACGTTCACGAAGTCTCTATTGGCCCTAGGCCGACTACCGCAGATGACGGGGCCGCCGCAGCTCATGGCTTGGGACACCAGCTCACGCGTTTGAACCAGACTCAAGTCGTCCAAGCTCTCCTTTTTGATCGGCCGGCCGCTGAGGGCGGGGATGGCGAACTCGGGGCTGATCCCCTCGATGGTCCCGCGTAGCCCTCCCGCCGTTCCCTTCCCCTCGCCGGCCAATCGCTGAGCCGCGGCGATCTCTAAGAGAGCCGGCCAGCGGTCGGTGCCCGAGCCGCTGGAGTGGTAGAGTCGTTCGGCCAAGGTCGGATCGTTGAGCGTTTCTGAGACCCCATCGGCGAAGGCCACCGTGAGAGTCCCGTCACCATTGTCCTTGAGCATGGAGTTGAGCTGCTCGGCCGGGGTTCCCGCGATGGTGGCCAAAAGGACGCAAGAGCCGGCGACCCCTTGACGAATGACTTCGGGGGAGATGATCTCCTCGGACAACGGCCGCTCCAGAACCACCGCCTTAGCTTCCTCGCTATACTTCTGGAAAGCCTCGTTCACCAGCCCCATCGAACCTTCGGCGATCAAGCCTGGGTCGTTTCTCCAGGCCCCCACATCGAGCTGGCTGATACCCTCGCCGTCGGCGGGTTGTCCCGAGCCGAGCAGCCGATCGTAGCGCATCAGGGTGGTCAGCGTGGGAGCCAGTTTCCGGTCGTTGGCGATCGAAAGCTTCTCCCCAAAAACTCCGCCGGACATCAGATAGTCGAGCTCGTCGAGCTCCAAGCGGAGATCCCCGTCTCGGTCCAAGGCATTGAAGTTCTCGGTGATCAGGTCGGTCAGCTCCTGGCTCAGAGCAGCCGGCGACAGCACCTCCTCTCCCGTCGTCGGGTCGTGACCGGGCTGGGAAAGGCGACGGTGGATAGCTCTCTCCTCGGCGCTCCAGATCTTGCTCTCGTCGAGAGATTGAAAGCGTTCTTTCAGTCCTAACTCTCGCCAGGCGCCATCGAGCTGCTCCGGCGTGTAAGCCTCGCGCCGGTCAGTGTCGCGAGCCGTCAGTTCCGCATATTCTTTCCTAAAGGAGATGGGCTCGGCATCGCCGCGCGCGGTCAAGGCCACCAGCTCGGAATGGTTCAAGCGGTGACCCAGATAGGCGGTCACCAATTTTTGTCGAGCGTCGGCGGAGAGCGAAGAGTTCATGCTGCGACTCATTTTCCTTAAGAACCCTGAAAAAACCGTGAATCACCGAGCGGTCCTCTTGTTTACAATTTGGATCCATCCGCAACAACTACTCTCGTATAAGTTACAAAAAAGATTTATACAGGAACTATCACTCATGCAGATCGTTAGCCAACTCTCCCCCCAGCGCATCGCCGCCTTTCGGCCCATCGCCGCCCCCACCACGTCCCCCGAGAGAACACTCGCCGCGCCGGTCGACGGACTGGTCAGTGCCGCCGTAGCTCCCCAAGCCCCCACCCTGGAGGCCGCTCGTGGGCTTCTCACCGCCGGGAAAACCGCTGGAGCCGGAGCGACTAAACAGATCGAAGAGCTGATCGCTCGGGCCTTGATGGACCCCGAGGCCGAAAAGCAACTGATCGGGCTTCTGCAGGTTCTCAACGCCACCGGCCAACTCAAGCCGATGCTGCACGAGTTAGCCCAGAGCGCGGCTGACTCCGGCGCCATCCCTCCCATCCCCGAAGCCAAGCGCAACGAGATGATCGACCAGGCCGCCGGTATGATCGACGCCCAGTTTCGCGAGCGAGGGATGACTCCCGACACCGCCGGCACGGTCTATGTGGACTGGCCGGAGCTCTCCGCCCAACACCTGCGAGCCGTGCGCGACACCCAGGCCCCCCCTCGCATGGTGGGTGGGCTCAGCCTCTTAGCCGACCCCACCTTCATCGCTGAGCTTGAGACCCTTCAGGGGGCCAAGTTCGTGGCCGGAAATTCGGTCAAAGTGCTCAAGGACGGACCCGCCTCCTTCGCCGAGCGCGACCGTATGATCGATGGGGCCAAAGACTCCATCGCTCTGATGAGCTGGGCCTTTTACGACGACGCCACTGGCTGGGAGACCGCCCGCAAGCTGGTAGAAAGAGCCAAAGACGGAGTGGATGTGAAGGTCATGGTCGACGGGCAGGTCTCGGTCAAGAGTAAACATGACGCTCCCGTCCGCTTTCTCGAAGAGAACGGCGTCCCCGTCGTGCGCTGGCGCGACGCCGAGCGCCCCTACGACGGCAACCACCGCAAGATGATGATCGTCGACGGACAGGAAGCCGTCATCGGAGGTATCAACATCGGTGATGTCTACAGCCACAGGTTCGGTGAGGTCAAGTGGAGAGACACCGACGTGCTGATGGCCGGACCCGCCGTGGACGAAGGCGAGAAGCTCTTCGCCCAACTCTGGAACCAACAGGTGGAAGGGACCGACAAGCCCAAAGTCGAGCTCAAGGCCGGAGCCTCCCCCGTGGTCGGCTCGGTCAAGTCGGCCGTGGTCAACCACGTTCCCGGACCCAAAGGCGACGCCCACATCATGCTGGCGACGATGAAAGCGATCGAAGGCGCCACCGAGTCGGTGGACATCGAGAACGCCTACTTCATCAACACGCCCGGGATGAAGGACGTTCTGCTCAAAGCGCTGGCCGACGGGGTCAAGGTGCGCATTCTGACCAACTCGGCCGAGAGTATCGACGAGCCTTTGATCACGGCGCCTATTCTGGCTAGCTTTCCCGAACTTCTAGCCGCCGGAGCCGAGGTCTATCTCAAAAAAGGCGACACCCTCCACTCCAAGTTCATGGTCGTCGACGGGCTCTTCACCTCGGTGGGAAGCCACAACCATCACCCCCGCTCGCAGAGGTTCGAGGGCGAGATGATGCTCCATTCTTTGGACACCCAGACCGCGACCGAACTCACCAGCGACTTCGAAGCCGATATCGCCGCGGCGCAGCGTGTGAACTCCCCCGAGGAGCTGAACATCCCCGAGAGTCCGCTGGGGGCGCTTGCCATGCGCTACTTCTTCGACGCTCTTTAAGGACTGTCCAGGAATAAGTGGGCTCGGCCCACTAAGCGATAAAATCTCGGAGATGCTCGAGCATCTCGCGCCAGTTGTAAGTCAAGATGGTGTTGTGGTCGCCGCGATGAAAGGTCACCAGCTTCTTTTCAGGGCTCTTCGACCACTCCATGTGAAGCTGAGCGTGGTTGAGCTCGACTAAGCTGTCGTTGATGGCGTGAAAAACCAAAACCCGACCATGATAGTTCGAGAGTTTTGACTGGTGGCTGAGCCGCCTAGCACAAGCCGCCGAAAACGTCTCACGGTCGACTCCAAGCTCCGCCGGGTCGAGACGCAGAGCTAATCGTTGATGCGGGTCGGCCACCCCACTTTCCAAGACCAGTCCGGCCACTTTAGGATCCTGAGAAACCCACTCCAGAGCGAAAATCGCTCCCACGGAGCGACCGTAAAGAACAACCTCCTCCGGCGCCAGCCCACAACCTTCTCGAACCGTTGTGACATCATCGAGCATCTTACCCAACCGGGCTTGCCCGGTGGAGCCTCCGTAGCCTCGATATTCCACCAAAAGAAGGTTGAGACCCAGGTCCGACACATCTCCCACGAAGTCGTGCAGGTAGTCGGCCACCACTTCTCCGTTGCCGTGATAATGAACCAGAGTCTTGGCACCCGGATGAGGACGATGCTCGAAACAGCGCAGACGCACCCCATCGGGGGTGGAGAAGTCGCGATATTCCGGCGGTTGATCAGGGCGGGGAAAAAAATAGCGTTCGGAGATGACAGGATGGTCTAAAAGCTCGTCCATCGGCGCACCTTGGACCGCCCCTCGAGAATCTCCTACTCTCTGGTGGTTGTCGAAGGAATACCACATAGCTCGGCCAGACGGCACTCCACCTGCTCGACGAACTCTCGAGGGTAACATCCTTCCAAAAGTCGAATTTTTTCCCCACTGGTCAACATGACATAAAGACAAGGCCGCCCGTCACCTTCCGGCTCCTCCTCGGGCGAATCGAGAAGAAACCGGCGCAGGTCTTTTCGCGGCCAGCTGACTAGCGTCCGAGTGGAGCGACGCTTCACGTAGCGCAGTTCCAAACGATCGGTCCTAAAATCCAGGACATAGATCTCGTTGCCTGAGAGCATCTGCAAAACCGTGAAAATGACCAGTGCCAGCGCACCGCCCACCCCGCCAAGCATGGCCGGGCCCCACCCGCTAAGCCAGCTCTCGGCCAACCCCCACTCACTGTAGTGGTCCGCCGCGTAGAGGCTCACCCCCACGGAAGCGGAGCCGACCAACGACCAGAGGCAGCCCAGACAGCTGTGAAATGTGTCGTTCTCGGTGATGGGATCGAAGAAAAGCTCCTCGGGAGTCTCGCCACCGACTAAGGCACGAAGAGAAAAATCTTGCTCGGAGCTAGGCACCATCAGCGGTTCGGCTCAAGGGATCGGACTCCTCGAAAAAACCAAAAGGTCACAAACTCTTTGAGAAGAATGCGCCCCGATGGAACGAGATGCGATCGACGAGATGTTGAGCGAAGTCGCCGCGGAACTCCCTAAAGTCGACACCCGAGGTCTAGCCGTGGGGGCACGACTTTTGCTGCTCGGCAAGTTGGTGGAAAAACGCCTCGACGACTGCCTGGAGCCGTACGGCATCCAGCTCTGGGGGTTCGATGTCCTGGCCTCCTTACGTCGCTCCGGAACGCCCTTTGCCCAAACGCCGACAGAGCTGATGGGAACCTGCTTTCTGACCTCCGGGGCTGTGACAAACCGGGTCAACCGATTGGAGAAAATCGGTCTGGTCCAACGGCGGAGCGACCCCGATGACCGCCGGAGCGTGAAGGTCGTCTTAACCGAGGCTGGACGCGAACTGGTGGAAAAAGCCTTCCACGACCGGGTCGAAGGAATGCGGGCGGTTTTCAAAGGCCTCCAAGAAGATGAGACAGAGACACTGGCCCAACTTCTACGCAAGTTGCTGCTGACTTTCGACACCCTCGAAAATCGCGCTTAGGACTTCCACAAATTTTTGACCGTCTTTTGAACTTTATCTTCACCCTCTCGCTCTACCGTGACAGAAAGGTCTAGGTGACGACGATGGATGAAAAGGAAGACGGGTTAAGCACGCTATGGGAAGGGTTGCGTTCGGAGGCGCTCGTCGAGCCAACCGAACCAACGGATCCGTTCGAACCGCCCGCGCTAGCGCCGGTTCGCCGTCGTTCCTTGACGGAAAAGTTTCAATCGGCGACTCTCAGCGGTTTTATACCCGCTTTCGTGGCCCTGATGGTCGGGGTGGTAGTCGGAAGCTGGAATCTCACCATTAACGAGTTCCCCATCCTGACCGCGCTCGGCTGCCTTCTGGCCGTTCCCGCAGCCAAACTTCTCTCCGACCTGTTTCGCATCGAGAGACTCTCCCTGGTTCGTGTCGTCGTCCTCATGATTCTCGGCGCCGGCCTGGGGGCCGTGGGAATGACGGCTCAACCCGCTCTACTTTTGAGCTGGTGGAAAGCGCGCGTCACCAGCCACCAAGACGATCTCGCGAGAACCGTTCTCAAAAACTGGGCAAAATCCGTCGACCAACTCTACCTTGCCCATCTGCAGCCCGAGACGTGGCTTGTCTACGGTCTTCTCACGTTGCTGGTGCTCGCCTTGATCCCGACCGTTCGGCAGTCCGCACCCTGGTTGCAAAGAAGCCGTTCACCTCACCCGACGATGCGGGTCCTATCGGTACTGCTCATTCTCGCTCCCTGGCTCTTTCTCGGAGCCAGCCTGGCTCTCAAGGGCCGCATCGCTCCAGCGGAACTGGCCTGGCTGGAAGCTTACTCCACCCCTCAAGGTCCGCCCCTCGCGACCCTGAGGCACTGGCGGAACCTAGCGGAGCGAGCGCGCCTGGCCGACTCGGAATGGTCTCGAAACTTGAAAACAGCTCCGCGTTGGTCAACCGAGTTTCAGCGGGAGACCGAGCAACAATGCCTGGACTTGATCAGGTCCGGTAAACCCGGAGGGTACGAGGTTGTCATGTTGCTCGACGGCTTGCTTCATCGCCCCAAAGAGCTTCAGCAGCCACTAGAGCTCGCCTGGTTCTCCCTGGATCTCATGTCGTCTCGTCATCACTCCCCGGCCTATCACGGGGACGAAGCCGTGAGAATCAGTCGCGTCCTGATTGATCAATTGACTTCCCCTTCTCTGTCGAAGGCTCAACTCCAGCAGCAACATCAGCGACTGGCATCTCTGGTAACTCAGTCCCCCGACCCTAAGGAAGAGCTGGATTTCGCCCTCTCCGGCGTCATCGAATCACGCTGGCGGCAAGAAGAGTTCATGCCGATGTCAGCGCTGGCTCTCGAACTCGATCTCAAGATGATAGTCGGGCCGTGGCTGGAGATGCGAAAGAAAGTCGATTTCACGAACTACCCCAACTTCAGAAAATCGATGATGGACTTATCCGCCACGATGCCGAAAGAAGGGCACCTCAGATGGCGGATCGAGCACGCTTTTCGCGCTTGCTACGGACTGCAGCTAAGACCCACCCTTCAGACCGCTGGTCTTATTCTTTCTCTACGTCTCCATAAGGCCGAACACGGGAGCTATCCTTCCAGCCTGGCGGCTCTTTCCAATCCACCCGAGAATCTCGATCTCGACTACAACTATCGCCCTCAAGGTCAAACGGCCGAGCTGAGCGCCCAACTCGAAAAAGGCAAGGTCACCCGATGGGTATTGCCTTAGTCCTCGGCCTTTTCTCTATCGGAAGCTCGGAGAGGTCCAAACGTGACGAACCTTTGAGTGCCTGGGTCAAGCGGGCCCAGGCCGGCGAAACTTACGCCTTTGAGGAGTTGGTCAACCGCACACGAGGACTGGTAAGAAAGACCGCCTACCCGCTCCTGCGCGACGACCAGGTGGAGGACGTGATTCAGGAGACCTATCTGGTGGCTTATCAAAAGTTGCACCATCTTCGCGACCCCGAGGCTTTTCAAGCCTGGCTGGTCCGCATCGCCCTACACGTGACCTATGCTCTGAGAAAGAAGACGCCGCTTTTGGCCGAGCCAGATCGCGATCTTCCCTCTCCCGACAGCACGGTGGCCGCTTCCCAGCGCCTCGACCTCAAGACGGCGCTGAGCCAACTCAAGGACGACGATCGCAATATCCTGATTCTGCGCGAGATGTTGCAGCTCTCCTACGAGGAGATCTCCCTGGCCCTACGCCTACCCGTCGGAACGGTCCGCTCCCGAATTCACTACGGAAGAAAGAAACTAGCGGAACTTCTCGAAAAAGGTCGTTGAGTAAGGGAATAAGTCGAGCCTCGACGCGACGAAGCTTCCAACACAAAGGAGACCCCTATGCGCTATCTCTGGTACTCGATCTACGTTTTTGTCGGAAGCCTGGCTATCTACTCTCTGTTTTTCCATCGTGCGGAGAAAAGCCGTCCCGATCCCCAACCGGTGGCTGTGGAGACCCCGGTTATCCTTCCGGAATCCAAAGACGGACAGACCGACGTTCAGATCGCCATTCTGCTGGACACAAGCTCTAGCATGGACGGCTTGATCAACCAGGCTCGCACCCAGCTGTGGGACATCGTGGCCGAACTTCAAACCGACGACAAGGATCGCCCCCGAACGGTCTCGGTGGCGCTCTACCAGTATGGAAATAGCCGGCTATCCAGCGACAGCGGATTCATCCAGCAGCTCTCCGACCTGACCACCGAACTCGACGCGGTTAGCGTGAAGCTTCACGCCCTGTCCACCTCGGGCGGCAAAGAGTACGCCCCCACCGCGATCCTCAAAGCGGTGGAAGAGCTGAACTGGTCCGAGGACGATTCGGTCGAGAAGGTGATCGTGGTCGCCGGCAACGAGGGTTTCAACCAAGGCGACGTCACGCCCGAGCGCGCTCTCAAGAAAGCGGACGCGAAAGGGATCAAAGTCCTCCCCATCTTCTGCGCCAACGGCGGAGCGACCTCGACGGGTCTGGCCTCCTGGAAGCGGGCTGCCCAACTAGCCCAGATCGAGCTCGACACGATCGACCCGGACAAAGTGGTGGCCGAGCTCGAGACGCCTTACGACGCCAAGATCGTGGAAAAATACAAACAACTTCAAGAAACCCGTCTGACCTACGGAGATCAAGACTACCTCCACGAGGTCGAGTCCGTCTCCTACGCGGCGAACGGCTACGTCACTCAGCAGTCGACCGCTGTTCAGGCCTCGCGCGCGGTGGCCCAAACTCGCCAAGGTTACCGCCAGGACTTGACGGCCGACCACGGCACCAAGGTCGTCCTGGAACGCCTGCAGCCCACGCAGCTTCCCAGCCAACTGCGCGGTCTGTCCAAGGACCAGCAGCTTCAAGTGATTCAACAGAACAAAGCTACCCGAGCCCAACTGGAAAAAGAGATCGAGGACCTGAGGAAAAAACGCACCGCCGCGCAACGCGCGATGTACGTCGAAGATGCCGGCATGCCCGCCCCCTCCCTGGGCGGCTCGGTCAAAGCCAAGCTCCGATAGATAATCTCAACCTCCTAAGAGCCTCACCACGAATGTTGAGGCTCTTTTCTTTACAGCGACCCGATTCTTCGGGCCAGGAATTCGGCACGAACTTCGAAGATAGCGCCATGCAGACTGTCAGAGACGTGGAAGGCACTATCTCCCTCCACCCCAGGGGCTTCGGCTTCCTCAATTTTGCCGGCTCTTCCGGACCGGAATCAGCCTTCATCGCGCCGCCCGAGCTCAACCGCTTTCTCCTTGACGATGTCGTCCGCGGCAAGGTCACCACGGGTGCTGACGGACGTCACTCCGCCCGTGAGCTCACCCTGGTGGAACGCAAGCGGGGCCAACTGTTCGGACCTGTATTGGAGCGTAAAGGACAACTCTTTCTTCAGACCGACCGGGAGGTCAGCAACACCGACTGGCCTCTTTTGGGCGAAGCTCAAAGCGGGGACTTCTGGCTCTGCCGGATCCAGGGAGAAAAGGTCTCACTACTCCGGCGAGTCGAGGCCGCCGATCAGCCTCTAGCCCGATTGATAGCCCGCTTCGATCTGATGGACGACTTTAGTCCCGAAGCGCTTGCACAGGCCGAACAGATCGCCTCGCGGACCCAGGCGCTGGGACACCGGCGAGACCTGCGGCACCTACAGACCGTGACCATCGATGCCCCTTCCACTCGAGACATCGACGACGCCGTCTCGGTGATTCCCGCTGGAGTCGACGGGGTTCTCCACCTGCTGGTCTCCATCGCCGACCCGGTCGAGGCGATCGAGGAAGACTCGGTGCTCGATCGCGAGGCTCGTGCCAGGGGAACCAGCACCTACCTGGCCGGGCGGGTACTTCCCATGCTGCCCCACCAGCTCTCCTCCGACGCGCTCTCCCTCTTGCCCGGCCAAGACCGCTGTGCTCTCACTGCCGAGATGCGTATCGACGCCGAAGGTCAAGTGGTCTCTGTGGATCTCTACGAAAGCCTGATCCGATCGACTGCTCGCCTATCCTACGAAGAGGTCGCCGACTGGATGGACTACGGCGATCTGACCCCTTCCCTGGAAAAAGTTCTGGAGATTCTCCCCTGGCTGCGCACCGCCTCGGCGCGCCTGGGCGTATATCGGCAGCGGCGAGGTGGCTTGAGTCTGTCCGAGACAGAAGTCGCCGAGGTCGACCTCGACAGTTCGGGAATGATCCAGGGCACCTCGCCTTCTCGCACCACCGTGGCTCACCAGATGATCGAAAGGTTCATGGTCTGCGCCAACGAGGCGGTCGCTCGCTGGTTGGTGGAGCGTGGGCTTCCCGGCGCTTTCCGCATCCATCCGCTGCCCAGCCAGGAGCAAGTCAAGATCTTGTCCGACTGCGCCTACAACTTCGGCTACGAGGCCGGCTTCGCCCGACAACTCTCGCCCGGTTCATTAGCCGCCTTCGACGCCCAGATCTCGGGAGCCTCGGCCGAGCCAGCGATACGCTCTGTTCTGCGCGGCATCCTCGGGCGTGCCCGCTACACCGTGGAGCCCGGACTTCATCTGGGTCTGGCAGCCCCACTCTACCTTCATTTCACCTCTCCGATCCGGCGCTACGCGGACCTCTCTGTTCATCGCTTGATCAAAAGCTATCTCAAGGGCGATCGACATTTTGAAATCGGAGATCCCGAGACAGAAGAGCTGTGTCGTCATCTCAATGACCGCGCCGCTCTGTCCGCCCGAGCCGAGTCGTTGCGCCGCCGCATGCTTTTGGCGGCCTACATGGAACGCCATGTCGGTCAGGAATATGACGCTCACATCACCCGCGTTCTCCCCTTTGGACTGATCTGCCAACTGGACTCTTCGTTAGTGGAAGGAGTCTTGCCGCTAGAGTCCCTGCCGGGCGGCCCGTGGGAAGCCGACCAGGTCTCGGCCCGAAGTTCCGAACGCCAGTTGACTCTGGGTATGCCGGTCCGCGTGAAGGTCGTTTCCACCGACTCTGATCTGGGACGGATCGAATATCAGATCATCGAGGAAGACTAAGCGTGCGATGCCCTTTCTGTAAAACACAAAGCGACACCGGCGTCCGTCGCTGTCCAACCTGCGGGGTAGGCTTCGCGGTGCCTGACGACGCGCCCAGGGATATTCCGGGACTAGGACTGAAGGAGGGATTCGAGTATCCAGTCCCCAGCCATCACTATCGAACCAAGGACCTTTCCAAACTCCAAGTCCTGATCGGCGACTACCTCGAAGGCGAGGAGGTCTGGGATGACACGATGGACCACTTAGAGGCCATGAAAGGCTATCTGGACCATTTCGTAGAGGAGCGTTTACCCTCTATCCAGGCGACGCTGTCCGAACAAGCGGCTGAGCGACCCGACGAAGCCTACGACTTCCAGATCTCTTATCTCCTGTCCACAGGCAGCCGCGCTTACGGTCAAGGATGCGAGGACCTGGCCAATCTCTTAGAGGAAGAGAACGAAGACGATTCTCTTTTCGAGAAAGCTCTCTCCACGTTGCAAGACGGGGTGGACTATCTGGCCTTCTGTCTTGAACTGATGGAGCAACGCAAAGCACTCCTAGAGGACCGGATAGTCGCCCATCAGGAAACAGAACCAGAAAGTTAACCTGCAGGCAATATCCCCCGACTCCGTCGGGAAACATTCGGAACGAGTTCTATCATACTTACCCCAACACAACACGGAGGTAGCGATATGTCAGTACTCTCAGGTCTCGGAACGATTCTCGGTGCCCGATTCGAACGGCAAAACCAGGGACTTTTCACCATCGCGAATATGGTCAAGACCGGTGTCTCCACCGGGCTCAACACCGTCGGAGCCCTAGCCACCGGCGACATCGGTGGCGCCGCCTCGGCGCTTGTCGACGGCGCCAAGGAACAGGCCGGTAACGTGGTTGGCCATGTCACCAGCCCTATTCGGACCACGGTCAAGGAGTGGCAAGGCGTGGGCGGGATGATCGGCGGGGTGGGCGAACTTCTCGGCGGATCTCCGGAAAAAGCCGAGCCTCGCGAATAACTTTTAACTCGAGTAAAGTGGGTCTTACCTCCGTCTTTGTCGGAGGTCTTTTTACTTGTCGACATAAACCAAGTGACCCTAAAAGATTTTTCATTGCCGCTTAGAAATATCTGATATGGACGAAATGAAGAGGCTCAAGATTCAATCGTTGGCAACGCTGGCAGCACTGGTTTTGCTACTTCTAGGGGCCTGGTTTGTAGTCGGCCGATACAACTCCGGAGGATTCTCCCGTTCCGAGCTTTCCGCTTACGATAGATTTTATCAAGCACTGCCCGAAGACAAAGAGAAAATTTGGCGCAAAGGACTCGTTTTGGTCATGATGCCAAGCACAGACCATACGGGAGGCGCCGCTGTCCATGAGGCTCAGTGGAAGTTATCAGATGAATTGCAAGCGCAACCGGGAAAGGTCGACACTGTCATCATGGTGACGACTCGTAGCTTTCCGGTCGGCAACTATACCAACGGTGCTGTCGCCTACAAGAGCGATGTGACGCTGACTGCTTTCGATGCCAAAAGTGGCAAACTCATGGGGCGGAAGAATCTATCCGGCCAGCCTCCATCAAAAATCGTGAGCGTGCAGTTTGTATCCGGCACGGGAACCGTCGACATCGTAAAAGCAATAGAATCTCTGCCCACATCAAAGCCATAGCGTCCCCAATACCTCCGTTTTCCACCGAACTTTTTAGGATGGCCTGTTAGGGGTTGGCTTCACAGTGCCTGATGACCTCGAGTGACCAGGAGTCTGATCGCGGGCTCGGAAATATCGTTAAATGTTGACCTTTCGGCGCAAAGCCAAGCGTGTGGGCATCGGGCTACTGTTGGCGGTTTTTATTCCGTTCCTTGGCCTCAATAGCTTCTTCTTCCTCGGCAGCCGGCGCGGCATGAGCGACTGGAGTCAAATTGAGCAGACGGCGAAGGCAGCCCTGTCGGCCCCCCTGACACAAGCCGACACGGAGCTTTCCCAGATATTAAATCAGGCCGATCTCCAGCCGGTCCTCAAAGAATATAAGGAAACCTACAGGTCCAAGGGGGAAGAATATGACCAGCGAGTGACTCAAAGGCCCTGGAAGGAGGCGATGACCTCCATGGCCCGATTGGAGCAAGAAAAACTGCACCATCTCTTCTCCTCGGGACCCATCAGTCTCTCCCGCGTCGGCATGGTCAATGACTTCTCTAACGAAGATTCGCTGCATTGGCTCTTGTCGGCGCACTCCCGTCTGGGTACACATCTTCTTGAGACAGAGCAGGCCGAGCGAGGCTTGCTGGTCCTGGAGGATAGTCTGAGCTTACTCAGCCACTCGGACGCTGCGGAGCACCTCTTCAGCCTAGAAGGACGGCTGGGTCTCCTGACCGATCTGAACCTGTGGGTCCGGAATACGATTCACACGACACGACTGAGTGAGAGCACACTACTGGAGCTGGAGAAGCTCTGGAGCCAAGTCCCCGCCTTCCCCGCCGATATCGTTGTCAGGGCCTGCGACAACTACTTCGCAGTTCTCAGGAAAATCTTCGACAAAGCTAGCCCCTGGTGGAAATTCTCGCCGAAAAGTCCAGACTTCTATTTCCCTGGACACCACGACTATGTCTGGCGGCGAAACCTCTCTCTCTATCTCACCTTCCGGTCAAACCTGCGGGACTATTACCAACTTCTCTCCGTGGAGAAGCCCTACAACCGCCAACTCGAGCGAATGGGGACTTGTTGGTTCCCACGGGGGAGACCCCAGTCCTGGATGACTCCGAAGCTCTGCACGAACGGGAACCTGGCTGTGTTGAGGAGTCTGGGGCAACTTCGGGCCACTCAGATCGCGCTACAACTCGAAGTGTACCGACTGCGAAAGGGGCACTACCCCGAGAGTTTGGCGGAGCTCGAAAGCATGGGCTTCACCGTTCCCAAAGATCCCTTCAACGAGAAGGGCTTCGAATACACCAAAGACACCAAGTATGGCAGCTTCGAATTGGCCAGTCGCTCGAACTGGCATGAGCAAGGCCTCACCTCTTATCATACTCCCCATCCTCACAAGAATCAGGAAGAGAAACCACCCGAGCCTCCCGCCGCCAACCCGTAGTACATTGTGCCGTTCACCGGTACTAGGAGGGCAACTTTTTTAGGATGGGTCTGGAATATCCCCGAGTACACAGGAGGCCGAAGTCGAGCCCATCGAAGCGCTCCTCATGTCCAGCAGCAGATTCACAACCCTCCTCTTACTGGGAGCGATCTTATTCTCCACCCCTGTCCCGGCCCAAGAATGGGCTAAGGAAAAGCTATCTCAATCCCCTCGTCATCTCGAATGGGTGACGGTCAACAGCGGCGAGCGCAAGATCGAGACCTACGTAGCCTATCCCGAGAAGGCGAAAAATACCGTGACGGTTCTGGTCATTCACGAAATCTTCGGTCACTCCGACTGGATCAAGCTTCTCTGCGATCAACTGGCCGAGGCGGGATACATCGCCGTGGCCCCCGATTTGCTGTCGGGAATGGGGCCGGATGGTGGCGCCACCGGCTCATTCGCCGATGTGGAGTCTGTTCGTAAAGCGGTGAGCGGGCTGTCTCCCGAACAGGTCACAAGCGATCTCGAGGCGGTCGCCGACTACGCCAAGAATTTGCCAGCTTCCAACGGAAAACTAGCCGTGGCCGGATTCTGCTGGGGCGGTACGCAAACGTTTCGCTTCACTTCGGTAAGCGAGCAAATGATTGCCAGTTTCCCTTTCTACGGCTCGGCTCCCGACAACCAGGCTCTCTCTGGGGTGAAGGCTCCGGTTTATGGATTCTACGCCGAAAATGACGCTCGTGTGAACGCCACCCTCGCGGATACCGAGAAGGCCATGAAAGAGTTTGGCAAAACCTTCGACCCCGTCATCTATCAAGGTGCCGGACATGGCTTCATGAGAGCTGGCGCCGCTCCCGACGCCGGTCAAGAAAACGCCCAGGCGGCCAAAGACGCCTGGGCGCGCTGGTTAAAGCTATTGAAATCGCTTTAACCTATTCCTCGACGAAATCGCCGGGGTGCTCCACCAATCCGGTCACTCCGTTGTAGCGAGGGTAGTTTTCCTCACTACCGGCCTTAGCGTGGTGGTGGCCCTGGCAATAGACCTCGTAGTAGGTGTAGCCGTACTCTTTACTCTTGATCAAGCGATAGGTCTGGGAATAGGTGTCCGCATCCGCCGCGGGGCAGAGCGGGATCGTGCGAAGATAGTCGGGAACGACCTGCGCTAAGGAGGAAGGGTACTCCCCCGAGTTGTCCGTGCTCCACATCTCCAAGGCCGTGGCGATGTTCTTGAGATTGGATTTGCAGGCGGTCAGTTGGCCCTGAGCTTTCGCCTTGGCGAAATTGGGCACTCCGACGGCGGCGGTACCTACGATGAAACCGCCCACCATCTGGCTGCTGGCCACGCCGCGAGAACGAAAGTGCAAGCCTTTCTGGGTGACCTTCAAACAGCTACTGCTTTCTAATCCTTTGACTCGACTTCTCAGCGCCTTGACGACATCGAGAGTCACGGCGGCCTCCTCGCTTCCAGCGGCCGCGCCTTTAGTCAACGCTTCCACCGCCGCGGTGTAGAGAGGCCCCAGGTCCACATAGTCGAGATAGACGGCGGTCTCTCCGCCCCACTGGAGCGACTCGGCCACCAACGGCTTCTTGGAGAGGTTGCCCGCCGTGGTGTTGAGGAACTCCGTGGCCTTGGGACCGTAAGCCAGGCGGAGAATCTTGCCCGAACCATCAAGCACGCCCTTCGGCCCGCTGGTGACCTCGTAAACGGCACTGCCACCGTTGACCGGCGCCGGAGGCTTCTCTTCTCCAGGAAGCTGTGCCACGGGTCCGGTCACGACGCCGTCTTCCGAAGAGGTATCGTAGAGCGGCTTATCATCCTCAAGCTCGGGATGGTTGTGTCCTTTGCAGTAGAGCTTGACACCGTCGTTGTCTCCAACCACCGCGTAAGATTCGGAATACGTTTCACGTCCCACCGCCGGACAGTTGGGAATCTCGCTGGCGTATTCGGGAACAAGGTCGGTCAGAGCCTTGGGGTATACTCCGTCGTGATCGTAGGCGTAGAAAGTCGCGGAAGTCGCAAGAGATGACAGATTCTGGACGCAGCTATCCACCGGCTTCTCTTTATTGGATTCGACGGCGTTGACCATCAGGTCGTGCGCCGCCTCCACACCCTCCACCGGGAGGACCACGGCGAGGCTCGGCTCTTCCATGGCCGCGTTGATGACAGGAGCGCTAGAGGCCATCTCGTCGAACTGCTCAATGATCCCGTCGCTGGAAGAGTACTTCGGAGACTCCGGTTTGAGTGTCGGATGCTGGTGTCCAACACAGTTGACCAGATAGGAATCTTCTCCCTCACCCCCACGAGTGTAGCGATACGGTTTTGCCTCATCGGTGGGACAAACTGGAAGGACTCGCAAGTAGTTGGGCGTCAGCGTGGCCAATGTTTCCGGATACTCACCGGGGAAATCCGTGTTGTACATCTCAAGCGCCGTACTGATGTTCCTCAAGTTCGACTTGCAGGCGGCCAATTGCCCCTGGCGGCGAGCCATGATGAAGTCGAACTGAAAGAACTGTGCCAACACGTCGAGGGCATTAGAGCCTGTGGCCATGGTACCGGTGAAGGCCGCGTCGAAGTCTCCGTACTCGCGGAGAGCCGAGTGAGCGAACCCCAGGACCATACCCACTTCGGGAATCTCGTCGCCGAACGCCACCAGCGCGCGATAGGCCCACCCCACGTCGCTCGCCGAGGCGCTCGAGAGGCCATCGGGAAGAAGGTCGAGCAGCGCGGCGGAGACCCGGCCGGGTTGGCGCAAGGCCGCCGAAACCTTACCCTCGCGCTCGGTGTAGCCCAGAAATCCGTCAGATTCTTCCTTGACGAAGTCAAACGACAGGACCGCGAAATCCCAAAAAGCCAAACTCTCCGTGGCGGGATGTTCCTCGGGCAGCTCAAGGCCGCTGTAGAGACCGCGACGCAAGCGATCGCCGTCGAGGTAGAAAAAGAGTCCGCTTTGTCCACCCGTCAGGCTCGCTTGAGCACGCCGAAAGGTGGGGTTCCGCTCTAAACTTTGAGGTGACCCCGAAAGAGTGGCGACAAGCGCTTCAGTCGCGGTACGGGTGCGGGTTAGAAAGACCCAGCCTTTGCCGAAGCCCAAGTTCGTCCCGTCGAGATCGAAGATCTCAAAACCCCGGTACTCACTCGGCTTTCCGATGTCACGGGTCTTCAACCATTGGCGAACCTCACCAGGACGATCCAACTGGAGAGCCATGATCCAGCTGTCCGAGGGCGGCATCCCAGCCGGATTGAGCATGGCCAGGAAACCTCGCCCATTGAAAAGCGCGACCCAGTCTTCCACCGGCATGGTGAGCCATCGCTCCATCCTCGCCACCTCTTGCCGAGCGTCAGCGGACTTCGCGGTGGCGGCCTTGACGTCACGAACAAGTTCGCGGAAATCGATCTGGTTCTTGAGATGGAATCCCGAGACGAATAAGACGTCGGATGGGACATTGCCCGCCACCTCAAAGGCTGAACCTTTAGCGGTCGGCTTTTTCTCGAACATCCACTGAGCCGTGGCCGGAGTTAGAAGTGTCCAGGTGAGTAGTAAAAGGGTCAGAAGCGACTTGATAGGTCCATGTAAGATCATGGGAGTCCTTTCTCTAAGCGAGGTGTGCGCGAAAGTTCTCAGCAGCCCCAAGGGCTCCTTCATTGTCAAAGTGTTCATAAACAGATCACATTTGGGATGCTAAATGACAGCGTTTTTCAAGGGTCTTTTCAGGGTTCGAGTACTAAACTAACCACACAGAAACGAAAAGCTCACTTCAGATGAGCTGGAAAGATATAAGTTATGAACGTATCAACCGCTATGACGGGAAGAGGCGTACTGCCCTTCCGCCAAGCCGAATCGTCGGCCAAAACCTATCAAGTTAAAGAAGAACAGCGCAACCGCGCCGACCGTTTCGAGTCGTCCCGCGAATTTGGCAACGGTGTCGCCGGTGTGGTCACCGGAGCCACCCTGGAAACCTTCGACGCCGCCGTCAAGTCACCCAAACTGGCCTGGGAAGTGGCCGAGAACCTGTGGCAAGCCGAAACCATCGGGCCAAACCTGAAGTTTCTGGGAACCCTCGCCGCCATTCCCGGCGCCGCTCTCTCCATCGTGGCCGCTCCCTTCTATGGAGCCTACAAAGGTGGCAAGCTCGCGGTAGAAGCCAGCGAGGCCACCGAGAATGTCCTTCCTAAGGACGCCGCCGCCGAATACACCAACCGACGTTTCAACGGCGACACCGAGGACAGCAAATCCTTGTCCACCCGCTTCCAGGAAAGCCTGGAAGAGCTTGGATCCAGAAAGCTTGAGCCGGGCGAAAAGCGCTTCGACGTGCCGATTCTCTCTCCCGTCTTTTCCGTCGTCGGTGGAGTCGTCTCCGCCGGTATCTCCGGAGTGGTCGGACTTGTCGCCGGAACCGCCGCGGGTCTTTTGACCACCGGTAAGGAGATTGTGGGAGGCGTGTTCGGAAAAGATCAATCCCTGGGAAAACGCATCGGCCGCATCGCCGCGTCGCCCTTGCACACCGTCGCTATCCCTTACGGACTGGTCAAGGAAGGCCTCAAGGAATCCGTGCCGCGCGGCTTCGCCGACGGCTGGAAGCACGGCCCGCTCAAACCGGTCGTGGAAACCACTAAGGCGTCGGCCACACTCGCCGGCTCCGTTTTGAAAGAAGCTTGGGAGCGCTAGTCATGAATATCTCCGCCAACACCATCCGTAACAGCTACACCTTCAACGCCGAGCAGACTCCGGCCAAGGCTAAGTCCTCCAGCGACACCCTGGTCGAGCAGATCGTCGACAAGACCTATCTCTCCGCCAACTACGCGGCTTCCGGCTTGGCCGGCGCGGCCTCCGGAACGGGAGCCTGGGTTTCCACCGGAATCCCGACCACCCTCAAGACCACCGGATCGGCTGTGGCCAACATCCTCAAGACCGAGAAGTTCGGCCCCGTCCTCAAAGGCGTTGCCGCCACCGGAGCCCTGGTCGCGGGCGTCGCCGGAGGGGTCCTGGCCGCTCCCGTCTCTCTCTTTGCCGGGATCTGGCAAGGCGCGGGTGAAGTGGATAACAACGTTCCCCGCCAGTTCACCGTCAGCCAGGCCAGCAAAGAGGCTTACACCGAAGTCCGCGACGGACTCAAAGACTTCGGCAAAGGCATCCAGGAAGACATGCAACAACTAGGCGAGTACAAACTCAAACCCGGTGAGCGTCCCATCGAGATTCCCTTGATTCGCGCCGCCAAGACCATCGTGATGGGCTCCATCGCGGCCGTGGTCGGCGGAGCTGTCGGAATCGCCACCGCCGCCACCTCGGCTGTGACGGAAGCCGGCAAGGGCATCGCCGACGCCTTCACCGACGACCGCCTCAACATTGCCGAGAAGGTCTTCTCCAGCGCCACCTCCGTCATCGGAGCGGCCGCTCATGGCCTGAGCTTCGGAGTACGTAGCGGATTCTCGACCCTGGGTCAGGGCATCGACCAGACTTGGGACAAAGGAGTTGTGGCCGGTGCCAAGAGCATCTTCAGCGAAGCTGGAAACTCCATCGCCACCTCCGTGGCCCCTCGTCGCACTCTGTTGGAAGAAAGACCCGAGAGCGCTTCGTAGCCCTCAAGCGGTCCCATCGAAAAAGCCCCTCGAAATTCGAGGGGCTTTTTCTTTTCCCGTTCTATAGCTATATGCCGTTGACAGTTTGTGACGCGCGAGCGCGCAAAAAACTGGAGATTCTGCCTGCGCTCTAACGTACTCCGCATAGGTTGCGGAGTACGTTAGATAAGTCACAAAGTCTGCAAGATCAGCAGAGTCGGCTTTAGCGTGGCTATGAGTAACAGAGCCGTGACCAATCCCATGAAAGCCATGATGAGAGGCTCGGCCAGCGCCACAAAGCGTGACAAGCTCGCTTCCAACTCCGTCTCGTAGAAATCCGCCAGCCATTCCGTCAAACGAACCAGCGTGCCGGTCTGTTCACCCGCCTCCACGAAGCTCAGGAAAATAGGGGGAAAGAATTTTGTTCCCTCCAGGGCCTCTTTTAAAGAATCGCCATTCCGCAGCCCTACCTCGGCCTGGCGAATCGCTTCCCTCAAACCCGGCTCCTGGCAACCCTGGCGGGCTTGAGCCAGGGCCTCCATGGCGGTCATACCGGCTTTCGTCTGCAGCGCCAACGAACGGGAAAACTGAGTCAAAGCCAACTGTGACAAGATCGGACCCAGCACCGGAGACCGATGCCCCCAGACCAACAGCTTCTCTTTTCCCCGAGGGCTTCGCGCGGCCGCTACCGTCGCCCCGACGGCGAGCGTGGCCAGGACGAGGAAGACGGGACTGCTCACCGCCTTGGAAAGCAAAACCAATCCTTGAGTCAGCATAGGCAACGGAACTTTCGAGTCGAGCAAGACCCGGAGATGGCCTTGCAAAAGATAAGGCGGTCCAAATAGCAGCATCAGCCCACAAGCCAGGGCCAACATCGCCGGATAGGTCAGCGCGCTACGCAGGCGATAGATCAGACGTTGACTCTTCTCTAAATCGTTGGAAAGAACTTGCAGCACATGAACGAAACGCCCGCTACGCTCTCCGACCCTCACGACCGAGCGAACTTGAGAGCTAAAGGTGTTAGGATAACGCTCCATCGCCGCCGACAACGGCTCGCCGCGGAAGACCGCCTCGGCCAAACCTTTCGCGACCTCACCCATGACCTTGTCTTCGGAGGACTCTCCCAACAGATGAAGGCTCGCGTCGATATTCACCCCCGCCTGAGTCAGGGTGGCCAGCGAGCGAAAGAAGACCATCAGATGCGTCCCGCCTACTCGGTCGGGGTTGCTCTTGACCAAACCGGCTCGGCGTGTCTTGTCTCGCCCTCCGGCCGCCGCCACCTCGGCTTTCTCCCCAATCTTGACGACGGTGGAGATACTGGTTTCGACGATCTCGATCTCCGGCTTGGGCATGTTGTGGCTTCCGCTGAGGCAGCCTTCCAACCAGCTCGCGCAATCGCGGGCGAACAACAGCTCCTTGCGATAAAAGGCCTTGGTTTTTTGGGTCGTGTCGGCGTACAATGCGCCGGCTGGTTTACCGCCCTGGTCATAGAACGGCACGCAAAGCACGGAAATGGCCCCCGATAGCTGAAGACTGACGTTGTCGCGCGCGTCAGCGTCCTGGGGAACGTTGCTGTAGACGAGATTGCGATTGGAGTCGATCACGCTCTTGACCACGGAGACGCTGATGGGGCAGTCGTCCGTGGAAAACTCCGGCATTCCCGAGACGCCGCCCAACTCCAGCCTCTCCCCTTGGAGATAGAAGACGGCGGCCCGGTCGGCTCTCACTCCTCGGGCCAAGGTCAAAGCCGCCTCCTGATAAGCGGCCCGCAAACCTGAATCGCTAAGAGTCGAAATCAAAGAAGACCCTTCAACGACCCCAAAAGTTCCACGCGCGCCTCTTCGACGTCGCGATAGCGGTCCCTGGGATCTTTGCTCAACATCTTCAAGAGCACGTCGTCGACCGCCTGGGGTAAGTCCGCGACCACCGTGCTGGGAGGCGGCGGCGGTAAGTGAGCGTGGGCGTAGAGGAGATAGAGAATCTCATCGCTCTCAAAAGGCGCTTGCCCCGCGATCATCTCGTAGGCGATCACCCCTAGGCTATACTGGTCGGCTCGATCGTCGGCGGTGGAGCCGGATACCGCCTCGGGCGCGATATATCTCGGCGTGCCCATGGCCGATCCCGCCTGAGTCAAAGTTGAGGAATCCACCGCGCGGGCCAGTCCGAAATCCATCACCTTCACCCGCTCGGCTTTGCTGACCATGATGTTCTCCGGCTTGAGATCGCGATGGTAAATCCCTCGGTGATGAGCGTAATCCACGGCTAAAAAGAGCTGGGAGAGGATATCACCCAGGCGGCCCCAATCCCCCTTCAACTCCGGCAGAAGCTTGCGCAGCTCTCTTCCTTCGATAAGCTCCATGATCAGATACAGTCGCTCGCCATGCCAGCCCCAATCCCGCACCTCCACGATGCCCGGGTGAACGAGCTGTTGAGAGACGACGATCTCACGCTCGAAGCGGGCGACCCAATCCGGCTGTTCTCTCATCTCCTGATTCATGACCTTGACCGCCACCGCCGCGCTCATGTCGAGAGTGTCCGCTGGAACCGCGGTGTAGACCTCCGCCATTCCGCCCTTGCCCAGCAGGGAGACCACGCGATATTCTCCGATCTGCTGCAGGATCAAGGAGCGTCGCTCTTGTTCGGGGTCGGCTCCAGAGTCGACCAGCGTCTTAAACTGCTCCTCTTGTTCCTGGCGCAGACGAGACTGTCTCCGGCCATAGGCGGCGGCGCCGAGCGGGCCCAGCGCGAGCAGAAGAAGCCAGGGACGGTAGCGAAGCTGATCCCAGAGTCGTTGCCACCATGAGTTGGCCTCCAGCCAGACGACTCCATCGGCGGGGTAGCGGCCCCTCCGAATGTCCCCACCGACCACCGTGATATCCCTATCCTGGTAGCCTTCCAAACGAAGGGTTAATACGTGGGGAGGACCTATTGTAAGGGCAATTTTGTTATCTCCACCAGTCAGGCCGAGATCCTCACCTGTGCCAAATGGTGCAATAACTTTCGCCCCCGAAGGGAAGGTATGGATGGTCAACCTCGCTTTGTCTTCACTCCCCATGGCCGAAGCGACCGGCGTTGTTGTATCCCCCAGCGTGGGCTTGGCCTGAGCGCCCACGCCACCGAGTAGGAGCGTCGTAAGCAACGCGAGCCACAACCTCAGGGAGTGAACAATCATGCGGTTTTCCAAACCTCGGAGCCAGGAAGAAAGCCCTGAATGGTGAAGTGGAAAGTATCGTCGCCCGTCGTCGCCCGTCGTCGCCCGTCGTCGCCCGTCGTCGCCCGTCGTCGCCCGTCGTCGCCCGTCGTCGCCCGTCGTCGCCCGTCGTCGCCCGTCGTCGCCCGTCGTCGCCCG
>JBBCJA010000057.1:0-9107 GCA_037189585.1 Selenomonadaceae bacterium | reverse complement strand
AAGCCTTGAGAGCGGTGTTGCTCCGAGTCGAGAGCCAAAGGTGAGTCACGCTCAAGCGGGTTAGTCCCAAGACCAACACAGCCATCACGAAGCTGGCCAACATCACTCCCCCTAGAGATAGGCCCCGAGAACGTCGCATCGTTATCTGTTTTCTCTGACCTTCCAACTTTGCCTCTCTCCGTGAGTCCGCAACTGGTACCAGTTGGCAAGGGGACTTGAGCGACTAGAGAACGTCGAGGATGACGACCAGGGGGTTCCTAGCCCCAGAAACGTCGCGGATCAGGCGCATAGTGGCGTTCGCCTCCCTCGATCTTGTTGTACGCGCCTCCCACGATACGGCCAACCGGCGTATCACCGATAAATTGTCCGACCTTTCGGCCAAAAGCGGCACCCTTGGCATGGCCGATCATTCCTCCGATGGTAGGCATAAGGATAGGAAAGATTCGCCGCCCTCGAGCTTCCCCGATTCGTCGACCGAGCGCTCCTCCGGCCGCTTCCGTCATGTCTGTCAAAATTTCTTTACCGGTCTGCTGGTCGTGAATCCGCTTGACCTGGGTCCCCACTCTTTCCAGCCACGATCCTCCGTTGCTCTGCCAAGGGCTGTAAGTGAGATTGGCCTGAGTGCACTCTCCGCCGATAGATACGGTGTCCACCGAGCTCTGGACGGATGAAGGCTCGCCACCGGACATCGCTGTGGAGAGACGGTGGGTACGAGAAGGGAAGACGTTGACGACGGATGAGTTGAGGTTGATCATTTTGAATATTCTCCAGTTTATTTTGTGAGCTTGTCAGCTCTTTTCGTTGATCAGAGAATATGAGGTCGATGCATGAGAAAGGTCGATCAGTCAGAGAAGGTGTTGCCAAATTGTAAAAGTCTCAGTGTTTCCGTTGGAGACGCGGCACGGGAGAGATCGCCCGCGATATCTAGTGCGAGCTTAGTGGATAAAGCTTCCTCCGACAAAAGCACCGACGGTAGCCACCTAAGAAAGGCTTCGGAAGTAGTGAAATGACGTCGGAGAAATTACGTCGACCGAGAGTATAGATAGCGCTACAGTGTCAGTGACTATTCTAAGGATGGCTGCCGCCTACGGGGAAGGAGGACTTCATGGCCACGAATGCTGAGGAATTCGATGACGACTTGACGGACAACGTGCTAGCCGAGCACTCCGAGAGGCCCCAAAAGGAGCCGATGACCCTCTCGGCCGATTGCCCCGCCCAGAGTGCAGAGTTCCCCGGACGCTTTTCACTGGATTCAGGACCGGCTACCCGTCGTCGACAGTATCGATATCTCGGACAGGTGGACTTCCCGGAGCCGACTCACGTGTATCAGAAGCCCGAGGCAGGGATACCTTCAGAAATCCTTGGATAGCCGGAAGAGATGGTGCCCCACGGAGCGTCAACATCTCGTTGACGGAAAGTGAGAGTCTCCAGGATTGGAGAAGACCAGGTCCGCGCGAATCTGTAACAGGACTTTTCGGCCTGGAAACAAGTCCGCTACAAATCCATCCCGTTGGCGAGACTACAATGGCCTCGGCTCTCGACCCTAGTCCAAAGGCGACTTGCATAACGAGAGCCGTGAAGGTGAGACGCAATGAAAAGGCGTGTCCCTCATGACCGACTGTTTAAGGAGCTGCTCGGTACTTTTTTGTACGAATTCTTAGAGCTGTTTCTGCCGGAACTGGCGGAGCGGATAGAACCTGGCTCTCTCGTCCTGATGGGAGAAAAGGAGCTCTTACTTCCGGGAGAGAGAGCACGTCGGGCGGATCTGGTCGCCCGAGCCCATCTGCGAGGGGAGGAGAAAGAGGCGTTCTTTCTGATTCACCTCGAGCACGAGGCGCAGAACAAGGACCCCTATGGATTTCCCCGACGGATGTTGCGCTACGCGCTACACCTGTACGACAGCACGGGTCTCAACGTATATCCCATCGCGTTGATCTCTTATCCCAGCCCGAAGAGAGAGTTGAGCGACAGGTTCGAGCTTCACGGTCCCGACGGCCATCGAATCTTCTCTTTCCACTATCGCGTGATTCAGCTGAACCGGCTGCAATGGCGAGACTACGCCCGCAATCCCAACCCGGTGGCGGCGGCTTTGATGAGCCGCGTGGGCATCGCGCCGGGAGAGCGGCCCTTGGTGAAGCTGGCCTGCCTGCGACTACTGAAGAAGCTGAAGTTAGGAGCAGACCGAAGTGTCCAGGTGGCGAAGTTTTTCGAGAACTACCTCCAACTTGACGAGAAAGAAGAGGAGCAATTTCGCGACGAATTTGGTAAGATATCACCCAAGGAGCAAGAGGATATGGCGGAATTTATTACCAGTTGGCACGAAAAAGGACGGCAAGAGGAGCGTCAGCGCACCGAAGAGGAACGCCAGCGCGCCGAGCAAGAGCGTCGGCGTGCTGAGCAAGAGCGCCAGAGAGCCGAACAAGCCGAGCGTGAGCGCGATATTTTGGCGGCGCGCCTGCGCGAGCTAGGCATCGACCCCGCCCTACCGTCAGATTAAGGCGCCTGGAGGACAACGGCGCCTCGTGGAGCGTCAACATCTCGTTGACGGAAAGTGAGAGTCTCCAGGGTTGGAGGAGACCAGGTCCGCGCGAAGCTGTAACAGGACTTTTCGTCCTGGAAACAAGTCCGCTACAAATCCGACCCCCTCGCGAGACTACATGTCCTCGGCCCCCAGCCCAAGCCCAAGGGGTCCAATCGCTAACTGGACTGGTGTCCATCCAGACGCCACCTCCCCCTTGAGAGACCTCGGAAGCGCTCAGCTGCCCACCTCGGTTCAGGTCGATGCTCGCGAACCTTCTTAGCGCTATATTCACCCGGGCTGCTTCCATCGAGAAGAGGGAGCCGCTATTGTCGAGGTCGCTCTCGCCCTTTCGAGCGCGCATCATGTCGTTGGTGGCCTGCACTTCGTGAGGCTCATACACACCATTGCGATTGAAGTCGACGGCATAGCCTTCATCTAGGGTGACAACCATCAGGCTTTTAGGCCCACAAATCCCGCGGATCAAATCCAACGCGAGGCTTCACTCTTTCTCAATCGTTGAGTTTGTCGCCGACAAATCGACCAATGGGCGTGTTTCCGAGCATCTCCCCGGCGGCTCGACCGTAGTCCGCGCCGATACCGCCACCGATCACGCGTCCGATGGTGGGTGCCAGGATGGGAGAGATTCGCCGACCTCGTGCCTCCCCGATAAGCTTGCCAGTTTCCTTTCCGAGCGCCTCGCCAACGTCGCCAAGAGCTTTCTTGCCGGTCTGCTGGTCACGTTCTCTCTTGAGGTGGTCGGCGACCGCCTCGCCCATCACCTTGCCGAGATTGTTGCCGCACTCACGCGCTCTCTCGAAGTGACGGGCGACCTCCTTGCCGGCCATGTGACCCATCGACTGCCCAATTTCCTTGGCTCTGGCCTCTCGCATAGCTTTGAGCAGTGAGAGAGCTGGATCGTAGGGCCCGCTGAAAGAGACGGTGTCGATCGGGAGCGAAAGAGATTCGATGTCGGACGTATCTTTGAGGAAGTGGTTGGTTCTGTCTGCGCGTGAGGGGAAAGCCTGGTTCAGTGAGAAGTTGGTATTGATCATTTTGAATATTCTCCAGTTCTATTTTCGTGAGCTGTGCAGCTCTTTTCGTTGACCAGAGATTACCGGGCCCATTCATGGGAAATGTCGATCGACCGGAGATGATATTAAAGATTTGTAAAAGTTTGGTGATGTCTGGAGTTCGATTTCGCCACGTCCCGAACTCCAGGGATGGCCCGAGCTTACGAGGAAAGGAGAGCCTATGGCCGAGGATGTTGAGGAATTCGACGACGACCTGACAGACAACGTGCTAGCCGAGACGTTCACTCCGGCGGGAGCGCACCTCGAACTTCAGATCCTGCAGCAGGGGCAACGCGAATTTCGCTTTCCTTTCCTTCAGGAAGAGATCGTGTTCGCAGAGCACGCTAGGTCCGCTTTTCCCCAGGGCTCTCCCTGGAAAGCCAGGCTGGCTTCTGGAAGGGTCACCCTTCACAACTCCGAGACGGGACAGTCACTACCCTTGACGCCCGGGACGATTTTCGATCTTGAGGACAGCAAGATCGCGCTCATCGACGCGCGCCAGGCGCCGCTCGGCCGACTGGAGGGGATCAGCGAGCCTTTCACCGGACGAGTCTGGACTATCGATCTCCAGCAGACGTGGCTAGGCCGCCAGGGCCGGCGCTTTAATCACATTGAGATTAACCACGCCACCATCTCGCGAACCCACGCGACCTTCATGCCTGATCACCATGGGAGAGTTGTTCTAGTCGCTGAGTCGACGGGAAGCGCGGTCAGCGTCAATGGAGAGGCCATGAAGACCGGCGAAACTCGCCGGCTCAGCCACGGGGATCTGCTGACGCTAGGCGGACTGCAGTTCCGCTTTCATGCTCAAGGGACGGCACAAACAGGGAAAAGTCTGTTGAACGTTCTTTCTCTGGGGACTTTCCAGGTCGCCCTGGGGGCGCCAGCGGAAACGGGAGCCCAAATCACCACCAAGAAGGCCCGCTGGCTGCTAGCCGCGCTGGCCGCCAGTTGGGGGGCCGCCCGACCGGTCGAGACGTTGCTGGAATGGCTCTGGCCTGATCTCACGGTCGAGCGGGCGCGCCGGAATCTGAGCAACGTGATCAGCCGGATCCGAGAAGAGCTCAACTGCGAGCCCGCCGACTTCGAAACGCTGTTGATACGCACTCCCTCGACCCTCGGCCTCAATCCGGAGAGACTAGGCTCTCACGACTTCGAAGAAGTGCGAAAGTTGACTCGCAACCGGGGAGCTCTAACCTCGGTGGCGGGACTGGAAAATCTCCTGACGCTCTACCGGGGGCCTTACCTACCTACCTGCCTTGAGGATTGGGCCGAAGCTTTACGGCAGGGCCTAGAACTCGATGTGCTGGAGACGCTGCTAGCCACGGCGCGCTACTTTCGTGAGCAGGGGAACTTCGAACCGGTCAGCCGGGCCTGCGAGAAGTGCCTGCAGCTAGACAGCCTCAACGAGGAAGCTGCCTCTTTGTTGATGGAGGCCTATCTTCGAGTAGGGAGGCCAGAGCGGGCTATCAAGTTTTACGAGAGCCAGGTCAGGGTCTTGCAGCGCGAGGGTTTTGAACCCAGCACGGACATGATCCGGCTTCACCTTGAGGCCAGCCTGGCCTTAGGCGTTCATTAGCCGGAGGAGTTACGAAGGAACACCGTGCGAGTCAGGCTCTGACTCTCGTCGCCTTCCACGACCTTGATGGTGAAAGTGACCGAAGCTCCTTCAGCCACGACCCAGGAAAAGTCCGTTACTCCCTTCACGCGTAGGAATTCTTGGTGGTCTCGGCCCTGGAGTTGTCCTGGCGAGACCGCCTGAGGCCCCGGAGGAAGAGCGGGGAGAGAGAAGGTCCGGCCGGACACCTGGCCGTCTTGCCAGCGATAGGCGCGCACGGATGACTCCCACACGACCTCGTGGCTTGGTTGCCGGCGGTGGATGACGACATCGCGGACAGAATTGTCGTCGAACACGCCCAATCCAGCCCGCGTCGACAGACGCAGGTCGGCTGCCAAGCGGTCTCCGAGCAAAGTTGCCCTCTGATGCACGTCGACTCGGGCGGCGGCTTTGCGTGAGGCGGTCATGCTGGGTACCAGGGTACGCACCACGATCATCAAGACGAGTATCGCGAGGGCGCAGGCTACCAGTAGCTCCACCAGGGTCATGCCCCGCGACCCGCGTGATGGATTAACGACGTACACCATGGATGTAGAGCTCCTGTTGGATGGAGATGGTACGTTCGCGATAGGGCCAGGTGACGGAGACTTCCAGCTTCTTCAGGCGTTGAGGCGTGTGTCCGATCACCGTTCCGACGGTGGCCTTGACCTGGTAAGGGGAAGGGATAGCTAGAGAACTCAAATCTTGCTCTCCAGGAAGAAGGGAGCCATACGGTTTCGCTGCCAGCCACTCCAGAGTGTCGTGAGCTAGATAGGTGGCCACGTTCGTCTCGCGATTGCGCTGGACTAGGCCCATGGTGGCCGGAAGTAGAGTCAACAACGCCAGAAGAGCCAGAGCGATCATGGTCGCTGCCAAAACGGTCTCGGCTAGAGAGAGGCCGCGAGCGGTGTAGTTGTGCTTCACCCTCCGGTCGGTATGGCTCCCCCTTCTCATGTAGAGGTGAATATACCACATGGCAAGGGTTTGTGACGAATCCGGGCAAGTCTTAGGAGATGCGCGCGATACTGCTTTGGGCAATCGTTTGCTTGGCTTGTCACAGCGGTGTGTCGGCCGAAACCTATCCTTTCCGGGTCGAGACTTTTCCCCCGAACGCCGCGCTTCACGATCAATTCGGCGGATATCTGGGCCGGAGCGGCCAGGACCTGCGTCTGAACTGGGATCGTCAAAACGGCCCGCTTCAGCTACGCATTTCGTTGCAGGGCCATGAGACGGCTACTTACACAGTGACGCAGCGAGAATTGAGCAAAGGCCGCTATCCCCAACAAGGCGAGCTTCGTCTTGTGGCTGACAACCTCGTGGTAGCCGGCCTGGACTTGATACGCTACCGCCGGATTCCCATCGTGATGGGTCTTCTCGTCATCGGTCTGGCGACCGGGCTAGGACGCCGGTTCTATCGTCAAAACCGAGCCGCACTCCCTGGCCCCACAGCTCAAGTGTTAGGTTCTTACCAACTCCTTGAACAGATAGGCCAGGGAGGAATGTCGGAGGTCTACCGGGCTCGACGCAAGGACAGCTCGGGCGGTGAAGAGGTGGCGGTCAAGATCATGCACCTCGAGCTTACCGAGACGAAGGACGCGTCGGAGCGGTTCAACCGCGAGGTGAAGGCTCACCTGGCCTTGACCCATCGCAATCTCCCAGCGCTATTGGACTGGGGTGAACACAAGGACGGAAGGCTCTACCTGGTCATGGAGCTACTGGAAGGGGAAACGCTAAAAGAAAGGCTCAAGCGCGAGCGGATCCCCTCTGACGAGGAGGTCGCCACTATCCTAACCTCGGTCGCGGCAGCTCTGGATTACCTTCACTCGAAGGGGTTCGTTCATCGCGATGTCAAGCCGTCCAACGTGTTCTGTCTGACCAGGGGGGGCGTTAAGCTCACCGACATGGGAATTGCACAGAATTTGGAGTTGGCGCCGATGACTCGCACCGGTCGTGTGATCGGTACTCCCCACTATATGGCTCCAGAACAGATCTCGGGCCAGGCGAGTCCTGCTTCCGACCAGTATTCCCTAGGTGTTATGGCTTTCGAGATGTTGGCGGGACGGCGACCCTTCGTCTCGTCCGACGCCCAAGAGTTGATGCAGTCGCAGCTCAGCCAACATCCTCCGCCCCTGACCGACTTCCGTCCCGATGCCTCTCCCAAACTACAGGAGGCCCTGTTTCGAGTTTTGGCCAAGAATCCCCAGAGGCGCTTCGCCGATAGCGGAGCGGCGGCGGCGGCGATCCGCGCGGGCCTGTTAGATGATTGCCCCGACGAAACCCAAGCCTAATTTGTTACAAGTCGCGAGGCCAATCGACATTTTGCTGACCCTCGACTTTTATCATCCGCGTATGGACCGTCATCCTGGAAATCTGTGCCGCTCGAATGGAGGTCGGGCCCATGATGGATAATGTCGTCTTCTTTCGCTCTATCTCGATAATGCTCAATGCCGGGATAGGGGTTCATCACGCCTTGAGGGTTCTTGCCGGCTCCAGCGAGAATCCGAGGGCCGGGGCGACCTATCACGCCATCTCCGAACAGGTGGCTCGGGGGCGCAGTCTCTCCGATGCGATGAGTGCCTACCCGCTGAACTTCAACCGCTATCAGGTGTCGTTGATCCGAGTGGGAGAAAAGAGCGGCAGCCTGACCCGGGTTCTCGAGTCGCTGGCCAATCAGCTGGAGAAGTCGTGGACTCTTCGAAAGAAGTTGATGGCGGGATTGACCTACCCGGGACTTCTGATCCTGGCTTGCGCTCTGTTGCTTTTGCTGGCTCCCTCCGTTTTGCTGGAAGGCCATCTGCGCATGTTGACCGAGTCGGGGGTGGCTATCCCTCCGTCCACGCGAATTTTGCTGTTCTGGTCAAATCTTGTTCGACCGTCCACGCTTTTCCTCGCCTCCCTCGCGGGAGCGCCCCTGGTTTGGAAGTTGTGGCGAAGCGACCCTTTCTGGAAGCGCTTTCACGAGGTCACCCGGCGCCTCCCCTATGTGGGACACATTCTGCGGCTAGCCGGCACGGCACGATTCGCCCGGTCTCTCGCACTCTCGCTTCGAGCGGGCGTCAACCTGCTCGAAGCGTTGCGGCTGTCGGCGGCGGCCTCGGGAGATTCCGAACTGGTCGAGGCCGCGACGAGCGCGGGTCGTTCGATAGCCAATGGCGAAACTTTGGGGGAGAGCCTGAAGGCCACACACTACTTTCTCCCCAGCTTCCCGGTACTGATCGCTAGCGGCGAGTTGGTGGGCCGGACCGACGCCATGCTCGACCTGGGGGCCGGATTTTGCGAACAAGAACTCGACCTGGCGCTGGCAGCTCTCAGCACTCTGCTCGAGCCCATTCTTCTCCTGGCCATCGGACTACTGACAGCCTTCATGCTGGTGGCTGTATTACAACCGATGCTGAGCTTTCTACAAGCTCTTTAATGCTCGTTGCGCTCCCGCCGGCGTGAACGCCCCGGAGCTAAAGGCGGACTATGTCAAGACAAGAGAGCAGTCGGTACGTTACTCGATCATGCCCGGATCCAACCTTGGCCGGCGGATCGGATAGTTTGTCGGTGACACGCCAGTTGGCCGCGTCGTGGGGAACAAGCTTAACGCAATCGGGGAATTGGAGCGTCGTCTTAATGGAATAGACCTCCGAATGTTGGATAACGGTCATCTTCGCTAGGCAAGACTAGACTATGGCACTGATAGAGGAAGGATCCGATCGGGGATTGGTTCCTTCTCCTATTCCGTCAAGAAAATTATAACGAAAGGCAAAGTTGGAAAGTCAGAGAAAACAGATAGCGATGCGACGTTCTCGGGGCCTATCTCTAGGGGGAGTGATGTTGGCCAGCTTCGTGATGGCTGTGTTGGTCTTGGGACTAACCCGCTTGAGCGTGACTCACCTTTGGCTCTCGACTCGGAGCAACACCGCTCTCAAGGCTT
>JBBCJA010000056.1:0-29372 GCA_037189585.1 Selenomonadaceae bacterium | reverse complement strand
GATCGCTGGAGATTCTTCCCGCGATCTGGATAACCCACTGCTCCACGCTACTCGTTAATCCCGGATCGCTTGAGATTCTTCCTGCGATCTGGATAACTCGCTGCTCACGCTACCCGTAAATCCCGGATCGCTGGAGATTCTTCCTGCGATCTGGATAACTCGCCCAGCGAGGTGAATGTCCGCCTAATGGGGCTCGACTTAAATTCGATCATCAGAGCTCGTCTCCAGGTGCCGCTATGGCAGTAGCTTCGACGATGACGCGTACACACAGACCGTACTCTAGAATCGGGAGTGCCGTCAGAGCGGGGCTTGGGGACGAGGCATGGTAATGGAATTTGCGCCGAGTCTCACTAAGCTGTATGAGGCGGCAGGTCAGCCACTTGGACAACATCCCCCTGTTGCAGCTTGCGTCCACGACGCAACTCGACCTCGCCGTTGACTTTGACCTGGCCGTCGGCGATCAGCATCTTGGCCTCACCACCGCTACTGACGAGATTTTGGACTTTCAAAAACTGATCCAATTGAATTGGGTATTCCATTGTCGTTATCCTCGAGGCCAAAATTTGTCGAGAAGTGGATCATCTTCGTGACCACTCAAGATGACCACCGGCGTGCCCACCTCCACCAGGTTGAAGAGCTCCTCGACCTGAGACGTCTCCATCCTCATGCACCCGTGAGACGCCGCTGAGCCAACGGTCCATGGAGCATTGGTTCCGTGAATCCCCACCCCTCCCCAATCAAGTCCGATCCAACGACTCCCGAGGGGGTTGTCCGGTCCGGGGTCGACCGGCTTGGCGTCCTTGGCCCAATCCGATTTGGGAGGGAGCCAGGTCGGGTCCTGAACCTTCTCGTAGACATAGAACCGTCCGGTGGGGGTCGGAAATTCCAAAGAACCCGAGGCGATACTCCAACGACGGTCAGGCTGCCCGGGACGCTCCAGAACCAGGGAGAAAGCTCCCAGGTTCACCACGATTCGCGGCCCCAAAGCTACGATCGTCTGGTGGTCGGCCACTCCTGTTACTTCGAATCCCTCGTCAGCCTGCAGCTTCCGCAGAGCCGACTCGGTCAGTTTATTGAACGTCGTCCCGGGATCAGTAGCAAGGTATCCCGCGGCCACCAGAAGTCTGTGCAGTTCGCTCACATCGGCGCCCCGGGCTCCTAACCCTAGGACTGCCTCCCCCAGAGTCTCACTGGAATCGATCACGATCTCTCGTTTTGTGGTGGTGACTCGACCGGCCGCGTCGGCCACCCTGACCTCGACTTCATGACGCCCTTCTCGAAGCGGCTCCGTGACTCCCAGCCAGAGGTCTTCCGGCTTGCGATGCCAAGTCAACGGCTTACCATCCACCTTGCCGTTGACACCGGCCAGCGGCCCGTCATCTTTGACTAAGAGTTCCAGCCGGGCTGATGGGGTTTTAAAGGCCTGGCTGGGAGCGGTTCGCCAGTTAATTTCAGGGTCGGCGGTGTCGCGAAAAACGGAAGTCTGGCGCTGCACGCGATTGCCGGCCTTGTCCTCGACTCGCAACACAAGCTGATTCCAACCTGGCTTTAAACCTACCTCATGGGAGAATGCTCCTTGCTCATCCACCGAGGTCTCCCGGTCGTTGACAAAAACCTTCGCACCCAACTCCGTCTTACCGCTAGTAACAAGAGCTTTCTCCAAGGTTGAGGACTTCGGTTTGGCCCAAACACTCTTGGTCTCTAGACTTAAGCTGGGCGGAGTATTGTCCACAATCACGGCCAATGGATAGGTACGGTCCCACCCGGGAATGACTGTGACGAAATGAAGAACCAGCTCGTGCCGGCCTTCCTCCAAGGGCACCGCTAGTCTAGCCAGGCCGGAATGGACGTCGGCGGCTCGAATCGCGACCGCCTGGCCTTGACTGGTTAAACTCAAGCCTCGACAGAGACCTCGATAAGGAAGCTCCAGTTCCACCACCGGGCCCGTCCGATAGATCTCGCTGGGGGTGCCGGATAATCCCGAGGAGAAGAGCCATGCGGTCAAGATCGTCACCCCCACGCCGATCAGGACTCCCGCCGTGCGCGAGAACCCAGCCGACCCCACTGTGGCTTTCCTACTGTCCATCGTCAGCTCCGCTCGAGTGCCTAAAGGGTTCCGGGCCCGGTGCGACACACCTTGCGATATCCTTGACCCGGACCTCGCATTCCTGGTCAATAAGGAATTTTTCTCAATTTTATGGTGGCGCCGGTTTTTCCAAGGTGACCAGTCCGACGCCCAGGGCGATTAAAAGTGTTCCCACCCAGCGAATGAAAGAGACGTGCTCTCCCAAAACCGGGCCCACAAGAATAGCATTGAGCACATAGGTCAGGGCTGTCAAGGGCATGACGAAAGTCAGATCAGCCCAGGATAGAGAAACCATCCAGAGGACCAGAAAGGTCAACATACAGCCGATGGCCAGCCAAACCTGAGGCTGGCCAAAGATCGACTGTATTAAATGAAAGAGTTCCGAGGGGAGGGCCTTCAGCGCGGTGTCGGTTGGGAGCCGGCCATTCCACCAGTTCTCGAGCGCCGGGAGCTTGAGTGGTCCTAGCTTTCGCATAGCCGCGCTCATAATGAGGTCTCCGATGGTCACCGAGATGGTGGCGATGGTCATGGCCATGACCGTCGCCACCCGGCGGTCCGTTCGTACCACGTCGCTCATCGGGGAGCCGTCTCCCAGCGCGAAGAGTTTAAAGCGCTCAAAGCTCCCAGCACTTTCCCCAGAGGAGCGGGCGGTCGATAGGTATCTTGTGACGACATCTCATCATCCTCTTCCACCTCGAACTTAAGCTCCAACTCGGGGTCGCAAAAAACAGGTGACTTGTCGTCGACAAGCCCCATCAGGTGGCGGCTCCACTCCAGCGAGGAGCGTGACACGCCCAGCTCTCCGAGGGGAAGAGCCTGGCTCAACCAGGGGGAAGAAAAAAGAGTGAATCCCAACGGAGCTGTTCGATGGGGGCCCGGTGCCGTGGGAGCGACAAACGGAGCCAGCGCCTTGGCTCGCTTCGGCTCTTTCACCGAAGCGGTCACGGCCACCGCGCGCCAGCCCGCTCGAAGAGCCAAAGTGACCCGCTCGGGGCGGAAGAAGCCAGCCTGCAGCGCATCCGAAAAACCGGAGTGAAGAAAGCCCACATAGGCCAGCGGTGACTGAGTCAGCATCTCGTGTAAACCGAAGAGCTCCTCGCTTTTTGGAAGAACGCGGTAGTCTTCTCCTTCACCAACCAACCAGGGCATGGCGAGGTCGTTCCGGAAGGGTCCGCGAACCCCTCTCCGGCGAAACTTAGGAGAGCTGTTCGGGTTGGAACGTCCCATGCCGCAAAGTCGCCCACCACGTCGCCCGCGAGCGATCGCCATCTCCTCGGCCCAACGAGGCCCTGAGATGGTTTGGGGTCCCTCCAATGTGGTTCTGCTGGTTCTACTGATACTGGCCCTCTGGTTCGCTTTGCCTGCCCGGGCCGCCGAGTCCCCGAGCCGGCTTGACCTTCCCGAACCGGCCAGGTTTCTCTCCCCCGACAGCATCTCTTTCGCGGTCATTCTCGCGCGCCCCGACGACGAGGGTTTCAAAAGCCTTCTCGACACCGCCTGGCAAGGAATGAAGGCTAAAAATGCCGGGGTGACGGACGGGTTCATGGGAATTCTCCTCAAAGTGATCCAGGGCGACAAAAGCAACGCGCTGATCTCCTTCCTACCTTTACAGATGATCAGAGTCGATTCGCTGGACCCCGTCTCGGCCTTGCCGCATCCCACTTTAGCGGTGACCGTGGCCGGATGGGGCGGGCTACAGACCCCGATGTTTTTGGCTCTGAGCCGGGGGAAGGACGGTAAACCTTTTCCCACCAAAGATCTCGAGGACGCCACTCTGGTTCTGCGTGAAAAGTGGGAAGACCCCACCAGTTCCCACATATTGACTCGTGTGCGCGGCACTTTCATCAGTTTTCCCACTCTGGGCAAAGCCGAGGCGACCGTGCAAAAGTTGGCGGCCAAAACTTCGCCCAAACCCGAAGGCGAGATCGGCGCTCTCCTACCGACTCTAGACCAGAGCCGAGACACCTACGGAGTGCTCCTTAACCGCAAGGGCTCCATGCGGAAGTTTCTCAGCTGGCTCAATAAGGTTGACATGGGCCACGCCGACAAGGTCGTGGGCCGGGAGCGGATGGACAAGGTGCTGGCCCAGGTCAACTCCATGACCTGGGAGGGAGACCTGGTCTCCGATGACGAGATGGCTTTCTTCCTCCGTTTTCGTACCGATTCTCCGGAAGCTCGCAAAGAGCTCGGGACCTTGCTCAAGGACGTGCGCGAGGTTCTCAACCAGTACGGCAGGGCGGGTGAGATGAGGACCTCCGGGATCGGAAGCGAGCTCCAGGTGCACTTCGTCATGACGGGATATCGTCAGATGGTGACCAACTATATCAACGGCGCTCTTTAGAGGAGAGCGTTATTTCCGACTCTCCACCTGGAAGTCCATACTCTGGCTTCCCGATACGGCGACGCCTCCGACCAACTTCGGATTCCAACGAAAGGATTTGAAGTAAGCCACCAGGTCCACGTCCACCTGAGGGATACCGGTACCCCGTAACAGCGTGACGCGACTCGCGCTTCCGTCTGCTTCGATGGTAAATTCCACTTCGACGTAAGCCGAGGCGAGCGCTTTGAAGGAAGCCACATCCACGCCGGGGTCGAGCACTCCGATGGGGGTGGGCTCGCTGACGACGCCCCGAGAATCTCCATCGCCCTCCGGGGATTCTGGAGGTGCCGGTATCGGACTGGCAGCTTGTGAGGGGCCGGGCTGAGGGGTGGGACTAGCGGCTTCCTGGACCCAGAGCGGCGCGGTTTCGGTGGGGCGACGTACCGAGCTTGGCTTGGACTCCTCACGCTGGGCCGCGGGCGACCTTCGGGCCGTGGGATACGCTCTGGGAATATTGGTCCCGACCGCGGAGGGGCGAGAGACCGATGACGGCTTGGGAACCGGTCGTGATTTCTGCCGAGGCTGAGGCTGGGATGGAGCCTGTAGCGGGCGCGTGGCAACGCTCTCGGTTGAAAGAGACGCGCGTGGTCGTTTTCTAGGTTTGGGGGCCGGGGTCTTAAGGCTCTTCGGGGCTTCAGGGATCTTAGTGGCCAGGACGACCGGAGTGACCTTAAGGGGACGCGTCCCTTCGACCGGATCTTTTGCCAACCCCGTCCCGTCGGAGGACAGGAGCATCCAAAATGTTCCCGTGAGAACGAGGGAGGCGTGTAAAATGAAAGAAAATACAAGGGAGCGGCGAGAAATATTCATTGGTCCGGCACTTTAGAAGTCGAGGTTTCCCAGTTGATCTATGGGGTATAACAGGCTTACAGTTCCAGGGTCGCTAGGACCGGAAAAGGGGTTTACGTTGCAGCAAGGTAGCAAAATTTTCCATTCCCTTCACGGAATCGGTACCGTCGAATCGGTCGAGGAGAAAGTCGTTCTCGGCCAGCCCACTCGATTCTCCATCTCGTCTTTTGGAGATGATGGTCTCAAAATCATGATCAATCTCGATCGCAAGGATAGCATGGTTCGTCCTCTGATTGAGGATACCGAAATTCCCAAAGTTCTCGAGCACCTCGAGAACTGGGTTTCGGATCTCCCCAGCAAGGCGCCCACGCGTTACAGCACCAACCTGAGCAAGCTTAAAACGGGAAGCATCTATTCGCTCTGCGAGGTGATCAAGGGTCTGACCAGTCTCTCGGAAGAGCGCAAGCTCTCGCCGAAAGACCAGACGATGTTGGAAAAGTGCCGCAAGCATCTGGCTGAAGAGCTAGGCTTGGTGCGCTCGATGGATATTGAGCAGATGGAGCAGATGATCGACGAGACCTGCCGTAGCTCGGCCAACTAACTCGCAAGGATTTCTAAAAAAGAGGACGTCCCCAAGGGATGTCCTCTTTTTTATGCTCTTACCCTCCCACGCCATGACGTTTGAGATCGGCTCGCACCATCATCTCGACCAGCTCCTCCAGGGAAACCTTGGGGACCCAGCCGAGCTTTTCCTTAGCCCGACAAGCGTCTCCCTGTAATAACTCCACCTCCGCCGGACGCAAAAGGCTCTCGTCGACCTCGGTGTACTTTTGCCAATCCAGCCCCACGCAGTCGAAGGCTTTCCGGCAGAAATCCCCCACTGTCTCAGTCCTTCCCGTAGCCACCACGAAATCGTCCGGACGGTCTTGCTGAAGCATCGCCCACATGGCCTCGACGTAGTCTCCGGCGAAGCCCCAGTCGCGGCGAGCATCCAGATTTCCGAGGGTCAGCTTGTCTTGTTTCCCAGCCTTGATCCTGGCCACCGCGTTAGTGATCTTACGGGTCACGAACTCAAGGCCTCGCAAGGGAGATTCGTGGTTAAAAAGTAGTCCGCTGCAAGTGAAAATCCCAAAACTCTCTCGGTAGTTGACCGCCGTCCAGTGACCGAACAGCTTGGCCACGCCGTAAGGACTACGTGGATGAAAGGGGGTCGTCTCCTTCTGCGGGACTTCAGCGGCCTGGCCAAACATTTCTGAAGTCGAAGCCTGGTAATAACGAATCTCGGGATTGACGATCCGAACCGCTTCCAAAAGATTGACCACCGCGACTCCGGTGACCTGAGCGGTGAGGATCGGCTGGTTCCAACTGGTGGCCACGAAGCTCTGCGCTCCGAGGTTATAAATTTCGGTAGCTTTTGTCGTTTGAAGAATTCGGATCAGTGAGGAGAGATCTGAGAGATCTCCATCCACTAAATTCACCCTGTCTAAAACTCCAAGCTCCTCAAGTCGCCAAACTGTGGGCGTCGCACGCCGGGCCAACAAGCCATGCACCTGGTAGCCCTTGGAGAGCAAGAAACGGCTCAGATAGGCGCCGTCCTGGCCGGAGACACCGGTTATTAAAGCTATTTTCGTCATTGATGCGACTCCCAAAAGCTAATCAAGTCGGTGTAAAGCTGTTCGAGTCCTCTCTTAGGCGCCCACCCGGTGTCGGCCTGGAGACGCTCGATGGAGACCTCCAGAGGCCTGGGAGTCTCCTTACGTACCCGCTCAGACGACACCTGGCATTCCACCCGCCGCCCGCTGGCCTCAATGAGACCCTGAAGAATTAAAGAGACGGGTCTTGCCTTTCCGGAAGCCACATTATAGATCGTCCCCGCCTTACCACGTTCGAGCAGAGCCCGGTAGGCGTCGATCACGTCATCGACATGACTAAAATCACGTCCAGCCTCCAGATTTCCCGTCTTAACGGTGACGGCCTCACCACGAGCGACCCTGGTGATCTGAAAAGCCATGGAAGGGAGAAAATAGTGGTCGATCTGGCCTGGACCGGTGTGATTGGCGGGCCTCGCCACCATGGCCCGACTTGCCGTTCTCCGTCCCCATTCCAGCACTGCCTGTTCAGCCGCTGCCTTACTCGCTGCGTAGGGCGAGGCGGGCGACAGTGGGCAGTCTTCCGTCAAAGGCATCGCGATGGTGTCGGGATCTCCATAGACTGCGGCCGTGGAGACCAGAAGAAATGGCGGACTACGCCGATCGGAAGCCAGGGCTTCGAGAAGGTGGAGAGTTCCCATCAAGTTGACCCTGTAGACCTCGACCGGGTCTTCAAACGACCTCTGGACAGATGAGAGAGCGGCCAGATGGAGCACTCCGTCGAGCGGTGGAAGAGACCGAACCACTCTCTCCACCGCTTCTCGATCGGCCAGGTCGACCTTGGGCCAGTCCAGGGCGTCAGGCCAGGCGTCCAGGGCCCGCTGGCCTACAAATCCGCTCGCTCCGGTGACTAAGATCGGCATGAGCTCGCCCTTCCCGCTCCCTCCGGCCGCGGCCTTCCAGGGACCTGAGAGCACCGCTGCGAAGCGCTGGTCATGAGCCTACCTTGGAGCGTGCATCTCTATCGCAACGGAGGGAAGCGTCTTTTCGATATCGTGGGGGCTTCGATACTGCTTCTCCTACTGGCCCCTCTCGCCTGTCTTGTCTGTCTTGCCATCGGGCTTCGCCTGGGACGTCCTGTGACTTTTTGCCAGCCTCGGATCGGGTTGGACGGGCGGGTCTTTCTCATGCACAAATTCCGCTCGATGCGCGACGCCTATGACGAGTCGGGGCAGCCGTTACCGGACGAAGCTCGCCTGGACTCCTTCGGTCTCAAACTCCGCTCCACCTCACTCGACGAGCTTCCTCAACTTTTCGATATCCTTCGGGGCGAGATGAGCCTGGTCGGTCCGCGGCCTCTGGTGGCCCGTTATCGTCACCGCTACACTCAGAGGGAATGGAAGCGCCACATGGTTCGACCGGGATTGACCGGATGGTGCCAGGTGAACGGTCGTAACGCTTTGGAATGGGACAGCAAGCTGGAGCTGGACGTGCTCTACGCCGAAGGGTACGACTTCTGGTGGGATCTGCGAATTTTGCTGATGACCGTCAGTAAAGTTCTGGGACGCTCGGGCGTTTCAGCCGAGGGAGAAGTGACCATGCCGGAATTTCGACCTGAAGGTCTTCCAGGAAATCCCATCGATGATGCTCTTTAGTCTGCCCGAACTTGAAACGGCCTATCGTGATCTACCGGTCGAACTGCGGGACACTCCCCTGGTTCGTGGCCGGATCGAGGGACTACGTTTAAAGCTCGAGAGTTTACAACCGACGGGCGCCTACAAAATTCGAGCTGCTTGGACAGCGTTATCGCGCCTGGGTCCGGAGGCGAAGGTTCGAGGCGCGGCTCTGTCCTCCTCAGGAAACTTCGCCGGAGCTTTCACCTGGGCCGCCTATCGCCTGGGAATTCCAGCTCACCTCGTCTTCACCCCCTCGGTCTCCGGCCTCAAGGTGGAGTTAGCACAACGGTATCCCTGCACGATTCACCGTTGTGAAGATCGCTACGAAGCGCGCTACGAGTTGTTGGCTTCGCTTAAAGACCAGGGGATCGTGACCATCGATCATCGTCTGGACAAAAACGTCTTTCTCGGCCATGCGACGATCGGTTGGGAGTGCGCCGACCGCATGTCGGAGTTCGACAGGGTCTTGATCCCGTTGAGCACCGGGGGGATGGCCATCGGGATCGCCTCGGCCCTTCGAGCGCGCGGATTCAGGGGACAGATCCTGGGGGTACAGCCATCGGGTAATCCCACTCTGTTTCGCTCCTGGAAAGAGGGACATCCCGTGGCTATCGATAGGTCCACCACTTGTTGCGATGCCCTGACGGCGACCTCGGTGCCGGAGGAAGCGTTCAGTTACCTTCGTGAGTTGCTCGACGACGTGCTGTTGGTGGAAGAGTCCAGTGTCAAACCGGCTGTCCGGCATCTGCTGTCCGAAGAGGGGGTCCTGACCGAACCCGGCGCTGCCGTCGGAATGGCGGCTATCCGGGAGGGACAAGTCGCCGATCGTGGGTCTCTACTGATCATTTCGGGACGCAATACAGCTCTAGACGTCCTGGAAGGCTAACAGGAACGTGGGTAGCGCTGCCAGTTTTCTTTGATAGCGTGCGCACTTGAAACAGACTCCCCGCGCCCTCTCCAACCGCACGCACCGCGCGTACTTCAATCCGACTCTCCGCATCCTCGGTGAAATGACAGACGGCCGGGTCATCCGCCCGGCCGCCTGTCCTTGATAGCTTAAGCGTAGAGACGTCGTGGCTACTGCAGGCCGAGCATCCTCAAAACCAATCCGCCGTGATTGACCACGAAGGGGGCGAAGACCAGACTGATGATGGCCATCAGCTTGATCAAGATATTGAGAGCCGGTCCTGAGGTGTCCTTGAAGGGGTCTCCCACCGTGTCCCCGACCACCGCGGCCTTGTGGGCCTCAGACCCCTTACCTCCATGCTCGCCGGTCTCCACGTACTTTTTGGCGTTATCCCAAGCACCGCCCGAGTTAGCCATCGAGATGGCGAACATCACCGAGGACACCAGCGCTCCGATCAAAACTCCGGCCAGCATCTTGGCTCCGAAAAGCCAGCCCACGATGATGGGGGTACAGACCACCATCAAGCCGGGACGCATCATCTCGCGCAGCGAGGAAGCGGTGGCGATGTCCACGCACTTGGCGTAGTCAGCCTTGCCGGTCCCCTCGAGCAGACCGGGTATGTTCCGGAACTGATCGCGGACTTCCATGATCATGTCGAGCGCGGCCAGTCCCACCGAGCGCATGGTCATAGCCGAGAAGGCGCAGGTCAGAGCGCCTCCGGTCAAGAGCCCGGCCATTACCCAGGGGTCCAGCAGGTTAATAGACGTCAATTTGCACTGAGTCACGAAAGCCGAGAACAGAGCCAGCGCGGTCAGAGCGGCCGAGCCGATGGCGAATCCCTTACCCACCGCGGCGGTGGTATTACCGGCCGCGTCCAAAATGTCGGTGCGCTGGCGGATGTCTGGACCCATGTGAGCCATCTCGGCCAGACCGCCCGCGTTGTCGGCTACCGGACCGTAGGCGTCGATGGTCAGCGCCACCGCGATGGTTCCAAGCATTCCGATGGCGGCAAGCGCTATCCCGTACATTCCGGCCAACGTCACCGCGATAATCAAGGTGATACCGAGGATGATGGAAGGGAGAACCGCACTGTTGTACCCGAGGGCCAATCCATAAATGATGTTGGTCGCGCTTCCAGTGGTGGAAGCCTTCGCGACCTCACGGGTGGGCCCGTAGGCGTGGGAGGTGTAGAATTCGGTGATACCACCGATCAGAAGTCCCGAGATAAGACCCGCGGCGAAGCTGGCGAAGACACCGGTACTGGTGAAGGTCGCGCTGGTGCCGAAGAGGTCCATATCGAAGGTCTCGGGCAACATAGCCTTGGTTACGAAGTATCCACCGATGCCCATCAAGACGGTCGCCAGCAGCAACATCTTCTTCAGAGCGCTCTGCACCTCGGCCTCGGTCTCGGCCTTAAAGGCCATAATGCCGATCAAGCTGGCCGGAATTCCGACACAGCTGATGGCCAGCGGGTAGAGAAGAGCGGACGGATTGCCATGGAAGACCGCGGCGGTCGCGCCGATCACCATCGCCGCGCACGTGCTCTCGGCCACCGAGCCGAAAAGGTCGGCGCCCATACCGGCCACGTCGCCCACGTTGTCGCCCACGTTGTCGGCGATCACGGCCGGGTTACGCGGGTCGTCCTCGGGAATTCCAGCCTCGACCTTACCCACAAGGTCGGCACCAACATCGGCCGCTTTGGTATAGATACCGCCACCCACGCGGGCGAACAGGGCCACCGAGGAGCCGCCCAAGCCAAAACCCGAGAGAACTTCCATGGTCACGTGAACGTTGGCGTCACCCATCACTGCCTGCAGGCCCAGGTAGCAGAAAGCCATGCCCAGGATGGCGAGACCCGACAGACCGAAACCCATAACCGCGCCAGCATTGATGGCGGTGGAGAAACCGCGAGAGAGAGATTCGCGCGCCGAGACCGCGGTGCGCACGTTACCGGCCGTGGCGGTTATCATACCGATATAGCCAGCTAGAATCGAGGTGGCCGCACCAGCCACAAAAGCCACCGCCGTGTAGATCCCTTCGCGCCCCTCGGCCTTCGGGTCGTCAATCAAGATCGCGATCAAGACAGCGAAGATGGCGATAAAGATCGCCATGACTCTGTACTCGCGAAAGAGGAAGGCCATGGCCCCCACCCGGATCGCCGAGGAGATCTCCTCAAGACGCTCGGCTTCTTCCGGCGAGCTCGCCATTTCAGAGACCGAGATCTTATTGACTCGTCCGGAGTATATCCAGGCCACAGCCAGGGAAAACAGTCCCATTCCAATGATCGCGGGTATAACCACAGTCCAACTCCTGGTGAATAAAACGCTCAAACTCCCGAAAGCTATCCCGGGAGGGAGGGCTCACTGCGACGGCTAGACAGAACTCCCTGCCATGTCGAACAGCTTTTCTCCAGCCGTGAGGTCCCAGGGTCAGCTTGAGCTCCAGACGAACAAGTTGAAATGTTTAGCTTCCTTCGAAAATCGAGCCGGCTGCCACCAAGCGAACACTTAGTCTCCGGAGAAGTCTGGCTTCGCGCCTTGCCGGAACACTATGGACTTTTGCTCTCGATACGACGGCATTCACGATGTCACGAGCAAGCCCATGTGGAAGAGATCCTTCAAGAGGTACATCTGGATACCCCCAGTCGAGAGGACGAACGAAGAATTCCTTTTGAGTTCAGTTGGCCCGAGGGAGACTATCTCATCGAAGTGAGACCTATTCTCCTACGAAAAGATTGGAAAGAACGCACAATCGCCCAATCGGAACCTCAGACGCTAATAGACCAACCACTCCGGGTTAAAGGGCCTTGCCCAAACTTATGCTACAGAGTTGACTGGCCATCCATGCCGTTAGAGGAACTGGATAGCCACGGCGTCATTCATCCGGATGGTCGGACCGAACGCGGTTAGGGCGTATGGACATTCACGGAACGAGCTAATGTCCGCCGTGCTCGGAGGGTGGCTCTTTGCTCTCGGGAGTGAAGGAGAGAACAAAGAAAAGTAGCCCCAGAACCAGATAGGCCATCGAGAATTCGTAAGGGATTCGAGATTCGACGCCGAGGTTCCACGGCAGATACATCGCTCCGCTAGGCATGACCGAATGGACGATCCCGAAAAACGAAAGAACGGCTAGCACCACCAGATAGACGCTAGCCACCTTAAGCCTTCGGTCGATAAGTTCAGCGATAAAGGCTCCCCAAAGCATGGCGGTCAGAATAAACCCGTTTCCTAGCGCAACGATCAAGACCACCTCAGGCAGATGAGTAGCGGTGGGGAGTTCCATCAAGGCTTTTCCGTAAGGAGCATCGGGCAGCAAGAGCAGCATTTTGTCGTACTGGATCTGCACCAGTCTGGCCACTGTGGGGAGATAAGCTAGAGCCACCGCCGGAGCGTGGGCCGCCGGACATGCCTGGAAAGCTTGAACCATGATGTCCACGGCCACGAAGATGAGAATGGGAGCGAGAACCGACTGAGGGATCACAGCTAGAATGAGCGGTAGAATCCCGATCATCCCCCCGATTCCCATAAAAAGTCCGGTCAGTAAGGTGTAGCCCGCTCGGCTTCCCATCGCCTTAAAGGCCGGTTGGCCGATGTACGGGGTGGACTGCGCCACTCCGCCACAAACACCGGCGAGTAGCGTGGCGAAAGCTTCCACCAGCAGAATGTCGCGGGTGTTGTAGTCGTCGCCAGCCACTCGGGCGCTCTCGGTGACGTTAATCCCACCCACCACGGTAAGGATCGCGAAGGGGAAAGCGATCGGGAGATACTTTAGCGCCCCTTCCATCCCCTCGATGAATCCCAGACTAGGTAGAGGCAAGCCGAAGTGAAGCGAATCGAGCTGAGGCGGATGGTAGTGAGTCCACCCCAGCATTCCGAAAGTGTAATAGAGAAACGTTCCGGCACCGACCGCGGCGAACACTCCCGGAACTTTTCCGGGAAGACGAATGCGAGCTATCAGCGTGTAGAGAATCAGTCCCAAGGCAACCATCCCAACCACTGGGCGGGAGAGAATCTCCATCATCGGGATGAAACCGATCAACGCTAGACCGATTCCAGCTAACGAACCTAGCAGACCGGCCTGAGGGATCAGCTTGGTGAGGAAGTTCCCCGAAAAGGAGAAGACCAGCTTGATGATCCCGATCAAGACCATCGTCGCCATCCCGATATACCAAGCCTGGAGAGCGGCCTCCCCTTCAGCCAACCCTCTAGACTTGAGCTCGATAAAGGCCGGACCCAAGACGGTGAAACCGATCCCGATGGTGGACGGAGCATCCAAACCCAGCGGCATCGCGGTGATGTCGGTACGGCCGGTCTTCTTCGCTAGGCGAAAGGCCATCCAGGTGTAGACCAGGTCTCCAAACATCACCCCGAAGGCTGTTCCCGGCACCATCTTGGTGAAAATCAATTCGGCCGGAAACTTAAAAATCTGGACCAAGACAACAGCCAGGAATCCCAGGACGCCGACATTGTCCACCATCAGGCCGAAGAACCCGTTGATGTCTCCTGCCGTGAACCATTGATAGCCGCCCTGGCTTGTCTTCTTTCGATCCTGGTCCACGCGTTCGCCTCCCGAGTGCCGCCCAGAGGGTCTCCGGGTCGAATGGTCGCCCAGGATTTGACGCCGCTCTAGCCACCCCCTCCGCTGCGGGAAGGATGAAAACCCTTCAAGGAGAAGGCGGCCGGATGCACGAGATGTTACATAGCGCCTTTGTCTGGATGATGGAACTTGTCCGCGATTGGGGGTACGCCGGTGTGGCCTTCCTGATGGCCCTTGAGAGTAGCATTTTTCCCGTGCCCAGCGAGGTCGTCGTTCCACCCGCCGCCTTCTGGGCTACCCAAGGCCACATGAACATCTATCTCGTGATTTTAGCCGGAACGGTCGGCTCTTGGATCGGTTCGGCCGCGACGTACTGGATCAGCTACTGGGTGGGCCGGCCGCTGGTCTTCCGCTATGGAAAGTACTTCGGCTTTTCTCCTGAGAAGCTATTGATCGCGGAGAACTGGGTGCGAACCTACGGAACGGAAGGGATCTTCTTCGCTCGTCTGCTGCCGGTGATTCGGCATCTGATCAGCATCCCGGCTGGAATTTGCCGCATGCCGTTCGGCCCCTTCTCCGCCGCCACCACCATCGGCGCCGGCATCTGGTGCTCGATTCTCGCCTGGTTCGGCACCAAGATCCTCACAGCTCCCATGCTGGAAGATGCGGGTAAGATGGTGAGCGAGGTCAAGCATCAGATGCACTTCATCGTGGCCCTGATAGCGCTCGTCGCCGTGCTCTATGCGATCAAGACCTACTTCACCAAACGTGGACGGATGATTCCCTCCGAGGCTCAAGTCGATGCGGCTGAGGCCATGGCCGAAGATGCGTAGCCCGCGGACTGAGTGACCTGCGGGACACAGACTCACCCACTCGGACCGGGAAACTCACTGAGCCTGACACACTGACCTGCGCGGGTCGCGGACTCACCCACTCGGGCGCTGACACTCACGGAATCTTCAAAGTCCTCAGCCAGGAGAGAGAAGCCTCGGCGCGAACCGTGCGCAATGCCCGAGCCCAGCCCTTTGTCCCAAGCCGATTCTCGTAAGTTCCTCTCCATTGTGATTTTCGCCATCGGGGGGTTATTGGTCAGTCTGAGTTGGGCCCTAGACTTGCCCCAGGCTTTCATGAGTACCGGTCGTTGGATCGTGGTCTTCGGTGCCGTGGCCTACGCCATTTTCAAGCGTTCCCTGACCGCCTCCATTCTGGTCTCCATGGTCGTGGGCATCGTGATCGGTCTAGAGTTTCCGGACCAAGCCGTCCAGCTCCAAGTCCTCTCCAAGATCTTTCTCAAACTGATCAAGACCATCATCGCCCCGCTCCTTTTCGCCACCCTGGTGGTCGGCATCGCGGGCCACTCGGATCTCAAGCAAGTCGGAAGAATGGGTGTCAAAGCGCTTATCTATTTCGAGGTCGTCACCACACTAGCGCTCCTCGTGGGACTCGCCGCCATCAATCTTTCCAAAGCGGGGGTTGGAGTCGTACCTCCAGCGGTCATGGAAGACGCCGGCATCAAGGGTCAAAAGCAAACCCTGACCGAGGTCATTCTGCACATCTTTCCGGAGAACATCGCCCTCTCCGTAGCCGATGGCCAGGTCCTCCAGATCGTGGTCTTCAGCGTTCTCTTCGGTATCGCGCTCGCCATGCTGCCCGAGAATCATAAGAAACCTTTGCTTCATTTGTGCGAATCGCTGGCCGAGGTGATGTTCAAGTTCACCGGTATCGTCATGCTGTACGCCCCCATCGGGGTCGGCGCCGCCATCGCCTATACCGTGGGACATATGGGAATCGCGATCCTGGTCAGTCTGTTCAAGCTTTTAGCGACACTTTACCTGGCGCTGGCGGTCTTTATGCTGATCGTTCTGCTTCCCGCGGCACTGATCGCCGGTATCCCTCTTCGCCGCTTTATCAACGCCATCGCCACCCCGGTCTCCATCGCCTTCGCCACCACCTCTTCCGAGGCGGCCCTCCCGCGCGCGATGGAAGCCCTGGAGGACATGGGCTGTCCCCGCCAGGTGGTGGCCTTCGTGATGCCGACCGGCTACAGCTTCAATCTTGACGGGACCACACTCTATCTCTCGCTGGCTTCGGTCTTCGTCGCTCAAGCGGCCAACATTCACATGTCCTTCATGGATCAATTGATGATGGTCGTCACTTTGATGATCACCAGCAAAGGTGTGGCGGGCGTGCCCCGGGCCTCGCTGGTCATCCTGCTGGGAACCGCGGCCTCTTTCGGCCTCCCCGAGTGGCCCATCCTCGCCATTCTGGGCATTGACGAACTGATGGACATGGCCCGCACCTCCGTCAACGTCATCGGCAACTGCCTGGCCACCCTGGTAGTCGGACGCTGGGAAGGCGTCTACGACCCCAGCGCGCCGCCGACAATCAAACGTGATCTCGTCGACGACGATGACGCCGGCCCTACAGTCGACGAGTTCGAGGACCCGCCACTGGGTTGACAACCCTCTAGACCCCGAGGATTCCCTTAGAGTATATCGAACGACTCCAGATGAAGGTCTTGGTTCCCTTAGACGGCTCCCCCATGGCCGAAGAAGCTCTGCGGGCCGCTGATCGCCTTTTGCGTCACGAGGACGGCGGCGTGCTTCATCTTCATCGCGTTCTCAAGTCGCCAAGCGGCAAAGTGATGAGCTCCACCGAGATCATCTCGACACAAGAAAAGGAGCTTGAGGACGTCACCGACTATCTGCGAGGCGTGGCGGCGAATCTTAAGGAGAAACCTTACGACATCCAGATCCACACCAGTAACGGTCCCGATCCGGCGGAGGCTATCGCGGCTAAGGCCGAGGCACTAGAGGCCGACGTCATCATCATGCGAAGCCACGGAAAGACCGGGTTGCGGCACTTTCTGCTCGGCAGCACGACCTACAGTCTCTCACGAATCAGTAAGGTCTCTGTCTTGATCGTCAAGCGGGACGCGGATCGAGAGTAAGGGCCTGGCCTGGAATAAATTCCTTGTTTGGAGTGTTGAGGCACTCCATTGACAAGGAAGTTCGAGCGCCTAATATTCGATATATTTAAGCGAAAACTGACGCCGTCAATGGGGATGGATCGGCGCTCCAAATGAGGACGTTATTTCGGGATAGGTCCTCAGGGCCTGGGTTAACCAACGCCGCCCCCCCTCGAGGTCGTCGAACTCTCCATCCAACTGGGCGTCGAAGGCAGCCTCTTTCCAACGAGCCACCTCGGCTCCAGATGGAACTCCACAGGCCAAAATTTCATGTCCCGTCAACAGAGGCTTCCGCCAACGAAGATCTCCCATATAGAGTTCCAGCCTCTGTTGAAAAATGGCGTGATTTGAAATCGAGGCGAAGACCAAGAGGGTCGACTCCAAAAGCGGAGCCAACAATCGGACAAGTTCTGAGGATGTGATCGGACGCCGGCAGATTCGTCCCACCGTCGGCATCAAAGGCCAGGGCCAATGGATCCGTGACCAACCGAACCTTTTCTCCAAATTCTCCACCGCCTCATCCGAGACTTCCGTGGCCAACAGCATCATGGGCACTCGCCACTGATGCTCGCGAGGCACAAGATCGGGGAATCCTGCCATCAACTCCATCGCACGTACCGTACGCTCTTTAATCTTTCCACGGAAGGAGAGCTCCGGATGGATAAGGCTCAACACCTTCAGTTGCTCAAAGCGGTCCAACACTTTGACTGGATCAGACTCGGAAAGAGCCAATCTCATCTCTTCCTTCAGTCGCTCCGGACGGGTCAAGGCCAACGCGTTCGCCTCGAGCGCCGACTTCATCAATTGCCGAGTGTGAGGCTCAATGGTGAAGCCCAACCTCTGCTCGAAGCGAATGGCCCGTAGAATACGGCTCGGATCGTCGAAGAAAGAGTGATTGTGCAACACACGGATGGACTGGCTTTCCAGATCCCCGAGGCCACCGAAAAAATCGATCACCTCTCCCTGTAAGTCAGTGCTCAAGCGAATGGCCAGACTGTTGATGGTGAAATCCCGCCGATACAGGTCGGATTTGAGATTGCTCTGCGCGACTTCCGGCAAGGCAGCCGGGCGACAGTAGACTTCTCGCCGAGCGGTAGCGATATCGAGCTTACCTCCGTCAGGGAAGCGAACCGTGGCGGTGAGATACTTCTCGTGGGAGGTCACCTTACCGCCCAGATGCCGAGCCAAATCCGTTGCCAGCCCCTTAGCGTCGCCTTCCACCACGAGGTCAAGGTCCTCCGTCTTTCGTCCCAGCAGAGTGTCGCGCACGAATCCACCGACAGCGTACAGGCGCACATGGCGTTCCTCGGCTAGGTCCTCCACCACATCCAACCAGTCCTTGAAGGGCTGCCCGATGGAAGTCAGGTCGATGGAGGTGGGCCCGACCCCTGACTGCCAGGCCGATTCCACGCTGCCCTGATACATCTCACGTAACAAATCTGAACGACTGATGATACCGACGAGTTTATCATCGTGAATGACCGGCAAAGTACCGACTCCGCGCTCCACAACGATACGACGGACCTCCGACAAAGGTGTGTCGGGAGCCACCCGGATCACCTTGTGAGTCATAACCGAGGTCGCCGGAGCGTGGCCCAGCGAATGGTCGAGAGCCTTGGCCAGATCGTCACGACTGAGAAGGCCGACTAAGCCGTCGTCACTATCGACAAGACAGGCCGAATTGTGACCCGAATCTTTCAGGGCGTCGGCGGCCTCTTGAACCGTCATGCCGCAGGCCAAGGAGAAGACCTCCGTCGACATCAGATCGCTTGCACAAAGATTCTTCCCCTGCCCTTGCTCAGCCAGAGCGCGCAGTCTTACGAAGATCGACTCCAACGACTCTTCGATGCGAGAAACCGCGGCGGCTCGACGATGCCCGCCGCCACCGAAGGTCTGCATCCAAGCGGCCATATCAAAGGCGTCGCTGGCCGCCCGTGAGGCGATGGACGACTCTTCTCCTACCTGCAGAACCGTGCAGACCGCGTCGGTCCCCACCACTTCGAGGATCCGGGAAGCCAAAAGGCCTAGACCGTAAACCGACCGTTTCCGAACCGCCCCGGCGAGATAGACGGCGCCGGCCTCCCCTTTGACCACCTCTCCCTTGGCCAACAGCTCTTCCAGCAATAACCGTTGGTCCTCGGTCAAAGGGTCGCGCAGAAAATGATCGGCCACCTCAAGGCTCGCCTCACAGCTCAGCAGATAGGCCGCGGCCTGAAGATCCCGCGCCGTGGTGGAGTGAAACCGGAAAGAGCCGGTCTCTTCGTGAATCGCGATCAAGGCCAACGTCGCTTCGTGAGAGCTTAGCGGAAGGTTCGCCTCCCGGCATCGCTCGACGAGCAGAGTCGCGGCGGCTCCGACCGGCTCCACCCACTCCTGGTCGCCCCGCACCGATTCGGCCGATGGAGGATGGTGATCATAGATGTGAAGGTCCATGTCGGGGCGATGGAGGAACTCCCGAAACGGACCGAGCCGACTGGCCAGACGAGTGTCGACCACGATGAGGCGCTCGATAGGCCCGGCTAAAGCTTGCTTAAGGGGCAATACCGGAAAATGGCGGCGATGAAGGTTGTAGAACTCCGCCACCCCGGCTCCCAATCGTCCCGGGAAGACCATGTGGGCTCCGGGGTACAGTTTCCGGGCCAGCGCCATGGAAGCGAAACCGTCAAAATCCGTTCCGACGTGGGATAAGATGATCTCCAAACTAAGAACCCTTGACCTTTCCGATCGCCTGTAGGACCCGGCGAAGCTCCGGCTCCACCTTGTCCGCCAAAGCCTGATGCCCCTCCGCATTGGGGTGAATACTGTCATGTTTGAGCCGCGGATTTGTCAGGATGCCTTCGAGCAAATCAGGAACGTAGGCGGTTTCATACTTCGAAGCGAGATCCGAGTACATACGAGCGAAACCGTCCGACATCAACCCGCCCCGCACCCCTAACAACATCACCGGGATACCCTGGGCCTGGATTATTTCGATCATCTGAGACAGATTCTCCCTTGTCACCTTCGGATCGAGCTTCTGCAACGCGTCGTTTCCACCGAGTTGGATAATGACAAGTGACGGCTTCAGGGGCAGAACCTCTTTGTTCAGTCGAGGCAGGGACTCGGTAGTAGTTACGCCATTTTTGCCCAAATTCTCGATCGGCATTCCCAGTCTTTGACTGAGCACTTCCACGAATCCAGAGCCCGCTGGCATCTCGTAGCCCGCGGCCAAGCTATCTCCCAAGACCACGACCGGACCCTCTCGCGGACCGTCCGCGTGGCGAACCGTCCTCTTCCCACACCCTGCCAGGAGTAGACAGGCCATCGCAACGACAAAGGTGCGATAGAGGGGAACGAGAACGGCCTTGCCATGACGTGGCTTGTATTGACAGGCGTGAACGGGTTTATCGGGCATAACCTTGCTCTTGACCTTCTCTTTCCAAACGCTGAGACCTCGGCGCCCAAGGTCGACTTTGTCCTCGGCATCGACCTTCCCGACAGCGAGGGTCGAGCGACGCACGCTCGGCTTTTAGGAACTCCCAACTATCACTACGGTTCCGGTATCGACGCGGTGACTGCTATTCAAGAGCGTACCTCGGTCTGGGGAGAGCCGCCGCTGGCGGTGATTCACAACGGCGCCTGCTCTAGCACCTCGGTCACCGACCCCAAGATCTTCCAGGTTCAAAACGTGGAGGCGTCCCAAACCCTTTTTCGCTACTGCGCCCAAGTTGGTATTCCGTTTCTCTACGCCTCCAGTGCTTCCGTCTATGGAACTGGAAGTCAAGGCTTCTCCGACGACTTCAAAGACCACGAGAAATACTCTCCTCTCAATCTCTACGGTCGCTCCAAGCATGACTTCGATAGCTGGGTCATGAATCAAACCGCGCATCCTCCGGTCTGGTTCGGACTGCGATACTTCAACGTTTTCGGCCCCTTCGAGGCTCACAAGCTAGGTCAGGCCAGCATCTTCTTGTGGGGCCGCCAACAGATCGAGAGCACTGGGCGTCTCAAACTTTTTGAAAGCCATCAGGCGGGGCTCGCCAACGGACACCAGAAGCGGGACTTTGTCTCCGTCTTCGACGTGACTCGAGTGACCTGGAAACTGCTCGAGCTTATTCGAGAGGGTCTCGACCTTCCCCAGAAAGGCCGATTTGTCAACATCGGTCGGGGTGAGGCGGTGACCTGGCTCGACATCGGAGGCGCTCTCTTTGATGCCATGGGTCGGCCCACGGCCTTCGACTTCGTCCCTATGCCCGAGCAGCTCCGCGCTCATTATCAGTACTACACCCAGGCCGATCTGAGCAGTTTGAGAGAATTGGGGATCACCGCGCCTTTTCTGGGCCTACAAGAAGCCTTCGAGAAAGCCATCGCCGCCGAGGCAAGCGCGAAACCGGCCGTCTGAACAAGTCTTCAAAACTTTACATTGCAAAGAGAAGACGCTATAGTAGCGCGCAAGGTGACTTTGCTTCGTAAAGTTTGTTTGGCGGCCCTGGCGACTATCGCCACGTTTGGCCTTCTCAAGGCACTCGTTCTGGCCCAGGCGGTTCAACCGCTCTACTGGCCGGCCGTCATGCTTCGTATCGTCTTGCTGGCCGCTATGGGCCCGGCTCTGCTGGTGGTCCACTGGACCGACCTTCATTGGGGCCACCACCCTCCCCTCGGGTTATGCTATTTTGCACTCTGGTTAACCTATCTGCACTTCGGAAACCGATTGAGAGGTGTCTTACGGTGCCCGACCAGGCTCAGCCGGCGCGCCTTTTTCCTTGGTACCGGCGCGGTCGCCGCCGCCGGGTGCGGAGCCCCCATGCTCTACCCCGCTCCTCGCGTCTTACGACGCGATCTACCGCTTAAAGATCTTCCCGAGTCGTTGCTCGGCACGCGGGTCGTGTTGGTCAGCGATCTGCATCGAGGACCGGTCATCAGTCGGGAGTACCTCGAGTCGGTCGTGGGCAAGATCAACCGGCTTAAGCCCGACCTCGTCCTGATGCCGGGAGATTTCGTCTCCCGTTCGGACAGCTACTTCCCTGACGTCACGGCTGTCTTGTCCCGACTTCAGCCCACTATCGCAAGCGTCGCCACCCTGGGGAACCACGACAACTGGGAGGGGGCGGAGCAGGCTCAGCGCGCGCTCTCTCAAGCCGGTGTCATGGTGTTGCACAACCGTTCGGTTCACCTCGATCCGGATCGGCGTATCGTTCATCGAGGCAAACGCGGACTCTGTCTTGCCGGGGTCGACGATTTGGGAAGCGGAAGGCCCGACCTGAAATCCGCGTTTGGCGGAGTCCCTTCCAACGTCCCTCGAATTCTCTTGAGCCACAACCCCGATCTTGCCGAGGACGAGGAGAGCCTAAAACTGAACGCTCGTGTGGACCTTCAGGTCTCAGGCCACACCCACGGAGGACAGATCGTCCTGCCCGGAATAGGACCGCTGGTGTCCGGCTCCCGCCACGGCCTGAAATACATCGCGGGCTGGGTGGAAGGTCCCCAGTGGCCGGTCTTCGTCAGCCGCGGGGTCGGCACCAGCATCATCCCTGTCCGAGTCGGCGCCGACCCCGAAATCGTGCTCTTCACTTTGACCAAGCCTGTATAGGGCGCTATCACGAAAAACGGGCAGCGCTGCCCGTTTTTCTTGACAGCGCGTACCCCAACGCCAGAAAGGGACGGTTTCACAGGACTCGGGAAGCATCTTGGAGAGACCGCGGATATCTCCGACAGCCAATTATCGAGCCGCTTCGGGGAATTCGTCTCCGGCTTCCGTCAGAGCGCGAACCTCTCTCTCCAACACCTTGGGGTCTTCCAAACCTTGATCGGCTTATCGCTCATTTTACTAATATTTTTGACCGATATAACGATCACCCTTGTATCGCCGAAATGCCTCGCCGCGGCAAAGCCGACGCCATCGAATTGGCGAGCCTGGACCCGGAGAATGTAGGCTTAGAGCGTGCGCATCTCCGACCAGACGTCCATGATTCCGTCGCGCATCCGCTCCCAATCCAATCCATCGAGCCGTTCCCACTTCTTACTTAACCGTTCTAATTCCGGCTTCAAACGCAGCGCCTCACCGAAGTGTAGAAGTGCTTCGTCGCGGTTCCTGCACACCAGCGCCGCCAAACAGGCACCCAGGTGCAGCAAAGGGTTTTCAGGCTCCCTGCTCAGGCCTTGGCGCAAAATGTCGCACGCCGTCAGGGGTTGGCCTTGCCGGACCAGCGCCTGAGCCATGGCGAGCGGACAGGCGAAGTCTTCGGGGTTCTTACGATTGGCGGCCTCGGCCCTTTCCCACTCCTTCGCGCGCAACCGCTCCAGCTCCCCGCGCAACCACTCCAGGTCATCGATCCGCTGCCACTCCTCGCGCGCCCGCTCTAGCTCCAACTCCGGATTCAGACGCAATGCCTCGTCGAGATATCGAAGCGCCTCATCGCGATTTCCGCAGGCCAGCGTCGCCAAACCGGCTCCCACGTGCAGCATAGGATTTTCAGGATCCTTGCTCAAGCCTCGGCGCAATAAGTTGTACGCCGTCAAGGGGATGCCTTGCCGCACCAGTACCTTAGCCAGGGAGAGCAGGCCGTTCATATCTTCGGGGTTCTCACGATGGACCGCCTCGGCTTCCTCCCGCTCCCGCTCTTGCTCTTTCGCGCGCATCCGCTCCAGCTCTCCGCGCACCCACTTCAGCTCCGGGTTCAAACGCAACGCCTCGACGAAGTACAAAAGCGCTCCATCGCGGTCTTGGGCGGCCAGAGCCGCCCTACCGGCGCCCGCCTGCAAAAAGGGGTCTTCGGGTTTCAGGCACAAGCCTTGGCGAAAGGCGTTCTCCCCCATCAGAGGAAGGCCTAGTCCCACCAACGCACGAGCCCCGGCCGAAAGGCAATCCGAGCATTCGGGGTAGATGCGGAGTCCCACTTGGGCCGCTTCCCACGCCGCCGTCCAGCGCCCCGATTGACACAGAATATGGGCCCGCAGGCCGTGGAAAGGTGTACGCCAGGGGGCGAGCTCCAAACCCGCGTCCAAGGCAACCAGCGCCTCCTGGTTACACCAACGGCGGTACAACATAAAGCTCAACACGTAGTGGGAATAGGCGTCGTTAGGGTCGGCGGCGATGGCGGAGCGGGCGTGCTCCTCGGCTTTCGGCAAACTGTCCAAACCCTCCAGCGCCCAAGCGGCGCCGATATGGGCCTCCACATTCTCGGGTTCAGCCGCCAGGCATTTGCCGAACTCCTCCAGCGCGGCTTTCCAGCGCCGCTGCTCTAGCAGCAGATCCCCCCTTTTTAGAGCGTGGTTCATGGCCTCTTGTCTTTCTCGAGCGTTGCCGCTTCGGGCGCCATCACTACCCAGCACCCCAAATTTCTTGCCTTCTCAGCATGGCCGCCAGTTCCGCCTCAGTCGGTAGCACGGTCTGACATTTCGACGCGAACAATGACTTCATCCTTGCCCGCGCACAGGTGATGCCCGGTGTGGTGTTGTCGTCCGAGTCAGCGCCGACCATGACATCATCTTCCTTCGAAGGACGCTGACCGAAGCGAGAGAATTTCTCCTCTATGGCCGACCAAACACCCGAGATCGTCTCCGACCCGAACATCATGATGGGCAAGCCCATCATCCGTGGAACTCGCATCACCGTGGAGATGATCCTGGAGAAGATGTCCGCCGGTGAAACGATGGAAGACCTCCTGGAGGCCTATCCTCACCTTTCCAAGGAGAGCATTCTTGCCGCTCTCGGATTTGCCGCGAAAGCCTGAGAGCCGAAATCATCATCTACCCCGTTACCCGCTGAAGTGAACCTCGCGCAGGGGTTGCTCTTGCTGTGACGGAAATCTTTCTCATGCACCTACCCGGCGATTCCAAACGGCAAGCCGGCAGCTCTGTCGAGGCCCGGCTGGACTGGTATTTTGAGGCGGCCACCGTAGCTTTCGAGATGGCTGTCGGCGCCACCATGCGAGAACGAGACTGCTCGCGCACCGAGGCCATCGCGTGGCTTGACGAGGTCAAGCGACGGCGCGCCGACGAGAAGCTACGTGGGCGATAGACTACTTCTCGCGCTGCGGCAGAGCGTGGCCGCCTTCGAGGAAATTGGCTTAGAGTATGCCCTGATCGGCGGTTTCGCCGCCGCCGTCCGCGGCCGTCTGCGTTTCACCCAGGACCTCGACGTGTTGGGAATCGCCGACCCCGAGCAGTGCGCCAATGTCGTGCGAGCCTTACGAGTGCGGGGGTTCGCTCACATGGACCGGGCGGACCGGCGACGCCTCGACGAGGTCGAGCTACTGCGCTTCTGGTTACCGGTAGAAGACAACAGCGTGTCTATCGGAGTGGACTTACAGATTGCCCGGGAATCCTACCTGGAAAGCTTCGTCCATGCGGCTCGGCTCGAGAGCTACCACGGTATCGACCTTAGAGTCGCCACCCGGGAAGATCTCATCCTACTCAAAATGGCTTCTTGGCGACCCATCGACAGAGCCGACGCCATTGAATTGGCGAGCCTGGACCCGGAGAGTCTGAACTGGAGCTATCTGAGGACCCAGTCAGAGCTGCAACAACGGTTGGACAGGCTTGAGGAAGTCTGTCAGGCAACGGGGATGCCGTGAGACGCCACGCTCCGCTTTTCAGAGTGCTCCGATATCGAAGGTGCCAATAGGCGATATCGCTTTCTCGAACGTTACCCTTCCAGGCGGGATATCTAAAGTTCTACCTCAGGTCCTCAGCGAGAGCGGGCCGCAAGAAGAGAGTTACCGTTTACGAAGGAGAAAAAATGTCCTGGGAACCTTCTCTGCAACTGCGAGTCATCGACGGCGAATTCGAATTCTCTGATACACTTCACGTCCTCGATCAAAAATCCTATGAACTCGGTCGGCTCCCCAGAGACTACGAACCCAACAAGAACGAGATCCTCTTTCGAGAGCCGACGCTAAGCCGGGTTCATGCAACTCTCACCTGGCACGCTCGTAAAGGGGGCTACTTGCTCCGACACAAAAGCAATGTCAATCCCACCATGGTGAACGAGCGGCCCGTCAAAAAAACTCTACTTATCCCCGGCGATCAGATACAGATCGGACATCTCGTTCTCGAGGTTGAAGAAGCCCTTCCAGGGGCCAAAAGCCAAGGAGTTGACCGGACCGAGCTTCTCAAAGAGCTTCAAGTCATCGTCACCGAGACGGAGCAAAAGTACGCGCACCTCAAAATCAACAAAAAGAGGTGATCTCTCAGAATGAGGAGGGAGGAACTGATAAGATGGAGCTGATCTGGCAAATGATCGCAATCAGAAGCCTGGAACCTTGGGCCATCCATCTTTTGGGCGGCTCGATTGCTATCCTTGCCTTCGCCTATAAGACGCTGAGAGCTGAGAATTCTGAAGAAGAGGGCAAAGAAAGTAGCCCTGAATATCTCAACTTTAAGGTCAACCAGTACGCCATTGACCGATTGCGAGATCCATCGCTTCCATCTATTGGCACGAAACCCGCCGACCAGATAGAGAGGGAACGCTGGCTCTGGGCTTCCCTGGTCACTTGGATTCGCTGGGGCAGACTGAAGCGTTCAAGGAAAGGTGTTCTTCTCGAACACGAGGGGATGCTTTATGAGACTTGGAGCGCCAGAACATCTCAAAGCGAGAAGAAAATCCGAGAATTCGCGGAGCTTGGCTACGAGATTTGCCATCTGGATATGCCGAATCTTCCCTCATTTCAAGGCATTCGCCTCAATGCCTATCTTGGCAGGCTTGAGAGAATTTGGAGCACCTTCCCGTCCTGTGAATTCGCCATGATAAGAATGGACGCGAGTCGGGCCCAACTTATGAGGCTCGTCAAGACCTTGCGTGAGCTTCATCGGCTTGGCTACAGGTGGAAACCCTTCCTGTTTGGCTACTTCTCCAACAAGAGGATGGAGAATTCTTCATCCCGCATCTGCCTCAGAGCCATCAAGACTTCTTTCCTTGTGACCTTCAACACACGATGACATCGGGAGACGAGTTCTACCCCACTCACCTCTTTGGCCCCGGAGATGAAGCCGGAGAGCATCGGGCCTTCCAATTTCAGCTTGCCTCCTTCACTTGGCGGCTTCTGGCCGGGACGTGGCCTTATGACAAAGAGCCACTCCTGCAAGAGAAAGGTGAGACCCCAAATCGAGTTCCCCACGATTTCGGACAGAGTCTGACGGCAGTTCTGCTACGTATGACCTCACTTGAGCCGAAAGAGAGATACGAAGATCTCGGTCTCGCCCTGGAGGAGCTCACGGAAGCTTTTACTTTATAGCTTAAAGGCTTCTCACCTTGATTAGCATCTAGCACAAATCTTTTGGTCATCTTAACACCTCTGAGCTCCTCCTCAGAGCAGCTTCGAAGGCCTGAAAAGCCTCACTGACGGAAGCAAATCGGTTCGACGGCTCTTTGTCTAGAATGCGAGCGAAGAAGCTCTCCATCTCCTCACCAAGCTCCGGGTCGAGTTCCCGAACGGGAACAAGGCCATAGAGCTTTTCCGCCATGATCCCGAACGGATTGGTGGATTCGCTGCGAAAGGGGAGCTTACCGGTGAGCATGCGACACAAGATGAGTCCGTAGGAATACTGGTCGGCTCGATCGGTGACTCGCGACTGGTCAATCTGTTCAGGCGGAAGGTAGAGTGGTGTCCCCACCGTTGCTCCCATCTCGGTCATTGTCTTATCCTGAGCCCCCCGAGCGATTCCAAAGTCGATCAAGATCGCATGTCCTTGATGAAGCATGACATTGCCGGGCTTGACGTCACGGTGACAAATGTCCAAGTCGTGGACAGTTTGAAGTCCGGCGGCGATATCTTCAGCGTAGGTAAGAAGCTCCTCGTGGGGAAGTTTCTGCTGCTCGGCCTCTAGCTCGGTCAAACGGGCGGAGAGGTCTCCCCCATCATAGTGGGGCATGAGGATCCAATCGGCGTGTGGGGTGGAGCCAAAATCGAGAATCGCGCCGACATTGCTGTGGCGAAGATCCTTGAGAAGTGTCATCTCCCTTTCAAAGCGGCCGCGCGTCTGCGCGACCTGCGTGGGGTCAACATCTTCATAAGGGAGAATCTTGATGGCGAAGCGGCGCCCATTGGCTGCGCGTGCCTTGTAGACGCGACCCGCGCCGCCAGCTCCGATGAAGATCTCCACGGTATACTCTCCCAGGGTCCGTCCGACGTAGGGGTCGTCTCCAGCCTGGGCTAAACTGCTTTCGAGATCTCGCAAGCGCTTCACCTCGCGCTCTTTGAAGCTCCAGAAGACGACAGAAAGAGCCAGGCAGATTGGAATGGAGGGAAGTGCCACAGGGTGACGGCGCCAAGTCTCAGCGAGTGAAGATTCAGGTTGAAGTCGAGGTACTTCCTGACTGAGGGGAGGCCAGAATTCGGAGCCCAGAAGTTCGCCCTTGGAGACGGTGACAGAACGGCTCTTATACCCGGGTTTCTCTATGAAAAACGTGACTACGGCGTCGTCTCCTTGCCCTTTGAAATCGAATAGCTCAAGGTTGATGGGCGGTTTGCCAGCATCGTAGGTGTTGGTTCGCCCCACGAGTCTTTTATTGGTTATGCCTTGTGGGTCGATCTGAGTTATCTCAGCGTCCGGAGGGTCGGAAAAAAAATGAGTATACTCTTCCGGACTAGTAGGTTCTCTGTTCGGTGGGCGAGTATCCCATACTGGATTGTAAACCGCAACGATCAGCGTGGCCATCAGGACTCCCAGAGCGGTTAGGAGGAAGGCCCGAGTGTAGTATTGTTGTACGCGGCTCCGAACAGGGTTCGAGTGAGCGCTATGGCTAGGAGTATTCACCGAAAGGACCTTACCAGGAAGGTGTCTTCGGTTCAGTGACACGTGTCACCTGGAGTTAGAAAGGACACCATTTAGCGCGGATCGTGATACCGAAGGTGATTGCCACGAAGAAAGTACTGAGCCTCCAATCCACGCTCAGGGGCGAGACTTCGAAGTTAAGGGAAAGAGGGGCGAGGGAATCCTTGTCAAGAAGGCCCAACAAGATGCGGCCTTTCAGGGCCCAGATTGATAGGAGTTTATCAATGAAAAAAGCTATATCTATCCTGCTCCTGGCAGGCAGTCTCATCCTCACCGGTTGCGGTGACACCAAGAACGACCTTAATCAGATTTCGGGGCAACAGAATCCGCCCATCGTGAATCCTCAGCCCACTGTGGGTTACTTCGTAGACGCGACCAACGGTAACGACACTACAGCTGCGGCGAATCCGACGGCGAACACTCCGTTTGCCACCATTCAAGCTGCGGTAACCAGCGCGCCGACAAACACCGTCATCACGGTTCGCGCGGGTAACTACACCGGCGCGGTTACCCTCAAGGATGGTCAGCGCCTCTTGGGCGTGGCCAGTGGAAATCGCCCGGTCCTCAACAGCACTCTGACCTTGGCCAACGGCAACACCGTGGATTTTCTCGAGTTCCGCAACATCAACGGCCGTGCTATTGATGCCAACGGACGCAACGGCGGAACCATCACCAATGTCGTGATTG
>JBBCJA010000055.1:0-12872 GCA_037189585.1 Selenomonadaceae bacterium | reverse complement strand
TGATGCGAATCTTGAAGCCCACTCCGACCCCTCAGAATGTTCCGGACGGGACATTTCCGATATCGCGATTACGAGCAACGCGAACTTTGAAACGCCGGGCGTGGATAGCAGGCCGTCCCAGAGCTGGCAAAACTCTAGGCTACGCTTCAATCCCAGAGCCCGACGTACCACCCAAACCCAACGCACGGAACTCCTTCGGTGGGACGGTTGGTGCTGTCGCACTCCCGGCTGTCCCAACAAGGTCTGGCTACACCTCCACCATGTTCACGAATACTCCCAGGGTGGAGAGACCGCACCGGGCAACCTCATCTGTCTCTGCTCAGGCTGTCACCGCAACGTTCACCAGGGAATTCTCAAGATCACCGAATCGCCCGACGGCGAATTCGTCTACACCAACTCCGAGGGTCAGCGCCTGGATAGGCAGGTCGATCTAGAACTCGCCGACTGGCTCGACATCCACCTCGGGTGGAGTGGGGAAGAGCTTGACTCTCACCAAGCTAAGTTATGGCAAGACGACTGGGCCGTGTTCGCGAGTTAGGCGACCAAAATACAGAGACTAGCGCAAGTGGGCTTGGGCTTCGGGTCGCTCGTTCCTCGAGGAGATTCCTGTTCACCCCCACGGGCGTGGGGATCAGTGAGCGGCTTCGTCGCGACTAGCCCGAAGAAAGAGTCGAATCCTCAACAAGTTTGAAGCCCACACCGCGTACCGCCTCGATGCGGACGCGACACATCGGAGGTAGCTTCAGGCGAAGGTTTCGAATGTGAGTATCCACCGTGCGAGTGTGGCCTTGAAACTCGCCGCCCCAGATGGCGCGGAGGAGTTCTGCCCGGCTGAGAGTGACTGCCGGCCGGCGCATCAACTCCTCTAAGAGAGAGAACTCGATGGGAGTTAGGCACAGTAGCTCTCCATCATGGAAGGCTTCATGGCTTGCCGGAATCAGGCATAGACCGCCCACCCGCAACTCTTCCCGTTCACCGAAGGCACGTGCTCGGCGCAACAGCGCGTTCACGCGCGCCAACAGCTCGCTGGGACTAAAGGGCTTGCCTAGATAGTCGTCCGCGCCCGTTTCCAGTCCCACCACTTTGTCATAATCCTCACGGTGGCAGCTCAACATCAGGATCGGTACCAGGCTCGCCGAACGAAGCCGGCGACAGACATCCAAGCCGTCGAGTAAAGGCAAGTTCACGTCGAGTATGATGAGGTCGGGCGAGACCTCTCGGAAGCTTTCCAGACCACTCTTGCCGTCCAAAGCCGCTGTCACCTGGTAGCCTGCGGTCTCCAGCATACGACGTAGCAGGAAGACCATGTCCGCATCGTCATCCATGACGAGAACTCTGTTCTTGGCGATCTGACTGTTAGTCACAATCCTGGCATTTGCGGGTTCTTCGAAGGTACCTTTTGCAAAGATTTAGCGAAGCTCTGGTTTGAGCGGCGATTGTGGGAAGGAGCCCGAAGACGGCGGGGACGAACTGCCCGAAGGTATGGCATCTCCCTGGAAAATTCTGCTCTGGGCCGCGCTATCCGCGGCACTGGACATTCTTTTCCCCGTGTTCCTGCTGTTCCGTCCTTGCGTCGGCGTCTCCATGGCGGCTCTTTTTCTCATGGGTCCCAGGGCCTGGCCCGTTGCCGCGTTGGGTACTCTGGCCAGTGGCCTGTACCTTCATCACGGCTGGGCCGAAATCGGGATCGATGTGGTTGTCGATACCTTCCAAGCCCTCCTGGCCTGGGCGCTGGTCAAGCGCTTCCTGGGCCTTCCCGCTCCGCTTTTCAAAACCAGTCACCTGCTTGGTTTTCACCTTCTCATCGGACCTGTCGCGATGGGAGTAGGAGCCGTTCTCAGGGTTATCGGCCACCTGGCCTGCTCGGTAGCTCTGCCCTATTCCATCCCGCGAACGCTGCTCTACAACTGGATGGGACAGAGTTTTGGAGCAGTATTGGCGACCACCACCATCATCAGTCTTTTTCATCAGGAATACCCTTGGAACCGACGCCGCATCTCAGTAGCGCTTCCCATCCTGGTGCTCATCGTCCTAACTTTTTACGCTCGCTGGCTGGTGGAGCTTCGCGTCGAGGCCCTAGAGAGGCTGACCTTGTCCCGGCAGGCCGATCAACTGGCTAAGGAGCTACAGCACGAACTGAGCGCGTCGGCCGGGACGCTACGGGCGACAGCTAGCTTTTTTGGGGCTTCAGAGGCTGTTTCTCCAACAGAACTCGAACACTTCGTCCTTTCTCTCATCCGTGGGAGGGCCAAGCCCGTGGCTCTGGCCTGGCTCCCTCGTCAGAGCGGAAAGGAGAACATGGTGTACCCGGTCGATGGACCGACCCATCGCCTGGCCACCTTCCTCTATCAAACGCGATCGGTGAAGTCCGTGCTCAGCCAGGGTGAATCGCTCTGGACCCCGGTGCGACAAGAAGCTCCTGATCCGTCCGCGGCCGAGGTGGCGCGTGGCGTCCGAGGGGAGTCTCCGCTTTATGTTCTGGCTGTTCCTACCCGGGACGCTCAAGGGAGACACTTGGGAGTTGTAGTGGGGGCCTTCGACCTGCGCTCTCTGACTCAAAACGCGCTGGCCAACACGGTCGAGAACTCAGACATCGTCTTAACGCTGGAGTTGGAAGAGGAGGCGGATTTACCACCGCTGGCGGCCTCTGCTTCCATTCCCAGCAAAGCGAGTCGGAGGGTGAGTGAACGATATGACATGGGCGGTTTGGCTTGGACCGTCCAGGCCTATCCCGCTGGGCCCTCCCCTGAAATGCCACGGTTAGGCGTGTCGCTAGGCCTTCTCATGGCTTCGTCCCTGTTACTCTTTTTTCTAAGGCTCAGTAATCAGACGACGCGCATCGAGATGCTCAAGCGGGACATCGAGACGCGTGCCGAAGAGTTACGCGACCTGAACTCGGAGCTGGAAAGCGCGGTGGAGGCCTCACGCCGGGCCGACCGAGCGAAGAGTCTATTCCTGGCCAACATCAGTCACGAGATCCGCACCCCGATGAATGGCATCTTGGGGCTGACCCGTCTGGTTCTGGACTCCCCACTTGGGCCCGCTCAGAAAGAGCAACTTCGCCATGTCGAGCTGTCGGCGCAAAACTTGCTGGCCTTGTTCAACGATATTCTCGACGTTTCCAAGATGGAGAGCATCCAGGCGGTGATCGATCGCCAACCCCACAACCTGTCCACGCTTTTGCAGGAGACATCTCAGTCGCTCGGCCTGCAGGCCGAGGAGAAGAACCTCGAGCTGATCTTCTCCTGCTCCGCCGAGGTTCCGGAGCGATTGTCGATCGACGGGCTAAAGCTGCGCCAGGTCTTGTTGAACATGCTCGGCAACGCCATCAAGTTCACTCCCTCGGGGGGCGAGGTGGAGCTCTCGGTGGTGTTGCTGGAGAAGAATGAGAGAACGGCAACTTTGAGATTCTCCGTGCGCGACAGCGGAATAGGTATCGCCCCGGACCAACTCGAGCAGATTTTTCTCCCCTTCGTCCAGGCCGAGGGGACGTCCCCAGTCGGTGGAAGCGGTCTGGGGCTTGCCATCTCCCGCGCCCTGGTGGAGCGGATGGGCGGCCGACTGGAGGTGGAAAGCCATGAAGGCGAAGGCGCCACTTTTACCTTCACTCTGGAATGCGAAGTGGAACCCTTTCCGCCCTTCTCCTTCCCCTCACTGGAGGTAGCAACTCTTCCCACACTGGTTCGGATGCGGCACTCGCGCCATCGTTGTGTGGTGGAGGAAAGCTTGGCGAATTGGGGGTTCCCCCTGGTGGACGACCCAACAGCCGCCAGGCTGCTGGTGCTTGACGAACTAGAACTCCTCGGGGAGCTCGAAGACGGCCGGGCCGCGATCGTCATCTTGTCCGTGTCGGAGCTAGGAAGGATGTTCGAACGGTGTCTCCGGTACGGCGCCGTCCCGCTGGCCCGCCCCTTTTCCCGACACTCTCTCCACCAGGCGGTTTTGCAGGCTCTGACGCCTTGCACGCCTTCCCTCGACTCGCCAGGGGAACAACAAGTTAAGACACTTTCCTACCGCGGCAAGCGTGCCCTGGTTGTGGACGACAACCTTACCAATCGGCTCTTGGCGACCCTTTTATTCCAGCGGATGGGCTTCTCCGTGGACAGCCTTCAAGATGGGGAGAGCGCTTTACGTAGCGCGACCAGTCTCACTTACGATGTGATCCTCCTGGACATCCGCCTACCCGGCCTCGATGGATATGAGGTGGCCGCGAGACTCCGCGAGCGAGGGCTACGGGTACCGATCGTCGCGGCCACCGCGCACACCCAAGATGAGCACGGGGAACGTGTCCGGGAAGCCGGTATGGACGCCTTCTTGACCAAGCCTTTGGACGAGAATCGCTTACGGGAAGCCGTCGCGAAACTCGTGGCTTCTTCTCCCGGAGGAGAATTCGAGGCCGACTTTCTCCTGCGCTCGGTGGGAGGAGACCTCGATTCCGCCCGTGACGTGGTTCGAGGCTTTCTCCAAGAGGAGGCCGAGTTGCGCGCGGCGCTGGAGCGGGCTCGTACTTCGGACCGTTTGGCCCTAGCCTGCCACACCTTGAAAGGGGCAGTGGAGGTCTTCGGAATGTCCACTCTGCGAGAGCGGCTGGAGAATCTGGAGCGGCGTGCCGAGAACCGTGAACTCCAGGAGATCGGTTCCTTCCGCGGCGATGTCGAGGAAGAGTTAGCGGAGCTAGTGATGGCCCTGAGAACGTTTCTGGAGGAAAGCTGATGTTGGACAATCCTTGGCAAGGTAAGTCGATCCTTTTGGTCGACGACTCGGCCACCTCACGAGCGCTGATCCTGGCGCTACTCAAGGGACTCCCGGTGGAGATCAGGCAAGCGAAAACGGCCCGGGAGCTTCAAGCCCTGCCTGACGAACCGAGGGTAGACCTGGTATTGCTCGACGTGCGCCTTCCCGACGGTGACGGGGTAGAGCTTCTCAGAGATGTTCGCTCTCGCTTTCCCAAGGCCACCGTGGTCCTGGTCAGCGGCAAGGCCGATCTTTTCACCGCCACGGGTGCCCTGGTTCATGGGGCTGACGGCTACCTGGACAAACATCACCTCAAAGAGGGGCCGCAGGCCTTTCGCCAGGCTCTCGAGCACGCCATGCTTCACCGGGCTCGGGTCCTGGACCAACTGGAGCTGCAAAGCCTGAAGGAAGAGTTCCTTTCGGTCATCGTTCACGACCTGCGCAGTCCCGCCGCCTCGGCCCGGGTCGCCCTGAGGATGCATCGGCAAGAACCGGCCGAAGATCTCTTAGAACTGGCCGAACGCAACCTGGATCGCCTTTTCGCACGGCTTGACCGCTACCTCGACTACCGGCGGATGGAAGCGTTGTCCTGGCGGATGGATCAAGAGCCTCACGACCTGTTCGAGGTGTTGGACGAAGTCGTCGAGTCTCTGCGCCCTCTGGCTGAAGGTCAAGAGCGATGTCTGCACTGGGAGCCCGGACCCGAGCAAGCGCTCTTGGAGATGGACCGCCTCTGGGTAACCCAGGCAGTGGAAAACCTGTTGGCCAACGCCTTGAAGCACACACCAGTGGGAAGCACTGTTCGAGTGAGCGCCGGGCTTACCGATACCCAGGCTTGGGTGGAAGTCAGCGACGACGGCCCCGGGATACCAGAGGCTCTCGTTCCTCGTCTCTTCCAACGCTTTTCCCGAAGCTCCGCGACACCCGGCGGAGTCGGCTTGGGGCTCACCATCGTCAAAAACGTGATGGAGGCCCATGGCGGAACGGTACGTTTCCAAGGGACTCCGGGGCAAGGAGCGACCTTCATCTTAAGCCTTCCGCGGAACTCCCCAACTCGGTGGTCCTAGAGTCGATGCCTATCGGCTAAAAGTGCTTGGACGGGTTTCTTCAAGGCACTTGGGATGGCGGTGACCTCACCGTGTGTTTCCACACGGACAGGTCGCTGGATGAAGTCGACGATGTCCATCCACGGCGGGTGCCGATCACACCGTCCCCCCCACTCACTCCACCACCTGGGCACCGTAACGCTGCGACAGGCAGCCCGCGGCGAGCAGTTCCCAGGCTTACCATCGTGAATATATGAATGCAAACCGCTTCCTGACAGGTTAGATGGACGGGCACTCAGATCAGGATTTTCGGCCGGTCTCCCAGATACGCTCTCCGGCGATGTATTGCTCGATGGATTGAACGTCCCGGGACAGGATGGTCAACTTAGAGGGGTCGGGCGTAAAGTTCTTGTCGGCTGAGTCGGCCAGTTCATAGGAGATGCTCGGCGTTTTGGCGTGAATTTGGATGAGGTTGTCTCCGCTCCCACCGTCGACGAAGATCGTGCCGGAGGCGTTATCGTTGAGATACATCACAGCCTTGTTGTCGCCGCCGCCGAGCTTGAGATTAACATCTTTGTGCCCGGAGCCGCTTTCGATGAGCGCGATGTTGCGCTGTGAGTTCCCCGTATAGTAGGCGGAATTCTCACCGTCGTTGAGCGCAAAGTGGACATGACTTCTCTTGGCGCCGAGTGGAGTTCCGAGTAGGCTCTCCTTGGCGGTCACTTTCGCGGCCCCGCCGTCATCAATGGAGGTCGTGGTGGTCGGTCGTACGTTGACGTAAGTGTAGCCTCGGTTATTATCTTCCGCGACATGGAGCGAGTCTCCCTCGAAAACGTCGTTGTAGGTCCGGCGGGTCAGTTTGGAACCGGCCACTTTGATCGGGTTGTTGCTGTCGAGATTACCAAGTTGCTCAGGCTCACAGCCAACTTCCTTTCGGAACGCTTCACGGGCGAAGCCGCTGAAGAAAGAGATGGCGACAAAGTCGACGTCGGACTCGAGGTCGACTTGCTCGACCTGCTGGTGAACCACACGAACGTGGTGGCGAGCGGGAGTGAGCGCGGCCAGATGAATCCCCGTGACGGGTGGCACGAAATCCACCTCATGCCCGAGACGGTAGCGCTGAATATAGACGACAACGATCAGAACACGCAAAGCTTTCATCAGACCACCTCCTCCGTCTTTCGAAAGACCGGTTAGCCTAACGCCCCAAGGAAAACTTTGCAATACAAAGTATTTTTGGATCAGCCGCGCCCAACCAAGCTGCGTCAGCAAGCAGGGCCTGTCACTATCTCTTTGAGAAAATTTCGACTTGGTGTGGATGCTGGGGGAACCAAGGCTTGCTCCGACATAGCCAAAGCCGGAAACAGGGGTGGCATGGCGGAAAAACTATGAGCCAGGCGTTTCAGGGAGAGTTCTGGTGATGTTGCCCCGTCGAGTCTACGCCAACCCTGGGCTCCTAGAACTTTGCCACAGTAACCGAAACCAGATTCTGTCTGTACTCTATGCCTGAACTCCGTTTCTTGTCCTCCTTGACTAAGCTAACCATGATGGTTAATTTGAGAAGGTGAAGAAAGTTACGACTCATCAGGCTAAAACCCAGCTCTCCCAGTTGATTAACGAAGCTTGCAATGGGGAAGATATCGTTGTCTATCGTGGAGATCTACCGATGGTTCGCCTCGTGCCTGTAGCTCAGGCGCCTGTCAACATCCGCCCACAGGTCGGCCAACGAACTTCCGGTCCAGTCGCTTATTCTGAGGAAACGTTTGCCCCACTTTCTGACGAGGATTTAGAAGTCTGGGGACTCTGAGGTATCTGTTAGATACCTGCACTTTCGTTTGGCTGACGTCAGAGCCGGAGCGTCTGTCAGCTAAAGCCACCAGAGTGATAGACGACCACAGCAGCACCCTCGTTTTGAGTGATGTGACTGTTTGGGAGATTTGCTTGAAATGGCAGTCTGGAAAGTTGAAACTCCCTGATGTTCCCCGGACATGGTGTGAAAGCCAGGCTAGGATCTGGCAGCTTCAGTCTCTTTCCGTTAGCCGTTCGGCTCTGTATCGCACCACAGAACTAGCCGAACACCACCGAGACCCCTTTGACAGGCTCCTGGTCGCGCAATCATTGGAGGAGAATCTTTCATTGATCACACCAGATCAGCATATTGCAGCCTATCCGGTATCCGTTGTCTGGTAGCTCTGCATCGTACGATGCAGGAAGACCGTCGGCATCGAAGACGACGGCCGCGAGATTACCATAAGAGGTAGATTCGTGAAAGCGTCGATCTGAACAAAATTACAAGACATGAGGTTACGCTGAGGATGAAGGGGTCTGAGTTAATGACCCGGGTAGCTGGGAGGGGAGTTTCTGTGCGAAAAGCCAGTCCCAGGCGATGGGCCAGAGCGACTCTCGGAACCGTTTGTGAAAGAATGCGAAGTGGCCGATGGCATCCTGGCCAATCGCGCTCGGCGCTAGGCGCAGATGATGCCGGTCACTGCCGGTGTAGTAGTTGAGTAGGCGATCAATGGCGGGCACGGTACCGAAAGGAGCATCTTCAATACCGAGTGCGAAAATCGGCGCCCGTACCCGCTGGAAGCGCTCCGCAAGTCTCTTTTCCCCTCTAGACAACGAGGTCTCGAAGCGTGGCCCTATACGCGCCCAGTCCATTGCCACCCCTTTGAGCGTATCCTCCATCCAACCCAGGCGCTTGGCCGGAACGTAGCCCAGTAGCCGGACGAGCAACGGCATGACGATATGCCATTGGACAAACATGCGAAAGCGCGCGGTTGGAGCATAGTCTCGCCAGTAGGCAAACGGCCAAAATGAGACCGATGAGAGCTATGCCTGTCGCTAGCTTCGAAGAGCGGCTGACAGAAAAGGAAGGTACAGTCAAAGGGCTCATCGAGTAGTAAACGGAGACCGCGTCCATCCAAGTGTGTGTAGGGCGCGTGATAAATCCACTCGGCCGGCAGACGCAACATTTATCCCGCCTTTCGCGAAGCCATCTGAGTCCCCTCGACGTAGGTCGGTGGGTTGGCCATATCAGAAGTTTGTCGGAGTAACGCTTCCGCGGGAAACTTCGCCTTGTTGGAGGGGATTGGTCCAGTTCAGATCTGGGAAACGCGCGAAGTCGCTGTCGTTAGTACATAAGCAAGCGCGATGCTCGAGGGCATAAGAGGCAAGAATGGCATCCGACAGAACGGCTCCGCGTGCCATTGCCAGCTTCATTAAGTTCATCACCCTGGAAAAGTGGCCGGCTGAGGGAGTTAGAACTCTTGCCTGAGGCAGGTCCGTCCAATTCTGAACGACGTCCCGTGCCTGGTCCAGACCTATCGCGGCAGGCCCCAATCTGGAGTTCGTGGCTATACGAATAAATCCGAAAAGGACTTCGTGGGGGAATGCGATCAGCTCATCCGAGTTGACGGCGTGCTCCCACCATAGCCTAGCCGGCGCGTGTTGAGGAACGTGAGAGTTGTAGGCGTAAAGTAAAAGGTTGAGGTCCGGTAAAATCAAGAGGATAGCTCCTTGAGCGTCTCCCCATCATCCCAGAGGTCGGCGAGTCGGTTAAAGCTAACGGATGAATCGGGAAATGCGGCAGGGAAAACCGGCGTAACGATCACTCTCTTGGCTCTAGGCCCCAAAGCGCATCTGACCGCGCGATTGAGAACCTCTTTGAAAGAGAGTCCAGTTCGGGCCACCTCCTCTTGAAGTAAAGCGGCCGTATCCGGATCTATGGTGACAGTCGTTCTCACATGGATCATCATAGCACCACTCAAGATGCTGTCAAGACAGCATTGCTCTTGTACGAACTTTATTATACCCACATCCATAATATTTTGCATAAAGATTGGTGGGGAGGCGCCGAAAGCGCAAGGACCGTCCGAGGGCGCATATCGAGAATATGTAACTGAGGTGGGACGCAGCGATTTCGGATGGATCGCCGCCAAGATTATGCAAAATATTATGGATGTGGGTATAAGAGGCTGAGTGCCAGGGGGCGATCGCTTCTGTATCTTTGCAGAATCTTTGATATTCGCGAGAAGTAGCCTCAGAGTCTTGGAGAATGACTTCCTGTTCGGTGAGTGATGTCTTGACTGGCTCACCGACCACCCAAAGGGGGACGCATTGGATGATGCGGCTTCCACCCATTTCATACGAGGAAGGTCATTCTATGCGCGCGTCAGCGATCATCCGATCTTTCCGACTTGCGAGTCGGTCTTTGATATACCTAATATGTCTTTCAGCCGGTCTCTTAGCCGGCTGCGGCAACTCCACCAAGGAGTTCATTCATACCGGAACGGCCACGGGGACAGAGTTCGCTCCCGTCTCGGTGGCCGGAAGAGTTGCTCCTGGTGTTCCCGCGGTCGGAGTGCCGGTGGTGGTGACCTCCGACGATGGAACGGTCCTGGCTCAGGCCACGACCGACGAGAGCGGGAGTTTTCTCTTCCCTGGTTTCACGGGTCCGGCTAGCTTTCGAGTGTCCGCTTCCCTTGACGACGAGATCACGCTGGAAAGTCAGGTGACCAACAATCCCGGCGGAGCCTTCGTGGTGCTCAATCTACCAACCACCTTAGCATCACGCTTATCGCGTGCCGCGGGGGTCTCGGCCGAAGAGGCCAAACAGCGAGTCGCCGGCTTTCTAGGTTTAGCTCACGTGGCCGACCTCGAGCATGGACTCTCGGAATTCGACGCTACTGGATTCTCCCACCTGGTTTTCTTCCTGCGCGCCCAGCAGCAAGGCGGAATCGATGCCTATCTTGACCTTCTAGTGCAAGAGATCCAAGCTGGTGGTACGCCACGGACCTTCCATCTTAGCCTGGACGACCTGGAGGCAACCCTTGACCTCCCCGAGGTTCTGGTCGAGGAGTTTCGGCGTATCCAAGTCGATCCCGCTCTGCGGCGGGCCGTCCTTGCCGCCCGCCTGCGGGCGGTCCCGTACTTGGCGGGGCTGATTCTCGACGGGACCTCTCACGCTCAGCCGCAGGGGATCGACCTCAGTGAGGTTCGCGCTTCTTTTATCGTGGACACCCTGCTGGACCAGGTTCTTGACGTTACCTGGACCCACATCGCCGACTCGGCGAACTTGAACTATGGGACCACGGCGATGTTGGAGCGAATCCAGGAACAACTCGGCGAGGTGTTGGAATTGCTGTCAGAGATGAGCCTCGCTATCGGAAAACAGAATTTAGACAACGCTGTCAGCGACGTCTACAACCAGGCCATCTCTCAGATAGAGACTTACAACTCGCGCTTGGCGGACCTCAACCTCGGCAACATCCTGGCTGCTCCGGAGACCCCCTACACTCCGACCAACGACACGCAGGATCTGCTCAGTAGTATGCAGAGTCTGGCCGTCGAGCAGAATCTGAGAATTATCCGCAACTACATGGACCCCACGACCCAAGGTACCAAAATCCTCGTCGAGGGTCAGTCCTATATCCTGTCCGATCTCTATGGGCAAAGCCTGACCGCCGACACCGGCAACTTCCCTTTCCGAAACAGCGACTTGGTCAACCAACTCTTCACCATTCTTGACTACTACTCTCAATACCAACAGCTGGGTATCAATCTTTTAGGTGAATCGGCTCACATCCAGACCAACCCGACCAACGCCATCATCACGGCGCAACGAAATGCCGAGGAGACGATCGACTCGCTCTACCGCCAGCGAGCGGTCCTTCCACCCAGCGCCAAACTGCCCAACAACGTCGTGGTGGACTTGCAGGCAGGTCTGATGTGGTACACCGTGATTCAAGGCTCCAGAAGTTGCAGTGACGCGGTCTCTTTCGCCAATGGCTTCAGCTTGAGTGATGGCGCCGGTGGTACCTACACAGACTGGCATCTGCCGACTCTGGAAGAATACCGTATCCTACGCGAGCGCGCGCGAACGGTGGATTCTTCCTTGAGGGATTCTGGGGTTGAGCATGACGGATCGGATTCATCGAGCGGCAACTACGGATACAGCGCGCAGGGTTTGACAACGCTAGGTTTCACGAACGCGAGTTTTCTCAACTCCGACGGATCGGTACTCTATTCCTACTATTTGTATTCCACCGTTGAGAACAAGTATATTCTCCAAGGAACAGGGACCTTCGACTCAAACCCTGAGTTCAGATTCAACCACCAGAACTCGGACAACAAGTCAACCACGAACAAGCGCCCCTTCTTTGTGGTTCGCTCCATCGGCAAACCGGTGGTCCCTATCGCAAGCGTCGTTCAGAACCCATACGGTCTTAGCTTCCAGAGCGTGGATGTTGATAGCAATAGCGCCTCCATTCCCTACGAATGGTCCGATGTCAAAGGCTTCGAATATGAGCTGTTCGGTCGAGTCGGCGGCGTTCAGAACCAGACTTTTCTGACTCCCAAAGGCAGTGCCGATGGTCTGCCCGACCGCGTCGGAGCAAGCTTGACCTACCAATTCGTTACCGGTGGAAGTTTCGCGGTGGGAGGTCACACCTATCCTCTCACACTGCCTCGACGCGTGCACGACAGTGCCGCCGCGAACATCAGTTTTCCGACCTACAACGGGCCGGCCAATGCTTACGAGGCGATCAATACTCGCAATCAATTGGTGAGTTTTGCTTCGGAGAATCCCGCGGCGGAGGTAGCCTCGACTGGTCGCCTTCGATGGAGGGCGAATGGTAACGGCGCTTTCGATTTAGACCTTACGGCTTCCATTTACAACACGTCAGGCGAAATGACTCCGTTTCCTCAATCCGTCCGAACCTCGGTGTCTAGCCCTCGCAAGTTGACGCAGATTCAGATGTTCCCCCGAAACCGAGAGTACTTTCTGACCTCTGTAGCCAGCCGTGACGAGCAGTACTACTGCCTGGCCTTCTACGCTGACGACACGGTGGAAGACGTGACCAACCAGGTGACCTGGAGCGCGGTGGACGACAGCACGGGACAACCAATAGCCGAAGCGTTCTTTTCCACTCAGGCCAACGGACATCTGACCGTGACCAATACCGCGCCGCAGTTCGTCCGTCTCTCGGTCTCCCTCGGTTCCTCGGCGGCCGAAAACGATCAGACCGTGATCAAGGCCGTCACTCAGTAACCACTCCGCCCAAGCTCTTGGACGCGGGGCACGGGGCCTGC
>JBBCJA010000054.1:0-27305 GCA_037189585.1 Selenomonadaceae bacterium | reverse complement strand
CTCTTCTTCATCGAGTTCGAGTTCTGCGAGCTCGTCTTCATCAACCTCGAGGTCTTCGTCCTCGAGGGACTCTTCCTCATCGAGTTCTAGCTCTGCGAGCTCGTCTTCATCAACATCGAGCTCTTCTTCAAGAGACTCTTCTTCATCGAGTTCGAGTTCTGCGAGCTCGTCTTCATCAACCTCGAGGTCTTCGTCCTCGAGGGACTCTTCCTCATCGAGTTCTAGCTCTGCGAGTTCGTCTTCATCAACCTCGAGGTCTTCGTCTTCAAGGGACTCTTCGTCATCGAGTTCTAGCTCTGCGAGTTCGTCTTCATCAACATCGAGGTCTTCTTCAAGAGACTCTTCTTCATCGAGTTCGAGTTCTGTGAGCTCGTCTTCATCAACCTCGAGGTCTTCGTCTTCAAGAGACTCTTCCTCGTCGAGTTCTAGCTCTGCGAGCTCGTCTTCATCAACCTCGAGGTCTTCGTCCTCGAGGGACTCTTCTTCGTCGAGTTCTAGCTCTGCGAGCTCGTCTTCATCAACCTCGAGGTCTTCGTCCTCAAGGGATTCTTCCTCATCGAGCTCTAGCTCTGTGAGTTCGTCTTCATCAACCTCGAGGTCTTCGTCTTCGAAGGACTCTTCCTCATCGAGTTCGAGTTCTGCAAGCTCGTCTTCATCAACCTCGAGGTCTTCTTCCTCGAGGGACTCTTCCTCATCGAGTTCTAGCTCTGTGAGCTCGTCTTCATGAACCTCGAGGTCTTCGTCTTCAAGGGATTCTTCCTCATCGAGCTCGAGTTCTGCGAGTTCGTCTTCATCAACCTCGAGGTCTTCTTCCTCGAAGGGCTCTTCCTCATCAAGTTCGAGCTCGGCTAGTTCATCTTCATCGAAAGCCGAAGACGTTACGCCCCGTATCTCAAGGTCATCTTCCTCAAAAGACTCTTCCTCATCGAATTCTAGCTCTGCGAGCTCATCTTCGTCAAAGAGATCTTCCTCGTCGAGACCTAGTTCGGCCAGCTCTTCCTCGATGTCTTCTTCATCAAAGTCGAGCTCCTCATCGTCAAGAAAATCGTCTTCTTCATCGTAGGCTTCGTCCTCGTAGTCTTCTTCAACCTCGGCGTCACCGGGCTCGAATTCTTGCTCGTTTGGAGACTCCTCGACCTCCCAACTACCCGACGCTTCTTCCGTCCACAGCTCCTCTAGCTCGCGGCTACGGTTGAGAGCCTGGAATTGCTCGGAGATCGACTCCTCGATGGAGTCGTAGTCAAAATCGGGCTCGTCATAGTAAGGTCCAGCATGAAGCTGTCCTCGTAGACCAAGCAGATCGGTTCCGGAGGCTAGACCGCCTCGCACGCCTTCATAGACGGAACGAGTCAGCTCTATTTCGGAGTCTCGTCGTTTTAGATGCAAGGGCTGCCAGGACTCCGTGCTTGGATGGAGCGGTTGTCCTAAATCGTGAGGGTCAAACGGCGGATGGAGAAGTGAGGCGAAATCGGTACGGGCGCTACTCTCCCAGGACAATCCACGCTCAAGCGCTACTTCGGCCTGGGGGGAGTAGCTCAGGTTCAGATGTTGGAAGTAGTGGCGTACATCAGGAGGGGAATGGGGGCGCTGAATCTCGCCGCTTTGATGAAAGGCCAGGTACCGAGAAGGAGTTTGAGCCACGTGGGAAAGAGAGGCGAGAACTCGACCTCTCTCGTTTTCCGCTTCCCAGACCATGGCTTCGATGACGCGGGTGGGACGACCTTGCTCGCGACGGCTGGCCAGGTCCTCTTTGAGGTTGCGAAGCACTTCCTCGACATCTCTAAGTCGTGCCTGGACATTAGCCAAGCGAAGTTCATCGAGATTGCCGCGAAGGAACTGCACCAGCTCCCGAAGCTCTTGCTCCTCCGCGTTGTTGAGGGAGAATGAGCTTCGGGTAGCCGATTCTGACGCCAGGTTCTCGAGCTGCTCCGCTTGACGCTTCAGGCGACCGTGCACGCTTCGATCTCTGGGCTTAGACATATCGCGGGGTCCACCCCGACTTCTGTTCGAACACCGCTAACCCCAAAATCCAAACTTCGCTCTGGGCAAAGTCGAAGGGGAGGCGCTTCAGCGAACTAAAAGGGCTTCCCTCCATGGGAGAGGCAGCCTCCATCAGAGGGGTTTAGCCCTCGGCGGGCTCGGCCTCGACTCGGGCCGGACGCTTCTTGAGTTTGCTACGGACCGCGGGTTGGCCTTCGACGGTTCGTTCGGAACGCTGAGCGGGGCGGTGGGCTCGACTTCTGAGCCTTCGGCTTTCTTCCTCGGCACGGACAGCCGCGGTGATAATGTGGTGCAATCGAACTTTCTCCGATTCAGCGATAGAGATGAACGATTGAATCAGCGAGACCGGACGACCACTCTCGGTCCGTTGGGTCTCGTCGTCGCGCAATTTTCGAAGGATCTCCTCGACGTCTTCCATCGACTCTTGCAGCGCCTCTAGTCGTAGTGAGGCTAAACGGTCTTGCGCCAGTGCGAGCAGATCGCCTAGACGGGTTTCCTCTTCCTGACGCGAGCGGAAGGTATGAGGCTCCTTGTTATCAAGGAAGAGCTCTTCTAGCGCTTCTGCTTCCGATCGGAGCCTTGACGCCAGCTCGAAACTCGTTTCTCTCATCTCCCAAAAGCCTCCCGGGACGGTAGTTCGCCATGATTATAGCGGGCGCTAGAAGATTCCTTTCCAAGAGTGCAAATGTTTGTTCGATGTAGGGATTGACAGGAAGGTTTCTTAGCTTTGGACGAATCTGAGGGACGAGGTGAATCGATGAGTCAGAAGAGTGTGGAGATTTATACTTGGAGTACATGCCCCTTTTGTCAGCGAGCTAAGGCCCTGTTGGATAGAAAAGGTATTGAATACACCGAGTACGTGATCGACGGTGATGAGGAGGCTCGGGAGAAAATGAGCCAGCGTGCCGGCGGGCGACGAACGGTGCCCCAGATTTTCGTGGATAAGGAGCATCACGTTGGAGGTTGCGACGACCTGCATGCCTTAGAGGACAATGGCGAGCTGGATGCGTTGCTGGGACTGAGCTAGAAAGAGCTCGGACAGAAAAAGAGCCCCGACTCGCGATGGGCGGTCGGGGCTTTCCCTTTTGGGTTACCAAGACATAAAAAGACCCTCGGCATCGGGGGGGGGTCATCCGCCAAGGGTCCAGAGGGGTTAACCTCTGGACAGAATATAGCCTGGCTAACAGGAATTTGTAAGGTACAAATGTACTATCAATTTAAAATCCTTTGCGTCCCGAGTTTCTCTTGCAAAGGACAGGCCTCGCGAGGTGGTGCTCTCGAGGCCTGTCAATGAATTCGGGGAAAAGAAAAAACCCTCGGCATCGGGGGGGGGGTCATCCGCCAAGGGTTTCGAGGTGTTACCCTCTGTCCATAAAATAGCATTGATAACAAGAATTGATAAGGTACAAATGTACTAAATATCCTGATGTCATCTTCTATCTTCTGATTTTTGGATAGGAATCCCGAATTTTTTGATCATGGTCGGCGGAGATGCATGCGGAGATTATAGAGAAGGTCTCGAGAAAACAAGAAGACCTCGAGACGAGAGGTCTCGAGGTCACTCACGAAGCGCTTCGCGTTTTACTTTAGAAAAAGAAAAAACCCTCGGCATCGGGGGGGGGTCATCCGCCAAGGGTTCGAGGTGTTAACCTCTGCTGTTAAGATACCTCACCTAACAAAAACTGATAAGGTACAGATGTACTATTTCCGCTAATCAATTTTGACCATTCAGTTGAGACTTCAACAGTTTTTCTACGCTGGCTAGGGCCGCGGGGAGTTGGCTGGCGTCCTTACCGCCCGCTTGAGCCATGTCGGGACGTCCGCCGCCGCCGCCGCCAACTTTGCTGGCCAACTCCTTGATCATCTTGCCGGCATGGAGACCTTTAGAGACCCAGTCGGGAGAGACATAGACCAACAGGGAAACCTTATCGTCGGCGGTGCCACCGAGGACCGCAAGGCCTTTGAAGTGGTCACGCAGCCCGTCGAGCAGCAAGCGCAACTGTTCGGGATTGCCGCCCTCCACCGATTCCACGATCACGGGAACGTCACCGATCTGCTTTTGGGTCTTTAACAGATTTTGAGCTAGATTGGAGGCTTCATGCTGACTGGCGGCGCGGAGTTTTTTCTCTAACTCGCGATTGTGCTCGAGGATCTGACTGACTTTTTTCTCAAGTTCGTTTTGAGAACAGGTAAGAGCTTGACACAAGCTGGTTAGAAGTTCTTGTTCGCCCCGATATCGGTCGAGAAAAGACGACCCGGCGACAGCCTCGAGGCGACGGACACCCGCGGCGATGGCTCCCTCCGTGGTGATGGAAAGATAGCCTAGCTCCCCGGTATGGCGGGTGTGAGTTCCACCGCACAGCTCCATCGAGTATCCATCAAAAAGCGGAGTGGAGAGTTCGCCGGAGCCCAGTCCTCCGATTTTGACCACCCGCACCGTCTCGCCATACTTGTCGCCAAAAAACGCGGTGACCGAGTCAGGCTTTTGGCTGTAAGGAATCTCGAAGAACGAAACGCCGTCATTTTCCAGAATCATTTCATTGGCCATCTTCTCGATGGTGACAAGCTCCGCCGGTTTGACCTGCTGGAAGTGGGTGAAGTCAAAGCGCAAGCGATCGGGTGCCACGAGCGAGCCCTGTTGGCGGACATCTTTGCCCAGAACTTCCCGCAGGGCGTGATGTAGCAAGTGGGTCGCCGTGTGATGACGCTCGATCTGACGGCGGCGGACCTGGTCCACGATGGCAACCGCCGGGCTTCCCTCGGCGATCTCGGCGGCTCCGCCCTCCTTGGACAAGAGATGGAAAATCACACCTTCTTGTTGGCGGGTGTCGACGACGTGAAATTCACGCCCCGCCACTGTGATAGAGCCGGTATCGCCTAATTGCCCCCCCTTTTCCGCGTAGAAGGGGGTCGATTCCAGAACTACCGCGACATGCTCTTTGTTGTCGAGCACAGCGGCGATTTTGCTGGTCTCTTCGGTCGCGGTGAAACCGGAGAAGGGAGTAGGAGGAAGCTCGAGTTCGCGGTCCTCGGCGGCCACGACCACTTTGACCTGGGCTGCCCGAGCCCGCTCGCGTTGCTCGTTCATCAGTTCCTGGAATTTCGGCTCGTCCACGGTGATATCGCGCTCGCGAGCCATGGCCTGAGTCAAGTCCAGAGGGAAGCCGTAGGTGTCGTAAAGCTTAAAGGCGACATCGCCGGAGAAGGTACTTCCAGTAGAGAGCTTCTCCGCTTCTCCCTCAAACAGGGTCAAACCGCGGTCCAGAGTCTGGTTGAACGAGGTCTCCTCAGCCTTGATGATGGTCTCCACTTTGCTCTGCTGGTCGCGCAGTTCGGGGAAAACGTCGCCCATGGTGTCGGCCAGAACCTGCACGAGCTTGTACAGAAAGGGCTCGACCAGACCGAGCTTGCGTCCATAGCGAGCGGCCCGTCGAAGCAGCCGGCGCACCACGTAACCGCGTCCGTCCGATGACGGAATGGCGCCGTCGGCGATGGAGAAGCTGATCATACGGATGTGGTCGGCGCAGACGCGAAGAGCGATGGAGGATTCATCGCTTGACTGACCGCGCGTATAGGAGGCGCCGGACATCTCTTGCAGTTTGCGAATGATGGGCTGGAACACCTCGGTGTCGTAATTGGAGACAGCGCCGTCGAAGACAGTACCGCCTTTGCTGCACTCGACTACCGCGCAGGCTCGCTCGAAGCCCATCCCGGTGTCCACGTGTTTGGCCGGAAGTTCTCGTAAAGAGCCGTCTTCCTCGGCGTTGAACTGAATGAAAACTAGATTCCAGAGCTCAATGACTAAGGGGGAGCCCTCATTGACCAGCGGCCCGCCACTGGCGTCGGGGGTCAAGTCGATGTGGATCTCGGAGCACGGTCCGCAAGGACCCGTCTCGCCCATCATCCAGAAGTTGTCTTTGCGACCACAGCGCAGGATGTGAGAAGGATCGATGTCGGTCACGGTTTTCCACAACTCGATGGCCTCCTCGTCGGCGGGCACCTGCTCGTCTCCACCGAAGACGGTAGCGTAGAGGCGCTCTTTAGGCAGCTTCCAAACTTTGGTGAAGAGCTCCCAGGCCCACTCGATGGCTTCCTTCTTATAGTAGTCGCCGAACGACCAGTTGCCCAGCATTTCGAAGAAGGTGTGGTGATAGGTGTCGTGTCCGGTCTCTTCCAGGTCGTTGTGCTTACCCGAGACGCGGATGCATTTCTGAGTGTCGGCGATACGCCGTGAGGGCGGTTGAGCTAACCCCAGGAAGTAGGGCTTGAACGGCGCCATACCGGAGTTGTTGAAAAGGAGAGTGGGGTCGTCGTGGGGCACGACGGGAGCGGAAGGGACGATCTTATGCCCCTTGCTCTCGAAAAAGTCGAAATAGGATTGGCGAATCTCGGCGGCTTTCATAGGCCACAGCGATTCTCGGGAGGCTAGGCTTCTCCTATCTCCCGTCGTCAAGGTTTTGAGACCCCAGCCTTGAATTCTAGGTAGGGTATTTTTGAGTATGCTAAACCTACTGTCGATGTTGCGGACGCCCTTTGGAAAACCTTGCGAGACCGATTCTCTGCGTGGGTGTGTCGTCGTGCTGAGTTTTGTCAACGGTGATTTTGAAAGACAGCCCGCACGCTCCTCGATAACTTATGGAAGAGACTTTGAAAACCTCGATATGCTCAAGGGGGATGTTCGGAGAGTTCTCGTTTTTCGAGTCTCTGGACGTCTGGCGAAATTGAAGTCTTGGATTATAGGAGGAGTTAGTTTGGCCGTGCTCTGCGTGCACACACCTCTGGAGTTCTTGTGTATTGCCGGAGCAAGCCGCGGCATGGCGGTTCTTTTCGACTTCGAAGGCCGTACCGAGTTGGAACTTCTAGGCTCGCTTTCTGAGCAGCCTCGGTACGTTCTGCTAGATAAGGAAGGGAAGACCGCGTACGTCGGGCCTCAGGAAGGGAGATTCGCTGAGTCTGAGTTGTGGAAACGAGTCCGAGAGCTTCGTTGACACGGCTTAGGAATCCGAATCTTCAGGATAGCGGCGGTCGATGATACCCATGAATGCATCCACGAGAGTCGGGTCGAAGTGGGAGCCGCGACCTTCGGCAAGGATTTCACGAACCTTTTGAACTTCCATCCCCGCTTTGTAGGGGCGCTCGGCCGAGAGGGCGTCGAAGACGTCGGCCACGGAGATGATGCGGGCCGCGATGGGGATATCTTCGCCGGCCAGGCCGTCGGGATACCCCTTCCCATCCCAACGCTCGTGATGGCCTCGAATGGTCGGACAGAGATAACGGAGAGAGGCGATGGGTCGCACGATCTCTTCTCCGTAGATCGGGTGCATCTTCATCAACTCATACTCTTCCGGGGTCAGCTTGCCTGGCTTGTTGAGAATCTCAGGAGGGATGTTGACTTTCCCGATATCGTGAAGCAGCCCCGCTCGCAAGACGTCCTGGCCACTCATAAAATCCCCCAGAGCGTCCATTTGGGATTCTCCACCGGACCCCAGCAGCAGATCGAGCTCGCCGAGGTCACGAAAGGCGGCGCCAAATTCGATCTCTCGCCGGGTGTCGTCGTCCTCGATGCCCACCTCGTCGGCTAACTCCAGAGCCAGCTCCAGCACGCGAGTCGAATGTTCGTAGGTGAAATCTCCTCCCAGGCGGAGGATGAGACCCAGCCCGGTCACGGCTTCCTCCTCGTCGAGCTCCTCGAGATCTTCCTCGTCGTAGAGTTTTTTCAGAAGCGAGTGGACCGCTTTCCCCGCGAATCGAGTGGCGATGTCGGCTCGCGCGGCCAGAGCCGCGGCCGAGTTGTGAAGGCTCAAGGGTTGACCGAGGGCCTGCCCACCCTGGGCTTGAGCGGAAAACTGAAGGCGCGGCTGATTAGCCAAGGGGTTGCCGCCCGCGCCTTGCGGGGTCTTGCCGCCTCCCCAGGAGAGGCGCAGCGGCGATGCGCTCGGTGAGGTCTCCTCATGATGCTCGTCGAGAAAAGGATGGAAAACGGGGCTCGAGGAGGTCACTTGCCGTGAGGTGACTCTCGAGTTGACGTTAGCCAGGCTTTGTGAAAAGACGGGTTGGCGGGCCAACTGTTCGGCCTGAGCTGGAGCGCCCGGCCGACCCATGGCGTCTGAGGGCCGCATCTGCGCGCCCGCTGCTCGAGCGGTGGCCAAAAAGGACCGGGAGGAGGGTAGTCCTGAGGGCTGCCATGATTGTGAGGGCTTGGGGTTACTGTCGGGGCTTTTCTGCGAGGGTGTGAAGCTCGCTCGACTTGGAGTCTGGGGCGATTGGCTGGAACCACGAGGGGATTTCGGGCCTGGCTTCCCGCTACTTCGTTCCGACAGTGGGGCCTCTTTGGGACCGCCGGCTCCAGGACTTTGGTTTTTGGAGAGATACTGCCCGCCACCGGCCGCGCGAGCGCGCAGTTGCTTGAGTGTGTCGGGATTTGGGAGATCTTTCTCCTCCAAATAAGCCGGACGGTCCTTGGGAAGTGCTCCCTCGTCGGATTCTCGGGTCCCCCGGTTGAACAGCTGCCAGGTCGTTTCTAGCTTATTCAAAAAGGTCGTGAGTCGCTGTTTGGCGCCGTCTTGGGGAGGAAGTGCCGGTGTTGGAGTTCCCGCCTTTGCTGGAGCTTCCGTTTCTTGGGCTTTTCCCCCGGCCGGAGGTTTAGAAAAGGTCGGAACACCCAGGTTTTGACGGCTGGACTGAGAACCGATGAAGGGATCGCTCACGTCCTCGATGTTATCACGCGGAAAATCTTAAAGACAAGGAAACCATATCCTATGGAAAGCCACTTCGATTCTCTTCAGACTTTGGACAGCCAGGATTGGAGCCTGGACCGGTTTCGCGACCGTGTGACCGTGGTGTCCTTCACCGATCAAAAAGCGCAGGAGGCTTCCACTAGAGCGGCCAGCACATTGGGAAAGCTCTATATGGAGAAGCCGAACTTCCAGATCGTTACCGCCGTTAAGGTTCCCAGTATGTTCAAGGCCATGGCCGCCACCTTCCTCAAGTCGGGGCAGGTCAAAGCGCGGGAGTCGGCGGTCAAACGTTTTGAAGGTGAAGGGAAACCGGTTCCCGCGGACCTCACCGAACGGATTCACGTGGTTTTTGACCTGAACGGCAAATGCTCGTCGAGCGCCTTGGAGCAATGGAGAGACGGCGAGGCCCAATTAGTGGTGGTGGACGGCTCAGGCGCCATCGTGGCTCACAGTACCAGCAAGGACGGCCAAGCCGCGGCCGAGGCTATCGCCTCGAAAGTCGGCGAACTTCTCGGCTAGCTAAGTGGACAAGTAGCCGATTCGCCGACTACTTGTCGTCGGTGTTGGTGAAGTCCGACGGTTTCAAGTCGTCGATGAAACGCTTGAAATCGTTGAATTCACCATGGTCGTCCTTGGTTTTCTCCTCCGACTCTTCCAGCATGATCTGATCGGAAACGTAGATCGGAGACCCGGTTCGTAAAGCGAGGGCGATACTGTCCGACGGACGGGCATCGATCTCAAGCGGTCCGACGGTCGACTCCAGCACCACTTTGGCGAAAAACGTGTTCTCCTGAATGTCGTGGATCACGATACGGTCCACTCGGGCTTTCAGGGATTCGATGACGGATTTCATCAGGTCGTGGGACAGAGGGCGAGGAACCTGGGTTCCTTCCAGGGCAAGCGCTATGGCGGTCGCCTCGAAAGGGCCGATCAGGATGGGGAGATGTCGTTTCCCCTCGAGATCCTTGAGGATCACCACGGGGTCGTGCGTTAGAAGGTCTATTCCGAGCTTGTCAACCTTCATTCGTCGCATTCCCATCGTTCTCAAAAGTCCTTTCTACAGCCAAGCCGGCCCGCCGCAGGGGTTCCCTTACCTCGATCGTGATTCCTTTGTGGGGGAACTCCAGAAAAGACTTCGCCAAGCAGAGAATCGCACCTATGGAGGCGAAAGGTGAATTTGTGGACTACCCCGTGGCTTTGATTAGCGATTGGAACGGCATCGCCGGTCCAGAGATCTGTCATGCTCTGGCCACCTGTGAGTTTTCTCTTCTTATCAACGGCCCACAAGATGAAATCATGGAGCTTCTCCATGAGGATTTTAGCGGAAAGATCCTGGCCATGCCGTTTGACTACCACTCGGAAGACGCGGTCGAGATGATGATGTCGGCCGCCCTGGACATTTTTGGCCATGTCGATGTCCTGGTCAACAACATCCTACACTGGCAAGGAGCCAAGTTTAACGACCTGACCGACGAGGATTTTCTTAAAGCCATCAATCACAACATCATGGGATCGCTCCACGTCTGTCGAGCGACCTCACGGCTGATGGAGGCTTTGGGCTACGGTAAGATCATCAACGTGACCTCCAGCGCCGCCATCTCAGGCGCCCATACGGCGCTTGCCGCATCTTGCGCCGGGCTTCATTCGCTGACCAAATCGATCGCCCGCGAACTCAGCCCGCACGTCCGCGCCAACACTGTCGCCTGTGGCCTCTTGGAAGAGGCTTGGGTGAGTGAGGGGGGCGAGGAGCTACGCAAGAGCCTGACTTCGAGTATTCCTCTCAAGCGTCTCTGCCAGCCAGCCGACGTGGCCGAGCTGGTGGCATTTCTAGCCACCGGCGCGGACTTTATGACCGGCCAGATGTTGGTGCTCGACGGCGGAGAGATTATTCGCTAGCGACGGGGTTGGAGCCGGGTCGGTCGCCCTTGAGCAGATCGCGAATTTCGGTGAGCAAGGCGACGTCGGCCGGAGTCACCTCCGGTTCGGGAGGAGCTTCTTCGGCCTTGCGCTTCCAGCTGTTCATCAACTTGACCATGGCGAAGATGCAAGCCGCCAGGATAAAGAAATCGATCACCGTCTGGATGAAGGCGCCGTATTTGAGAAGAACGGCCGGAGCCGCACCTTGAGCCTCTCGAAGAGTCACGGCGACGTCCTTGAAGTCTACGCCGGCCATCACCATCCCGACCGGGGGCATGATGACATTATCGATGAGGGAGGTCACGATGTTGCCGAAGGCTCCTCCGATGATCACACCGACCGCCATGTCGACGACGTTTCCCTTGAGGGCAAATTCTTTAAATTCTGAGACAAGACTCATTAATATTGCTCCGGTTGAATGATTCGCCGCCGTTTGGATGTGGTGAGAAGAATCCCTGCGGACCGCACTTGGATTGTTGGTTGAAATAATTTCAGGAATCGGCAGGCGCTCACCCTGCGGGACCAGAATCATTCGCCGGTGCGGAGCCGCTATCGGTCATACATGTCGTTTCTCTCCGGCTCGTTCTTGGTGGGACTTTTGTCGATGCCAGCTTGGAGTCAGCCGCTAGAGTTCGTGGCGCGAAACGCTGAGGGAGGAGTTTTCTTTCTTGACGAAGGCCAAGTTCGCTCCGTCTCACCTCGGGGAGAGTCTCCGGTCCATCTGGAACTAGGCAAGGTTTCCGGGCTCTACTCCCATCCCAGCTGGAATAAGAGTTTCCTAGTACTGGCCGAGAAAGGGCTTTTTCGCGTCGAGATAGAGAATCCCGGATCGGCTCAATTGGTGGTCTCGGGTGAGAATCTCCGGGTGGATCAGTGGGGAGAGGAGTTTCTGGTCCACGCCTCCGACACTTCCGAAATTTTTGTGGTTTCCACCCAGGGCGAGCGGAAGCTCACCCTGGGTGGCCCGCTTAGTGATGCGGTGATACTCGACCATACCGTCTTGGTGAAAGCCAAGGACGGCTTCTGGAGACTCAAAAAGAGTGGGAAGGATTTCGAATCGGTTAAACTTCCCTTTTCCTTTGGGGATGCGATGATCGCTCGAGGCGGTGGTCGAGCGATCATCTGGAGCACCAAGTCCGAACAGATGCTCGACGTGACCACAGGCGACATACTCCGGGCCAGGGCCAAGTCGGAGGTCGGCGTACGAATTCTCGATGACGGTTCCGTCCTGGCCTCTTCCGTCCATACGATGACGCTGCTACCGCCAGGCGGCGGGGTGAAAGAGTTTCTTCCGCCGTTTGACATCAACACCTCGACTTTCTTCGAGTGGAGAATCTTCTCGGCTCAGAGCATGCTCGATATCATCTCCATGAAGGAGGACCGCCCTCAGATCCTTCATTATACCTCTCAAGGTTTTCCCATGGACACTTTGCCCAAAGGGAAGATTCGTGAGATTGTTCTGCCCGAGAAGAACCGTGGCTTCCCCTTACTTTTCCTGGAGACGTCGCTGCAAGAGGATCTGGTCGACCCAAAAGGCCGGCTGGTGCTCGATCTCTCGACCGGCGAGCCTCGCAAGCTAACCGTCAATGGCCATAAGGTCTTTCGCCTCGATTTTAGTCGCCGCCAATGGACGGAGATTTCGGGAGACCCTCGAGCCGCCCTGGTCGGGCCCATCCAAAGAGTGGGGCAGCACGTGATCTATGCGACCCAGACAGAGCCTTCACACTTTCTGGGGAGTTCGCTGAAGCAGAATCGGAAGTATCCATACCCGGCGGTGATTTTGCACGGACAGAGCCAGACACGCCCTGGGGAACGCTGGTCTTTCGAGAGGCCAAGGGGAGAGACCCCGACCAAGGGGCGCTTGCCGGAAAACCAGTGGCCTTTATTAAAAGAAGAGGGCCCCATTCTTTTGACCAGTGAGGCCGATTCGCTGCTGGCTATCGATCCTTCCAACGGGCAACTCCAGTGGCAAACCCGACGGCTTCCCCTGGATGATTCCTCTCCAACGATTCTGGCTTGGAAGGATGGGTTGGCCTTGGTCGCCACGGACAACAGCACGAAACGACTGATCTTCGTCGACCCGGCAAACGGCTCCCTGGGAGCATCGTCAGCTCTCAACGATACCTTTTTCTGGAGCCGCTGGCGCCACTTGTTGGGCGTCATCGTAGTCTGCGCGGCTCTTGCCTACTACATCTACGCCGCTGGTAGGCGCGAGCTCTATATACGTAAGATAGCGGGCCTGCAGGCTTTAGACGAGGCGGTGGGCCGCGCTACCGAGATGGGGAAACCGGTTCTTTACGTGGTGGGCCTGGCCGATGTGGACGACATTCAGACCCTGGCCTCGCTTTCGATCTTAAGTCACGTGGCGCGAAAGACAGCCGAGTACGACACCCCCATCGTGACTACCACCTCCAGGGCCGTGACTTTCTCGGCCGCTCAGGAGATCGTGCGAGACGCCTACTCGGTGGCCGGGCGCCCCGACGCCTTCTCGGTAGAGTCGGTGCGCTACATCTCCGACGACCAGTTCGGATATACCGCTGGGGTGGACGGAATCATGGTGCGAGAAAAGCCGGCCGCTAACTTCTACATCGGAAACTTTTACGCCGAATCTCTCATTTTAGCCGAGACGGGACACGCCACAGGTTCCATTCAGATCGCAGGCACCGCGCAGCCGAATCAGCTCCCCTTTTTCGTGGCCGCCTGCGACTACACACTGATCGGAGAAGAGCTGTTCGCCGCCTCGGCCTATCTCTCTCGAGATCCCTTGCAGGTGGGCTCGCTGCGCGGACAGGACGTGGGCAAGATGATCGTGATGATCCTATTGGTGGTCTGCTCCTTGCTCGTCTCCATGGGGGTCGATGGCGCGAAGTTCACCGCGATGATAGGGCTCAATCTGCCATGATGAAACGCCAGATACCGCTGGCCATCACTTTTCTCACCGGACTGATGATGGTGGTTCAGTACTACATCGTCCCCATGAACTACCTGGGCGAGCGAATGACCAACTGGTTTGGGGCCATAACGGCGTTTGCTTACGTCCTGGCCGCGGCCAGCCTCTATGTGGTCAACGGCAAGCGGATTCGGGACCGGGTGGAGGGATGGCCTTACAACATCGTTCTTCTGGTCAGTCTGACGGCCACGCTCTATATCGGTTTTTTCAACGACATACTTGGACTTGGATACCCCGGCTACCGGCCCATCGACGAGGGGACCGCCTTCGACTGGATGTTCAAGTACATCCAGACGCCGCTGTCGGCTACCATGTTCGCCCTGCTGGCCTTCTACATCGCCTCGGCTTGTTACCGCGCCTTCAAGGCTCGCTCCATCGAGGCGACTCTGCTTCTGAGTAGCGCCTTTTTGGTCATGCTCTTCCGCGTGCCGCTGGGAGAGTACATGTGGGAAGCCGTCGGTTTGGGCAACGTCAAGATCGTCTGGTTCATCGACACCTTCATCATGGGCGCCTTTAGCAACGCCGGCCAACGCGCCATCCAGGTGGCGGCGGCCATCGGATTGATCTCGGTCTCGCTCAAGATCATCCTGGGCATCGAGCGCTCTTACCTGGGGGGAGAGTAGAGATGAATAAGCTTCTCAATCTTGACCGCCGCATCATCTACGCCGTGATCATGCTTTCCGTGCTGGTCCCCCTCTGGTTTCCTCTGGGGCTGCCGATCGAACCTACTCCGTCGACCAAAGCCGCCTTCGAGGCGGTGGAGAAGCTGCCGGAGGGGGCGCTGTTGCTCCTGAGCGCCGACTATGGACCGTCGACCAAGGTGGAGCTGCACCCGGTGGTCCTGGCCACCTTCGACCAGGCCATGCGGCAGAACAAAAAAGTCGCCTTCATGGCCTTGTATCCCGAGGGTCAGGCGCTCTCCAACGAAGCCATAGCCACCATGCAAAAGAAGTATCCCGACAAGAAGTACGGGGTGGATTTCGTCAACCTCGGCTACAAGGCCGGCAACGAAGCGCCGCTGGTTTCGATGGGTTTGGATTTTCGAGGTCAGTTCCCCACCGACAGCAAGGGGACGCCCCTGTCCGACATTCCGATGCTCAGTCGGGTCACCCGCCTTTCTCAGTTCGACCTCGTCGCCTCTTACTCGGCCGGCTATCCGGGGGCTCTCGAACACATCAGAACCACCGCGACCCAGTACGGGCGGCCTCTAGTGGTTGTGGCTACCGCGGTGATGACCCCCCAGTATCTCCCCTACTTCGAGTCCAAGCAGGTGATCGGTCTGGTGGGGGGCCTGCGAGGAGCGGCCGAATACGAGAACCTGTGCGGCTTTGAAGGCACCGCCGTTCCGGGGATGGACGCCCAGTCGATCGCCCACTTCACCATCGCCGGCCTGATCGTCTTCTCCAACCTGATGAGCCTTCTAGCCTGGTGGAAAAAGCGTAAGGAGGCCGCCGAAGCATGACCGCCAGCTACACCTTGGATCAGATTCTAGGCCTCTGGACGGCGGGGTTTCTGACCCTTTGCGTCTTCTCGTTTCTGTTCGGAGATAACCCTTTCTACAAGTTCGCCGAGCATGTCTACGTGGGGGTCTCCGCCGGCTACTGGATGTGCCTGGGCTACTGGGGAACCATCGTCCCGCAGGTGCAAGAGCCGTTGATGAAGGGAGAGTTTATTGCCCTCATCCCGTTAGCACTCGGGATCATGCTGCTCTTTCAGCTGCATCCCAAGACCGCTTGGGTCAGCCGCTGGCCGCTCTGTTTTTTGGTCGGTCTCTACGCCGGTCTCAACATCGTCTTGACCATGCAGGCCCAGATCCTTCAGCAGGTCTACGCCTCCATCAACCCTTTGTGGGGCGGGGGGCTTCCCTGGTGGCAGATCGCGGTGAACTGGATTTTGGTGGTGGGTCTGTTCACCGGACTTATCTACTTCTATTTCTCCGTCCCGCACGAAGGCTGGTTCTTCGGAGGAGCGGCCCGGGTCGGAATCTGGGTGTTGATGATCGCTCTCGGGGCCAGTTTCGGCTACACCGTGATGGCCCGCGTCTCGCTTTTGATCGGGCGGGTGCAGTTCTTCTCCGATGAGTTCTGGCCTATGGTGCAGTTCTTGATGACCAACGGGTGGCCCAAGTGAAAGACGGGCTGGAGATCGTTTTTCACCCGGCCAAAGCCCATCCGGCCAAGGCGGCGATCTTAGCTTTCGCCTTGGGGATCGGGTTTCAGGCGCTGTGGCAGTTGGTGGATCCGCTGACGGCGCTTGCCTTGAGTCTGATTCTAGTCGCCTCGGTGCGGGACTTCTTTCTCGAAACCCGCACCGTCTTTAGCCCTGACGGAATTGCGGTCAAAGGGGTTCTGAAGGCCTCGCGGCTCTACCCCTGGCGACGCTTTCGCGCCTTCGTCGAAGACCGCAACGGGCTTTTTCTCACCCCTTATCGAGCCAAGCGACGTACCGAAAACATGCGTGGCGTCTTCTTCCCCATGACGCGTGAGGACCGCCAACAAGCCGTCGAATTCTGCCTGGCTCAGGACCTTCTTCGGAGGCCGCTCAAGTGATGGAGCCCACCTCCAAGATCGCCGGCGAGTTGGTGAAAAGGCGACTCGGCGTCCCCGCCGTCTTTTTGCTGGAAGCTATGAAGCCGCTATCGTTGGTCGCTCAGCAGACCGTGCTGGTCACCTCTCCCCTGGCCTCCATCTGCGGCTTCGGGAACGTTTTCGGCGGATTGGCTCACGTGCTGGAAAGCCGCGAGCGTATGGAAGAGCTGGCGCTCGAGGTGGAGCGTCGGATGGAGGACGGGGAGAGCGATGGCCGATAAATCCAAGATTCGCTCGATCCTCGCCACCGACTGCGGCAGCACCACCACCAAGTGCATCCTGATTGAACTGGGGGAAGACGGCTATCGCCTGGCCGTGCGCGGGGAGGCTCCCACCACGGTGGAGGCGCCCGCCGAAGATGTCACCCAGGGGGTCTTGAACGCTGTGCGCGAGGTCTCCGAGCTTATCGGAAGACCGCTCCTCGACGACAAGGGGAAGCTGATCCGGCCGTACGATTCGGAAAAGAACCAGGGGGTGGACATCTATCTTTCCACCTCATCCGCGGGCGGTGGACTGCAGATGGTGGTGGGCGGCGTGGTCCGTGAGATGACCGCCAAGAGCGCGGAAAAGGCCGCTCTGGGAGCCGGGGCTATCGTGATGGACGTGCTGGCCGTCAACGACGGGCGTCTTCCTCACGAGAAGATCGAACTGATCCGCCAACTCCGCCCGGACATGATCTTACTCGCCGGGGGGGTGGACGGCGGTACCGTCAAGCACGTGGTTGAGCTGGCGCAGGTGGTGGGGGCGGCCGACCCTCGACCCCGTTTGGGCATGGCTTATGAGCTGCCGGTCATCTACGCCGGCAACAAAGATGCCGCGGGTGACGTGGAAGAGACGCTGGGCGGAAAGACGGCGCTCGAGTTGGTGGAGAACCTTCGTCCGCGCCTGGAAGAAGAGAACCTGCAGCCCAGCCGCTTGAAGATTCAAGAGCAGTTCTTGGAGCACGTGATGGCCCACGCGCCCGGCTATCCCAACCTGATGGCCATGGTGGACGAGGAGATCATGCCCACTCCGGCCGCCGTCGGCTCCATTATGGAGACCATCGCCAAGCGGGACGGTATCTCCATCGTCGGGGCCGACATCGGAGGGGCCACCACCGATGTCTTCTCGGTCCTGGGCGAGACCTTCAATCGCACCGTCTCGGCCAACTACGGAATGAGCTACTCTTTCTCCAACGTCTACGCCGAGGCCGGGCACCAACAGGTGATGCGGTGGGTTCCGTTCTCCTTAGACGAACGAGAGCTTCGCAATCGGATCAAGAACAAGATGATCCGACCCACCTCCATCCCCTATCTCTTGGAAGAGTTGATTTTAGAGCAGGCTATGGCCCGAGAGGCGCTACGCCTGTCGTTTGAGCAGCATAAGTCGTTGGTGACCGGTCTGAAAGGGGTGCAGAAAGGCTCGGACCTGACCGCGCTCTTCGGTTTGGGAGACGGGGGAGAGGACACCCTCATCAACATGCTGGAGGTCGACATGGTGATCGGCTCGGGCGGGGTTCTCTCTCACGCTCCGCGTCGTCACCAGACGGCCATGATGCTGATCGACAGCTTCTTGCCCGAGGGGGTCACCACCCTGACGGTGGACAGTATCTTCATGATGCCCCAGCTCGGTGTCCTGGCCGCGGTACATCCCGAGGCCGCCACCCAGGTGTTCGAGCGGGACTGTCTGATCTACTTGGGAGACTGTGTCGCTCCGGTGGGTCGGGTCAAGGAAGGTCAGACCGTTCTTAAGATGAGTTTCGACTCTGAAGTAGTGGAGCTCAAGGCTGGCGAGATGAAAGTGATCTCTCGGACTCGCGAGGAGGGTCCGCTGAAGGTGGTCCTGGAACCCGCGCCGGGCCTCGATGTCGGCGCGGGACGTGGAAAGCCGGTGGAGAGAACTGTTTATGGCGGTGTGGTGGGCATGATGCTCGACGGTCGTGGTCGGCGCCCCTTTGGCTTTGCCAACGCGGTGAAAGAGCTCTCCGAAGAGGTACGATTGGCCAGGTTGAAAACCTGGAATCAGGCTTTGGATCTGTACCCGGAGGAGGCCAAGGTTGGGTAGCTACACACCCGGTTTGAAGGTCACTCCGGCCGCGCTTTTGCGCTTCGAGCGACGCCTGCCCTTGAAGGGCGAGGTGGTGGTCAAAGAAGGCGAGCGGGTCGCTTGGGACCAAGTGGTGGCCCGCACCGACCTCCCGGGGAGAGTGGAGATGGTGAACCTGGCCAACAAGCTGGGTGTGGACCCGTCCGAGCTGGAGGCGCGCCTGTTCAAGAAGGTTGGAGACTCCCTCGACAAGGGGGAGGTCCTGGCCAAATCCAAAGGCCTCTTCGGCTACTTTCAAACCCCCTTTCGTTCTCCCATTACCGGGAAGCTGGAGTCGGTCTCGGCCACCACGGGACAGGTCATCCTACGCTCGCCGCCTCGCCCTATCTCCATGAGCGCCTACGTCGACGGCATCATCGAGAGCGTGGAGCCGAATCAGGGAGTCACGGTGAAGACCTTCGGCTCTCTCATTCAAGGCATCTTCGGTCTAGGGGGTGAGACCAGCGGGGTCTTGGAGTGTCTGGCTTCCGAGGCCGACCAGACTTTGCGTCCCGAGGACCTCGAGGCCGCCCACAAGGGGAAAGTTCTGGTGGTGGGCCGGATCGTCACCGCCGCCATGGTCCGACGCGCCGCTGAACTCGGCGTGAGCGCGTTGATCGCGGGCGGTGTGGAGGACGCCGACATCCGCGAGCTTCTGGGCTACGACCTGGGAGTGGCCATCACCGGCAACGAGCGGTTGGGCGTGACCATGGTGGTGACCGAGGGCTTCGGAGGGCTTCCCATCGCCGGCAAAACCTTCGGGCTGCTCAAAGACCGGGTGGGAGCGCGCGCCTCGACCTCGGGGGCCACTCAGATCCGCGCCGGGGTGATCCGCCCAGAGATCATCGTCACCGATCTTGAGAGCGACTGGGAGAAAGAGGCCGAGGAGCCTCCGGATTTAGAGCTTGCCATCGACGCCCCGGTCCGCCTGATCCGCGAACCTCACTTCGGTCGGTTGGCTAAAGTGGTGGAGCTACCGGTGCAACCCGAGCGCATACCCTCGGGAGCCAAAGTGCGGGTGGCCGAAGTCGAACTGACCGACGGCACCCGCTTCCGCGTCCCCCGAGCCAACCTCGAGCTGATTGAAGGGTAGGTCGATAGAGGTTTTTTCGAGGAGGGACGTCGCCGATGTCCAATGCGAGAACAGATGAACAGTGAGCTTCTCTGTAATGTCTTCGAGCCTGGACAAAAAAGCTTGCTTTGCCGTCTCGAAGTCGATGGTCAGCAGGTCCGTGGGGTCGAGCGAAATCCAGCCTCGGGCGAACAGCCCAGGGAGTTCCGATTTCCAGTCACACCCGAGGCATTGAGCTTCGCCGGCGACGAAGGCTCTACCGTCGCGCTTCGGAACCAGGATGGCGTGGTGCTTTACGTCGACCGCAGCGTGGCGGAGCCTCTCCTGAGAACGATCGCTGGTCCGGCAGTTGTTCTCAAACTGACTCAAGAGACTCAACGGGTCAAGCGCTCCGCCAGGAGGGCCTGGTTGGGTTTGGCTGGCTTGGCCGCCTCCATCGTGCTGGTCTGCCTGATGGCGGTTCAGATACTCAATTGGGGTGTCGATCGAGTGGTCGATCGGATCCCTGTGGCCTGGGAGGAAAAGCTTGGCGATCTTGTCGCGCAAAACTTCGACTCCCAGAAGATTGAAGACCCGGCGATTGTGGAACCGGTGCGCGCCGTCCTCGACCGAGTGCTATCCGCCGCTGGAGAGACCCCCTACAACTTCAAGCTGACCGTGGTGAAGGACCCTCAGATCAACGCCCTCGCGGCGCCTGGAGGGCAGGTCGTTGTTTTCACGGGACTGCTCGAGAAGTCGAAGCGCCCCGAGGAGCTGGCTGGGGTTTTAGGCCACGAGATTCAACACGTGTTGGGCCGGCACGGGTTGCGTAAGATGGCTCATGCCGTTAAGTGGCAAGCGGTCGCCGCTATCCTCTTGGGAGATGTGGGCGGAGTTCAGCAAGTGCTTTTGGGCCAGGCTCCCGAGTTTCTCGGTCTCTCCTACGGGCGCGGTTTGGAAGAAGAGTCCGATCTCGAGGGCTGTCGACTGATGGTGGCGGCCAACGTCGATCCTCAAGGCTTGACCGATTTTTTCCGCGTGATCGGCCAGGAGGAGGCCTCCAGGGTCAGTATTCCTGAGTTTCTCTCGAGCCATCCCGAGACCGAACATAGGATTGCGGCCATCAATTCCTTTATCGAAACAGAGATCGGTAAGGATCAGGAATTTTACGCGATCGATGTCGATTGGGGGGCGCTCCAAGAGGCTATCAAAAAACTTGATTGAGATTTAAGACGATGAATGCAAGGCCTCAAGGCCTTCAGATAAGGAGTTGGTTTGAACGTTGAATTGATAGGAAATCCCGATTTCGGACATGTCCGATACCTCCTCGACTCCGGGGAGGCGGTCTACGTGGAATCGGGAGCGATGTCCACCATGGACGACGGCATCTCGGTCAAAATTCAGATGCTGGGCGGATTTATGCCGGCGGTGGCCCGCAAGCTCTTCGCCGGGGAGAGCCTCCTCGTCGGTCGTTATGAGTCGAGGTCTCCCGGCCAGCGATTGTCCATCTCACCCGCCATCCCAGGGCAAGTCGTGCACAAGAAGCTGGAAGGCAAGCCGTTCATTCTCACCTCGGGGTCGTTTATGGCCTGCACCGACGGCGTTCGGCTGTCCACCATTTTTGGGGGGCTCAAGGCCATGTTCAGCGGTGAGGGGATGTTTTTTATTCAGGCCACCGGTACGGGCGACCTTTGGTGTAACTCCTACGGCGCGATCGTGGAAAAAGACCTCAACGGCGCTGAACTGATCGTGGACACGGGTCATGTGGTGGGCTGGGAGCCGAGCCTTCAGTGGTCCATCCAGGGGATGGGCAACTTGATGTCCACCGTTTTTTCCGGTGAAGGCCTGGTGATGAAATTCTCCGGGCACGGCAAGATCTGGCTTCAGACTCGCTCGATCGGCGGTCTGACAAGCTGGCTCAGAGGCTATTGTTAAGGAAGGCTTAGAATAATGAGAACAGAGATCATAGGACATAACGCTTTCCAATCGCTCCGAGTCGAACTCGGCGCGGGCGAACGGTTCGTTTCCGAGGCCGGAAAAATGGTCCGGATGTCGACCACCATCGACTCCGAAGTTCAATCGGTAGCCAAATCGGGCGGAATCATGGGTGGCCTCAAGCGTATGCTTGGCGGCGAATCGTTCTTCTTTTCCCACTACACCGCGCGCTCGGCGGGAGAGGTGGTACTCGCGCCCACGCTTCCGGGTAACGTCGGTTTCCAACAGCTCGACGGTCGCTGCGGTTGGTACTGTGCCGGAGGATCCTACATGGCCTCCGGCCCCGAGATCAAGACCGAACCCAAATGGCAGGGCGTCAAGGGGATGTTCAGCGGAGAGAGCTTGGTCTTCGTGCACGCCTCCGGAATAGGGCCTCTCGTGCTCGATGCCTTCGGAATGGTGAGTGAGGAGCAGGTCGACGGTAGCTTCACCGTGGACACCGGACACCTCGTGGCCTTCGAGGACACTTTGCAATACACTATCTCCAAAGCCGGCGGAAGCTGGCTCAACTCGTTTTTGGCCGGTGAGGGATTTGTTATCCGCTTCACGGGTCGAGGAAAAGTGATGGTGCAGTCACACAACATGAAAGAGTTTGGGTCTGTTCTCGGGCCTAAGCTCCCGCCGAGGTAAGAGCAATGCAGTATGAAATCAACTATGAAGGCGCCTATCCAGCCCTTGAGGTAGCTCTCACCCCAGGCGAAACCCTGGTCTCGGAAGCGGGCGCCATGGCCTGGATGGACCCGTCGGTCGACTGTAAAACGGCGGCTCGTGGGGGAATTGGAGCATCGCTCACGCGTGGCGTTCTAGGTGGTGAGAGTTTTTTCCAGAATAGCTACAGCACGACAACCGGAGGAACCGTGGCCCTGGTCTCTGGACCTCCGGGCGAAATCCGCGCCATGGAGATGACCGGTCAACGGATCTTTCTCGAACGAGGCGGCTACTTGGCCTCCGGTCCCAACGTTCAGGTCGATGCGAAGTTCAAAGGGCTCAAAGGTCTTTTTTCCGAGGGGATGTTCGTTTTGCAGGTCTCGGGAAGTGGACCGCTCTTTTTCAACTCCTTCGGGGACATCTCCGAGGTTCAAGTCGAAGGCGAGTACATCGTGGATAACGGCTATGCTCTGGCTTGGGACGCGTCGCTTGACTACACTATCAGCAGGACGAGTAAGAAGATCCGCTCGTTTCTTTTCGGAGACCAACTGGTGATGAGATTCAACGGTCACGGCCGCGTCTGGACCCAGTCGCGGGCGCCCCGGTCCATGGGCGCGTGGGTCTATCCCTATCGTCGCGCCAAGAGCAACTGAGCGGGAGCTAGCGAGACCTCATCTGAGTCAAAGAGCCGCACCAGTGCTCTGGCGTACCCGGAGCTCTCCTTGAAGCCGGACGGGTGCCGCTGGTGCCTGTCCGGCCAGCAGGCTCAGCATCATCTCCGCCGCGGTGCGGCCGATCTCGTAACGGGGCTGAGCGAAAGTGGTCAGAGCGGGCTGAATGTACGAGGCCATTTCGATGTCGTCGAAGCCCACAATGGAAAGGTCCTCGGGGATGCGAATCCCGTGTTCGTGGCAGGCCTTGATCGCACCGATGGCCACGGTGTCATTAAAGCAGACTAAAGCTGTGGGAGAGTTCGGTCCCCAGTCTTGAAGCCACTGGTTCATGGCTTTCTCACCGGATTCGACTTTGACGTCCTCGGCCTCGAAGAGGTGACCACGCAGGGCCATCTCGGCGATGCGGTTTTCGAAACTGGCTTTGCGAGTTCTTTGCGCGTATCCGCCAGTGGCGCTTCCTAGATATCCAATCTTACGATGGCCCAAATCGGTCAGATGTTCCAGGCAGGTTCGCATGGCCTGAGCATCGTCGTGAACGACGTCGTAAAGATATTTAGCCGGATCGCAGTTGATGGTGACCAAGGGAATGTTCTTCCCCAGTTCCTGAAAGGGTGGCGTCAGGCCGGGAAGACAGCAGACGAAAACCCCGTCCACCAGGCTGTTGGAGAGGGACTGGGCGGCTGCGCGTTGGCGGACCGGATCGTGTTCGGTGGCCACCATGAAGAGGCTATGCTCTAAGGGGAACAAGCGGTCGTGAACAGCCTGGATCACTTCGGAATAGAAGGGATCGGAGATGTAGGAGACCACGATGGCCAGCGCTCCGGTTTTCTGAGTCTTGAGCGCGCGTCCGAGCTTGCTGGGGCGATAGCCCAGGCGAAGGGCCGTCTCTCGGATGGCATGTGCTGTCTCCGGCTTGACTCTTTGATCGCCACGCAAGGCGCGGGAGACCGTTCCGTGAGTGACTCCGACGACCTCGGCGATGGTCTTGATGGTGACCTTCTCGCCGGGATCGTAGAGCAGCGGCGCGCTCATGCGACGTTCTCCCAGGACTCGGGGGCTTCCACCACCGGAACCGTGTCGAAGGTCAGCCAGTCGGTACGCGCCCTCTCCCATTCTTTGAGAATCAGGCCGTGTTCTTCGAAAGCGTCCCGAATCTTAGTGGAGGGCCATCCGACCTTCTCCTCGAGGATCGGAATCAAAACCGCCATGGCGTTGTCGGAGAGAACAGTGCGCCGGGCCGTGCGGACCACGTTTTGAGTCTCGGAGACGGCGATGGTGAGACCTTCCCTTTGATTTACGTGTAACATCACGTGAAGGTCCGAGCTTCCGTCGCCTACGTAAACGATGTGGTCGGGACGAACCCGCATCTGGGACTCCAGCTCGCTGAGGACCACCACCTTGCCGTAGCCGGCCGAGGCTTTGGTGATTTTGGAGATCTCCCCGTTGTCGTCAAAGTCGAGATCGGTTCCGTAGATGTGCTCGGGCGCGACCAGGCCCGCCAGAGCGGAGCGGACAATCTCGGTGGGTGCCGCCGAAATGATGCGAAAGTCGAAGTGAAACCCTTCGATCCCGCGTTCTAAGAAGGAGACAAACTCTTTGACGTTGGCCTTCAGGCGGACTCGACGTCCGGCCTCGGTCAGATGTTCGCGTCGCACGCAGCGGAAATCAGGATCGTGGCGGAGCAGATAGGCCAGTTCCGCGCCCTGCTGCACGATATTGATCTGGGCCAGCCCTTCCACCTTTTCGGCGAAGTTAAAGGCGCCCAGCATCTGGCTCAGGATCTCGCCAGAATCATCAAAACTGAGAGTTTTGTCGAAGTCCGACGCTACTAAAATGTGCCGGACTGGAAGTAGGGACACGTTAAACCTCCGTTCAGACCAAGCTTCACACGTGTGAAGCTTGCCACAAAATGATGACCAGGTCAAACCGCGCGCGGCCTCCCGGGCCGCGCCGTACCTTGATGGCGCCTCCCGGGCCGCGCCGCTTCCTGGCTGCGTCTGTGGGCAAGGCTTTGCCATAGTGTCTCCCATTTCTGGGCGATAGTAAGAATGAGTGGACGGGATATGGGATGAGTCGGCTCGGCTGTGGCCGGCGCGTCAATAGCGACAGATTCGCGTTGAGCGAACTCAGCCTGCTGAATCATCTGAAGTTGTTGTAAAGATCCGGTATACATCGGGACCTCCTTTTTCTACTATATGTCCCCCGATTTATGTTCACACGTGTGAATTCTTGCATGAAAAGGGAAATATGTCAAATTCTCTTGCCTTCGTGGTGTTAATTTATACTGCGGTATGGGCGTGTCCACGCCTCTGGAAACCGAACTTTTGTCTCTCGGTGTGGTTAGATATTAACGAACAGGGTTACGATCGCACTCAAAATCCCGATTAGGATCAAACTATGAGAAAGACTCTCCGCCATATCGCCATCCTCGCGCTTTTCCTCGGCGGTGTCGCCGTGGCCCAACCCGCGCAGTTGCCCAACAGTACGGCCAAGTCTTCTTACATTTCGGTGATGTCCAAAGCGGGAACTCCGACTCCGAGGCCCTCCGTCCCGAATCGTACCGTCCAACTTCCTCCAGGCGCGCAAGCGGGCTACGACTACTACTACGGATACCGCTGGAGAGGTGGCGGCGGCTCCGCTTCACCGTCTTATGCCAACGAGCCGGCACCCTCCACCTCGACCACTCTTCCCGGCTACGACACCAAGCCTCGATTTACCAGAGAATCTCGTTTCTCGAAGAGCCGGCGCTAGAAGCCGCGAGGGAGTCCCAAAATCGGGTGTCGGCATCGAAGGCTGACATCAAGGAGTCTAGCGATTATTGCCCATCACTCGGCGATTCTCGATGAAGGGAACTTTCCGATGCAGCGGTGGACATCACAACGGGTGTGCCCAGGGTGACGGCGGAGGCTTGGAGTCGTTAGCCCGGGTTTCCGGCTCCGGCGGCTGCCATCCGTTCTCGTCCACTTCACGGGCGACCGGTTGGGGACGTTCCATTTCGCGCAGGTCGATCATGCCGTCCACTCCCATGGCTCGGAGATTTCTCTCCGCTTCATCTAGGTCGTCGGGTAGGTAGGTCTTGGGGTCGTTCCAGACCGAAACGGTTCCATGCTCCTTGAGCACGTTAACCAGCTCTTTGGTCACGAAGTCGGCTCTTAGCGGAAAGGTGATGGGACCTCCCAGTTGTTGGGCGATGGCGATGGCGCCGTAGATCTGAGACGGGGCATAGACCGTGCCGGCAGGCTTGGGGCCGGTGTATAGACCCACGGCGATGGTCGCCTTTGGAAGGGCTTTTCGCACCTCCACCATCTCGTCGACCTCTGTCTTGAAGTCGGAGATCTTATCGAAGATGCGAAATTTGAGGTCGTGCGGGATACCCGGACCGAATTCCATGTCGGCGTTGATGATCAGGCGCTCTTGGGGGACCTTAGCGTCTTTGACGGCCTCGACCACTTTGGGTAGAGCGGCTGACTGCTTGATGTCGAGCTTGAGGCCTTTGCCCGAGGCCACCCCGACCTTCAACCACTCTTTAAGAGTCAGGCCGGTGACGTTGTTCGGCTCGTGAGCCATGATCGGTTCGCGAAAACGATCAAGTCCGGGAATCCTTCGGGCTATCCCCTCCAGCCAAACGTCTCCTTCGAGAAAGTTGTAGTCGCCCTCCAGGGCCTTCGAAAGCTCGGCGGGAGTATTGGTGTAGTGGGCGTTGCGAGCCTCGGCGAAGGAGTCCCCTTCATTCCACCGGCTCTGCTTGGGGTCAGTGGCCTTGGCCAGCAGATCGGCTTTGACCTGACCCGAGGCCGGCGTATGCGCCAGAAAGCGCTTGACCCACCGTAACCTGTCTAGAACCTTCAGCTCCATAGGTACTATGGTAACCTTCTGAGGTGGAATAGGAGTGGAGGTGTCCTTAACCTTGTTGCAAAATGTGAAGAGTTCTTGTGCTGTCGAACTAACTTAACTAAACTAAGTTAGTGGATAAGACAGTCAACATTCATGAAGCCAAGACCCATCTCTCTCTCGACTTCTTAACGATCTAGGTCCGGGCGATCAGATTATTCTGGCAAAGATGGGTAAACCTATTGCGAGGATCGTCCCTATCGAGCCCCAGTCTGAGGAAAGACCCCTGGGTTTTGTCACGGGACGACTTACAGAAACGTTTTTTAAGCCTTTGCCGGAGGATGAGCTAGAGGCTTGGGAATCTTAGTGCGACTTCTGATCGATACTCATGTCTTGTTATGGGCTCTGCTGGGCCCAGCGGAACTATCCTTAAAAGTCAGAGACCTTTTAAAATAGGAGGAATGAAGTCTTTGTGTCCTCAGCAAGCGCCTGGAGATTGCGACAAAATTTCGTTTGGGGAAACTTCCCGAGGCTGCGGAGATCGCCGGTAACTATTTGGAGGTAACTCGAGTTTTCGGAGTGCAACACCTACCGATGAGTCCCCGGCATTGCTTGGTCGCCGGTAGTTTCCACGCGGGGCACAAAGACCCATTCGACCGCATGATCGCCGCACAGGGTCTGGTTGAGAACCTTATCGTTCTCACCCCAGTTTGACAGTTCATGGATATACGGTTTCCAGGAAACCGCCATTTTCCTGGCTTTCGCATCGTGAAAACGGACGTTTCACAACAGTTTCATAGATACACGAACAAGAAGGATTCTCAAGTAATCGGACGAATGGCTGTGCCA
>JBBCJA010000053.1:0-3321 GCA_037189585.1 Selenomonadaceae bacterium | reverse complement strand
CTTATTTCAACCGACGGCGCCTTCACTCAGCACTGGGCTATCAAAGTCCCAGCGAGTTTGAGCAACAGGCCCTACTAACGACCGAGTTGGCTCAAGCAGCTTAGCTCATACGGAATGTCTGCAGGAACGGAACCGGACCAGACCCCATCTACATCGCTACCCTTCACGAGTACAACGACCCCAGTATCCCGGGAAATCCCCAGGACCCTTGGTTGCGCACTCGGACCTTCCAGGTGAATAAGGGCGCGGAGACTCTGTTCGAGTACACTGCGCGTGGCAACCTGAAGAAGGTCATCGACAATGAGCAGAATGAGACGGTGCTCTCCTACGTGGAAGAGGACCCGTTGCATCCGGCTTACGCGACCTTCCCCGACCTGGTGACCGAGATTCGTCGACCGGCGCCAGACCGAGATGGAGCTCCCACGACCTTTTATCCGACCACCAAGTTCAGCTATGACTCGGCCAACGGAAACTTGGAGAGCGTGGAGGACGCGAAGGGCGAGGTCTCTCACTTCCGGCACAACGGTGACGGTCAGGTGAACCGGATCATCAACCGTCGCGGCTTCAAGACCTACATGGAGTACGATGGGCGGGCTCGCTTGTCTAAGATCCACTCCCAGAAGAGTCTGAACCCGACGCCCTTGGTCACGGAGTACGTCAACGAGAATCCGGCGGATTTTCGAACCGTGGAGATGAGCTATGACGGCTATGACGCCTACGACAACCTGATCCTGACCGAAGACGCCAACGGGACCACGGTGGAGATGGCTTATGACGCGAGGAATCGCCCGACGCTCATCACCGACGGGAACGACGTGGACCGGGTTTTCAGCTACCTCAACGGGGTGCTGGACCAGGTGACTCTGCCTGACAGTAGCGGAACCAGCGGTCTTCACACCGGACGGGTGGCCAAGACGGAGTACGACTCGGCGGGGCGCTCATTGGCGGTTCTTCGCCAGGACAGCTCCAACGCGGCTCAGATGAGAGTTGGCTTCTCCTATGACGGTTTCTCTCAGCTGCGCTCCTTGATTCGCACCAAGAACGGCGTGGACAAGGCGCACCGCACGGAGTACGACCGCCAGGGTCGGACTGTCAAGAGTGTCGACGCCAACGAGAAGGAGAGCACGGCGGCTTACGAGCCGTTCTGTGTGGGCCACGCCACCACTTCAGCCCGGGGAGTGCGCACGAAGTCGAACTTCGACACGCTTTGCCGGTTGACTCAGGTGGAAGTGGGTTCTCCCGACCCTGACCCGCTGAAGCCTCTGGACATCATGAACGTTCGCGAGACTCGAAGTTTTGAGCACGACGACCTCGGGCGTCTGACCAAGACTTCGCAAACGACATCCACGGCATCGACCTATGGGCAAGCGACTTTTGGCACCAGCCCTTACGGAAGTGGAGCTGGAGCTGCCGACGAGCGCTCTTTCGAATACAACGAGCTGGACCAGGTCACCAAACTCACCTTCGAAGACGGGAAGGAGATGCTCTTCGAGTACGACGAGGAGGGCAACGTCACCAAGGTGACCGAGAACGCCTCGGGGACTTCGAAAGTCACTCAGTTCTCGTACTACGGGGACAACCGACTTTACCAAGTCACCTACGTCAGAAGCGGCGGGAACCAAGTGTTTACCTACGCCTATGACGCTGGTGGAAGGCCGCTGACTTTGACCTATCCGACCAGCACCGGGATCGTGGCTCACTTCAGTGGCCCGAGCTCAGAAGTTGGATGGGACGGGAACGGACAGCTCTTGCATCTGCGGTATCGCAAGAGCGGCGTGGACATTCGCCGCTTCCAGTTCGCTTACGATGAGGCTGGAAATCGGATTGAGCAGCTCGATGTCAAGGGTACCTCACCGACCAAGGCGACACGCTGGGTCTACGGCTACGATTGGCTCGATCGCTTGGAATCGGTGAAGAAGGCGGAAGCGGCCACGGTGGGAGCTCTCGGAGCGCTGCAGTTGGTGGCGATGTACACATACGACGCGGCGGACAATCGCTACCTGTTCGAGGTTCCGAATCTGTCCAACCCGGCGTTGACGGAGACCTTCCGGTACTCCTATGACGACGCGGACAGTATCACCGAAATCGAGAAGAAGGTGGGCTCCGGCTCGTACTCGACCATCGAGACTTTTACCTCGGACGACGATGGGAATCTCAAGACCAGAGTCTCGGGTGGTATCACCACGACATACACCTGGACCGACTTCAACCGGCTGAAGGCGATCTCGACCTCGGACAACTCGAAGAAGCAGAGTCACACCTTTGGCATCTCTGGTTTTCGACGGAAGAAGAAGGACAAGAACGACGTGGAGACCACGGAGTACGCGGCTGGATTGTCCACGGAGGTCTCCAAGGTGGCCAGCGGTGAGACCATCACCTACCTCAAGGGTGGTGGCGGAATCATGGGCTTCGAGCGGTCCTCGGACGGTGCGATGTTCTGGTTCATCACTGATGCACTCTCAACCGTGAGGGATGTCGTGAACAGTTCTGGGACGGTTCTTGCCTCGTACGAGTTCGATGAGTACGGTCAGCGGATCGCCACCAGTGAGAGTGGAGCCAGTAGTCAGAAGACCTTTGTCGGCGGCATGTCCGTGCAGGATGAGGTGGCTGACACCGGGCTGATGATGATGGGGCATCGGTTCTATGCGCCGGACCTTGGGCGGTTCTTGAATCGTGACCCGATTGGATTTGCTGGTGGAATGAACCTCTTTGAGTACGCTGGCTCATTGCCCACTTTTAAAAGAGATTCTCTCGGATTATCCTACGATTTAGAGTACGTTAGTCGTGTGCTGGACGTTAGCTATGTGACAACTGGGAACATCAAGGAGATCTACATCGATATCGAAACCATGGTTTTTGGTTATGCTGACAATCCCATGGATGTACCTCTAATGTTCAGTGCGCCGGCGATTAACATTTCAATAGAGATACAAGCTCACCACAAGAGATATGATAAATGGATGAGTTACCCCCTTGATCTTTGTCAGGAGAGAACTTTGAGCACCGGTAAGATGCGGCCCAAGAATATAGTAAAGACTAGGTTTAAAATTCAGGTCGAATTTCTACCGAATGGGGATCCTCTGCGCTTTGATGAATTACAAATTGTAATCAATCAAGACATGGTTTTTGGGGCAACAAATACGTGTTTACGCCGCTCGGAAAGTGATCCACCCGCCGGAATAAAGTTGATCCACCCCGGGGCGATTCTGGTTGTTGGGGATTAGCCCTTCGAGGGCTTCTTCTTGGCGCGTCTGGTTCGGTAAGACTCTCCTTTCGTAGTCAGGATGTGGGAGTGATGAACGAGGCGGTCGAGCAACGCGG
>JBBCJA010000052.1:0-47703 GCA_037189585.1 Selenomonadaceae bacterium | reverse complement strand
TCGAGGAACCTCCAAGGTTCTTCAAAATCGACCCACGCGTCAGCTCGTAGTCACAACGCGATCCACGTCTCCCGAGGCGCTAGCCTAGCACCTATGCGGCTGCGCGCCATTTTTCTGTGTCTACGACTGTCGAACTCGGGTCCAAGAGATGGCAACCACGGCCAGTTTGCGGTTTTTTCTCACGGTCAAAACGGCCCACGCCCGCGCGCGTTCCTCGCGGTCGAGCCCTCATCCCTACTTCAACACCTAATTCAAGACAAGGTGGCCGGCCAGCGGGACGACTCCATCTCCGACGTCGAGTAACCGCGCCGTTCCTTACTTAAAAGGCTGCCCCCAAAAGCGCACGTTGCGCTCCTCGCGCACGCAGGTGAAATCGAAGACGGCCTCATGGAACTGGGCTCGAGTCAGAGCATTCTTCCCCTCTTCATCAAGAGACGCGAACACGCCCGGCACTGGCCGTCTGTTAAAGACAGCCAGCAGATGCTCATACTCGGCCTCCACCACCAAACCGTCGCCGTCTTCGTCCAAGAGGTCGAAGATGAAGTCGCAATAGTGGCGGAACCAGATCGGAAAGCTGTCGTAGCTGTCGGCGATGTCGCGCATCTCTCGCCAAGCCTCGAACCACTCTTCCAGATCCACCCGGTGGTCCCGATTGGTATCCAGCGAGGCAGCCAGGAATTTCCACAATTGCTCGATGTGCTGATTGAACTCACCCGAACGGCCCAATCTCCTCTCCAGTTCCGCCAGGTCTGCCCGCGTGATGAAGCCGTCTCCATCCAAATCGTAAGCACGGAACGACTCAGCATACTGAGCCCAGATCTCACCACTCATAGAGTGAAATTTGGCGCGGGGAGCGCCACTTCCTGGCGCCGGTGGCCCGCGAACTACGGTTTTCGAGACCTCGGTCTCGAAATCCAGTGATCATGCTATCCTTTCGCTGGTGAGAGCGGGACCATTCTCAGAAGATTCTTGATGTCTGATGCCTACTCTTGCCCTCGCGTCTCGGCCGGCTCGTCATTCACGCTTGGCAACTTCGATTCTGATAAACTCTGGCAGGTACGATGGCGTACAGTTCTTGGAAACACGTTCGTCCTTGTAGAGTCCCAATGTTTCTCCAAGCTTGATACACCTGGCTCGAAACTCAGGCTGGTGGACACCAATCTGGCCAGCGCAAAAATTCATGGCCCATTGAACTTCGGGCTCAGCATTAGCCATACTCTTCTCCATCGAATCAAGCAGGTCCGCGCTATTATCCGGAGGAGCTTGTCCGGTCCAGCGCAGGCGAGCCTGGTGATACCAAAACAGGCGACGCAGAATGGGGGAAGGATTGTTCTCCCATGTCACCATCAGGGAGACAAGTCTCTTGTCTTTGGCCAGTTGATTCGCCAGCAGCCAGTCAGCCAACTGGTTGCGCTCCTGTCCTTCATGCCGAAGCATATCAGAGGCAAGCTGATCGATGACATTTTCCGCCAGGAGCTTCTTATCGAATATGAGGGTCGATAGAAGACGCGCATGGTAATCGCCTGTTGACCAGATCTCCATAGCCAGATCGTGGTCTTTCTTGATCTCTTTGCCACGCTGCTTCAGGTCACCGAGCTTCACGTTTCCGTTGGTGATCTCGGCGACAAGTTTCTTTGCTCTTACCGATAAAGCCATTTAACCTGCTCTTCCCTCTACTAGCCAGAAACGACGTAAGAAAGCACCGCCTGATGGCCAAACTCTGGCTCACCGGCAGTTATTGAAACAATCGGCCGCTCCTTCCGGTTGACAACAAGTCCCAATCTCTCGGCGGCATCGGTGGATGACGCTTTTGGAAGAGAGCCAGGGGCTAGTCACGATGTCGGGCGTTATGTGGTCCATCTCAAGCACGAGTCCGCCCTCTTCGATCCTGGCGCTATAGCGCTTCGAACTAATTCCCCTTAAGCGGGAGTTCAGAAGCAGGCTCGACTCTGATGGGGGCAGCCAGACCGGGATTTAGTGGGTAGGGCAAAGAAGGTGCGGCATCTATGCTCCGAGGTCATCACTTCTTCTGCGCCACTCTCGTTCTCTGTGCGCCAGCCTGGGCTGAGCCGGCATCTCTGCAACGCGCCGAGGATCTGATCCAACGTGGCGAGTGGGGCAAGGCGCTTCCGCTTTTGGAGGGCTCGGATCGGACCAGTAGAGTTCTCCGAGCCGACGCTCTTCTGAGGGCTCGGCTGACCAGCCAGGCCGACCCCTTGCTCGAGACTCTGCGTCAGGAAACGGCCTCCGACCCAAGTTTGACCGACTTTCGTTATCTCGAGGTCCTGGGTCGTTGGGCTCGGGCCACCGGTCAAACCGAGCTTGCGGTCAAAGCGCTGACCGAGGCGCGGAAGATGGCGAAAACTCCGGATCAAAGCTTGGAAGCGTTGGACCGGCTTCTCATCATCTCGGTTGGTCGAAAGGAGTGGGAGAAGGCGCGCTCGATTCTCCAGGAGACGCAAAGCCTGTTGCCCAAACTCGGGTCCCCTCGAACCCTCGCCGACCACTTGAACGTGCTCTCCAACTACCAGGAAGGGCAAGGCCGGCGGACCGAGGCGCTGGCGAGTCTCGCCTCGGCTCGAGTGATCTATCGGAGCCTTGAGATGCCCATCCGAGCCGCTGACACGACCCTCATGATGGCTCCTCTCTCCGGGGATGACGGAGACTCCGCGGCGGAGTGGGACGGGGTCGACGCCGCCCTCGGGGAATACCTCGCCCTGAAGGACCCGGACGGCGTGTACGACTCCCTGGTTCGGCTAACCCGGCTTTCCTATCCCCTACCCGACCACAAACAGTTGACCGCTCAGCGCTTCAAAGAAGCGCTCGAAGCCCTGCCGCCGGGACCGCAGCGCACGATGGTGGAGATCGAAAGCCTCAGCTTCCGCTACAAAAGCATGGGTGAGACGGAGGCGGCTCGGAAAGGCTTACTAGCTCTGCTGGCGCGCCCTGACGTGCGGGGAGAGAGCCGCCTACTGGCGCTCTACCACGCGGCCGAGATGGCAGGTCTGGGTGGTCAAGAGGAGGCCACCAAATATTGGACCGAGGCGTTGACTCTAGCGACACCTCGGCACACGGGTGAACGTCGCGCCTTCTTGAGCCCGGGCCCCCTGAGGTTGGCTCTGGCCTCGCTGCAGCGCGACCAGGGTGACTACGAGGCCTCCCTGGCCTCGCTCCGAACCGCCGTCGCCGAGCAATCGAGCGCCGACTGGAGAGTCTGGCGGATCTTCAGCGGGCGATATCAAGCCTTGCTCTCGCTGCTACCCCTCCACGACGTGACTCGGGCCAAAGCGGAGCTGCGAAGCGCTCTCGAGGACCTCGAGGGGCTGGAGAGTCTCGAGGGGAAAACCAACTTTCTGACGGTCATCCTGGCCCCCCTTTCTTTGAACCGAGCGCTAGAGGAAGACCAACTGGACCCAGCCGAGCGCGCTCTCGGGCCTTACGACGCGATCAGCCGAGAGCTGTTAGAAGAGATGCTGGTCCGAGGAGACGTCTACCTCCGGCTCTATGACCGTCAGGTCCAGGAGCTGCGAGAATCCGGCGATCTGGCGGAGCTTGGCCCGGCTCTCTATTGGCGCTCCTTCTTTCTCGAAGCCGCCGGTCGAACGGCGGAGGCTCGCAGCGGCTTGCACGAAGCGATACGGCTGACCACCGAGAACAAGCAAACTTTGGAAGGCCTCATAGCGCAGCTCCTGCTGGCCCGACTGGAGAATCTGGACGGGCGTCCTCAGGCGGCTCTGGCCGCCCTGCGGCAAGCAGCCGAGGCAGCCGAGCCGCTCCCTCCGGCCACAGCCCGATTTCATCGTATTCTGTTGGCCTCCTATCAGCGCCGGCAGGGGCACTTGGAGCCCGCCATAGAGAGCTACGAGCGGGCCGCCCGCGCCGAACCATCCAAGGCCTGGACCGCGCACTACGGTCGAGCGCTGACCCTGCGCGAGCTTGGTCGGAGTGCCGACGCCTTGAGCGCTGTCGAGCTGGCTCTGGCAGCGCCGGAGGTCGAGCGGAGGCCTTCTTCTCGAGCCCTGATGAAGGCGCTGCGCGGTGAGCTTCTCTTGAAAGCCGGCAGGACCAGCGAAGGACTCTCCGAGCTCGAGCGGGCGCTCCCGTCGCTCCTCGCCTCGGCGCCGCCCGACCTGGTTTCTCGGACAGCCCTTGTCAGCGCGGAAGCTCTGCGTTCCCAAGAGCGACAAGAGCAAGCGTACGCGGTCGCCCGACAAGCTTTGGATGGGCTGTTGGCCCGACAGACAACGGACTCCACCGAACCCTTGTTTGAACTGGTGGCGACGTTGGCCCTCGAGACCGGCCGGCGCGAAGAAGCGCTTCACTACTTGACGCTGTCCCGGTCGGCGGAACTGGTCGGGTCGGTCAAACTGGCTCAAATCGAGCACCAGGACCCTCACACGTCCGACCTGTTGAAGAGTCTCGAGCAACTCAAGGAACGCCTGGAAGGTCTGCAGGCTGAGTCGGACCGTGGACGAGAGGAGGCTAAGACCGGCATCAGCCGGGCGCTTGCCGAAACCCGCGAGCAGTTCTTCGCCAAGCTCGATGAGCTCAAGCGTCTCGAGCCCGATTTCGAGGCGCTGGTTCAGCTCTCGGGGTCGGACCTTTCCGCCCTTCAAGCAGCTTTAGACGATGAGACGGTCTTGCTCCAGTATTTCCCGGCCGAGACCTCACTCTACGTCTTCGCTGTCGGCAAACAGCGTTTCGGCATTCATCGCGTCGCGGTCGGAAGGGCTGAGCTCGAAAGGACGATTGGACACTACGTACGCCTGATACGCGAGCCCGACAGCGACGTGAAGACTCTGGCCGAGGCCTCGCACACGCTGCACGCTCTGACCATCGAGCCGGTCCTAGACGAGCTAGAGGGGAAGCGCCATCTGTTGATCGCACCCTCCGGTCCTCTGTGGAACGTTCGCTTCGAGGAGCTTCGAGATGGCCGGGGGCAGAGCCTGGACGAGCGATGGCCGGTCGCGGTGCTGACCTCGGCGGACCTTGTAGCCAGTCTCAGGCCTGAAAGCCAGGGCGCTCGCTCGACCTCGAACGCCGTCCTGCTCGGCGCGCCCGACACCGAGGACCTTCCGGGCGCGCGAGCCGAGCTCCAGGCGGTCGAGAAGTTGACCACCCGTGCCGTGACGCTGCTCGGCGAGCAGGCCACCTCCGGGGCCCTTAAGCAGAATGCGCCTAGAGCGAAACTGTTGCACATCGCCAGCCACAGCGGATTGGGGAAAATCCCAGGAGAGAGCTATATAAGCCTGGCTGACGGTCCGTTCTCCCTGGAGAAGGTGTACGGGCTTTCCCTTCCATCCGGAGCGCTCGTCGTTTTGTCTTCATGCCGGAGCGCCTTGGGTGAAGCTCAACCGGGACGGGAGGTCACGTCGCTCGCCTCGGCCTTCAAGATCGCTGGCGCCTCCACCGTCATCGCCTCTCATTGGGAGGTCGACGACGAAGTGACTCGAGAGCTCTTCGAGAGCTTCTACCGCCATTTGGCTCAGGGAAGGCCAAGAGGCGAGGCGCTGCGATTGGCCCGACGCGAAACCGCCCGACAACATCCCCACCCTTACTACTGGGCAGCCTTTAGTCTATACGGAAATCCGCGCTAGAGTGGGGCCTACTCCCGCTTCCGCACGGGCACGGAGAATTTCGGACGACCTTGGTCCGGCCTTGCCGGGAAGACAGCCGTACAATTCTACCGCCGTTCGGTCATTCGTGGTTGCCGTGATCCCAGATCGGTACTGTCACCAAGATTCCGGCTCGAGCGTAGCATCTCGAGTGCTCCGCGGGGTCGTGTGACCCTGTGGCCGCTCGTGGCTGTGTGATAGACTTGGCCGTATGAATATGCAGCGAGCTCCCATCATATTTCTATCGGTCGCCGTCGGCATTCTAATCGCCACCTATGGCCTGGTTCAATCGGTAGGGCCTGTCACGGACCATACCGGGTTTGACGAGGTGGGCCTACGTAACCTGTGGAGGAATCTCGTCAAGCTGGTCATTTGGGGAACCGGGGTTTGCACGTCCGCGTTCCTTCTCTTCTTTGCCGCCAGCAGCTGGGGACGTGACCGGGTGAAGGCCGCCGGCCAAGAACAGGGCCTGACACCGGAGCAATCCACTCCCCGCGGACCGGGCGCCGGCCAGCTGATGCTTATGGCTTTGGGGCTAGGGTTCGCCTCTCTCACCCTTTTTCACGCCTATCTGACAGCACTAGGGTTGACGGTATCTTTTGTGCTCGGACTGCTGGCCGTGGTCCGAGCCACGGTCTCCATAGTCGCCCCGCGAACCTTGCTTGAAGTCACAAAGGAAGGACCTGGCGAGCCTGGCCTCGAGCCGGAAACTTAACAACATGCACTAGCGCGCTCGCCATCATTCAGGTATTTCGCGGTGCCCAAAGAGACCAGTGGTAAACGGACTGGCCGTACTTCCAATTTCACGGTCGGTTCAGCAATGGACCCTATGGTGGGCGGATGGAGAGCACCCTCGTCGTCTACGGTGTGTCTGGAGCTCTCTATCACGCCGCTCTAATTCGCGCGACTCCACAACTCCACCTCACCCATATCATCACCCAAAACCTCCAGACAAGGTCGATCTTCCAAGCGAGGCTACGATTCATGCTCAGCTCACGCGGGAGCTGGCCCGGCAAGTCGACCTGGTGGTCATCTGCACGCCGCATGACTCGCACTATCAGCTGGCCCGTCTGGTCTTGAGCTGGGGCTGCGACGGGATCTCGTTACCGCAACAGTGCCGAAGCTACCCGATGGCCCTCTTGAACACCGCGCCGCGGCTCGTGACCCTGGACTAGGGCCGCGCAAAAGCCGGCCGTGAACGCGTCGCAGGCACCCACGCCGTCTTCCCTCGCCTATTCACATTTTGAGGGAAGATCCCGCCCCTTGCCGAGCGCCGGGAGAATCGGAAGCCTCCACCACAAGCCAGCTCACCCATATAGGAGGCTCGAGTCTCCGATTGCTCTCCGCCTTCCGGTGAAAATCCCAATCATTTCTTCATGATCGGGCGGCAGGGAATTACTGGGGGCAAAAAAAGTGACTCTAGTAGCCCCCCGGAGCATAAGATCCTCAAAGTAGGTAGTGCTCTTCATGCAGCTCGAAAGCGCGCTTGACGATACTCGAGATTGTCTTCAGGGCCAGATGGGATTCACCGATAGCTATGCAGCAAAAGCAGATTCGAACAGGTAACGGAATAGCGACTACGAGCGAAATGGCTCCTTGCCCGGTAAACTCTCATAATGAGTGGGATCCGCTCGAAGAGGTGATCGTAGGAAGTCTTGAGGGGGCCACAATTCCAAGTCCTCATCTGGCTGTGACCTTCAATGTTCCCAGGTACGTCGCTCAAATTTTTAAGATCGTCGGCGGGTGGCCCTACCCGCCTTTTCTTACAAAACCGGCCATTCGAGAGCTTGAAGGTTTTGTGAGACTTCTGGAGCTCGAGGGGATCACCGTCAGACGGCCGGAGCCCTACAATTTTAGGGCTAAGTTCGGCAATCATCTCTGGAAATCTCGTGGGTTTTGCGTAGCCTGTCCTCGAGACGGTTTCCTGATTGTAGGAGACGAGATCATAGAAACTCCCATGGCCTGGCGTACGAGGCAGACTGAACCGGCGGCTTATCGAAGTCTCTTCAAAGAGTATTTCCTAAAAGGAGCCCGTTGGACATCGGCTCCCAAGCCGGATCTTGCCGATGAACTGTTCAATGCCGACTATACGCTTCCAGAACCTCACGAGCCCATGCGTTTCGTGGTCAATGAGCACGAGCCGGTTTTTGACGCGGCGGATTTCGTACGCTGCGGAAAAGATCTCTTTGTCACCCGGAGCAACGTGACCAACGAGATGGGAATTCTCTGGTTGCAACGGCACCTGGGAGATAAGTACCGCATCCATCGCATCGAGAGTCGCTGTCGCCAGCCTATGCACATCGATTCCACCTTCATGCCCCTGGCTCCCGGAAAAGTCTTGGTCAATCCGGAGTTTCTGGACGTCGATAGATTGCCGCCGATCCTCAAGTCCTGGGACGTCCTGGTAGCTCCCAAACCCGATCCGATTCCCAATCCGATTCTTTCCATGTGCAGCAGCTGGTTGAGCATCAACGTTCTCATGTTGGACGAGAAAAAAGTGGTTGTCGAAGCTTCCCAGAAGAGTATGATCAAGGCTTTGAAGGATTGGGGATTTGAGCCCATAGCCTGCCCGTTTCGTAACTATGCCCCCTTCGGTGGTTCTTTCCATTGCGCGACTCTAGATGTGCGCAGAAGAGGAGCCCTCAAGTCCTACTTCGACTGACGGCTTTCCGCTCTCCCGAGGCCAGCAGCAGAATGGCGGCGCAAGCAAGGACCAGTCCCGGGAGAAGCCAGCTTGGGAAGGGTTCTGAAAAGAGAAAGGGTGAGGCCGCCATGGGAAAGAGAAAACTTATCGCCGAGTTGGCTGGTAGCACCTGTAGAACGTTGCTGCGCATATGGGCCACTTGAAGAGCGACAAAGTTGAGCACCGCGAAGACGAACCAAACAAAACCGGTTGTCCACCATGCCTCGAACAAAGCTCCCCATTTGAGTACAAGTAGATTCATACCACCCAACACTCCACAGAGAGTACCTAGAGCGAATCCAAGAAAGACGGACTTTCTCCAAAGGGCTAAAGCAGTCCAAAGAATGGAGCCTCCCAAGCTGATCAGTAACACCCACCCTAGGGTTTCGGGACGAAACTGAGAGTCGGGGAATTCGAATTGCAGGCTTTGCCAACCGACCCATAAGTTGCTAATGAGAATTAGGACCAAGGCGATTTTATGCTCGCCCGTGATCTTCTCTCCTAGGAATAGGGCAACATAGAGATAGAGCGGTATCAAGCCAAACACGCCAAGTGCCGCGGTCAAGTTGACGGGACCTTCGCTCAAGGCCAAGAGCAAGACAAAGGGAGACGCGATGGACATCGCCAAGCCCAGCGCCCAACGGCGGAAGGCAGGCCAATTTCTCCCCTGCCACAAGGATCTTGGGCCTCCCTCTTGGAGCCATCCGATGCCCCCTTTTTGAAAGCCTTGCCCTAGGTCGTCTAAAGTCGCCGCTAAAAGCGCATAGAAAAGGAAGAGAAGCGGGGAGTTCACAGTCCTTGGTTTCATACCTCAGGGTAGAGATCCTGGACGATGACCTCACTGCTTTGAGGTGAGCACAATTTGCACACAAGTGTTCAAATTCTCAGGGTCGGGATAGAGGATGGCGAAAGGCCTCGGAAACTTGCAGGTTTTTCATCCTCTAGCGGTCAATGCCACGCCTTCAGCAGTTTCGTTGGAGGTTGGGTAATGTCGGAATGGGATGGGGAAAGATCGACTGTTTCCCGCAGAGAGCTACTTCGTCGTTCAGGAGTCTTAGGTGTAGGACTGCTCGCGGCCGCCGGATGCGGCAACACCGTCGACGACTATGTGTTCACGAACACTCAACCCAACCCCAGCCCGACCAACACGGTCACTCCGACGCCTAGCCCGACGGTGACTCCCACTCCCACCATCCCGGCGGTCGACTTCTTCCAGCCCCCCGTGCGCCGTTCGGTGAACGGCTACCTCAGCGTGCCTTTCCAGTTCGAGTACGCCACCAACCCGGTGGGGACACCCAACGGCGTCCGCAACTTCCGAGCCCGAACCATCAACGGAACTCTCACACCGCCCACCATCAGAATTCGGCAGGGCGATCGCCTGGAGATTCCGATCACGAATTCGCTGCCCGCCAATGCGGACCCGTATCCTCCAGACGAAAATACCCCCCACCACTTCAACACGGTCAATATCCACACCCACGGGCTGCATATCTCACCCTCTCAAGATAACGTTCTGCTTCAGATCGAGCCTGGAAGATCCTATACCTACGAGTACGACATTCTCCCTGACCATCCGCAGGGCACTTACTGGTACCATCCCCACAAACACGGTGCGACGGCCATGCATCTTTTCAGCGGCATGACCGGCATGCTCATCATCGAAGGTGGCGGGCTCGACGACGTGCCCGAGGTCAAGGCCGCAGCCGATCTGGTGTTCAACATCAACGAGTTGCAGCTCCAAGGATTCGCTGGTGAACCCGGTACGGTTCAAGACCCCTATGTCGTGCCGGACTACGTCACCCCGTCGCCGTTCGCCAACGGCGATTCGGTCTGGGTGGTCAACGGCCAGTACCAGCCCATCATGAGGGTCCGTCCGGGCCAACTGGTAAGGCTTCGGATACTCAACTCCAGCGCCCGCTCCGGAACCCCTTTGAAGATCAACGGCCCAGCGGACGTGGACTGGAACATCATCTCTTTCGACGGACTGACCCTGCCCGAAATGAGGACCGTTCCTGAGTTCACTCTTTTCTCGGCTAATCGAGCCGACGTGCTGGTGCGCTTTGACACCCCAGGCTCCTACAACATCGAGAAGCTGGTCTCACCCGGTCCCGGCAGCGGCGCGCAACCGGCCCGCATTCTCGCGCTGATCGAGGTGGCCGGAGAGCCCTTCCCTCAAGAGCTCCCCTCCGGACCACTACCTGTCTCTCCCACCTTGACCGACATCGCCGCCAGCGAGCTCACTGAAGCCGTGCCGCGCACTCTGACCTATGCGGTTCAGGGTGGGGCAGGACCGTTCATTGGCACCGGCAACGCACCGAACTTCACTGTCAACGGCGTCCGATTCAGCTCCGCTACCATCAATCAGATCATCCCCTTATACTCGGTGCTGGAATGGAGTCTAGTCAACACCTCGGGCGCCCACCACCCTCACCACATCCACATCCAGGATATGCAGGTGGTGGCGACCTCGGACGGGATGCTCAACGGCCTGGTCTTCACTCCGGCCAACGATCCCGACCCGAGCGCGCCTATCAACTTCTTTTTCCCTCAACCGGTTTGGCTGGATACCGTGGCGATCCCCCCGAACGGATGGGTCAGAGTCAGACAGCGCTTCCCGGACTTCCCTGGGCTCTTCGTATTCCACTGTCACATCCTGGTTCACGAGGACATCGGCATGATGCAGCTGGTCAACGTGGTCTAGGAGGCCTGACCATCAAGCTGTACAACACCGGAACTAAAAATAGCGTCAGCCCACCAGAGACCGTGAGTCCACCCACGATGACGGTGGCGAGCGGGGCGTAGGCGTCCGTGCCTGTCGCGGGGGAAAAAGCCAGCGGGAGCAGGACGGCCAACGTCACCATCACCGTCATGAGGACCGGACGCAAACGGGCCGGGGCGCCGGTCAAGAGAGCGCGCCAGGGCGGACCTTCCTTATGTCTTCGCAGCACGGTATCAAGGAGCAAGATCGAGGCTGTCACGTCCATACCCATCAAAACCACGAAGCCGAGCAGGGACACGGTCGATATCGTCTGCTGAGCCAGCAACAGCGCCAGTAGTACACCGGGAAGGGAAAGCGGGATGGCGGCCATGATCACGAGGGGTAGCTTGGCCGAGCGGAACTGCACGGCCAGGGCCAAGTACATGAGCAGTAAGGACACCCCCATCCCTTGGAAAAGCCGGCGCGACGAATCCATCATCGCCACCATGTCGCCTCGCTGCTCGATACTGTAGCCGGGCGGAAGCCCCAGCTGCATTCGACTCGACATCAGCCAATCCATACCGAGCACCATCGAGCCGGGGCCTCCTTTGCGGTAACTCGCCACCACGGAGTTGCTGCGCTGAAGGCCTTCGTGCTCGATCATACTGGGCCACCGGCCGCTTTCGATGTGGGCCAAACGGGCCAGATTCTGGCTCCCTTTCGGCCCGGTGATCAGAACGTTCTTCAGGTCGTCCAGACTTCGCCGCTGCTGGGCCTGATAGCCGATCATAATGGGTGTTCCGTCGGAAAGCGTCGAACGCACCATCTCTCCATCGAGGGCCGCGTAGGCCTGCCGGGCCAGCTCCTTGGGCGAGAGACCCAGAGCACTCAGGGCGGGGAGGTCGGGCCGTAAAGTGCGAGCGCCTTCCTCCAGCGACCAGGTCATGGCGACCTGACTCAGGCCCCGAACCGGATCGGAGAGGCTTTCGGAGCGATAGGCCAGCTCACGAGTCTGTTCGGCCAGGTAGGCCAGGCGGTCCAGATCGGGCCCCTTGATGACGAGATGCACCGGCGCCATGGATGTGGCCATCACGTCAGAGCCCATCTCTTTGAGAGAAAGCTGACGAATGTTGGGAATCGTCAAAGTCGCCTCGACGTACACGGCATCGGCTATCCGCCATAGGCTGCGACTTCGCTCGCCCTTGTCCGTCAAAGTGATCAATAGACATGCGACATGGCTTCCTGTGGGAGCGTACCCCGTGGAGAGCGCCTGGGGGGGAGCCATCCCGATCTCGGTCGAGACCAGACGCACTTCAGGTTGACGGCGCAAGATCGCCTCAAGCTTTCCTACCATCCGTGTGGTCTCGACGATGGGAGTTCCAGGTCGCGCCTCCAGCACCGCGTAGATCTGGCCGGTATCGGCGGCCGGCATCATCTCCCAGCCGATCAAAGGTAATAACGAGCAGGCCAGGTAGATGGCGCCCAACGCCCCACCGATGACGAGCGCGCGATAACGCAGAGCATGAGCCAAGATGGACCGATAACGACGCTCCAGGCTGGCTAGGAAGCGCTCTCCCCGACTCGGTGACCTAGGAGGCACACCGTCGTAAGCACGCGCCATCAAACAGGGCGATAGAGTCAGCGCCACCAAAAGCGAGGCGGAAAGAGTCAAGAGATAGGGCCAGACGATGCCTTCGAACATATCCTGGGTCAGGCCGCCGGCAAAAGTCAGAGGAAGCATCACCACAGCGATGACCATGGTGGCCGAGACCACAGCCCGTCGCACACCCGAACAGCCGTCAATGGCGGCGCTATGGGCGTCCTTGCCCTGGGCCCGATGGCGCGCCACGGAGCACAGGTCGATGATGGTGTCGTCGACCAGGCGCCCGATCGCGAGCAGCAAGCCCACCAGGGTGGATGAATTGAAGCTCAATCCCAGCAGAGGGAAAAACAAGACCGCGCAGGCCAGAGTTGTGGGGATCGTGGCCAACACCACGGCGGTGCCTCGCCAGTCGCCAAGAAAAAGGTACACTACCAGGCCGGTCAGGACCCCGGCCAGACCCATCTCCCACCAAACCCTTTGGCCCAGGACACTGACAAAATGGGCGTTGTCGTAGGCCACCTCGACCACCAGGCCGGGATGCTCCCGCATCATCTCAGCAAGCTCCGCGCGCACCGCTTTCGCCGTGCGGGGAGAGGAAGCTCGCGGACCTTCCAGCACGTTGACCTCGATGGCCTTTTTGCCGTTGAAGCGATAGACGGAACGTTCGCCCGCCAAACGCCACGAGATTTTCGCCACCTCATCCACCGTCACGGGCTGGCTCTCCCGGTACGCGAGCACGATGGCGCCAAGGTCCGAGGCACGCTTAGCCTGACCATCCATCTGGAGAGGAACCGAGCGCGCTCCCGGACTTTTCAACAGACCGGCGGTTCGCGGAGTGTTGGCCTCGTCGATGGCCTGGCGAAGGTCGGTCAAGGATAGACCAAAAGAGGCCAACGCATCCCGATCGACGGCTACCTCCACTTCCGGGCGGGGCACTCCGAAGGTCCACACCGCCTCCACTTCCGGGATCCGCCGTAGCCGGGGCGTCAACTCCCGGTCGAGGAAATCCGCCAGTCTCACCGCCTCCCAGTCAGGAGCTTGAACGGCTAGGCGAAGGACCGGAATCCTTAAGGGATCGTAAGGGATCACTCGAGGGCTCATCCCCGTGTGCCCGGAGGCCTTGTCCTCTTCCAACCTCAGGTCCACGGAGGCAGCGACTGCGGTCGTCTCGTTGACAGCCGCTCTAGGGTCGTAGCCGTAGGGAAACTCCAGGATGATGAGAGACATCCCCTCCATCGAGGAGGAGCGGATGCTTTGTAAGTTCGGCAGTTCCGATAGAGCCCGCTCGAGCGGGTTGGTCAACTGTTGCTCAACCAGCAGAGCCGGGAGGTCGGGCGCCTCGGTCAAAACCGCTAGCTGCGGGCTTCTGACCGAGGGATTTAGGCGAAGCGGCACGAGCTTGTAGAGCGCCAACGCGCTCAGCACGAGAACGACGGCATAAAAGGAGAAGACGGAGGCCGAGTGCTCGACCGACCAGCGAATCAACCTCACGAGATCAAGGCTCGCCCATTCAGTGGGAGCCCTCGCCCGGAATAACCAGCGAGCGATAGACCCCCTCACCCAAAATCGCCCGGGTGACGACGTCTCCGTCTTGCAAGCTCGGTTCAAGTTTGGCCACGATCACCTGGCCCTCGGTCAGCCCGCTTAAGATCTGGACGTGAGTTTCGTTGCTCACGCCCAGGGTGACTTTCTGCGCCCGAGCGACCCGATGGCCCGCGACCTGGGTGACCAGAAACACTCGCGGCTCTCCATCGGCCGTCTCACGCACGGCCTCACGCGGAACCGAGATGGTCGAAAGCGGACCTTCCAGGCCGACTTTCAAGATGACGTTCTGGCCGATGGTGAAAGTTCCAAGGTCGACTGGCGGAGACGGCGCCTTCGCCTCGAGCTCGCGGTGGGCGGCGCCGCGAGCTCGAGTATTATCCAACACGGCTTCGATCGCAAAGCCGTGACCATCGCTGACAGCCGAGACCAATGACAGCTTCCCCTTCGAGGTCTGGCCGTCGCCTCCGACCGCCTCGACCGGTAATCCAGCTTGCAGCATGTCGCGATCGGATAAGAGAGCACGGGCGCGCACCGCCACTGTTCGAGGGTCGCTCAGGCTCATAAGAGCCGAGCCCGCCTCGACCGTCGCGCCGCTCGTCAGCATGACTTGCACCACCACTCCCTGAGAAGAAGCGCGCACCGGTTCGGAACCGACCCGTGCTACCAGATCGCCCGCTCGGACGAAAGAGCCGACCGGCGCCAAGTCGCTCAGGACTCCCGCTCGACTGGAGACGACCATGCTCTCCTTGGCCGCGACCACCGTGGCCCGATAGTCTTTCGTGGTGACAAAGGGTGTCTTCTCCAACCTGGCTTCCAAAACGGGCAGAGGGGCCGAAAGATGCCCCAGTCCCATATCAAAGGCGAGCATGTCCATCTCCATGGAGTGACGGGAGGGCCAGGCGCTTTCGATAGCTGTGCCCAGAGTCAGCGTGACCAGTAAAAGAGCTACCCCCATCACCACAGGCTTGAGCGCGCTCCGCTTTCGGAGAACGACGAAGAGCAGAATCGGAACAAGACCGGCGATGGCCATCGGCAGCAAAGCGCGACTGGGGCCGCGAGTCGACGACTCTTCCACGGTCAGGGCGAAGGGCGGCAGCGCCCGCCCGTTGAGGTCCACGCGAAGCTGCCAGTAGCCCGCCATCGGTAGATCGATGATCGCTTCATAACTGCCGTCGTCCTGGCGCATAGCCTCGCTCGGCGGAATCCCGAGCGCCAATCCGGGCATATCCACTCCGACCATGACCGGCACCGTGACGTTCTCCGGCAGCTCGATCCGCACACGATTTTGACCCACTCGAGCCGGGTCGGGGAAGGAGCGAATCTTGAGAGGAATGGTCTCGCCCTGGCTGGGGTCACAGAGCTCCAATCCACCATCGGTCGAGCTCACCGCAGGTTCTCCAGGTCCGACCTTGAACTTGGCCAGCGGTCGAAATTCCCCCTCGGGGGTTTGCACCACGAACTGCACCCGCCAATCGCCCCTCATAGTGATGAGAACGTCGCCCTCGAAGCGGTTCGCGGCCGTCGGGGTCAACTTCACGCTGGTCGGTTTGGTGGAGAGCATGTCCGGCATCTCCATAACCACCGACACAGTCAGTTCGCGAGGTTCCGGAGTCGGCGGCGGCTCTCCGGGTGCTGGAGTATGCCGGCTCGGAGGGAGCTTAAAAAGCTCTTTCGGCTTCCCCAGTTCCACCACCAGGTGGGCCGGGCCGACCGTCGCTGGCTTGCTCAGGGTGGCGCGCAGGGGATAGAGGCCCGCTTGTCCTTTGAGCAGCTCATACTCTTGTCCGAGTCCCGGCCCGCTAAGGAGCAGAAGTCCGAATATCAGGGCCAGGATGAAGGAGCGCGCGAACACCCGCCGCGACTTCTCCGCTATTCTCATAGGACCCTTCGCCGGCCAAGTCGGGCAAGCCACAATCACGCCACCTAAAAGCCCCAAAAGAAAGAGCCCCACCCTTTCGGGTCGAGGCTCCTTCTTTGTATCTGGGTTGGTCGAGGACTACAGCCCGACAGCTCCCAGCACGGCGCCGGACGCGGCGAAGGCGAGCGCTCCACCACCGAAGGCGTTTCCGACCACGGCAATCAAGGCACCCTTGACACCACCGCTGACGGCACCGACTCCACCGCCTACACCGGCACCGATCAGCGCGCCCGTGCCGGGATGGCCGGCGGCGGCGCCGACCACGGCTCCACCGAGGCCACCGACCACGGCTCCGATACCGCCGTTGACAGCGGCACCAAGCTTGGCCGTGGCCCAGGTGTCTCCACCGGTGACATACTCGGCCAGCAGGCCGGTCACGGCTCCGCCGATCATACGGCCCGCGATACTTCCACCAGAGTAGTGACTTTTACCCGCATCAGCAGCCGAGAAGGTGAAAGACTCCGAAGGCATGGAAGCGATCGGCTCTTCTTTGGCGGTGACGGCGGGTTGGGTGTTGACGCGGCTCATCATGGCGGCGTTGGAATTTGAAGTGATCAACATAATAATTATCCTCCGAGCCCACTACGCATGGACTCTTTAATTTCTGTGACCCTAAACTAATCGATGATGCGGAGGAATTCGTTACCAACGTGTTACCAATGTAACAGGCTGACCCAGATCAAATTTCTTCCTGATGATTTCCGCTATACTACGCTGGGGTGACCAACGATCTTGTAGTCATGGCAGCCGGGACCGGCCTTTTGAGCGCTTTCGCCACGGGCTTGGGTGCGCTTCCGGTCAGCCTGACGAACATGGACGCCCCCAGGATACGAGGCATCAGCACGGCTTTCGCCGCTGGAATGATGATCGGAGCCTCACTCTTCCTCCTGCCCGAAGGCGTGGAGCACAATGCTACCTCCACATTTCTCGGCATGTTGCTAGGAGCCGTGGGCGTATGGCTGGCGGAACGTCATCTGGACAAGCCCGACGCGTCGGTCATGGCTCGACAGAGCCGGCGAGGCCTCTTGCTCTTTCTAGTGATGTTCCTACACTCCATTCCCGAGGGGACAGCCATCGGGGTCGGATTCGCCACCGGCGATCTTAGCTTTGGGCTAACCACCGCGCTTGCTATTTCGATCCACAACATCCCCGAGGGGATGGCCATCTCCTTATCCATGAGGACGGCCGGAGCTGGCCTGGCCCGCTGCTTTTGGTTCTCCGTGCTCTCCAGCCTACCCCAACCGATCGTGGCCCTCCCGGCCCTCTACCTGACCGCTCACTTCCTGGTCCTACTCCCCTGGGGTTTAGGGTTTGCCTCTGGAGCGATGTTGTTTGTGGCCCTCCACGAGCTCATTCCCGACGCCATTTCCGACGCCGGAGCTCGCGGAACAGCCCTGGGGACAGCTCTGGGATTCGCCGCCATGGCGTCTTGCACTCTGCTCCTCAGTCTCTATTTCTAAAGAGGTTTTAAGCTTCACGAAAGCTAAGAAGCTACGGGGGTGGAGCGAGAAACTGAGTGTGCTAATACTTCCAGAGAGTCACGGAGACTTTCGCCGCCTTTCCGGTGTGCAAGACCATCTTAAGTTTGAAGTGCTGCCCCAGGGCAGTGTCTTCTTCGATCAAGGCGACACCCTGAAGTTCTTCTTCTTCGTGCGACGCGGGATAGCTAAGGTCAGCCGAATTTCCGGCGACGGACATCAGATGATCACCGAGCTCTTACTTCCCGGAGACCTATGCGGAGCGCTGTGCGCCCTGGACAGGTGCCCCTATCCCGTCAGCGCGACGGCCGTGACCGAAGTCGAAATAGCCAAGCTCGAAACAGGCGCCTTTCATCAACTAGCGGAGAAGTTTCCGGAACTGCATCGCTGCTCGCTGGAGGGCTGCGGAACCAAGGTGCGCCAACAACGCTCCATGATGACATCGATCGCCATGGAACGCATCCCGCATCGCCTCTGGAAAGTCTTTCTGGTCATTGCGGAACGGATGGGAGAGCCGACTCCCGCCGGACTGCGTATCCCCTTTCCGTTCTCGCGCCAAGAAGTCGCGGAGATGATCGGCGCGACCAACGAAACGGTCACTCGTGCCTTCACTCAGATGAAGAAGGCCGGCGAGCTTCAGGAAACCGGCTCCTACGTCACCATGCTCGGAATCAAGGACCTGGAGGAGCTCGATGCTCTGGCCGATTCCTAGGGCGTGTCCAGAAATAATCTGTACAGGCCCTAACCACATTAGAAGCGTCTGATCCAGATCAGTTTCCTGGAACTGCGACTATCCTAGGATACCGTTATGTATTGCCGGTATCCGTCGCTGATCCGAGAGCTGACCTCTTGTCTCTCTCAGGCGATCGCTTCCGATCCCTCCAAGGCCTACGGACTCCTGAGAACCATCATCGACGAACTCGAGAGCGACCAGCACCTGATGGAAGCGCTCTTCCAAGAAATCCTGCGACGCAGCCGAGCCAATGACGAAGGTCTGCGAGAACGACTCTTCCAGGCCTGCAAGGACGGCGACTCCGAGGCCATTCAGAACTCTTTCTACAACTGGGAAGTAGCAGGAACCCACCTGCGGGAACTGGTAGAGCACGTGATCGCCCTGTCCCACCGAGGCTTCTTCCCTATAACTGATCAAGATCAGGAGACCAATTCCGCCGATTGACTATGGTCAGCTCATGACCGAGAAACAATCGACCTACGATGACGACACCGTTCGCTGGTTCTCATTTTTCACCATGTTCTGGGGCGTCGTCGGTATGTTGGCCGGAGTTTGGGCCGCTCTACAGCTGGCCTTTCACCAGTTCAACTTCGACATCCCTTATATCACCTTCGGACGGCTTCGACCCATTCACACCAACGCCGTCATCTTCGCCTTCGCCGGCAACGCGATCTTCGCCGGTGTCTACTACTCCACCCAGCGACTCTGTCGTATCCGGATGGCTAGCGACTTCCTCTCCAAGATTCACCTCTGGGGATGGCAACTGGTCATCGTCCTCGACGCGGTCTGTCTAGCCTTAGGGTACACCGACGGTAAGGAGTACGCCGAGCCGGTGTGGACTGTGGACATCTTGATCGCCTTAGTTTGGGTCATCTTTGGGGCCAACTTCATCCTCACGCTGCTGCGACGCAAGGAAAAACACCTCTACGTGGCTCTCTGGTTTTATCTCGCCACCGTCATCACCATCGCGGTGCTTCACATCGTGAACAACCTGGTGGTTCCGGTCAGCCTGACCCAGGGATACCCCATCTACAGCGGGGTTCAGGACGCTCTGGTTCAGTGGTGGTACGGCCACAACGCCGTGGGATTCTTGTTGACCACACCTTTTCTCGGCCTGATGTACTACTTCTTACCCAAGGCCGCGCAACGCCCGGTCTACTCCTACCGACTTTCCATCCTGCACTTCTGGTCATTGGTCTTTCTCTACATCTGGGCTGGACCTCACCACCTGATCTACACCGCTCTGCCCGACTGGTCACAGACCCTGGGGATGGTCTTTAGCCTGATGCTGCTGGCGCCGAGTTGGGGCGGAATGATCAACGGAATCTACACGCTTCAGGGCGCTTGGGACAGACTGAGAACCGACCCCGTCCTGAAATTCTTCGTCGTTGCCTTGACCTTCTACGGAATGGCCACTTTCGAAGGGCCGATGCTCTCCATCAAGAGTGTTTCCGCCCTGGGCCACTACACCGACTGGATCGTGGGACACGTGCACGCCGGAGCGCTGGGCTGGGTTGGTTTCACCATCTTCGCGATGCTTTACTGGATGGTTCCTCGCCTGTATCGAACCGAGCTCTACTCGGTAAAGCTCGCCACCACCCACTTTTGGATCGGAACTCTGGGCATTCTCTTCTACGTGGTCTCGTTGTGGATCACCGGAATCACTCAGGGTCTGATGTGGCGGGCCGTCACCACCGATGGAAGCCTGCAATACAGCTTTATCGAAACGGTGATGATCCTCAAGAACTACTACATCGTCCGTGCGCTAGGGGGAGCGCTATATCTTGCCGGAGCCGTGTTGATGGGCTATAACCTCTGGCGCACCGCGCGCCAAGGCAACACCAAGCCGGAACTCATCCCTGGAGGTGCGGCGTGAATCACCGCTGGATAGAATCTCGAATGACGATCATGGCCGTGCTAACCACCGTTACTATCATGATCGGAACCATCACGGAATTGGTCCCCCTCTACGCGGTCCAATCCACCGTCCCGAAAATCGCAGAGGTCAAACCCTACACCCCATTGGAACTGGAGGGGCGCGACATCTACATCCGGGAAGGCTGCTACACTTGCCACTCCCAGGCGGTGCGTCCTTTCCGTGACGAGACCGAACGGTACGGTCCCTATTCCAAGCCGGGAGAGTACGTCTACGACCGTCCCTTCCAGTGGGGCTCCAAGCGAACCGGCCCCGACTTGCATCGCGTGGGCGGCAAGTATCCTGACTCCTGGCACTGGATCCATATGGAGGACCCACGCGCGATGGAGCCGGCTTCCATCATGCCCGCCTATCCCTGGCTGCTCAAGGACAAGTTGGACAAAAGCGATCTTCAAGCCAAGATGCGTGCTCTACGCAAACTCGGAACCCCTTACACGGATGAAGAGATCGAAAAGGCTATCGACCGTTCGCGCTACCAGGCCAAAGCGATCGCTCGCCGGCTGACCGCCGACGGCATCAAGGACGTCGACCACGAGGTGGAGGTGATCGCCTTGATCGCCTACCTCCAGCGTTTGGGAAGCGATATCAAGTGGAGGGAGCAAGAGTAATGGAGATTCCCTACCTGGCCCTCTCGAAGCAGGCGGTCCTGGCCGTGTTCAGTGTGGTCTTCACCCTGCTCTCCATCGTTGTCTGGACCTCCGACGTCAACAAGCACGCCGACCTACCTCTAGAAGAAGGTGAAATCCACCATGGCTGAACTCTTGGACCACGAAATCGACGGAATCTCCGAATACGACAATCCACCACCCGGATGGTTGATGTTCGTCCTCTATGCTAGCGTGGCGTTTGGAATCGGATACGCGATCTATTACCCATCTTTCTGGTTCTGGCCGGGAACCTCCGGTTGGACTTCCACCGGCCAGTACGTCGCGGAGATGGAGGTCGCCGACAAACAGTACGCGGCCTTCCGCAAAGATCCCAACGAAGTCGCCCTGGCACCGGACGACACGGCTGTCATCGCGAGCGGAGAGAAAGTCTACACGGCCCGCTGCGCCCCCTGTCATGGGGCCAAGGGTGAAGGGAAGATCGGACCGTCAATGCTAGATGAAACCTGGCTCTATGGAGGGACCGACACCGACATCGTGACCTCGATCAGCAGTGGGCGGCCTAAAGGGATGCCGGCCTGGAAGAAAGTCCTTAAACCCGACGAGCTTCAAGCCGTCTCCAGCTACGTTCGAAAGATCAACAACGACGCCCTCGAAGGAAAGTAGATAGACGATGGCTGACATCTACCCGCAGCACGTTGACGGTAGATTCCGGAGACTGAAAAACGTTGTCAGTGTAGTACTTCAGACCGTTCTTTTCCTAACACCCTGGTTGACCTGGCAAGGTCGCCCGCTGGTCATGATCGACCTGCAAGGGCGCAAGCTGCATCTGCTAGGCCAAACTTTTTGGCCCCAAGAGACGCACTTGCTGCTCTTGCTGATCCTGATCGCTGGTCTCTCCCTCTTTCTCGTCTCCGCTACCATGGGCCGGCTCTGGTGTGGTTTTGCTTGTCCCCAGACCCTTTTAAGCCATGCCTTTATCTTAGTCGAGCGGGTGGTCGAAGGGAGCGCGGCCAAGCGACGGCGACTCAACGAGCAGCCCTGGAGCAAGAAGCTTCCGACCAAGCTGGTCACCTGGTCTATCTGGGGCGTCATGAGCGCCTTCCTGGGGCTAACCTTCGCGGGCTATTTCGCCCCCATCCAGGAGATTGTCAGGCAGCTACTTCAAGGGCAGACAACCCCATTCACTCTCGGATTGATCAGTTTCTTCACCGTGGTCGCCCTCGGCTTCTTTGGCCAGATTCGAGGAAATTTTTGCACAACCATCTGCCCTTACGCGCGCTTTCAAAGCGCACTGACCACAGAGCAGACCCGAATGGTGGCCTACGATGTCGAGCGGGGAGAGCCCCGCGGCAAAGTCAAGGATCCGGCGGCCGCCGACTGCACCGACTGCAAGGCCTGTGTTCGAGTCTGCCCTATGGGCATCGACATCCGGGAAGGCTTTCAGTTCGCCTGCATCAATTGCGCCAGCTGTGTCGACGCCTGCGACGACATGATGGAGTCGGTCGGTCGAGCTCCCGGCCTGGTCAGCTTCACCAGCATGGAAGAGCTGCAAGCTCGTGAAAAACTGACCCTACGAGGTTGGCTCAGACGCTTGGGAGTTCGTCCCGTGATCTACGCTGTCATGCTGATGAGCGCGGTCACGCTTCTGAGCGTGCTCACCGCTTCACGCTCTCCCTTCGACTTTGAGGTGGTGCGCGACAGTATCGGCACCACCGTCACCCAGACTGAGGATGGACGCACGACCAACCGCTATCGACTGCGCCTGGTCAGTCGATCCGCTCACCCACAAACAGTCAAGGTCGCCCTGATCAAGGGCCCTGACGGCGCCGAGCTCGTGGCCACGGAAAACCCTTGCCAGCTGGCTCCAGAGTCCGTCACCACTCTCCAAGTTCTCGTGGTCTGCCCTCCCCGCCAGGGAGCTCCCGTGGTCCCCATCACCTTTGAGGTCAGCTCTCCCAAAGCCATGGAGAGCCGCCCCAGCACCTTCACCTTCGCCGGACACTCGTCGCGATGAACTGACCCAGATCAGATCGGGCGGCGAGGATCCAGTCTATGTTATGAGCATGAAAAACGACGACGAACCGACACGAGCGCGCTGGAACCCCTGGCCGCTGGGTTTATCTTTGGCTTTGGGCCTCTTTGTCACGGTCCAGCTCTCGGTCGTGACCCTGGCCACGACCACTTTCGAAGGGCTCGACGACGTGGAGTACTACCGCCATGGTGTGGAGTACGGTCAGGAGATCGCTCGCCAGAAAATGCAGAGCGAGCTGGGCTGGAAACTCTCTCCCAAGGTCACCGACGAGACGTTGTATTTAGCCATCACCGACGCCGACGGAAAGCCCGTCACGCGAGCGAAAGTGAGCGCCACCGTGGGGCGCCCAGCCACCATCACTCAAGACTCGGACCACACTCTGACCGAAACCGGTCCCGGAATCTACCAGGCTCCCCTCCATCTGAGCTCCGGTCACTGGCGCATTCGGCTGGAGGTGAGCAAGGGCGAGACTCTGGTCAAGGCCGAGTTCCGACAAGCTGGAAAGAAGACGTGAGCGAACTTTTACTTTCCGTTGATAATCTCCATTGCATCAACTGCGTCGGCAGAGTGGAGAAGATTCTCTCCGAACAGCCGGGTGTTACCCAGGCGAGGGTCAACCTGTCCAAAAAGCAGGCCAGAGTCCGGATAGAGGAAGCAACTTTCTCCACTGAATCTTGCCTTGAGACTCTGGAAGACCAGGGCTACCCTTGTCGCCTTCTGACCCAACAGCAAAGCCGGCGCGACCAGAACTCCCGAGGGGAAGAGCGGCGCCTCTTGCTGCGAATGGGATTGGCCGGGTGTGTGGCGGCCAATCTAATGATGATGTCGGCCTCCATCTACATCGGCCAGTTTCAGGGCATCGACCAGAGCCTGCGGCGTCTCTTTGAGATCTTCGGATTCGTCCTGGCTACCCCGGTGGTCTTTCTCTGCGGCCGTCAGTTTTTAGAGCCCGCCTGGAAAGCTTTAAAGAGCGGCTCAATTACGATGGACGTGCCTATCTCGGTGGGGATGTTGGCCACTTACACCCTCTCCACTATCTCCTTTCTCTTCCACGGTCCTCACCAGTACTTCGATTCGGTGACGGCCTTTGTCTTCGTCCTTCTGGTCGGTCGCTATTTGCAAGGCGCGGGGATGGCCAGAGTTCGCTCCAGCCTGGATCTCCTGCTGGGCCTGCGCCCGAGCAAGGTGGTCGTTCGCCGCGGAGGAAGCGAGGTCGAGATCCCTGTCGGAGGTCTGGAAGTCGGAGATCAGATCGTCTTACGAACAGGAGACGCCATCCCCGCCGACGGTATCGTGTTGGAAGGCCAACTGGAGGTCGACGAGTCGTCGATGACCGGGGAAGCTCTTCCCGTGCCGCGAGGCCCTGGTGGACATCTTCTGTCGGGAACTTCCGTCTTCTCGGGTCAGGCCTTGATGCGCGCCGACGCCGTCGGTGGAGAGACGGTCTTGGATCGACTCGCCGCTCTGGTGGAAGGGAGCTATGAAAGCCGGGACACCGAGGGACGACTGTCCAGCCTCATCGCCGCTCGCTTCTCCGCCGCCATCTTGGGCTTGGCCGCCCTAGTCTTTATCCTTTGGCTACCCAAGGGCTGGATGGTGGCCACCACCATCGCCGTCTCCGTCCTGGTCATCACCTGCCCCTGCGCGCTGGGGCTCGCCCTTCCTCTGGCCTACTGGATGGCGGTCAAGGAAGGAGCGCAGCGTGGGGTTCTCTTCAAAGAACAGGGAGCTCTGGAGATGAGCTCTCGCTTGACGGACCTTGTCTTCGACAAAACCGGAACCCTCACTGTGGGACGGCCCGGCCTGGTGGAAGAGTGGGTCAAGCCGGGCGAGTCGGATGAGAGCATCGGTCCCGTGGTCGAGTTTCTCGAGCGCACCTCTCCCCACCCCTATGCCCGCTGCCTCGTTGAGCGCTACTTTGCCTTTCGCGGTCCCGAGCAAGGCGCCGAGGACGTGGTCACTCTGGCCGGTCGAGGACGCCAGGTGAAGATAGGATCCGACACCTACTTCTTGGGACGACCTCAGACCGATTCCCAACACGACATCGAGTTGCTCAAGAACGGCGAGCGCTTGGCCAGCTGGCGTTTTGACGATCCCCTACGTCCGGAAGCCGCCGAGCTGATTCAGGTGTTACGCTCTCGCGGGATCCGTTTGCATCTGGCCAGTGGCGACAAAAGGAGTCGCGTGCGCGATATCGCTCAACACTTGGGTATCGACTCGGCTCAGGGCGAAATGTTACCCCAGGACAAGGAGGAGTGGGTCGCTCGCCTGCAAGCCGAAGGCGGCGTGGTCGGTCTGGTTGGAGACGGAGTCAACGACGCTCCCGCCCTGGCCCGTGCCGACGCGGGTGCGGCCATGGGTCACGCCGCTCAGGTGGCCACCGCCTCGGCCCCTGTTCTGCTCCTTCGACCGGGCTTGGCGCCGGTGGTGGAGTGGCTGAACCTGGCCTCGGCTCACCGCCGGACGGTAGGCTCGAGTCTACGTCTATCCCTCGCCTACAACTGCATGGCGGTGCCCACGGCCGCCCTGGGCTGGATCTCCCCACTTCTGGCGGCTATCGTGATGCCTCTCTCCTCGCTGGTCGTGGTGACCAACAGCCTGAAACTTCATCGGAGGATCTGAGCTTATGGAAATTCTCTTCATTCTCGTACCCCTGGCCCTTCTACTCTCCGCGGCCGGATTGGCGCTCTTTTTCAAAGCCGTCGGCTCGGGTCAGTTTGAGGATCTCGATGGAGACGGCGCTCGCTTTCTGCTAGAGTCGACACCTCAGTTTGTCGAAACAAAGAGAGTTGACCCGTGAAAGTTCCATGCTTTAGCGCCCAGCCCTACGATAAAGAGTTCCTCCTCGCCGCCTCGGAGGGAACGGAGTTGGAGTGGGAGTTCCTGGAAGCCGGACTTGACAAAACGACCGCGAAGTTAGCTCACGGCGCCCAGGCGATCTGCATCTTCGTCAACGACTCTCTAGAGGCCGAGACCGTTCGAGAGCTGCATCGGCATGGTCTTCGCGGAGTCGCGCTACGTTGTGCCGGATTCAATAACGTCGATCTCGGGGTCTGTCAAGAACTCGGCATTCAGGTCGCCAGGGTGCCGGCCTACTCACCCCACGCCGTGGCCGAACACACCCTGGCCTTACTCTTGACACTCAACCGGCGTCTGCACAAAGCTTACAATCGAGTGCGGGAGGGAAATTTCGCCCTGGGGGGACTGATGGGGTTCGATCTCCACGGCAAAACCGTGGGCGTGGTGGGAACCGGAAAGATCGGGAGCATCGTGGTGGACATCCTGCTCGGCTTCGGCTGCCGTGTGGTCGCCTACGACCCCCACCCGACCCGCACCGACATCGAATACCTCGAACTCGAGCCAGTTCTGCGCCAGTCCAAGGTGGTGACGCTGCACCTTCCTCTAACCCCGGACTCTCATCACATGATCAACGCCGAAACTCTCTCCCTGATGCCTCCAGGGGCGGTTCTCGTCAATACCTCGCGCGGAGGTCTGGTCGACACGGTCGCCGTGATCGAGACGCTCAAGAGCCGGCACCTGGGGGGAGTCGCCATCGATGTCTACGAGGAGGAGGGAGACCTCTTCTTCCGCGACCTCTCCGAGAAAGTCATTCAAGACGACGTCTTCGCCCGCCTGAGCAGTTTTCCCAACGTCTTAATCTCCGGCCACCAGGCCTTCTTCACCCAAGAGGCGTTAGAGGCGATCGCCGAGACGACCGTGGCCAACCTGCTAGACTTCGAGGCCGGACGCGACCTGGGGAATCGCGTCGTCAAGCTTTAACACCAGTTCACAATCTGTTTACCACCGCCTGTGACGGTGGTCACTCATATCGCGGCCGGTCCGCGAGATGATATCGTTATGAGATTTGACCCTGATGACCACCGATATCGTTATTTCGATCTGCTCGACCTCTACCAGAACACTCACCAGGAACTCTTTGCCCTGACCTTCTATCAACTCGATCCGGGCGATCGGAGCCAGAACGCTCAGGATGTCCGCCTGGCCATCGCCGAGTGCCACGGAGCGTTACGCGCCCTGAGCTTCGCCCTCACCGGCCGAGAATCGATCCGAATCGGCGAATTCACGGCGCCGTTCGTTGGACTTTCTATGTCCCTGAACTAACCTACCATGCGAACTTTTCATGTTTCAACGTTCTTTCAGGACACCTCGCTAAAGTGAAGTTATAAATACAAGAAAAGACGGTAACTCACTATGCATCTCACCTTCGACACCATCCCCAAAGGTTTCACTTTCCGCTTCCCCGAGAACACCATGAAGGCCACCGAGTCCATCGTTTCGGACGGTCGCGTGGATGACGCTTTCGTAGGCCAAAACTCCGGCGACGACGCCTTCATCTCCGATATCGCCGATGCTCGTGTTCAAGCCTTCGTCAAAGACGAATCGAGCCCCGGAGAAGGCTGGGTGGCTCACCCTCTGGGCGGATACGACTTCAAGAATCAGAGCCTTTTCATGGAACGTGGCCAGGTTGTTCTTCGTACCAAGATAGAGGAGAACGGAACCGAAATTCAGCACCGTATTCAGAGCTCGGTTAAAGACGGCGACAATGGCTCCCAACTCGAAGATGTCACTGAAGGCTACACCATCATCGACGCCGAGTGGAAAAAGCAGGTCGATGAGGCCAGCGCGCAAGGCGCCTTTCTGATCCCTCCCGCGATTCAAGCGACCAACGTCGCCTACTTCTACGAAGAGTGGTTGACCCCGAACGCCTAGCTCTCTGAGAATGGACAAGTCTCGAGCACTGAAGGAACTCCTCGACGATCGCGAAGCTCTTTCAGAAGCTTTCGGAGTTCCAATGACCTTTGTCCGGCGACTGGGCCATCAAGGTTGTCCAAGCTCTCGTCGCCTCAGGAGTGAATAAGGCGGCCGAGGTTAAACAGACTCGCGACGCTGTTTAGGTGGCTGTTCATACGCACCAAATGACTCCAATAGACTCCGCTCAGGCCCCCTCTCCCATCAGCCCCAACATACAAAAAAGCCCGCCGTAGCGAGCTTTCTTGTATTGTTCCTTGGTGGCTGGAGGCAGATTTGAACTGCCGAAAGCCCGTAGGGCGTTACGTAGTCCAACGGCTTATTAAACCTTGTAAAACAAGGGTTCTAGCTAACGGCATATTTCCTAGTGCCGGTTTTGGTGGCTGTTCATTCGCTCCAAATGACTCCACTAGACTCTGATCGGGTACCCTCCCCCATCTGCCCCGACATGCAAAAAAGCCCGCCGTAGCGAGCTTTCTTGTATTGTTCCTTGGTGGCTGGAGGCAGATTTGAACTGCCGACCAACGGCTTATGAGTCCGCTGCTCTACCCCTGAGCTACCCAGCCGAAAGCGAAGCGTTACCGCCTCGATTATCTGCACAAATATACGTAACCGACTCTAGCCTGTCAAGGTCCTACAGCGCCTGTAACATCGTTGTCATCGGCATCACCACACCGACGAGGACGAAGCCAACTCCCAACGAGAGCAATCCTAGAGCCAGAGGTTCTAGCAGATTGGTCAGCATCTCCAGCCGGGCGTAGGTCTCTTCTTCGAAGAGAGTCGCCGCGTGCAATAGCATATTGGAGAGCTTCCCCGACTCTTCTCCCGCCTTAAGCATATCTCCCAGGAGTGGTGGATAGAGGGACGATTCGCCATAGGTTTGACTTAGGAACTTCCCCTCGCTCAAAGCTGACTGGATCCTCGCACCATCTTCGGACATCTGGGGCAACCCACTCGATTCCGCCGCAATACCACAGGCGCGCATCACGTCGCTTCCAGCCGCCAGTAGAACCGACAAGGTCAAAGCTAACCGCGCTGTCGCCCCGAGACGAAGCGCCGTTCCCAAAACAGGGACTCCGACCATTATCCCGGTGAAAGTCCGCCAGCCCCGGGGAGAACGGAGATAGCCGACCAGCGCCACCCACGCGAGCACCGCGAACATCCAGAACCACGGGCTCTGGACAATCTGCACCATCGTCAACAAGATCCTGGTTGGAGTCGGCAAAGTAGCCCCCATGCCGACCACCGCTTCCAAAATTCTGGGAATCACCGTCCGGAAGAGTACTAGTGTGAGAACGAAGGTGACCAAGACAACCAAACAGGGATAAGTCATGGCTCGACGGAGGTGTCGAAAGAGCTTATCTTGTCGCTCTAGCCAATCCGCCAGATGGTCAAGGTCCCTGTGCAAAGTCCCCGTCTCCTCGGCGCCTCGGACAATCGCTATGTAGGTCGACGAAAAGATTCTAGGGAAACCTCGGAGGGCGGAAGAAAAGCTCCCTCCCTGAGCCAGGCGTCGCGCCAATAAAGGACACACGCGACTCGATAGCGGGTCAGTTCCTCGCGAGAGGGCTTCCAAGCCCACCACTAAGGGAACTCCCGCGTTGATCAAAGTCGACAGCTGCCGGGTGAACAGCGCGATCTCAGAAGCTGAACAACCCAGACTCTCCGCAGCCGGAGCTCTGAAGAAGGCCCAAGGAGAGAAAGTCACAGCCGAGCCGGGGCTCCCTCTTGCCACACCTTGAAACGAAAGTCCGCTCCATCGATGGATAGCTCAGCGTAGATACGATGTCGAGCACTCTGGTTGGTCTCTCCCGCGACCCCCAGCGACTCGATACGCAAAACATTGTGCGACAAACGGTAGGCTCGATCGACCGTTACGGTATAGAACCCGACCAAATTTCCCTCCGCGTCGTCAACCTGCTCTCGATAGCACAGGCGAACCTGGCGGTCACCGACGCCGGCCGGAAAAAATGGGTCCTTACTGACTTTGGTCCAGATGTCAGCGATTCCGCTTCGGGCTAGCGAGCGTGCCTGCATCGCTCCCACGGCCCCTCGAGAGCTAGCGTTGCTGGCTTTACGCAGGCTCAACATACCTAGCACGATCAGACTGACCAGCACGACCAACAGTAAGGCGAAGACCAAAAGGAAACCACGAACCCGTTTCATCTGATCTCCACCTTCATTGTTCTTGTCTTTTCCACTCGAGAGTAGGGGAAGGTCAACGACAAGCTCAGCAGCTGCCCCTGGTGACTCACCCGCAGGTCTGAAATTCGGGACAGCGCGATTCTTTCTCCCTCACTATTTGCCGAGGCCACCTCTCGAATCAAAGAGCTCTCCCTGACGACATATCGGACCTCGACTTGCTCTGAGCTGTCATAAGGAGACTCCGAGCCATTCACGGTGTCGATACGCTCCAGGAAAGGTAGCTTCGGGTCGACCATACGTAGGCGTAGACTCGAGACCTCGGCGCCAGAGCTCGGCTCAAGCACCACTAGACTCGCCATCACATCTGCTCGGATAGTATTCATGATGTGAAGTTGCTCGATAGCCTGGTCCATGTTTTGACGATTAGCGCGCACCTTGGCCGAATTGGACAATGTTCTCGCTAGGGCCCCCAAGATCAGGAGCACCAGCAGCATGGAGAACAGTCCCTCCAGTAACGTGAATCCCAACCAGAGCCTAGGTCTAGGCTTCATTGTCGATCCTGACCCGAGCGATCGACTCTCGTCCTTGATAGGTGGCTTTTAGTGTCAGATAACAGGCTCCGGGAGCGTAGCGAAGGTCGTCATTATAGTTACGGTAGGCGTTCTGATAGGTACAGCGAGAGCCGTCGCGACTGACCGCCGGCAACGAGCCGAATCCGATCACTGGTTGGACAAACCAGGTGAACTGTATATCTTCAACCGGTTGTCCATCGGCAGTCGCCTTGGCGGCGAAATCCATAGTGGCGCCCTTGGCCAACGTCATCGCCTCCGGGGCGATTCCACCTGAATCGTTCAGTAGCACAACCTTGAATTCCGTCGCCGTACGCAAATTCGTTACCGTTTCCAGCAGTCGAATCGACTGAGGCGCGGGATCCGCCCAGTCCACTTTGACTTCGATTTCCACCGCCGATTCGGTGAGCAGGCGCGGTTGTGGCTGAGGAAACCGATTGGTTCGAGGATACTGGCTTTCCAGCTCCTGACAAACCAGGGAGAGACTCAACGGTCGGGCCGCCACACTGACGGTCATTCCACTTTCTGAAGAATCGAGCCAGGTACGTCCATTGTAGCTAGCGATCAATCGCTGAAAGTCTCGACTCGCCGCCTCGCGAATCTCCGCGACGACCGATTCGGCCAACATGGTGGCAACCACCCGTTTCTCGTTATTGGCCTCGGCACGAAGGCCGCTGTGAAAAACATAGGCCCCTAAGAGCACAGCGCTCAGCAGTAGGAAAGTCGCGAAAATTGCCTCGATCAGGCTAAAAGCGGAGTTATGGTGACACCGCATAGTCGGAGATCGCCTTTTTGAGATGACCGGTGATCTCCACCAGTTCGCTTCCTGTCCGATTATCGGCTCTATAAAGTTTCTGACCGCTCAGGAAGTAGACCCATTCGCCTCCCGGTGAAAGCTGAGCCCGTGATGCCGGCATCGAAAGCTCAAACTCCACGGACGGAGAGACTAGAGCGTTAAAACCTGAATCGAGAACGCGCATAGAAATGATTCGTGAGGATGGTCCTGGCGAGGCGATGAAGACGACCCGCTCTCCGTCGGCGGACCAGGACGGGTTCTCTCGTCCGGTGTCACTATGCTCTATTCCACCTCCCCCGGTGTAGAGATTATAAGTACGGCCGCTCGGCTCGTATCCGGCCACCAGACTATTCCCCACTACCGCTAAATACCAGTCGCGATTCGCGGGGTTATAAACCCTCCCAGCCGCCGAGATAGGTTCGACGTCAGCCGGTACGATGTGTGGCGGAAAGCCGACGAGATATTTCGCCGGCCTCTCTTTTCTGTGCCCCGGGAAAGGTGAGAAAGGCCCGAATCCTTGCTCCATGATTTTGGGAAGCGGGATCTCTTCCTCAAAAAGAAAAGTGTGACGAGCGTTGGCCGCCCAGAAGAATTCCCCGGTCCCTGTCCTGGTCACGCGAATGGGTGGTTCAGAGGCCATCAAACTCAAGATGTAAACGTTGGAGACCTCGATATCCTCGGCTCCCTGGGAGAAACTGTAGCTTGGTTCGTCATCGTCGTCATCCTCTTCGTCGTCAGAGCTACTGCTACTACTCCCCCCTGACTCGGTCACCTGTCCCCAATCGAATTTGAAGGTCCCCGCCGGGTTGATCAAAGCCGCGAAGGTGTAAGTCGGATCGTAGATGACGTTGGAAGTGGAGCCCGCGAAGGAAGCCAGCCTGGTGTACCCGGTCGAGCCGTTAGCGGGCCGACTGCGCAGCTCTTTACCGCCGCCTCCCTGATTATGGAAAGAGAACAAACAACTGCCATCCTGGCTAAAGAATGGGCTATGTTCAGCTCCATCACGCGTTAAAAGGACTTCGTTAGCTCCATCGAGGTTGGTCAAAAATATCTGTTGGTCCGAGGAGCAGATCACAAGCCTGGCCGGCGGTAGGCTGGTCACGGCCGGCAAAAGCTCGGCCTCGGTTGAAACTTCGACACTGTGTCCTTCGGGATCGAGAACTGTCAAAAAGAGTTGATAGGTCAAATTGGGTGAAGCGCTGGGAGGTGGTCGCCAGGAAACCACAGCTTTCCAGAGATAACGCCTCTTCGTTTCGTCGTAGATATAGCTGAGGTCGCCGACCTTTTCACTAACCGTGAATTTCCCGGAATCCCCACGACTGGCGGTGGCCCTCAGCCGGTAGCGTAAGGGGCCACCGTCGACATCCTCGGCGCAAACCTCGATGGTGGCGAGGCCGTACTCTAGCTGTTGACCTTCTTTTTGATTGGGATGGATCTGAACGAAATTCTGACCGATTCCAGCAGTAGGCAAGCCCTCGATCTGCTGAGGAAGAAAGGTGGAACTCAAGATCGTCGGAGGAGAACCGGAGGGGGCCTTTTCGTCTTCCAAACGAGCGATGGAAAGGCTCGCCGCCGCATCCCCTCCGCTGGGGAGCGTTCCCACCGGAACCTCGCCATCGAAAACCTCAATCGTTCCACGCTTGCTGATCCAAACGGTTTGAGGATGTCGAATCGCTCTTACGGTGCCTTCGGACCCGCTGAAGTTTCCGGCCATAGCCGAGCCGATGACGATCGGATAGCGACCCTCCCAGCATGGAATGTCCTCGCTAAAAACGGTACCGTCGGGCCAAAAGTAAAGAGCCATTTCGCGACTGGTCGAAGTTCTCCAGCCGGGGGGCAACTCGAACTTTTCTTGAATCGCTTCTCCCCATTTCCCCAGAAAAATGATCGCTTCATACTCGGTGTCATAGACCAAAGTCCGCCAGACAAGCCCCCTCTGTTCCCCAATCCGGATATGGGCGGAACGGGATAGTGAATTGGTCCTACCATCACTAGGAAAACAGAACGCGACAGGCCGGCCCCCTCGCAGAGCCTCGGCCCGAGCCGCTCTGAGGTCGGCCGCCAAAGTATGAACAAGGCCGCGCGGCCCCTCCTGCTCGATCGCCGGCTTCATAGACACGAAGCTCATCATCAGTAAACCAGTGATCAGGACCATCGACAGGATGAGTTCCAATAAACTGAAAGCAGCTCGACGAGAACGTCGGACAAAACTGTCCTGAAACTGTGAACTAACCATACATGCCCCATCCGAATCTACCACAGAATTCCGAAAGAACGCTATTGTTCTAGTTCTTAGAAGAGCTCTTGCTTGAAGAAGAGTCCCCCGAACTCTTGCTCTTACTACTCGAGTCGCTCTGCTTGCTGGCACTTTTCTCCGAACCCGAGCTTTCATTCTTGTCCGAGGACGAGCTTCCACTCTTATCCTTCGAGACCGTTCCAGCGGATTTCTGGTCCTTCACCGAAGATGAGTCCAGCGAGGTGGACTTCGACTGAGGCGAAGCCTGGGACGATGAGACCTCGACAGTCTTAGCGCCCACCGGAGCTTGTTCTTCCACCGCGCGAACAAAGCCGGTCAAGCCCGGGTCTTCGAAGGAGTGATTGCGCTCGGCGACTTTATCTGACGTATTTCCTTCGATGGTGGTAAAAGTTCCATCGGGGTTGATACCGGTCACCAGGCCCACATGCGACTTTCCGTTCTGCTTCCAGACCGCGACATCTCCCACCCGCAGACCGTCTGGATTAGCTGCGGCGGTTCCCGCGCTGATGAAGCGGCCGTTCTCCTTACCCCAGTCAAGAATCTGTTGAACGGAGCTCATATGGCCAAACGGAGATCCACCACTATTTTCAAAAGCTTTAGAGACGAAATCGGCGCACCAGGGCTGCCAAGCCCCATTGGAGTACCCACGGACGACATCACCATTTTGACTCTCGCTGACGCCGAGTTGAGACTGAGCCCAAGCTACCGCGGCCGCCCCTTGTCCCCCACTAGCGAGGAATCCACCCGGCCCGTTGGCCGCGGTGCCACCAGGTACATAAGTGTCACCACCACCCGCGTTGTAGGAGGCTCCCCTAGAGGTGGCCCCTCCCCCTGACCAGGATGCTCCCCCGTCCGAAGAGCCGCCTCCCCAGAATCCGGTCAGCCCGTCACCACCGCCGAAGCCCCCTAGGAAATTGCCCAGTGAACTCGCGAGGTTGGCGAATCCGCTAGCTAGACCACCGGAGCCGAAAGAGCCGGCGCCCATCGGCAACATCGCCCCTCCTCCACTACCAAGTCCGCTAAAAAGGCCTTGATTGAGTCCGCCCCCAGTCATCCCCAGAACCATCTGTATCATCTGCAGGAGCTGAGGAGAAAGTCCCGCGATGCCCAGATTTCCCATTCCACCTAGGAGTCCGAATCCGCCCAGATGTCCAAGGCTGATGTTCTGGTTCGAGCTTCCTAGAGTGTTGAGGATATTCATAGTTTGGTCTCACTTCCGTGTTTAATGTCTATTGGCATAGTCGGACGAAAGGTCGATTGGCGCACTTAAATCAGGGGGAGTGAATGTGAACTTTTCGTTAACGACGAACGGCGGGCTATGCCGGCTCCACTCCTGGGAAGCACCACTGTCGTCACTCTCGTAAGCGCGGCACTTTTGTGCCCTTTTCCCTCTCGTCCAGGGGTCGCGCTCGCCTTGGGATTGGGCGCTCTCTGGCTTGAAAAGGGCGGTCTCGATCTCGATCAGGCACGCAGCCAACGTTTCTCTCCCGCCGTTCCGCTCTACCTGACGATGGCTTCTTTGCCTGGAGTTGGTTCAGGTCTGGCCGGGCTGTTTCTACTAGTGGACGCCGTTTTCCGAATGGACAGGGGACTCGTCGCGAATCTGGCTCAGCGCGTTCCTCTAGCGTTGGCCTTACTGGCCGTGGCCGCGGTGGAAAAACTCCTGCCGGACTCGACCCTTCTGGTCCACCTCACCGGTCCGCTCGCCTATCTGCTGGCAACTTGGGCGTACCGCGGTCAAGCGCTCCGCGCACTCGGCGAAATCGACCGGCGAACTCAGAGCCAACTTCAGCTCCGCATCGGTCCCTTGGAAGTGGGATTGGCCGCCTTGGCTCCGGTTCTGACCCTGGCAGTTCAATCCCATCCAGCCTACATTCTTGGCGCGCTTCCCGTCCTGGCCTGCGCGCATCTGGCGGCCGAGAACGCCATGTTGACGGCTCATGACGAGACCGTGGCCGAGGTACTAGAACAGCTTCGGGAGGCACAGTCACAGGCCCGAACGGCCACTCGGCAACGCGATAAAGCTGTTCAGGAGAAAAAGCTCTTGGAAGGCTTCACTCGCCATCTCAGCGGCCAACCCGATCTGAGTTCGATCGCCACCGAGTTAGTCGCCACGGTTCGCGGTCTGATGCCGGTAGACAACGTGGTTCTCTTTCTGGGTGCTCCCCCCGAACCCTATTACTATCACGTCCGAAAACAGCGGCAAGCCGCCTTGCAAGGAGCCTCGTTGACCGCCTTGCGAGAGCCTCTGGTGGACCGGGCCTTTCAGCAAAAAAAACCCGTTCTACAAAAAAGACCTCCCGAGGTCGATGAGCGCCTCCTGCCCGAGGATCAAGTCGCCGCGGCGCTCCCTCTGGGAGGCGCGGGCGTTCTCTATGCCGGACGGGAAACCTCGCAGCCCTTTGCCCCCGCCGAGCTCGAACAGCTTAAGTGGCTATCTTCGAAAGCAGTTCTAGTCCTGGAGGCGGCTTTTGCCGGCCACGAAGAGTCCCGACGCCAGCGACTACAAGAGCAGACAGTTCATCGGCTGGAAAAACAAGTGGCCTGGCTCTCCCAACTGATCGCGGGCGCCGAAGCAATGGCCTCTTCACTCCAGCGTGAGGTTCTGGTGAAGCGTTTCACCACGGCCTTGACTCAGACCATCCCTCACCTTGGAGGACAGCTTCAGCTCGCCGGTCAACCGCGAGTCGACTGGGGCGAAGCTCTCGAGTTTCATCCGGAACTCCTGGAGACTGCCCACGGAATGGGGCGGCCTCTGGTTATCGAGGATACCGCGAGTTCGCGCTTCGGCGCTCCCTCTCCGCGAAGCAAGAGTCTCGTGATATCACCGCTGTTGGCAGGACAAGAATCTCTCGGCCTGCTCTTGCTCAGTTCCGATCGACGCGGCGGTTTCTCCAGCGAACAAGTCGATCTGATGTTTCTCCTTTCCTCGCAGGCCGCCATGGCGCTATCCCATGCCGGCCTTTACACCGAGGTGGTCGAGGCGCGAAAGCAACTCGAGATCTCCCAGGCAAGCCTGGTCCAGTCGAGCAAACTGACCGCCATCGGGCAGTTGGCCGCGGGAGTAGCTCATGAATTGAACTCTCCGCTCGGCGCCATTTCTCTATCCGTGGGAGAAGCTCTCAATCAGTTTGAAGATCGTCCGGAGCTTTCCCGCAAGATGTTGGGTAGAGCCAGGGATGCCGTACTCAAAGCCAAGGAGATCGTCGATCGATTGATGGCCTATTCTCGCAAGACCGACCACAAACCGAGAAAACTCGCTCTCGAAGTTCTAGTAGGGGAAACAGTGGAGTTCTTAGCCTTTCAACTCAAGAACGCAGGCGTCACGGTCAATTTGAAGGCGGAAACGAACTGTTGGGTGGAAGGCGAGGAACAACCGCTTCAGCAGGTTGTGACGAACCTCATTCTCAACGCCGCTCAAGCGATGGAAGACAAGAAGTCCAGTGGAACCAGGTTGCTCGAGCTTGATCTCATGACGAGCAAGGATTCCGTGACTCTGCGGATCAGCGATCAGGGTTGTGGAATCTCTCCAGAGAATCTAGCCCGGATCTTTGATCCGTTCTTTACCACCAAACCGGTGGGTCGAGGGACCGGCCTTGGGCTTTGGGCTTGCCAGCAGATCGTGACTCAGCATCAGGGAACCGTCGAGGTCGAATCCGTGCCCGATCAGGGCTCTACCTTCGTGGTCTCCCTTCCCAGGGCTACGGGCCGACCTTAAAGCTGGGCTCTTGCACGAAGCCGTAACGGGCCATGTGATAAAGCTTGGTTAACTCGATCAGCTCTTGTTCTTCCAACTCTTCTTCCAAGCGCGATTTGTGAGCCTCGAAGTGGGCCGTCGCCTTGTCGTGTTGCTCTAAGCCCAGGTAGGAAGTCATGGCTACACTGTGCGCTTTACCATGCTCAGGCTGCAGCAGAATCAGTCGCAAGGCATATTCTAGCGCCTCGCGGTAGCGATGCTGCTCGGCCCGATGTTCGGTCAGACGGCCCAGCGCCTCGACCGCGCGATTCTCTAAAACCAGTTGGCGCTGGCTGATCCAGTCGAGATAGAAACCCTCCAGATAGGAGCCCTGGTAGAGGCGCACCATACGTCCCAAATGGCTCATAGCGCCTTCGACATTTCCACTTTCCAGACACTTTCGAGCCTGCAGGTCGGCCAGTTCAAACTCCTTGACATCGTGCCAGAAGGGCTGTTCCGGGTTGAGTCCGAGCATATCTCCCGAACGTATGACCGGGTCATACGCCTTAGGCCCCGAACGTAAAATCCGCCGCATATTAGAAACCGCGGCGTTAAGGTTATTACGAGCACCCGCTTGGTCCGAATCGGGCCAGAGCTCGAGCATGACACGGTCCACGGAGATGGGGCGAGGGAAGTGGTCGGCGAGTTTGGCAAAAAGTAGTTTGGTTTTCTGGGTCTTCCAAGTTTTATCGTCGAGAGGCTGGTCTCCCAGGCTAATTTCGATCGGGCCTAGAGAGTGAACTCGAAGGATAGCGACCGACTCGGAGCGGCCTAGATCAGCTTGTAAAGTCACCGCTCGAGCTCGAATATCCGGATCGGGGTCCTGCCCCAACAGTACCAAGAGCGACTCCGGGACGGCCGCTCCGTGAGAGATCAAGAGGTCCACCAAACAGGCTTTGGCCGCCGGAGCCAGACGACCGGCCTTGAGTTGTGAGGCAAAGTCGTGGGGATACTCTCGTATCAAACGCGAAGCTAGAGCGCCTGCCTCGTCTCGGTCTCCCAACATAAGCAATGAAGGCACCAGAGCGTCAAAGTGTTCCATCATCTCCTGCTGGTGCTGGGGAAGACTCAAAATCTGAAGAGCCTTGAGAAGCTCGGGAGAAACGTCCTTAAAACTTATCAGGGCCGCCAAGCTGACCGTGGCTACCGCCCAGGGGACGGCCAGGTTAGCCCGGCCAAGGTTGTGGCTAGCTCGTCCCAGAAGCTTCTGCGCGGCTGGATGACCCGCGCGTTGGAGAATCTTCGCCCCTTCGAGTTCGGCCAGAGCGAGCGTGACGGGGCCAAGTTTTTCAGCCAACGTCAAAAGCTCCGACATGCTCTTTTCCAAAAGCGGTATGGTCCCCTGAGCCAGAGCAACGCGGGCCTTTCCTAAAAGACCCGCCAAACCGATCTGCGAGACACCTGCTTCCTGGTTAACCTTCTCGAAAGCCGCTCTTGCTCCGTCGAGGTCACCGCCGTGCTCAAGCGTGCGAGCCAGGGCCAGCAACCCCGACGGAACCTTACAAACCACCGGCGACTCGAAACTTTCCATCTCTGACTCGGTGCCGGAATCGCGAACCCTTCGGTAAGCCTCTAAAAGCTTGTCGGAAAAATCGGACAGCCCGGTGACTTCGGGAAGACCATCGTGCTCCGAGAGGTCCGCGCAGAGGCGAAGCGCTAACTCCGCGAGGCTTTCCGGGTCTGTTTGGCGCCAAGCCGCGACTAGAGTCGGATAGCTCTCTAAGGCTCCAAACGCATGCTCGCCTGGTGGACTTCCACCTAGCTGTTCCAATCGCTTCAGCAGTGTGCCCAGAATGGTCTGCTTTCCTATATCGGCGGGGAATCCCAACTCCTGGGCCAGCCGGCCGGCCAACTGAGTCGGCCGTTTCACTTTACCTGGGCGGGCCTCCTCAGCCCAGTACCCTTGTTGTTCTAGACTCCACAAAAGAGCTTCGCGCAGACCGCGTTGCTCTTGCTCGCGCCGCAGCCGCTCGGCCCGTCGCGCCAGATAATTATTGATGAGTTCGAGGAGGTCAGGAACTTCGAACGGCTTTTTGAGGTAGCCCGCCACGTTCAGCCTGACCGCCCGCAGCGTCTCTTCCTCACTGGCGTAACCCGAGACAACGATGGAGCCGACATCAGGCTGTAGCTCACGGGCCTGTTCGATGGCGTCCAAACCGTTGACGCCTTCCATGCGAATGTCGGCCACAATCAGGTCGAAACGTTCGTGGCGAGCCATTTCGACAGCCATGTCCCCGCGGGATGAAGCTGTGACCTCCAAGCCACGGGCACTGAGCACGTCGACGAGAACCTCGCGCAAAATCTCGTCATCCTCAATAACCAGGACCTTGACGGGATCGTTCATGGGGAATCCGATTCCGGATCTTTGTCCGCAATCCTGGATGCTGTCGTTAACATCTTAGTAACATCATTCCCACCACAGTTAAGTTCACCAATCAAGACCACGAGGCAATCTTGGGACAAGACATCACTGAAAGGGAAATAACGAACATGATTTTAGGAAGCCTCGGCCAATATGTACCCAGTCTCAACTCAGGAGTACTCTCCAGCAACCTCCTGCCCAGCCAATTCTCCCCTATGGGGGGTGGACTTCTGGATTCGACCAACCTGTCCGCGGAAGTTCTCGGCGGTGACTTCGGAGACGGGATGTTGTCGGGTCTGCTCTCTGGCCTGGCGGAGACCTACGGAACGGGCCAAGGCAGCGAGTTCGAACGGATTCAGGCCCAGATCCAACAGACCAAACAGCAGCTTCAGTTAGCCGAACTCTTCGGCGACGAAGCTAGTGCCAAACAGCTTCAGCAAAAACTTCAAGAGCTCTATTCCCGGCTAGGCCAACTGTCTGGTTCAGGACCGTCGCAATCCATCGGCAGCGGTGGTTATGGTGATGGCGGTGGGGGCGAATCTTTCTCCGGTGGCGGTGGCGGTGGCGGAATCAGTGAATCCTTTTCCAGCAACGGCGGAGGGGAGAGTCAAGGAGGCCAGGTCGGTGGTACCGCTCCAGGCAACACTGTGATGGGCTCGGTTGATTCCCCCATTGCCGGTAGCGGTACCTCTCAGTATGATGACCTCATTCGGCAAGCCGCGGAAAAGTATGGCGTCGACCCCAATCTCATCAAGTCGGTTATGGCGCAAGAGTCGGCCTTCAACCCGAACGCCGGCTCCTCGGCCGGAGCTCGAGGTTTGATGCAATTGATGCCGGCCACCGCCAAGGAGTTGGGGGTTACCGATATTCTCGACCCAGCCCAAAATATCGATGGAGGGACCAAGTATCTGGCTCAGCAGCTGAAAGCTTTCGACGGCAACGTGGAATTGGCTCTCGCCGCCTACAACGCGGGCCCCGGTAACGTGCGCAAGCACGGTGGAATCCCTCCTTTCGAAGAGACTCGGAACTACGTCGCCAAGGTGACGGCCGACTATGCCGAGCGCACCCGACTGGCTGCTGAAGCCGCTGGCCAAACAACGGCCAACGTCTCCCCAACGTCGGGTAATAGCGCCGCTGGAGCCCTGAAAGTGGCCTCCAAGTCAACTGCCAATACCAACGCTGTAACAGTTAGCAATTCGAGTTCGGATAGCTCAACATCCAATGAGTCGTCGTCCTCTAGTTCGAAGAGCTCCAGCAAGTTGTCATCGTCCTCGGCCTCGAGCAGCTCGACCTCTTCGAATTCTTCCTCCGGAAGCGGTTCAGGCAAGAGCAAGAGTTAGTAAAAGCGGTGGATTGGGAGGAAACCTCGGCGGAATCCGTCGAAGGTGAATCCTGTATGGGCCCATCGCTGTCCTCTTTGCTCCTATTTGCAGAGAGCGTCTCCCAATCCGCAACCCCGGCTCTTTCCATCCCACTGTCACTAGCCCTGATCGCGTTGCTACTCTCTATTAATGGGTATTTCGTAGCTCTGGAATTCGCTCTGGTCGCCTTGCGCAAGACGAAGGTCGACGAGATGGCCAAGCAAGGTCTGCGAGGAGCGCAGTCCGTCAAGAAGGGCAAGGACCACATCGACGACTTTGTGGCGGCGGCCCAACTAGGAATCACCATTGCCAGTCTGGCTTTGGGTGCGGTGGCGGAAAAAACCGTGGTCGCCATCATCAACTCGGCCTTTCATCTCCAGCTCGACACCCACGGTGGGTTAGGGCTCATCATCAGTCTCAGTGTGGTGACTGTGTTTCACGTCGTAGTCGGTGAGCAAGTTCCCAAGATGGTAGCCATCGACAAACCCGAAAGGGTGGCTCTCCTTACCGCTCCCCTCGCGGAATTCTTCCTGATCGTCTGTAAACCGGCCATTCGACTTCTTTCCTGGCTGACCAGTGTTCTTCTCAAACCCCTAGGCGTTAGCGACAAGGGAGGTGGTCATCACACTGGAGAGATCTACTCGGAAGAAGAGATCCAGGCTCTCTTATTGTCCCGTCAACATGCGGGTGAGGCGGAGCCTCAAGAAACCCAGATGATCACTCAGGTTTTTCACCTTTTCGAGATGGTGGCGACCGAAATCATGATCCCTCGAACAGAAATGATCTGCCTTTCCTCCACCGCCACCGTCCGCGAGGTGATGGAGTTAGCCTCCGAGGAAGGTCATGATCGCTACCCGGTTTACGGCCAAAATATCGACGAGATTGTTGGCATCTTACTGATGAAGGATCTTGTCTCTTTTCTGGGCAGCAATCCCGACGGAATCGAAAGCGGTATCACCTCGCTGTGGAGAGAGGCCCTCTTCATTCCGGGCTCCTTGCCCTGCGCTCAATTGCTCACCCAGATGCGAGAAAAGCGCACCCGCCTGGCCATCGTCTTAGACGAGTACGGGGGAACCGCCGGAATGCTGACTCTCGGTGATGTGCTGGTCCGCATCGTGGGAGACCTCGACGAAGAAGCCGAGGAGGAAGAGCCCGAGAACATCGTGGCCGTGGGTGAAAATCTCTACTCTATATCCGGACTGGTCCTGACCCGCGACGTGGAGAAATTCTTCGATGTCACCATCGACGACGAGCTTAACGACACCATCGGTGGAGTGATCTTCTCCCATCTGGGTCGAGCTCCCGAGGTCGGCGACGATGTCACCTTGGAGGGCTTAACTTTTCGAGTGGACGCGCTCGACGGAATGAGGATCGACCGAATCTTGGTCAATACCGCCAGTCCAGGTACTTAAGGCCGATCGTAGTAGATTTTAGGCTAGTCGCAGTAGTTGACTGAGCATGTGGCGCGACACATTAGCTAGGGCTGGTACCTGCGGTGGCAGTGAACGCCAGGTACCCACCATGGACTTGAGATCTCGCAAGAAGTCTTCATTACCGCTCTGTTGACCAGCCAACTCACCCAACAAAGCAAAGGAGCTACCGATATAGTTGAGCACTGTCGGCGGTTTACTCCGCTCCAAAGCTTGACCGAGCTCATACAGGCAGTAGACAAGTCTTGGCAATGAGTTCTTTCCAAACATCTGAATTTCCCGATTGCAGCTCACGCAAGCCAGAGCCAAGAAGTGAGGACGGCGAGCTGTTCGCCGGTCGTCGATCAGACCGGCACTGGCCGCCAGCAATAGGTCTGTCAGCTTGACGAAGTCCTGACTGCTCTTACCGTCGGTGACGACAAGCTCGACAAGCTTGAGCACCGCGTCGATCAGGTCTCCCACCGTATCGAAATCTTCTCGCGCCAGAAGCTCGACGACTGAACGTAAACAATCGATGGTAAAGTCCCGAGCTAGAGGCTTACCTTCTCGAGCTTGTTGAGTGACGAGCTCTACCGCTCGGATAAGGACCTGCCGAAGATTGGGATCGGTCTTGTCGCCGGTGAGAGAAACCCGCGTGATAAGCGCGGTCGCCAGGTCTGAGGAGTACTGACGCTGATTCTGGCCCTCCACCAGGTTGCTGAACAGGCTAATCGCCTGGTCCAGACTCTGGGCGGCCTGCGGAACTTGGGAGAATCCCGCCAAAAGGGTTCCCTGGCTCAGAAGCGCGCGGCCCAGAGTCCCCACCGTTTCCGTGTCCTGCTTCTGCTGAAGGAGCTGGGTCTGAAACATCACGGCGCCCTCGAGATCAGCCAGCGCCTCGCGAGTTTTACCCGCGGCTCTATAAGCATCGGCTCTCTTTTGTAAAGCCTGAGCTAAGCCAACCGCGGCGTCGACTTGACCCTGGCCCAGAAGAGCTTTGGAGATCTCGACAGCCTGTGAGTAGTCGTTGATCGCATGCTCCCCGTGTCCAGCGGAAGCGATCATTTCTCCCCGTTCAATATGAGTCCTGACCAGATCGCCGGCGACATCACTTCTCCCTCGCTCACTCAGGAGCTTGCGGTACATCGTGATAACTTTTTCGTAGTCGGCGTAGGCTTCGTTGATGACCCCCTGGTCCCGATACACGCGCGCCCTCTTCTCCAGAATCCTGGATGCCTCAAGCTCCATGTCCAGGGGCGAACCGGCTTGAGAGACGGCGGCCGCCACCGCTAGCATTCGGCTATACTCTTCGAGCACGCGGTCGATCTTACCGGCCTTGGCTGAATTTTCAGCTCTCATTGAGAGAGCCTTGAGCAGGTCGGGAAAGTAATGGGTTTGTCCCGCTCCCACGAGACCTTCAAAATGGCTGATAGCCTCTTGAGCGGAGGATTCCGCCTGTGCGAAATCCTTGAGAACAAAAAATATCGAGGAGCGAAGAATCCATGTTCGAGCCAATTCGTCTTTCCAAGGCCCTTGTTGATTCTTCTGGCGGTCCAGAAGGTAGTTCCGCATCGCCTCTTCCGAGTCGTGCAATGCCGCGTTCGCATCGCCAAGCTGGAATGTCGCCCGCGCGCGCAGTCGGAAAAGGTCAGCCTTTCGCAGTTCAAAACCGTCGACCGCATTGGCTCCCCCTTCCTTTTCCAGGTAGGCCAGAATATCGAAGGCACTTTTAAGGGAGGCCATCGCTTCCTGCGCTTTTCCTCGTGCTAAGCCAATATCGGCAAAGGCCGAATAAGCCTTCAACATTCCTGGAAGCACGTTCTTTTGTCCGCGCTGTTGGAAGAGGTGGGTGTAAAGATCTAGGGACCGGCGAATAGGCTCTTGAGCCTTGTCGGGATGGCCGAGCTTGAGCTCGACCGAGCCCGCACCGTAATAAGCACCGGCCAAGAGCCCGAGGCGCTCGTCAGTCTGTCCCTGTTCCATCAGCCGACTGAGAAGACTAATCGCCTGCTGGTAGTTCTCCACCGCGGAGCTATTCTGAGATTGTTGATGGCTGATGTCGCCGCGAACGACAAGAACTCGAGCATAGCCGTCCCAATCCTGGGCCGCCTGGCGAGCTGATAACAGTTCATTGGAAACTGCTGTGGCCTGCTGGAAATCACCGGCGCGCAAGGAAGCTCTCAACACGCCATCGAGGAGATCAAGGCGAACGGCCTGAGCTTCAGCCGTCGCGGTTTGGTCTTCCTGGGACACGGCCAAGGCTCTCTGCAGGTCAGCCATACTCGCAGCCGCGCCGGCGACACCGGCCTCGGCCCTCTCGACCAGAGTTTGGACCAGTTGTAGTTTCGCATCCTGGCGGCCTTCGGAGACCAACTGCTCCAATATATCCACGGAACGCTGAAGGTCACGGGAGGCATCATCTCTTAACCCGCGAGCACGGGCCATCTGAGAACGAAGCAGATACTCCTTAGCGAGTTCCAGCCTCTGCTCGAGACGGCCCTCGTCAACGACAAGATTCCGCAACGTAATGCTCTTGGAGACATCTCGCTGCGCCCGTTCCATCTCGCCCTGGTCAAAGAAACATCGCGCACGGCAAGTGTGGCAAGTGGCCAGAAGTGATTGAAGTTCGTCGAAATGAAGCTCATCAACGGCTCGAGTGGAAAGCTGAACAGCTTTGGTGCTCTCCTTGACAGCGCTCTCGAGGTCTCTGGCCTTGAGCATGATGCTCGCCAATTCAAGCTGCACTTCAACCTGAGCCTGAATTAGGTCCTGCTGGGGCTCGGGATCGGTCGTCGAGAACAGCCCGGACGCTTGTTGCAGATCTTTGAGTCCCCCCGAAGCATCGCCAGCTTGATTTTTGAGTCGCCCGCGGAAGGCTACGGCGATACCGAGACGAGGCTGGAGGTCGACCCGACCTCGGTCTTCCACCAATTCAACGAGTTCCGAGACCGATTTTTCGGAATAGGTTCGAGCTTTCTCCGTTTCTCCCAGTGCCTCCATGATGCGGGATGCTCGATAGTAGGTCGTGGCTAAGGCCGGGCGGAATTCGTTCTGCCGCTCTCTCTCCACCAGAGTGGTAAAGCTCTCCAGAGCCTGCTCGATATCCACTCCGCCTTTCGCCCATAGCCCGAGATGATACTGATTGAGACCCAGGTTGGAGAGTGCCCAAGCGTGTTCATCGCGGAGGTCATTGCAGGAACCTGAGGCCAACAGCTTGGACAGAACTTGGGCCAACAAAGACAAGAGTGTCTGTAATTCCCAGCGGTTCGCCGGCCTTTCCAAGTGTGTCGTTAGTGCGACCCGATTTCTCTGTAAATCCTTATTCCGAGCGATCCACTCTAAAATGGAGTGTGTGTCGGCCTGACGAGCGTAGCGATACAGACGGCAGAAGTTTCGAAATACAATTTCACGCACACCGAGACCGCCGTACTTATCAGCGCTTGTCATTTCCAACTGCGCGATGGTCCAACCGAGAAGCTTGTTCGCGGCCTTCTGACTTTGCTCCCCAAGATTACTGGTGACCGCCGCCTCGATACTGGTGTGAGAGATTCCTAACAAGGGGGACAGCCTGCTGCTCCTTAATTGAAAGAGCGAAGGGAAAGTCTGCAGGCAGGTATTGACCTTAGTGGAGCTGAGGTACCATTGGTCAAGGTCGTCGAGTGATACGGGACGCCCCTCCAACGCCAGACAGACCAAAAGATCAGGTTCCACGCTGGGATGAGTGATGACGGACTGCACGATGTCGGTCAAAGATGCCGGAACAACACCGCCCGCCGCTTTCAACTGTCGAGCCAAGCCGACTCTAAGCAGATTCGCACCAGGTAGTCGGGTCAGTTCGGCCACCTCGGGACCAAAGAGTTCCGTAGCCGCCGCTGGCCAGACAGACTGAAGGTCGACCTTCTCGCCCAGAGTCTCGGAGGTCTGGGTGGCGGTAATCATGCTTATGATACGCAGTTTCGCTGGTAGAGCACGGTCCAAACAGTCTCGAAATGCCTCGGGGGGCTCATCGAAAATCAGAGTCAAACCCGACCGATTGAGCACACCGAGCTGTCCCAACAGCCTGTTGAAGGTTACGGAGAATCCATCCCGCGGTATTGAAGCGGCTAACGCCGCCGCTGTTTCTGGCTCGGGTAGGATCGCGCTAGAGGCTCGAACCTTGACGTCTTCCCGCAGTTGAAAGTAAAGGGCGAGAAACTCTTCGCCGCCAGCTTCCTTACTTGCTGAGGAGCCTGTCCAGTCTACCAGAAGAGCGGGCCCAAACTGGGGATGGGACTCTTGTCCACACAAGTCTCGGGCCAGATGGGATTTTCCACATCCTGAACCGAGAATGATCTGAAACTTGTTAGAGGCGCTTTGCAATGCCGCCGAGATAGGTCCAGCGTACGCCGTCGGAATCTTGCCGCCAAATCCGACAACCGACTCACAAGTCGCCTGGACCGTTTCCCGTTCACTGGCCCCCCAACCCTTCCATTTCGGTCGGGCGGGTCCCGCCTCTGGACTGAAGGCGAAGCTATCTTCCAAGACCTCCTCGGTCTGAGTACCCATAGCCACGGCCGCGCCAACCAGTTCCGGAGCTTCGATCTGTTGAGAAGGTGGCTCTGCTGGCGCCGGCTCAAGGGGCGGGCTCGGCTCCGCCGCGGCGAGAATTCCAGCGACTGGAAGTTCTAAAGTCGGCTCAAAAACCGTGGATTTGTTCTGTACGGCAGGCTCTGAACCGGTGACTGGAGTCTCCTGCGAGGCAAAGAGGTCAGCTCCACTCGCCTCCTCGGGAAGGCTGTTGGACGGGTCAAAGAGGTCAAAAACCGGTTCAGGAGATTCTGACAATGGGGCGAAAAGATCCGGTCCCGGCACGGGGACTTCGGCCACGGGCGTCTCTCTCACAGGAACTTCGGCCACGTGTGGCGTGAAGAGCGGCGCCTCAGGCCCCACCGATGGGGTCGCTTCCAGGCTGGGTAAGGGGACAGGAGCCGAAATCTCTGCGACAGGTTCTTCGATCACCGGAGTTTCGCTCGCGGGCGGCTCACTCACAGGAACTTCAGCCACAGGGGGTTCGTTCACAGAAATCTCGGCCACAGGTGGCGCGAAGAGCTGCACCTCAGGCTCCACTGACGGAGCTGCTTCCAAGTTGGGCAAGAAATCGGGAGCCGGAATATCAACGACAAGCTCTTCGGCTATGGGTGTAGCAAAGAGCGGCGCCTCAGGCTCCACCGACGGAGCCGCTTCCAGGTTGGGCAAGAAGTCGGGCGACGGAATCTCCGCGACAGGCTCTTCGGTCACCGGAGATTCGCTCGCGGGCGGCTCGCTCACAGGAACTTCAACCACAGTTGGCTCGACGAGCGGCGCCTCAGGCTCCACTGACGGAGCCGCTTCCAGGTTGGGCAAGAAGTCGGGCGACGGAATCTCCGCGACAGGCTCTTCGGTCACAGGAACTTCGGCCACAGGTGGCTCG
>JBBCJA010000051.1:0-22777 GCA_037189585.1 Selenomonadaceae bacterium | reverse complement strand
TCGACGTTTCACCATGGCCCACGAGCTCGCGCATCGTCTGCTCGACTTCAAGGGGCTCAACGGTAAGCAAGCGGAGATTCTCTGCAACAGATTCGCCGGCGCCTTCCTCGTCCCGGCCGAGACGCTTCGCAAGATGATGGGTCGACACCAGCACATCCCCAGTCATCAGGAAATCATGATCGTCAAGCATTACTTCCGCGTCAGCGCGGCCATGCTGGTCATGCGACTCGAGCAGACCGGCATCATCGAACTCTGGCAACGAGACTCCATCATTCGAACCTTCGGACAGGGCTGGAGAACCAACGAACCCCAACCGCTCGAATCTCCCAGCCACCAGCTCGAGATGCCCCGCTTCGAACTGCTCGTCTACCAAGCTCTCGCCTGTGACTTCATTTCGATGGGAAAAGCTTCCGAACTCCTACTGCTACCCATCAGTGAAGTTGAGCTCCGGATGAACGGCGGACCCTACGGAACCGACTGATTTTAGACCAGTCCGTTAAGCCGGTCGCTTAACGGACAACTCCCCACTGTCTCATTGAGGTGGTAAACGACATTTTCTCAAATGAGGCCCTCATGCGTAAAAAAAGAGAAAAGAGCCTCGAATCCCATCTCAAGACCAACGATTTCGGATCATTGAAAAAGTGACTTCAAAAGTGACTTCGCTGGCATGGTTTTGAGTGTCACTCTCGTATGTCACTTAAACGGTCGTTTTTGATCCCAGACTTTCTAGCGAGAAAGAGACATATGAACAGATGCTCATAGGCTACATGCGAATTTCCAAGGCTGACGGCAGCCAGACCACCGACCTCCAGCTCGATGCCCTGATCGCAGCTGGCGTTGATCCCGAGAACATCTACGAAGACTCCGCCTCCGGAGCCAAAGACGACCGCCCGGATCTCGCCGCCTGTCTCAAAGCCCTTCGTCCCGGTGACACCCTCGTCGTCTGGAAGCTCGACCGCCTTGGCCGGAGCCTCCCTCACCTCGTGGCCATCATGGACGATCTCAACAAACGCAAAATCGGCCTCAAAGTCCTCACCGGCCATGGCGCCAACATCGACACCACCACAGCCGCCGGAAAAATGATCTTCGGCATCTTCGCCGCGCTCGCTGAATTCGAACGAGAACTCATCTCCGAAAGAACCAAGGCGGGCTTAGCCGCGGCTCGAGCTCGCGGCCGCCAAGGCGGACGCAAACCCAAAATGACACCCGCCAAGATCAAATTAGCTCAAGCCGCCCTCAAAGACCCCACCACCCAGGTCAACGCCCTCTGCAAAGAACTCGGCATCACCCGCCAGACCCTCTACCGCCACCTAACCCCCCAAGGCAACCTCCGCCAAGACGGCCAACATGCACTCCAAAAACGCCGACTGTCAGATTCTTAGCGCGGAGACCACCTCACCTTAACTCGTAACAGAAAGAGCCCCGCCAAAAGGTGGGGCTCTTTCTGTTACGAGTGAAGGTGGCACTTACGGCCGAATTCTCGCCACCGTTCCGGTGCCAGCGCATCCCAAATGCGGACCTCCCTCTACTCGCTAGTTCTGAGGAGAATCAAAAAGCGTTGATTATTTACCGCAGAAGCTGGCCGGCTGATGATTAGTTTTTCAACCGGCTCATTATAAGGTCGTAAGCTTTATCGCGTGCAAAACGGTTGGGCTCGTCATTGTAGTTATCAACATCAACAATGGTATCCACTGTAAAAGCGCCGTCGATAGCCTTTGCCTTGATAGAGAAATTCCCATAAGGGTTTTTATTGTCTCCCCATTTCTTGTCGATCCTGGCACCTAAGCTATATTCGTCCTTACGGACGTGAGACGTCCACTTCCCAGTGACCGTGAACTTTTCAATCCTCATCCCCCCCACCTCCTGATCTAGTTCGACTTGGGAAGTCACATCTTTCAACCGAACATCCCATTCGTAGTGAATCCCGTTGCTTTTAGTGCCAGAAGTTCCGTCTGTTTGCGCGCCACTGAGTTTAGACATGACTTTGTCTGCAGTCTGGGATGCATAAGCGACCCCGAACAATAGCAGCAGCAAGGCTATAACTAAAGAAAATTTGCTCTTCATTTCAGCTCCTTATTTTTTGCTCTCCCGAATACTCGTCGTCATTTGTTCCACCTCTGAACCCGGTTCACAAGCCAAAGGCCCATTTTCAAAAGGATCCCATTTTTGAAAATGCCACTCCCGAATCTTCCTTACAAAGCTTCGTCAGAGGTGATGCTTTAGTGGCACGGAATCAGGATTCATGGCCCGCTCAACAACGGATATTTGCAAACTTCTTCATGCTGACTGTATCGTTGAGAGCGGGATAGAGCCGCTGCTATCTGAGAGCGATCACGTCGAGCCCTACCGTTGGATGGAGCGCGGGCAGGTCTATGAGAGGAACGGCCTGGCCGTCGCCTACTTGGCCCAGCCCTATACGCTATCTACGGAAGACCTGGTCGGGATTGTGGCCCTTTGCGAGAAGTACGAGCTGCGCGTCGATATCTCCATGAAGAGCGAGTGGAACCCTGGTGAGACCCTCGGCGTTTTGTTCTGGCGTCAGGCGCTCAATCCGTTTATCCCTCCCCATCTGCTGCCTGGCTTCCAAGCTAGCCCATGAGCACCGCCCAGCGCTGGCGACAGGTCGCGATGAACTTCCATCGCGTGGCCCATTATGTCGGCCACCATAAGCTTCCACCGGACTTTGAGGCCGAGGACTTGCAGCGATTCCTTGAGCGAAACCCTGTCACCGGTGCCGAACGAGGAGTCTTCGAATTCTGCCTCCACATCTGGGACAGGAAACAGCAGCCCTTCGAACTCTCGCAGGTCATCCGTTGGGACGAAGACCACCTCAAGGCCTTCGCCACTTGGGCTAGTGGTGCAGATACAGGTGAGCCCTGCCAATACTTCTAGCGGGAGGAGAACGGAGATGTCCTTTGAGGATTTACTGGCTTGGATTCGATCGGGGAGGGCCTTCAGAAGCAGTCCCGAGGATCTCTTGCGAATCGTCGACATGGCCTTCGAGAGTCTGACGGAAGATGACCCTCTCTACCAGCCATTAGCCGACTCGGGGGCTCACTGCTCGCCAGCAAGGTACCTGTCGCAGAGCTGCAGAGGCTGGCCCACGACTAGGTCCCGACAAAACCCCAGTAGATGTCACGGTTTTTTCAATTTGTGATCATGTTCATGACACGATAACTCTGTAAGAAGCCAAGAATATTTGCCTTGTCATGTCTAAAATATCTCTCTTGGAGCCTGTTTAATCATATTTTGGATGATTTAGCGGCAAATTTTCTTCACAGGAGATGCATGTCAGAGTTTAGACTTACGTCTCTGACATGCCCTTTAGAATGCCTATTTTTGACCATGCCTTTCATGCTCTCATCCTTCCAGGGAGCTATTCCACCGCGGCCCGAATCCCCGACGCATGAGCCAACAAACCCCCCCCGCCTTTAGCGCTCTTCGCGTCGCTGAAAGCCTCACTCCCCAACAGCTCGAATTCCTTACCGAATTCTCCGATGACGTCTCCTCCCTCCGCTTCCTCTCCCGCAACATGGCCCAACAGCCCACCCTCGCCCAAGCCCTCGAGATCGTGGAAGCCGCGCCTACCGCCTACAAGAAGAAGCGACGTCGGCAGAAGACCAACGCCGTTGACCGAGCTTGGCATAAAGAGCTCGCCGGCGAATTTCTCACCCGCGCCGACAAGAACGGGGACAGACTGCCTGCCGTCCTTGCCCGCTCCGAGATCCATGAGCTCCTCGAGGCTGCCAAGCCCGAGCCTCGCGACTATCTTCTCTTCCGTACTTTCTACGCCAGCGCCATGAGAATCAGTGAGGTCGCCGGAATTCTCATCGCTGACCTCTACCTCGACGAACTGAAAGTTCTCGTGCGCGACGGCAAGGGCGATAAGGATCGTTATTGCTTGATCGATCCCGAGACCGCGCAACTCCTCAAAGAATTCACCGCGGGCCGAGCCCCCAAAGACAAAGTCTTCGGTATCGGTGAGCGCCAGATCTCCCGCGTCGTTAACGAATACGCTGAAAAAATTGGAATTATCCAACGCTACGAAGCGATCGGGAGAAGATTCACGCCACACAGCTTCAGGCATACCGCCGCGACGCATCTCTATGAGAACGGCATGGATCTATATGTTCTCAAAGATCTTTTGGGTCATGCGAACATCGCTGTCACCCGCGAATATATTCACATCGGGATCGGCCGCCAGCGCAACGCGTACAAAATGTTCCATCCCCTTTGTCTAGAAAGAGAGACGCCCGAGCATTAGCCGATTGCCCAGCCCGAAGGGCTGGGCCCGCTCATCGGAAATCCCCCGGCAATCCAACGATCTCGCGGGGGGGCTTCGCCCCGTTCATCTAAAGAACATGGAGGGGGATTCCCTCTTCGCGGGTTCGCCTTGGGCTGACGCCCAAGGCTCAAGGCCACTCGTCGGAGATCCCCCGACAATCCAACGATCCCGCCGGGGCCTACGGCCCGGTTACTGTGAGATCCATCATGGGGGATCCCCTCCTCGTGGCTGAGGAAGAAGCTCCGCTACTTCCTCAGTTGAAGAGGCCCGGCTTCGCCCGGCCCGCGCCTCCAGCATCAAGCCCTCTCTCGCCTTGCACCGTCAAGCGGCACCGAGGTCCTCCTCCAGCTCCCTCAACAACCGAAGCCATTTCGTCTTCTTCTCAAACTCAAGCCGCGGATAGTACTCGCTCACCCGCTCGACGTCGCCCTGAAGCGGACACCAGATCGTCAGCCCCGACAAAGCTTCCCCGCCCTCGGGAGCCGCCGAGATCGCCACCAACGTTTCCCGAAAAACCTCCAGACACTCCCGACAGGCCGATCGCAGAGAACTCCCCTCCGCCGCCAGCTCGAGCAGCTGCAGCACCAGTTGCTCGAAATCCAGGTTCTCCCGATAGACGATCGACTGCACCCGATTCACAGCGAATCCTACGAGCACGCGCCGAGTCTTCCGCAACTCTCGCAGCTCCTTCACGACTCGAGCGAAAGCCCTCACCAGATCGCCCCGCTCCGTCGAGAACGCCGCCAGCTGAGCCCGAGGAAAATCCTCACCCAGTTGAGGATGCGCGAACTCGAACGACTCCACCGCCAAGCGCGCCCATCCCTCAGCGTCACCTGGTCGCTCTCGACCCGTCGCCGCCAACCAGGTCTTATAATTCCAGCCTCCCGCCGGGATCGGCAGCGACGAGGCCACCACCACCCGGGCGAACTCCCTCAGCTCAGTGAACACCTCGATCGAGCCGTTCAAACAGGTATCGGAGAAGACCATATCGATCGGGTCCGAGCGTCCCGCCCTGATAAAGGCCGCCCCTAGAGCCGAACGCGCCTCCCGATTCGTCAGCACCCCACCCACATCCGAGAGATCCGGAAGCATCCCAGCCGAGGAGAAATCGTCCCCTCTCGATCGACGAGAGCGAGACCTCCGAGACCGTGCCGGCAGAGCCCGCCGCAAGAACGCCTCCGGCAACAATACCTCCCGAGCATCCCCATCCCCGAACACACCCAGACCGTGACCCCAAAACCCCACGGCCAGGCGCGTCGAAGAGGAGAAGCTCACCAACGATCGCGCCCAAAACTCCGCCAGCACCAACGGGTCCCCCGTCGACCCCTCCGGCCAGAGCTCCAAGGGCCTAGGCCCTTCCGGCGTCACTTCAGCCACCGACAGCCCCCCATCCCCGGGCAGGTCGACTAGCACCAACACTGAGACGTCAGGAGACACACCCGAGCGCATCTCCTCGAGATCCCCGGCCACCTGGTCGGCCAGATCGCTATCCCCCGCCACCACGATCACCGCGGCGAATGCGGACTCTCGGTTCGACACTGGAAACGCCTCCGGATTCTCAGAGAGCAACCACCCGTCTTGCAAATACCTCGACATCCCCGGGACTTCAAGAAAGAAGACAAACCTCCGCCGAGAATCGAGACAGACCAAAAGGAGAAGAGAGCATGCCCACACCCCAACAAGCCACCGGCATCGGCCGAACCATAGAAGAAGCATTCAAAGAAGCCGCGAGCCAACTCCAAAGCCAGAACCCCGAATTCATCCAAGCCAGACTAGTCGAGATCCTCTACCTCGCCGGCGACGACCCCCAGGGCAGAATCCCCCAGGGAGAAGCTGGCTTCGCTGTCACAGCGGAGGTTGTCGACTAAGGACGGCAAATCATCTCCGATGGCTTATCATTACACCATTCAGCGCGCCTCCTATGAAGAGAGCGAAGACCCCAAAGACCTCTTCGTTAGCGAAGAAAGCTACAAACAAGCTCTCAAATCCCTCGAGAACAACCCAACCTTCTTCCCTTGGGCCTCCGCCTTCGCCTATCAAAGCGGACGCATCGACTTCGAAGCCCTGGAATGGAATCCCGACCAAGCCGGAGTCGCGCAGGCCGCCGTCACTCTGGCCAAACAGCTCAACGCCCGAATCTTCGGCGAAGACGACGAGGAATATCAGGTCAGCAAATAGCGCGAAGGCTCGAGACGGAGCTATTCGGAGAGTATTCCCAGGAGTGGAGCGCATAAGGCTGGCCCTCGGCCTAGAGATGTACTATTTGAGGAGAACAGAGTTATGAAAGCAGTACTTTCCTTCGTGCCACCGGGCGGTGGCGAGCAGGATTTTATGTTGGAAATAGAGCTGCCAGGTGTACCGAGAGTCGGCGATTACATCGTCATTGAGACTGATAGAGAAGATGATTCAGAAGGATTCTATCAGGGTTTCATCGTGAGGCGAAATTGGTGGCGGATCAGGGATGGAGCCCTCCATCGACTTGTCGTGGAAGCCGAATTCGCAAAGACCAGCTGGCCCACCAAGGCCCACACAGCGTCTTTGGAAATGTACTCGAAGAGAGGGCATCAACCTCAAGACATGCAGTCGTCAGGATATTGAAAGGATACTCGTTGAACCGGATACGAGCTTAGCTCGAGCAGATCTAGGCACTGCTTCACCATGAGCAGGCTTTAGAGCGTCTTCCCGAGACGAAGTGAGCGGGTCCTTCGAAGGGACTGGGCCAAAGTCATCGAGGGACAACACAATCCGACGTGAAACCCACCCGCATGAGCAAGTGGAAGTGGGTTTCGTTAGAGGAAGCTGACGACGTGGATATGATGTTCGCTTCGGTTTTGGAGACAGGTAGGATAAAGACGCTCCAGGGTGAGTTTAAACAGAAGGAAGCAGAGAAAAGTCTTCCGTTATACCGAAAGATTCACGCTGCGGAGCCGTGTGACCAGTTGGCCCAGAAGATCAAACAACTAGAGACTTTTCTGCAGAAGTAATCACGCCACCGATCAGAAGCCAAGGGCGGGGCCCTACCCAACTTTGCTAAGAATCCGGAGTCCGACCGCTCACGGACCCCACTAGTGATGGCCACCGGAAACGCCGGTGGTCATGAGGCCCCTTCGGGCGGCAGCTCAACACCTCAGAAACCACGCGGTCGGCTTCACGCCGGTGGCTTCGCCCTGTAGTTCGCGGGGTTTCCTTGTTAGCAGGTCATGTCTCCGAGGCCAAACTACAAGATATAGCCCCCTTCGCTCAGAATCAGCGCCAGAAAGGCCAAAATTTTTGGACCTTTAGAAATAGGCTCTAGAACGGCTTCAAATGGACGATCTAGCGCGTTCGTCGTGGAACCAACCTTCAGAGGGCCCCTCGTCGGAGATCCCCCGTCATTCAACGATCCCTCCGGAGCCTACGGCCCGTCGTCAGCCATGCGCTCACGGCGAGAGACTCGCGCAAGCGAGAAGCACTCTCGCCCTACTCGCTACTACACAAGGTTAGAAGACGGTCTTGATGACTCTAGAGACGCCGTCGATGAGTTCTTGGACTTGGTCCATTGTTGGCTCAGTTTGCTTGTCATGACTGCATAAATTACGAATGTCGGCTAGTAACGAAATCAGGCGCCACTTAGGAGTCTCAATAATGTTGTTGTCTTTCAAGAGTTGGTTCCAGTCATTCAGACCAGGATACTTTTTGCTTATCTTGAGCGAATGATTGCCGGCGACCTGTGCCAGATGCTTCTCCAACACAACCCCCGCCAATGCTCCAGCGGCTCGAGAGAATTTATGCTTTAAGAGTTCCTTTGCGGAGTCGATCTCAGAATCAAACAAATCCGCCTGCACCAAGAGCTTGATATCGAACAGAGAACTCTTAAATCGCTGCTCTAATCCCTTCAATATGAGGAACTGTTGGGCAAAAAGTGAGAGGGCGTAGCTTGGACCTACAGTTCCGCGAGATAGCCCTCTAAGGCTATCGGATATAGTGTAATTGTCGGCGGTGATCAATTTTCGGTTCTTGGGGCTCTCGTAGAAGCGAACAAAATCTTCTAAGCGCTCTGGAAGAAGTTGTTTAATGAGGACCTTGGCCTCCGAATACCATGATTGGTAATCCGAGAAAAATTCGGGAATGGAAACATCACCATCCTCTCTATGACATTGGGTCGTAGGAGAAGTCTTTTCGCCCTTAGCGGTGGCCGTAGCTTTTTCAAGGCTTTTAGCAAGTTCTTGGGGGCGGTGGCTGGCCATGAGGCTGAGTTGCAACAAGGCGCCTCGCATTATCAGGTTTTCCAGATCGGCTTGATATCGGTCTAAATTTGAGGCCATAAAAAAACTCCCAAGAATTGCGGCAACGTTCGAGACTAAAGGGCAAGTCTCCCTTGACCGCTTATATGGACGGCGGTCACCAAGATGATCTTAGGATGCCTTGGCTTAGCTCTCTCATCAAGAGCCTTCTCAAGCTCGTCAAGGCGGCTCGGTATCTCAACGCCGAGGCCGTCGGCGATAATCACATCGAAATCTACATCCACTTCGAAACATTTCTATGCGGTCGCTTCGAGTTCCCAGGTGGTAAATGGCCAGAGTACCGCTTGCGAGAGGCAGTGTTGGAAGAGCGCAATATGACGTTGCAGACTATCTCGAATGTTTGCAGTCAAGCGCAAGAAAAGAAACAAGCGCGCTCCGGACCGTGTACTTACTGATGCCTCTTACTCACGTTACCTACCCGCGTACTCAACCCTAGTGCACTTCGGGGTACTGACCAGCGTAACTGACTGACGAGGCTAACTCACGTACTAACCGCTGAGCTGACCGCTATGTCGATTTTCTGGAATTGAATCAAAGACCCTGCGTTCTGAGGCCAGAAAGTCGGGTCGCAAAGCTAACGCTTCTGCCTGATATCCTGAATCACACTTGTTTTTGCGAGAATCTTCGCCTGCAAGGTTTCTCGCAAAAAGCTCACCCTGCCCGGCTCGCGTGCCAAAGCACTGGATATCTCTTCTTCAGTGCAAAGATCGCCCAAAAGATCATGAATTCTATCAGCATCGCGCCAAGGAAGCATTGGACTTTTGGATTTCTCGAAAATCAGATGTGTCACTATCCTCCCAAAAACAGCACGTGAATTGAAATAGGTCAGCCACGTGTCCTCTCCCAGGACGGGTCTCGTTTTGTCGGCGAATTCCGTTGCCTCAATCCACTTTGGAAGGATATTCATGTCCAAGCCCTTGAGAAAGATTTGGATTGCTGGTATCCGATTCATTCTTTTTTCTTCTTCGTAGGTTATCCAGTCGAGAACCCCTAAAACAGTGGGAGCGTGTTTCCAAAAAGAGAGCCAGCTTTCCCATAGAGTATCTGCAGCCTTTAAGCGTCTTTGATACAAGATTACGGATGAATCGTCGGGCTCGATATTTAGAAATTGGCGCCGGACGAGAGACATCTCTGGGCAATCCAGTATGAGCGTTAATCTCTCGAGATCATATAAATCTAGTCCGAGAGGTGCGGCTAACTTTTTCAACTCGGACTTTTCAGCGAGCCGTAGTTCCTGGTTCGTGACAAACGCCATCTCCGAGGCTCCATTCTTGGCAACCCCCTTAAGGTCCATCGTCAACTTGCGTTTGATGGTTGTGAAGTCTTGCTCCCCTCTAGGGAAGTAAACCGCCATAACGCACTTCTTTTCGTCTTTGTAGCAAAGAGCATCCTTGCCGCCGTCGGGACCGCCCAGCGGATGACTAGGCTCAATACCAGTAAAGCCTTCGTGTTTAAGGATTTGCGCAGAGAGTCTCTCGGCAGGGCCTTGACCATTTGTCCACTCTCTTAGCCTATGCCACGTTTCGTCCCAGCGGTCGCCCATTTAAACGTTGTCCTCCGAACTTTATACTAAGACGGCTCTATTATAGGCTCCTACTGCAAGTCTCTTAAACGAGAGCAGGAGCTAGTCTTTGCCCCTGCTGGGTCTTAGCTCTCAAGCTCAGAGGGCCCCTCGTCGCAGATCCCCCGTCCATTCCCAATCCCTCCGGGGCCTTCGGCCCGTCTACTGAAAGGTCCATCTTGGGGGACCCCCTCCTCGTGGCCTTCGGAAGAAGCTGACGCTACTTCCTCAGTTAGAAGACCGCACCGGCTCCGCCCGTGCTCCAGGAAAAGAAGAGCCGCCCGCTCTTGAACTCCCCGACGTGTACCGTTGGTCTTCCGGGTCGCTACCCCTGACGGGGCATCGACCCGAAAGACCAACTCATGAGATTCCAAGGGGAGTTCATCGCGGGCGGCCTCCCTGTTGGGGCTTAGGCCCCAACAGCTCGAAGAAGAACTAAACCCCAACTCTGAAGCGTCGTCTTCGCGCCTGCTGGGCCCAGCAGGACGCGGCGACTCGACGGGAGCCAGAGCAAACGACAGACTCAGGGGAGGCTTCGCGCAAACGACTTACCACAGCTCGCCGGCCCGCCGCAGTGCATTCATGGGGCTAAAGCGGAGGTCCAAGGTGATGATCAACGCGGCAGGCCGGGCTAGGCCCCAACCAAGGCTCTCGTCCGAAAGTGGATTCCTAAGCCGTCACTCTTCTCGCCCGGCTCATCATTCATGATACCTGATTGGTCTCGGCCCCGGACAAGGGTTCGTTCGCTTCGCTCACTCAGCCCGGCTCCGCCGGGCCAAGCCCTTGCCAGGTCCGGCCCAATCAGGTGTGTTCCACAAAAAAGCCGGGCGAGGCTCAAGAAAAGATCTCGAACCGGAAAGGACGGTGATAAAGTTTGGCTTTTGCCAAGGCAAAGTGTAGCAGGTCTGGTCGCGGAGACAAGGGTGGCCTTCGGCCAGCCCGGCTCCGCCGGGCCAAGCCCTTGTCACCGCGCCCATACCCGCTGAATTTTGGTAGCCAAGGCAAAAGCCAAAATTCATCACCGGAGGAAACGACAAATGTTCGCTCTCGAACGACACCAGGTCAAAACACTCTTAGGCGGGGTCAATCTCCAAAGCCCTTTCGGGCGAAGAGACTATCTCCTAATTCTGTTCCTATTTCACACGGGACTAAGGATCGGGGAAGCCACCAAACTCACCGTCAACCTGGTCTCTCACGACGGAACCCCACGGGATGAACTCCACCTCCCCGCCCACATGACCAAAACCAGAAAAGCCCGGGTTATCCCCCTCAACGACGTCGCTCAAGCCTGTGTGGCCAAGCTCCTGGCTTTCAACAAAGAACGCGGCTTCTCCACCGCTCCACTGGCCCCGCTCTTCGTCTGGAAAAACCATCGCAAACTACCCCCACGCGAAGCCCAGCGAATCCTCCAAGACCTCCGCGAAAGGGTGGGTCTCTCAGCCAAAGCAACCCCTCACACCCTTCGCCATAGCTTTGCCTCCGAGCTCGTGCGGCGCGGCGTCACCTTACCGACCGTGCAGTCACTCCTCGGTCACCAATGGCTCAGCTCGACCCAGATCTACACTCACACCAGCAACGAAGAACGGCGCAAAGCCGTCCAGCTCCTAACTCAGACAGCTCGCGCAACCGCGTAACCCAACAAGGAAGAAGAACCGCCCCGCCTACGGCGGGGCGGCCGGGCCGGGTACGGCGCGGCCTTCACTCACTAGATAAAAGGAGAAATCAACAATGCGAAAAGCCGAAATCAGACAGTTCCTCACTACTCTAGACCTCGGCCACCCTTTGGGGCGGCGAAATCGCCTAATCTTGCTCTTCTTGCTCCATACGGGGATTAGGGCCGAGGAATGCGTTAACCTTACCATTCACCAGGTGGTCTTCCATGGCCAACCCAGAGGCTCACTGCTCCTTCCAGCCGCCGTCCGCAACGGGTCGCGCTCCCAGGTCGTCATACTCAACCCCGCCGCCCAAGAGTGTGTCCGCAACATCCTAGCTTTCAACGCTTCTCACGGCTTCTCCACGCAGCCAAACGCGCCGCTCTTCCAGGACTTCCAGCGTCGATCGATCTCGGTCCGCTCGATCACTGCCTATCGGCGAAGGCCCGCCTAAAAGGCGTAGCCGTTTACAACCGGCGGCACCAGCCTAGCCCTAACAAGAAAAACAAAGGAAGAACCAATGCCAAAAGCCACCACAGAAACCGCGCGGAAGATGCTCCAGCTCGTCGACCTGAGCACCGACCAGGGAAAACTGACCTGGTCCATGATTACCCTCCTCCACCAAACCCGCGCCAGGTTTACTGAAATAGCCTCCCTCACCATCGGCCACGTCTACCACCACGGCCGCGCCAAAAGAGCGATCGTTCTAGGCGCCGGCCCGCGTAAACGAACCCAAATTCTTGACGACAAGACCCGACAGCTCATCGAGAGCTTGGTCCTCCTCCAACTCCAACGAGGGCACCACCTCAGCGCGGAATCCCCCCTCTTCCGGATGCCCTACACCGGCAGGGCTTGGAAGGCCGAGGAGATGTCCGTCACCTTCTGGCTCTACCAGGAAGCAGCCGAATCCGAGGCCTTCCGATGAGAAATCACCCTGCGTCTAAGCATGGTCAAACACGACCTCCGCCAAGACGGCCGGAACATTCCAAAAAACGGCAAGGGAACAGACTATTCCACCAATCGTAGCCCATCTAGAAAGGCTTCTATCGCCGCCACGGCATTACGCCTTGAGAGTGCTTGCTCCTCAGGGCTGTTCGGGGACACAAAGCTCGCGTAGCTAACCGGACCGTCTTTATCTGCCCCACTGATCTTATCATCGCTCATGAAGCGAGAACGCAAAATTTCGAGCGCTTTGGGGTAAAGAGGTTCGTCAGGATTGGCGGCCATCTGGGCGGCAAAGCGCCGACCGATCTCTTGTGGACCATCAGCATAGTTGACCAGCATGAACACCAGGTCGTAAGCATCCTTTGGCTCCCATCTGCTCTCATAGGCGAGCGTTTTCAGCACAACATAGGCCACGATTCCCGCGACACGAACCACGACTGTGGCGACACCTCGGCCATCGAGCAGCTCCGTGGTGATCTCGACCTCCTCGAAGTCATCAAAGACCAAGTGGGCGCCGGGGATGCCTATCGCGGAGAGGCCGCGCTCACCACCCTCCTTAAGGGACCTGACTTTACCTGCCTCTTCGTCGTCCGGGGCTGGGCAAAGAAGCTCCACCGTGGTGGTGGGGGCACCGTCCTTTGTGCGAATCCAGCGGAAATGCTGGGCTCTTCCGTCCTCATTTTGGTAACGCTCGAGGCTCAGCTTTTTGAGATTCTGCTCGAGCGTCTTGTAGGCGTCGGTCTCGGCTATCTTCTCGAGATCAACGACCAGGTCAATGTCGGTCGTTCCGACGTGCTCTTCGTCCGGGATGAGCAATGAAGGAACCAGACCGCCAACAACGGTGACAGAAGCCCGCCAGGGGCCGATGCCACGGATCAAGGTGGCTAAAAGTCGCTCGCAGGCCGTGGTTTGTTCAGGCTTATAGCCTGAATGGTCTTGAGGCTTGGACATCAGAAGGAAAGGACACTCTCTCGGAGATGTTGAGCCTGTTCCCTGCCGCGCCTCGGCCATGGGAAAAGGTCCAGGTACAGCTGAATGGGGCTCGCGATTGTGAGTCCTTCGTGCTCGCGGCACCCGAGAAAGGGCGTTTTGTTACTCACCAGCCAAAGCCTGAGATTCTCACCGTCTTCGACCTCTCTGTATCCAGCCTTCTTGGCCAAGGCACTCCAAGGCTGAGAATCAGAAACGAGCACAGTCATCACTCCTGGAAGTTGAGTGACAAAAGGAGCTATCGTCTGAACACCGTGTTCGAGCGTCAGCGCCCAGGGTGTTTCCTGAGAACCCAGGAAGCTCAAGAGCTGCTCGCGCTGTACCGCCAGGTTCTTGGCCAGACGGTGGAAACAAAGCGATCGATAGCTGCTCAAGCTGTGGTGATTAGCCCACGCGTCCAACAGCTTACCGGGCTGGGTGAGGTAGCGCACCCCTTGGGGCCCCCGACCTTCCCGGCGAATCCACATCTGACTTTCAAGATATCCAAGGACTTGCTGTGACGTGTAGGGAGAGACTTTGGCTTCCCGCGCGAGCTCGGTGACCTTCCAAGGTCGCTCGGGCTCCAGCAGCATCGTGTGGAGCACCTGCGTGAAACTTCCCTTGAAAGGGTTCTTAGGCTCACGATCTTCGCGAACTTGCGGCGGCGCCGGCTTCTCGATGAGATAGACCGCCTGTGGCAACTCGAGATAGAGACTACCCCCACTGTCCCAGTACGCGACTTCGTTGTCTCGCAAAAGCTCGCGCGTGCTTTCCGAGAGAGAAGAGGCGGCGAGCATCGGGACACCGCCCAGGCCTGAAAGGGACTTCGCGGCCGGGAGTGCCTTGCTCGGTGTAACCTTACCACCTTTGATCTCGATGAGAAGCCGAGTTGAGTAACTCTTACACCTGATATCAACAACCAGGTCGACCGCTCGGGAATCAATGACAAGCTCTCTTTCGATATTGAGAATCTCTAGGCCCGACAGGACACGCAAGTCTTCGATGAGCCTATCTCCTAGTTCGATTTCTAATATCTGTGACTTATTTGTCATTTGATGCATATTTGGGATTTGACAAATATTTCCTCTTTGACAAATATACTCCCTCTCACCCTTGGCTATCGACCATAGGGTCGTCCGGCGAAACCCGGGGCTGCCACTCCATGGAAAGTTGACAACCGTCACTGAACTGACAAGCCAGAGAGGTTAATCTCGGGCTATGGAAGTCAAAGATGCTCTAAAATATGTCAACAACGCCCCTAAGAAAATCGCCAAGGCCATCAGCTCCGCTCCGGCGATGGTCGCGAAAGGCGCTCAAAAAGCCGCGAAACTCCCCAGTGAAACCTTCGAGAAGGCCGACCGCGGTGCCCACCAGGTGGCCGGTGACCTGGCCAAGCTCAAGTCGATGGCCATCAAGAACGGGAACTTTGTCGGACCTATGCGACCCGCCCGCGACCCGATTGGAACTCCGGCCCAAACGGGGTGGATATCTCAGCGAACCGAGAAGTCCAAGACCTATGCTAATGAGAAGGCCGCCAAAGAGGCGTTCCGCACACAATCTGAAGCCTTGTTGCGGCCGGGTGGGTGGAACGACAACACCGCCGGCGCGACCTATGCCGACGCTCCGACCTGGCATCTTCTGAAGCCCGATGGAAGCGAAGAGATGCAGAACCGCCGCATTCAAAAAGGTGATGTGTTGAAAATCGATGCACCAGGCCCAGACTTTTTCGTTCGCTGCGAACGGGCCTACGCCGGCAAAGATAACGCCCAGTTCACGGTCGTTCCTTGTGCGGATCCCAGTAACCCGAACGGGAAAACCGCTCACTTCTTTACGGATGGCTCGAGCAGAACATTCATGCTTCAGCGAGACGGTAACGAGACTCGCTTCGTCACCGAAGGTAACAACGAGCGCGCAAACGTGGGTGGACAGTCTCGCGGCGTGGGCAACGCCTTGTGGAATACCGCCAGCAGCGCTCTCATCGTCGGCGGTGGCGGCGAATTGTACTGGAATTCATTCGGTGACGGAGTCCTGAAGAAGTAGTCATGGAACCCACAAATCCCAAACGACCCCATCCTCTGAGGTTGGCCGCCATTCTCTTGGTACTGGCCGCGCTCTACTACCTCGCGATCAAGAGCCCGTTCCTGGCCTTTCCGGCTCTGCTCGTGGTCATCGCGTCCATCGCCGTATTTTTCATCGTGCGGGGCCTCCTTCGGTGGAAGTTCCCCGAGCAATTCCAGAGGGAAGACTGATGGACCCGCTCCTTAGCCCAATCCGAGAGAAGCCTCCGATCAAGGAAGCCAGCTTGGAGGAGGTCCGTCTGAGCCTTCTCCGTGATGCCAGGCGACCGGATATCCCAACCAAAACGGCGGAGCACTACAGAAATCTTGCCGCGCTTATTGCTAGCTACGGGAGGAACTAAAGAAAAGAAGCCTCGTTTTAAACGGGCTTCTTTTCCTCAGAAGTCAGTAATACGGATAGCGGCGAATCGTGCAGTGTGGGCAGCCTGCGCTCGAGTGATCGGCATATGCTCGATGGCAGTGCGGACAATACAGCTCGGGATTCGTCAAGACTCGGTTCATCAGAGTTTGATGGTCCCGCCCTTCTTGCTTGATCCTCTCCGTCTCACGCTCAATAGCTCGAGTCTCTTCCCTCGTCTTCTCTAGCTTCTTGGCCGCATCTCGTTGCTGTTGATCCCATTGCTCATTCCTACGTCTGGCTTGCTCGGCTCTCGCGATATCGTCCCTCTCTTTCCGGTCAGCTTCACGCCTCGCCTCTTCGGCGGCCTTCTCTCTCGCGTTCCGAATCAGCGCTTCGTAGTTGTCAGCCTCTCTGTTTAGTGTCTGGCTAGCCAGTTGGATTTGGACTAAAAGAACCCCCTTCTCATCAGCCGAAGCCTCTCCCGCTTTCAGAGTCCAAGTGCGCAAAAAGTTCGCGATATTATGGCGATTAGCAAGCCCTAAGCAAACTTTCTTCTCCAGCGCCTCCCATTCTTGGGACAGCTGTACAAGCAAACTCTGCGACATTTAAAAGGGGTTCGACGCTAAATCCAGCCTTCTTTCAAAGAACCCACCGGCAGGTCACTGTCCCGACCTCCCTTCGAAAGAACGAAAGGCTCCGCCCACGGAGCTAAACTCCGTGAGCGGGCCAGAGGAGTCGATAAGCTCGACTTAGTCGTCAGTGTGCTGCTTGTCAACGCCACCGTCGGACTTTACATAGTAGCCGTCGTTGTGCAAACCGCCACCACCTCGGTGGTAGTGAGGTTTATCGATTTGGCCTTGAGTCTGGAAAGAATCTCCAGGCTTCAGACCGATCTGGTCTGCGATTTTTTTCGCTCCGTCTAGCTCACTCATACTTTGGACCTCCTTTCTCTTGATATGCTCCGTTTAGCGGAGTAAAACCAATGTAAGGCTTACTGTGTCAACTTTGGTTGACATTACATCTCGGAGGAGATCTTTTTTGGGGAAGGTAGAGTTAGCTCACTTTATCAAACTTAGTCTGAAAGACGCTGGCCTTACTCAAAAAGAGGCCGCGAGGCGTGCCGGGATATCCCGCCAGAGCTTGATTAAAATCATTAATGGTGAAGTATCGCAAGTGAAGCTTTTGACGTTAATAAAGCTTGCAAACGTCCTTAATGTCCATGCTCTCCATCTGCTTCGCAAATTCTTCGAGGATGTACCGATCTACAAAGACCATCCAAGCCTCTATCCCAGAGACTTCAGTGGCTTTGTGCGTGACATAACAATCCCCGATGACTCAATGGTCGGTCCTGGGGAAGAGTTCGAAAAAATCTGGGAAATTCAAAACCTAGGAGACACCGCATGGGAACGTCGCCGCTTGGTCTGTGCCGACACCTACTTCAACGCGGGAGCATCGGGGCCCAACATACCAGTGACGCTGGGAGCGCTGACCCCTCTCTCCTCTGAAGTACCAATTGCAACTACCAAGCCGGGGGGAAAGGTGCAAGTCGCAGTGCGATTACGTGCTCCTAAGTACCCCTGCTCTACGATTTCCTATTGGAAAATGGTGGACCACAACAATGAATTCTGCTTCCCGGAATTGCTAGGTCTCTACTGCAGAGTCATAGTCGTAAAAATTTGACTTGCTACCGTCCGGTGTACTTTCAACGCTTTCATCGCATCAGGTAGCGGCAAAATAGCTCCCCTTCTCCCCACCGGCAGCTCCAACGGATGGAGCAGCACGTTTGACAAATGGGGCACTTTAGGGGTCCTGAGGATCCTCAGGACCCTCTCCAAACTAGGTCCCGAACAGCTTCACCACCCAGCGCGGCATCCGCTCAAACTTCGACGCCTTCGCCTCACTCGACTTCAGCCGCTCCAGCATCTCCTCGCGCTCCCGCTCATAGCGCGCCTTCTCCTCCGCGTTATGTCGGTACAGCTCTTCCAGTTGATTTCGCGCATCAGCCTCTCGCGAGGCCACCTCTGCCGCTCGAGCCTCCGCCTCCTGAACCCGAGCGTGATTCTCTACCAAAGACTCCGCGTTCTCCGCTAACAGATGCTTCTGAGCATTCAGCTCCTCAGCGATCGCCTGAGCCTGCCGAGCGATCCGCATCGCCCTTTCTTCAGCTTCCACGGCCCGCCTCTCCGCATCCAACCGGTCCACGCGTTGCTCGCGAGAAAGCTCCAGAGCTTCTCTGAGTGCTTCTTGAGTCTCCAGGTGGACCTCAAGAGGGATAACCCTCAAAGGGTTATCAGAACCGTCCTGAGCATCCTCAGGACCCTCCCGAAAGCCTTGGGGATCCTCCTGAGAACCCTGCCGGTTCGGAACCACCCGACTCGACCACCCCTTCGGGGAAGGTCGATCCCCCAGCTCCGCCGCCTCCTTAGGAACAACGCCCAGAATCCCCAACTGCTCCTCATTGAGCACGTAGCGCGGACCATGCGTCCCATCCTCCACCTTCGGCTCCAACCCGTTAGCCTTGATCCGATAGCGAAGCGCCTTCACCGTGATCTCCAAAGTCTCGGCCGCTTCCTTAAGAGTCCACGTCTTCATATCACTCTCCACAAAACCTAAAAATTGAGAACCGTCCCCAAAACCCTCGGGACGGTTCCCAGGTACGGTCCCGAGGATCCTCAGGACCGTACTCAAACTAGAATGTGAGAATTATTCAAAAATGGGATCAAACCCTAGATTCAAAGGGAACTTTGAGGGTCCTCAAAGAGAGAGTCCCCAAAACTTGAGGACCGTCCTCAAAAATCGGCACGGTCCCCAAGTAGGTCCTTGAGGATCCTCAGGACCCTACTCAAAATCTTGAGGAGCCTCCTGGAGAACCCTCCCTGGGGACCATTTCATCACCCTCCTCGACACCTTCCAAAAGGCGTCCTTGAAAGTGCGCTAAGGCCTCCGGATCCGGGATCATCTGAACCAAACACTCGGGAATTGTATAGGTCAAGACAGAAGCGATCTGGCCTTCCTCCAGCATCGCCGAGGCCAGGAGAACAGAAAAACCCACCGCCTTTTTCTTGTGGTTTTCAACCGCCACCCACTCCAGACGGGTCTGTGAAAGCCTCGTCATGGAGTCCCAGAGCTCCCGCATCTCGAGATCGTGCCCAAGATGATGGAAAGCTTCTAAAAGCTCCGGAATCGAAATCTGGTACTCTCCAGAAAACAACTCCCCGTGTTGCCAGGCCCAGTGAAAAAAGAGCGGCCAGAGCTTGAGATCGTCCGACCTGCAAGGCCCCGAGACAGCATAGGTCACTCCACCCTCGACAAAAGCTGAAGCCGGCAACTCCTCACGATCAAGCGAGAGATTTTTGCGACTTCTCACTTCTCTTACCATGACAAAAACCCGCGAAGGCTTTCTGAATATCCTTTGGAGGGAAATCAGGCTTCGTTCGAGCCCAAGCCAGCCATTCTTGCTCTAAGGCTACAATGTCTTTCCCTGGGAAAAGCTTTCGAATCCACTCACGATAGGCATCTTCTCGCAGAGGCTTAAGGAAAGCCTCATCCGGCGCCGAAAGTTCTTGGGAATCAAAGAGGGACAACTGGGAAGACCCCTTACGGTTACTGAGCGCTCCTTCTTCCAACAAAAGAGCTTCCGTCTTCTCCGTGCGAAAAAGCACCCCGTCCACCCGATTCTTAAGACCTTTTTTCACCTCATAGGTGACGCTAAAGCCTGAATGAGCCGCTCGAGCATTGAGCTCCCCGATCGCGGGGTCCAAAGCTCGCTGCTTGAGATGATGCCATTTCAGCAGTTTATCCTCCGGAACCTTAAGAAGCCGGCGCAACTGCTCGACATCCAAAGCCAGCTCCGGCTTCTCCCGATTGATCACGGTCGTCAGAACCTCATAAAGGCTCACCGCGTACTTACTCGACAAAGACAGCAACAGCTGAGTGCGAATACGCCCATACTGAACCGGATCTTTCAACAGCAAACAAAGCGGCTCTGGGATCGTATAGGACAAGGTATAAAGCCCCGTCTGCTCGTCTTTTTCGATCACCGCCGAGGAGAGCAAAACACTAAAACCCACCGCCTTCTTGCGGCTATGCTCGATATTCACCCACTCGATCCGAGTCTCCGAGAGTCTCTTCGCCGAATCCCACAACCAGCGGGGGCTATTATCTCCACCGTGCTCGGAAAAGAGCTTCACAATCTGAGACACGGGAATATGGTGCTGTTGGCCAAGCTTATCGTCGTCTTGCCAAGCGTGATGGACCAACACAGGCCACAGCTTTCGATCTTTTGCCGTGTAAGGACCGTTAATCTTCGTGTAGATGATACCGCTTTCAATAGGAACGGAGGCGGTAAAATCTCGAGGGTCCCAAGGTTGATTTCGAGGGCGAGGCTTTTTCCTTTGACGAGGATGACCCATGGCCAGGAAGTTTGGTCACACGTAGGAAAGATCCTTGTGTGAACAGAGCCGTATTTATGTGGATAAATTTGAAAGGTCAGATTGATTTTGTGTGCGCGTGGATTGATTTTGTGTGACCAGAGATTGATTTTGTGTGCGCGTGGATTGATTTTGTGTGCGCGTGGATTGATTTTGTGTGACCAGGGAACGCGCAATCTCAGCAACCATAAGCAAAAAATGAGTTTTCCACAGGGGGAACACAGAACACATGAACACATGTAGAACACATGAACATGAGTCGCTGTGAAGATCGCCTGTGGAAAACGCCCCAAACTAACTCCAAACCCAGATTGATTTTGTGTGACCAGAAGCAACCGAGAAACTCTCAGAGGGGGTTTCACCCCCCGGTATGTCAAGGGGATCTCCATCTTCCGCGCATCGCTTCGCTCGCTTGTGCAGACGGAGCCTCTCCCCTATGACAACCCTCCCCCCATGACGCTACGGCTCGCCTCCGCTTCAAGAGGTAGCCAAGGAGGTTCAGGATACTCCTGAACACTCCGGTTCCTAAAAAGATCAAACACGAAGCTTTCCCTCTCCGAAGAAAGATCGCTCAAAAGAGATACTCGAGAATTATTCCGCGCGCGGCGGTCAGGGACCATTTTATCACTTCCGCCAGAGATCCGTGTTCACTGTCTCGAGTTGAGTTCACCGACCGGATTCCAAACGGCCAGTGATGACCGGCGACCCTCAAGCTCTCTATCGAGGCCGGGAGCAAACGGTCCCGCTAAACGGGAAAACCAGCACGGAAAGAAAAAACCCCTGACCGGTCTGGGAGATCGATCAGGGGTAGGGTTTCGTGTCGGCGAGTTCGTCTGTGGAGATCACGCCAGAGACGCTTTAACCACGTGCGATCCAGGCACCCAGCTCGGCCTCTCTCCGGCCCCGTCAGGGCCAGCAAAGAGCTAGGGACTATCGGGCTCAGAATCAGAACTATGGTCAGAAGACTGCAAAGCCATGCGAAGCAGCTTTATCCCTAAAGTTACAGCCCCGATTAACAGCGCCAGCCAGAACGTTGCCGCTAGGAAGATATAAGGAGCCCCATCTGCCCTTGCTGCATCGGACAAGCCTAGGAACAAGAGAACACATGAACACCATTTTTTGTTGTACCTCGGTTTCACGCTAATACCTATCTCCAGTCGGGTATGAATTAATCGTTTCTCCCGGAAGCAGCCCACGGCGAGCCGGACCTGGTGGTGCGGGAACACTGATGCCCGGAATAGCGCCAGCATCGAGCAAGCGCTGCTTCAAAGCAGCAGGTGTGTACTTTGTGAACCTCGATGTTTCGGGGAAAATTCCGGCGTACTCAAGAGCTCTATCTAGAGTCCCAGCGCAAGTCGAACCGGTGCAATAACTGCAAACTTCAGCCGGATTATACCAGGTAACCTCTGCATCACACTCGTTGAGAAAGTCCGCAATTTTTTGGTCTTGCTCAGGCGTAGTACGAAGCTTCAGAATCTCAAACCCACGATAACGATTGTCGTCGAGGTATTTGATGTAATCATGGACGGACCCAGTTTCCCACAGATTCATGCCTGCTTCGCCACCTGAAGCCATGTTGTAAAAGCCGTGACCATCTACATACATGCCAGTATGTCCCTGATAGAAATTGGACAGAGTTTTACCTACAATCACGAGTGTTACGTCTAGTCCACTAGGATCCACCATCGTCACCGGATTCGCCCCTGCGCCATTGAACAGATTCAACCCACCCTGGAACCCAATCGGGTCGCGACTGATAAATCTGCCTAGGTCCGGCGCATAATGCCGGTGCCCCATCAGATACAGCCCAGAGTCGTTTCGGTCATCATTGACCGACAACGCTCCCTGGTAGGTCTTCGGCGCGAATGTCCCACTCATCGCCCCAGAGCCCAGCACAGGAATCCCGTGTTCGTTGAACTCGTAGCTCTGGATCACATCACCAGAGTCGTCAACGATGTCTCTGACGGTACCCAGAGCATCGGTCAGGAAGTACTGGAGATCGCCATTGACTTCAGCTCCTAGAATTTGGTGACCCGAAATGTAGGAGACCGACGGCGCTACAGAACTTGTGGAGGCCGGAACCGAAGCTGACATTGAAATGCCCACTCCGTACTCCTTCGAGGAGTTTCCGTTTCTATCCAACTTGCGGCTACGCAAGCCGTCCACGTCGTAACGTGAGTCCTGCATCCGCCCGTTCTGACTAGATTCCACTCGTTTCAACCTATCGAAATCCG
>JBBCJA010000050.1:0-9372 GCA_037189585.1 Selenomonadaceae bacterium | reverse complement strand
GACATCTCGGGTCGTCCGGCGACGGGCAGCAACGCCGAGAGGGGGCTCTCGCTATGAGCGCCCCAAACGCTCTAGGCGTTGCTCCAAGGAAGCTCCGGGTGAACTGGGAGGCGCACGTGGAAGCGCTGCCTCTGCCCACCTGGATCATTGGCCAAGATTCCGAGGCGGCGGACCTTTCCGTCCGTGACGGGAGTCAAGAGAGCCCTCAAGGTTGCGAACAGGTCTTCTTAAACCAAGCCTGTCGCGAGCTCTTGGGATTCACCTCGAAAGGATCTCCCTCGGTCTCCTCTTGGCAACGCTATCTCCACCCTGAAGACCGCCCGGCATGTCTCGTGGCCTGGCACGACTTCATCGAGGGGAGAGCACCCCGCTTTAGCACGATCACGCGCTGGATTCGTCCTGACACCAAGGAGACCATCTCTTTGGCGGTCAGGGCCCAGCGGCTGCTCTGCGGAGACATTCAGGGATGGATTCGGCCCACGAGAGTGGAGCAGGCGCTATCCCGGTTGGCGGAGCTTTTGTGATGGCCGACGCCGGCACCCTAGAGTTGGGCGGTCTCGCCGCGCTGGGAGCCCTGGGTTCCGTGTGCGCGGTACTCCTCCGCTCCACTCACCAGAATCTCCAATCTCTCGAGCGCATGCGTCAGGAGGCGACATCTGTCGTCGACGGGCTGCGCGCGGAGATTCGAGACAACGACGAGACTATTTCCAAGCTTCAGGCGCTTTGCGCCAACTACCGCTACCTGATCGGGGCCCTACGGGCGGAGCGGAGGCAGCTGAAGCTGGAGACCCAGAGACTAACGCATGCTGCGAGCCCCAAATTTCCAAATCAACAAACGAAAGAAGAACAGTAAAATGCCTACGCAATTTATCGACGACTTCGAAGATGACGATATCATCTACGCGGAGCACGTCAAACAGTTAATCAAACCCATTCATGACCTGGAGTCGGGAGCCTCCCTCTACCGCGAAGCGGAACTTGCTCCGGGTGGCTATTCGGTGGATTTTACGGTCTCGGAAAATCCTGGTGGTCATTCTATCTCGAATCTCCAACCCGGACAGATGATCGTCTTTAAAGCCAGTCACACCTGCCTAGCAGAATCAAATCTTACGGTTCTAACGGACAACGGTTCTGCGATGCATCCACTCTTTGTCGGAAACGAACCGGTGGATGAAGGAGACATCGCGATCGGCCAGGTCGTCATCGTCGTCTTCAACATCGTTGAGATCGACGAAACCCCTGTACCTAGATTCGATGTCATCGGGGTCTCGAGCGGAGCGGGGACCCCTGGACCGGCAGGGCCTCAAGGCGAGCAAGGACCAACTGGAGCTACTGGAGCGCAAGGACCGCAGGGAATTCAAGGTCCCGCAGGTGCTGCAGGAGCAACTGGGGCCCAAGGACCAGCTGGAGCGACTGGTCCCCAGGGTCCAGCGGGTGCCACCGGGACACAGGGACCTCAAGGGCCCGCTGGGCCGACCGGATCCACTGGTGATCAAGGGCCCGTCGGAGCAACCGGGGCGACCGGCGCCCAAGGACCAGCAGGCCTGCAAGGAGATGTCGGACCTCAAGGTCCAGCTGGAGCAACCGGAGCGACAGGAACGCAAGGACCCCAGGGCCCTGCTGGAGCGACGGGTGCTCAAGGTCCCACCGGATCCCAGGGGCCACCTGGGCCAAACGGACCTCTCAACGGCCTTTCAGATGTCACCATCACCAGTCCGAGCTCGGGGCAAGTCGTACGCTACAATGGGAGTGAATTCGTCAACGCCACTCTTACCCCCGGCGATGTCGGGGGGGCGGCCTCGTCTCACACTCATGCGGCGGGAGATATCACTTCCGGAACCTTACCTGTAGCTCGAGGAGGGACCGGTCTTTCGTCGATAGCGGCCAATCGGCTTCTGGGAACTGGTTCTACCGCGAACGTCGCGCAGGCGATCACCGTCGGAACTGGATTGAGTCTGAACGCGGGGACACTGAGCAGCACCGTACCTGCTGGGGTCACTGGCTCTGGGGTTTCAAATCGACTCGCTTTCTGGTCGGGTCCGAACGCTCTTACGAGTAGTCCTGGAATCTATCGCTCGGGAGACACCATTTACGCTTCAGGAATCCACTCTACCAACAGTACGTACTATACACCATCAGGCCGACTTTACGTACATAACTTAGGAAACAGCGGCGGTGGTATTCCCACCTATTGGAACAGTTCCACCAAGGAGCTCTTTTACCAGTACAGTCGTGGTGCCCACAAGAAAGATATCAAATCGATCTCCACAACCATCGATCAGCTTATGTCGTGGCGCGCGGTAGAATTTACCTGGAAAGACTCCTTCGGCGGGGAAGAAGACATCGGTCTTATCGCCGAAGAGGTCGCATCAGTGTTTCCTCGGGCAGCGTTCTACGACCAAGCCTGGGAATACACTGATGAGCGTACTGGGGAATATGCTCTCAACGATGACGGCACTCCCAAAAGGCTTCCTGGACCACTGGTTCCCGCTGGAGTTCGGTACGAGAAGGCCTGGGTCCCGATGCTTTCCGCCGTTCAAGACTTCTACCGTCGCTATCAGGAGCTTGAAAAAAGCGTCGAAGCTCGCTTAGCAGCCCTTGAGAAGGGGGCCAAGTCATGAGCCCGAGCTCTTCTGAGCAACGTGATCTCCTCGCCGAGGTCGGTCACTTCCACTTGATGCTCGAGTCTCATCAGAACGCGGCGCGTTTCTGTCGAGAGCAGCTTCGGCAGCTGAGTCAACGTCTGATGGAGGCGGAGCAGGCGGCTCTTTCGGCTCAACAGTCCCCCTAGGTGGCGCGTCGCGGTCTTTCGCTCGCGGGGACCGGCTGACGCTCTGCCTCGACTATCACCCAGGGTGCCTGGTGCGCCCGTGACCATCGCTCGTGAGTCCTGGAATCCCAGAGGCTTAGCGGAGTCACGCTCACTTAAGCTCGAGAGCTTTCAATCCTCGTGTCTTGTAACCAACGAGTGTGTTTCCGCCTGCCTTCTAGGCTTCGGAGGGCCCACTTACCGGATGCTTTTCGCACCCAATCCCTACGACCGCTCCGCTAAGCGGAGCAAACCTTTCGAGAATGGATGAAACGTTATGTATTCCGAAACGATCAGAGATCACGCTCTGAATCCCCGCAATCGTCGGGAGATGAGAAAGCCGGACGCCACCGGCGAGGGCAAGTTCCCGCGCTGTGGCGACAAGGTGAAATTCTTCTTTCGCTTCCACGAGGGGCGGATTCAAGAGTTGACCTTCACCGCCTCGGCCTGCGCTCCAGCGATCGCGGCGGCCTCTTTGGCCACCACGATGCTCCGAGGTCGCACTCCCGAGGAAGCCTTGAAGCTCGGTGTTTTCGAGCTTCATGACGCCCTGGGCGGACTGCCGGGATCCAAACGTCACGCCATTCTCCTGGTACTCGAGTGCCTCCATGAGGCACTCGGGCGCCACCCAAACACTTAACAAAGGAAACAATCAATCATGTCTTGCGAAAAAGAATCGTGGCCGCAACAAAATGCGTCCCAAAGAAACAACTACTCAGCGAGTGGGGACAACCCTAGACCCAGCTTCGCCGAACCAACTCTCTTCCTTGAACAGGCTGGAAATAATCTCCGAACTTACAAACGAGGAGAGGATTCACTGCTGCTCGTCACCACCAGCGACGGAGATTTACGCCTCAGAGCCGTCTACGAAACAGGTGTTCAGCTCTTTGACATCACTCATCCTGGATTAGAAGGAGGTGCTCGGACCTTGGAATCCCGCAATTGGATTATATCTGGCCGTCACCTCTTTGACTCGGGCCTGGGTGTTCACATTGGAAGCGTGGATATCACGCCAAACGATATTTTCGAGTCCAGTTCCGGCGATGTCGTCTTCATGTGTGTCGTGGAAAACGAAGACCTCTCTCGCAACTACGAGTTCTACCTGATCGATCTCGACGAGTTCCTTGAACCTCAGGCAAGCTTACTGTGGGTAACAGACCAATTGCCGTTCTGTTATTACAGTGAGACCGACAACCTTCTCTTCCCCGAAGCTGGAGAGTCGCGTCAGCTTCTCACAGGGGAACTCCAGTCGACTTTCCCACCCCTTGGCGACCTGACTCCGTCCGGTGTTGACAGCACACTTTACGCGGGGTTCGATAGGGAAGGGAATGCCTACATTTCGTATCGGGAGTCGGCCGGCTCTTCTCAGTACATGGCCAAGATGAAAAAACTGAGCTTCTCCTTTCCTCCTTCGGGGCCGGCCACTCAGGAATGGGATGTCGATCTGAGCCAGTATCTTCATACTCGGAACGGCTCAAGCCTCTGGGCTAACAACAATCCCCTATATCCTCGAAATGTCGCTATTACCAAAGACTACGTTTGGTTTATTCAGGGACGCCTTTTTTTCCAGTATGTCTATCAAGACGGATTCCAATTCGGTGACCCTGAAAGTGCAAAATACAATCCCTGGTTTGACTCGCATGGAAGTGAATGGACCATCGTGCGGCTGCGAACTTCTGACGGAACAATCGCTCAGACTCAAGTCGTCCCTGGAACAGAATCCACGACTTACAATCCTGGAGGATCGTTTCGGCTCTGGGCTGCTGATGCCGAGGACGAAGACTGGGCCATCGCTTATTTCCAAACGATTCCTGAGGGAGATACGGTTGAGGAGGTCTACTCTCAACTTTTCCTTTTGCAGGGCCACGAAACAGTTCTCGACCTACTGAAGTACGAGGTAAGCTATGACGAGGAAAACAATCGAATCACTAGTCCTCAGCTTCTCACCGAAACAATGTTACCTCATGAAGAACTCGGGAACGCTCTAATTCTGGGAGGCAACCTCTACTACAACCACCTGGAGGAAGATGACACCGTCAGTGTCCGGCGTCTCGGCCTTCATTATCGGTGCGATGAAAAGCGGAGATACCGGGGGAACGGCGATCCTTGTCAGCCTCCGGGCACCGTGAACCTTATCGGTGACATCAAGTTCTCGGCGGGGAATGTAGGCCATCTCCAGTTGACCTACTCCAGTTGCGATCGGCTTCATCCGCCGCTTTCCATGGGCTACGGGTGGTATCTCGACGCTTACAAGAAACTCCTGATTAGCTCCACCATGCTCGAGTTCATTGACGGCAGCGGGGGGTACGAACAGTGGGAACTCTTCAATGATGAGTTCGTTCCCGTCCACAAAGACAACTTCGTAAAAGCGGTAGCCAATAACGACGACACCTACGAACTCACCTTCCCCGACTACTCCAAGATGCTTTTTGATGAATACGGAAGGGTCCAGACTTGGACCGATCGCTCCTCCAACACCATCACTTACATCTATGAAGAGACGGACCCTGAGGAGGAAGCCGCCGCTCGACTTATCGAGATGAACGATGGCCACGGGCGTAAGACCATCTTCGAATATGCGACCAGCGCTCTCAGCGACCGGCAGCCCTCCAAGATCGTCGAGGTCGAGCGTGGTAATCTGGACGACGAAGGCCGTGAAACCAAGCTCTTCTATGACTCTTCCAACCAGTACCTACGCTTGGTGGAAGACCCCAACGGCGACGTCACGGAGTACCAGTACTCTTTGGATGGACGCCTGCACAAAGTGATCGAGCCGGGCAATCGTGTCGCTCTCGAGTATACCTACAACGAAGATGGACAGGTGGAGACGGAAACCGTGAACGGGGTTATGAGAAGAACCTACGACTACGATCTCGAGAGGAGAAAGACCACCATCACCCTTAGTGATCTCGAGGAAAATTCTCCAGGCCGAGTGGTCTCTTACGAGTACGACATCATTTACAATGTCATCAAAGAGACCGACCCTCTCGGCAACGTCACCACAACGGAATACAAAGACCCTAGGCACCCTAAGCTTGTCACGGCGAAGATCGATCCCAACTGGAATGTCAGCAAGTTCGGTTACAACAAGCTGGGAAATCTCCGCTACACCATTGACGCGCAAGGTCATCGCACGGACTTCGAGTATGCCGAGGACATCGGACCTTCCGGCGAGCGGTATCGCAATCTCCTTCGTAAGGTTAAAAGACCGTTGGTCGCGGGAGAATCCGAACGCTTCGAGACGGTTTTCAACTATGACAGCCTGGGTCGCCTACAAACCGTCGTGGACGCCAAGGGGAAAACCACGACACTTTCCTACGGGAGTTACGGAGTTGTCGATTCGATCATCAATCGTCGCGGCAAAACCACGAACTTCGTCTACGAGAGCAACAACTCTCTGAGACTCAAGGAGATCCACGTTCCGACCGGGCGAAGCACTGGAGACATCGTCACCACCTTCCAGTATGACGGCTTCGACAATGTGACCAAGGTCTTCAACGGCCTCGGAGACTATGTCGAGACTCAGTACGACTCCATCGGCCGCCCCGAGATCGTTTGGGACCCCTTGAGGAATCAAACCGCTTACCACTACGAGGATGGCTTGCTCGAGGAGATCGACCTCCCGCCCAATGTCGCTTCGGTTTCGACGGCTCGTACCGTTCGTATGACCTATGACGCGGCGGCTCGACTGCAAAAAGTCGAGCGCGCGATCGGCGGAAGTACCATGCAGACCAGAGTCTCCTACGGCTACGACGGGTTCTCCCAGCTCCGCCAACTGGTCCGCCTCAAGGATTCCACCAGTCAGACCTACGAGTTCACCTACGACCGTCTGGGACGTCAGACTTCGGTCAAGGACCCTCGGAACAAGGTCAGCACCACCGCTTACGAACGCTTTTGTAAGCGCTACGCCGAGACCAGCGCTCGGGGAGTTCGTCGCAAGATGAGTTTCGACAATCTCTGTCGGCTCACCCAGATCGACGTCGGCGACCCGGGCTCCGGCGGCATGGCGGTGCTCCCTCAGCGGGAGACTCGCCGTTTCAAGTATGACGAGCTTGGGCGGATGACCGAGTCTCAGCAGGGGAGAACAGCCTCCTTCGGCTCCAGGCTCTACTCGAAGGTCCGCTATGGCGGAATGGACGTCTCCGGTGACGGAGGGGTTCGAAAGTACGAGTACGATGAGCTCGACTTGCTGACCAAGGTCATCTTTGAAGACGAGTCCTGGGTCTCGTATCTCTACGATGATGAGTCCAATCTGATTCAGATGACCGAGAGTGCCGGAACAGGCTCTCCTCGAGTCACCAAGTACGAGTACTACGACGACAACCTTCTCCGCAAGGTCATCATCGAGCGTCCCAGCCAGGACGACCGCGTTTTCGAGTACTTCTACGACGAGATTGGGCGGCTCGAGAGGATCGTCTATCCCGAGGAGAGCGAGATCGAGGCTCTCTTCGATGACGGTAACTCCAACAGTGGGTGGGACAAGAACGGTCGCCTGAAGTTCCTGCGCTACGAGAAGAACGGGTCCGAGATTCGAAAGCTCGAGTTCGACTACGACGATTCGGGGAACCTGACTCTTCAAATCAACACCACCCCCACTTCGGAGACCCGCTGGGAGTACGGCTACGATTGGTTGGACCGATTGTCGACGGTGCGAAAAGGTCTCAACGGAGGAGCGGTCGCCACGGTCTCGATTTACGCCTACGACGAGTCGGACAATCGCACCGGATGGTCTTTGCCTCAAGAAACGATTGAGTACGTCTACAGCTACGGGGCGGCCGACAACATCACCTCGAGGCAGAAGAAGGTCGGCGGAACGACCGAGTTCACCGAGACTTTCGGGGTCGATGACGACGGCAACGTGATCTGGCGAGAGCGTCCGGTGGATGGTGACCCGTTCAGGATCACCTACCAGTGGGACGACTTCAACAAGCTCGTCGCGGTCGGCTCTACACTGGATGGAATTCCGACCAATGACGTCAAGCAGGAGTCGCTCTACGGCACCAACGGCTTCCGAAGGCGCAAGAAGGACAAGAACGGTACTTTCACCCTGGAGTACGCCGATGGTCTGGCCACCGCGGTAGCTAAGTCCACCTCGACGGTGACCTATCTGATGGGTCACCAGTTGATGGGATTCGAGAGGGATGGAGACTTTTTCTACTACCTCACTGACCATCTCGGCTCGGTGCGCGACATCGTCAGCGGTACGGATGGGGCCGTGCTGCAGTCGTATGAGTACAGGGAGAACGGAGAGAAGACGACTCTGATCCCCTCGGGTCCGAAGAGTGACAAGACCTGGATTGGCGGGCTCTCGGTCAACGATGATGTGGCGGATTCGGGGCTGTACCTGATGGGGCATCGTCATTTCGACTCGACCCAGGGCAGGTTCCTATCCCGCGATCCCATTGGGTTCGCGGGGGGACTCAACCTCTATAGCTATGGGAACTCTCCGGTTCAGGTGGTCGATCCAGCCGGGTTGCGGGGAGGCAGCTTCATAGAAGGTAAGACTGGGACTCCAGCTCCGAACGTCCCCCTCGGACAAGCGGATCTAAATTTCGCTGTCGGAGCATTCACCATCATTGGGCTAGCTGAAGCAGCACCGGGTGCTGTTGCAGCGGGAGGATACCTGCTCTTCAGAGCAGGCTTGAGACAGGCTGGCGCGCGAATGATGGCGATGGGTTCTCTCGAAGGGGCCGCTGGAGGCGCCGCGGTTGCTGGAGCTAGTGGAGGGGTCTATGGGGCAACCAATGGTTCTGGTGGTCTCCGAAACCCATGCGGCGGCCCTCTTTCACGCGGAGCAAGCCAAGGGATTCGGGTTAGCCCGAAGGGATACAATCTCGTGCGCAACCATCTTAATAACATGGATGAGTATCCTCCTAACCAAGTTATGCTTCGTCGCTTAGCCTCAGCTAGAGACTCTGGACAAAGAATTCATGGAGGTGATGCGAATTTCTACCTTCATGAGGCTTCAGAGGCGACGATGATGAATAGAGGTCTCGGGTACGATGCGGCGCACCAAGCTGCACTCCAGAAATACGGCGTTCATGATTTTGCGGTCTATCCGCGAGAAGTAGTTCAGAAAATGTCCGAATGGTTCAACCGAGGATTCCTAAATTATGGTGGATGAAATGACAATCATATACTGCCCACGTTGTGCTAGTCCGATGCAGGACATTGATGGAGAACTTACCTGCCCGAAAGTGGGCAGTAGTTTGAGCAAGATGGTCAGCAAAAAACTCAAGGATTGGGTGCAATCACCGCCACAACTGCAACCGTTGCCTTTTTGGATAGGTGGGCAGTGGCGTTGCCCAGCTTGTGGAGCAGATTGTTCCGAAAATGATAAGGGACTTCTATCATGCACCGCGTGCAATAGGTGCTTGACACCTTTTGTTCGGGCTTTCGTAGAGCAGTTTCCTCACAGACTAGAAGACTGAGCTCCCAGTTCACTCCTTCGGGCTAAGTAGCTCTACGGCTTGAACGTTTGCCAACAGATCTTGCCGGCAGTTGCGGCGCTTGATGCGCCTCAACTGCCGGTCTTTTTACGCTCCGGGTTTGTCGGGGGGCCG
>JBBCJA010000049.1:0-1818 GCA_037189585.1 Selenomonadaceae bacterium | reverse complement strand
CATCCCCCATAGATACCACTTCTGACGACCCAGCCGGATCTTTTCAACCCCGAGCTGGCGAGTCGACCCACCCAGGGCTTGGAAGCCACGACCCCCGAGGGACGGCTCTGCTTCCTTACGCCCTGGAGAGGCCTGGATGACTCCCTACAGACCGCCAGTTGGCTGTCCGCAGGACCACCCTAAGCCTTGCTATTGCCCAAATGAGCTTGTCCCCAAAGGAGAACGTCATGTTCGAATTCTTCAACTTCATACGTAAAAAGCGGCTCACCCATGACCAACTGCGGACTTTGCAGATGGTGGCTCAACAGGTGGTGCTGTCCTTGGAAGGCTCCGTGCGTTTGCCCGGGGCAGCCAAGAAGGCGCTGGCTCTCAAGCTTGTGGGACTGCGTAACGGCTCCGCCTTGGAGCTGACAAGAGATCTCGGGTTCGTGGCCCCGGACAGTTTGGTGGATGTCGCTATCGAGGCGTCCGTTAAGCTTCTGAAGGCCCTGGACACCGAGTCTCTTCCCCCGCTGCCGCGTCAGGCTCCGGTGTCTAGTCTTCGATTGGACATCTCGGGTCGTCCGGCGACGGGAAACAACGCCGAGAGGGGGCTCTCGCTATGAACGCCCCAAACGCTCTAGGCGTTGCTCCAAGGAAGCTCCGGGTGAACTGGGAGGCGCATGTGGAAGCGCTGCCTCTACCCACCTGGATCATTGGCCAGGATACCGAGGCGAGTCAGCCTCAGAGTCAGGACTTCCTTCGAGGTTGCGAACAGGTCTTCTTAAACCAGGCCTGCCGCGAGCTCTTGGGATTCACCTCGAAAGACTCTCCCTCGGTCGCCTCTTGGCAACGCTATCTCCACCCTGAAGATCGTCCGGCATGTCTCGTGGCCTGGCACGACTTCATCGAGGGGAGATCCCCCCGCTTTAGCACGATCACGCGTTGGATCCGCCCTGACACTAAGGAGACCATCTCCTTGGCGGTCAGGGCCCAGCGACTGCTGTGCGGAGACATTCAGGGATGGATTCGGCCCACGAGAGTGGAGCAGGCGCTATCCCGACTGGCGGAGCTTTTGTGATGGCCGACGCCGGCACCATCGAGTTGGGCGGTCTCGCCGCGCTGGGAGCCCTGGGTTCCGTGTGCGCGGTGCTCCTCCGCTCGACTCACCAGAATCTCCAATCTCTCGAGCTTATGCGTCAGGAGGCGACAGATGTCGTCGACGGGCTGCGCGCGGAGATTCGAGACAACGACGAGACGGTCTCTAAGCTTCAGGCGCTATGCGCCAACTACCGCTACCACATCGGGGCCCTACGGGCGGAGCGGAGGCAGCTGAAGCTGGAGGTTCAGAGACTTTCCCATGCTGCGAGCCCCAAATTTCCAAATCAACAAACGAAAGAAGGACAATAAAATGTCTACCCCATTTGAAACCAACTTTGACGATAGCGGGACCCATGTCATCCATGCTAGTCACGTCAAACAATATGCCCCACCGATCCAGAATCTGGAATCGGGAAAGGCTCTTTATCGCAACGACATCGGAACCGGAGACGCCTACAAGGTGAACTTCTTTGACGACCCCGATTCCGACAATGTCGTGACCGAATACTCCGAAGGGATGCTCGTCTACTTCAAGGCGGCTACCGCCAACACCGGTGGTGCAACCTTGACGATTCGAGGCTCGGATGGAGCTTCCACTCCGGCGGCCCTGGATCTGGATGCAATCCCTTTGACCAAAAAGGGTGGCGCGGCACTCGAAACTGGTGACATCAACGTCGGCCAGGTGATCGCCGCCATCTATGTCGACGACGGTCTGGGTGAACGCTTTGAGATCTTCGG
>JBBCJA010000048.1:0-8866 GCA_037189585.1 Selenomonadaceae bacterium | reverse complement strand
CTTATTTCAACCGACGGCGCCTTCACTCAGCACTGGGCTATCAAAGTCCCAGCGAGTTTGAGCAACAGGCCCTACTAACGACCGAGTTGGCTCAAGCAGCTTAGCTCATACGGAATGTCTGCAGGAACGGAACCGGACCAGTTGGTCGGTGACATCCTGATAGGAAAATGGAACCTCCCTCGAGCCGAAACGCAACCGAAGGTCATCCACCTGATTCCAAAACTCAGCGACCTTCCTGCTTTCGGACTTGACCTTCTCCTGGCCGTCAGGGCCTTTCGTTCGCCGCTCCTCGGATTGTGAAACTCGGGTATGGTAAGCCACGCAGAGAGTATCATTTTGGAGCGATTTCAACATTCGTCCGCTGGGAGAGAAGACCTCGGCCGAGGCCGCGAAAGGAGCTGATGCGGAGAAAGCCGGGGCGTTTTCCAGGATCTCGAACTCGCGCGCCATCGATCTCGAGCTCCTGGCCATCAACAGAGCGCAGAGATTGGGAATCAGAAGAAACCCGAGGATGAGGACGCGGTAAACTATCCGAAACTGATGGCTCGACACAGCTCCTCGAAGCTTTGTCCCGAGGAGTTCAAAGCCTCTTGGGCTTTCTCCCTATAGCGGATTCCTTCCAGCAAATCGGCGGCCTTGGGATGCCCTGGAGAAGCCACCAGGACCGTCTCGAGGTGGGCGACGGCCTCTCCATCTCGGCCCTGCTCGACTAAAGCTTCTCCGCAGATCAGATTAGCCGAGAGGTGCTCCGGTTGAAGAGCTAAGATTCTTCGGGCGGAGTCTTCAGCGGCGGCCAGGTCGCCTCGGGCCAAAAAAAGCTCTCCGGCACGTTGAAAGTCGAACACGGCCTTGGCGGGGTTCGCCATCGCCTCTTCGGCCATTCCGGCGGCCCGCCAGTAGGTCGGCTCGTCTGGTCCCTTGGCCACCGCTTGTCTCAATTGAGAGCGCGCTTCCAGCTTCCAGCCCATGGCCAAAAATTCTTGTCCACGCGCATAGTGCTGAGAGGCCCGTTCCTGGGCGACTCCCAACGCACGCCCGAGTTTGGCGTCGCGGTCGACGGTAAAAACGCCCACCATGTTCGTCAGCTTCCTGCTAGGAGCCACCATCGTCTGTCCGCCGACCGACATGGATGAGGAGGAGCCGCCGTCCAGATTCAAGGCGTGGCGACAGCCCAGATCTTTCATGATATGAGCTAGGGTCCACAAGGTGACCCCGTTGGTCACCACCACCATCCGGAGTTTGCCTTCACGAGTAACTCCGATGGCTGTGCGAGGACGGGGACGGAACAGTGATGGGTCACTGAATCCCTCACCTCGAGGATTTAAGACGTATTCTCCGTCGGCCAGCAACGTAGGTCCGGCACCGATGGCGAAGCTGGCTTGGGACCAATCTTGATAACGCCCCAGATTGCGACGCGAGGAGGTCAATTCGATCCCGCCGTCTCGTTTTAAAATCAAGTTGGAGCCGGTCATCCCCTCACTCAGCAGTCGCCCCTCGGACACCAGGTTTCCCACGGTGACTCCGGTTAAAGTATCGAAGAAGGTTCCGTTGACGGCGGCCAGGGGCCGGTGCGCCTTAACGAACTGTCCCATAGTATAGCGCTGTCCGGCTGGAGCCACGACCGGGCGAATGACCAGGTCGCTACGATTGAGGTCCACCGTGACAAGGTGAATTGGAACACCGGCGGCCTTGAGCTTTTGGTAGCTGACTCCGTCATGCGGACGCCCCGCCGCCGGCAGCAAGCATGCCAACAACACGACGCAAAGCCTAAATGAACCAAGAAGCCACGAACGCACACGTTCCTCCACTTAGAGAGATTCCTCGAGCAACGGTTCTTACCTGGTGTTCGGAAGGAACACTTTTATTGAAGGGAGTTTCCTGCCCGCGGTTGCGCCGTTATCCTAAAGAAATATAAAGAAAAGCGACTCGCCGTTGAAGCGAGTCGCATTTCTTCAAAATAAGCTGTCGTTTAGTAGCGTCCGCCGCGGTCTCCGCCGCGTCCTCCACCGCCTCGACCACCACGTCCGCCACCGCGGTCGCCACGGTCTCCACCGTAGCCTCCGCCACCGCCGTATCCGCCGCCGCCGCCATAGCCGCCGCCGCCGCCACCACCGTAGCCGCCTCCGCCACCACGATCGCCACCGCGATCACCACCACCGCCGCCGCCGCTGTAGCCGCCGCCACCTCCGCCGCCTCCACGACCACCGCGGTCACCACCGCGCCCGCGTCCGCCGCCTCCGCCACCACGTTCTTCGCGAGGACGGGCTTCGTTAACGACGAGACGTCGGCCCTGGTACTCCGACTCGTGCAAAGCGGAAATGGCCGCCTGAGCCTCCTCGGCGTTGGCCATTTCAACAAAACCGAAACCACGGGACTGCCCGGTTTCTCGGTCGCTGATGGTACGCGCGGATTCTACCTCACCGTAAGGTTCGAAAATCTCCCTAAGCTCCTGGTCTGTCGTCCGGTAAGATAGGTTCCCGACGTAAAGATTCATCTGACTTCTCCTTTGGCTGGCGTTCGCTACCGAACGCTTCTTCGACGGCGAGCATACACCCAATATCGCGGGTCCGCAACCGTCTCTCCCGCCCCCCCATGGAGGTCGGACCTGGAGGGCTTTCGTTGGCCTCGGGAAATCGCCTTGTGGTGATGGGTCATGCGTTGACGGAATGGAAAATTCTTTGCTCGATTTTGGAGCAAAATGCTGACTCCACAAAAGCCCAGGCGATGTCGGACTACATGCGGAACCTTTTTCCTTTCTTGGGAATCAAGACGCCGGAGCGGAAGGCCCTGGTCCGTGGATGCGATATCAAGCTCCCGGACTTCGCTACCCTACGGGACCTGGTCGAACTTTGCTTTCACGCCGGTCCACGAGAGACGCACTACGCCGGCCTGGACATTCTTGAGATCCATTCCCGATTGTGGACCCCGGAGGTCCTAGACCTTTTGGAAGAACTGGTGACGGTCCACTCCTGGTGGGATACGGTGGACCGAATCTCCTCGCCTTTGCTCTGGCGCGCGTTGGAGAAGTTTCCTGAGGAGAAGGAGCGGCCGGATCTCTGGATCGCTTCTCCGAACTTCTGGCTCCAGCGCACGGCGCTACTCTACCAGCGAACCGCGAAGTTACGGACCGACACGGCGCGTCTGGCTCGCTACATCGAGCAAACTCAGGAAAGCTCCGAATTCTTTCTGCGCAAAGCGATAGGATGGGCGCTACGCCAATATGGCTACACCGACCCCGACTGGGTCCGCCAATTCGTTCAAGATCACCCCCTGCCTCGAACTTGTCGCACCGCGAGGCACTACGGGCCCTGTAATTCCTCTGGACCTCACCCTCGCCCGCACTGGGCTCTGCCGGTGTTTCGCGGGCAATTCTGCCTGCGATCCCGATAACTACGCCCCAGCTCGCGCGCTTCTCCAGGAGCGCGGGCAATTCTGCCTGCGATCCTGATAACTCCGCTTAAGGTCAATGGCCGAGCCTCTAAAGGTCTTTGCTCCAATCTGTCGGATAGTTACTGGATGTATCCCTGGTTACTCTGGATTCCCAGCATCCTCTTCCTGGTCGATTTCGCGCGACACAAACGCGATCTCTACTGGGTCTACATTTTGGTCGCCCTGGGCCCCCTGGGCGCTCTCGCCTACTTGCTCTACCACTACGAGAGCATCACCTTCCCTTTCCCCATCGCTCGAACATTTCGCTCCCTCGGCCAACGTCCCGTGGCCAAAACCTGTCCCAGATGCGGGCAGACGGTGATGGCTTTGGAATCGATCGTCGACGGGCGTCAGAGTCACTATATGTGCGCGGCCTGCGCGGCTGACCTCGCGGAACTCGGACGTCACCAATGACCCTTCGGAACTTACTCCGTACCATTCTCCTAGCACTGTTCCTGTCTTTAGCCGCTTGGGCCGCCACTCTGGAGGAGATCGACGCTCTGCTCACACGCCATCAGTTAGAGCAGGCCGAGACCGAGATTCGTAAGTTGATGGAGGGGCGCTCTGAGGACGCTCAGCTCCTGCAACGCTGGGGCTACCTTCTTTTGCTGAAATCTCAGACGCTCTCCGACCCGGCTCAAGCCAAGGCCATGCGCAAGGCCTCCCGTGAGGCCCTGGCCAAAGCCAAGGCACTGGGCAACAACGATCCCCTGGTCAGCACGATTCTCGACAGCATTCCTCCCGACGGCGGCGATGGGGACCGCTTTTCCAACAATCCTGAAGTCGAGAAAGCGATGAAGGCCGGGGAAACCGCTTTCGCCGGAGCACGATGGGCCGAGGCGGCCGGCCACTACGAGCGGGCCGAGAAGCTGGATCCCAAACTCTACTTCGCTCCCCTCTACCTGGGAGACGCTCACCTTCAACAAGGCCAGATCCCTCAGGCCTGCCAGGCCTACGAGCGAGCCACCAAGCTCGACCCCGACATCGAGACGGCCTACCGCTATTGGGGCAACGCTCTCATGCGTCAGGGAGCGGTGGAGCAGGCGCTGGAGCGCTACGCCCAAGCCGTGGTGGCCGACCCCGGCTCTCAAATGGCCTGGGAGCGAGGCCTGAGACGCTGGACCGAGGCCACCGGCGCCAAGCTCGCCGTGCCGAAAGTCACGCCCAGAGCGGGCCTCGGAGAAGACGGCAACACCATCGTTGTCGATGCCGGAAGCGACGAGTTTAGCGCGCCCTGGCTTGCCTACGCGGCCTCTAGGCTACTCTGGCGTTCGGACACCTATCCAAAGCAGTTCCCAGGCAAGCCCTACCGTCACACCCTGGCTGAGGAAACCGAAGCACTCAACGAAGTCGCCTCCGTCGCTTCCGAGTTGGCGGCGGCGGGCAAGCTTAAGCCGGACGGAGATCTCTCGCTTCTCATCCGGCTTCAAAAAGAGGGACTGATGGAGCCCTTCGTCCTCTTTTCCAGAGCCGATCAAGAGATCATCGAGGATTTCGAGAGCTACCGCCAGTCCCATCGGGACAAGCTGGTCAAGTTTCTGGTCGACTACGTGGTCGTGCGCGACTCGATTTAGAAGTCCACCTTTACATTAGACCGCGCCAGCATAAGCCGCTGTCAGACCGGATATACCGAGCAAGGCAAGTCCAGCGTTGGTGGCGATCTGATTACCGAAAAGCAATCCTCCGGTAAGCGTCGCGGAACCTGCAAGATTGCTAAAAAAGCCAACCAAGGTGGTGTTCATTTCGGCTTTCTTCCCGTTGAACTGAGCTTCGATGCCCAATCCAAAGTTCGTGGCCGCACCGACGACGGGCAATACTCCGAGGCCGGCGCCGAGCAGCGCCCCCTTGGCGTTGATCGCTGGGAAACTGAAAGAAACTCTGTCTTCCACTTCCGCGCTTCCAGCCTCGGTCTTGGCCTGAGGCAAAGCTTGGGTTCTGACTGGAACTAGAGTGTTGGATGATCCAGGCTTGATCGTCATATCATTGTATCTCTTTTCTCGATAATCTATGATGCTAAGATACCGCCATCATCTTGGACCAGGCCTGAATCAAGACTTCTCAACAGGGCTACAAATGATCGAAATGTAAACAGACAGCCAGAGGTTTCAAGCCGCGCGACTCGATTTAGGGTTTGTAGCGTAAGAGCCGAAGCGCGTTGAAGACGACCACCAGTGTACTTCCCTCGTGCGCGACCACGGTGGGGCCCAGGGGGACCAGTCCCAGGACCGAGGTCACGACCAGGAGACCGATCACGCCCAGCGAGATGAAAAGATTTTGCTTGATGATCGACCGGCTGGCGCGTGACAGGCCGATAGCGTAAGGCAATTTGGAGAGGTCGTCGGACATTAGGGCGACATCGGCTGTCTCGAGCGCCACCGCCGTGCCGGCGCCACCCATCGCGATCCCGACGTCGGCCAAAGCCAGGGCCGGAGCGTCGTTGATGCCGTCACCGATCATGGCCAGTCGCCCCGACTTGGCCCGCAACTCTCGCACCGCCTCGACTTTGTCGCCCGGCAGCAGGCCGGAGCGAACCTCGGTGACGCCGACAAGGTCTCCCACACGTTGAGCCGCCCGAGCGTTGTCGCCGGTCAGCATGGCAAGCGTGGTGACCCCCAAGCGCCGCAGGGCCTGCAAAGCCTCTCTGGCTTCGGCGCGCGGTTGGTCGGCCAGAGCCAAGAGACCGTGATAGCGGCCCTCGTGGGAGACCAACATGACCGTTTTCCCCTCCTCCTCCAGTTCGTCGACGCGGGCCAGCAGCTTGGGCTCCTCCGCCATTCCCTCCAGGACAAACTGGCGCGACCCGACCAGCACGTCACGACCATCGACCTGACCTCGCAAGCCGCGACCGGAGACATTCTCCAGCCCTTCCGCCGCGGTCCAACCCACCCCCTGACCCTGGGCGTGCTCGACCACCGCTCGGGCCAGGGGGTGGCTCGATTGCTGCTCGAGGGCACCGGCCAGAGCCAACAGTTCCTCGACGGAAACGTCTGGCGCGGGCTCGGTGTCGGTCACCTGAAAGCGCCCTTCTGTCAATGTTCCGGTCTTGTCTAAAGCCAGTACCTTCACCTCGCCCAGGTTCTCCAAGTGGACTCCACCTTTGATCAGAACCCCGTGGCGGGCTGCCTGTCCAATTCCGGCAAGCACCGTGGCCGGAGTTCCCAAGGCCAGAGCACAAGGGGAAGAAGCCACCAGGAGAAGCATCGCGCGATAGAAGGCCTCTTTAGGAGCGAGATACCCCAACATCGGAGGCACCACGACCATGGCGAGAGTGGCCACAAGGACGGTCGGCACGAACCAACGGGTAAATTTCTGAGTGAACTGCTGGGTCGGGCTCTTTTGCCCCTGAGCCTCGGCCACCATCTGCATGACCCGGTGCAGGGTGTTGTCCTGGGCCAACTTTGTCACCTCGACCTCGAGCGCGTTCTCGCTATTGATAGTTCCGGCGAACACCTCCGCTCCGGGCTCTTTGGCGACCGGCTGGCTCTCCCCCGTGATGGGGCTCTGGTCGACGGCCGACCGCCCTTTGCTCACGGTTCCATCCACCGGGATTCGGTCACCCGGCCTGACCACGACCAACTCTCCAACAGCCACCTGTTCGACCGGAACTTCGACGATCTCCTCACCGCGACGCACCCGAGCGCTCTTCGGCATCAACTGTCCCAGTTCGTCGACGGCCTTGCGAGCCCGATCCAGGGCGTAGTGCTCACCAGCGTGACCGAGAGCGAAGAGAAAGAGGAGAAAGGCCCCTTCCGACCACTGCCCAATCACCGCCGCTCCGGCCGCCGCGGCCAGCATCAGCACGTCGGTGTCGAAGCGGCCCTTCAGCAGACCCGGAAGGGCGTGGGTGGAGATGTCGTAGCCTCCGGCTATGTAGGCCAGGATATAAAAGACACGCGCGAGCTCCGGCGTGAAGCCGCCGTATCTCTCTCCCAGCCAGCCCAGCAAGAAAAAGAAGCCGGCCGCCACGACGAGGGCGACGGTCCAACGCTCTTTGAGCCAGGCTGGTACAAAAGAAGGCACTTTTCCGTGCGCGCAGCCGACGTGCCCATCTCCGTGAGCGCGACTATGGCTGTGGGAATGACTATGACCGTGGCTGTGATCGTGAGAATGGCCGTGGCCGTGTGAGTGGCCCTGGCAAGGTTCATGGACTTCACGCGCGCGGGCTGTTTCGGCCACCAGGTCAAAGCCCATTCCGACGACGACCGACTTCAGAGCCTCCTCGCTCGTTTTTTCGCTGTCGAAAGCGACCGAGACGGAAGCCGCGGCGAGATTCACGTTGGCGTGGAGCACTCCGTCGAGCGCCTCGAGCGCGCGGGCCAACGGCTCCGCCGCGTCGGCGCTAGCCAGGGTGGTCAGAAGAAAACGGGCATGACGATAGCGATGACTGAGCTCGCTTCCCACATCCCTGGCCATCCGCTCCACCGCGGCCAGGGTCACCAGGTTCGGGTCAAAATGCAGGCACAGGACCGCCGGATCGCCCTGGATGTGAGCCTTCTCGATCCCCTTATGGCTCCGCAATACTGCCTGAAGGCGCTCGGCGCAATGGGGACAATCTCCCTCCACCAAAAGCGCCGTCTCTATCTTCAGTTTTTTCTCGCTCATCCGGGGCTAAAAGGGCCAATTCGCTCCGAAAGACAGTCATGCCTTCGTCAGCCCAGTCCGCAACCTTCGTTAGCAAGAGTCAGCACCCTCGATTTCAAACGACCGTTTGAGTGACATTCGAGAGTGACACTCAAAACCATGCCAGCGAAGTCACTTTTGAAGTCACTTTTTCAATGATCCGAAATCGGTAGGCAGCTTTTAAGGAGCTCGCCGGTTTGGGGTCTCTGGTGCGGAAAGTGATCCACCCGCCGGAGTAAAGTTGAGCGACGGCTTACGGACAAACCCCTCGATGAGGAACTGGATACTTCAATGAGCCGAGATCGGCTTGATGGATAAGGTTGTGGGGTCGTTCTCGGCGATCCAATCAAGCTCCGTTAGAGCGAGCTTCACTGCTGACGGCGTGGTACCGAGGCTCTTGGCCAAGTTTTGACACTTAAGCTCGGCTCTTTGGTTGGGTTAGTCATAGTAGGTTCTCCATTTCAGTTGAAGTTCGGTGGGACGAGTCTTGTTGGGGTTGGGGTTTGGGTCTTTTTCGATCCAGTCGAGCTCGAGGAGGCAGCGCATCATCATGGTGGGAGAGACGGCGAAGGCTTCGGCCAGGCGATAGATGATGGTCCAGATTCTGCTCGAGCTCAACTCCTGGCGCGCGCTTCGCGATTCCAGCAACTCTTGGACGAGAGGGCTTTGCTCGAGCTCGGTTCGGCAGACCAGGAAATGGGAGGCGTAGGTGTTGGCCTCTCGCTCCCGATAACGACTTCTGGAGTGCCAGGAGTCGTCATCGGGACAGACGTCCTTTCGAAGCTCGGATTCGTGAAGGCGAATGTGGCCTAGCTCG
>JBBCJA010000047.1:0-48636 GCA_037189585.1 Selenomonadaceae bacterium | reverse complement strand
ACGTGCACGCGGGCAGAGCCCGATAAGAGTGCGAATAGAAGCGTGACCCCAAGAGAGTTTTCCAAACCAACGAGCAGGTAGACACCAGGTCACCAAGGTGACCCCCTTGACAAAGATGGCCTTCTCATAGAAGGCGTTACGCAGTCGACCTACTCATTACGAGTGAGTATTGGGGTAGTTCCGGGGAGTTCGGGTGAGGTCATGAGAGAGCTACAAACGTTGATACTATAGCGCCTCAGCGCGATCTTAACATTTGGCCAGTTCTCCCGAATCGGATGAAGTTGGCGGAGTTGACACACTACTGACACACCTAAAGTGCCGGTGCATGTGAGCTCTCGCGCATCCTGAAACCTATGACCGCAACCTACGTTGATGTGGAGGCGCAGGAGCAAACGCTCGAGTTCGGCTCCTGAGAAGCACAACTTGATTGGAGTACTGAACGAAGAAGTTAATCCAGCCGGTATAAGGTGTAACACAAGTCCAGTCATTAGCGAGCGATCATCCCTTTCTTTTCAATTGACTGAAAAGCCCATCAAGAACTAGAATCCCTTGTAGTAGATTCGTGTTTACGAAGTCGTATTGCGTTTGCGGGTCGAGAGGTTGCTGGATACCAAGACTGCTGGTGTGCGCGATCGCTCCCCGGCGGGCTCCAAAAGTCTCCATGTCCGCAAGCCAAGTGTCGTCCAACGATCCCAACAATATCCCAACGGGACCGACCAGCTTGCTAATATTATCTTTTTTTATGCCGTGATTATCTCGTAGACGCCCCTGGAACCACAGGCCCGCCTTGTTAACAATTCCGATTGATGGCTCTCCCCCCGCTATCGTAGGTCCTTGTCTATCCGGAGCGCTGTGCGCATGGTAGAAATGACTGAGCAAGGAGACGAGGACTAGACCAGCCCTGCCGTGCTGAGTGTACTTTGAAAGCTTGTCCACCACAATGTCCCCGCAAAAGTCTTCGAGGTAAGTCTCGATCTCCGCGTGGCTTAGTAAAATGTAGCCACGGGTATGGTCAGACTGGTTCGGCTCGTAAGTCCCAGTGGGGCTAAATGGATCCGGTAAGAAACTCTTGCGTAATGCTGCGAGTCTCTTTTCGAGACGTTTATACCTTTGGCTTGCCATCTCCAGCGTCCCCCGAGACTAACGCCCTACCTGCGGAACGTCGATCTGGGAGCCTATTGCTCGAGCCAGCGTCTCTCCCCAAATGCCGAGGCGCGTCTGAAGTGCTCCTACACTTTTCGTGGTTCTTTCCACCGCTTGAACGAATTCTGGACTCTGCGCAAACAAGTCATCAAAGGCCCTGCGTATCTTTTGATCATTTGATACGGCCAAGCTGCGAATAGCGGGATCTGAGAAATAGTAGAAAAGGACATCGAATAAGGCTCGGTTGAATCGCCGGTGGTCCGGTTTCGTACAAACTTTCCCTCTTCCGAATATGCGCTTTAAAAATTCGTACGCTTCCTCAAACTCTTGCATTTCCTGGAGAATACGTTGTTCTTGGGTCGACCACTTTTGGTTGAGCCGCTCACACGTGACGTCCAGGAAGCGCTTTAGGTTTCCGTCATAGGAATCAATAAAGAACTTCAGGCCAACATACCGGATAAGAAGCTCGACATCGCGCATTCTAAAATCTGGCTTTGATATCTTGAGCAGGTCCTTTAGAGTTCGGCTCTCGCTAGCGGCCTTGTCCACGAAGTCGGTGAACGGCCCGGGCAGGAGCGCTTGCCGGAGCTCCTGAGGTGCCAACGGAAGGCTTCCAGTGTTAAGACGCAGGAAGATAAGGTAGAGAAGATTTTCCTCCTGCCAATTCTTGATGATTACGGTACGGATAGTGTGATTGTCGAACGCCGTAACGACCTCGTCGAAAGCGGGGTCATTTGAGAGATCTTGATAAGACTTACCAGCGATTTCCTTTAAGGTATTCAACGAGGTTAACTTCAGGGGAAAGTAACCACCTTGGGGGTCATCCGACTGCGTGAATTGCTTGAGGCTCAGCAGTCGCTGCTTACCGTCGATAACAATATAAGAACCCTTCTTTTCTTTTCTCTCGGCGAGGACAAGTTGAGGGACAGGCAAACCGAGGATAACTGACTCAATGAATTGACTTTTTCGGCTTGCTGTCCAGGCGTCCCGCCTCTGAAACTTAGGATCCAGTATTATATTCCCTTTGTCGATCTGCGTAATGATTGTGTCTGTAGTCCAGTCTGACGAACTCAGTACCGCCTGTGAGAATACGGTTTTTTTGACAGGTGGTATTTCAGATTCGTCTGTGTCGAGGTCGTTGGTCAGATAGTCAACCTTGCTCATGTATTCCGAGGTGGGCGCCCAGTCGGGGCCGTCAGCGCTTATGGTCTCAGCCAACTCCTCGATCCAGTCATCTGGGAAATCTCCTGCGAATTGCTCGGACAACACCTCCCAAGCGTCATAGGGTCCCCCATTTACATAAATATAACCGCCCTCGGCCGTGCTGTAAGGAGTCGATTCTGCTGGGTCTTCGAAATTCCGGAGAAACCACTCCCGCATTGCATCACACGCAGAAGAACGCTGACGTTCAACTTCATCGTCAATATGTTCCTGATCTGGTGGGTTCTTTGCCATGAGGTCTCCATCTAGCGGCACGCCTGAGGTTTGCGCCGCCACATCGGTTGTTTGCTGTTGGTTTTCCAGAAACTCTTCATTACCTGTCCTGGTAGCCGAGTGCGGATCTAGAACGGGGAGCTGGGAATGCTGTGATGTGCAGCGGGGTGACCTGTTCCTGGTTGCGGGGTTTACTTCAGGTGTGAGCTACGGCGGCAAACTCCTTGCTACAAGACAGCAGTCTGGCTCAGTCAGCTGCGGCCCTGTTGAATGGTGGGAGGAGAAGTTGCTTCCGCGCTGGTCAGGCGAGCGAGCAATGGAACCCGGCCCTATTGAGGTGAGGAGCCGTTCGCTTGCCTGCGGTCGCCCCGTGTCACCAAGCTCGCCTCGGAACCGGCAGGAGATGGAAGGGCTGTTGCGTCAGGGATACGAGTAACTCTGTGGTTACCTTTCTGCCTCCCCTCGCCCCGGTTCCACGCCTTCCTCAACCTCGCCGGGAAGCGGTTCGGGAACGGGGTCTTGGTCAGCGAGCTTCTGCTTCTCTAAAGCCACGTCTATCAAGGTTTCACGCGCGGCCTGCAGACCTAATTCGCCAGCAAGAGTTATCAACTCTATACCCATCCTCGGAACTCGCACGGAACAATGAGGGAAGAAATACTCTGAGTGCGACAGTTCTAAGGCGTTCCAATAATGCTGGTGCAGGGTGTCGTCAGTCAAGAACCCCCTGAGATCAGCGGCCGTGCAGCGCTCGCCGCTCCAGGCCCGGTAAGTCTCTCCAGCGAGCGCAACGGTGCCCGCCGTGACATAAGCGAGCAATTCGTATGCACCCCGCACTGGGTGGTCGCTCACCCTGAGACCGGTAAACATCCGATTTGAGACGACTATTCCAGTCGTTAATGGAGTGCCCCGGGGCAATTCGTGGTCAACTTTTTGGCCGAGGTAATCACGGAAGCCATCGCAGTCTGCCGCTTTCAGGGCGTCAAGTTGTTCAGCCGCCTTCTCGATGGTGTCGAGGCTGGTCATTGCCTCGTGATCGTCAGTGGGCAGCAACGAATTTTTGCACTCAAAGGCGAAGAGATGGTCACCGATTAGCAGAAGGACATCAATGTCTCTGACCGGTTTCTTGCCGGGCCAGGAATACTTTATCCCGTGCCAAGAATGCAAACCCTGTTGCTCAAAGTTCTTCGCGAGCCCGGAGGGCAAGGGATCCTCCGTTCCATCTGCGTAGAGTCGATCGGCGCTCATCTTGAAAGCGTTCCTCAGGTAGTCGCTGTTGCCAAAGACATGCACTGGGAGCGCCAACTCGGCCCCGCCGAAGAAGTCCAACAGGGGCCGATAGTGAATATCCTTGTGCTTGCTCAGACCAGCTGCAAAAAAATGGATCGCCGGTTCCACTTTGGATTCGTCAAGAATAGCTAAAAGAAACTTCTTAAAGTCTTTTCTTGTCCAGGCCGGAATTATCGAATTCATCACCACCTGCTTGTGCTCACTCACTAATGGCTTTAACGTGGCGCTCATGATAGCCCGAAGGAGCCTAAATACCCGGGACACCTTGACGACGTCTTTCAGAAACAGAGAACTTGTCTTATTGACAGAGAAGTCCAAGATTTTCTCCGGGGAAGCGAGCAAGTCTTGTTCGGCTTGCATCAAATTCACGAACTCTTCCATAAAGAGGTAGCCGGTGGTGCCTGGCGGACCCGCGTCCCCGGTAAGAATTGGCATCGGAAGATTGAAGGTGTACCTGGGAATAGGGCTCTCCCGGAACGTGATGTCACCCGTTTTCTGCAAACTAGCAGCGAGCCACTCTCCCAGGGTTGAGGCCGAGAGACCTCCCTTGTCACTCCAATTTTGTGCGTTCGCCTGCCGTTGCATATTCGTCTGGATGAAGCCCAATTCGCGAGCCCTTAAGAATTCTAAGCTTGGCGGCTGCAGCGTGAACACATTTCCGCCGGGATCAAAGGTGATTCGGTAGTCGTAACGATCGAGCATTATCTCCCAACTTCGGAAAGCAACCAAATGCGCCGCGAGGGTCAGAAGCCGAAGATATTTATCATTTGTTGCGGCATCTTGACTGACAGGCCAGAAGGTGTCCGGCACGCCTTCAAGCCCTTCCCGGATTGCCAATATGGCCGAGAAGGCGTCAGCCAAATCCGTCGAATCGAAAAACCCCACATTCGTTGAGGCGCCTTGCTTCTGAGCGTCCGCCTCCTTTACAGGGTCACGATACATCGCGGCAAACTCTAGCGTGGCTAACAGGGTCTTGAGGCCGGTTGTGCCTTGGTCCCTGAGAAAGTCGGCGATTTGAGTGTAGAAACCCTTCGCGCTCACTGCTACGGAATGAAGGAAAGAAACGCTGCGCAGGTAGCTCGACACATCAGGCTCAAGAAAATCTGAAGCTGCCACTATTTTCGATACAGCGCGCGAAGCGGAGGAGGCGCTGTAATCCGACCGGGAAAGACGGAGGAGGCCCTTGGACCGCACGGACTTTAGGAAGACCCCTCCGCCGACCGCGAAGCCCAGGAAGAGAAAGTTAGTAAGCCCCTCCTCCTCACCCGCGTCGAGGGCCGTTTTGCAGTACTCGTAAAGCTTCTCGGCCTCTTTTTTGGGCAGTTTCTGGCCGTCCGCGCTGGCGGCGCTAAGCTCCGGGGAAGCCAACCAGGTACCCGCAGGCATTCTTTTCAGCAAGTCTTCTAGCATCTCTGTCTCTATTTAGGAAAGGCCACTAAACATTCAGTGGCCCGCACTCCGTCCGGTCCGGGGCATTGATTGACTAGCTATCCGCCCCTTCTACCGGCCTTCTCGTGCGCAACAGGCCTAGCCTTGCGCGATTCGCTGGACCTCCGTGTTTCAGGTGGCGCTCTCAGCAACTGCGCTTCGATTCGGGGTGTTTTGAGTGAGCCCATCATTTGGATAATCTGCGTTAGCCCAGCGACCAACAGGCGTGCAGGAGCGAGACTGAATGGCATTTGACCTTCGGGAAACTCAGGTCCATTGGCCTCCACTAGCGACTTCTTCAGAGGTCGGGGGATCTCCCTTGAGAGCGCTCCCGCCCATAGCGCGAGCCTTGAGAATCGAAGGCCAGAACGGATAGGCATTCTCGGGGCCCAACTCAAGGAGCAGACCAGTGAGATAAACATTCACGTAGGGGGCCAGAGCAGGCTTGAGGGAGAGGAGCTTCATCCACCTACGGCACAAGAGCCGCAGTCGGGCTGGCGGGTCCAATGGGAGCTTGGTGATCGACATGACGCACCCAATGGCTAGACTTGCGGATCGGGCTTGAACCTCTAGGCCTGAGACAACGTCCAGAAACTGTTCGAAGGCTTCGGCTTGGCCGTCCTCAGAAAAGGCACCAGTCAGACGTGTTGCACGGATAAGGCCCAGATCCTCATCGTCCGTACCGACGAAAGACGCGAGACCCGATCTCAGCATCGGCTCTTCGATCGCTTGACGTACCCAATCAGGAGGGTGACCTGCCGCCACCAGATGAGCTAGAACGCTTAGTATGATCTCCCGAGAAGGTGGGTCCTGCACGAATACCGCGAGATCGTACAGAATCCCTGAATCGAGGCCTGACCGCGTACCTTTGACTGCCGTGTCGGCCGGCAAGAACTTGGGGAGCAAGGGATCAATAAATTCGTGCCCTAGCCAGGAGACCAACCTGTCTGACGTCCAAACCGTCTCGAGGAAGGCGGGGTGAAAGCATTCTTGGTCCTCGAGGAGTATTGCGTCGCGAATAGCGTTCAGTATCTCAGAAGGGGCTGAGAGGCACCTCGATGCGGCGTACATGAGACCAGACAGAAACCATCGATCCGCATTGTGAGGCTGCAGATAGGCCACATCCTTCTTGACCTCGCTCTTCGGGCCAAGAGACAGCGCCAAACTGGCGAAGGGGCGTCGGAAAGACTGAAACCTTGTGCCCAGGTGCACTGTGTCAATATGCGCAAGTCGGAATCTTCGGAAGAGCTCTTCGGCGTGAGCCCAGGAGAAAGCTAGTTGAAAGTCGATTGGCAGCTCGGTCTCGGGGATCATCGTCCATCGCTCAAGAGACCAGGCCAGGACGGTCAGGAATGCCGCGCTCTCTTGCAACCCCTGCTCGCTGCTCAGATGCCTAATCTCAGCCATGCCTTTTTCGATAAAGCAACCTTCGGGCCTTAAGAGGTACAGATGCGCACGGTGCAGCCTGCCCAATGGGGTAGGCGCATCATCCGCATGCTGGTTCAAGATGATGACGAGTTCATCGGCCTCGAGACCCGCAATTTGGGTGATAATAGATTCGGGAATTGGGATGGGGAATACGCTGAGGCGACTCAAAGCTTGGAACAGGCTTTGCTCGGACAACTTCGCCGCAGCATTAATAAAAGCGGATCCGAACGATAGCCCGTCTTCCTGATATTGCAGGTGGTATCTCTCCAGCATACCAACGGCCCTCGGTAGCAATAGGAGTTCCATTGAGTGAGAGGCGTCGTTCTGAAGAGCGGCGAGAAGCTTCGCGTACTGCGCCTCAGGGGTATCGATCCCGATGGAGACTTCCAGACCGGCCAAGTCGAAAGTTCGCACAAAGTTACTGGAAGCAAAGAAATGGGGCTTCAAAGCCTCAGGAAGCTCAGTAACATAATTGCGTACGGTTGCTTTGTACGCCTCCCATTTTTGAGGCTCGTTCCCGAAATCAGAGCGCTCTTTGCAAAGTTTAGTGAAGGTGTGGGCGGTGGCACGCGCCAGTCCGGAATTCACATCCACGCGATGAAGAAGCGTCTCATGCAGCCAATGCAACGCGCGCCCGCGTCCCTCCGCGCTGCGAGCTTGTTGATGACCCCAAAGGCCGAAGACTGTGGCGAGCAGGGTTCCGTACGCGGTCCCAACGCGCTCGATTGGATCGGTATGCACTGCTAGGCCGACACATTCTCTGAGGCCGGTGATATCCACATAGAGGTTGCCTAACAACCAATAGGCTCGTTCTTGATTGATGCCCCAGTCTTGCTCAGGCGAAAAGCAGCGCACAAGAGCCTCCTCGACGGCCCTATGGTACTGCGAAAGGACCGCCCACTCACGATTCCCGCCCTCATCAGGTGACTGCATGGCCTGGCCATTAACAAGGATTGCCGACAATGATCGCTTCAGAGTTTCTAGCTCCGGCGAGCTGTCGGATAGCTTCCAATTTTGCGCGGACAACCAGTACGTTAGTTCTGAGCTAGTAAGCGGGAGAAAGCGATGGTTACTAGCCCTCAGCTGGAGTAAGCTGCGGTAGAATTGATCCTTGGAGAGCCGCTCTGTGCTGGATAGGTGGACCAGCAGGTCGTAGGTTGTGACGATTGGTGTGTTAGGCTCACTGGCGAAGTATCTGGTTATGAAACGGTCGTCGATGCAGAGGACATCGTTCGATTCGAGGTCCAGGGATAGAAGGTCGACTAGTGCCTCCAGGTAGAAGCCCTGAGCCACTTCACGCCGACTGCTGGGCTTCGCGATCTTCCAGCGCGAATTGGGGGCCTGAAGCTGCGTGCGAAGCCACTGGCGGACTTTGTTGACCTTCTGACGCACCCTTTGGTCTACTTTATTGGTCACTGGTAACTCGCGAACATCGTGGTTGAGTGCCCTCATCAGACTCTTGGTAACTCTCACCTCCTCGAAATGAGCCGACAGAGTACGGAGGAGCCCCAGCGACTCGAGAGTGAGCAGAGTCGTCAGGTCGACATTTAGGCGAGGCGTTGACGGCAGGGCCTCCGCCATGGTTCGCCTCCCGTTTCGAGTATAGAGAGGCCGGGATTCAAGCGGTGAAGCGTCCGCGGCCGCTGTCAAAGGACGCACCAGGAAGTGGTGCGAGAGCGAGCCGCCTGTCCTCGCGAAATACTCGTGATTGCTACATCGTCCTTGAGCAAGTACGTCATTGAGCTCCGCGAGGTCTTCCTGTCCTTTCTCGATGAGGCCCAATAGGTCTTCGACCGAAACAAGTCTGTAGAACGGAAGAGTCTCTGCCTGAGCGGCTCTCATGACCCGCTCTTGTAGGCCTACAAGTGTGGCTTTGTCCTCAAGGCCAATCTTGTTTGCCAAATGGAAGGCAGTCGCCAAATCGGAGTCCGAGCCTCCGAGCTCGATGGCCCTTAGGAAGCTAATTTCGGCAAGCTCACGGTCCACCGGCAGAATAAGGTCACTGAGGCGAAAGAAGTCCTCGGCGATGGATTCAGGGTTAGCCATGAACCTTCGAGCCAAATCTGCGACATCGCCTTCCTCGCGCTCGGAAAATCGCAAGACCAACTCGCATCGCAGGTCTTCGATGTCCGCCTCGCTAGAGCTCAGGTCTGGGAAAAATTCGCGAGCATCGTCGATCCGCCGAAGTGCTAGAAGCGTGTATACCTTTCTCGGCACGAACTCTAGCGGCAACGGCTCGAACCGGTTCAGTAGCTCAAGGCACCTCTCGTAGAGCCCCGAGTTGAATGCAGCTGCGGTAACGTCTCGCAAGGCCTCCATGGTTTGCAGAGTGTCGAGTACCAGGTCCGCGTGCTCGTTTATCCAGCCCCAATCTTGGATCTGAGAATGCGTGCGAAGTGCATCCAAAAGAAGATCTGGATCACCAGTTCTTTGGTAGGTTTCGGCGAAGCACTTTGCGGCCTCGGGGAGGGAGGGGTCTGGCATGAGCCAGACCTCCTCGTAGTTCTGAAGGCTCGGAACACGACCACTTTGGGCAAGATTCGCGGCTTCTTGTCTTCGGCCTGAGGCCAATAGGGCGCGAACGATCCAGGTATCAAGGAAGCTCTCGAGCTCGGATGTCTCCGCCCTTACGCGCATCGCTTCGAGGACTTCCAGAGCTTCGTCAGCTTCTCCCGAGTGTAGACAAATGTTTGCGAGTACCAGGGAGTAGTTGATGTTATTGGGATCTGCGGAAAGGAGCTGCTGAAGTTTGTCTCTTAGCTGCGAGAAATCCAATGCCGAAAGGTAAGTCATCGCCCACTGGAGGATCGTGATGCTGGGAGCATCGGAATGAAGCTCCTGTTCCACAAACCCTTGTGCCTGCTGAGACTCATCACCAAAAAGGCAATAACTAGCAAAGAGCCAGTCGCGGGCCTCCTTACGAAGACGGGGGCTCTGCCCGCGGTCGATCGCCTCCTGACAGAACTCGCGAAGTTTGGCGATGTCTGAGCTTGAATCCCGACAAGTTTCGGCAAGCCGAGGTTCAATGGGGTTCAAAAGATCGCTTAAGGCCTTGGGCCACGCGAGCGGCGAGACCGACTTATAGAACAGTACCTTCGCGTGATCCAACTTGAGAGAAGGGCTGTCGAGAGCCTCGCTTCGAGCCCCCTCAATCTCGCGTTCAGCATCTTCAACCCGCCGGGTAACGAGGTAGCTTAGCGCCTTGATGCGGCGCTCCTCGAGTCCAGGGGTTTCTACAAGGCTCAGGACGTCCAGCGCCTCCTGAGGAGACCCAAGGTTCAGGAGCGAGACCGCCCTTAAAGATCGGCTACCTGGCGAGTCATCGTCAGTCAGCAAAGCCAGCGCTTGGGCGGAGTGGCCTTGATTGAGCTCGATAAACGCTTCCTGAATCGCGAAACGTTTTTGAGGGTATCGTCGCTGCAGTTTAGACAAAGCGGTCGTGGCCTGCACAGAGTCCTCGAGGCTTTTGACCAGCACGGCAAAACTTAGGTAGTTGATAATGAGGTCGTCGGAAAGTGTATCGAGCCCGTCTGAGATCAGTCTATCAAGCTCAATAGAAACCTCCTTGGACTCGCCTTGATTCCAACGACGCTTCAAGGCTTTCAGACGCTCGTCCTCAGCATCGACTAGTCGTGCCATCGTGGCAGACTCGAAGCACGCGAGATTGCGGAGTCCAGCAGCGGATATGCCTCCCGGACCGCATACCCAGTCGATGGCTTCCGGAAGAAGATAACGTCCCGCAATGATACGGTGTGGTTTAAGCAAGGAGAACAGTCTTCGCTCAAACCAAGTTTCGTAGGCGATGTCGAGTTTCTTGAGTCGTTCTTCTTCCTCGACGATTGCTAGATGAGCTGCGCTAGATTTAGGGTCGATCGTCACCGCGAGGATGAACTTATCGACGCCTTCGCTCTTCCACTTACTTTCCCAGTCCGCCAGGAAAGCGTTTGTAGCCGCTCGGATTTTGGCCGGCCCGAAATCTTTGACAGCTTTGCATTGCACGGCGGTCACGCCGCCATCTACTCGGTAACCCTTTACGTCCACACCGTGGTCGGCAACACCGTCTGACTCATTGATGACCACACGCTTGTACGCTGGGTCCTCCTCGAGTAGCTCGCAGCAAAGATTCTCAAGATCAGCCTTCGTCAAGTGTTTGAGCTCAGGACGCTGTGCGGCGACCGTTCTGGGAACACCACGAAATCGCGACTCATTCCCGAAATCTCCAGTATCAGTCACTCGCCCCGTTCCTCTCTAGCTTCCTCAGCAGCCTTCGCTACGCGGTCTTTTGCATTGTCCAAGCGCCAGCGCCAGAAGGCTCGAATAGTGGGTTCGGTTTCTTTTCGAAGTTCGGTCTCGGTCGAGTCGACCATACTCGTGTAAACGGGCGGGACTTCACCCAGGTGTCCGACTAAAGAGAAACTATTTTCCGAAATGGACTGATAGACGATAACTCGACCGCGTTCGTCCAGGCTCGCTGAACGTGTCAAAGTTGGAATGGCGCCCTCTTTCCAAGCGTCCGAGCCTACCCGGTAACATCCCACAAATTGAGCCAGATCTGCCATGGCGTCGATTCCAGTTTGACTGGCAACCTTCCGACCGACGACTTCTGGGACGATTACTCCGAGTGGATCTATGTCCAGAATGATCGGCCGGACCTCCATTGAAAAAAGCCGCATTTCTATGAGCAGCTCAAGCAGCTCACCGCAGGCGGTGACTGCATCAGCATTGCCACGGTCTCCATCTCTCAGCGGCGTCACGAGCTGGGAAAATCTGTCTCCTATGCCGTTGCCTCGGAACCTCAACTCAGTCTCGCCATCGGGTCGCTCTGCTCGCTGGCGCAACAACTTTGTAAACTCGCTTATCGTCAATCCTCCGCAGCAATCCATTGTCTCCTTGAGATGATGGAATGCCATGCCGGGAAGGTCGCCGATGTCAGCCAACGGTAAGATCAGCTCGAGCAACCACTCCTTGATCATTTGCAAAACGAGAGGGTCAATAGGTCGATCAGTAAGATCATCCAAGCCTTCCAGCAATCCCCCGATGGCAGCGAGGCGCTCGACCTGGGATAGCCCCTCAACGCTCGCGTCAAAGACTCTCCGTGCATCAATCGGCTTTGTCTCGAATGTCTGCGCGAGGATTCTTGCGAAATCCGGTGTCTTGTCGGCCTCACGAAAATGTCGAGCCTGTAGCCGTAACCATTCCACTTCCGCCCCGCCAACGCTGGGCGTCATCGAGGCGCAATATCCATAGGCCTCTAGAACGAGGGCCGCTCGGAGCTCGGGAGTTGCGCTGATTTCCACCAACTTCGTTGCGAGAGTAAGTCCCTCATCAGGCGAGTTCTGGCGGGCTGCTGCCATCCAGCCGCCAGCTAGATCGATGAAATGGTTATACTCGCCGTGGGCCCGAACAAGTCCATCTTCAACGTAGCTTGCTATAGTGTTGTTGACCACCGCCTTCTGCCCTATTAGCCGAGCGACCAACGCTAGTCTCTCTGCACCTAGCCCCTTTGCTCTAAGGTACTCCGTAGCACGGGTGAAGAAGCTATCAAGCTCGCTTGTATCAGTTAACTCGCCCGTCCTGAGAGCTATGGCTTTCCAGGCTTCCACTCGATCGGTACTGCGAGCCAACCTACCAAACGCGCCACGGAATTCCTCGACGAGCGGCTGCCTTAAATAGTGCGCTTCTAGTCGCTCCGCCAACCGACGAACCTCCCCGCATTTATCGAACTCCAAATGCCAATCCCAAAGCGGTCTGGCTACGGCGAGTTCCTCGAAGCCAAGGTCGTCCCACGGGATTTTCTCATTCGCCCACGCTAGCTCTGACAACAAATAGTCTCGAGTAGACTCCGTGTCGTCCTCTCCGACATTTCGAAGAAGACTGGCGTGGGCGGTTGTCAGGGCCTTCCAGAGCCTAAGTCTCAGTGGGTTGTCAATCGCCCTGGATTCGAGAAGCCGTCTCAACTTCGCCAGGATGGCAACACGGTGTGGCCAGAAGGGGTGATTTGGAAGGACATAGACTGTTGTTAGCGTGAATCTTCGGTTATCCCATTGATGGTGCTCCCGTTCGCTGGACAACACCGCCTGTAGGAAGATCTCGAGGAGTCCATCAAACTCAGTAGGACCAGCCTCTGTTCTCGCCTCCAGGAGGTTGAAAACAAAGTTCTCGACAGAGGTCAGGTAATTGGCCCAATATCCACGCTCACCGGTGAGGACAAGACGGAAGGCTTCCGCAGCGTGGCTTCGCGTGCGGTCTCCGGGGGAGAGAAATAAAGCCCATTCCTGTTTTGCGACCTCATGCAGCTCGGCGAACAGGGCTAGCTGATCGAAGTCTGCCGTGATGCCGGTGGCCGCGGCTCCTAACATCTCGGCCAGCTGCTTCAAGAAACTCCTGTTCGCTTGACTTTCCCGGCCTCTGGCTCGGCGACAGATCGCGATCGCTTCCATCGGCCGAAGTGCGGCCACCCTGGTCAGAACCTGGAGAGTGTGTTCGTCCGCAATTTCGGGGCTTTTTCGAACGACCACAAAAATGTCGCTCAAGAGGTCTACTTGAAATCCGGTTCTCCACTGAAGAACTTCCGCTTTCCCGAGCGCACCGACGAGCCTGTGAGCGGCGAAGTCCATTTGGCCCGAGATAAGTTTGTTTGCCAAATCGGCGACAAGCCGCTTTCCTTCTGCCGACGCGATGACTGGCGTTTGGCCGTGTTCAACCCTTCGGACCAACCACTTCAAGAGCAGATGATCGCGAATAACGTCGGGTTTGACTTCGACCAAGCGGTTATAAGCGCCGCGTTGGTGTAGTGCACGCCGCTCCACCAATCTATCCAGTAGCTCCGACGCGTGATGGGCATCTACCAGGCCACATTTCTCGGACAGCAAGGCCAGCAGACGGGAATCTCCGCGATCGACGGTACCCAGGACCGAGAGCCAACGAAGAGCGGCAAGCACAGCTTTCTCTGGCCACTCGCCTCGCGTTTGCACAAGCTCACCGACATACTGCTGAGCTAGCTCACCTGATTCGGCAGGAAGGTTGCTAAGGCGCCCATCACGCTCTAAAAGGTGAACAGCCAGGGCCTGCCAGATCGGGTACCCTTGATAGCTGGTGGCGATGAGCCGGGCAGCCTCTTGCCGATACTCTGCGTCTCGCAGCCCGAGCGGTCCTGAATCGATCAACGCAAGTGCGTGGGCCTCCGAGTCACTAGGGCGGAGGGGTTTCACTTCAAGCTCCTGTCGTAGCTTTTGGGGGAATTCCGCGCGCAATCGCGAGAGAATGGGGTCTTTGGCGGACCGGACCGCGATAAGAAGTTTCCATCTTGAGGCGCGACCTCTCAGCTGTTCCAGAAGAACCCGGAGAAAGTCAGGGTCGGACGGTTCGTCGAGGAGCAGTAGAGTGGAACGTTCCGGAATGATAGCCAAGAACCACTCGTCACTGCATTGGAGGCTGGCGGTATTTGCCCAGAGGATCTGATGCGGAATCCGGCGAGCCGCCTCTGCCGCCCCCTCCAGCATCAGGCGTGACTTTCCTACGCCTCCAGGCCCATGAAGAATCAGATACTTCTCCTGGGACGAGGCAAAGGCATCGATGCGAGCGAGCTCGTCGCTTCGCCCTACGAAGTCGACGAGCTTGTCGCGGTCCAGGAACTGGTCCCGGGCCGCCAGATCCACGCGGGCCTCTGGCAGCGATAGAAACAGCCGGGTCTTTCCGCTGAAATAGGCACGCTCAATTTCGGGATACTTGGTGATGAACCCGTCCAGCTCCGTCTGGGACCAGTAAAGTGCCTTTAACTCGAGGCGCTGGAACAACGGCACAATTTGGTCCTGCCATTGGCGCTCATGGTCGGTTGGATTGAATAGAGCGTTGGTGACCAGGCGCCAGGTTGTGATGTTCTCCCATTGCTTGAAGCGCTCGTGGCCTAGCGTGCGATAACGGCCAATCTTGTCGGCCTCCACTGCTGCTGCCGTAAAGGCCTCTGCCGCAGACTGAGAACCGATGAATTTTGCCTGATATACCACGGAACCGTCACCCGATCGCGCATCCTGGCCGCCATCTTTCCCCGGCCGCCCAAAGAGGGTCGAATCAGGATCTTCGAAGTGAACGATAGTTCGCGTAAGACCTTCGAACTGCGCTCCCGACCCTATCAGCCCCCAGTTTCTGCTGGACATTTGAATTTAGAACCTTCTCCTATCTTGTAGCCTGACAGCCGACTTGAAGATACCGACGAGGTTTTCATTGCGTCGTCGTCATCAGCACTCTCGAAGACAAGAAGCTTAAGCTTTCTCCGGTATCGAACAGTAACTGCGAATGAAATGGCCGGACTGTCCATTGTGCGTTCCAAATTTGTTACTGAAGTCTACCCACAATTCTCTTGGACCCTCCTCTTGCGAGTTGGATGTCGTTTGCGAGGCCCGTTGAACTTAGTGTAGGCGCTCGGTGGGGTTAGTCCGATAGACGCAAACGCTCCCACCAGAATTCGAAGTCTGGGTCATCGGATAATTCTCTGATTTCGTGGGCCAAGTGTCGTAGCCAAGTGCTGCCACCCTGGTCGCGTACCCACTCGAGCAGCTCGGGCTCTAGTCGAACCGACAGCCGAGGCGCGCCCTGGTGCTTGTCTGAAAGTTCTTTCGGATATTCGCGCGGGCGACCAACCTCAGACTTGACCGGGCCCTCGGCTCGCCTAACTTGCTGATAGTGCCGTGAGCATAGGCCTCGCGCTACCACCTTCTTACCGCACCCTGGCTCCGCGCATAGTTTCGACACTCCCATAGTGTATTGGTTGCCAATTCGTGTGTCAAACTTTATCGGCTGCCGACTATTGACATCCCATGACTTGCTCATTTATATTAATTTCGTCAGACGAATTTATTCAAAGCGAGGACAATTATGGACGACAAACACCAAGTGCAGAAAGCAGGCGAGAATTCGCTGCTTCGTGTTGCCCCTCCGGCAGCATCCATCCAGGAGAGCCCCATTGCGATGGGCCTCCGCTTCTTTACCGTACCGGAGATCGCCGATCTTCTGCAGATGAAACGCGAGCGCGTCTATGAAGCCGTTCGCCTCGGGCTGGTCCCGGCGGTGCACATTGGCCGCCAGATCCGTATCGAGCAGAAGGCCTTCGTCGAGTGGGTCCGCGATGGCGGACAAACCTGCGCCGCTGGATGGCGCCACCAGGCCAGCTAGGCCTATGCAGGGCCCAATTCTGGGCCCTAGCTTGAAAGCGAGGAATCACAATAATGGCAGGACAAATTATACCCCGCGGTCGCAGCAAATGGCTCGTCCGCCTCTTCGTCGGACGAGTTCCCAAGACCGGCAAAAAGAAGTACGTTAGCAAGCTGATCAACGGCACCAAGAAGGACGCCCAGGCCTACTTGAACTCCAAACTCCGAGAGCAGGACATGGGCCAGATGATCGAGCCCACGCGGCTCACAGTTAGGGGCTATCTTGACCACTGGCTAACCGAAGCGGCAAGCATAAAGCTCAGGGAACGAACCCACCTCGAATACGTGGCGCTGATCAGCCGCTACGTGGAGCGTATCGCCGAGCTGCGCCTGAACGAGGTGACCTCTGTCACCCTACAGTCGCTCTACTCGGACTTGATGAAATCGGGAGGACCAGGTGTGCCCAGCATTCGCAAGCTGCACGTCGTGATCTCATCGGCTTTTGACCAGGCGGTCCGCTGGGGCCTGTTGGCGAGCAACCCGGCGGTCAGCGTCCAACTTCCGCGCCAACAAGGCGGCGCCCGCGAGAACCGGATTCGTGTGTTGAGCCCGAACGACGCCCAGCGCTTCCTGGAAGCGATGGCCATCTCGAAGCACGGAACGCTCTTCTCGTTCGCCTTGAACACAGGGATGCGCCCGGGGGAGTACCTGGCGCTACAATGGTCCGACATCGACTGGAAACAGTTTCGCGTACAAGTGTGCCGCACTCTATATCGTCAGAAAGACGGCGGGTGGCGGTTCGAGGCGCCCAAAACACGGCGGAGTTACCGCTCGATATCAATCGCCCCCGGACTGCTGGAGGAACTGAAAGCCCATGCCTCTAGTCAGCCGCAGCTGGAATTGTCCGAACCGGACCTGGTGTTTCGTTCGGACAAAGGCACCCCGTTAGACAGCACCAACCTGCTGCGCCGCTATCTTCGTCCTGCTCTGCAAGCCGCGGGCCTGGACCCTAAGATGACTCTTTACTCACTGAGACACTCGCATGCCACGCTCTTGCTTGCGGCTGGCGTCAATCCACGGCTTGTAGCTGATCGCTTGGGCCATACCAGCGTCCAGATTACCCTGGACATCTACTCCCACGTTTTCCCCGACCTACAAAACGATGTCGCCAGCCGCATACACGATATCCTCTACTTGCCAAAACCCTAGCTCGAAGCACTAACACGGAGGACCAATGAATAAAGTCACCGCAGAGACGGCAGCCAAAATGATAGAACTTGTCGACAAAACTACCTACCAAGGCCGAATCACCCACCTGGCGATCGCCCTCCTGCATCAGACCGGACTCGGATTCGCCGAGCTCTGCTGGCTCAGGATTCGAGACGTCTACCGACTGGGCATCGTGCGCATCTCGCTACAAGTCGGATTCGGCGACGAGCGAATCGTGCGCCTCAACGAAAAGGCGCGGGGTCTTGTTGCCGCCATCCTGAAAGCGAAGGCGTCACAGGGCCTGCAACCCTATCCATGGTGCCCCCTGTTGAGAACACCAAGCGGGCGTCCATTCAGTCGTGACGAGCTGGCTAGCCTGTTCTGGCTCTATCGCGAGGTGGCGGAGCTGAGCGACGTGAGCTGACCAATGACCAGGCCCCGCCGAGTTTGCTCGAGGCCTCTATAGTTTGCGCGAGGTCCCGCCCAGTTTGCGCGGGGCCTCTTCTAGTTTGCGGGAGGTCCCGCCCAGTCTGCGCGGGCTTTCTCGCTTGGGCCAGCCCGAAGGGCTGGCATCGGCCGCCAGGCCGATTTCCCTGACCCTATTATTTCTCTTAAAGGATCCTCGCCCTCGGCTCCAGCCGAGCTGAGCCCGACTCAACGCTCCCGGCCCGGTCACAGGCAGCCCTCGATTTCTGGCTGGCCCTGTGGGTAAAGTCTCGGCCACCAGGGCAACTCGATTGCTCCAGCCACCGGCGGACTTTATCCATAGGGCCAGCCCCCAGCAAAGGTAGTCGATCGCGCTGTCTCACCCGAGCTTGCACCAAATAGGTCGCTCAGCGAGGACCAAAGGACCCCAATTTGACCGGAGGTCAAATTCCATTCCTCTTCCCCATTTTTTTATATATAAGACCGTCAAAATTTCTTCCCGCCGCAGGCGGGGAGCAGCGCTCGGTACCCGCTGCGATTCTAGTCCAACGGGGGGTTCCGGCCGGAGCCCCAGCCGCGCCCTGCATTGGGCGCGCTGATACTCTATCATTTCCGCAGAGTTCGCCATACGCGACCTGCCCACCCGCGAAAGGCTGCAGACAGCAACGACGAAGGTCGGCCAGGTCGATCTCCGAGGCGGTGCAGGGTTGTGGCCAGGGCGGAACCGCACGTCGCGCCGGCGAACCCTTCCAGTGAGGTAGAGGGCATGGCAGATAGGTACGATATCGAAGTTACTACCAACCACCTTGAGGCGATGCGAGAGATGCAGCTGGAGTGCGCGACGCTCCCTGCCGGACACTTCAGTCCTAGAGCGCAAAGCGAGTCCGGGAGCGTTGTCTTGCTGTTGGCGGTGAGGGTCTGGCTGACCGAGCTGGAAATCGAATCTGACACGAAGGCCGACGTGCTCGAGAGCCACGAGTGCTTGATGCGCGCTTTCTTAGCACTTGCAGAGCACCGCGACGGTGCAGGCGGACAGGGGCTTGGGGGAGAGCCGGAGCCAGGTTTGGCGGCGACCTTCGTAGCCCTAAAAGAAGCGTCGGCGGTTGTTCTGCCGGGTCACACCGCACTCGCCGACTTAATTGAGGCCATTAAGGCGTTCCCAGAACTCGTGGTGCGAGCACTGAAGGCCCTAGATTTCGCCGCCTTCAGTCGCCGTCTAGCTCAGTTTGCTGTGTCTCTTGAGGTTCGCGCAGGCAAGCTGGACGACACATTGGAAGCCCTTGGCCCGCCTGTGAACGGGTCCGGAGCTCTGGTGGAATATCGTGGACGCTACTTCGTCGCGACTTGCGGACACACTTTCAAGTTGGTTCGTAGGGACTCGTTCCTAACGTGGGTCTTCGGCAAACCGCGTGGTGGCAATCATCCGGGAGAGCGGCCCCGCGAAGAAACCGAGGTTCATATACACCCGAGATATTCTGAGGTCACCGAAACCGATCTGGCCTTAATAGAGGTCGACCCGAGCGACTTCACTCCAAGGCATACATTCTGGCGCCTGGACGGACCCCCTGAAATGATCGGAAATGGGTGGCTCTGTGGCTTCGGGGGGCCAGGAAAATTTCACGACCGTGGTGCTGGCGGCGAGCTCAAGAAAACTTATGCAGTCTCCCTTTCCGGGATGTTGAACATAGCAATGGAGTGGGATGGAGCACGAAATCGTTATCCACAGTTTCGGGTTCCGATCGACGAAACAGCCTATGTTATCGGCGAGGACGAAAGAGAGTCTCCGGACACCTATGCTGCAATGAGTGGGGGCGGCGTATGGTGCCAGTGGGAGGGCGGCGGCTTACGCCTCATAGGCCTGCTACTCGGAGAGTATCCAAAGAATCGGGAGCCTGGTGTAAAGCCCACTCATTTTGGCGGTGTTTACGTGCGGAGCTGGATGGAGTTTGCAGATAGTTTTCTGGATTCGGAACAAGCTCGTGCAGAATGACGTCCTAACACGCGCAGCCATTGACGGCGTTAGTCCCGCCGCAGTGCTCGCGGCAATCCTTGAGCCTGAATGGAACGCCGAGCGCTTTCGCAATAGCAGGGAGGGTCAGCAGCTTCGGGAACTGGGAGCCGGGGCGCAGGTGGCCTTGGCGATGTTCCAGCAGCTCGCCGGGGATGCGCGAGTAAAGGTCCACGAACCAGACCCGCCGGACATTACTCTCTGGCTACCAGGCTATGATCCTCCCGGCTTGTGCTTCGATGTCGTGGACGTTGTTAGGCCGGGCTCAAGGCCAAACGCTGAAGAGATCGACCTTGAACGGCGGACCCAGATAGTCATTAATGCGCGGACCGAAGCTGACAAGTTCAACGCCATCGAGACACAGCTGATGGGTGAAGTTTCTGTTCGGCCGCTCAGCCAGGTGGTTGCTGACAACGAGCGCGAGTTCTTGCTATTCCGAAGTCAGACAAAAACGGAGCTTCTCAAGAAAGCTCAGAGGTACAACGCGCGCGCTGAACGTGACGACGAGTTTCGCAAACTCCCATCGTTCGGGCTGATTCTCTCGGCCGACTTCGTTCCCGTCGTGGGAGATTGGGGTTCACCGGAACGTTGGGTCGGCTGGCTGACCCCTGCCGAGATGGATGTCACAAAGCGATTTCCAGATATCGTGCTGACAACCACAGATATCGTCCGCCATCAAGCGCTGGCCTTCAGGGTAAACGGCAATTGGCTCGAGGCTCCCTGCTTCTGGGATTATCCGAACTTCAACCTCTAGCAGCATTCGGCAGGTAGCTCCGACAACCGTAGCACATGAGAGGATGGCCCGTCGTCTCAATCCCAACGTCTGCCCAACCCCTTTTGAGGGCCCCGTTTCGCCTCCGGCGAAACGGGGTCCAACGCATTTCCTGCGCGAGCCCGACCTGAGCCCAGCCCCGTTCCTTAGCTCTTGGTCCCAGATTAGCTTTCCTTTGAAACTGCACGGGCAACGCCGGTCCTGAGCCTAGCAGGGTACGCCTTCTGCCCTTAGGACGCGAAGCAGTGCCTCGTTTTGCTCGTAAGCTGGTTCCCACGTGGCCAAGTGCTGGTACTGGCGGCGGGCAAACTTGGAGGAGGCGGCGATCACGTTGCTGTCATCGTCCTTGGCCCTGGCCAGGAGGCCATCAAACGTCATTTCGGCGGCAGCGTGCCGGGCCTGGGCCTCTGGGTCCTTGTTGATGAGGCCCTGGTCGGTGACTTCGTGGACGACGAAGCTAGGGTACTTGGCCCTTTCGGGCTCGCGGTCATCGAGTTCGACGCTGACCAGGGCGAACCGCAGTAAAGTTCCCTCGGGTTCGTTCACGGCGGTCGTTCCGGTGGTGAAGCGCTCGTACCATTTCCAGGGGACCCGGGACCAACTTTCGTCCTTGAGCTGATACGCCCACATCGTCCAGGCCATGACCTACCCGCCACCCTTGAGATCTGCTTCAATAAGTTGACACACCACTGACACACCATGGCGTTTCAGAGGCCCTTTTCGAACCTCCTCCAGACACGAAGAAAGCCCGTGGTTACGGGCTTTCTTGCTGGAGCCGGGAATCAGATTTGAACTGACGACCTACTCATTACGAGTGAGTTGCTCTATCCCTAAACTTCTCCGTCAGCCGAAATTCTTACGCAAATAGCGCAATCACTCAAACTCCACCGGTGGGAGTGACCGCCAGTACTCACTTCGAGCGGGGTCTTTTGGTACGCCGTTCGAGCCGTCCTCATAGGCATCCGCCAGCACCTCGCGAGCTTCTCTATCCCAGTCGCGAGTCATGGCCGCCTTCTCTAGCCATTCGATAGCTTGCTCCGGGTCAGCCTCACCGCCTTCTCCGAGCAGCAGTGTAAGCCCGATCTCGTACATCGCCTGGGTGTTTCCCTGGAGCGCCGCCTGCAGATACCAGTGGCGACTTTTCTCCAAGTCTGGCTTGCGCAGAGTGGCGTAGTAGATTCCTAGTGAAGATTGGGCATCCTCAGAGCCCTCCTCTGCCGCACGCACAACCTCGTTCAAGTGACACCCATGAAGCTCGTAATACGCCTCGAGATGGCCTCCCTCGCACGCCGCCCGCATCCACTTCTGCCGACGCTTGAGCTTCTCACAAGATAGAGCCAACAGGTACTGAGCTTCAGCATCTCCCGCGGTCGCTCGCTTCAACAGAGCTTCAGGGTCCATTAACACCTACACCCGAGGTGAATACGTTCCAGCCTGATGCATGGCGATGATATCTGCGCCGATGAAGTCTTCGTCGAGGCGTTCGCGCCAGCTTTGACCGGGTTGGTCGCTGAGGAATTCGGCCATCGAGATGATTCCGCCCGTGCCCACGGCATCGCCCAGTACAGTGATGGTCACGTGGGAGATTCCGTCGGAGCGGAACCGGGTGAATTCATAACTCTCTTGATAAGGCTCGTGGTCCGATTTCAGTGTCGCGAGTTGATGCGAGGAGATCTCTCCTTCGCTAGCGTCGCCCTGGAACACGCTCTTGGTTTCCAGAGACCGCTCCACGCTCTCCTGAGGCGTTGGGCCGCGAAAGGTGTGAACTACTCCGGCCGCGCCGCTAAGATCGGATTCGCCCTGGTCCGAGGCGATGGTGCTCGAGAACTGGTCGCGAAGGCGGTTCATCTGGCCTTGCGCCGCGGGCTCGATCAGCTTCATCTTGTCAGCGCCGAGAGTTCCTTGGCTTTTGAACTGCTCGAGTCGCGATAAGGCGGCGTTCTGGACGAGTTGAAACTTCACAAGCTCACCTTACCGCCAAGCTCTGAAAGCCCCCTGAAAGCCCTATCTCGGAGTAAATCGTGTAGTGATGGGCGGGCGTACCGGGTCAGGCTTGGTCAAAGTGAAGGTGCAATTTCTAGATTAAGTCCACCGACTTCGAGGGGATTTCGACAAACTCCGCATCGGAGATAGCTAAACTTCCCCACGGGTCTTTTGGCACGCTTGCCAAAGAGCAGGTCATGTCGACACCGTTGCCTTCGATAGCGCTCTTCCTGGGATTGGCATCCGCGGCGCTATTCCACGCTCTCCACGAGACCAAGAGTCTCCTCCGTCTGGAGCACTTTCCGCCGCTTCCCGACGAGCGGTTACCCCCGCTCTCGTTGGTGGTAGCCGCGCGTGATGAGGGGCAGACGATCGGGACAGCGCTCCGTTCCATCCTAGATCTGGACTACCCGGTATTGGAAGTTATCGTCATCGACGACCGCTCTAGCGACGACACCGCCGAGGTTGCACGCTCGATTCAAGAGATGCATCCTCGCGGCGATCGCCTACGTTTCATAGAGAATCGCGAGCTTCCTGAAGGCTGGTTGGGTAAGGTTCACGCCCAGCATCTTGGCGTGATGGCCGCCCGTCATCCTCTGATTCTGCTGACCGACGCCGACGTGGTGTTCTCTCCCCAGGCTCTCAAGCGAGCCGTCACCGCCCAGCAAGTCCTGGCCGCCGATCACCTCGCCGTCCTCCCTCACTTGCGGACGCGTGGCTTCTGGGAACCGGCCATCACCGCCTATCTCGAGGCTCTGGTCGTGACCCTCTTTCGACCCTCATCCCTCCACCGTTCCCGCTATCGATGTGTCGGCGTGGGAGCCTTTGGCCTGTTCACTCGCGACATCCTCGCGCGGGTGAGGTATCTCGAGCCCCTCCGACTGCAGGTCATCGACGACGGCTTCCTCGGACTGATGGTGAAGGCGCGCAAAGGCCGACAGTTCGTCCTGAGCGGACAGGAAGATCTCTCCTTACGCTGGTTCTCCGGACTGACCGGCTTTCTCAAAGGGCTAGAGAAGAACGCTTACGCCGCCGTGGGCTATCGCCCGCTCCTGGCGCTGTTGGCTGCGCTCGGCATCTCGGCGCCGTTTTGGGCTCCGATACTCCTTAGTATCAGTTCACCAGAGTGGGGATTGGCCGTCTATGGACTGCTCGTCTTGGTCGGATTCGTTGTGGGGCGCGCCCAGCAATCGCCAGCCTGGTCCGCCCTCACCTTTCCCCTAGCGAGTCTCGCCGTGGCGGCAGCTTTCTTACGCTCGGCCTACCTGGCGGAACGTCGCCAAGCCGTCGTCTGGCGCGACACATCCTACAGCCTACGGCAACTTCAGCAGGCGCAGCAGGAATTTGTGAAATGCGAGTTCACCCGCCTGAGGCGCCGTTAGACATTCACTCCAGGACTTTAGCAGACGGTTTCTAAGTCTTAGAGATGATTCAACTTTTGACCTTACTAGCGATGGGAAACTGGGGGAACACTCACTCTCCCCCACTCGATTCGGACGCCCCCGATCCCGTAGGAAACGACGGAGAACTACACCTTGAGGTGGGAGACGAGCGAGTGACCTATCTCATCCATTCCGCTCGTCTGACCGACGAAACGCTGCAGTTGGAGGGAGAGAAGCTCAACGACCAACCTCTCTTCACGCTCTCCGCGAAGCTCCCCGACGGCGCCTTTGACGGGCAGAATCTCGCACGTTCAATCTCACTTGAGGTCTCGAGCGCAACCTTCCGCGAGCTTGAGTCCATCACAAACGGCTCTTTGACACTGGTCGCGACCACCGGGAGTGGGTCATGGGAAGTCGATGGCGAACTTCAACTCACCGGTAGCTCGGGAGACCGCTATGAAGGCAGGCTGCAAGCCAGATTGAGAGCTTAGAGCGGGGAAGAGCAGAAACCTGAATTCATCGTTAGTCCGTTATCAAGGGTTTGTCGCCCCACACTTTCGGGAGGCAGGCCAACCCCCTGTTCTTCAACCCAGCAGGCTCCGACTTAAGGAGCCACACTCAGGGCGTGCAGATCGCTGTAGAGTCGAGCAAAGATGTAGCGACCTAACTTCAGCCCTCTCTCGATATCGTCCGTCCGGTACTCGAGATACTTCTCAGCAATTTCGAACAGTTCCGCGGCATGTCGCAGATCGATCTCAGCGTGAAGCGAGTAGTGCACGAGATTCTCTTGCTCAATCCAGCCTCGAGAAACAACCGCCTGACCTATCAGCGACGAAACTTCAGCAAAAGAGTACTCGATGACCCCTAGGCAACAGACAGCCGTTGCCAGGCCATCAGAAGAACAGACCCCATTGAGAGCGTGATTGAAGGCCTCGACCTCAGGCCCAGGCGCGGCAAAGTACGAGCCGGAATGGCCGAGACTGACCAGAAATTTTCGGAAAGTCGTCTCGTGAAACTGCCCCGGTTCGAACTCTCCGTGCTCCTCCACCACGTTATGTAACAGCGTCAACCTGGCCATCGGGTCGGACATTCTCGCGAGCAGAGTCAGCATGGGGCGGCTAAAGTGGCGCACCGCGTGGAAGAACCGGAGTTGTGAGGAGAGAAACTGCTCTCGGCTTAAGCTCTCATCTCTGAGTGCTACAAAATAGGGATTCTCCATAAATCGGGAGCTTTCTAGCTCTTTTCGAGCTAGATTCGCTATCGACGTACTTTTGAGAGTTGCTAACGACATGTTTTAGACCTCCGAGGTATTGATGTTCCAGTCCAAGCCTTTTGGTAGGCCTAAACCGTAGATGGTCGCCCCTGTACGGGTGACGTCAGAAAATTTGCAGAGTTCGTCCCAATCTTCTCGCTTCGTTTTTGGGACCGAGAAAAAGAGGGCCGAGATTCCACGCTCCCGGCACAGGTCAAGAGCCGCTTCAACGATTCTGAAACCAGCATCGGGGCTTCGATAAGCAAAGCTCGAGAGATGGCCCGAGAGCAGTTCTTCACCTCGATCACAAAAGAGGCGTTTCGATTCGAGAGTGTCTTCTAGGACAGCGCAAGCGCCGCCGCTTGAGTCTATAAGTCCAACCGGCTCATAGCGCGAACCGGTCCTTGCGGTCTCGGGCTTCATGAAAAGCTGCCCACCTCTGAGGTCCCCAAAAACTATAGGAACGGCTTGAGGAGATTCTATGCTCACGCCTTCCCGAGAGTCCTGTCGAGCAGGTATCCGAAAAATGGCAATTTCAGCCAGTGCTTCAAATTTAGGAATTCCTAGGCTCCCGGAATAGTGATCGGGCGTCCTTTCCGTCCCCTGCATGACGATTCCGAAGGCTGCTGAGAGATCACAACAAACGTGCCTTCGAACCTCGGCGGCAAGTTGGAGAAAGACCCGTCCCCTCTGCTTTCCTGGCGCGATTTTCAGATCACAGAAGTAGAGCGCTTTCTGAGGCTCCTTGAAACCCGGAACCCAGAGGCGGCGCTCGACCGTCGTCAAAACGCCGTCAACCTCAGCCTCGTTCTTTGAGATGAAGCAGTTGGCGTTCCCCATACGCCCAAAGAAACAAAGATAGTCAGGAGCGTGGGAGATTCGAAAAGTTCGATTGGCATCCAACGGGTAAGTGAAGCCGTGCTCGAAAATCTCCAGCTCGGCCTGCAGGGACGGCTCTATCTGACCACTGCAGACTGTGATCATTCCGGCTTTCTGCCTATGTGAAGTTCACGGTAAAAGAAGCTCTGGTCCAACCGATGGAGCTGTTCAGAATAGCCTTCTAGCCATTCGAGCTTCACCGCAAGACGACGCACTGTCATCGTCGAGTTCAGTTGTCTCAAGACCAGCAGACCTCCAGGCCTTAGGACGCGTTCCGCCTCAGCAAGAACATCTGCAGCCTCGGGCGGAGAGAGCCAATCCAAGATGTTCGAAAGATGAACAAGGTCGGCGGAGTCGTCCGGAGTCTCGGCGAGTATCCGTTTCATCGGAGCTTGATGCCAAGCGAGTTCAGGTAAGCAACGCACTCGATCGCTCTCTAGCCAGAGGTAAGGTCGACCGAAAAAACGGCCTCTCAACATCTGGCTCAGAAACGGCCCTTTCATTTCCCGGTCGCGAAGAAGCGCGGCTTTTGTCTGGGTAAAGAAGTGATCCCCAAAATCCCGCGCACGATGACCGGTGGCTCCGACACCGAAAAGCGTTTCCAGGTTTTCCTGACTCATAACGGCGCGGAAAGCGCCTCGGTCGAGAAACCCCGATTCTGACAATCGTTCTCGAAGAGCCTCAAACAGAAGTTCATAGCGTCCGCTCTGGTCCAATCCGCGGAACGCCCAAAGCGCGGGGCCTCCAAAAACTTCCGGCTCTATCCCGAGCTTACGAAGTCGCTCCTCGACAGCTTCTCTGCGTCGGTCCGGGTCGAGGTCCAAGTGCCCTAAAAGTCGACATCGTAGCTCGCTATCGGCGCCTTGGAGAAGGCTCAGCTTGAAACGAGTGAGCGCGAGCTGAGCGGGATTGATGTCGACGAGATGGAGACGTTCAACTCGTCCCGAGGCAGCGAGCGCGCAAGCCGTGCAACCGCCCGAAGCAACCATGACAACCGAGAGGCTTCTCTCTAGTTTTTCTACCAAAGCCAGGTCGACGAGAGGGTCTTCCCTCACCTGAGCAAAGGCGAGCGGCTGTTTCGCCGTGCTCACGACCCACGGCTCTATCTCTCGAGACACCATCGTTTGATAGTGGCCGACAAAAAGAGAATGCGTGAGGGTCATATGACCCTATATCAAAGCCCTTAGTTCCGAGGCCAGACGACGACGTCCCACCTAAGACGCTCCTCTTTGAGTGCCCGAGGGAGCTTAACCTTCTCCCCGGAGGCCCGAAGTTCTCGGGGAGAAAGGAAGCAAAGCCCTGAGACTGTGGCGGAGTCGATGAGCGAGACACTCTCTCCAGACGTCGTTGAGCTGACCTTTGAGGCTCCTTCGGGCTCCTTTCAAAAGCCGCGAAACACGATGTTCACCCGTTTGACAGCGATTCGGCACCGGTGTAAGATTCCGGCCTTATGAGCCTGGAAAAAGAAGTCGACCGGCGTCGCACCTTCGCTATCATCTCCCACCCCGACGCTGGTAAGACCACGCTCACCGAGAAGCTACTGCTCTATGGAGGAGCGCTTTTGGAGGCCGGCGCCGTCAAAGCGCGTCGCCAGCAGACCCACGCCGTCTCCGACTGGATGGAGATGGAGAAGGCGCGCGGGATCTCCATCACCTCGACCGTGCTGTCTTTTGACTATAGCGGTTTTCGCATCAACCTGCTGGACACTCCAGGTCACCAGGACTTCTCCGAGGACACCTACCGCACGCTTTTGGCCGCCGATTCGGCGGTGATGGTGCTCGACGCCGCGCGCGGTATCCAGCCTCAGACGCTGAAGCTCTTCGAAGTTTGCAAACGCCGCCAGATCCCGATCCTCACCTTCATCAACAAGATGGACCGCCCGGCGCTCGAGCCTTTCGAGCTGCTCGAGGAGATCGAGAAAACTCTGGGGCTCGAGACCTATCCGGTCAACTGGCCTCTAGGCAGCGGTGACCGCTTCCGTGGTGTTTACGACCGGGAGAACGGAGAGCTCCACCTTTTCGAGCGTCAGGCCCACGGTGGGAAAAAGGCTCGCACCGAGAAGGTCTCACCCGATGATCCGAGTGTGGCCAAGATCGCCGACGCTGAAACCCACCAGGATTTCATGGACGGGCTCGAGCTTCTTGAGGCCGGCACCGAGATGGACCAAGAGGCCTTCCATTCGGGACGCTTGACCCCCGTCTTTTTCGGCAGCGCGCTCTCCAACTTCGGCGTGCAGCTCTTCCTGGACAACTTCCTACAGATGGCTCCGCCCCCGCCTCCGCGAATGTCGGAAGAGGGAACCATCAGCCCGACCGACGAGCACTTCCGAGCCTTCATCTTCAAGATCCAGGCCGATATGAACCCCAAGCACCGCGACCGAGTGGCCTTCCTGCGCATCTGCTCGGGCCGCTTCCAACGGGGCATGAAGGCGCGCTGCGTGCGTACCGGACAAGAGGTGCGGCTCAACTACGCCCAGCAGCTGTTCGCCCAAGAGCGCGTGATCGTGGAAGACGCCTATCCGGGGGATGTCATCGGCATGACCAACTCCTCGAACCTGATCCTGGGCGACGTTTTGTGCGAGGGCCCCGACGTCAAGCTCGAGCCGATGCCGCTCTTTTCCCCCGAGCACTTCGCCCGCATCAACATCAAGGACCCTTCCCGGCGCAAGCACTTTCTCAAAGCCATGGACCAGCTCTGTTTGGAAGGTGCCATTCAGGTCTTCTTTCCCAAGGACAGCCACTCGCGCGACCCCATCATCGGCGCGGTCGGTGTGCTGCAGTTCGAAGTCGTGCAGGACCGCCTGAAAAACGACTACCGCGTCGAGATCGAGTACGAAAGAATGCAGTACCAGGCCTGCCGCTGGCTGGAAGGCCCGAGCGACGCCGTGGACAAGTTCAGCGGCTCGCGGTCAACCCTGGTCTGCACCGACCTGTGGGAGCGAGAGGTCGCGCTTTTCCCCGGCAACTGGGACCTCGACTACGCCAAGGAGAAAAATCCGAAGCTGGTCTTCCGCAGCATTTCTCAGGTCGCCTAACCCTTGACGGCCGAACAGGCTCAAGCCCTGATCGACCTTAAGGAGAATCTCCTCGAGGAGGTTCGGAACACTCTACGCCAAGAGGGAGCCTTCAAAGCGCGCTCCGTTCTAGAACAGCGAGTGTCCCCCGAGATCGCGCGAGCTCTGCTCGACGCCGCCGATTGCCAGCTTCGCTTCGTAGACAAGTTCGAGAACGTAGAGTACTGGCTCCTGACCCGCGAGGCCGCCGAGCAAGCCACCCGGTCGTCGCTGGCTTGCTGGCGAGCGCGCTACCTCAAAGAGCGATTTCCGAGCCTGAGCCACCTGACCGAGTTGGGAACCGGGATCGGTGGAGACAGCGTCTATCTGGCTAGAGAGTTCGAGCTTGACGGCTACGAGAAAGACCCGGCCCGGGTTCGACTGGCCGCGACCAACATCGCCAAGCTGAGCCCGAACGCCCCCCATCGCCTCCATGAACACACCGCTCAGCCCTCGGAGCTTTCGGGAGAGCTCCTCTTCGTCGATCCCGCCCGACGCGAGGGCGGGAGAAAATTCCATCCCGAGGATTGGGAACCGCCTCTTTCCTCACTTTTGGCCCTGGCGGGGTTCGACGGCGTCGTGATCAAAGCCGCCCCGGGCCTTCTCACCGAGGTGGTCCCGGAAGGGTTCGAGATTCACTTTCTTTCCCATCAAGGCGAGCTCAAGGAGGCGATGCTCCTAAGGCCGGTTGGTCCTATCGCACCGCGCCACGCCTGGCTCTGGTCCAAAGGTCAGTCCTCTCCCCTACATCTCTGGGGTCATCCTCAACAAAGCTCCGTCCGCGGGCCGAAACCCGGCGAATATCTCCTCAATCCCGATCCGGCGCTTCTGCGCTCCGGCCTTCTGGGACACTTCGCTGTGGTGCTGGAGGCGGGCGTCGTTCATCCCAAGATCGGCTACTTGAGCTCGCCAATCCCTAGTCCTGACGCGTGGGCCGATAGCTTTCGCATCCTCGAAGTCTCACGCCTCAACTGGAAACGCCTGGCCGAAGCCCTTCCCCGTCTGGAATGGGACGACTACGAATATCTCGGCCGCGGTGTCCCCTTCTCTCAAAACGAGGTGCGAGCCAGACTGGATAAGGTGAAAAAGAAGATGAGCGGGAGCCGGCGCGGCAGCGTGATCATCTACCGAGATGAGAGCGACTACCGAGTCGTCCTAGCCCAGCGCCTTGGCTTCCAAGAAGCGACCTCCTGAGTTCATAATCTTTTAACTTCATGTTCCAAGGTTGCGCGTAACGACCCACCTATAAGGCATCATCTTCTTTTTGACAGGTGACCAACAAAATGGGTGTCCATGATCGTCTCTTCAAAGAACTTTTGAGCACTTTCCTTTATGAGTTCCTGGAGCTTTTTCTTCCCGACTTAGCGGCATCTCTCGACCGAGATTCTATCGAGTTCTTGGACAAAGAGATGTTCACAGAATTGGCGGAGGGCGAGCGCCGTGAAGCCGACCTCGTGGTGAAGGCGAGGTTTAAAGGGGAGGAGGTCTTCTTTATCATCCATCTAGAGCACCAAGCCCAGAGCAAGGACATCGAGGAGTTTCCTTTTCGCATGTTCACCTACTACTCTGTCCTCGTTCAGCGCTACCGGGTTCGGGTTTACCCGATAGCACTGCTCTCCTACTCCAGTCCTCGCAAAGCTGCCCCATCGAGCTATAGCATCACCTTTCCAGACTTCGAGCCTCTCCATTTCAAGTTTCGCACGATTCAGCTCAACCAGTTGCAATGGCGAGACTTCATGCGAAGAGAGAATCCCGTGGCCGCTGCCCTGATGAGTCGAATGAATATCAAGAAGAAAGACCGACCCACCGTCAAAGCGGCTTGTCTTCGACTTCTCGGAAAGCAGAATCTCGACAAAGCTCGCTCCATGCTCGTCTCCCATTTCATTGCGCACTACTTGCAGCTTGACCCCATAGAAGAGATGAGGTTTCATGAGGAAGTCGACAGTTTGCCACTCGAGGAGACAGAGATTGTCATGGACTTAATGAATAGTTGGGAAAAAGAAGGCCTGGAAAAAGGCCAAATCAAAGCTCTCCGGCTATTTTTAGAAGCTCGTTTCGGTGCTATTCCGACTGCTTTGCTCAACAAGCTCGAAGGTCTTTCGTCGGATCGTTTGGAGCCGCTTCTCTCCCTGGCAGCCACAGTCGAAAGCCTTGAGGATTTTCAGTCTCGGCTATAGGAAGCAAATTCGATCCTCGTCGTCGATCCCGTAGGGTGGTTCACCGGTTGGGTCACCAAACTTTCCACGCCTCCCAAAATCGGCTCAAGGTGGTTTCGGTTTCGGAAGCTCGGTTTGGAGTTCTTCCATCGTTACCCTACGTTATTTCAGAATGGAAAAACCCGGTGCTTTGCTGGCCTGCTTGTCGAAAGTGAAAGTCGTCTCACAGCCCTTGGCAAGATTTCCTCGAGCCAACAGATGGTCTGAGAAGTCGGCCATGCTGCTACGAAAGTCAGCCACGGCAAGCCGTACAGTATCCACCGCTTCTAGGCGAAGCTCTCCAATTTTCAGGAGCTGCTCGACCAGGGCAACCAGGTCGGACCGTCTTTGGTCATAACAACTCTCTAGAACCCACAGCAGCTCGCAGAGAACCACCAGACTGATGTAGCCAGGTTGTTCGACCGTCAAGCTTTCTATCAATTTTGTGGAGAGCTTAGATTGTTTTGCGTCGTCCTGGGTTAAGTAGCGAACCAGAACATTCGTATCCAAACCCTTCACCGGGGATTCCGCCGTCGAATGGCCGCATCCATGGATTCTAGCGATACAGGAACCTTCGGGGCACAAATCATACCCTTCAAGGTCGTTATGGGTACAGTGACGGCCTCCACCGTCACCTTTCCCTGAGAGTCGACGGAGAAAGCAACAAGGTCGCCAGCTTTAACTTTGAGGTGGTCTCTGATCGCCTTGGGAAGAGTTATCTGTCCCTTAGACGTGATGTGAGCTTGGGGCATTCAGATTCCTTTCCCATCTTCCTAATCCTTACTTTACCGTAAGGATCAGGAAGGAGCAAGGACTACCTACCGAGGTTCTCGAGTTCTCTTGGCGGCGTCTTCCTTGGAAGAGTTTCACTCGGCCAGCTCTTGACGAAGATCCTCGAGCAGGTCCTCGATGTCCTCGATTCCGCAAGAAAGCCGAATCAATCCCCCCAGGATCCCTCGCCGAACCCTATCCTCGTCGTCGATCCCATAGTGGTAATGGTCACCGGTTAGGTCACTAAACTCTCCACGCCTCCAAAATCGGCGCGATGGCGAAGAGATTCAAGCGATCCACGCATCTCGAGGCCTGTTGCCTCGAAATTCTTACGCGGTCCGTCGCGCGGACCGCCCCCTCTGGGAAATCTTGGTGGGCGGCCCATAGGCGCCGCCTCTGTTGGCCCTTCGCAGGGAGGAGAGTCGCGGCGGTGGAAAAGCCGCGCCATGAATCTTTCCGAGATACTCAACGAGCATATCAAAGAGGCCATGAAGGCCAAGGAGAAAGAGCGTCTGACATTACTGCGCTCTATCAAAGCCGCTTTCAAGAACAAGGAGATCGAGCTCGGCTCGTCGCTGTCGGCCGCCGACGAGGTTGGCCTGGTTTTGAAAATGATCAAGCAGCGTCGCGAGGCCGCCGAGGGGTTCCGCAAGGGTGGAGCGGAGGATAGGGCTCAAAATGAGGAGCGGGAAGCCGAACTGTTGGAGAGCTATCTCCCGGCTGCCCCTTCCCAATCGGAGATCGATGAGGCGATCGAAGCCGAAATCTCCAAACTGGACCCCGCCGCCCGCAATCCCAAGGCGATGGGTCCCATCATGAAGGCGCTCAACGAACAGTTCGCCGGACGCCCGTTGGACGGTAAGGCGCTCAGCCAGCAGATCAAGAGTAAACTGAGCTGATCTCTTCTCATGTCTGAAGTCCGCCTGGTTACCACTCCTGAGGACATGGAGCGATGCTATACGATCCGCATGGAGGTCTTCGTCGAGGAGCAAGCCGTCCCACCGGAGCTTGAGGTCGACGAGGCGGATAAGACGGCAAAGCACGCCCTGATTGTTATCGACGGAGAACCGGCGGGAACCGCGCGCCTCCTGTTGGATACTCCAAATCCTGGAGAGGCCAAAATCGGTCGAGTCGCGGTCCGCTCGAAATTTCGCGGACGTGGACTCGCCTCAAAACTGATGTCCTTTCTGGAGGCCGAGGCGGTCAAAGAGCGGCAGACACGCGTCACCCTAGACGCGCAAGTCGCCGTCATACCGATGTATGAAAAGTTGGGCTACGAGGCTTATGGCCCGGTCTTCGACGACGCCGGCATCGACCACCGAAAGATGAGCAAGCTTCTTTAGGACTTGGTCCGAAACAACTTCCCGGTTTGGAGCACGGATCCATCCCCGCTAGCAGCGTTGCTTTCTCCTCATTTGTGTCGAACAAACAGCGTCTAAAGCGCCTTGCCAGCAGGGCGCCTCCGCACTCGAAACCGGAAAGTTATTCCGGACCAAATCCTTACAGCCCTTGAGCTAGTTGGTCCAGGATCTGTTCGAAAGCTTCCTTCGAATAGTCATCGTCGGGTGGGGTGCGTTCACCCGGTTTGTCAGGAGCGAACCATCGAAGCTCCACCGAGAGCAGGTGCGGACCCCTTTGCAGCACGTGATGAAAGGGAGCTAGCTTGGCTTGGCGCGCCCCCTTTCGAGATTCCTTGGCAAAGTCTTCAAACTTGGGGAAATGAAATTTCTCATGACTGGTCTTGGCGAAGCTTTTCATCACCCCAAGGTCCTCTTTGGGAAAACGATACAGAAACATCGAGACCATAAATCGGCCTTGACCTCTTGCATCCACTTCTGCCAACTGACGCTAATCTGTTGTCCCTGCCAGTCCAACTCGCGAAACCAGTCGCCCCCGATGTGGACGTAGTCCTTCGGAGCCTTTTTGTCAAAGGGCGTCTTGATTTTGACCTCTTCTAATTCTTGGTCGTCCCATTTTTCCTTGAATTTCTCGGGAACCTCAAAAACCGAAGGCTCGACTGAGCCGACCTTGAGGCTGGTGACACGGGCGCCGGAGAAGCCTCCCTCTAGAACCAAACCCAAATGAGGAACCGTGTTGAAAGCAGCGCCATCTTGTTTCGCTCCAAAAGGGAGCTGAATCCGAGAGTCACCCAAATTTTTGCGAGACCAGAGGACCACCTGTGAGGTCTTCTCTCCCTCAAACTCTCCTCCCGGTCGAACATCGAAAGTCTTACCAGACAGGAACTGTGAGTCGGAAGACCAGAGCGTTTCGCCGAGAACCCGCAACAGCTCATCTCGCTGTAAAGTTCTCCAGATCTCCTCCGCCATCGCTCTCTGTCTCGTCTCGGCTGGATCCGCCTTGACGTATACCTTCTCCTGATGGTCTAAAAGGGTACCTCTCGTTGCCATCAGGTTGGCGTTGGGAATCTGTCCGATGAACCCATACCGCTCCGCCCGAATGGCCACCCGCTTGCCGGGACGGTCCACGAATACCTGGGCTTCTCCGCCTTCACGCAGGGCCACCGTGTAAGAAAACTGCGTCGAAGTGGAAGGATGAGGAAGACGGTCTCCCACCGCGCAACCCAAGAGTGATAAAAGAACGAGATAAGAGGATAGACGTTTCACCCTCTCACCCTATCAGTTGAGCCAGGGTGCGGATAGGGCCAAGTGACCCCCTTACGGTGCCTGAGGTGCTAAGGCTTTCCGCGCCGCGTCGAGGCGCTTGGCACCCTGATCGATAGCGACGACACCAGACTTGAGCAGTTCGGCGTCACGTGAGTCCAGAAAGTTTCGGAAAAGCTCGGTTCCCTGCTTGAAGAACTCGACTCCATCCTCAAAGGCATCGTACATCTGGTTGACAGCCTCGGTCTGCTTAGCGTCTCCTTGAGCCGGCTCGGCCGGTAGACCCCTCACACTAGCGTTGACCAGCGTCTCGAAGCGTTCGATCTCAGCGATGAACGCCGCGTCGTCAATGCGACCTTCGTGCACGGCGTTGACCGATTCGTACAGCCTGACAAGATTAGAGGTCATCAAGAGTTCTTCTTGAGCTTCATCTAGACCGCCAGCTTCCCGAGTCTGGAAAGTCGTTGTGGTGGTCGACCCTACGTTCTGAGGTAGAGAGAATCCGCAGTTAACACAGCGCTGCCGGTCAGGCTCATTGATCTCCGAGCAACGAGGACAGGTGATCTTGCCCTCCATCTCCTCAAGCTCCTTGAGACGCTCACGATGGCCGGTCAGCCGGGTTGCGAAATCCAACAAGAAACCGCGGGCCTGAGAGAGGCGAATCAGTTCTCGCTCGGCCAGAAACCGATAAGCGGCTTCCACACCTTGCTTAAGATCCTCAAAGGAGTTCAGGGCACCTTGAACCTCTTCTTGAGCCAGAGCGGTCTCCATGGTGGGCAGTGCCTTCTCGAACTCCTGATAGGTTTCGAGAAAACTGGCTTCCATGGTCTGCAGGGCCTCGACAAAAGGTCCATCGCCACTTCCCCCGGACTCCTTATCCTTGAGCATCGTGAGAAAATAGTTGAGGTCCGGAAATTCGGTCTCGCCTTTGGCTCGTAGCGCGACGTTCACCATCGGCACCATATCGTTAAGGTCGCGAAAACTCATCTCCAGGGCTACGAAGTGAGCGGGAAAGTCCGCTTCCAAGCCAGCGTCAGCCAGATCCGTGGTGAGACGATTCAAAAGCTCGAGGTGACGTTGGAACGCATTGGCCAAGGAAACCACTTCGGGAATCTGAGGCTCTAGACCCAGTGCGCGCGTGCTATCCCGGGCGATAATCCGCTCGACGTCGACCGATTCCTGAAAGTTTCGCTGAGTTTGCTCATCAGGGTTCGTGAGATACTGCTCCTTCACCGACACCAGTTGATTAAAGCTCGGAATGTCGGTCGGGCCAAGCGCTGCCAGCGCTTGATTACGAAATTCCCCGAAGCACTGGTTCAACTGAAAAGTCGCGCGAGCGATCATGTCTCCGGAGGTAATAACTCGCTCACGGTCTTCAGCTTCGAGTCCCTCGACTAGCAACTCCAACTCACGCTCAAGAGCATCGAGTAGTCCGAAGGCATAGGCGATCAAATCGCCACAACGTTCCTGCTGGTCTTCATTGAGAGTCTCGACCACTTCTCCAAAACCGGTTCGGTGAGTGTTGGCAATTTCAGCAGCTTCCTCGACAGCCTGCGTCAGCACGGCCTTGTCAAGCTCACCGTCTAGCCAGGCGCGAACCTTGTCAACCAGGTTCTTTTCGGCCGCTGGCGTCGCGGTGGGGGTCTCGGCTGGAATCGCGTCCATATCGTGTGCTCCTATTCTTCGCTACGGATGGGTGGATGTTTTCTCCCGACCGTGCTCAAACCTTCCCGCAATCCAACGAAAACGAGCGACTCCCTCTCGGAAAGCCGCTCGTTTACGAGTCGGAGGTCAATGACCTCTTATAGCAGTTTAGGTGTGAGCCAAACGAGTGTCGTCGTAGAGGTCGTTGACCTGAGTGGGATTGGCGTATCCACCGGTGGTCCCCAGTTGTCTGTAGCCCCAGTTCACGTTGAAAGCCGAGTCCTGGTTGTAGATGTTGCTGTAAGACGCCACCCCGGTACGATTGTTGGTACGGAACAGCGCCGTTTCACCATCGTACTGCTGGTAGTCCCGCATCATCGTGTCTTGCGGGTTCAAGCTACGGTGGGTGATCTTGTTGTTATTGTTGTCGATCTGTACGTTCTGACGACCATCGTAGATGGACATCGACTCGGTCACACCGTGAGGCCCTTGAGCCGTCATGGTGATCTTGGTGCCGTCCTCAAGGATAATGGAACGCTGCTTGCCTTCCCAGTCCTTGATGTGCTTGCCGTTGAGGTTCTCGTGCGGGTCGCCCCAGTGTTGAACGGTGTTCTTACCCTTGGGGTCGGTTACCGTGATGGTGTGCTTATCCACCTTGATGGTGTAACCACCGCTGGTTTTGTACTCGATCGGTTTCCCCGTGCCACCCTCTTGAGAGAGCTGCCCGTCCTTAGGGCGACACTGCGGCATGCACTGACTAGGGCAGCACTGGTTACCGAAGTTGTAGTTCTGGCTGGGCGACCAGCAACCCTGACCGCCGCCCCACTGTTGTCCCCACTGTCCGCCCCAAGGGCTCTGACCACCGGGGAACTGAGTTCCAAAGCCGCCGCCGAAGCCGCCGCCGAAGTTGTTCCCGGGAAACTGGTTGCTCCAACCGGCGTTGGGACCCCAGTTGGTGGTGGGACCAGGTCCCCAGTTGGTGAAAGTGTTGCTTCCGTTCTGACCGTAGCCGCCCGGGAAACCATAGCCATACTGATTGCCAAAGTTTGGCGAGCACTGGTATCCGCCGTACTGCTGTCCGCCGAAACAACCGCCTTGATAAGGAGGATAAGACCCGCAATGTTGATGATTAGGTTGATGTTGGCTGCAGCAGTGCTTTCGCTTATTGAAGACACGCTCCAGCAGTGCGCCGACACCGGCTCCGGCCAAACCGTAGCCGATATTGCCGCCACCAGCGAGAGTACCGACCAAACCGCCTAAAAGAGCGCCTGTCCAACCGGTCTGTTGTTGACCTAAAACCCGATTACAGCTACTGTCGAAACCGCCACCCCAGCTAGAGATGGCACCGGCGAACGCAAATCCAGCTCCGACACCGATCATTGGAAAACTCATACGTACTCTCTCCTCGTCAGAATAAATTCTCTTGTGGTCTACAACAGGGTATCCCGCGCTCGAGCGATTGGTAAAGGGCTCTTGAGCGAAGTTTACAACTTATTTACAAATATTTTCCGATCCTTCCAAATTTCCCCCCAACGAATCGACCTTTTCTCGACTTTTCCGGAAGAGATTCCGCCGCCTGTGACAAAGCAGTGCGCGATGAAGGCACTCGTTCTCCACGGCTTCACAGGCTCTCTCGACACCGTCTCGATTCTGCGGTTTCCGTTGGAAAATCGAGGTATCGAGGTCAGTATCCCCGTGTTAAGAGGTCATTCCTCGACTCCCGAGGACCTCTACGCGGTCCATTGGCGCGATTGGGTAGCCGACGCCAGGGAAGCCCTCCGACGCCTGGCCCCCGCCGGTGAACCCGTCGTGGTGGCCGGTCTGTCCATGGGGGCCCTGATCGGATGCCATCTTGCCGCCGAGTTTCCCCACCAGGTTCAGCGACTCGCCATGCTGGCTCCCGCCCTGGCTTTTCGCTCCAAGCTTTTGCGCGCGCTCCCCATCCTACGTAGAGTTCGTAACGATTGGCCGGCCAGTCCCGACTTCGCTGACCCCACGCTCGCGGCCAATAATAAAAACTATCCAAGTTTTCCCCTCGAATCGCTCGACTCGGTTTTACGGTATGTGCCGGTGGTCGAAAGTCTCGCTCCTCACGTGCGTTGTCCCGTGGGGATTTTTTTCGCGGCCAAAGACCCCGCCATAAGTCCCGGCGTACCCAAGCGTTTAGAATCGCTTCTCAGCGGTACCCATGTCAGCCACTTCACTTATGTCCGTTCCCACCACGAAATTCTTCAGGACGTGGAGGCCGAGCAGGTCGCGACCGACGTCGTCAACTTTCTGTTAGACTGACGGCGCCACGGCCAATGCCAAGCCGACGATCGGTTCGAAACCGAGCTGGTGGGCTACCGTCACGGTAGACGTCATAGTGGCGCCCGTGGTCACCACGTCGTCGATCAATACCAGGGGCCCGCGAACACTTTTTGGGAGTGTCTCCTCGGGCTGACGGCGCAATCTTCTGGCCCATCGATCGGTAAGACCCAGACCACGACTACGCCCTGTGTCCGACGGAAACAGTCGAGCGGTGCTCGACTCTAAAAGTGGCCAGGAGGTGCGACGATGGAGCTCGGTAGCCAGCATATGCGGAAAAGAGAAGCCGCGGAGTCTTTGCCCGGAGCTAGAGGCCGCGATCGGACAGATCGTGGGGCGATTCGGAAATCGCAACTGATGCTCCATCCAACTGTCCACTCCCAGCCTGGCGAGTTCCCGCCCCGCCGCCCTATGGCCCTGTGATTTCACCGCCATGATGACTGAGCGTAGGGCCCCTTCATAACACCCCATCGTCAATAGCGGGACCCCTCCTACCATTTCCCGTTGAGCTTTCAAACTGGTGCGGCAGTCGGCGCACAGGTATCCGCCGCCGATAGTCTGGCAGCCAAAGCATTGAGGCGGAAAGACAGTCGCGCCCAACCAGTCGATCAGTCGGAAGATATTGCCTTCTTTTCGAAGCGGGCTCCACTAGCTAGAAGAACGCCGTCGTAGACCCGGTCGGCGTAGAGATGGCACGACGAACCGACCAAACTCGACTTCACACGCGCTTCGGGCTCTACCATCGTTCGTGGCCAGAGCACGCTATCGCTTAGCACAGCGCCCTCACCCACCACGACATCGTCTCCTAGCACCAGCGGGCCCTCCAAGCGCGCTCCCGCGCGAACCACGACGTTACGACCCAAAACGACCGGAGATATGATCTCAGCCTGGGGGCTAATCTGGCAGCCGTCACCTAAGAACACCCCATTATCTCCAAGCGGGGCCTCCCCCGCCAGGTGACAGACGCCGGTCAATAAGTCGCGATGGACCTGCCGGTAGGCCAAAGGCTCTCCAAAATCTTGCCAGTAGACACCCTCGGCGCGGTAGGCGAAGACGCCACTCCTCGGACCCACCAGCTCGGGGAAGAGATGCTGGCCGAAGTCAAACGGCCGGACATCGGGAATGTGGTCGAAGATTTCCGGCTCGAAAATGTAGATTCCGGAATTCGTCCAAGCCAGCCGCTCATCCTGAGCGCTAGGTTTTTCCACGAAGCGTACAACTCTTTGATTGTCGTCGAGCTCCATATGGCCGAATCTCGCTCCCCCTCGCGAGGGGAGCGCCACAATGGTGGCTAGCGAACGTCGGGAGCGATGAAACTCGAGAACCGGTCGCAGATCTAGGTCAGTGACACAATCGACTCCAACGACGCAAAAAGTTTCGTCGAAATGGTCCTGGGCCAGGGCCACGCCTCCGGCGGTACCGGAAAGTTCCGCCTCGACCGTGAGATGGATCTTACCCTGAGAAGATTGCACTCGAGAAACCAGCGCGCCGCTGACCGCTCGATGCAGGTAATGAAGGTTGATCACGACTTCATCGACGCCGGCTTGGCCCAGCCAATCCAGCTGCTGCTCGATGGCCGTCCGATTCAGAATGGGCACCAGTGCCGCGGGCAGGGTGTAAGTCAAAGGGTACAGACCGGTAGCTGAACCGGCGGACAAGATCATGCCCTTCATGAGGTCACCTTCACCGCGTTCTTTGGTCCGCGCAGCACGATCCCGGCGAATTTGGGTAGGGCCAGCGCTCGACGCCACCGACTCGGCTGTTTCCACAAACGATAGAGCCATTCAAAGTGGACCCGTTGGATCCAGGCCGGAGCGCGCTCCACCGTCCCCGCGTAGACGTCGAAGCTTCCACCGACCCCAATGCAGACTCGAACCCCCGACTGCTCTAGTCGCTCTCGATGGCGATCGAGAAAGAGCTCCTGACGAGGAAAGCCCAGGGCGACAAAAAGGACTCGAGGACGCGCCGCACAGATGGAATCGATCACGACGGTCTCGTCCTTGACGTAACCGTCCATGACCCCAACGCAACGAAATTCCCCAAAACTGTTTTTGAGATTCTCCACGGCTCTAGCCGCCACGCCGGGTGCTGAGCCGTAGAAATAAAAGGTGTCGTCCTCCTGGGCGCTGTTGACGAGTTCTGCCACAAGGTCGACACCGGTCACTCGATCCGGCGCCTCTAAACCGGCGAGACGAGAAGCCAGCACTAAGCCGATTCCGTCCGGCACAACCAGGTCCGCTCGCCTTACAACACTAAGAAAAGCGCTATCGTGCTGAGCGGCCATCACCATCTCGGTGCCCAACGTGACCACGAAGGTCAGGCTCTCGTCACGCAGCGCCTCCCCTAATAGAGTCCGTGCGGTAGCTTTGCTGACGGGGTGAAAAGGAACTCCGAGGGCTTCATAGCGAGGGAGGCTAACCTTCATCGACCCCGTCCCAATCGGCTTGGCGCGGAAGCGTCATGGTGAACTTACTTCCCTTACCGAACTCACTTTCGGCGATCAGCTCTCCGCCGTGCGCGTCGACCAGATGCTTAGCTATGGATAGGCCCAGACCGCGCCCGCCGAAGCGAGTCGCCCTGGCCTTTTCCACGCGATAGAAACGCTCGAAGATGCGAGGTAGATCCTCCTCGGGAATCCCTTGCCCCTGATCTTCGATTTCGATGGTGGCTCGCTCGGCGGAAAAGTACAGTCGAACCGTCACCTCGGTCTCCGGTTGGGAGTACTTGATGGCGTTGTCGATCAAGTTCGTCAACACCTGGGAGATTCGATCATGGTCAAGCTTCCAGAGCGGGGCGCTCTCGGGCAACTCGGCCTTAATGGTCATCCGATTGTCCTCGGCCCTCGGTTTGAGCACCGTGACGGTATGATTCACGATCTCCTTGAGATCGCACGGCACCATCTGAAGGTCGACCTGGTCGGCCTCCATCATGGAGATGTCGAGAAGATCTTTGATCAATCGCTCCAAGCGCTGAGTCTCAGTCAAAATGGTGGAAAGCCAGCGGCGGGTCAGATCGGAGTCTTCCATGGCTCCGTCGAGAAGGGTCTCCGTGTATCCCTTGATACACGTCAAAGGGGTACGCAGTTCGTGACTGACGTTGGCCACGAAGGTGATCATGATCTCATCGAGTTGGCTCTTGAGAGCGGCTTCCTTGCGAGCCTCATAGACCAGGCGATCGATGGGTAGTAAAGGATCGTGGTCGATCACCGTGTATCCACTGCGCAGGTCGATGGTCTCGGTCATGCCCAGTTGCTGAGCCGTGTCGTTCATCACCGTGAACAGTTTCTGGGTCGCGCGGGTGGCGATCAGCTTCAAGTCGGTGGTGGCGAACTTTTCCTTGCGCCGTGGCGGGGCGAAAAGAAACACCACGAAAAAATCCGATCCAGGCCCGCCCACGGCTACCAGGTCCTCATCGCGGAAAAAACGCCCCCGTTGCCCCATTAAGGTCGCTCGTATGGCGGCTAAAAGCTTCTCGGATTCGGACTTTCCGTACTTGTCCCTTAAGGCCAGGTACTCGACCACGTCAAAGTAGAGAAATCCCGCTTGATGGCGGTTCTCCAACTCTTTGGCCACCTGCTCGAGAATATCGGCGATGAAGGGAATGGAGGCTTCGGGGGTCTCGCTCAACATGGCGCTCCTTCGAGATACTGGCGATTAGTAAGGTCCATACCCAGGGGAGTCACGGAGACAAACCCTTGGTCCACCGCCTCGACATCCGAGCCCGGCTCGGAGATTCCTCTCGGAAGGTCCCCGCTGAGCCAAAAATACTCTTTCCCTATCGGGTCAAGTCTAGAGATCACACGGTGTGCGTAGTGTGTGTGTCCTTGATGAGTGTATCTCCAACCCGCCAACTCTTGCAGGTCGAGGCTGGGTATATTGATGTTGAGACACGTCTTGCGCGGCAACTGTAGCTTCGTCTCTTTAAGGAACTCCACCAACCAGCGCGAGGCGGTATCGTACCGCTGGTCGGAGTGAGTTCCAGCCGAGATCGCGATGGAAGGGATCCCGCAGAGAGAGCCCTCCAAGGCGCCAGCCACGGTCCCGGAATAAAGAATGTCGTCCCCCAAATTGGGTCCGGTATTGATGCCTGAAATCAGCAGTTCGGGACGCTCCGGCATCAGATGGTGAAGAGCCAAGAAGACACAGTCGGCGGGGGTTCCGGTTACCGCGAAGCTATTCGGCAACGGATACTGACGGGAAACGACGCGAAGCGGTGTGCGGAAGGTGATGCTTCGACTGACCGCGCTCTGCTCGTGCAGAGGCGCGACCACAGTCACCTCACCAAGCTCTTGAAGGGCCTGGCTGAGCTTTTCGATCCCCTCGCTGTCGATGCCGTCGTCGTTGGTGACGAGAATGCGCATTCGTAAAGGATGCCCGCGCTAATTGTTATTGCGCCCCTGGGCGAGAAGACGCTCAGCCTCCTGGATCAGCTCATGAACCTTCTCGGCTCTGGGGTCGGCGTCCACTTCGTCTTCCCAATGGCGCCAACGATAGGCGGTGGCCATGGCGGCGGCCAGGACCAAACCGGTTCCGGCGCCTAAGGCCAACCAATGCCAGGTGGTGACGGGACCGCTCCGGCGACGACGGATCTCGTTTCGAGCGCTCGGCTGCAACATTTCCTTCTAACTCTCTTTCTTCTTACCCATCAAAGCCCCGATCGCGGTGACCACGAAGGTTAGGAGCACACCTAAAACAGTACCAAGAAATCCCATCGAGAGAAAGGCGAACTTGGCTTCGGGGTCGCCCCAAGCCTTGGCCACATTACCACCAAAGAACGATGAGATAGGCAACGTGTCCGCCATCGGCAGCGGAAACTCCGTCTCCACAAAGACGTTGTAAACCAGCAAGCCCAGCCCTATCTGGATGATCAACTTGACATACCATGGGATCTTGGGAAGCACCGCTGGAAACAAGAAAGCCAAGAGCGTACCGAAGGTTTTTACCATAGTGGTAAACCTTCGTCCTGACCCTGGGCCAAGCCTCCCCTACTTGAGGGTGAAGGTGCGTTCGAGTTTGTGGAGCGTTTCCGAACCTGTGGCTAAGATGGGATCGGAGTTGGCCTCGATTTTTAAGTCCACGGCCCCCTTGAGATCCGATTCCGGATGAACCATCTCCAGATGAAATTCGCCGGGCGGAAACTTAAAACCGAACTGGCCGTCATCGTTGGTTTTCATCACGATGGCGGACCCGCCCACACTGGGCTCGGTGATCGAGATCTCCGAGCCCACCAGTGGCCTTCCCTTGCCATCCTTGAGCGTGCCGACCAACTGGATGGGTCGCTGGGAACCAGGAACGATATAGTCAGCGAAACCGCGACCGTAACAGGTCGTGCAGTTCTCTCCCTTAATCTTACCCAGCCCGTCACAGGCCAGGCAGCTCATCTCTTTCTTGGTATCTCCCTCGAACATGGGAGCTTGGCCGAGCTTACCGCCGGCATACATCATGGTGGGCGCGAGCATCAAAATGACCGCCAATCCCAGCAAAAGTCTTTGTCTTACTACAAACGTCATCAGAAGGACCTTCCGAGGCGACAGGGGAACCGCCCTCCCGTGTCCCCATCATCGGAAATACTGCATTTTATCACCAAGCCCGTGGTGGACTTCGCGTTTCTGCGGGATTGGCTAGGCTTCCTCTCCTCGGAACAGCAGTTCTCCGTTCACCTATTCTACTCTCCCCAAGCTTTCGAGTCTGAAAACCTTGAAGCGCTAGCAGAAAAGTTTTCCGGTGTTCAACTTCACCGAATCGAGAAGGTCTCGCCCCATCCCGCCTCACGTCAAGCGGCGGTATTTTTGGCCGACTACCTGGACCTGAAGTATCTCTCGACCATGGTCTCTCCGACTCTGGTTCACACCCACGACAGTCGCTCGCTGCTACTCGCGAGATATTTCTTCGCCGAGGCTCCCCGTCTCCACTCATGGTGGATGGAGGATCGCACAGCCCACAAATACTGGCGTGCCACCATTGAACGATTGTCACACTGGAGAACCTGGGAAACGGTCGACTCCGAAATGGATGAGAACAGTTCTGTTCTCTCTCCCGTTCTGGCACGCCAATATCCGCTGCCGACTCCACTAACCCTCGATGGCGTCTACCGTCGCGGCAAGGCTTTCACCACGCTTCGGGAGATCTATCGGAGCATCTTGCGGGGGACCGAGCTTCGTCCGCGATGAGCTCGGTCGACATCAGCGACCCGCCTCACCCCCCTCGCTCCGTGCGCTGGGGTCCATGGAAACTTCAGCCTCAAATTGAACCCTTCAAACGCTTGAAGGTGCTGGCTCTGCACGGGTTCGGTGGAGCTCCCGGCGAGCTACGCCCCCTCGGGCAGGCTTTGAGAAGCCACGGCTTCTTAAGCCAGGCTCTGCTGTTGCCCGGACATGGCGAGAATCTCGACCAGATGGCTGAGATTCGTCTCTCCGACTGGACGGAAGCCGTTCAAGAAAGTTACGAAAGCCTGCGTCAAGACGGCTCGCCTGTCGTTCTTCTCGGATTCTGCCTGGGCGGAGCGCTCGCGCTGGCTCTCTCCGAAACGTTGCGCCCTCGCGCGCTGTGTTTGCTAAGCACCCCGATGACGCCCTTTCGCGACGATCTTTTCCCTCGCGTCGGGGGTCTCCGTTCGTTGGAAAAAAGTATCAACGATAGTCCCTCGGCGGAGGTCCGCCGCTGGCGAGGGATGGGGAGCCATCCTTTGGTGCCGGAGAGCTTCTTCGAGCAGTATCAGATCTTACTGCGCCAACTGTCCCGCCGGCCGCCTGAGGTGACTTGCCCTTTCCTGGTAGCCCAGTCACGAAGCGACGCCATCACTTCACCGGTCGACGCTGAGCGAATCGCCGAGGCCGCACGCAGCTCACGCGGAAAACTTGTCTGGTCGCGGCGAGCCGGCCACGCCCTTCCCATCGACGTGGGTCGGCGAGAGCTGTTCCGAGAGATCTTAGCTTTTCTGGAGGCCGAGGAAACCCACGTGGAGCCGCGTTTCGACTAGTCGTTTTAGACGTCGTAGACGGCTCGGTCCTCAGCGAGGTCCACCGGGAGAGTCAAAACTTTGGTCAGAGAATCCAGCGGATTTGGCTTCTTGTTTAGAACTTGCTCATAGAGATGAGTTAGGACGAGACGCCGAGGCTCAGCCTGCTGAGAGATCTCCGCCACGTCTTCCCAGGACAGATGGACGCTCCGACAGTAAATCGGCTCCTGACCTCGAGGAAAACAGGAACACTCGCAGAGAAAAAGGTCGGCCTCCCGTGCCGCTTCCACCACTCCGGCACAAAGCGCGGTGTCTCCCGAGAAGGCGATCACTTTCCCCCCAACTTCAAAACGAAGAGACAGCGCCGTCATATCGCCGTGGACGGCTGGATACACCATCAGGCTTGAATCACCCGGGAGCTCCCAACAGCGCTCCCCTGGCTCCATCTCCGTCACTCGGAGCTTGTCGGCCGGCGGCTCGATGGACGGCCAGGCGGTGAAGATACCCTTCAAGAACTCTTGTGTTCCCAACGGTCCGAAGATAGAAAGCGGCGGCGCGTCAGCCCAGGGCGCTGGCGCGTACTTTCTGGCGAACAGAAAGGGAACCAGGTCGCTGGTGTGATCGGGATGGAAGTGAGTCAAGACCACTGTCTCGACCCGGAACATCTCGAGCCCGGACAACACTCCGTTACGTAAGGTTCCCGCTCCCAAGTCTACTAGAATCTGATGGTCACCGTTCTGGAGACAAAACCCGCTGGAAGCTCTGTGCGGAACGGGATCGACGGTGCCACTGCCGAGAACCGTGACCCGAAGCAAATCTAAACTCCTACCGGAGAGGTCGGTTGCTGGTTAGCCGAAGTCGGCATCACGTTGTAAAGCGCGTCACGACGTGCCGGAACTCTCCCGGACTGACGGATCAAGTCGCGTAGGCGCTCCTCGGTCACTCCCACAGGGGTTTCGCATCCCGCCATGTGAGTGATGCGTTCGTCCACCACGGTCCCGTCGAAGTCGTTAGCGCCACAGTGTTGGGATTTAACCGCATTGTCTAGTCCGCTCATCACCCAGTAAGCCTTGATGTTGTCGAAGTTGTCCAACATCAAACGGCCCACCGCCACCTGACGAAGAACCCCCTCGGAGTCCATGAAGCGAAGTTTTCGAAGGCGCGTGTTCTCGGGATGGAAACGTAGGGGAATGTAGGCCAGAAAGCCACCGGTCTTATCTTGAAGCTCGCGCAAGCGCAGGAGATGGGTGATTCTCTCCTCGTCGGTCTCGATGTGACCGGCCAGCATCGTGGCCGAAGTACGGATGCCCAACTTGTGAGCCTTCTCGTGAATCTCCAGCCACATGTCCGGACCCATTTTGTCGCGGTAGAGCTTTTGGTGAATGCGGTCCGTCAGCACCTCGGCCCCACCACCCGGCATGGAGTCGAGTCCGTGGGACTTAAGGTCTTCCAAGACCCATTCCACGCTCTTGCCCGCCAGCTGGGCGAAATATTCGATCTCCACCGCGGTGAAGGCCTTTTGATGAATGTTGGGATAGTGCTCGCGCAGCGTCGAGAGCAGCTTGGGGTAATATTCGTAAGGGTAGTCGGGATGAAGCCCGCCGACGATGTGGACCTCCGCGCCGGGAACATCTTTGAGCGGGGCGACCCGACCGATCATTTCCTCCATACTCATCTCATAGGCCCCCTCCTCCCCGCGCTTCTTAGCAAAGGCGCAGAACATGCACGAAAGGGTGCAAAGATTGGAGTAGTTGAGATGCATGTTGAGGATGTAAGTGGTCCGGTGACCGTGCCTTTTCTCCCGAACCATGTTGGCTACACGGCCCAGGTCCTCCATTGGCGCCTCTTGATAGAGGTAGAGACCTTCCTGGGCCGTCAGTCGCTCTCCGCGCGTGACCTTGTCTTCAATCTGCGTCCACATATCTTTAACTATCTCCCTGTCGACCCCGCCTTGTGAAGATTTTCACAACCTTAAAGCCATTCCTCCGTCAAGAGTTGCTGGCAACTCGGGCATCGCCTTCAATCCATGCCTTGCCGTCGGGGCCTATCTCCTTTTTCCACAAAGGAACTCGCTCCTTGGTGGTATCGATGAGATATCGCGCCGCGTCGAAAGCCTCACCTCGATGAGGTGAGGAGACGGCCACAATCACCGCGATCTCTCCCGGGTAAAGGGAACCAACTCGATGGGTCACATGAATCGCGCCCAGAGAGGGAAAACGTTCCGTCGTTTCCCGACAGATCCGTGCAAGCTCTTTTTCCGCCATCGCCTCGTAAGCGCTGTAGTCGAGTCGCTCGGTAACCATCTCCCCGGTCAGATCGCGAACGGTACCCAGGAAAGTCACGACCGCGCCGCAGTCCGTTCGGCGGACGAAACTTAAGGCTCGCTCCACTGACAGCGGTTCGGAGTGAATCCCTATCTCGATATCTGGCCCGGCGCCACCACTGACCGGAGGAATCAGAGCTAGTTCGGCACCAGGCTCGAGCTGAGTCTCCAGGGAGACAAATTCCTGATTTTGAGCCACTCGAAAGCGCCGCTGAAACTTTTGTAGACCAGGCACCATGCTCTCAAGGGTGTCCAAAAGGTCGCCTGCCGTGGAGCCTTCTGGGAGATCCAAGGTCTGTTCCTGGCATCCCATCAGCTCCGACAGCGAAGCGAAATACAGAACAGTGACGGTCATCTCTTCTCCACAAGCATTGCTGAGATCACAGTTACCCCCGCCTCCTGCGATCAAACCGTGCTGGATAAGCGGAAATCATAGGCCTGGGTTCAACGCATTCGAAGCAGAAAGCCCGAATTTTTTGATCATAATGTCCCCTCGCATCTCTTCCCAAAATTCGGGACAGAGAGCCAAAATTTTCTGATCATGCGCGACTTCTTGTGGCCATCCGCACAAAATAAAGAGAGCCCTCGGGGTGAACCGAGGGCTCTAAACAAAACCTGGCAGTTTCCTACTCTCCCACCTCGTCTCCAAGGCAGTACCATCGGCGCTAGAGGGCTTAACTTCCGTGTTCGAGATGGGAACGGGTGTGACCCCTCCGCCATCGCCACCAGGAAAACTTTTTACCGATAAACGGCACAATGTATCAATGACAACGAATCAAGACACAGAGAGTAAGAGCAATCTCAGAGCGAGTCATAGCTCTAGCTCACAGACCAAATCACGAAATCTCATCACCTCCAGGCAGACCTTAAGTCCACACTCTACGGCGTTCGTAGTGTCTGGTGATGAATGTTAATGAAGCCGCTCGACCTATTAGTGCTGGTTTGCTCAATACATTGCTGCACTTACACATCCAACCTATCAACCT
>JBBCJA010000046.1:0-132283 GCA_037189585.1 Selenomonadaceae bacterium | reverse complement strand
TTCAACAGCGCGTTCAAAAGATGGCGCAGAACCGCTTCGCTTTGAGAGCCGCCGAAGACGATCTTAAAGAGCACGTCGTTGAGCAGCCCCGGATAGCTCACCTTGGCTCCGCCTCTATCTTTTCTGACCATCCCATCTCCTCCACTATATCTCGAACTTCAAGGTCAAGGATAGGGGACGATTTCAGACCGAAATGTGACGAAGTCGCTGCCGAATCGTTACGAAAAGGTGAAAAGAATATGAACGACCAAGGGGGCAACCTCAAGGATCATTTTCTAGGGCAAGCGAACGGCCGAGCCTATGAAGTCGAAGTTTTACGTCACCACGCCGATCTACTACGTGAACGCCGCGCCCCACATGGGGACCGGCTACACCACCATCTTGTGCGATGTGTTGGCCCGTTTTCACCGTCGTAACGGCGTTGACGCGAAACTTGTCACCGGCGCCGACGAGCACAGTCAGGGGATCGCGGACCTTGCCGCCGCGGCCGGGATCGCTCCCCGGGAATACTGCGATCGCTTTATTCCGGACTTTCAAAAGGCCTGGGAACTACTCGAGATCGGACCCTACGAGTTTCACCGCACCTCCTCGCCCGAGCACCATCGCACCGTTCAGGCGGTCATGACCCGTATCCACGAAAACGGAGACATCTACAAAGATAAGTATTCCGGCTGGTATCACACCACCGACAATCGCTTTGTGCCGGAAGACGAATTGCCGGAGAACCCCGAGAGCGATCCCAAACTCAAATTCCTGACCGAGGACGCCTACTTCTTCCGTCTCTCGAAGTACAAGGACTTTCTCTTAGAGTTTCACGAGAAGCATCCCACCGCCATAGTTCCCGATTTCCGCCGCAACGAGATGCTCAACCGCATGAAGGGAGAGCTCCGCGACCTGTGTATCAGTCGCACCTCGACCGACTGGGGCGTTCCTATCCCCTGGGACACCGACCACGTCTTCTACGTCTGGGCCGACGCGCTTTTGACCTACATGACGGGGAGCGGATTCGACGCGGTGAAAGCCTGCGAGGCGGCCAAAAATGGACGGGATCCACTGGCCGTGCAGGGCTCTGACAACTACTGGCCAGCCCAGTTGCACGTGATGGCCAAGGACATCCCCTGGTTCCACACCGTCATCTGGCCGGCCATGCTGCAGGCCGCCGGTCTTCCCCTTCCCCATCGCTGCCTGGTTCACGGCTACTGGAACTTCGACGGAGCCAAAATGAGTAAAAGCCTGGGCAACGTCTTCCACCCTCGCGACGCGGTCGCTTTGGTGGGCGCCGCGGGCGTGCGCTACTTCGTGCTACGCGAGGCACCGGTCGGCTCGGACGGAAACTTCTCGGTCAAGGCGCTGGCCGACCGCTACAACTTCGACCTGGCCAACGACTTCGGTAACCTGGTCTACCGCTTGACGACCATGGGTGAACGGTTTCGCCAAGGGGAAGTCAGCCCTACCATCGGCGACTTCGCCGAACATCAAGCACTCAATGCTCTAGCCGTGGAGAACTTCGACAAGGCTCTGGTGGCCTACAGCGAACTTCGCTTTAAAGACTCCATAGAGTTGACCTGGGATCTGGTCAAGGCCCTGAACAAACTTATCGACGACGAGAAACCCTGGAGCTTGAACAAAGGTAAGAACGAGGGCGACTCCGAGCGGCTCGACTCGTTCTTCTCCGTCTCCTTCGTGGTGTTGCGCCAGGTTCTCGGACTCTTGTCGCCGGTCATGCCCAGCGTGACCGAGACCATGCACTCCGAGATCGCCTACCCTGAAGCCAAGCCCTGGGGAGATCTCACCTGGGACGCCTTCCGCCGACCACCGGTCAAGGCCTGGAAGTTGGGCAAAGGAACAATCATCTTCCCTAAACTCGACCTCGACAACTTAGACCAAGAACTTGCCAATCGCAAAGGAGAATCCGTGAGCACACCATCTGAAAGCCCCTCCGCCGAAGCCGTCACCGAGGAAGCCAAGCCGGCCTACATCGGTTACGAGGACTGGGCTAAAGTCAAAATCGTCGCCGTTAAGGTCCTCAAAGCCGAAGCAGTGGAGAAGTCAGACAAACTTTTACGTCTGACCGTCGACGACGGCAAACGCCAAGACCGCACCATCGTCTCCGGCATCCGAAAGGACTACGCCCCCGATGATATGGCCGGCCGCACCATTTTCATCATCGACAACTTAGAGCCCCGCAAGATCTTTGGCATCGTCAGCGAGGGCATGCTGGTGGCCGCGGGTGGACAGGGCTCTCCGGTAACCTTGTTACAGCCCGCCGGCGAGCTGTCTCCCGGAACTCCAGTCAGTTAGCGCGCACTCGAGGCGTGAGGACTGACATCGGAAATCTTCGGAGGACTCCCGTCTCCTCAGCCTACTCGGTCAGCTCTCAGGTCGAGAGTACGGTCGCACCAGAAGAACCGTGGTGTCGTCGTTTGGCACGGCGCCATCGCGGAATTTCTCCACTTCATCGAGGATGAAACCGAGCTGTGTGGCCAACTCTTGCTCCCCTACGAAACCGCGAACGGCTGTCTCTAGCCGCTCTTCGCCGAACTCCTCCCTCTGGGAGTTCATCGCCTCTATCACACCATCGGTGTACAGAAGTAGTCTTTCTTTCCCTTTGAGCTCGAAGCTCCCGGTACCAAAGGTGGCTTCGGGATAGATTCCCAGAGCGAGCCCCGAGTCAATTCCGGGAATGCGAGGACTTTCTTCTCCGAGAAAAAGCATCGGCGGATGGTGACCGGCGTTTCCGTAAGTCACCGTTCCGTCCATCCCCAACACACCCAAAAAGACGGTTACGAAACTGTTCGCCTCATCCCGGGCGCAGAGCGCACGGTTGACCGCACCCAGGCACTCCTCGGGAGCCAGCCCGACCCGGCCAAGGTGCTCTAGTAGAGAGGCGGTGAAAGCCATGGTGATGGCGCCAGGAATCCCCTTGCCGCTGACGTCGCCGATGAAAAATCCCACTCGGTCGGCTCCCACTGGAAAGATGTTGACGAAATCTCCTCCAACCTTCTTGGCCGCGCAAGACATCCCCACAGCCTCGCAATGACGATCTTGAAAGGGAAACTTCGGCAGCATGGAGTTTTGAATGTTGGCGGCGATAGTCAGTTCACTCTCCATCGCCTGGCGCTCTTGGGCCGCCTCCTCCAGGCGCTCGATAAAGTGGGTCAGGTCGTCGAGCATCTGATTGTAGGAAGTAGCCAGGCGCTCCACCTCGGTGGTAGCTTTCTTCGGCACCTCGACCCTTTGGGAAAAGCCACGGGTGGCGGCTGAATCGACCGCGTCGGAGAGTTCCACCAGTGGTCTTGCCACCGAGCGCGCGGTCAGAGAAATGGCAAAAAGTAGCGCGCCGATTCCCAACGTTCCCAGCAACAGCGTACTCCAGGCCAGACCGTAAAGGGGGCGAAAGTTCTCTCCCTCGAGATAGACCACGCCTACTGTGAGGTCCAGGTCTCCCACAGGTGCGGTGCCGACCCAGGCCGCCTTGCCATAGATGGGGTCCTGTACCTGAAAAAATTTGCTCTCGTTACTTTGTTTCATCAGAACCTGGCTGATAAACTCGTACCGCTCGGTCAGCCGGCTCGCCGGGACGGTTGAGTTGGTGAAAAGCACCACCGCTCCCGTGGTCAGGAAACCATAGGCCACACTCCCCTCGGTCTGCTCCATAGGTTCAGCTAGGAGACGAACCGGAACCTGAATGACCAGCGTGATGCCATTGAGTTTCTGCACGTGGTGCAGGTAGGCTGCCTCGGGATCGCTCTGAGGTAAAATCCAACGTCCCTCTTGCTGTTCCTGGACCGTCCATCGGGTCAGATTTGGAAGCCTGAAACTAACCCCGGCTTCCTGAATCTGGCCGGTGGCGGTGCGGCGCATCGCCACCCTACCTCCCGGCAGACCGTGAAGCTCCACAGCCGAAATCTGAGAATTACCGTTGAGCAGGTCCGAAAGCAGCTTGGTCAGATCCAGATTGTCACTTTCGTGGTCGTATATGGTCAGGGTGCGCAACAAAAACTCCGAGGCAGTCTCAGCGTAGCCCAGACTGGTTCGTACTCGCTCGGCCTGGTAGCGGGCCAAAAGACCACCTTCCTGCTCGAGCTCTCCCAGGGCGAACATACGAGCGCCGTAATACCCCATAAGCTCCAAAACCACCAACAAGAGCACCACGAGCCCTCCGATGGAAAGGATCATTTTTCGTCGAAGTGACATTAAAGAATAAGACAATCCGGGCCGGCGGAAGTCTCGCCAGCCCGGATTATTGGAAGCTCGGTCTGATTTTGGACTAACGTACGTTAGATCGCCCTATTCATCCCAACCGCGTAAACAGCGAGGCGGCCCTAGAATCTCCGACAACAAGAACGCTTCGTCCAGCCGCCCGTGCAGATCGTCGACCAGGCGCGAATGTCCCGCCGGTGGGAGGGAGCGGCCAGAGGACCGGGACATCCCTTCGGTGGGGCAAATCGGTGTTTGGAAATCCTCGCCGGAGGCGAGGTGAGGAACCGACTGCTGTTGCCTTCCACGATTCTTGCCCTTTCCTGACTTTTGATGCCCGCCCTGGGTCCTCTGCTCAGCTTTCTTGAGGCCACTCAACGGACGCACCCCACCTTGAGCCTGGGCCTCCATCAAGCGGGCATGTTCTTCGAGTTCCTGCAGTTTCTGTTTGACCGTGGCTAAGAAATCCATAATGACACCTTAGCTCGCCGTTTGGCTCAATCGACCCGAGCGCAAGGCAGCGGCCAAACCTAACGGAACGCGAGCTTCGGCTTCCACCAGGCGAGCCCGTTGTTCCTCGGTGTTAGCCTTCATCTCCTCTTCCATAGCCGCGGCTTCGGCCCGGCGCTGCTCGGCTCTGGCTTGCGCGATCTGCTTATCAGCCTCGGCCTGGTCGATCTGCAGATGAGCGCCGATATTTCGGCCGACATCCACGTCCATGATGTCGATGGAGAGGATCTCATAGGCCGTACCTGAGTCCAAACCTTTGGAGATCACGCGCTGGGAGATCAGATTCGGATTCTCCAGCACTTTCTTGTGCGAATCCGAGGAGCCGATGGTGGTCACCACACCCTCCCCGATACGAGCCAGAATCGTCTCCTGTCCAGCTCCACCGACCAGTCGCTCGATGTGAGCCTTGACCGTCACACGACAGATCGCGCGCACCTGAATTCCGTCCTTGGCCATCGCGGCTATAGGCTCGGTCTGGATGACCTTCGGATTGACCACCATACTGACGGCCTCGAGGACATCTCGGCCAGCCAGGTCGATAGCTGAAGCTCGGGTAAAATCAAGGGGGATGTTGGCCTTGTTGGATTCGATGAGCGCTCGAACCAAAGGATAGACACGACCTCCGGCCAGATAGTGACCTTCCAATTTCTCCGCCGTCAAGTCAGCCAGGCCCGCCTGGCGTCCCATAATGAGAGGGCGGACAATCTCCGCCGGGTCCACGCGCCTGAGCCGCATGACGACGAGCGACAACGGGTTTATGGACACACCAGCCGAGATCGCTTCCAACCATAGCCCTACCGGGACGTAGTAGAGCACAATCATGCTCACGACGAAAAGGACAAAGAGAATCGCAATCATCTCATCCACGGGAAGCACCATTCCTTTCTCCGGCCGAGCCGGACAGACCTGAACGCATCTTGGTGTCAGCGATCATATTCTCCATCTTGTAGTACTCCATCACCGAGAAGTGGCCCTGACTGAGCGCTTCAAACAGCGCTTGCGGGACCTCGGCCTGGGCCTCCACCACTTTGGCTCGCATCTCCTCGACCTTGGCCCTCATTTCGGTCTGGCGAGCCATGGCGTCGGCGCGTCGCTGCTCGGCTCTGGCCTGAGCCACCTTCTTGTCAGCATCGGCCTGGTCGATCTGGAGGCGGGCACCGATATTGTCTCCCACGTCGATGTCGGCGATATCGATGGAAAGAATCTCGTAGGCTGTGCCCTTGTCCAATCCGGTGTCCAGCACCGACTCGGTGATCAGATCGGGATTCTCCAACACCTGGCGGAAGTCTCGCGACTTACCGATAGCGGTGACGATCCCCTCACCCACGCGGGCCAGAATGGTCTCTTCTCCAGCCGAGCCGATCAGCTTGGAGATGTTGGTTCGCACCGTGACCAAGATGACCGCCTTGACCTGAATGCCGTCGTGGGAAACCGCTTCAATCAGGGGCGTCTGAATCACCTTGGGATTGACGCTCATCTGTACGGCCTCGAGAACATCTCGTCCAGCCAGATCGATACTGGTGGCGGCGTCCCAACCCAATTCGATCTGGGCCTTGTTAGCCGCGATCAAAGCCGACACGACTCGTTGGACGTTACCACCGGCCATATAGTGGCTTTGCAGTTTCTGAATGGAGATCGGGATCCCAGCGTAAGCCGCCGTGATAGCGGGAAGAATCAACTCGTGAGGAGGAATCTTTCGAAACGTCCTCATCACGACAAGATCGACTAATCCTACCGAAACTTTCGAAAGCTGGGCTGATAACCAGAGCGGAATAGGAATAAAGTAGAAAGCTATCTGTAGGGCCATAAAGCCCAAAAACATCAAAAATAAAATTGTCGGTATATAAGTCAAACCGGACCTCCCTCGGGTGAAACGCTCGGTGCTCCAGGAACGGAGCGGACAATGACCTTAGACCCTTCGACAAGGGTGACCTCCACCGCCTGGCCTTTGTTGACAACCTCCTTGTCGGCCACCACATCCACTCTCTCTCCATCGAAGATGGCGTAGCCGCCCGGTCTCAAAGTGGTGGAGGCGACGCCATGGTCTCCCGGTCGGGGGAGAAAGCTAGGGAGAGCCTCAACCATTGGATGGCTCGGCTCGGGAGGTTCCACCACGAACATGCGACGTGTGAATCGATTGCTGGGCACCAGTCGAATGGCCAGAAATCCGGCACCGATACTTAGCATCGTGGTCAAAAGAAACAGACTCAGACCGACCTTGGGACTGTCGGTTACCAGCACGGTCATGCCCGCGACCGCGATCATTCCCAGAATGCCACAAACGCCGAAACCGGGAAGCACGAAGACCTCGGCCAACAGACAGACCACTCCGACAAAGAGGAGTCCCAGAGGTACCCAGGGATCTTCTCCTTGCAGATAGCGTCCGGCGAAAAGTAAGCCGAAACAGCCGAAGCAGCAGGCCTCAGCCAATCCCGATCCCATGGTCACGACGGAGAGAACTAAAAAGATCCCTCCTAGCACCAAAAGGGTTCCCTCCACCCAGGGATGGGTCAAAAATGCTCCGGTCGATTCACCTACCATCTGAGCCTGACTAGGCACAGTCAGGAACACCATCATCATGAGAAGCGCCCTTCGAAGGGTCGTCTCTAGCATCACTACCTCCAATCTCGCTTATCGCGCTCTAGCCCATGCAGCATAGCACACCGAGCCAATTTTTCCTATAAAGAAATTTCAGACGAACAATCTTAACACTATGATCGTTGTATTCGCAGCTGCGCCCACCTATTCTGAGCGCGACTTCAAGACAAAGGAGACCTCAAATATGTCGATTACCGCAACCAAGTCCCCGGCCACGCCAGCCGCCAAGCCTAAGCAGAAAAAAAAGAGCAACAAGCCGGCTGGAGCCTCGCCCCCAACTGAGCTCGACGATACCTTCACTCGGCAAACCCAGCAAGCGCAGGAACGCCATCTGAGAAAGGAGCGCCTGGCTCAACTTCAGGCTCAAGAGCAGCTTCACAAAGCGAAAATCCAAGCGATGTTCGCTCAACTTCAGACTCAGCTCTTCTCCATATGGAACGATATCTGGATGCAGAGACGAAAGGTTCACGACGAGGCTTTCAAGGGTTGGTTGAAGCTTCTATCCGCCTAAGCCTAAAGGTCGAGCTTGATAACTCTCTTGACCGCGGGCTGTTCCACTTTCTCGGCCAGAGGGGGAGGTGAGGAAACCTCTCCCTCTTCCGGGAAGGTTGGGGAGGTCTGCGGTGCCGCGTGGAGTGGGACTGCCGCCTGGGGCGGAGCCGTCACGGGAGCCGGCGGCGGCTCGGTGAACGGGGTCGGCTGCGGAGGAGCAGTGGCGGCCTGAACCATTCGTGCCTGGCGTTCCGCTTCGATCTCGCGGCGTTCCACGTTGGCCGCGGCTACCGCCACATGCTGCTTCACGATAGTGTGATAGACGACCCTCGCCAGGTTGGCCTGATCGGAATCTTTCATCTTGTCGGAGAAAAAAGACGACATCCCCGAGAGACTTCCCATCATTCGGGACCATCCCGTCTTTTTGCCCTCGGGTTGAAGCGACAAAAAGAGGTTCGCCCGGGAGTCGGTGGCCAGGGCTTCCAGAGCGCCCGCCTCATAAACAGTCTGGCGAGCGGCCGCTCCGATGGGGTCGCCATACCCTCCTGACCTGGCCTGAGTCGGCTGAGAGGCGTTATGATGCTTCCAATAGAGGTTATTAACCCGCTTCTGCAGCGAGTCGGATTGCCCACGGTCGAGACCAAACTCGTCGGAGAGAGCACGGAAAAGACGCTCGGTCGGAAACGGAATACCTCCATCGAGCAAAGAAAGAGCTAACCCGAGAGTCAGGCATTCCACACCCAATTCGGAACGAGCCGCCACGGTGGCGATATGGGGACGCAGTTCCGGTAGCGGATCGACATCTCGCCATCGCGCGCAGATCTTGCTCCATTCCGCGCGATGCCGCGCCAGAGCGGCTTGGGACGGGATAGCCATGCTGGCCGCCTGTTCCAGCAGAGTCAACTTGCGTTCGACCGTGTCGACTTTGCCGGAAGCTACCAGCGCACAGGTGAGCATCCAGCTGGAATTAAGATAGGCGGAAGCCTCGGCCGCGATCTTACGCCGAATGGCTCTCTCGAGATCGTTGGTGTCGATGGAGGGCTCGAAGGGAATTCTGAAAGCGTGAGCGGTCCATTCCAGGACCGCTCGCTCGACTTCGGGCTTTGACCTTCCCTCCTTTTTCACCGCGCGGGCCAACCACCCCGACACGATATCGGAGAGGACATCACGCGAGGAAGGCGGCTTATCCACCCCGATCATCCGGGTGATCTCGGCGAGCTCCGCCTCGTTCATCATCGCTAAACCGTCAAACATATAACCCTCCGCGGGGAGCTTCAGCGAATCCCACCCCGAGTCCTTGAAGAATGCCCTAGTGGAAATCCCGACTTCCTACTTCGACAGGAGCATCCAGAGAGGGACGGTAGATACGAGCTGCCACCAGGTGGGTCACCCCGCGATCATTTTGCACGCGACCTTCCACGGCCAAAAGGCCACAACTCCGGGCCACCACAAAATTTGCCTCGAAGACTTTAGGCCAGAGAATGACGTTGATGAATCCCGTCTCATCTTCCAAGGTCAGAAAAACCGTCCCCTTAGCGGTGGCCGGACGCTGACGGCAGATCACCATGGCCGCGACCTTGGCCCAACCTCCATGACGGACCTGTCGAAGTCTCAAGGCTGGTAAAAATCCAGCGTTATCAAGAGCTTGGCGTAGGCTTGCCATAGGATGTCCCCTAGAGGAGAGGCCAGCGACCTCGAAATCCCACACGATCTCCTCGTCGAGGGAGAGAGCCCCGAACTCTCGCTCCTCCTGCTTCCATTCCGCCAGAAGAGGTAGCGCCTTGGCCAGGAGATGGTCGTCGGTCGCCCACAGGTGGGATCGCCTCCGACCGCCATAAACCTCCAACGCTCCCCCGGAGGCCAGGTTCTCCAAATCGCCGCGGTCTGGCTTAGCTCGTAGCGTCAGGTCCCGCACAGATCGAAAAGGTCGCTCCTGTATCATCCTGGCCACAAACTCCTGGGACAGCCCTTTCATAAATCTTAGTCCGAGTCGCAAAGTGAAACGGTCCTGGCCCATGGCTTCCAAAGTGCATTCCCAATCGCTATGCTCGGTGCAAAAGGGGCGAACCTCGACACCTCTCCGTTTGGCATCCTCGACCAGGGTGAAAGCCGAGTAGAACCCCATCGGCAAAGAGTTCAAAAGAGCGCAGGTGAACTCGGCTGGAAAGTTCGCCCTGATGTAGGATGTGGCGTAGGTGATGAGGGCGAACGAGGCGGCGTGGCTTTCCGGGAATCCGTACTCTCCAAAACCTTGAATCTGGGCGAAGACCCGCTCGGCGAACTCTTCCGGGATCCCCTTGGCTTGCATGCGGGAGAGCAGTTTCTCCCGATGTTTTTCCAGCTTTCCGTGCGATCTCCAAGCGGCCATGTCCCTTCTCAACTGGTCGGCCTCTCCCGGGGTGTAGTCGGCGGCCACTACGGCCAACTTCATCACCTGCTCCTGAAAGAGCGGAACGCCCAGAGTCTTCTTCAGAACGGGGATCAAGCTGGGATGGGGATAAGTGACCGGCTCTTGACCAACTCGCCGGCGGAGATAGGGATGCACCATACCTCCCGTGATGGGGCCAGGACGGACGATGGCCACCTGGACCACCAGGTCGTAGAATTTTTCGGGGCGCAAAGTGGGAAGCATGGCCATTTGAGCCCGGCTTTCCACCTGGAAGACTCCCACCGAATCGCCCTTACCGAGCATGTCGTAAGTCTTTTTATCATTCTTGGGCAAATTCTCTAGACAAAGCTCTCTCCCACGATGTTTTCGCAAAAGCCGGAAAGCTCGATCGAGATGGCTGAGAGCTCCCAGGCCCAGCAGGTCCACCTTGAAAAGCCCCAGAGACTCCACGTCGTATTTGTCCCACTGGATCACCGTTCGACCTTCCATGGTGGCGTTCTCGATCGGAACGAGGTCACTGACCGGCTCCCCTCCCAGTAAAAAACCTCCAGGGTGAATGGAGAGATGGCGAGGAAAATCCACTATCTCGTTGACCAGGCTTAACAAAAGCCGATAGATAGGCACATCCTTAGGAAGCGCGAGCGCCTCCAAAATCTTATCCTCCAAATATTGAGAGTGGCCCGAGAGCAGGCGCGCCAAGCGCTCTATCACCGGAGTCTCCACGCCTAGAACTTTCCCGACCTCTCGAACCGCGGAGCGAGGTCTATAGCGAACCACATTGCAAACCATGGCCGCATGCTCTCTGCCGTAACGCTGGTAGATCCAACGGATCACCTCTTCCCGGCGCTGGTGCATGATATCGAGATCGATGTCGGGCGGTTCGGCTCGCTCGGTGGAAAGAAAACGTTCGAAGAGAAGACCCAGTTTCAACGGATCCACCGCCGTGATGCCAAGACAGTAGCAGAGGATCGAATTCGCCGCCGAACCTCTCCCCTGACAGAGGATCTCCTGGCTCCGGCAGTAGTCGACGATCTCTTTCATGGTGAGAAAATATCCGACGTAGCCTAATTCCGAAATGACGGAGAGCTCTTTTTCCAACTGGTCTTCTACCTCAGGCCAGACGCTCTCTCCATATTTCCGGCGCGCCCCTTCATAGGCCAACTCTCGCAGCCATTGAGAAGACGTTTTGCCTTCCGGCAAAGGCTCATCCGGATATCGATAGTTCAGCTCGGAAAGACTAAATTCGCAACGCTCGGCTATCTCTAAAGTCCGTCGAACCGCTTCGGGCTGATCGTGATAGAGACGAAGAAAAGCCTCCGAGTTCAACATGTGATGATCGCCATTGCTCCTAAGTCGGTATCCCGCTTTGTTCAGAGAGATGCCATGTCGAACGCAGGTCACGACATCTTGCAGGCGCCGTCTCCCGGGATGGTGATAGAGCACTTCCCGAACCGCCACGACCGGTACCCCTAAACGGAGAGAACGCCGGAAAATCAATTCTTGGCGGCGTCTCCCTTCAGGCTGGTGGTGGCGCGACAAAATAGTGAAAAGATCTTTACCAAAAATATCTCTCCAATGCCCCCCGCGACACCACCAAAGTTTGTCGTCCTTACTGAGAAGGGCACTATTCTCTCCTCCCCCCCAGAGAGCCAAAAGGCCCCGAGAGTGCCGTTGAACATCGGTGGCACAGAGTCGGCTCCCCCCCTTCTCCGAACTTCGAGCTCCTGCCGTTAAAAGACGGCAAAGGCTCCTCCATCCTTCGGAGCTGCGAGCTAATACGACCAAAGTCTCCTCATGGGGGCCCTCTCTTACCGTCAACTGGGCTCCACAAAGTAGGCGGGACCCACCGCTCTCTCTCGCTCTCTGATGCGCGCGGGGAAGCCCGTAAACCCCGTGACGATCGGTCACGGCAATCGCCGGAAGTCGACAGGAATGAGCCTGTTCCACTAACTCCTCGGGATGAGACGCACCCTCCAGAAAGGAGTAGTTACTCTTGCACCAGAGTGGAACATAGGTCGGCACATGTTATTATTAGACAGATGTCTAAAAAATCTTTCTTGGAAAGAATATTTCGGTAGAAAACGAAAGCCTCGCCTGTCATGGATACCGTATACTTCACATTCACCGGATTTCTAGTCCTGGCGACTCTCGTACCGCTGACTCCGTACCAACACTGGACGGTCCGGGGTTTTGACTTCGGGAAAATTCAGTTGACGATCTTGGAGGGGCTGACTCTACTCTACGGCTTTCTGTACGTGGAACGTTCGCCCGAATTTTGGGCCGCTCAGGTAGCACTTCTAGTCTGTCAAACTTTCAATCTCTCCATAATCCTACGCTATACCTCGTTCTATCCGGTGAAGCCGCGCGAGCGGAGTGGTCGACACTCCCAAGAAGTCACCTTGATGTCTGCCAACGTGTTGCAGTTCAACACCGAGTATCAGCGGTTCATCCAGCAAGTCCAGCAGCATGCTCCCGACCTCGTGCTGACCATGGAATCCAACGAAGACTGGGAGACCGCCCTGCATGTCCTGGAATCGGAATATCCTCACACCTGCAAGGTTCCCCTGGAGAACACCTACGGTATGCACCTGTATAGCAAACTGAAGATGAGTTGTCAGGTGCACTACTTCGTGGCCGACGACCTGCCCAGCATCGAAGCCGAGGTGGTCACCGACGACGGTTATCGCTTTACCCTCTTCTGCGTGCACCCGCCGCCACCGAGCCCCACCGAGGAAGCCACGTCCAAGGAACGAGACGGCGAGCTGCTCTCAGTGGCCAAAAAAGTCAAGAAGGACGGTAAGACCAGCATCATCGTGGGTGACTTTAACAACGTCGCCTGGGCTCGCTCCTCGGTCCTGTTTCGTAAAACCTCCGAGACCATCGACCCACGCGTGGGGCGCGGCCTGAAAGCCACCTTCCATGCTCGCTACAGGCTCTTGCGCTTTCCCATCGACCAACTGTTCCACACTCCTGATGTCTTCATTGAAGAGCTGGAGACGTTGCCCGACTTCGGCTCCGATCACTTCGCTCTGTTCTGCCGCTTCATCATCGACCGTCACGACGATTCTCAAGAAGAGCTGGTCGAGAAATTAGAGCACGGTGAGATGAAAGAAGTCAACGAGATGATTCAGGAAGGCATCGAGGAGGAAAGCGATCGCGAGGAGATCGCGACGGAATAGTCGCCTCGAAGCCCTTACCATTTGCCGTGCTGATTCTACGGCTTCGACAAACTTTTTCGAAGAACAGCTGGTCAAGACCGGTCTGTGGCGTCTTCCGGGAAGAGCTTCAGGAGTTTTTCGTAAAACGCGGGGTCCTTGCTCTTGAGCAAAGCCCGCGAGGCGCCGCCTTGCTTGAGGTACGTGATCCCCTCAGCCAGGTACTCTTGGGAACCTTGACAGGCGTAGGTGCTCCAAACGGCATCATGCTTGGTGATGGTTCCCTCACGACCTTTGCCCGTGTCGTATCCGCATCGCTTGGCGTAAGCTTGGAAAAACTTGACAACCTCGCCGTCATTATCGAGCGATCTCGAGATAGCGCCAAAGAACCGATCCGAGACCCGACAATCCGAAACCGCGTGAGAGATCTCGTGAAGCAGGACATCGCTGTCTCCACCGGCGACCTTACCAATACTGTCGTAAGGGATCACGATGACCTTGTCGCCATAGGCGGCGTAGCCCCCAACCCCTTCCTTCCAATTTCCGCCCTTGCCTGTGGGCGCCCCCCGTCCGCCGGGATAGCCACCTTTCGGCTTGTTGTTGGAATCGACGAAACAGAAGGTGTATTCATTGTCTTTCAAACTCTTCATGTCCGCCACGCTAAAGGCGGCCAGCCTCTGAGCAACCCCCTCCACAAACTGACCACCCGCTTTATGACGCTTGCCTTCGGCATCGACCACAAAGGTTATCTGGCCAGCCAAAGTGCGAGCGAACTTCAAACGTTCCGCCGTCGTATGAATGTTCTTCCCATCACTGAGTAAAATTTCGACGTCGTTGGGCGAGTTCTCCACCACCGACCCATCGGGGCGCGTATTTCCGGTCTTCGGCTTCTCGACGCCCGGGTCCGCGGTGTAGCGACCGCCCGGATATCCCTGACCCACCTCGGATTCACCGCCCTTCTTACCCGGCCTTGCGACATAGTAGTTGCCCATGCTCTTGAGCGCCTTGGTGCCGCCTTCGGCAATAGCGTAACAGTGCTGGCGAACCGCCTTCTCGACAGCCTCCTGAGGGTTCTTCAGGCGAGAGTCCAAGCAGACAATGATCGAGCAGTTGACCGGACTCTTGATACCTAGAGCCACGGTAGTGAACTTCAGTGAATAAGCGACCATCCCGCCCTCAAAAGAGCCCACACGCTGAGTTTTGACCTTAAGGCACTCCGTCGAGCGGTTCCAGGGAACGGTGACCTCCATGATGGGGGACACTTTCGGCTGTTTGGAAACCGCCGTCTTAGCACCGTGAAAAGCCTGGACCCGCGAAACATCCCCCAACACTTTGGCCCGAAACCGGCTAGCGCCGGCCGACGCCGCGTTGCCGTTGAGAGCCACCGTCGGCAGGCTCTCCGTCGAGCTCCCCTCTCCCCCGCTGTGGACCTCCTTTCCTCGCTCAGTCGGAAAAGAGTTGCCCCTTTCGGGGCCAACGGCGGACGTTGAGGAAATAGCCATGTTGGAAGAATACCATCCGGTCATTGCGCCGAATTTAGCAAATTGTTAAGGATTTATTCACAATCCACGAACCCATTCAACTTTCGCTCCACCGGAGAAGCTACGATTGCGCGGGCGCGTATTACCACTCGACGTACTGATTCAAAGTGAGTCTGAGTCAAAGAACTCCATCATCTCGTCAAGTTCACCGAGTAGGTCTTTGCCGCGATGATATCCTCGCGCTTGAATCAGGCCGAGGAGAGACCTTGCTGTCTGGACATCCTCCTTGCTCGCCTTTGTCATCAATCGACGCAAGTCTCCCTTATCTTGGTCTCTTGAGCGAATCGTCTCGCGACAACACCTTCATGGCTATCAAATGCCCAATTTCGGCGACAGGAGCAACCAAGTCCGGAAAAACCTCGATCTCGCTAGCCTCGGTTATGATCTCAGGTTCGACGCCGGATGAAGCGAAAAGAAGATCGACAATCGGCTCAAATCCGGAGAGTCGAAGCCTAGCTGTGGCCAAACGTCCTACTCCAGTCTGTTCAACAACAGCCAGGACGGAGTACCCTCTCTCTATGAACGCTCGAACGAGGCGCTCCGCATCCGCATCATCTTTGACCAAAACGCCATGTCGATATCGTTCGTAAAACGCGGTTCCGTTCGTGCCCCAACAGCTAACCCACCCACGAGAGCATATGGCGCATCAGCTTGGCTAAGATCGTTTTGGAGACGCCGAAGAAGCCGCTCCAGAGTCACTCTGGGTTACCTGGAAACTCTCGAATTCTGAACCAAGGAGAATCTTTGAATGCATGAGCCTCCCTAGATCGTTTTTCCAACCAACTCCGAAGTCTGTCCTCTATAACTTCGGAAGTTGCCTCTGGCTCTTCTCGGCGAAGATTCAGCCGCATAATGGCGATACCTGAGTCCGCCATCTCCAACGCTAACCTCAGACGAACCGCGACCTGCTCGTTTTCAGAGCAACTCGGTATCGGGGTCACGAGTCCCCTCAATCTTTCTACAACAGCATTAGAACGACTCAGTACTCAAGGTCTTCTGCTCTCTAAGTGAGGCCTTCTACCCTCGTTACCAGCACCAACTTCCCTGCCGCACCGGGCTTGAGCACGTCATAATGGGCCTGTGCCGCCTGGGCCAACGGGTAGGTCTCACGAATACTGGGGCGCAGGATTCTCTCCTGGAGAGCCTTGCCTATCCCACTGTGAATGTTCCGAAGCTCGTCCGGCGTAGCGTTGGCGAGCGACATCCCTTTGATGGTCAAGTCTCCCGTCATGGCCAGCCGAGGATCGATCGTGATCTCCCCACGATTGCCGACGACCACGATGACCCCGCGCGGAGCGGTCTGTCGTAAGTCTTGCCCAAGTCCGGAATTCGCCAGCATCTCCAGGATGACGTCAAATGGGCCTTCCGTCTCATCGTGCCCAGTCACCTGGTCGGCCCCTTGTTCCCTGACCAACTTTTGGCCTTCGGGAGTGCTGGCCGTACCGGCGACCCGGCAGCCGTGGCCCTTGGCCAACTGCACCGCTGCAAGCCCCACGGCACCGGATGCTCCACGGATGAGAACTCTCTGGCCCGCTCGGATCTCCGCCTTGTGAAACAGAGCATGATAGGCGGTACTGGCCGGAACTCCCAGCGCCGCGCCTTCCAAAAAACTGCAGTTGTCCGGCAGCGGGTGAACCTGGTCGGGGCCGGCCAGGCACATTTCAGCGTAGGTGCCGGTCAAGCTGCGAGAAAGATAGACGCGCTCCCCCGTCTTCACATTGGTCCCAGCGCCGTCACTCCCTGGAGTGTAGGGCAAGGGCGGTAACTTGGGATACTTCCCGGACCGGAGATAAGTGTCGACGGGATTGACCCCGATCGCCTCCAACTTGATCAGAATCTGGTTCCCTGTCGGGACGGGGTCGGGTAGCTCCACCAGTCGCAAAACCTCAGGAACGCCGAATTCCTCGACTTGAATAGCTCTCATGTCCAATCAGCTTCGGATGTCATCTCCGTCACCCCTTGCCTCCAAGATTTTACAATCTGTTCACAACTGACTTGCCAGAAATAGGCCGCTTAAAGGCTCCTTACTCTAACCTGACACTCAGGAAGGAGCTACTCACATGGCTATCGCGGAAGTTTCCAATCGCTCGAATACCTCGGCGGTCAGCAAGACAAAGTCCACCGAATCGGGCAAAGAGACCGCTGTTTCTCCTTCAAAATCCGTGGCCGAGAGTGGCGCGCCTGTAGCATCTTCACCTAAGGACACCGCCACCGTCGATCGCGCCGCGGCCAAAGAGGTCGGAGAGACAGACCGCGTCGCGAACTTGACCTCCGCCCTCGCTGAACCTACCAAGCTCGATCCCAATGCCGCCGCGCTTGAGCGCATCGCGGAGATCACAAAAGCCGACCATGAAAATTACGGTGGTCAAACCACCGAAGCCGACGGCACTCCAATCACCAAGGGTGTATCGGAAAAAGAAGATCCCTTGCGCAGCGACATCGGCCGGATGTGGGAGAGCGCTGGCGTTAACTTGGGGTGGGACGGCAATACGGACAAGCCATGGTCGGCGGCCTACATCTCTGACGTGATGAAGCGCGCCGGTGTCGATAACTTTCAGTCCTCGCCCGCTCACTCCAAGTACATCAAAGGCGCCATCGACGCTCGTCAGGCCGAAGACACGGAAGCCTCGCACTGGGGCTACCGCACCAGTGAACGCGCGCCTCAAGCCGGCGACCTTGTCTGTTTTTCTCGCGGAAACTCAGGGGCGACCTTCGACAATCAGGGGAACGGACAGTACACCAGTCACTGCGACATCGTCACCGGAGTCCGCCCCGGCTTCATCGACACCATCGGCGGTAACGTGGGAGACGGGGTCAACGACAGCGTCAGCGCGCGCAGCTTCACCACCGATGAGAACGGCCTTATCAATGATCCGTCAAAGTCCTGGATCGCGGTCCTGGCTCCTCAGAAGCTCGGATCGCAATAGGGTAGCGAAGCTCCGAAACCTGACTCAGAGATTGGAAGCCGCCAAGGAGGTTGGACATTCGCCGTCGAGCTTCCGCACGCCCGAGCGGGTCGGGGAGTATGATCAAGCTCCCAACCAGGCAGAATGCGTTGGCGGCCAACCAGATGGTCGTCTCTTTTAACACAAACAAGGCTTTGGAGGCGAAGCTGGAAACGGTAGCAGGGTTACGCTCGTCGAGGTCGCGATGAATCTGCCGTAAATTCTCCAGGACCAGTTGAGCGGGGAAAGCCAACTCCGGCTGGCGGATGAACCATTCGGTGAGGTCGGTCCGCAAGTGGTCGGCGGGTATCACGATCTCGAGGTTCAGAGGGCCAGACCATCCATCCAGCAAGGTGGGACCCACCAGAACCCCGTCGCGCAGCCAAAAGACCTTGGGGTGCATCGAAGCCTTCTTGTCTTCCCCACAAGCCGAGAGCAAAAGCGAGCAGCGACCCGGAGTCTGGCGCAGCCTATGGTATACCATCACATCGTAGCGCCCTACCTTGGAGCCAAGGAGAAATGACGGCTCTTCATTCTCGGCCTCGACCGCCCAACTGACCATCCACTTCTGATCTCCGTGAGACTCTAAAGGCTGTCGAGATACGAGACGCTTATCGACGGTTACCGGAATCGGACACAGACGACAGTGCTGACTCAAAGCTAGATACTCATCGGTCGAGGCTCGTGAGCTAAACCAACTTTCCTGCCGAAACCGTGCGACCACTATGAACTCACATGTCGTCGCACTCCCCGAAATCTCTTCGCTGAAAACCTTACCGTCCCGCAGTTGGATCCGTTCCTCCTGTCCTCCCTGGCGGCTAAGCCAGGAAAGCGACACCAGAGGGCGCCCGTAAGCCCCGCGCAGGCCGGCCAAGAGATGGGCCGTCCCTCTGTCGGAAGAGAACTTGGAGCTCAGCAGTCCCTCCAGCAGATCCAACGCGCGAACCAGACGGCCTCCTTTGAGAGTCAACTGAAGAGCTGTGGCCCCCTGGACAACCTCGACCTCCTGGGCGCCTAACGCCACCGCGCCTTGAACGAGCTTGACGGCCCACAAGCCCGGCCGCGGTAACTGGCTTTGAGCCATCTTTTCCAAAGCCGCCGTCGGGTCGAGCGAAAACTCGCCGACCGACTCAACCTCAGTCCGAAGTGGAGTCAAAAATTCTTGGAGTAAGTCGTCCTTCATTCTCAGAACATGGGCGCGTTTTCATAGCGTCCGAGGAAGGTCGACTTCGCCCACAGCGACGTTCCCGCCTTCGCGGATCTAGTGAGCCATCAACGGTCCCTTAACTTCACACAAGTCGACGTAAGCCTGGTCGTCCATCACTATGTAAGGACGCTCCTCGAAAAGAAGACCTCCCTTTCCATCGTGTTGGAGGATCTCCAACTGCCCCATCCCGTAACCCATGGGTCCTCGGCTGAAGTAGTGCGCCTTGAGTTGGTAGGGGAAGGCCTGGGGCGTGCCTTCGATGGCGAAACACTCAGGTCCGTACCCGGTGGTGACGTCGGCGTACAGCCGACCGCCGCTCTTAAGCTCCGGGCTACTGTAGTAGGCGTGGCCGCCCTTACTGTCGTGGATGTGAAAGTCCACGTCGTTGGCGTCGGTCTCCCAGGTCATGATGAAGCGCAGGCTGGGTTTACCCGCCGGAGCCAATTCGAACTTCTGAAGGCGAGCTTTGATCGCTCCTGCCTCCTTCGGCTGTCGGGCAATCCAAGCCGCCCCGATCATCTGGAGATCCTCGCGCAATATCCGTTCCCAACCAGCGAAGCGTCCGGAGGGATAGTCTCGGGAGAGCCCCTTCTCGAGTGCCGCGAAAGCTTCCTCATACCGTTCCTGGCGTGCTTGGGCCATGGCCAGGAAGCGATGGCTGGAGACGTGGTCCGGACGTTGGGCGACCGCCTTGGTGAAGGTGTCGACGGCCAGCGGCAGACCGGACTCTCCCAGGTGCTCCAAGCGACTCCCCGCGAAGCGGCGCAAGTCGGCGCGAGAAGGGAAGAGGTCGATAATGGAACCGTAAACGCGGGCCGCTGACTTCAAGTCGCGCTTGGCCTCAAAACAGTCTCCCAAAGCCAGAAGCGCCAGCACGTCTCCCGGCTCCGACTGCCGCCAAGCCCAGGCTTTCTTGAAGGCGTCCTCGCTCTTACCCGCTTTCAACAGAGCGACGATCTCGGCGCTCTGTCCGCCCAACGCGGCGACTCGCTCGGGCTCTTGCCCCACCCCAAGTCTCCTAAGCTCGCGGCTAGCCGCTGGCTGCTCTTCCTCCAGTAGGCCCGGGTTAAGCATCGGCTCAGATTCACGCCTCTCCATGGCCATCATCCCACCTCGTCCATCCTCCATCTCTTGCAAGTAGTATTGGTCGGGGGCTCCTTCGCCGCTCGGAGCGGAGCTGACCGGCTGGCTCTGGGGTCTCGAATCAACCATGCGCTGTATATCAGATCGTCTTTCATAGTGACTCGCCTCAACCTCGTGCCCGACTTGGCTCCCCCGCGTGGACACGTTCCCAGTCTCTTGTCGGCTGGCGGTACGTTCATCAGTCAAGAAAAATCCCGCGCCAGGATCTATGGAGCCAGCCGCGGGTCGGGCCGTCCTACCCATCCCTCCCTCTACGCGCGTGGATGACCTCCGAAACTTCTTCTCCGCAGGCCGAGAAGCTACCGGCTCCGCCTTCGGAGCTTGGGGTAGAGTAAAGTCGTCGCGAGACTTGAGAACCAGCCCGTCCGAACCCAACTCCAGAATGTCGACCAGAGACTTTCGCTCGATGGAGAATCGGCGATAGTCCTCCTCGGTTTCCAAGACAAGAAACGCCGTCAGGTCGGATAGCACGCGTTGGGAGGTCGAAAGCTCGATAATTTCGGCGCTTAGGGCCTCCTTCTCTTTAGGTTCCTTCGCCGTATCCCGCGAAGCCTCCAGCCGAGCCACTCGAGCCACAGCGACCGAACGCGACAGAAGTGAAGGGACCGCGCAGGGCTGGAGAGCCACTTTGCTTGGAGACCTACCCTCAAGGGAGACGGCGAGCTCCTTTCCAGGTTTGGTCAGCTGAGCATAGACCAGACGCTCCTCACCCGGCTGCACGCCATCTAAAGTTTGAGGCCAGACCCAGTTGGCTCCCTCCACGCTGACGTCAAGCCCAGAACTCACGCTCAAACTCAGCTTGTCGGCAAGCCTACTCGGCGCGAGCTGGTCCGAAAAGACACCGCCGTGCTGGGGAAGAGCAACGCCTGCCAGCTTCTCCATCTTCTCTTTGTCTCGAATCCCTCCGACCAGAAGCACGTCCACTCGTTGCAGACTCGAACCTTCTAAGGCCTTCGCGAATTCCTCCGGACCGGCGGTGGAGATGCCGTCGGTGACTACCAGCAGCCTGGTATGCTTCTTCCGACCCGCGGCCCACTTCAAGGCCGTGCTCAAATCGGTGGCCCCCAGCGCCTTGCGCTTCACCAGCGACTCGGCGGAGAACTTCGAGGGACTGCCCTCGGAGACGACCTCGATCTCCTGGTCGAAGGCCGCGACCGTCAGGTTCTCGAGCTTGGGCAAAGACTTCACCAGATCGGAAACCATCTCTACCTGATCGGTGAAGCCCAAAGCCCGTGAGGCGCTGGTATCGAACAAAATCACCAGATCCTTGAGTTCGCCGGCGACACTACTGATGACGGGGCGAACTCGAGCGACCGCCACGTCACCACTGACCAAGCCCAAGACCTTCCCATCTTGAGGGACGGCGAAGTCCCCTTGGGGTTCGAAATCCTTATGCTCCACGACGAGCGGCTTGGTCCCGGTTCCGCCACGTCGCACCTCAAGCCGGAGATGGGCCACCTTGGGTAGTCCTTGCAGAGGGAGCAGGTAGGGAGTGGTCGAGGATTCGAGCTCCTGAGAGTAGGAGATGATCAGCTCCTTGACCCCGCGGGCTGGGATAGGAAACACGCGAGCGCGAAACTCGTTGCCGGCCTCTTTCTCCAAAAGCGCGGGGTCCTGACGACGATGCAGGAAGTCCTCGTAGGCGACTTGGGCGGCCTGGCGTTCGACCACCTCCGCCTCTTGCCAACGGTCGTCGATCTTCATAGCGAACCGGCTGATCGCGGCCCGGTCCGGGAGGGCGATCTCAAAGCGCCCCTCAATCACACGGTCCTGAGGATTCTCGAAGATCAGGCGGAGCTCGGTGAAGGCGAGCGGCCCCTCCAGATAGGCTCTAGCATCGAGGTTGACCAGTCGAAGACCGGTGCCGTCGGAGGAAGTCAAACCGAGTGGCGCCGACTCGCGCTGCACTTCCACAAACTCCGGTTCCTGGAATGCAGTGGGAACTCCCTGGGGAGTCGGGGAGAATTCCGGGGCTGGTTTACCCGAATTCTGGCACGACACCAATGTGAGTAAGAAACAAAGAACGAGGTACCAGGTGCCCTCGGGGTGCAACGAATTTCGCATAGAGCCCCTGGTCGCAAACAAGCTAGAAACTATTCTCCGCTCGTCTCAAACTGACGAGAATGTCGACTCACGAAAGATCTCAAAGGCTCGATCAGCGCATCTCGCACCAAGGTACGCACCTTCGGCAAAGCCAGCTTGTCACGGGTAGGACCCGCGTATCGCGGCTCTTTCATGACCACATGGATCATCAGCGCGGCCGGCCTCCAACCGACCCACGCTAAGGCCGCGAGGAGTCCTTCGACATGGCTTCCGTGTTCCGGAGTGAGAACTCCGTTGACCCAAGATCTCACCGTAGGTCCGGCCCCCACATCCTTTCCGGTGCAGGCGCAGCTCAACGACAGTTCAGGTCCATCAAAGACGGTTCCAAAACGGAGGCCTCGATGAATGTCCAGGGCCTCGAATGCCGTGAGGTCGAGGAGACCGTCAGCCGAGAAAAAGGTCTCCCTATTGAGACTGATGGGAAGTCCTGGGAAAAGATGGGCGGCGTCGAAGAGCACTCGCCTTACCACGGGCAGCGGTATTCCAGTCTGGCCAAAAATGCGTGGATCCAAAGTCGCCCGGACCAGAGTCCCGGATGGATTCGGAATCCTTTCCTCGCTAACGAGCCGACCTCGACGAAACGACAAGCGCCAACCGCCCTGGTCATCTAAGCTTTCCACAGTCATCTCCGCGGAAAGAAAATTGACCACGCTGATACCAACCCCCGAGGGGGCCAGATGAATATGAGGTGCGTGCCGATCCGCCGTGGGAGTGAAGTGCAATCGGGTGAGGTGGTCCCTTGCCTTTTCCATGGAAAATCCGGCTCCGTCGTCGGACACTTCAAAGGTCTGCCCCTGGGCCTGGACGGCAATCCGGGTCGCGTGTCCCTGCAAGAACTGGTCGACCGAATTTGACACGACCTCCATCAGAAGATGATGGCATCCTTGCTGAGATGTGTCGCCAATGAACATCCCCGGCCGAACCCGGACAATCTCCCGATCCGCGAGTTTGGTGTGGTCCTCAAAGTCGTAGCCAATCCAGTACAGATTGGCGACGTCCCTATGCTCAAGCGCGGTCAGAGCAAGCTCAGCCTCGTCAAGGGAGTCGTGAGCCGACACCAAGTCCGGCTCTCCATCCTCTCCGGCGTACTGGATACGGAACAAGGTCACCTCACACCAAACTCGAGAACGAACTCGCTCACTTCGACGATAAACCCAACTCTTCTTCACCGGTCAACGCTTCAGCTCGCAACTTCGCGACGGCGGCTTCCGCAAACCAGGTGGACAAGCCAATCCCCGCCTTTCGGGCAGAATTTCGAACATCGTCACCCAGGTTAGCATCCAACGAAATGCTGATCTTATCAACTTTCATGACGGCATGGTATCACGTTCCGCCTATACTCCCAGGTGCCTCCATCAAAGAGCTTGATTTCTAGTCGCCTACCCCCTGTTCGAAGCCACACCTCATTGGAGGGCTACTCATCATAGCGCCCCACAGCACGTCCGTTGTGGTAGACAACCAACGACTGATCGGAGCTGTCTTCATCCCGTGTTAAACGATGACTTCCGTCGCAAAACGGCAGGTTTTGACTCAAACCGCAGGCGCAAAGCCAGACGCTTCGCGTTTGCGGCTTTAGCTCGATAGGTTGCTTTTGATCGTGCTTGACGAGTCGAGCCACTTAACTCTTAAGTTCAGCGTAGGCGCGAAGCAGCGCTTCATCCCAAACTGGAATCGGATAGACCTGCGCAAAGGAATCAAATCCATGCAGAACATGGCCAGCCGCTTCAGGAGCGATCGCATTGATGTCTTCAATCATGCCGACAACCATGTCGGTGTGCCGAATGTCTTCCTCCGCATGAAAATCGACGAACTCACGGGCACTGGCGTCGTAGTTCAGTCGGGTCATCACAGCTTGCACTCGGGATGCCATGACTGGCGTCAAAGCCTCGAAGATGTACATAAAACCCAGATAGCTTGCGGGATGACAATGCTCCCCAAGAAACCGGCACATCGCGGCGACCGCCATACAGGCCGGGCTTGCTGGCTTCTCGGCAACGGAGAGATCACCACCTAAGCGAGAAAAGTCTCTTAGAGCCATATCGGCGTGCTCAACCTCCTCAACTTGCTGGAGGATCATGCTTTTGATCATCTGCTCGGAGCTCTTGGGCATCCGACCAACCGCAGTAAACGTAGCTTCGGTCACGTGGGGTTGATACCAGGAGATCGCAAGGTAGATATTCTTGAGGATAGAGGTAACAAGCTTAGGGTCCGAATCGTCGGCCATAACAGCTCTGTAGCACGCCGATTTCTCAATGTCATGAATCAAGGATTCGAGATGACTCTCCAGCTCGATACTGATCGATTTGGGCGGAGCGATGGTGTTTTGCGACATAGTACTTCCTTCTTTAATTAGATTTAGATTAAGCGGTCCTTGAACAATATCTCCAATGCGTTTCCCTGCATGTCAGGCCCCCTTCGCCAATCTTCGCCTTAGGACGCCAAACCGAAGCCGGAAGCATCGGAGAGAGACCTGTCCAGGATTGCTAGAAAGGGACTTCTTTTTGCCTCGAAATGAGACCGGTCATGGAATTGCAGGTTCATCACATCGACCATGCCGTACTCAGGATGTTCCACCGAATGGGAAAAGCGATAGCCTAACCGGTCAAAGAACGAGAGCAAATGTGAGTTGCAGTCGATGAAGTCTTCCCGAATACCATCTTGAAGTGCCTGGGCATAGGTCGCTTCCGCCAAAGCGATGGCCAACCTCGTACGGCGATATCGTGGCTCTATCATAAGCCGGGTCGTCATAGATATCGAAGACCGAAGATTTGGGCTCTCAGGCAGACGGTAGTGCGCCTCATATCCTCCTACAGAACCGTCTCGCAAATAGTTCGTCCGAACCGTGCCGATGATCGCATTCGTCTTCGCTTCTCTGGCAACAAAGAGTCGGCTCGTCGCCCAATCCAGGGGGTCCTCTACTAGGCGTCGATCATGGTCGGCGTAGACCTGCTTTCGACCCATCTCTTTAACGTAAATTTCATAGCGAAAGCGATAAACCGCGAAGCGATCCTCATCCGTCGACACAAGCCGAATCGTATACTCCACTCCAACCTCCCCGAGCACTCCGGCGGTACTTGACGAACACAAACTACAGTCGATTCATTCCTGACAAATGCCCCTTGGAATCATAACAATAACGACCCATAGGGTCATTGTCAATAATGCCTTCATGCGATTCTCTAAAAACATGGATGACCCCACGGGTCATAGTGTGTTCGCCACCCGACTGAAGGCTGCCAGGGAAGCCTCCGGTCTTACTCAGCAGGTCGTCGCGGAGCTCATTGGGATTTCCCAACGAACCTATGCAGCGTACGAAGGGGGCGACAAGGTTCCCATGCTGGAGCGCTTGCCTAAAGTCGCCGAAGCTCTAGGTGTCTCTGTGGGCGCTCTGTTTGATTCCCATGCGCCACCACGAGCGAAATCGCCGACTCACATCCTGGCTTCCATCCGACGGGAGCTAACAGCTCTGGAAACTCAGCTCTGTGGCCCCGGTAAGGACGAATCTCAGGAGCTAACGGAGCTCCGGGCGGAAGTGCGCGACCTACGCGAGCAACTGATCGCGGCCGGTTTGGCTCCCCTACCACGTCGCGAGAGACGAGCTTGACGTTGGATAAAACCCTAAGCTCAAACTTGAGATAGCGCCGGTCTCCGGGCGGGATGAGCGAAAACAACTTGAGGGAAGCGACCGCGATCAGTAGAAGAAACTGGTGAGAACTTCAACTTTATCAGCCACCTTCGCGAAATGCTCGTTCCCACCGGGGAATTGTTCCAACCCGTCTCTTAGAGAATGCCTCGAAAGAGCGATGGTGGCTCGTAGTGGTTGATTTCACCGCCTGGTAACTTTACACAAGTGAGAGACACGGAGAAGCTTATCGAGAGTGAAGTTACCTGGTGCAGCCACCCGACCGGTATCAACAGAGTCTCACCGGGCCCGACCTCAACCTCCATCGGAGTACACTCGGCAAAACGAGGAAACCTTTCCAGATCCGGATTCTCGGCGTCTACTTGGGAAAAGAAGTCGTTTTCAAGATACACTTTGGGAATATCCTGGGGCGGAAGGAGTAAGATTTTTTTCTTACCTATCACTTGAGCGAACAGAACGTTGCACGGATCGAAGTGCAACCCGCTTCTGGTGCCCTCCGGTCCTATCCAGATGTAGTTCCTCAACTCGGGGCGCGGATGACAATACGCCTCCGGGAACTTGATATCTTCGGACAGACTCTCAACCAGGGGGTCGGATGTATCTTCCTGGTTGTAAGCCGTCCAGTAGATCAGATCGGTGTTCTGTTCATCGAACACGAGGTTCAGAAACCCGCCAAAAGTGGACTGCCTCTTTTCCGATATAAAAGCGTTATCTCTGACCACGAAATGGCTGTACTCAACTTCATGGTGACCCAGGCGTTCTGCAAGTGCCTCGTGGTTCCACCTCTCTTTGGCCGGCCAGTCATCGAGCAAGCCTTCTACGATCACAGGGCGATTAGCTGCCACAAAGTCCGTAAAAAATCGCTCTGTCTCTCTTGCCTGGATTCGGGGCACCCCGTGGGAGTAAACGGGCTTTTGAACAGATTTCTGGAGCTCTAACAGCCAGCGAACCTGACTGAGTTGTCCCACGAAATCCCGGCCTGCCGTCAGGAGCGGACTTTGGCGGCAGGATTCCAGAAACCGGCGAGCCTCAGCATGCCAAGAAGAATCAAAACCGGCCAGAATGTCTTCATCAGAGTAACCGACCAGTAAGGCGTGAGATATCCATTGCTCAATTTCAGGTGAAAGGTCTGGGAATTGCTTCTGCTGCATGATCGCTCCTCAAATCTATTCTGTCCTTTGACCGCTCTCCCCTGGGGCTGGGGAGAGCGGTCAATGGACTAGTAAGTGGCCGTAGGGGATGTGGGTGAAGGCTGAACAGACGCACTATCGACCACGGGAGGACGGGGACCGGAATTCGGACTCGGAATCCCCAACACGGGAGGGCGGGGACCAGAATTCGGACTCGGAATCCCTAACACGGGAGGGCGAGGTGTGCACCCTTCCAACAGCTGTTCGGCCTCCAACGATAACTCGACTCCGTCCACGGATGAAGAGTTTTCGGGGGAAGTCGGAGCATTATTCGTTGGGTTGTTCGAGGCTAGGTTCCGCAGGTGGTTCACCGACCTGGCAGTGTTGCTATATAGTCCGAGCTTATTCATTTTGTTCCCTCCAGCGAGTTGAGCTATGAAACATAAAATGCCATAAAATCTGAAGCCGTCCGTAAAACCGTTGGCCGAGTTATTAACGAAATGTAACAATATCGCTGAGAGACTTGGAAGCTTCCGCAAAGCCTTCGATGATCGCCTGGCGTGATGTTACTGGCGACCGAATTGAGGACACAGCTGGGAGCGCCTATCGGACAAATCCCGCTTAAAAGACGTAACCATATAGCCGGCAGCCTGGTCATCTGGTCTCTGTGATAACCTCGCTCTGTGATCAGTGAAGAGATGCTCGTGCGAGCTGTATCTGGTCAGGGCTGGTCTTCTCAAAGAGTCGCTTCAGGTCGAGCCCGTCTTGTGGACGGCGTTCACCATCACAAGATAGTACCTTTTACGGCATCTTGTTCGACCATCGCGACCAGAGAATATTGGACCCCAAGGTGGGTCAAAAGCTCAGCCGCCTCCGCGACGGCCTGCTCTAACGGTGTCACGGAAGTCGAACACGACCCGGAGAGTCTCCCCAGGTCGCTTCGGGGCGATGTAATAGCCAATCCATATAGAGCCGCTCTCGCTCCAGAGGAGAAGCATTAGGATGCTCGCGAGCTATTTGCTCGAATTTCATGTCGAGCCCTACTTGCGAAATCTCAAAAGCCCTACGAAGCCCCGCGCGGGACACAAGCGACTCACCCAGCCAGACCACGGGACATCCTTCAGCCAGAGTCGGTGACCCAACGATTCGCGAAGCTCACGGAGAATACCAGTAGCTTACAAGCTAGTGCTTCACCAGCTCAAACTCCCGACCGTTCCAGAAATAGACCGCCGCTCCGAGTGAGAATTCAGTCCGATGCGAACCATCCGGAAGCTCCTCTCCCATGGAGTCCATCGAGTCACAGATGACGATACGGTCATCAGCACGTCGCAAGGAGTATGTCGGTACGGACCATGAGCTGGCTCCGGAACCGGCCCAGAACATGAATTCTTTCAGAGGGGACTTCTCCGTCGGGAGATAGACCAGAATGCCGATAGTGCTTCCTTCCTTCGCCACCATGAATCCCTCTTCTGGAGCTTCGCCAAGAAGGAGCAACTCAAGGCTGCCCCCGCTCGCCCAGTCTAGCTTGCAAGCGTGCTGCGATAGGCGAGCAAAAGCTCCGTTCTCGTCGACTCTTAAGAGACTTATCTGGCTCCCATCCAATCCGGCCCTCGCCGCGAGCATAGCCAGCGATGAGCCGGGGATTCGAAAAAAAGCTTGGTTCAGAGTATTCACGGGGAGCAAATGAACCGCTCCTTTGGGCACGTCCTCCTCCAAAATCCGCTCGGCGAGGAGCGGGAGGCTAAGACAGCAGATCAGGCCGGCCAAAGTTATCACACGGAACAGCATCATCGAGGATTCCGCCCTCAACGGCTTCCCCCTTCGGCCAGGCGACGGCCTTCCAGCCATGTTCCCCTTGACGAACGTCTGTCCAGACGAGAAACTGATAGAACGATGCGAGTAGCCCTTTTGGAGGCGTGCGATCCATCGCGTGCCGAACGTGTGTTTATGCCGATGGGCATCGCCTATGTGGGAGCCTATCTCGAGAAGTTCATGCCGGACTGCGAGACGAGGGTTATCGAGAACCTGGAGGAGGCTCTCTCCTGGGAACCGGATTTTGTGGGCATCTCCGCCGTCACTCCGAACTTTCCCCACGCTACCGAGATGGCTCGAGAGCTCCGCAAGCACCGAGACATTCCCGTGGTTCTCGGTGGCCCTCACATCACCGGGATGCCGAGGAGTCTACCCGAGGTCTTCTCGGCCGGAGTTTTGAGCGAAGGGGAAGCGACCTTTCTCGACCTGGCGAAACTGGTGGGACAGCGAAAGCGATTAGACCCCGCGGAACTCGCCGAAGTCGCCGGCCTGGTCTATCACGGCTCTGACGGCCCCGCGATTACGAAAGCACGGCCTTTCTTGAGGCCGCTCGACCAGATCCCTTTCCCCAAGCGAGACTGGACGGGAATCGAGTACATGCCTCTCTGGTCCTTCTCCTCGCGCGGCTGTCCTTACCGCTGCCGCTTCTGCTCCACTGCGGAGTTCTGGGAATCCTATCGCATGCATTCGGCCCAGTACGTGATCGACGAGCTGAACATGCTCATCGACACCTTCGACGCGCAGTTCCATCTTTTCATGGACGACCTCTTCGCGGTGAACATCAAGCGGCTGGCCGAGATCGCCGAGCTTTCCAAAACCGAACTCAAGAGACCGATGGAGCTGACCGCCACCATACGGGCCGACCTCGTGACCGAGAAGATGTGTGGTCTGCTCAAGGAAGTCGGGGTGATGTACTGCCACCTGGGACTGGAGTCGGGCTCGGATCGCGTGCTCTCTTATCTCAAAAAAGAGAGCACCACGGCGGCGCGCAATCAAGCGGCCATCGACATGCTTTTCGAGCATGGCATCCATTCGATCGGTTCGTTCATCATCGGGGCTCCGATGGAAGATGAAGAGGACATCCAAAAAACCTTCAACTTCATCGACCACAACACGCGAAACGGAAAACTGATGTCGTTCACCTTCGGTCCTTTGATCGCCTATCCCGGAACCGCGGTGTGGGCCGACGCTCAGGCGCGCGGGCTGGTGGACGAGAACAACATCGACTGGCGCCTCCTCGATATCGATCTTCGCTACTTTGATCTTGCCAGTTACACCCTGATGTCGCCGCTGCCCCGCGAGCGCTTCGGATACTGGTTTGACCGCCTGTTCGACCTGTGGGAGCAGGTCAAAGGCGGAATCATCCAGGAGAGCCCTCACTACAACCGCCAACCTATGGAAGCACTGGTCGACGGCCTCCCTAGCTCATGAATCCCGAGGTCGACAGCTTCTTCAAGAAGGCCAAGAAGTGGCGGAAAGAGATGGAGAGCCTGCGCGCCATTCTTCTCGACGCTCCTCTTTCGGAGGAGCTGAAGTGGATGAAGCCCTGCTACGGTTACAACGAGAACAACGTCGCCATCATCCAGCCTTTCAAAGAGCAGTGCGCGGTGATGTTCTTCAAAGGCGTTCTGCTCTCGGACCCGGAGAGTCTGCTGGAGTCTCCCGGACCCAATTCTCGTATCGCCAAGCGTATGATGTTCTCCAGTTTGGCTGAAATCGCTGAAAAGAAGGCTAGCCTGCGAGATTTCATCGCTCAGGCCATCGAGATCGAAAAGTCTGGTCGTAAGCCCGAGGCGGAGCACGAATCGGAACCACTACCAGAGGAGCTGCTGAGCGCCTTCGACGAGGTCGAGGGATTGAAGACCGCCTTCGAGGCCCTCACTCCCGGACGCCGCCGAGCCTACATCCTTCACTTTTACGGAGCCAAACAGTCCGCCACACGACGGTCTAGAATCGACAAATGCATTCCCAGGATCCTAGACGGGAAGGGACCGCGCGACTAGCGGTCGAGACCGAGGTGGAAGGCGTGAATCGTTTACTCCGATCACGCTCACGGCGGAGGATGGGGCTACGTCTTCCTTGACGGCTCGTGTGGACCAGACGGAGCCTGGAATGACTCCCTCAGAGAGGCGCTCTGGCGATTTCGACGTGCCGGTGGATACACTCCATCCGAAGAAGAGCTAAATGAGTGGGTCGGCGAGGTTCGTCAGCTGTCCCCAGACGAGCTCAAGGCAATGATAGAGGCCGCGAAAGACGAGTTCAGAGGCTGACGGTTTGGGAGCCTCGAAGCTATTCAGCCACGAAACTCGCTGACGGCCGCCGCGAATTCAGTTTCTAGTTGGCGCCCACGATGACAACCGCGAGAAACGATCTTCTCGACGGCACGGCGCGCTGTTTCAAGCTCCGACTCACTAGCGACCTTCAAAAGAGCGGCCAGGTCTAACCGATCTTGAGGTCGTGTTTGGTCATTTCGAGATAGGACCTTCATCGCAATCAAGTGTCCAACGCTCGCCACGGGGGCTTCGAAAGAAGGTGCGATTTCGAAGATCTCCGACCGCTTTACGATATCATCCTCAATACCGCTAGAAGCGAAAAGAAGGTCGACAAGACGCCCATCATCTGAAGGCAAAAGTCGTACAGTAGCCAGCCGTCCGGTTCTCTCTTGTTCCAGAACCGCGCTGATCTCGTAACCTCGCCTTCGTAAAGCGAGTACGACTTGTTCAGCGGCGGCATCGTCCTCCACGGCCACGACAATATCGAGATCGCGAGTGAATCGGGGCTCTGTCCTCGCACCGACCGCTAAACCTCCCACCAATGCCCATCTCGTCTGGCAGGCCTTCAGATCACAATCAACTCGTGCAAGTAGGTCAAGTAGGGAACTCAAATCGGAAACCGAGTAGGATTAAGAACAGTCCATCCCTCGACCCAACCTGGAGGTGGGGCGCTGGTTAGCCAGCGCTCTAGTTCCCTCTGGAGTTGCCGCTCATCATAGTCCGGGTGTTGTCTCCTCAGAGCCGAGCGCTTCATTCTTACTCCATCGTCGGAAAGTTGGAGAGTTAGGCGTAGGCGAGCGGCGTGAGCTTCGCTGGATCTGTTGCTGGGCTCTAGGGGATCGCTAACGGCAAGAGCTTTCAGTCGAGACACACTGCTGGCCATATCCATGAGATGTTCTTCGAGTTCTGAGCTCACGAGACCTACGCGAGCTCAGTCCTACACAGTGGCGTGAGTAAAGCTTTGACATCACTTCAGAGCACAGCTAGGCTTTGAGCATGAGGACGACTCTGAACATTGATGACAATCTCCTGAGGCACATGAAGGCGGAAGCTCAGCGCGCCGGTATCTCCCTTACCCAACTGGCTAACCAAGTGCTGGAGCTAGGTTTGCAGCGTTTAGCACCACCCGCCAAGGAGTCGTACGAGTTGACCACGTTTTCCATGGGTCAAGCAAGTTTTGCCATCGACAAAGCGCTCTCTTTGGCGAGCGATCTTGAGGACGATGAGATTGTGCGAAAGCTGGACATGCGCAAGTGAAGATCGTCGAACTGAACATTCTGCTCTACGCGGTCAACCGTGACAGCGCCAAGCACAGCCGCCCGTCGAGCTGGCTCAAGGCCGCGTTGATGGAAAACGAGGTCGTCGCGCTTCCCAAGGCGAGTTTCAAGACTCGACGTAGCGTTTGGCGATCAATGCCTCGGCACGCAAGGCATCGGCACGATCCCTTTTTTCGAGACGCTCCATCTCGACTGCCGCGTGCTCACGCTCCTGAATCTCCGCTATCAAGATCGCTTGCACCTGCGCAGGTGCAAGACAAAGCCGTTCGATTTCCGCCGTTCCATCGATGAAGCGATGCTGACCCACCCTTTCATTGAACTGCAGCGGCGGAGCTTCGGCGTTGTCTATCGCCGCAATGAGCCCCCGGATAAGTTTGGCTTCATCGGCGCTCCTCTCTTTCATGGCAGCGCGCAGATCGGCCCGAAGACGCATCTTCATTTCGTGGCCGGCGTTTTGCGTCATATCGTGCCCCACTCCAATACACATAATTGCTCAGGATATCACCCCCGCTCTCGTCAGTCCAACATAATGGCGCGAGTGAAAGTTCTCTGGCCGCGCTCTCTCTCGGCGATGTTGAGGCGGACGGTTTCGGAGATCTTCTCGAGCTCTCTTTGGAGGGCTCCGTTGGGATCCGGTTGGGCGCTGTAGAAAGCCTTGACTCGCTCCAGCTCCTGAAGGGCCATAATGCCGCTCTGAGAGGAGACGATGTGGGCCAGAAAGGCGCTGGGTAGCTTTCCACTGATCTCCTGGTAGTGCTTCTCAATCCAGTCTTGCAAGCGGCGCCGGCGCGCATCTCCATCACCGTTGAGAGCAAGAAGTGTGCGCAGGTCGGAGGGGGTAACCACGGAGTCGAGCATGGCCTCGAGCGCGACCGTGTGTGCCTCCGGCTGCTCGAACTGACCCAGCATGGCGAGCAGGTTACTGCGACGCTGAGGGTCTTTAGCTTCGGCCAAGGCCTCTTTCACCCGGCCGACCATCGCGACATCCCCTCGCTTGGCGGTGAGGTAGAGATAGGCCTCGATGAGAGCCTGGTCCACGGAGCCCCGGCCGGACAAATAGCTTTCCGCCTGCGACATCGCGGTCTCGGAAAGCGCGGCGTCATCGACGTCACGAGCCAGCATAAAGAGAAGTTGGAGACGTAGCTCCGATTCTTTGGCGGGCTCCCCCGCCCGTGAGGTTCGACCCAGACGCTCGACCAGCGGACGCGCGACTTCTGCCAGGTAACCTTTCCACTCTCCTTGATTAGCCTCGTCGACCATCACTTCACGAAGACCCGACAAGGCGCGAAGAGCCGGACTGACGACACTGGGGTGGGACTCGTTCAGAAAGACCGAGTTCGTCGAGACGTACTCTCCAGCGGTCAAGTCTCCCGCATCGTAAAGACCCGAAAGGTTGGCCTGCAAGGCGATCTTCTCCCGTACGCTCAGACGCTGGCGGTGAGCGTTAACTAGAGCGTCGAGCTGTGGCTCGGCAAGCCTCCAACGATAGTAGCCCACGCCCCCGTCATCGGGGAAAATCCACTCCGGCTCGAACTCGAGAGGTAGTCGAGCTTCACTCCCCTCGACCAACAGATGGGCCACCGCTTGGCGACTTCCCGCGCCGTAGCGAATCCCCATCGGAAAGGTCCAGGTCTGCTCCGCGGGGTGGGTTCCGGCGTAAGCGAATCGGCGCTGCTTAACACTAAGCTCTCGCCCCTGAAGCTGAAGCTCCACCAAGGGATAGCCCGCCTGATCAGTGTAAGACTTCAGCACCGTGGAGACATCCTTCTCGGAAGCGCTGCTGAGCGAGTTCCACAAATCCGCGGCTTGGGCGTTACCGAACTTGTAGGCCCGCATGTAGTCCCTGATGCCCTGGCGGAAGGTCACAGGCCCGATCCAGTGCTCGATCATGGTCAGGACTCCAGCACCCTTGGTGTAGTTGAGGCCCAGGCCATCCATGATGTCGCTGTCGTTGCGGATCGGTTTGCGAATGGGACGCGCGGTGCTCTTTCCGTCTTCACCCATGGCCGAATTCTGGTAGGTTATGAGGTCGCGCTCCAGCTCCGGGTAGAGTTGGACCAGCACCTTGTTGGCCATCCAGGTGGCGAAAGCTTCGTTGAGCCACAGGTCGTCCCACCACTTCATCGTCACCAGATTTCCAAACCACTGGTGAGCTAATTCGTGAGCGATCACGCTGTACATCCGCTCACGATTTCGGCGCTGCGCGGTGGCCTCGTTGATCAGCAGAATATCTTCCCGATAAGTGACCATCCCCGCGTTCTCCATGGCGCCGAAGGGAAACTCGGTAACCGCGATCTGATCGAGCTTGCCGTAAGCGTAAGGGATCCCGAAGTAATCTTGCAGCGTCTCCAGAATCTTAGGAGTGGCCTCGATGGCCGCTTTCGACTGTTTCAGCTTACCCTTGGTGGTGACCAAACGACCCGGCACGGAAAGCTTCGGAACCTTCGTCTCCTCGTAGGGACCGACAGCCAGAGCCACCAGATAAGACGGTAGAGGATGAGTCTCGGCGAAAGTGTGAACGCGCCAGCCCCCCTCTTCTGCCGTCTTTACCTCGGCGGTGTTGTTGTAAACTCGGGCGGCCTTGGGAGCCTTCACCGTCATCTGGTACGGAATCTTGAAGTTCGGTTGGTCAAAGCAGGGAAAACATCGACGTGCGTCCGTCATCTCGAACTGGGTCGACAGGTACGGTGTTCCGCCGTCGAGATACTTGTAAAGACCCACCGAGCGACGGTTGAACGGAGCCTCGAAACGGAGATTTAGTCTCGCCTCTCCCTGAGGAAAGAGCTCCGCCGAGCTCAACTTGACCTTGCCGTTCTCAAGGCTCGTTGGAATGAGTAGGAAGGTCTTCCCACCAGCTGTGAGCTTGGCCTCGACGATCTTGACATCGAGCGCGTGGAGTATGATCTCGCGGCCTTCCGTCTTCAACTTGAGAGCGATCTCGGTGGATCCCCGATAGTCATCTTTCTGGGGATCGACTTCCAGGAAGACCGACTGCCGAACGGGCGCGACCGCGTCGCTCAGACGAATATCCTCCGCGATGACAGGTGAGGCGGATAAGAAAAAGGCGAGAGTTAATGCGGCGAGACCTTGGCGTAGCTTCATCGGCACAGGTTCGTTCGAACCCTTTGGGACCCTTTCCGCGAAATCCCGGAGGAAATCTTAACGTCTCCTAAAGTCGGGAGCGAGAATCTTTAGCTTCTCCAAATCCAACGACCGCCTCAGCGAGCTATAGTGCGAGAATACCTTTCAACTTCACATAGAAAGTCCACTTCGATGCGTTCCCTAATTCTCAACTGCATGATCCTCATCACCCTCGGCGCCTCCGCCGGAATGGCGGTCGAGCCGACCTTTTGCAGCCCCTGCGAAGGCACAGGAAGATGCCACCTCTGCGGGGGCGATGGGCGCCGAAACGACCGCTCGCGTTGCAGTTGGTGCAACGACTGTGGTAAGTGTTATTACTGCGACGGACGCGGATCGTACTAGCGCGTGCCTGCCCTCAGTAGTGCCGAAATCCTGGTCTTCGTCGCGTAACGAACTCTGCAAGCCCGACATAACGCCCAGAGCTGCCCCAAGAGGATAGGAAGGACAGCGGTCTCGACACGCCATCGCAACTGCCCTGTACCACACCCTCCAAAGACTCCACACCGCAAATGGGAGTCCCAGGTGAGCTGGAGTAACCAAGCCAGGACGACCAAACTGCCCATGAGCAACCAGGGCCCATCTTTGAAACGGCACAAGATGGACGAGACCATCAGGGAAAAGAAGATCGGTCCAGCGTAGTAGAGACCTATCGAGGTCCAGGGTTCGCTGGCGTGGGTTAAGACGGAATTCGCCCAAGGCGATGATCCCACCCAATACGGAGCGCAACAACCGAGTAGACCGCCCAAGACCAGTAAGAGGGTTCTTCTGAAAAACTCCATGCCGGTTCTACGCCAACCGGGCCTTCTCGGTTCACAAAGAGGCGAGAGCTTCAAAGCCGCGGGCTACCGCTTCCGCCCCCGGGTCGATCACACCGCCCAGGACGTCAGCTCCGACATAGGCGGAGCGGCCGGCTCCGGCGGCGGTCATCTCCGCCGTGGCGTTGGCGGCCCGGCGGGCGACCCCAGCCGCGTCCTCTAACGAACCGCCTTCTTTCAGCGCCTCAAGAGCGGGAACCAGCACGTCCAACATCGTGCGGTCGCCCAGGTTGGCCCCTCCGTAAAACCGCATGCGTTCCACTCCGTACTCCAACGCGCTCAACCAGTCTTTCTTTTGCCGATACGACGACGAGGCCGCCCCGGTGAAGATGGCCAAAAGGATTCCGCTCGATCCTCCGGCATGGCCTAAAGAATAAGATAAAGCCGCCAGAAGCTCGGCGGGGTCCGCGCTGGGAAGCGTGTCGCTCCGACTTTGGATGGCGCTCGCGGCGGCGGCGAAAGTGTCGCCGGCGTCTCCGTCCCCCACCTTCGCGTCCAGAGCGTTCAAGGCGTCTCGCGACTCCACCAGAGCGGCCAAGAGAGCCTGAAGTCGAGCTGTCACGATGGGGTCCGTGGAAGCCGTCGTCGGGGCCGGCTCCCCCGCCGGAAGCGGGACCAGCGCTGGCCGAGCTATCTTCATCGCTCCCGGCCAGGCCGCCAGCGCCACGGGAGTGGTGATCGCCCTGCGGAGCTCCTCGTTCAAAGGCAGCAGCGAGAGGGAGAATCCATTCATGTCGTAGGAGGTCATCAGATGCCCCGGACCTATCAGAAGTTCGGTCCGCTGGCCCAAGGAAGAGTCCAAAAAGTCCCGTACCAGCAGCCCCATCTCCAGAGGCGGCACCGCTCCCAAATTGTTGATCAAGGCGCAGAGAGGCCCATCCGGAACGGAGCTTTCCAGACCTTCAACCACCTGGCCCAGCAAAGTCCGGGCTGATGCCAGGGCGACTTTTCGCACCCCGGGCTCTCCGTGAATGCCCAGGCCTAGCTCGGCCTCATCGACGGCCAGAGTCTCCTTCTCGGCGCTTCCCGGCGTATGGCAGGTGGTCAGCGCGAGTCCCAGACTCTTGACCGAGCTCGCCACCTGATTGGCGGCCTCGGCCAACCGCTCGAGATGCTCTCCTCGCCCGGCATAAAAGCCGGCGACTTTGTGCACCAGTAGGGTTCCCGCGATACCCCGAGGTTGGACCGAAGCGGATAAGGAGATATCATCGCCCACCACCACCATCTCCACCTTGAGCCCCATCTGGCGAGCACGTTCGGCGGCCAGGCCGAAGTTCAACCGGTCACCGGTGTAGTTCTTGACGATCAAAAGTGCCCCGGCCTTCCCCGTGACCGCGCGGATGGCGGCAAGAACAGCTTCCACGCTGGGCGAGGCGAAAATCTCCCCGCAGACCGCCGCGGTCAACATGCCTGGCCCCACGAATCCAGCGTGAGCCGGCTCGTGGCCGGAGCCACCGCCCGAGATCAAAGCGACCTGGCTTTTATCCCAGTCGGCGCGAAGGACAACCTTGATGTGAGGGTAGCCGTCCAGCCGAGTGAGCTTGCCGCCCGAGGTGGCGATCAGGCCGTCTATCGACTCTTGAACCAGGGTATCACGGTTGTTGATGAAGTGCTTCATCTCCATAAAGTCCGCTCCGCCTCAGGAATCTCCTTCGCTCGGCCTTGCCTCCGGGGTCCGCGCTCTTCGCCCAGCTAAGGGCAAGACTTTCTAGCCGCCGGCCGCCACCAGGACGGAGCCGACGCCGGCCAGCAGTACACCGATCAGGCGCCGCGGAGTGAGGTGTTCGCGGAGAGTGAGGCGGGCCAGGATGATGATAAAGACCGTCGAGAGTTGATTGTAGATGGCGGCACGGCCCGGAGTGGTGTACTTAAATCCCGAAGCCCAAAATATGGTGGCGAGATACGGTCCCAAAAGACTCAAAGGGATGGTCCACTTAAAAAGGTCGGGCCGGCGGAAGGCCGACAACATCTTCTCTCCCCTGAGCCAACCATATCCGGCCAGTGCCAGCGTGGCCACGAAGAAGCGAAAGCCCGAGACCCACACGACCGACTCGGCGCGTAGGACATCGCGAACCATCAGAATCCCGACAGCCATAATGACGTGAGCCCCCGCGGCCAACAACACACCCTCCAAAAGGCGCGTCCGAGACTGCTCCGGCGATCGCTCATAGGTTTTTCCCTCGTCGACGCCTATCATGACGCCACTCAAGACGAGGCAGCCCCCCAAAATCTCACGGGCGCTGAGACCTTCTCCGAACATCAGGAACCCTACGGCGGCTATCGAGGGTGAGTAGATACAGTCAGCTAAGGCCTGAAGGCTCGCTCCAAGACGATTCAGAGCGGCCACAAAGAGCGTGTCGGCGATGGCAATCCCAAGGAGCGCGGAAAGGACGAGCCGTGGATAAGCGTTCGCCGGTAAGTCCGGCAACAGTGGCAACCCCTGTCCCAAGATGGTAAGGCTAAAGCAGAACAGCGCCACCACACTCTTAAAAAAAGTCAGAGGGATAGGCGCCAATCTCAGGCCGGAGAGACGCAACAAGATCACGGCGACCGACCAGAAAAAGGCCGAGGTTACCGCTGTGAACTCTCCATAGAACCAAGGGCGCAAAGCCTCTCCGAGCACATCCATCGGCGGGGGCATACGCCTCCAACCCATCTCGACCTGCCTCACCTGGAGGCCTGGAAACAGATCGTGCCAAACCTGCCGGACATGCCATCCTGGGATCAAGACCTCTATCTCGACGCTCTCAACTTCGCAGCCCAAGCCCACCACGGTCAAACGATCCCCGGCGGAGAAGTGCCTTACGTGGTTCACCTATGTCAGGTGACCATGGAAGTCACGGCCAGTCCAAACTGCGACAACCTCTCCCTGGTCTGCGCCTTGCTCCACGACACTCTGGAGGACACAGCGACGACATTTGAGGAGGTCCAAGACAGGTTCGGTCAAGAGGTCGCCGAGGGAGTGTGGGCATTAACCAAGAACCCAACACTCCCCAAAGCCGAGCGGATGGCCGACAGTCTACGACGACTGCAGGATTGCCCTAGCCAGGTCCAGATGGTCAAATTGGCTGACCGGATCACGAATCTCCAAGAGCCGCCCCATTATTGGGGCCAGGAGAAACGGCGAGCCTACCGTGAGGAGGCTCAACAGATCCTGGTGGCCCTCGGCCAAGCGGAGCCGTTGTTGGCTCGGCGTCTGGCGGACAAGATTCAGGATTATTCCCGATACCTCGCCTGAGAGACTTAAATGTCGAGCGTCAAAGGCGCGGTGGCGCTGGAGGATTCGGCCACGGCCCTTTCCGCTTGGGCCTGCAGCGACTGAGAGAACTCCGGGTTGGAAGCAGCCAAGATCGCCTCTTCTTGCGGCAGTCTCTGCAGCCAGAACTCACGAAGCCATTTGTAGGCCCCGTTGATGGTCTCCTTAGGATTCTCGAAACCGGTCGGCTGTTCGGATACCTTAAGCGCGAGATAGAGCTTATTCGCGACCTTGCCGTGGTCTTCGGTTAAAAACGACGAAGGAAGCTGCGGAATCCCGCGGTCGTGGTGGTGATTGAAGCCCAAGAAGCCGATGGCGTATCTCATCTCTTTGCTCTCCACCTTTTTCCTTGCCTCGTTCATCTCGGCTTTCCACACGCTCTGCATCACCTCGAGCTTCTCTTTCTGAGCGTCGCTGAGATTATGCTCCTTCTCGTAGATCTTCCGTTTGGTGTAGATGGACGAGGAGTGTCGCATGTCATGCAGGTAGAAGTCGCCTCCCGGACGATTGAAGCCGTCGGCGGATTCAGGGTCTGGAGTCACGCCCATCAAGAACATGTCGTGCGGTAAAAGCTGCATGAAGACACCGGGACCCAGAGAACGCGCGACGGGTAACGAAACGAGCTTGAGTTGATTGGGGTCGAAGAAATCGCCCACGAAGTGGTCTTGAGCCAGTCGAATTCCGGAGTCCCCCGCTTCCTTGCGGAACAACTGGAAGTCGTTGTCCTTGTAGCGTCGATACTCTTCGGCTATGTTGCCGCTCTCTTTGCCTAACAGATGCCGATCGATGACCAGCATGGAGCGATCTTTCAAGTTCAGGTCCTCGTCGTCAAAATGACCCAGCGCGGTGGCCGAATACGAAGCCAACTCCTGAAGGCGACGGTAAGAGATAGAGTCATCTTTGATGTGGCCGCCGATATCGGCCTTGAGTTCCTTGAGGTACTTCAGGCCGACATCATAATTTTTATCGGCCAACCACTGGAAGGGGTTGAAGAAATCCCCGATAGCGGCGAAAGCAGCTTTGATACCCGTGCGCTCGGCCGATGTTCTGGGGGTGAGCCCCGCTTTCTCCTCAAGCTTGCCGATCTCGGCGGAGAGATGAGCATCGATGTCTTGAAGGACCGGAATACCGTAGTCCTTCATCTCGAACTGATAAGGGTCGTCGGGGGTAAGCTTCTTCTGAGCTTGAAATCTAGCTTCGAGGTCTTTTTTGAAAGCGCGTGGATCTTTAAGCACCATCGCGATCGCGCTGTTCTGCTCGGCCTGCTTCGCGTTGGCCTTGTCGTGGACAGCCTTCTGCTCGGGCGTGATCGACAGTCGCGGGTCGTTCTGGTCAACCTTGACCGAAGTCATGTCGAACGAATCTAGGTACTCGGGATCAAATCTCTCGGTCTTGGCCTTCCTGCTCGCGGTCATCTCGGGGAGAAGATTGTACATCGTGCGGCGGACCGCGGAGTTTGCATTAAGTTCCATAGCGTCCAATTTTACCTTGGTTTTTCAGCGGAGTCCACGAAATCTGGAGTTAATGATACAAATAAGAACCAAAAATATCATTTTTTTAACATTTGATCCGCGATTTCTAAGCCTGCGGTTAGAGCGGCGAAATATCGTGGTCCTATGATGATGTATATCTCCTCCATTGAAATCGAAACAGTTTCCGAAACCTCCGTCCTCAACGACTTCCGACCCGAGGTCGCTGAAGCCACCGATTTTCTGCAAGTGATGTCCGGCTGGATTTAGGGCCAGGTTAGCTACAAAGTAGGCCCCAGCTCCTCTCGAAGAGAAGCCTGAAGTCGCCATGGCCGAATCCAACAACGACTCTCTTCTTTGCCTACGGGCCCCTCAACCTTATCTCGGCGAACTCGCGGACAACTGGCCCGAGCTTCGGGCTCGAGTGTTGGAGCTCACTGGCACCACCATCCCCGAAGCGTGGTTGGAGAGTCTGGAGAGTCACTACGAGATCCTCTGGAAGGGTGTTCGACAGGTCCGCCAACCCTGGCCACACCACTGGCTGGAACCGGTCGCGCTAAGCCTGGCTGGTAGCGCCCATCGCATGCTGACTCTTGAAGAGACCCGACTGGCTCTCGAGAAGGCCAAAAAGGACTCACCGGCCCTTAAAGCCGCCCTTGAGGAAGCGAACCTTCCCCTCATCACCCTTTATGAAGTCTCGCGCGGTCTGCTGCGAGAAAGAGTTTCCATCGCCGATACCGAGGGGCTTCTCACTACCGTGGTGACCAACGCGCGTTTCACGCGTGACGTCGGCAGCCTCATCGAACTGGTCCGCACTTCCATGGCGCCATGGATCAGCCAACGTTTCGAGCGTGTTCCCGGATGTCTCGATGTCGTGGTGTTGGCTGACGAAGTCAGCCAGGTGCTAGCCGCTGGCGCTCGACTGGTGCACGAGGGCATGTTCCTCGAGATCGATCCGGCGCTCGGCCGCAAGACGCTCGAGGCTATCCAACAATCTTTTCGGCGATTTGGAAACGATGCCCCCACCCAGATCTGCCTGTTGGTGGAGCCTCATCTTCGCCCCATCCTGGCCCGTCTTTGCGAACGCGCGATGCCGAATCTGGACGTGTTGTCTTGGAACGAGATCCACACCGGAACCAGGGAAGAGGTTCAGGCCACCGTCTCCTTCTAATCCGCTACTTCAGCGCACTTCCACCGATGGTGAAGGAATAATCGATGTTCCCCGCCGCGGAGATCTTCATGATGATGCGACGCTTCGTGGTGACCGGCAGCTCTTTGATCTGGCGATTCGGTTTCCCCTGGGCCGCGAGATTGTCGTACTTAAGCTGCTGGAACTTGGTGTCGAGCAGGGTCCACTCGACCAGCCCTCCACCGTCGCGGCTATCGCGGGGCGTCACGTCGAGCTTGATATCGAGGGTACCCTTATCCACGTTGAAGGCGTAATAGGTCGTCTTCGGTTCCGACAGCGAGCCGGTGGAAACCGAAGCGTCGATCTTTCCGTCTTGCAGAGGTGTGGGGCTATCCGGGTCCGTTGACTGCGCCCAGGAAGCGGTCAGAAAAAAAATCAGAGAGAAAAGAATGACTGAAAGTCCGGGATATCGCACGATGCTGTACCTCGTTGTCGAGTGACTCACCGAACATCCCGCGTGGGGTGCCTTCGTCTTCCCTCGAAGAGGTTCCTACAGTCTACTGTAGCCAGCCTTGAGCGAACCAGGCTTGGCTGATTTCGTCCCGATACAGCCAACCCGTCTGGCGCTCCTGGAAGGCGAAAAAATATTGGCGGTGATAAGGCTTCTCCTCCCACCACCCTCCGTCGATCTGGTAAGGCCCTTCTTTATCTGGCCAGCGGTCCCGGCATATCAAGGGAACTGGAGAGGACAAATGCCGCCGCACTCGCGCGTCCAGCGATGGCGGCTCGGCCTCATCTCCACCTCCCAGCCAATCGAGTCTCTCCTTTTCCACCTCCCAGGAGAAATCACGCCCCGGTAAAGGATGATCGTGCAGGACAGCGCGTCTCAGACAGCCCTCCCCATACTCGGCCCGAAGTCGCGACAGCGCCCAGAGCGCGGCCTGGCGGTCCCGGGGAGCTCTGGCCTCCCCATCGAAGGTCTCATCCCAGGAGGAGAAAAGCTCACCTTGCTTTTCCGGGTCCGACTCTCCCGTCAAGGCCATCACGACTCTCTCCACCCTTTGGCCCCGACGCAGAGGGTAGCGGCGGAAAAAGCTTTCCAGCCGAAGGGATATCAGCTGTTCTAAAAGCCCTCGATCAGCGGTGGGAAACGATGGAGTGAGACGTTGCCGCAGGCGTTTTCCATCCTCAAGAATAAGACCCAGCAGTATCTGCCCCACAGCCTCTTCCCGTCGTGAGAGACAAGGCAAAAGCCGACCTAAAAGTTGTCCGGCGATAGCCAGAATCTCACCCACTGTGCTGAGCGGTTCGGGTAATCCGCTCTGGGCCCAGAGCGGCTCCTCCGGAGGCAGCGGCTCAAACCGCTCGAGCAATGCCTGACTCGCCTTGAGATAAACCTCCACCAGGTCGGCCCCGAAACGACAGCGGATCTCTTCGGCGTCCAAAGCGAGAAAGTCTTCCAGCGAAGAGACTCCAAAGCGCTCCAGCCGTCGCACCTGATCCGGAGAAAAGTCGAGAACAGAGAGAGACAACGACAGAGTCTGAGTGAACTCTTGCTCACGATCTTCAAACAGTCGATACGACTGTCCGGGAGAGAGTCGATAGGTCGCCATCTCGCAGCCAAAAGGACTATAGCCCACCACCACCCGAGCCTCCCAGCCATGAGCCTTCAGCTCTTGGAGCAGTCTATCAGCCCATCGCTCCATTCCCTGGAAAGCTGGAGCCAGGCCGCGAACATCCAGGCGGTATAGGCCATGGGTAATCTGGTCACTCCCTCGACAAACGGAAGGAGTGAAACGGTACAGAACCTTAAGGAGAGAGCGCTCGGAACCTCGAAAATCCGCCTCGGTACAGGACCCCGCCAAAAGATTCGGCACCAATCCCAGGGCGGAAGCGTAGCGCGTTCCAACCTCTAGCCCCATGGCCCGGGCCTCGGCTGAAAGATAGCGAAGCGGAGCGTCCGGTTTGAGTTGATCGAGCCAGGCGACCTTCTTCCCTCTCCACTCTTCCCGCTGAAGGTACAGAACCTGAAGTGGAAAGTCAGGGATGCGAAGACAGGCGGTGCGGTGATCCAGGTCTGCAGACATTTGTCTAAAAACCATGAAACACACAGTCGGGTGAAAGGTCAAGGTGCCCACGATGAGATCCAAGTGTAAGCTTGGGGATACCCACCTTTTATGCCAAAGAGAAAGCTTATATCTTAGCCTATTAAGCCAAAATGTGGAGGTATGGAAACCTTTCGCAAACCACTTGAATGCTTAATTTCCGAAACGACATCGGTGCTACGAGAGACGGTTGGGCTGTTTGAAAATCCTGCCTTGCTGGTCACTAACGACGACCGTTCGAAGGTCCTGAGAAACCTGGCCAGGATGGCCTTTGGGCCCAACCAGGCTCCCCTTCCCCAAGTGACGTCCCCGAATGGCACCCACGACGCCTACCTTTCTCCCGGCACGGGCGCGAATTTTGAGGTCTGGCCCCTTTACGGTAAACCGCCCAAAAGTGGAAAGGCTTGGAGCATCTTCCCTTTAGCCTCTTGGAGCGACCGTGACATCAAAGCCCATCTGGGTTCTCCTGATCTCGATGCCGAAAAAAGACTTCTTCGAATGTGTGTGGTAGGCCAACCTGACAGCGGAAAAAGCACCCTCGTCCAAGCCCTGATGGAGCATTCCGAGGACGCCATCGGAGAACGAAGCGGCTCGATTCACCACCATCTGATCTTACGAGGACAAAGGTACTTTCTGATCGACCCGCCGGGGGAAGAGCCTCACAGCCATGGATTATTAGCCGCCGCCAGCTCCTCGGAGTTGGCTCTTCTGGTGGTGGACGCCGAGCAAGGCATGACCGAGACGACGCGCAAGCAGGCTTTCGTTCTGGCGCTATTCGGTATTCCGCAACTAGTCGTGGCGATCAATCGGATGGACCGGGTGGGCTATTCTCAAGACATCTACAACCGAATCGTCTCCGATCTGGGAGCGCTTCTTTCCACCGTGGAACTGTCCACTCCGCACTGCCTTCCCATCTCCGCCGAACTGGGTCAAAATATCGCCGAGCCGAGCAAAAAAATGGCATGGTATGAGGGAGCGCCTTTGCTAGCCTTTCTACAAACAGCCACTCCCGGAGCGTCCCGCAATCTTACCGATGCGCGCCTTCCCATTCAATGGGTTGACGGTGAATGGATAGGAGGACAACTGGCCTCCGGGCGATTGTCCCAGGGGGATCGCCTGGTCCTACTGCCCGAAGGCGCGCAAGTCGAGATCGCCGAGCTGCGACTGGCCCAGGAGCCGGTGGAAGAGGCTCTGGCGGGCGACTCCGTCACTCTCCGCTTAAAAGAACCAGTCAAGGTCGAGCGCGGACATCTTCTCACCACGGCGCAAGGTCTTCCCCAGCGCTCCTCTAGCCTGGAGGCGATCATGGTCTGGTTGGGAGAGGAGTCTCAAGAAGAGGCCAAACCATATCTCCTTCATCATGGACCAAGAATGATCGATTGCCACGTCAGTGACGTGATGGAGCTGCTCAACCCCGAATCCTTAAGCTGGATGGAAGGAGAAAGACTCGAACGAGGTTCCATCGGGAAAGTCCGCCTGACCTCGGCGTCACCCATCTTCTTCGACACCCATGCCGGCAATCGCACTATGGGAACCTTCGCCATCTTGGACCGGGAAAGCCGGAGAGTGCTAGGAAGTGGCATTCTGCGTGGGGCTGCCCAGGATCTGACCGACGTATCGGCCAACGCCCAGAGATTGGTCTCCGAGCACGTGGTGGTGGATCCAACCCTGGTAGGTTCCAGGAAGCGCCGAGCTAAATATGGACACGAGCCCGCCGTGCTCTGGTTCACTGGTCTGTCCGGCTCGGGAAAGTCGGCCGTCGCCAAGGAGGTGGAGAAGCGCCTCTTCGAGCACGGCTGTCACACTCTGTTTCTCGACGGCGACAACGTGAGAACCGGTCTCAACGGAGACCTGGGATTTACCGAGGAAGCTCGAACAGAGAGCAACCGGCGGGTGGCCGAGCTCGCCGCCCTGGCTTACGAGCAAGGGCAGATCGTGATCTGCAGCTTTATTAGTGGACGAGCCGAGGACCGCGCCTACGTCGGCCAACTGATTCCGCCCCACCACTACTTCGTGTTCTACGTCAACTGCCCCATCGACGTCTGCCGAGAGCGCGATCCTAAAGACCTTTATAAGAAAGCCGACGCGGGAGAGCTGCTTTCCTTCAGCGGTATCTCCATCCCTTACGACGCGCCGGAGAGTCCCGCCTTGGAGCTACGCTCCGATCGGGAGACACCGGAAAAGCTAGCCGACCAGGTGTGGGAGGTGCTTCAGCGGGCCCGCCTGCTCTAGCAGAGCAAACACATGTTCTCTTTCCACAGGATCCGCCCTAACCACGGGGAAGCATGACCGCTCGAAGGAGGTGGCGTGATGGCGTCCACAATTTGGAAAGGACATCTAACGTTCGGCCTGGTCTCGGTGCCGGTTCGGCTTGTCGCGGCGGCCCGTGAGGTCAAAGTCTCCTTTCACATGGTCAATCCGGCGACCGGGTCTCGAATCAACCAGAAGACCTTCGACCAGAGCACGGGACAAGAGGTCAAACGAGGACAGCTGGTCAAAGCCGCCGAGCTTGACGATGGGCGTACTGTTTACCTCACCGACGAGGACCTCAAAAGTATCGTACCCGCCAGCTCCAAGCAGATGGATGTACTGGAATTCGTCAAACTCGAAGAGGTCGATCCCGTCTACTTCGACGCCTCCTACTATCTCTTACCCGATGGGCAAGCTGGGGATAAGCCCTACCACTTATTAACCAAAGCTCTGGAGGAAGAAAACCACGCGGCGCTGGCCAAGATGGTCCGCTCTCAGCGCGAGCATCTGGTCCTGATCCGTCCGTCCCGCGGCGGTATGACTCTACACACGCTTTTTTATGAAGACGAAGTTCGAGCTGTCGACGGCTACGGAGAGTCCTCCGACACAGAGGTGGACCCCAAGGAGCTCAAGCTCGCCCGAATGTTCATCCAGGCCATGTCGGCCGATTTCGAGCCGTCCAAGTACGAGGATAGCTATCGCAAGGCGGTTCTCGAACTGCTGCAGGCTAAGGCCGACGGCCAGACGTTGACCACACCGGAAGCCCCCGCCGCCCGACCCACGGGCGACCTGATGGAGGCGCTCAAGGCCTCGCTGGGGATGGCCAAAAAACCGCCGCAAAAGGAAGCCGCCGCCTCGAAATCTGAGGTTAAGGCTAAAGCTAAGAGCAGCAAGAAAGCTAAGAAGACTGGAACTTAACAACTTCCGGAAGGAGCCGAAGGCGGCGCGGAACAAGTGCCCCAGGTGTCCGACTACACCCTCGAGCAGCTCTGTCGCATCCTCGGACTAGAGGAGAAGCGGCTCAAATACTGGCAAAAGATCGGTCTATTTCCACGTGGCCAGGAAGGCTTCGACTGGGTGGATCTTAGTCGCGCCAAAACTCTGGTCCGACTAGTCGACGAGGAAGGTCTTTCAGCCCGCGGTCTTCTCCCCTACGCTCCCATTCTGGAGAGTCGCCAGGTACGAGGCGACGGCAAGGCTCTGGTGGTGCGCGATCACGAGGGTTTTCGTGAGGCCAGCAGCGGCCAGTGGATGCTAGATTTCGATCCCCGCGAGAGCGAGGTTAGGGTTCTTCCTCTGCAAGGAGAGTGGGCCGAACAGGCCCAGCGGGCCTTTGACGAGGGCGAGCCCGACCAGGCTCGAGAACTGGCGGGCCGGGCCTTGGAGGCGGCTGACATCTCGGTGGAGAGTCTCAACGACCTTGGCCTTCTGCTCTTGACCGTGGGCGATCACGAGACCGCGGTCAAGGTCTTGGTGGAAGCGACCCAGGCTTCGGACGCGGGACCCCGGCAGTGGTTCAATCTCAGTCACGCCTACGACGCGGTCTCGCGTTTCGAGGATTCGTGTCGCGCTCTGGAGGCCGCCCTACAGTTGGATGCCGATTTCGCCGACGCGCGTTTCAACCTGGCCCTGGGCTACGAAAAGATCGGCGAGACGGGGAAAGCTTACACCCAATGGCGAGAGTTCCTTAAGCGTCATCCTCTGGAAGGAGAAGCCGAGACCGTTCGGCTGTACCTGGCCAAAGCCTACGCCGGTGGTCGAGTGGTACCGCTGCGAACCACGCCGTAGCTCCGGCTCTTATGATATAGTGATCCTATGTTTGGACTCGCTCGTCATGAGATGTGGACCTATGAGCACTATCTGCTTCTGCCAGAGGGCGACCGGCGCGAGCTTATCGAAGGAGAGTTCCTCGTGACCCCAGCGCCTTCGGAGAAACATCAGAGAGTCTTAGCGAACGTGGGCTTCGCGCTTTACAGCTACGTGGAATCTCAAGGCTTGGGGCGTGCCTATGTGGCTCCCTTCGACGTCATCCTCGATGAGGTCAACGTGGTCCAACCCGACGTGGTCGTCATCCTGACCGAGCATCTCGGTAGAATCCACGACGAGGGGTTGCGCGGTGCACCCGATCTCGCGGTGGAGGTCCTCTCTCCCCGACATCCTGCCCGAGATCGGGTCTACAAACGGCACCAATACTTTCGTTTCGGAGTTCGCGAGTACTGGATCGTCGATCCGATGGAGAACATCGTGGAAGTCCTCACTCGTGAACAGTCCGACTTCGTGGGTGGACCGGTCGAGCGGATTGAGTCTTCCATTCTACCCGGCTTTACAATGGAGCTAGCAAGAGTCTTCTGCTAGGTGTCGCTCGAGGAGTATCAACGCAAGCGGCGGCTGGGACGAACACCGGAGCCGCTAGACTCACGACCCTCCCCGGTCGGAAGTGGTCGACGCTTCTGCCTGCAGCGCCATCAAGCCAGTCGCCTTCACTACGATCTGCGGCTCGAGATGGGAGGAGTTCTCAAAAGTTGGGCTGTCCCTAAGGGTCCCTCCTTGAAAGCCTTGGAGAAAAGGCTGGCCGTCCCCACCGAGGACCATCCCCTGGCCTACTTGGATTGGGAAGGCGTCATTCCCACAGGCGAATACGGAGCCGGTATGATGATGGTGTTCGACATCGGCGACTGGGAACCGGTTCTCGAAGAAGACATGGAAGTCCAACTCCGAGCCGGTGAACTCAAGATTCGACTGTGGGGAAGTAAAGTCCAGGGTGAATCGACGCTGGTTCGCACCAACCTCGACAACAGCTGGCTCTGGATCAAAAAAGACGACGCCTGGGCCGACCCGGACTGGAACGCCGAGGAGCATCTGTGGAGCGCCGTGACCGGCCGCACTCCGAGCGAGATCGAAGCGGGATTGCCCACTCCGACTCCTCGGCGCCAGTTCCCGGCAGGAGCCGTCGCCGCCCCGTTGCCACTGGAGATCGAACCGATGCTGGCCGAACCCGCTAAGCCTTTTGACGACGAGGATTGGCTGTTCGAGCTAAAGTGGGACGGCATTCGCGCCATAGCCTTTGGACAAGAGCAGACCCTTCGTTTGGCCGGACGGCGGGGAACCTCCCTCACCGGACATTTTCCCGAGCTGCGCTACTTTCGAGCCCATATGGCGGCGGAGAGCTTCGTAGTCGACGGTGAGCTGGTCGTCCTTGATACCGAGGGGCGCCCCGAATTCTCTCGAGTCCTGTCACGCCTGAAGGCCCCCTCGCACCAGGCCCTCAAGCGAATGACCCGCACGGACAAGGCGACTTTCTATATCTTCGATCTACTCTACCTCGACGGTCACGATCTTCGAGGCCTGGCATTCGAGACACGACGAGCTCTGCTCGCGGAAGTCTTTCGTCCTAGCCCGTGGATCCGGCTCTCCGAAACGGTCCCCTCAAGCGGTAGGGCTCTATTCGCGCTTACTTTGGAACGAGGCCTCGAGGGGCTGATGGCCAAGCATCGCCAAAGTCCCTATATGTCGGGACGAAGTCCGGCCTGGAAAAAACTCAAAGCGCGCCATACAGCCGACGTGGTGGTGGTCGGATACACACCCCACAAAGCCAAAGCGCCTTTTGGCGCCTTGCACGTGGCCCGTTTTGAGGACGAACATCTGATCGCCGTGGGGAAGGTTGGCTCCGGCTTCACCGCCGTCGACCAGGCCGAGGTCATGGCCAAGCTACGTCCGCTCAAATCCAAAAAGTCCACTGTGCGAGGGCTGGAGAACCACAAGGAGGCCGTCACCTGGGTGGTACCCGAGGTGGTTATCGAGATCGAGTTCCAAGATCAGAGTAAAGACGGTATCTTCCGTCATTCCAGCTTCTTGCGACTGCGCGACGATCTCGCTCCTCATGACTGCTCCGACGATCCACCCCCGGCGAGTCAAAGCTACCTGGAGGTCGACGGGCGAACTCTGACCATCACCAATCCGAACAAGGTCCTATTTCCGAGCGCCGGCCTTCGCAAAGGAGAGCTTGTCGACTACTACCAGCAGGTCGGGCCCCTCATTTTGCCCCACCTTCGTGACCGCCCCCTCTCGTTGCGAAGGTTCCCCGACGGGATCGAAGGACCCGACTTTTTTCAGAAACATCCGCCCGCGGGCACGCCGGGCTGGGTGAGAACCTCCGAGACCGAGCATGGCCCAGCTTTGCTGGCCGACAATCAAGCGACCCTGGTCTACCTGGCCAACCTGGCCTGCGTGGAGGTCCACGCTACTCTGTCACGCTTGCCGCACCTGTCCTCTCCCGACGGATTCCTAATCGACCTCGACCCTCAGGAGGCTCCGTTTCAACTGGTGAAAAAAGTCGCCTCATCCCTGGGTAAGATTCTCCAGGAGATCGAGTGGAACGGATACCTCAAAACCTCGGGGAGCCGAGGGCTTCACATCTTCGTGCCGCTGGCTCCCGGCTACAGCTACGACCAATCACGAATGGTGGCTGGCGTCATGGCCGAGATCATCGCCCGGCGCCTGCCTGGTAAGGTCACCACGGAGCGCGTTCCCGCCAAACGGCCCAAAGGGACGGTTTATATCGACGCGCCCCAAAACCGGCCCGCGGCGACCATGGCCTGCGCCTATTCCGTCCGCGCCACGGCCTCGGCGACCCTCAGCATGCCCTTGCGCTGGGAAGATCTGAAAAGCGATGTCTCGCCGGAAGACTTTCGACTGGGCAAGCTTCCCGACCAGCTTGCGGAATCGGCTCCCCTTTGGAGCATGAAACCTTCGCCACAACAACGTATCGAGGAGGCGTTAGCCTCTCTCGAACAGATGCTGACGGACTGACCGGAGGGCTGACGACCGCGAGCGGGAAGTTAAACCAAGATGGAGCTTTCCTCGCTACTCGACATCGTCAGTATCATATTTTTGGCTTGTGGACTGCTCCTATTACCCGTGGGATTCCTCCGCATGCTCGTGGGATCCATGAGATCCACCGAGCGTTGGGCCCAGGTCAAAGCCGGGTTGGGACTTATGGCGACGGGGCTCTCGCTAGTCGTCGCTGCGATGATTTTCCAACCACGCATGCCGCGTCCCCGAGCCCAAGGCCAGTTGACGGCCTGTAAATCCAACTTGAAAAATATCGGAACGGCTCTGGAGATGTACTCCGAGGATCACCAAGCTCAGTATCCAGCCCGGCTCGACGCCCTCACTCCGAACTATCTCAAGACCTTTCCTCATTGTCCGGCGGCCCGTTCCGACACCTATTCGGCGAGCTACTCCACCAAGGGACAAAAGCAGCCCTACTATAGCGTCGCCTGCCAGGGCGAAAACCACAAGAAAGCGGGAGTGGCTCCCAACTATCCCGCCTACAATCCCCAGGACGGCCTGGTGGAGGGACCCCGTTAACGCGACAGCGAAATGGATCAGCCGGGCAGCCTGGATTACCGGCCTGCTGTCGGCAGCCTATCTCGCTGAGCCGGCGAACTTCGATCCGCTCTTTCGAGCCAAGTACCTCTCCCATCTAGGATGGGTCATGACTCACGGTTTCTGTGGCATCGCGGCTCTGGTGCTGGGTCCGCTTCTGGTTTTCGAAGGGCCGCTGGACTTCGGATGGGGCTGTCTTGGAGCCCGGTCACACCGAGTGATGGGAAAAGTCTACGTCGCCGCCGTTCTAGGAGCGGGGGTCACCGGGTATCATCTGGCCCTCATCGCCTACGGTGGATGGACGGCCCAGCTTGGCTTCGCAACGCTCGCAACACTCTGGGTCGCCTCGTTGCTCAAAGCCTTTGTCTCCATCCGGCAGGGTGACGTTCTCGCACATCGCCGTTGGATGGCGAGAAACTACGCCTTGACCTTCTCCGCTGTCACACTCCGCGTCATGCTGTCGTTGGGTGGGCACTTAGAGCTCCCTTTTGAGACGCTCTATTCCTGGTCGGCCTGGCTCTGCTGGAGCATCAATCTCCTGACCGTGGAACTCATCCTCAGGAGCCGGAACTCTCCTTAGACAGCCAGCATCATTCCGCGACCGCCGCCTCGGCGACGACGAATGGGAGTTGAGGCCGTTTCCTGAGGTGCGGCGGGAGCAGCGGGCGCGGGGGCCGGAGCCGGAGCCGCCGGGGCAGGCGTCCTGGCCGGGGTGGAGTTTGCGGTTACCGAGCCGCTGTTGGTCGAGCCGGTGGATGATTCCGTGGGAGCCCAGGTCGTGGGCAGGATCAGGTCCTGTCCGTTCTTGAGCTGGCTGAAATCTTTGACGCCGTTAGTCTGAGCGATCATCTGTAGCAAGTCGATACCCATGGCCAGCAAGGCCTGCAGCATCTCCACCGTGATTCCCAGCTGCTGAAGAACTTCCATCAGCGCTTCTTTGGGATTCTGACCGTTGGCCACGGGAAGTTCGATCGCGGCGGCGTTGTGGTTCTGGTAAGGGTTGTCGATATCTCCCTCGGCCACGACGAAAGCGTCGGCCCCGATGCGGTTCATTGGATTCGCGAAGCGGATGTCAAGGGTGTCTTGAACACCGTAGTTCGCGGGGCCGGCTTGCTGAGCATTGAAAGACAACTGGACAGAATCCTGGGGGGCAAAGAGAACTTCGGGAGCGTTGAAATTGGTGGGATTGACCGTGCCGAGGCCGTTGCTCGTGACGGAACTCGGAATGACGCTGGGAGCATACCCCCCGGCGTTGGCATAAGCGTTGTAGCCATACCCGTTACCGTATCCGGTATTGTAGCCGGCGTAGTTGTAAGGGTTTCCATAAGCGGTGGTCAGCATCTTCGTGGTCTCTCTTTCGTCTCGTCTCTTGAGTTCAATATAGAAAGATCAAGTGGAGAAAGGGTGGACCGAACCTGTTACCATGTTAAACCCTTGTTAACATCCGCAATATCCTGGAAACGTATGGCCTGAACTTGTCCTATCGACGAGGCATGACCGGGCTGTAGACAATTTCCCAGACGTGGCCGTCCGGGTCCGCGAGATATCCCGAATAACCCCAGGGCCGCTGCTCGGGAGGCTCTCCATCGCTGGAGTACTCGGCCGCGCGGTCTAAAATCTCTTCCACTTCCGCCTCATTCGAAGTGAAATAGCTATAGATCGCCTTACAGCTGTCCGTATCGGCGATCCGTTGACCGGCGAACTCGGCGAAACTAGCAAAAACGTCGCGCGGTAGGAGAATGAGGATAACCTCCTCTCCTACCGCGACAACGGCGTGATCGCCTTTGCGGTCACAGACCATTCCAAGGCCTACTCGATAGAAGTCTAGCGATGCTTCGAGATCATTGACCGGCAAAGTGATGCTGTGGACACGAGCCGACATCTATAGCTACTCCTAATTCTCGGTTTTTAGCCCACTCGGAACATCGAGAGCCGGGCTCTGAGAGAAGAATCCGTTAGGAAGCAGCTTGAATCCTGTGTGGTGCGAGGTCATCACGGGCCACTCTTCCGGTCGCGGGTTGTGAGTCACTCCCAAGGTGTACCACAAAACCAGGTCGTTCTTGTCCAAAGAGGCGTTGTCGCGACTCCAGGCGGAAAGGCCTGTATCTTCAGTGGACTGATTTGGGTAGACACCGGCGCCGCTCAACTGACCTTCTTCGAACTTGGTGCCCCAAAGATGAGAGTTGAGAAAACTCGCGCGCTTTCGGACCGGAGCCTGAGGGTTCAGGTACGGAAGACTGTTCTCACCCGGCACCAGCATGTACGAGGTGGGGTCGCCCAGGGTGTTGGTTTTCTCCGCATTGGAGACGACCCAGTAACGGGCGCTGGCCTGGTCCATCCGGCGCTGCGATTCTTGTTCGGTCTTAAGCTGAGTGAGCTCCATGTAAAAGCCGTTTCCCAACGGATTCTCCGGGCCCATCTCGGCGGCTTTGTTATTGACCTCGAACAGCTGGTTAGAGACGCCGTCCACGTCGAGATCCAACCGGAAGTTGAAAAAATGCTGATGGTTGGGCGCCACCACGTTAGGGGAAACCAACCGTCCATATCTCTCCACACCTTCACCGCTAAGTCCGGGATAGGACGTCTCTTTCACGCCTTTAGGTAAAACAATGCCGGTCAACTGAGTGTCGACCGTGATGGAGCCGTCCTGACCCAGAACCCAGGACAAGGCGTAGTCATAGTTCCCCACCGTCGCCACGTAGGTTAGATACAGCCAGCGGGCCCGTCTGGTCTCGTCGTGGCCGGTGTCAAAGTCCAGGTGCTTCCAAAGAATCCCGTGCTCTCGCTCATAAATGGCCACACTGTTCTTTTGGACATACGGCTTACCGAAGTCGTCGGCGAAAACCGAATCCAGCATAGTAGAGTAGGTTGGGACCTCGGCTCCCGGTCGCAGTGTGTTCGCTAACCGGCCGACCCCATACTCACCCACGTCGAAAGCGTTGCGCCAACTCCAGTTCTTGTCGGGGTCTCCGTAGGGAACGACCATTTCGGAGAGAGAGCCTCGATAGAGGACCGGTCGCTCTCGGCCTTGGTCCACGTAGCGAAGGTCATACAGAACCAGGCCTTCACGAGGATTCATAGCGTAGCGAAATTTCCAATTTTGCCAGGTCACCTCATGTCCGTTGACGGTGAAACCGTCTCCCTCCGGCCAACTGCACTTCATGCCCGCCGTACTCGTTCGGAGTTGGGGCTGAGCCGCCTCGGTCAACTCGCCTAGCTGACTGGCCGGGATGATCGGAGCATCACCGTCCTCCTCAAGTCGGACAACGGCATCTTTGGACAGGTCCACTACCGCGATCAAACCCTCGATGGGACGATAGTAAGGATTGAAATGACCAGCGGGTCGATAATAGAGCAGGCAGCGCAACAGCCTGGCCCCGCTGGCTCGCTCTTCCTTACTGAGAATGCCGGCTGCCCAAACGTCAACTTGGACGTTCTCCGGGTCCTCGATCCCTCGCTTCTTGAGCGCGGCAATCACTTTGGGGTCCTTCCGCACGATCTCGCGTGGAGTTTCATACTCCTCGACTAAAACTCCGGGTTGAACTCCGGGGATGTGGGCCCAGCTGAGTACCTTCTTGCCTTTGACATCCACCACGGCCTCAAAGGTCTTGTTGGCCTTGCGATCGATCACGACCACGGAAGCCTCACGAGGAACGGGGTTTCCCTTCTTCCAGTTCTTGACCAGATTCTTGGCCGGCTCTTTAAGAACCACCGTGGGATAGAGACTCTCCTTGGGAAGACGAGGATCCGCTTTGAGCGTGTCCACCATGACTTTGAGCTCGGTTTGGGTCAGTGGATCCAGTGGGTGTTGCTGAGCCGCCACCGATCCTCCCGTCCAAAACATCGCCGCCAATAAAAATCCCAACCTCTTCTTCATCTCATCTCCCTCTTCTTGTCTGGCCTTCGTCTACAAGCGAACCCGCGCGCAGACGTGTTTAACTTTGGTGTAATCTTCCAGGGCGTACATCGACATGTCGTCGCCGTAGCCGGACTGCTTAAATCCGCCGTGCGGCATCTCGCTAACCATGGTCAGGTGGTCGTTGATCCAGACGGTTCCGAAACGCAGCTTGCGCGAAGCCTCCAGAGCCCGATCGATGTTGCTGGTCCAGACCGACGAGGCCAAGCCGTAGTCCACGTCGTTGGCCCAGCGGATGGCGTCGTCGTCCGACTTGAACCGGGTCACCGTCATGACCGGTCCGAAGACCTCTTTTTGAACGATCTCGTCCTCGTTTCTGACGTTGGCCACGATGGTCGGTTGGTAGAAAAAGCCCTTGCCTTCGGGCTGGGCTCCCCCCAATACGATCTCGGAATGTTTGAGCTCCTTGGCCCGGTCCACAAACCCTGCCACGCGATGGCGTTGGCGCTGCGAGACCAGCGGTCCCATGTCGCTCGACTCGTCCTCGATCCGGCCCACCTTCAGCGCATTGACGGCGGGGATCAAAGCCTCGATCAGTTTGTCGTAGATCCCCGCGCGGGCGTAGACTCGACAGGCGGCGGTGCAGTCTTGACCACTGTTGACGAAAGCTCCGGCTGTCAGACCGGCCACCACCGCGTCAAGATTCGCGTCGTCGAAGATCAAGACCGGAGCCTTCCCACCCAGCTCCAGGTGAACGCGCTTGACCGTGTCGGCGGCGTTTTTGGCGATCTTCTTGCCCGTGCCCACGTCTCCGGTCAGGCTGACCATGTCCACCTTGGGATGAGCCACCAAGGGCGCTCCCACCGGCTCTCCGTGGCCGGTGATGACGTTGAACACTCCTGGTGGAAAGAGGTCGGCGGCAAGCTCGGCCATTCGCAGAGTGGTCAGAGGGGTCGTCTCGGCGGGTTTTAATACCACCGTGTTTCCGGTGACCAGGGCCGGACCGATCTTCCAGACCGCCATCATAAGGGGATAGTTCCAAGGGGCGATGCTGCCCACCACTCCCACCGGCTCGCGACGAATCCAAGAGGTCACGCCCTGGGTGTACTCTCCCGTGGCACGGCCTTCCAGGCAGCGTCCGGCACCGGCGAAGAATCTCAGGTTGTCGGCCATGAACGGCACTTCACCACGGGCCAGGCTGATCGGCTTGCCCACGTTCTTGGACTCGAGCTGAGCCAGCTCCTCGGCGTGCTCTTCCAACCGGTCGGCGAGTCTCAACAAAGCCCTGGCCCGCTCTCCCGGAGGGGTGGCGGCCCAGCCTTCAAAGGCGAACGAGGCGGCGCGGACCGCTCGGTCCACATCCTCGGAGCCACCCACCGGAACCTGCTCCAAAGTTTCCTCGGTGGCCGGATTGATGATCGCCTCGGTCTCTCCCGAGGCGGAATCAACGAACTCCCCATTGATGAACATCTTCATGACTTACGGACCTCCAAAATCTCTTCTTGAACTTTGATCTCGCGCTTGGCCAACTCCTCGAAGAAAGGCCAGGGCTCGAAGGCCGCCTCGGGGCCCAGCACGCCGGGTGAGAGCGCCCTTCCGGCGGCGATCGTCTGAGCCCCGATGGAGGCGGGGATGCCGGTGACTCTACCGGTGCAGCTGTGGCCCCATTCGTCACTTCCCGGGTGGGAAAGGTTGTAGGTGGCGGTGACCCGAGAGGGCCCCTTACTCCCCTTGACCTCCACGTTGACGTAAAAGCGCCAGTCGGGTACGTGGGGCCAGTCATTCTTGAGGAAGATGTTGCGAAGCGTCTCCTTAGGGATGGCACCTTGCTCGTTGGGCTCGATGTCCAAGAGCCCGATCTCGTTGTAGTGCTTGAGAGCGTGCATGATGTCCGGGCACCAGGTCCCGCGCACGTCGACGCGTTTCACCCCGGGAATGAAACGCGGCATCGTGTGAGTCTCGGAGTGAGGTACGTACCAGGTGGAGATGGTTCCGATCGGCTCGGCGAACGTGACCTTCTTCTCCCCCTCGAAAGGAGCCAGCTCGACAAGCTGTCCGTTGTCGTAGTAGAAGCGCTTGGTCGAGGGGCTGAACTCGTCGAGGACCGTGGAGAGAAGCCCCGGCGAGGGCGCGATGGAGCGGTAGGTGGCGAAGTGGACGTGAATGGAGTCCACCTGGTCCATCTTGGAGGCGCCCGCTCGAGCCATCAGGTTGGTCACACCCGGGGTGGCACCCATGCCCAGCACGATGGTCACACCGGCCGCCTTGGCCTCCTCGGTCATGGCGAGCTGCTTTGGAGTATTATAGAGACCGCCCAGATCGAGCAATGGCCTCTTGGCCGCGATGGCGGCCTCGGTGATCCCCAGTCCAAAGGCGTAGGACGTGCAGTTCAAGACGATGTCGTAGCCGCCGAACAGCTCGATCAGTCCGGCTTTGTCCGTCACGTCGACGGCTTTGGCATCAACTCTCCCTCCTCCCAACTGGTCGGCCAAGGCTTGAGCCTTGACCTGATCGACGTCACCGACGGTGATCTGCTGGAAGTCGCTGGTCGATGCCAAATCGCGTGTGGCAGCGTTGCCCATCGCCCCACACCCACCGAGAACTAAAATCCTTTTCATGGCCGCCAAGATACGGCGACCGCCCTCGACTCACCTACCGAAGTCTGGTTTGTGCTCCCAGCCAGGACAACCATCTCCCCGCCAGAATCTTGGAGTATTGTCTTATTCCGTCCAGCTGCATGATTTCCAGGCTTTCTCTTGCACCTCGTGTGGGCGGTGTTGCCGACCGTGGGAAGTCGCGCTCGAGGGAACTCAACGACAGGCTATCGAGGCTTCGCAGGCCTATCAAGCCCGAGTCAAGCCGAACTATGTCCCGCTGAAAGTAGAGACCCCCGGAGTCGGCCAACTGCAAGATCGGGGAGATGGTCACTGCACCTTCCTCGACTTGGACAACCTTTGCGAGCTACACGCGGAGCTCGGCGGGCGCTCTAAACCGTTAGGTTGCCAGCTGTTCCCCTATCAAACCGTGCGCACACCGGGCGGCATGTTCGTCTACCTCTCCTTCGGCTGTCCGCCGGTCGTGGCAGGTCAAGACCGGGACCTGGCCACCAATCAGCGAGAGCTCGACGAAGCTTTAGGCGACTACACGGCCCCTCTGCTCGACACTCTGGAGGCTCCCTACCTGGTGGACCTCACCGAGTCCACAGCCATCCCTTGGGAGGGCTATCGCCGCCTGGAGTCGGACCTGCTGACCGCCTTCGCGCCGGCTCAACCCATCCGTTCCTGCTTGTTACTAGCCATGTCTGTTTTACTCGCGGACCACACAAATCACCTTGAGCTATCCCGAACCTTCAAAACCGAGGACACGGATTTCGCCCTGGAGATTCTCAGAAAGTTCGCCAGCTCCATGATCTCGGTGGTGGAAAACATTGATGAGGACGCGGATCGGCAAGCACTGGCCGCGGCCGTGGAGGCGGGAGAGACGACCTCTTCTCCCAGGTTTGAACTTTCCATGCCACCACTTTCACTCGACGAGCCAAACCAGGACTGGCTCCTCGAGATCTACCATCGCTATTTTCAAAACGCGCTCCTCGGAAAAGCTCTGCTCCGCTCCACTGTCGTCGGAAAACTTCTGGTCATGGCAAGCGGGTTCGCCTTGACCAACTTCTACGCTGAAGCCTATCGACTAACCCGCGAACTGGATACTTTAGACCTTCAATGCGTTGTCGACGCATTCGCCATCACCGAGTTTCATCTTGGAGCTCACAGCCCCGCGATGGCCGGCTACAGCCAGGCAATGGAGGAGACATACTCCTACATCGTAGGAGGCCTTACGAACGTCGCGCCATCTCCATCACGGGAAGAGGCGACATCCCTCGACGCAGACACATCGCCATGAACTTCATGTAAGGGGCGACGTGGTGAAAGTAGGCCTTGTAACCCGCGCACAGATAGTTCAGACCCGGCTCTCCATCCGGCGTGGTCAAAAATCTATTCTTCGGACACTCTCCGTGGCAAGCGAAGCGAACGTCGCACTCACGGCAGAACTGGGGCAGGGTGTCCCTCTTGGCTCTCCCGAAGTCAACCTGCGAAGGCGAGTTGACCAGGCTGGCCATCGGGTTTTCCATAAGATTTCCTAAAAGGTTCGGTCCGTCCACGAAGTGATCGCAGGAATAGACGTCGCCATTGTGCTCCACGGCAAGCGACGCGCCGCAAGTTTCGCGGAAAAAGCAGAGCCCGGCCGGCATTCCCAGCCAGGACTGCAAACTCACCTCGAAAAGCTGAACAAAGGTCTGCCCGACGTCGCTACGCACCCAGCGGTCGAAAATCCCGATCATGAAGCGGCCAAAGTCCTCCGGCAGAACCGACCACTCCGCCACCTCACCCGTGGCCTCCTCACGTTCGACCAGTGGGATGTACTGGTGCACCCGACTGCCGATCGACTTCAAGAACTCGTAGACTTCCACGGGCTGCTGAGAGTTGGCCCTGTTGACCACCGTCAGCGTGTTGAATTCGGCCTTGTGGCGAAGAAGGACGTCCAACCCTTTCATCACCTTGGCAAAGCTCGGTTTGCCGCCCTTATCCACCCGATACCGATCGTGCAGCTCCTCGGGTCCGTCGATGGAAAGACCGACGAGAAAGTGATTCTCGGCTAGAAACTCTCCCCATTCCTCGTTGAGAAGCACCCCGTTGGTCTGGAAAGCGTTGGAGATCGCCTTACCTCCCGCGTAGCGACGTTGCAATTCCACCACGCGACGAAAAAAATCGACCCCCAACAGAGTCGGCTCCCCACCTTGCCAGGTGAAGGAGATCTCGGAAACCTGTTGAGACTCGATGTATTGGCGGACATAGCTCTCCAGAACCTCTGGAGACATCCGCCACTTTCGATTACCCGAATAGAGATCTTCCTTCTTAAGGTAGAAGCAATAGGTGCAGTCCAGATTGCAGATCGGGCCTATCGGTTTGGTGATGACATGGTAGCCAGGTAGAGTCTCCGAAGTCACGGAACCCTATCCAGCCCGAAGCTGAAAGGGACGGCCTCGCGAATTCGTGAGATATCAATATCGTCTCGCACGCGAATGAATTCGAGGTAGGCCTGCCTTGTGGCCTCCTGAGCTTGGCGCAAAGATTCAGGAAGGGGCTTCCTGACCTCGTTCGGTAGAAGTTCATTTTCCCACAACGCCAACAGTTCTTGAGCTCTCGGGTCGGAGGGCCGGTTCTCGAGTTCCGCGGCGCCGCCGGGCGTCGCGTGGTCATAGAACTCCAACTCTCGCCCCGCCGCGATGGGACGGGTCGAGCCCGGAGCCCAAAAATTGTAGAGCCCTAACTTCTGCGCTCCCTTGATGATTCCGGCGATGTGAGTCGGCGAGACATTGTAGTTGAGAATTCGATTGACGAACTCATCCGTGGTGTAGACAGCGACCTCCCGTCCCGGGGCTTGACTGGAGCGAACGACGTTGAGCAGGTCGAGTCGATCACCGTACAGGTCTGCGAGATCGCCCCGAAGCCAGTCGGTACTCCCGTTATTGCCGAGCGTCACCAACAGCCTGACCAGGTCCACGCTACTGGCCAACTGATCGCGGTGAACCTGAGTCTGGTTGGCGAACCTTCCCGTGTAGTCTCGGACGATCAGCGGAACTCGCAGAGCTTCCTCGTATACCGTCCCTACCTTCCCGGCCAAAAATCCATGGGAACCGACATAGTCACCGTGGTCGGAGGTGAAGAGTACCACGGTATTGGCTCGCACGTCCTCAGGTAAGGAGTCCAAAACTCGCCCGATCTGCTGGTCGACGAGTCCCAAAACCTGGGCGTAGGAGTCCTGGCCTCTCTGCCAGTAACGGAAGGGAGCGACCCCCTTGAAGACCCTTCCTCCGGCGATATGGCTAGCCTGTAGCTCGAAATCGGTGCTGCCGCGGTCAAAGGAGCAGGCTCCAAAGATAGCCTGGTTTCCTTCGTTGAACATCACCTGACTTCTGGGCTTATTGGTCCCGAGTTGGTCGAAGCTCTCCCAATTTGAAGGAAGCTCAGGAAAGCCTTGAGCCGGAGGATTGGACTCCGAGACGATGCGGGTGTCGTAGGGGATGAGCGGCGTTTCGCTGGCCTGGGCGAAAAGCTCCTCGTACTCCACCGGTTCGGTTCCGCCCCAGAAGAACTGATAGTCATGGGGATTGACGAAACTCACCGTGGCGCAAAACGGTGGATCGTCGATACGCCGGCTGGCCAGAAAGTCGATCGCCTGATCGGCCACTTCCTTGTCACCGATGGCCAACCCGTCGGCGCTGTTCCCCTGCCCCTGGGTCCCGCCCGGATCGGGGCAGACACATTCGTCGAATCCCCAGGGAGCGAGATAGTTCTCGGGACTGGTTGAGCACTGGTCGCTGGTGTACGGTGTGTCGGCGCTGACGTGGAATTTACCGAAGTAAGGGGTCTGGTAGCCCGCCGCCTTGAGCAAAGAGCCGTAGGTCGGATATTCGGTGGGCAAAGACGGCGGAATGTCGTCGCCGGTTCCGCTTATGGTGGTCAAAAGCCAGGACTGATGAGAATAGAGTCCGGTCAACAGAACTCCACGCGAGGGAGTGCAGGCTCCCGCCGCCACCCGATAGTTAGCGAACTTCACACCGTCGCGCCAGAGATGGCGAGATAGATTCGGCATGAAACGTTCGATGTATTCGTCGGCGTTGTTCACCCCGGCTGGAAAATGAACCGGATATCGCATCTCGTCGACGAGCACCAAGACAATGTTCGGTGAGGTGGTTCCTGTTTCCGAGCCCGTCGTGGCCGGTGCGCCTATAATTTGATCGGTGAAATCGACCCCACCACAACCCGTCAGCGCGACCGCACCCGTCGCGGCCAAACCCTTAAGAAAATTCCTTCTCTGAATCCAAGCCATAAGTCCTAAGCTACCCGTAGCCTCCAAACATCTCTACTTATTGCCGCCCACAGGGCGAATTTGAGGGGCAAAAGGGTCTTCACGAACGGTAAAGCGAAGGCCCTCGTGTGCGATGTTTGATCGTAGATGACGAGGAGCCGGCACGCCGGCACCTCCAAGCTCTACTAGCGGGGGACCCTAGCTTAGAAGTCGTGGCCGAGGTTGGCTCGGGAGAGGAAGCTCTCAGACTTGCTTCCTCAAATCCTCTTGATGTTGTCTTTCTTGATATCGAGATGCCCATGCTCGACGGGCTGGAAGTAGCCCGCTCTCTGGTCGATCTCTCTTATCCTCCGTCCATCGTCTTTTTGACCGGTCACGGCGAACATGCGCTGGAAGCCTTCGATATCGGCGTGGCCGACTATCTCCTCAAACCCGTCCGCCGAGACCGTCTGCGCCAGACCCTACAGCGGCTGCGAGAGAGTCGAAGCCTCACCCTCCAAGACGCGTCCAATATCGATAGAGTTTTATTGAGCCATCCGGTGTCGCAAGCTCAGGAAGTCGTACCTCTCGACGAAGTCAGTTGGTTCACAGCCACCGGAGATCAAGTCTGGGCTATTGTTCGAGGGGAAAGCTTCCGCGTTAGTCAACCACTCGCACGCTTGGAAGCCACTCTTCCCAAGGACCGCTTTGTCAGAACCCATAAGGCTTACCTGGTCAATCTCCGCAAGGTCCGGCGCCTGATCTGCTTGAGCCGCCGAACCCATGTGCTGCAGACCGTGTGTGGCAAGGAGTTACCCTTAAGCCGGCACTACTTGGAAGCCTTCCGCGCTAAAGTCCCCGGGCTATGAGTCAAGTCCATTTCAGCGTGGTTAGCGCTCTGCTATACCCCTTCGCTCTTTTGGTGGCCGCTTCCGGATTGGCCCTTTGGCTATCCCAGTATCGAGCCTACAGAGACATTGTTCTTCACGGCTCGCGGGCTCACTGGTTGCGAGACGGGCTGGTGGGCGGGTTGGCTCTGGTCCTGGTATCCTTTCTGAGTTTTCGTCCTCTCCCCCACCTGCTGACCGTCTTCGGTTTTTTATCCGGACTTAGAGCGGCCGGTGTGGCCTCCACGGTGCTCGGTTTAGCTATGCTGGCCACGGGTTGGCCCGTCCCCTGCGTGATCTTAACCTGGATTGCCGGGCCGTTGGGAGGCCTACTCCATTCTCGAGGTCCGACCGGACGGCTCATCACCATCCTGTCGGCTAGCCTCTGGCCCCCCATCTGCTGGCTCGAGGGCTGGATGCCGGAGGTTTTTCAATGGCATCTCCGACTGTTGTCCACGACCTCCATGGCCTGGATGATCGGAGCCATCTCCGTCGTCTCCATGCTTCACTCCTGGCTGCTTCTCTCGTTGTTGGAGTACTTCGCCCAGCGAGAGGCTAGGCGCATGGGGGAAAGCCTATGGAAACTAGCAGCCCTCTTGGACCCGGTACTGGACGCGGCCAGAAGCTCCCCTCCCAACGAGGCGCTTTGTCGAGCCATGGAAGCCGCGGTGGAGGCTCCATGCTTTGGACTGCCCCTCGAACACACGCTACTCCATCACCAGGCTTTCCCTCGACTCGAGCCAACCCCAAAAGCCATGGAGGCCCTTACCAAGCAAGAGCCCTTTATCGCCGATTCGCTCGATATCTTCACCCATCTCGACCAAGACTTCCCGGCAACCACGGTCATCTTTCCGCTCCACGACGGCGACCGCACCTTCGGGGCTCTTTTTGTACCCGTTTCCGACAGCCATCCGCTAGCCGGCTCCGATCCCTCGATGCGAAAGGCGTTGGGCGCCCTTTTGTCGGGTGAGCTTAATTCTCAACGACTTCTCCGCCAACAAGCGGTGCTCGACGAAACGCACTACAGAATGCTCGCCGCTCAGATCCAGCCTCACTTTCTCTTCAATTCGCTCACCAGCGTCGCCGCCTTAACCCTGTCTCAGCCGGAAGCAGCCCACGATCTGATCGTGGATCTCGCCCATTCGTTGAGACCGCGCTTCGCGCCCGGGAGCGAATGGGTCACCCTGGCCGAGGAGCTCGAAACCGTACGCTCTTACATGGCCGTCGAGAAAGCCCGGTTTGGAGACAAGCTCCAGCTCGAAACCGTCATGCCGAAAGAGTTGGCTCGCTACCTCGTCCCTCCCATGCTACTCCAACCGATCGTGGAAAACGCCGTACGTCACGGGCTGGGCCCTCGCGGGGGCGAAGGCTCTATCTCCATCATCATCAAGCCGGATGACGCTTACCTTCATATCCAGATCAAAGATAACGGGGTCGGCTTTTCCCATCGGCACCACAGCGACGGTCACGGCGTCGGGCTCAGCAACGTCAGAGAGCGCCTACAGGCCCTCTTCGGTGACGACCATCAGTTCCGGCTGAACTCCGTACCAGAAGTGGGGTGTGACATCTCCTACCGCCTCCCTCGACTACCAGCGAAACCGCCTAGAGCGGCTGGGGCCGCAGCAGTCGCTCCTCTTGCTCGACCAGTTGCCGGCGTAGTCTCAGGCGTTGACTCTCGAGCTCCTCGGTAGAGATCCCGGGGATCGATACGCCCACTCGAAGCTCACCGGTCAGAAAGTTTACCAGGTTGGTGACTTCCGTCGGATCCGTTAGCAGATGATACATCTCCCACTGATCCGCCGCCTGTCCCGCGGGATCGATGTAGCGAGTGAACTTCCATTCCTGGTTGACCAGGCTTCGCACCAGATTCGGCTGCACAACCGGGCCCGGGTGGATAGTGATACCGTTGCCGATAGCATCATTGACGATACGCAGGTAGGTTTGATAGCGAGCTTCATTGGTGGGCGGCGATTCCGCCCGTCCACTCTCCGGAAGCTCCGTGATTCGGTCGTCGGTGGTGAAAAGGACACCCGGTCTTGGCTGCCCATCCGGACCACTGACCGGACCCGAGGTTCGTCCCATGATATGAGCGGAAAGGTCAGAGCCTACTAGCTCCACAGGGCGATGAGCTCCCAGGGCCGGGCGAAGGTCCTCTGGCTTCAATCCCGCCAGCCCGATCACCGTGGGAACAAGATCTATCAGACTGGTCGGCTCCACGACTTCGCGCATGCTCTCCTTACTTGGATTGACCAGGGGTGAGGAGATCACCATGGGAGTTCTGATCACTTCCTCGTAAGAGGTATGCCACTTCTGAGCCATCCCACCGTGCGCTCCCCCCATGTTGCCGTGGTCGGAAACAAAGATGACGATCGTGTCGTCTCGAAGGCCGCTGTTATCCAAGGCCGCTAGAACTCGCTCCATCTCCAGATTCACCAGGTAGGACAGATAGCAGTAAAACTCCCCGTTAGCCTTATACCAGGCATCGGGCTGAGGTTGAGTCTGATAAGGCCTGGCTAGAGCCGACTGGAGAGCCACGGGAACACCGGAATTGAGCGCGTAGGCGACCTTGTAACTGTAGTCGTGATGGCACCACGGCTTGCCCGAAAGGTCCTCACTGGCGCTCGAGGGCACCCCGAAGAGCGATTGAGGCAGTCCATCAGGATTGAGGGAAACCTGAAAGCCATCGGCATTGGGGACGCTAACATCGCCCTCGGCCGGTATAGGCGCTGGAACTAACGGATGAACCTTGGGGTCCTGAGCCCCAGCCCCTTGGGGGAGATACCAAAAATTCGGATAGTAGCCGATGTCGTGCGGGTTCACCAATGAGCAGACGGCAAGCCAAGGATTTCCCGAGACCCCGTCGGTACTTTCTTGACCTTTGCGCTGGAGAAAGTCCACCGCGAGATCCGCGAATCCCGGATCCCTATAGAGACCTCCCGCCGGTCCGTTGACTCCACCGCCGTGAGGTTCAGGGCATGACCCTTCTCCATCTCCGAAGCCCCACGGCTCGAAATGGGGATTGTTGGGGTCGTCGCAGCCGTTGTATCCCGTCTCGGTGTCGGAATGGTGCCATTTACCAAACCAGTGGGTGCTGTATCCACCGGCTCGCATCCAGTCGCCCAAGGTGGGGATCCCGTTGGGATCCAAGAACTGGATCTCGGTAATACCTTTGAACATCCCATCGGTCTGGGTTACTCCGTGAGCCGCCGGGTAAGTCCCGGTAATAAAGCTTGTGCGACTGGGGGCGCAAGCCGCCGCCGCGATGTAGTGCGTACGCATGACGACGGAATTCTCACGAAGCCGAGTGAAAGCGCGATAGTAGGAAGCTAGGCCGTTGCTGGCGCTTAAGCTTGAGCGAAATCCTAGTAACTCTTTGAGCTGCGGTATCTCACCTTCCATGGGTCCGTAGCCTACCGGCGGCAGCCGGAACTCATCGACGATCATCAGGAGAATGTTGGGCTTTCGAGCAGTACTCCCACCTCCACCACTAGAGCCGGTCGCCGCGTTGAGGTCATCGGGTTGGCTTCCACCGCAGCCGGTCAAGGCCGCGCCCGCCGCGACCGCCATTCCCTTGAGTAAATCTCGTCGTTTCATAAGCGAGAGTCTAAGCCGAATTCCTACACCGTCGCAACTTCAAGCCCGCCACAGGGTCCTTTGAAACGCCCAGATGGTCATCCACGGCGCTAAAGCGCTCACCCACAAGTCGTGTCTCGAAATTTACATGTCGGAAACATCGTGAGCAGTGGAATTACATCCATTTCCTGACCTCCCGATATTCTTACCCTACAAACCCAAAGCGAAAGGAAATCGAAAAATGAACTTCAACTACAACGGCCTCATTCCCGGAAAGCCCTGCATCCCTCAGACCCCCTATTTTCCTCATAACCACGGACCCGCCGGACCTTGTCCCGGCCCCTTTCGCCCCCGTCGTCGTCGTTGCCGAGGACGCCATCATAACCCTCACAATCACTGTCGCCCGCGTCCCTCGGGACCGGCCGGCCCCTGCCCGGGTCCGCGACGCAAGCACCCGGTTTGCGACATCAGACCGCGACCCAACGGAAGTCCGATCAGAGGTGGAACCTGTGGAAATACCACCGGAGCCGCGGGGGGCAAGGTCGTGGGAGGCAAGGAAGTTCTGGAATTCCTCAACCCCATTACCGGAATCGGCAACCCGCTGGTCGCCACCAAGAAGCTCGGCGACGCGCTAGGCAAGCTGTTCGGTAAGAAATAGTCACAACGCGGAGAGGCCCGAGGATTTCGGGCCTCTCCGTGAGACCTTTAGCCATAGGAGAGCAAAATGGGCAGCCAAGCCGTCGTCACCGAAGACAACGAAATAACCGACTCCCACATTCTGGAAGCCCTTCACGCGACCTGGGACGCTTACGCCGCCGAGGAGCTCGGGGAAAGCGACGTCCTTCGGGTTCTGGACTTTGTGGAGTTCCTGGTCAATCAGCAGATCAAGAGTCTGGAAGAAGACGTGGAGAAAACCGGAGCCGACCGGTTCGACCCCGCGAGAGTGGCCATTCTTCAAGGATTTCAAGCTCATCTCGAGGGGTTGGATCTGATGCGTCGCTTCTTCGCCGAGAACGACGAAGCGCTGATCGAGGACGGCCTGGTGATTATCGAGGAGGCTACCGATCTTCTCTTCGAGGGGCTCGAAATTGGACTGGAATCCTTCGAACAGTCACCACCCAAAGCTTGCCCCCAGTGCTCGGCCGACAACGACCGTGAGGCCGGTTACTGCCGGGCGTGCAACGCCGTCCTACCCGTACTTCCCACCCTGGCGGAAAGCACCATTTCGTGGAGCGAGCCGAGCTTCGACGATCCCAGCGAGAGTGAGACCACCGAAGAGTTCGCCGCCGTGGCCGACGCGCTAGAGAAGTGGCAAAACAGCGAGATCTCCTCCAGCCAGTTCAATCGTCTCCTCATACCGGTTAGGACAGCTGTGGAAAGTGATCTCATGACTTTACTCAATGGTGAAAACGAAGAGCCGGTCATCGAACCTCTCCAAGACTTCCTGGCCGCCCTCGATGCCTTGTCGGACTCGGTAGCTCAGGGCGACCATGAGGAGGTCGGACACTCCATGTCCGAGTTGGCTCAGGCGACTTTGAGCCTCTTAGAGTTAGACGTGGATTAGCACTTCTCCCAAAATCTGAACAGGAACATAGGGATCGATCTCCCTCTCACTCAGAACCACCAGCTGGGGAAAATCTCGCGATAGCAGGCGGGCGACCTCATCCCGAGTAGAGTCCGTGGTCATCAGGACCGGAGGCAGGCCCAGGCGGGCCAGGACCTCCAAACTAGACCGCAGCGACGAGCGCAATACGAAGCGCCATGTCGTTCCGTAGGCCGGTAGCGCGTTTCCGGGGAGAAACAGCACGTTGAGCTCCGCTGAGGCATCGAGATAAGAGGAATACAGCAGGGGGCCCATTTCTCTTCGTATCAAGCGATAGAGACGAGGTAGGCGATTCGACTCGTGGCCCGCATGATATTGATAGTACTTCTCGAAGAGCTGGAGGATGGTGTCTCTTTCTCGGAGAGAGACGCCCTCACTCAAAAGAAGACATGCAACATCGAGGAGAGCCTCATTCTTCACTTCATCATCACCAGCCTGACTCAAAAGCGAACTCCCGTGCATCTGACGAAAGAATCGTGGAGCCTCTCGTCGCAAGATCTGCTCGAGATGCTCGGACAGGACATCGGAGGGACAGTAGAGCTTCATCCCCACGGCTTCCGCGGTGGCGTGAAAGTCACGCGTGATCCACCTGGACTCTCGGCCGGCTGGGCTCGTGACCAGGAACCCGGGTAGGTGTGCCCCTTCAGTTAGACGCCCGACAGCTAAGACTCGCTCTAGCTCGAGCTGTCCCCGCGCGACCTCCCGATCACCAATCATGATCGCGTAGTCTCCCTCTCCAAAACCTGGGTCGCCATCGAATCCGATTTGGGGGAAGGCAAAGCCAAGCTCCCGCGACAACCTCTCCCGGACATCCCTGGCTTTGTTCATGGCGGAGCGCACTTCAAAGTTGTTCAGGCTATAGCACAGGACTCTGATCCTGAGATGCTCACCGGCCGTCCGGGCTGGAGATTCTTCATCGTGGTCCCGGCGACTCTTCCACCACATGTGAACTGCCAGAGAGATGCCGGGTGGAAGACCCAAACCCGTGAGCGAGACGGTCTCCACCACCGCTCCCAGAAGGGCGGTCGCGACATCTCCTTTCTCCGGAAGCCTCGGGAGAACCGGCATGGCGGGACCGCGATTCAGGTCAAGATACCGCATGCGACTCATCACAAGACCAGCCGAGATAGTGGTGACGTGACCGGCCACGACGACGGCGATCCCCAAGCCCAAAGCGTGCAAGGACCAATCTCCCAGAACCTCGGCCGGAATCTGAGCGGAGGTAAGATATGAGTAGGCTGGGAGGAGAAAATTTCCTCCGACTAAGACATAGGCATAGACTCTGGTTTGAGCCGCCGCGCGCCTCCAGATCTCAAGTGAGAAGTTTACCAGCGCCAGGTCTTGTTCGAACCCATGATACTTTTCCATCCACGACCTTGCCCGGCCCTGGCAGCGCCTGAAATAGCGAAGAAACCGCGAGGCGAACCGCTCCACTTCTCCGGCTTGACGACGCAGACGAGAATGGCTTAGCCACATCAAGAGAAGGAGTGGAAAGGTCAGACTGGTGTGCCCATGGACCACCAGAGAGCCGAGCCATCGCAACGGCTCCCCCGAGCCTAGGCAAGCCGTCGGTATCGCACCGAGACTCAAGGCTAGCAGGCAAAAATCCAAGAACCTGCATGCGGCATTTAGCTGCTCGCGACAGTCTCCATCGTACCACAAGGTTAAGACCAGAGAGAGTACCGCGACCGCTGCTATCAAGGGCAGAATGACATCCGGAGCGGTGCACCCGACGATCGCGAGCAGCGTCAATGACAAAACGCAAGAGACTGTCCCAGGCGGAGAGCATGGAGGAGGCGCGAGCATACCCCGTTTGTCGCCAGGGAAGCGACTCCATTTCCATCCGTCGCCAAAGTTTACGCAAATTTAACAAACAGCTCGACAACGGGAAAAGCCACTGAAAAACCCGAGCCCCCCTCCACCTATAGTCCCACCTATCCAAGAAAATGTTTCCTATACACAAAACCCTAAAAATGCTAACATCCAATCATGCCCACTGTCATCGTCATATCCCTGGTTATCCTCAATCTGCTTTTCTTTCCTTTTTGGATCCGCTTCTGTTTCGGGAGTTTTCAAGGTCTGTTATCTTCCGTCTACTATGGGCTCAAGCCGGATTGGCTCTCCTTCCTCGACGGCTCACTCCAGAGAGATTGTGACGTGTCGATCCAAGGAACACTCTTCTGGAGCGTCACTATCACGCTTATACTGGTCCAACTCTGGGTCCTGAGCGGCTCCCTCTAGGAGCCCAAGACTCAGGTTTCAGATCGGGTATTCGGGACTACCATGACGAGACATCGGGAACGACGCAGAACGCCCTCGGTGACGCTGCCGACAAAAAACCTCGTGAGCCCGCTACGTCCGTGTGTCGTCATTACGATCGCGTCGACATTTTCTTCCGTGGCGGCGTGCAGAATGGTGTCCACCGGGTCCCCTATCGCCATCCGAAAGCTAGCACTATAGCCTTGCTCCCTCAGGCGCGAGATGAGCCCACCAAGGTAGGCTTCCTTTTCCAACCTGTTCTCCCGCTGGGCTTCGATATAGAACTGAGCGGGCTCGTGCCCGATCCGGGCATACAGCTTGTTGAGGTCGACTCCGTGAAAAAGAACCAGGTGAGTCCCCTTCGAGGGAAAGAGCTTCAGTCCGTCGCTCAAGACTGCCTCAGCGAATTCTGAACCGTCCAACGGAACCAAAAGTCTAGCCATGTCTTTGTCTCCATCTTGTCTTGTTGAGATGGAGACAGCCTATCACTGGACCGTCAGGTAACTCCTGATCTTGATCAAGATCTATTCAGCGGAGCCGGCCACCCAGATACGATCGAGGTAGATCCCCTCTTCCGAGCGAGAGCCGTCAGTCCTCAGTCGGAAGCGAAGCTCCACCGTTTTTCCGTCATAGGTCGACAAGTCCACGACCTCACGCTTCCATTCCCGAAAGCTGGTGAACTCTTCTAGCTTCTTCCACTCCTGGGTACCGGCCTCTCGCACCTCCAGGTCCACGGAATCGCCGTGGGGGTCCAATCGGTAGCGGCTCTCGAAGCCGAGCTGGCTCCCCTTCCCGTCGAGACGAAAGGGCTGGCTGGTCAAGCTGGAGTTTTCTCGGTGGCCGTAGTTTCCGTCCGGGCTATCGGTCCAAACTCCGCTTCTTCCCGCGGCGGGAAGGTCGATCTTGGCCCAGTTTCCCTCCCCTGACCATTCCACCGAGGCGAGCTTGGCGGCCGGCGCTGGAAGCTCCACCAAAGCGGGCGCTGAAAAGTTCGCCACATTGTCGATCTCATGCACCGCCATGGTGAGAGTCCGAGCCTTCCCTGAAGGGTAGAGCGGCACCTCGGCGGCGGCGGCGCTTCCCGCCTCTCCCCCTTGGATTCGATGGACCATCTCGCGTCCATCGGCGTCGGTCCAATGAAGCTCGCTAAAAGTCGTCGCCCCCTGGGAGCCTCCATCGTCTCCGCTGTGGGTCCAGGAAACCTTCGCCTTATTCCAACTCGCTTCGCCTTTGATATGAGAAGGAGCCGCCGGAGCCGTCGTGTCGTCCTCTAAGGCCCTGGCCGCGTTGAGCCGTCCACCGGTCAGCACTTTGCCCTTCAGAGCCGGTACGAGGTCGACGTTGGCCAGAATTCTGGTCTTGATCTGATCCGGGGTCGCCTCGGGATATAGCGTCGCGATCAAGCCGGCCACGCCGGCCACGTGCGGTGTCGCCATCGAAGTCCCGCTCTTGGTTTCGTAGCCGCCCTGGGGAACGGTGGAAAGAATGCCGACCCCCGGCGCGGCAAGGTCCACCGTCTGGGCTCCATAGTTGGAGAAACCAGCCAGTCGATCTTTGTCGTTGGAAGCGGCCACCGAGATGACGTTGGGAAGCTCGAAGGTCGCGGGATAGCCCACGGGGCGATCCGCGGGATAGTAGCGCGAGACATCGTTGTCGTTCCCCTCGTTCCCGGCGGCGCAGATGTGGAGGAGCGGCGAGGCCGCGAAGGCCTCGTACTCGGCCTGGCTGTAGGGTCCTCCATAAGAATTGGAGGTGATGGAAGCGCCGTTCTCGGTGGCGTAGATCAAAGCGCGAACCGTGTCGGCGGCGGTCCCCGTCCCCTTCACCATCATCTTGACCGGCATGATCCGGGTCTGCCAGTTCACCCCCGTGACCCCCTGGCCGTTATCCCCCACCGCCGCGATGGTACCGGCGCAGTGAGTTCCGTGTGTGTAGTCGTCGTAGGGATCTCCTGTCTGTTCGACGGCGTTATAGCCGTGCACGTCATCGATCACGCCGTTACCGTCGTCGTCGATGCCGTTGCCTGGAATCTCTTGGTGGTTGGTCCAGAGATTGGCGGCGATGTCGGGATGAGTCACGTCGAGCCCCGTATCGAGCACGGCGATGACAGGCCCGTTTCGCGAGCCGGTGGTTCTCTTCCAAGCCTCTTTCGCACCGATCTTGTCCAGGCCCCACAAGTCGTCCCTCAAGGAGTCTGAAGGCATCTTCCCAGGTTGGGGGTCCTGAACCGTCCGAAGTTCGTTCGGAGTGACATAAGCCAGGCGCTCATCTCCCTCCAGCAGAGCCATACCCTCGGCCACACTGACTCCTTGGGGAAGCTTCAGACGAAGTAACTCCCCACCCATCTTCTGTCGCATCACCTCGGGAAAGCTGAAGCGCTCCACGGTCTGAATTCCGTCGGCTTGCCGCAGGCCCACGAAGCCGTCCAGATCGACTTTGGGCTTGAGCTTCACCAAAAGCTCGCCTTCGGCGTGGGCCGGCATGCGTTGAGCTAGCTCCAAGGCGCGCGGGGCGATCAAGGCTAGACGAGTCTGAAGAGTTGTCATCATGAGGCAATTTAGCAGGCGAGCGTCACAGCGACGTTATGAGCTTTTGAGCTGAGCCAAGGTATCCACCCTCCAACGAAGAAACGCCCGCGGACACATCCCTACTCGGAGGCTTTTCGTGGCGCTACTTGTTAAAGGCGGAGAAATTGTAACGGCGGACTCTCGTTATGTCGCCGACATCTTAGTCGAGGACGAAACCATCACTCAGATCGGACAGAACCTGGAGGCTCCAGCCGGAGCCGAGGTGGTCGACGCGACAGGCAAGTTGATCTTTCCCGGATTCATCGACCCGCACGTGCACATCTATCTTCCCTTCATGGGCACCTTCGCCAAGGACACCCATGAGACAGCCAGTAAGGCCGCGCTTCTGGGCGGAACAACCTGCTACATCGAAATGTGCTGTCCCAACCGTACCGAGGACGCCCTGGAAGGCTACAACCTCTGGAAATCCAAAGCCGAGGGAAACAGCGCTTGCGACTTCGCCTTCCACATGGGGATCTCGAAATTCGACGAAACCACCGAGGCGCAGCTTCGCGAGATCGTGGCTGACGGCACCGCCTCTTTTAAGATCTTCTTGTCCTACAAGAATTTCTTCGGCGTGACCGATGACGAGATGTATCAGACCATGCTTTTAGCTAAAGAGCTGGGTGTCATCGTGACCGCTCACTGCGAAAACGCCGAGCTTGTCGGGCGCCTGCAGCAAAAGCTTTTGGACGAAGGGAAAACCGGCCCCGAATGGCACGAGCCCAGCCGTCCCGAGTCGGTGGAGGCCGAGGGGACCAGCCGCTTCGCCACCTTCTTGGAGAACACCGGAGCCACCGGATACGTGGTGCACCTGTCCTGCGGTCCCGCTCTACAAGCGGCCGTGGCGGCCAAGTCGCGCGGTATCCCCCTTTACGTCGAGTCGGTCATCCCTCACTTCATGCTGGACAAGACCCAGGCTGAGCAGCCGGGAGTGGAAGGCGCCAAGTACGTGATGTCTCCCCCTCTGCGCGACAAGCGGAATCAGAAAATCCTCTGGGACGGTCTAGCTCAAGGCCTGGTCGACACGGTGGGAACCGACCACTGCCCCTTCGACGTCTCGCAAAAGGAGATGGGCAAGGACGCCTTCACCGCCATCCCCAACGGAATCCCGGCCATCGAGGATCGAGTGAACCTGCTCTACACCTACGGGGTGAGCCGAGGCACCTTGGACATCCACCGCTTCGTGGACGCGGCCAGCACCAAGTCGGCCAAGCTGTTCGGCCTCTTCCCTCAGAAGGGGACCATCGCGGTCGGAAGCGATGCCGACCTCGTCATCTACGACCCCAACTACAAAGGCAAGATCACAGCCGCCGAGCACAGCGTGAACAACGACTACAGCGGGTTCGAGGGCGTGGAGATCGACGGGAAGCCTACCCACGTCACGGTGCGCGGAAAACTCGCGGTCAAAGACGGCAAGTACGTCGGAGACAAGACTCGGGGCAAACTGCTGCGAAGAAAACCCACTCACTTCTAGTTAGGGCGTGTCATCAATTAGCGTTCCGTCGCTACACTTGCCCCTTTTCACCCTCCCGAAGCGATATTTTATCTTAAATACGCTTGGTATTAGGCGAAAAATCTCACTTCGGGAGGATAAAAATGTTCTACGTGTATCTTGAAACGCCAATTGATGACACACCCTGGTTTGAAGAGAGCGTCCCGGTCGAAAAGTCGATCGGGACGCTTTCCCATATTCGGAGGATTCACCGTCAATGCGCTCTTTTCTGACTCTACTTTGTGTCCTACTCGCGGCGTCCAGGCCATCGATGGCCTCTCCCTTCAATTTCGAGGGTTTGCGGACGGGAGATCGAGCGACCTGGAGTGGGGAGAAAGTCATTCTGGAAAGCTCCGTCGGGATCGGTGAAGTCACGATTACCCCAAACGGTCCTTGGCCCGAGTCACTAACTCTGAGATTCCTCTACTCTGATGGTAGGAGCATGACCCGAATAGAGAATCTGCAGTTGAGCTCGGCCAGCGAGAGACTGACCTTTCGCTATCCCGAGTCGGATGAAACAATGCCGTCCGACCCCCCGCTAGGCCTCCAGATCAATGATGGGACCCTGGAACTCACCCTTCTCAAAGAGAGCTTCGACGAAGCCGAATCTCTCACGGTCCGCTGGATCGACGTCTATCGGTAGCTACCAGGTCCAGCGGAGGCTACTTTCGATCGCGGGATAGCGCCAAAGCCATCCCTCTTCCCCCATCGTCAAGCGGCGAGCCTTGAGCTTCGCTCCCCACTCGAAACCCGCTTCCGTCTTGTAGGAGACCCCACTTCCAACCTCGGTGAAAACCGGTGTCGAGGTTCGACTCAGTGAGAGCTTGGCCGCTTCGCCGACATCGACTCCGAGCGACAGCTTTGTGCTATCGTTAACCGTCTCGCTCGTCGGTTCAAGCTTGTGGCTAACTTTCCAATGGTCGCGTCCAAAGAGCGAGCATTCCAGTCCCGCCTCAACGATATCGGAACCATTCTGATGGCGCCACCTGGCGAACGTCTGTCCCCGCGATCCCAATCTTCTCACAGCCGAGACCGATAGAGTATCCGAAGCCTTCACCGCCTTGGTCTTGCCCTTCCAACGATCGGGGCGAAACTCCAGCTCGACCTCCTGCCCCTCGCGTTCCATCGCCGAAGGCAAGAGCAGCACAGGTGGCGAGATGTCTTCTTCTTCAACGACCTGTGTCTCAAGAGTCTGTGCCCAAGTTGCGGTTCCAAATCCCAGCAAAATCGCCCCGACTCCAACCAGAGTCCAACTCCAATTCCTCACATGGCAGATCGTTACTCAGTCCCCTGGAGTCCAACTGGAATCTCGAGCGAAAACATTACCAAGATCTGAACTTTCTGCTCCAAAGAATGGGGAGATCAATGCCATCATCCGGTAAGGCTCTCGCCTGAGAGTCTATAGCTCTTTCTGAGCGTTCACGTAGTCCGCCAGAGCCGCCGCGAAATATTGGATATCCTTTTGAATTTCCGAAATTTCAACTCCTTCCTTGGAGGTCAGGGACGGCAGAAGGCTCAGAAAAGAGCCGCCGAGGGTGAGGCATCCAACCACGGGAGAAACCAGACATAGAAAGAGCCCCGCAAACCCCATTGCCACTGATGGCATAGGTGAGGTCTCCGGAAGTTCCGAGAAGACTCTCCCGCTATCTTGAAGACAATGACCGATCCTCTCCAGCGTCTCAAACATACGGCGCCGCTTCTCGGGCGTATCGCGCAAAGTCATCCCCGAGATGTCCGTCTCCAGCCCTTCGGCGCTACAAGCCACAAGAAGGGCGATGGGGCCTCCGGCAAGAGGTAAGTCATCCCGGAAGATCTCGACGCCGTCCTGAACCCAAGCAAGCTGTGAAATGAGCTTCGGGTTGGACGGGGAATATATCATCATACCGGCCGCGGAAGCCGAGGTTGCCAAGCTTCTGGTAGCCTTGAGGATAACGTCGGGGTTGAGCCGGGCCCTGATCCCCGACGGTGTGAAAGAGCCCGTGAAATTGGCCCTCACCCGAAGATTCGGGCCGCTCTCGGAAGGCGGTGAGGAGAGCAAACCGAGAAGCTGATACCCCTTGGGACGCCCAAAGTTAGGGTCCTCAAAGATACTGCTAATCTCCCGTTGGTCGAGAGTTATTTTTCTGGGAGACAAGTGGCATTGAACGCACAAGATCCGCGTGATCTCGGCTCCCACTGATGCCAACTGTATCGGCGTCGCATCACTTGCTGTTCGATGGCCGACGCCCAACGACATAGGAGTCAAACTGGAGACGCGTCGGCTACTCATGGTGAAATCCGAGCCCGTCCATTCGGCGCGCACGCCGTCGCTGTACTGAATCCAAAACCTGAAGTCACTACGACTGGCCACCAGAGCCCTGATCGCCACGGCTAGGTGATTGAGCGCCTGGTCTTCTTGACACCCTTCCAGCGAAAAGATAGCACCGGACAGCTGCTCGTGAGACCAGGGCACGGGGGCTGTCCAGGTGAAGACGGACTCCCCACGCGACTGTTGGATATCCAATCCCACTCCAAATCGTACCGCGGACTGGACAATCTTAAGAACCCAGGAGTACGTCGTAGGTAACCCGCTGGCCCCTAGCTTCGCCCAGGCCTTCGCCGGGTCGAGAGTGAACTCTCCGATGGAATCAGTCCTGCCTACCTCGGCTTGACTCTCCAGCCATTCGTCGATGTCTCGCATCATGTCATCTTCGTCCCTTCGTGTGACATTCCGTCCATCATCCAAAGTCGATTTCGACTCTCGTGGAAAGGAGCCGAAGGGCTACCGAAGACGAACTCGAAGACTCCTGGAAATGATCCGATTCCGCTCCGGTCATCGCCTTTACCTTCTCAGCTTCTGCATGATCGCGCTAAGTTTGCTATGCTTCAAACTCGCAGCTCAGCCGGCCGAGACGACTTTCTGCTGGGCACTTCTCGCCATCGGTGCTCTTTCCGGTCTTTTAGGGCTGGCCCGCGACTACGCCAAGCGACAAAAGAACGCGGCGTCCGACAGAGTGAACGGGTAACTCCTATGCCATCAGAGCTCGGAGAAACGCTTGAGCGCGGCCTGACCTTCCACTCCCAGGTCGGCGCTAAACTCGTTGACATAGAGGTCGATGTGAGCCGCCATGGTGGCGTCGTCAAGCTCGATGGCGTGGCGGCGAAGATACTCCCAAAGCTGCTTATTCTCAGGGTCAGCCGGGTGTTCGAAGAGCTTCCAGGCTTTCGCCAGACTGGCCGACAGTGCGTGCTCGACCTGGACGACGACCTCATCGGCGAGGTCTTGCCCCGCCACCATCACTCCCAGAGGAAGCGGCAACCCCGTGAGGCTCTCCCACCACGCACCCAAATCGAAAGCCAGATGCAGACCAAGCCTTGCGTAAGTGAAACGAGACTCGTGGATGATCACGCCGGCGTCGACGCGCCCCTCTAGAACAGCCGGCATAATGTCGTCATAACGCAACTCCACCCACTCTCTAGCTGATGCTCCTATGGCCGCGTGAGCTAGTCGGGTCGCCGTGGTGTTGAGCCCAGGAATCGCTAGCCTCAAGGGTGTTCCTTCCTCGGGGGACCAGGGTTCCCGGCTCACCACCAACGGACCACAGCCCCGGCCCAGCGCCGCGCCGACCTTAAGAAGCCGATAGCGCTCCTTCACCTTTTGATCAAGGTAGGTGGAGGCGCTCACCTTGGTCAAAGGAAGCGGGGTCTCGCCCAAAGCCCAACGGTTGAGCTCCTGAATGTCGGCCATGCGCGGCTTAATTCGCAGCTCCGTGTCCACCTTATCGTGCATCCAGGCCCAGAACATGAACGTGTCGTTCGGGCAGGGAGAGAATCCAAATTCTATTGTCATGGACAGGCGATTTTGTGGGCCGCCGTTTAGCCCCTTCCCTCCTCTTGACAAAATGAACATGTTCATTTTAAAACGTGTTCATAGTGGGCCTGCGTGAAAAACATAAAGTCGACAAAAGGCAGCGCATCTTCAACGTGGCGCGTGAACGTTTTGAAAAAGATGGATTCGAGGCAACGACGATTCGTGCCATCGCCGCGGACGCCGGAGTCGCGGCCGGAACAGTGATGCTCTACGCCAACAGCAAGCACGAGCTGTTTCAGGAAGTGTGGCGGGAAGAGATGATGCCGGTGGTGGCCGACGCTCTGACGGTCGTGCGAGAGGCTCCTCTTCCCGACTCCTTGCTAGCCCTCTTTTCTCCTTTACTCCGAGCCTACGCGGCACGTCCCGAGTTGGCGCGAGTGGTGGTCAAAGAGCTTCCCTGGCTCGAAGGCCGTGCTTCCCAGAACCACCGCGCTGACCTGAACGACTTCTTAGAGACTATCGCGACCGTTGTGGGCAAGGCTCGTCAAAGAGGGGAAACCTCGGCCCCCCCCAGGGATGTCGCTGAGCTTCTGTTCACCGTGTACTACGGGGCCTGTTGGAGGATGCTGAGACCGGATGACCCCCTGTCGCTCCAGGACACGATCGACTGGCTCAAGGAACAGGTCGAGATCATTTTGAGAGGTTACAATAAGCGATGAAAATCCTGGTCGTCGGAGCCGGAATCGGAGGCCTGTCTTTCGCCATCGCGGCGAGACGCCGTGGACACGAAGTGACCGTGCTCGAGCGGCACTCAGGCTTTTCTGAAGAAGGCGCCGGCATCGTTCTCGGGCCCAACGTGATGGCCGCCCTTCGTCCCCTCGGGCTGGCGGAGCCTATTCTGGCCGTCAGCCAACCGATCGAAGAGATGCGCGTCACCGATGCCGAAGGTCGCGTTCTCGCCTCGACTCGATACTCGACATCCGAACTAACCGTACCGGGTCAGGCCATCCACCGTAGCCTGCTGCACGCGATTCTACGGAAAGGCTTCGACGGAGAGCTGCGGCTCGGCCAAGAAGTTCGTAAAGTCGATATCTCCTCCAATCCCACTGTCTGGCTCGGTAAGGAGCCGCTCCAGGCCGACCTGGTGGTCGGGTCCGACGGGATCCGCTCTCAGATTCGAGAGCATCTCAACCCCGGATTTACTCCGCGCTATAGCGGCACCACCTGCTGGCGTTTCGTGGTGGACAAGCAGTCGACCCACCAGGTGACCGAGATGTGGGGCGTGGGAAAAAGGGTGGGCGTCGTTCCCCTTGGTCGAGGGAAATCTTATGTCTTTCTCACGCGCAACGCCGCTCACCGAGAGCGCGCTCCTTTCAAGAACCTCAGCGAGTTCAGGTCTCACTGGGCCGAGTTCAAGCACCCGGCCAAAGCGGCTCTCGAGGGGCTCGATGACCTTTCCAAAGTCCTCCACAACGACCTTGAGGACGGCATACCCGAACGTTGGCATGCTCCGGGGGTCGTGCTACTGGGAGATGCCGCCCACGCTGTCACGCCCAACCTGGGGCAAGGCGCCGGGCTCGCCGTTGAGGACGCTTGTTGCCTGGCCTCACTACTCGACGAACCGGACGCTTTAGCCAGGTATGAATCCTTACGACGTCCTCGCGCGACCTGGATCCGAGATCGTTCCTACACCGTGGGGAAAGTCGCTCAACTTTCTTCTCCCTGGCTTTGCCGGCTACGCGACAAGGTGGTCGCTTGGACCCCGGACTCGGCCAACGCCGCCGCCCTACGGCGACTCATCCACGACATGCCGGGCGTGCCCGTGGGGTAGAAGATGGTTAGAGGCCACCAGGTTCAGGATGGCTTCTAACGTCTCTTTGTCGGCCATCCGATGGTCGGCGCCCACTTCGACCAGGCGAACTCCTGGAGGGCTGGCCTTGACCAACTCCTGACTGTGGGCGAAGGGGACGACCTCATCTTTGGGACTATGCACGATCACCGTTCCCGACTTGACGCTCTTGGCCTCTCCCCAGTTCTTCCAAGCGGGGCAGATGAGGAGCAACGGAGTTTCACCGATCGACAGATTCATCGCCGCCGCCCCTCCCCGGCTGGACCCGATCACGATGTCGGGCCCCCCTTGGTCGAAGGCCTCTTGCGCGACATGCAACGTCTTTTCGAAAGAGTCAGCGGGAAGCGCTGGATTGAGAACCGTGTGTCCATGGTCCTGAAAATACTGAGGCTTCTTGCCGCCGGGAGTTGATTCCCAGCCGTGGAGAAACAAAATGATCATCGCGCGAGCACCTGTCGGACTTTTAACATGGTGTTCACATTAAAGTAGACCCCACAGCTTTGTCACTATCGCGCTTCCGTAAGATGCCACCAAGACATCCCATTCGGAGGAATTTACTTATGGCTTTTGGACCAGACCCCTTCTTTCAAGGAGTGAATATGATGCAGCAGTTCCAGCAGCAACAGGTCCAAAATCTGACATCCACGGCACTGGCCAACGTTGGGGTTGAACTCAACTCTAACCCTACGGCTCAAGGCCCCGCGCTCTACGTTCAGGACACCTTCACCGCTAGCAGTCCCGACCAATTCATGGACCCGTCTCGAAACCCTCACGGAATCAGTGTCTCTCGTGCGGTCCGGCAGCAGGGTTTCCAGGGGCGAATCGTGGGAACCGACGACACGCGGATGGGCGCCAGACCCCTATCTCATCTATCCCAAGCCGCCACTCATATCGGACAACTATCCCTGGCCGGACGGACCCGGGAACAAGTCCTATCCGATATCGAAGGTTTCGCTACCGGAAGCGTCGCGCACTTACTGGATAAAAAATCTGATTATCTAGAAAATCTCAGTTCTCGTGGGGTTACCAACTCGGTTGTGAACTTCTCCCAGGCCAGCAGTAAGGCTCAGCTGACACGAACTCTCTACGAGGAAGTCCGGCCTGCCTTTGGAGATGGCCGAAACGTCAATCCCGAAGCCCGTCAGCGCAGTCAGACAGTCCTCACCAACATGGTGGGCGCCTTCGGATTGGACCAGAGGCGCCTCACCGATCCCAAGCCGGAAATTCATCAGCCCGAGAGGGCGCGTTTGGTCCAGGGCCTAATCGATCAGGTTAGCAACAGAGTCGACACCAGCCCAGTGCTCAGCTCGGCCCGAGGACGTTATGATGACTCCATCGCCAAATTCGAGGGGAATCGAAACTCCATCGTACTCTCCGCTGGAAATGACGGAAGCGTCGGACAGCAGCTTCAGGATTTCAACGGAGGCATTCCCCTGAATCTCCCGGCGGACTTCTCCCGCAATATTCTGGAGAATGACGCGGTAACGACCGTGGGCGCGACCGATTCCGGTATTCGTCCCAATGGAACGATTGGAACCCGCCAAGCTTCTTATTCGTCCCAAAGTAACGGAGTCGACATCTACGCCAACGGAAACTTGCAGGCTGGAGGCCCCTTCTCGCAGACTATTCAGGGGACATCATTCGCAGCTCCACGCGTAGCGGCGGTCATGGCCGATATCCATCGCCAAAATCCACAATACACAAGCACCCAGGCCGAAAACGCCCTGCGCCAGCAGATGAAATATAGCCTCACCACCGGGGGGCAATCCGTCCCGGTTCTCCACGAACCTCCCACATCTCAATATCTGGCGAGCAATACCTTCTAGGGTCCAGGCGCGAAAGCGTGGAAGCCATTCTTCATGGACACTCTAGAGAGCCTCGTTGAGGAGGCCCTTTCCGACAAAGATCCGGCATCCTACAATCGCGCGATCACCGAGGCCCACTTTGCTCTGTCGGAAGCGCTAAGGGGAGTTCTCGGGGTGGATACCGGAGCGAACTTTCATTCTTGGGCTGTCTGGGGCTCGAAGAAAGCCGGGGTCACCATTCGTCAGGAAGACCTGGACACAGCCCTTTCCGACGCAACTCGAGCCGGCGGAATCTCAGGAGCGCTCGTTGGACTCGGTGTAGCTCGTCATCTCGGCGGGCGTTTCTGGTATCCGCTCGGATTCGTCACTGGCTCTGTCACCGGGGCTTTGTGCGGACGCGCCATCGCTCGATGGAGCCGTCGCAGAGCGGCCCAGTTGGTTCTGGAGGGAAACCGCCTGGTACTCGAAGACATCGGCCGTCAAACCGCTCGATTCTGCCACACTTTTCCAGGTCGTGAGGCTCTCTCACCCGAGCGTTTAGAATCGTTCTGCGAAGGGTTGTCGGAGCCGCTACTACGCCACGCCTTTCATCACTATGGCCTGGCGGCGCTGGCGCGGAGTGAATCCCAACGCTGTCAGCATGTCTATTTCGCCAATCTTCTGGCCATCTTGCACGAGCATCAGAAACTGCAACCGTACATCGCCAGCTCCATGCCGTTCATCGTGAAGAAGTGCGTGACCAAAAGGCTGATGCGTTTTGAGATCGGAGCGCTCAGTCTGTCGGTCAGCGAGGACGTCCCTTCCCTCTCACAAATGAGAGATTTCCCCGAGAGTCTGGAAACGATACGACTACCGGAACTTAACGAATTCTTGACCAGGTGGGAAAGGGTCAGCAACAAACTCCACAACTCCAAAGCCACCGACTGGAGCCGAATCGAACAACGGATGGCCTACATCGTCGGCCTCTTCCGACGCTACCACACCGACCCGAGCGTGCTCGCCGCTCCGTATCCCAAGCACTGAACCGAGATACAACCGTGTGGGACGACCTTACAAAAACCGCCCTACATAGGCTAGTCCAGCAGTCCGCTTTGCTCCAGCCACAGCCTCGTCGCCTCGTGGTCCGTGCAGATGAGAAAGACCTCTTGAATCGTGCCCGGTGCGCTATAAAGACACTTCAATCCCGCATCGGTAGGATACTGCACCTTGAGCCCCCTTGAATTCCCCTTGCGAACCTTGATGCGTCCCGGCACGATACGACTGACTTGCTCGCACCGGTGCAAGATCGTATCACAGACCTCATCGAGCCCGGAAAGCCTTCCGTGCTGGCGTTTGACTCGTCCAAATTTCATGCTCCATCCAGCTTATACCTTATCTTCATCGGCCCGTCGACAAGAAGGGCTTCACCGTGGAGGTCGGGCTCAAAGGCTACCAGAATGGCCTTGCATGCGCCAGCCGTTACGTAAACTTGTCCTACTGACCCTCACTTTACTAGCCCTGACCCTTCCCACAATCGCTCAGGACGAGGACCAGCCAGAGTCCGACGTCATGCAAGGCTATATTTACCAGAATGCGCTGACACCCGAGAGTTACCTCATCACCAGCGCCGAGGAGCTCAAGGCCTTCGTCCAATACCTCCCCCCTGTGACACCCTATAAGACACTCCCCGCCCCTCCCAATCCCGATCCCTTTCTGAACGGATTCACCATTGACTTCGAACAGAGCGTCGTGGCCGTCGCCGTGGGACGGAATCGCATCGTCGGGTTTCCTGAGTACAAGGGAACAGAAGAATTCGAGAACGGTGGAAGGGACGTCCACTTCACCATCCCCGCGCCCACGACCAACGCCTATCCTTATGGTTGGGCCATTTACTCCGCGGTAGTTCTACCTCGCACAGAGGGCAAAACGCGCCTGGTCGTTCAGAATCTCAAAAAAGAGCCCAGTTGGTAGCGAGAAGGCCCTATGACGTTACATTAAGGTCGAATGACCCTACACCCACGCTACTTCCGAACAGATACTTGTTTCTATGTTCCCCTTCGTGATGACCGGTATCGCGGGTGCGCTTCTAGCGAGCTTTGGCGCTTTCATTGGTGAAATCTACGCCGCGGGAAGCGGCGCGAATCGGCGGCGCTGGGCCGTACTAGGGGCCTGGGCGGTCCCCTTGTTAGGATTTCTCGGCATGCTACTGGCGGCGGCCGCGGAGCTACAGCGCCCTACTCAGAACTGGGAATCCTACGGCTTCATCGCCACTCTTTGGGGCGTCCACTGGGTCCTCGTCTCCCTTGCCGCCACCGGAGGAGTCTATCTCGCCTACGACTCCCGCTCGGCCAACCGCGCCTATTGGGGAGCATTGCTCGCTTGCCTCTTTACGATTCCCTTCACCAGCTGGCACTTGATTCTGCTAGCGCTAGTTTAACCCAGATGATGCGTGGACCAGGCCGCTCCTCGAAAGGTCGGGGTAACACTTCTGAGAAACTATACATTATGGCCTCGCCTTGGAACGATCTCGAACGAGACGGATTCACTCTCTTTCGACGAGTACCCACCGGTGCGTTCCTACAGGCTCTCGATGCCGAGGTCGAGATTTTGGCGGCCCGTTATCCTTCACAGTCCCATGGCTTGCGAGGCCTACTCGGTCTCTCCGAGGTCATCCGGAAAGAGGCATCTCGCTTCTTTGGTCTGCCTCTCCAACGAGCGGCCCAGCCCCTCCGGGTGATCTTGTTCGACAAGAAACCGGAAGCGAACTGGCGTATCGGATGGCATCAGGACACCAACCTCAAGGAAGACGATCGGCTCCTGGTCTCCAAAGATCAACTGGAACGCGTCTTCACTTTGAGACTCCACTTGGATCCCACATCGAGTTCCAACGGCGCTCTTCGCTGCCTTCCAGGCTCCCACCAACTTGGTCGCCAACCCTATTTCCGTCGAGGGGACTGCGAAATCGAGGAACGAGTCTTAGAGGCGGACCCCGGAGACATTCTGATGATGCGGCCTCTCCTTTTCCACGCCAGCTCCCCCGCCACCGAGCCCACCCGCCGACGCGTCATTCACGTGGACTACTTGGAACATGAGAGGGAGTGATGACGGTTCCACGACCTCAAGATCTCCTGGCCACCTATGAGCTTCGCTGTCAGAACCTGTTGGACCAAATCAAGTCCGCTCCTCAAGCCACATACGGCATCCTGCAAGGCTCACCTCTGCGCCTGGTGAAAGTTAGAGCCTGCTCCCGCTCACTGGCGTCCCTCCACCCTTCTCAAACTCGGCCCCGAGGAAGTTCACAAGTTAGGGCAGCAACTGTGCCGTTCATGGCTTCGTGCGTTCTCGATCATCAACTTACAGCCCCTTGGTAACGAGAAACTAGGCTTGACGGGGCCGCTGCTGGGAGTTCTCGGCATACGTATCAACTCCAAGCAACTTGGCGACCCCTTCATAGAAGGGTCCGGAGAAGCAGTGCCACAGCAATGCAAAACAGAGCAAGAGCCATACTCCAGATCGGGCGTCGCCGGTCGGGTTGAACCGCGTCTTTGTCCTCCAGGCAATCGTTGGTAACACCAACTCCCACTCCGGGCTCGGTAATCTCCGCTACCGTGTTACTACCACCAACAACGGTCGTTCGGCCCGCCCTCGCGGCGGCCAGGTCATCGTCTTCAGCTTCTATCCCTGAGACAATCTCCTTGATCAGTTCTCGGCACTCGCTGACCTCATCGGGACGCTCTACCTGTAGAAAGAGTTCGATCGCTTTCTCCAAGATGCTTTGAGAACCGCTAACACGACCAAGCTGTTTGTAAGCCAAGGCCGCCGAATGAGGTCGTTCCTGGGCCTCGCAACTCCGAGCTACAACCAATAGCGCTTCCTGGTGCTCGAGGTCGTACAAGAAGACCCTTCGACCGAGATCCTCCGCGAGCTGCAACTCCTCTCTCTCCAAAGCCGTCTCGGCTTGGGCGACCAACTGCTTTAGCTCCTCTTTGTCCAAATTCGACATGAAACTCCCTTCGGTTTCGCAGTTCCTGGCTTCGCGTGTTCCCGGTCATCAACCTACAGCTGGGATAGGGGAAGCTCGAGCGTAAACTCTTCATAGAGCGAGGGTACACCGACGACCAGCTGGAAGCTTCATCAGGCCGCGACATCAAGCTTGCGCGGCTCGACTCTGACCGAGAGCTCACCTCGCCAACCCCGCTACCCTCTGGGAGAATGACCTCCCAATCGTCTCAAGTTGGCCAGACAACAGTTGGACGAAATCACGAACCTAGAGGGCCTCTGAGACGACAACCCTGCGACGCGCCAACTCAAAGGTGTGAAATAAGCCGGAAAGAACTTTGGGGGATGACCAACAAGAGCCGGTCTCCTTGGGTAGCTTTTTTCTTCTCCTGGCTTGTGCCAGGGCTGGGCCAACTTTACAACGGCCAAGGACGGCGAGCTGTCGCCATTTACCTAACCGAGCTGTCTCTCGGTCTGCTCTTCGTCCTCACGAGCCATATTTGGGTTCGGTGGGGCTATACGGGATTTCAAGTCCTCTGCACGCTGGGGTGGCTCATCCCTTTGTCTGTCAGTCTCGAAGCGACACGAACCGCCTGGCGGGCCAGAGAGCCACAGCCCACAAAGCGATACAATCGACCAGCGGTCTATCTCGCGGTAGTTTTAGGAAACTGGCTGCTCCTTCCCGCCTTCCTCATATTGCTCCTGAAACCGACGCTCCCGAGTTGGGGGGCACGGCCTTACTGGATTCCTAGCAGCTCTATGAGTCCGACGCTGCAGGTTGGGGCTCGGATCATTGTCGACCAGCACGCCTATCGAAGCTCTCCACCGAAACCGATGGATCTCGTCATCTACCACCGACCCGAGGAGGAGCTGACTTTGGTCGGTCGCGTCGTGGCTTTAGGAGGCGATCAAGTACACGTCTCCGATGGAAAGCTCTTGGTCAACGGGCAACCCCTTCAACCTCCCTGGGTCGAGCCTCCCAGCGAGGACTATGGGCCCTTCGAAGTTCCCTCCGGCCACGTCTTCCTCATGGGCGACAACGTCAACAACTCTCGTGATAGCCGGTACGCCGGCTCCGTACCGTTGGAAAATGTCAACGCCAAACTCCGCTATATCTGGTCGGGGCCCGGAGAGGGCACAGAATTCCCGTAGGTAGTTACATCCGCTCGCCCGGGAGTTGGCTGGCCTGCTTGATCCAGTCACCAATTTGGGCTTCGTCCCACTCCTCATTTTCGTAGATGTGAAAGTAGCGGGTGTCCTGGCTCTTGGAGCTGACCGGTGGAACGGGGTCCAAGGACAGACCGCGGAAGAACGTAAGCTTGATGTACTTGGTGAAGCAGTGATAGCTGAGAAACCAGCTCCCCTCTTCTACTCCGTAGAAAGGCGAGTTCCACTTCACCGCCTTCTTCACGTCAGGAACGATTCTCTGGATCAGGTCATCGAGTCGACGCCCGACCTCACTCTTCCAGCCCGGCATGGCGGCGATATAGTCTCGCACAGGCTGGTCGCCATACCCCTTAGCAATCTGCGGGTTGCCACCGGAAAGTAGAACTGGCTCGTCAGAGGTCTTTTTCGCTTTGCTCATAAAGCAAGGATACTCTCACAGTAGGATGATACTCAATGAGCAAGCTCTTTCTCTTTTCTCTTCTAGTCCTGGCCCTTGCCGGATGCCAACGCTCCGAGCCCACAGGCTCTAAGGAGAGTCTCACTCCCCCACAAACCTTCGCCCATGCCCGAAGTCAATTCAAGACCAAGCTGACCCGAACCAGCGGAGAAAAAGGCGAGCCGGAGACGCCTCCCGCGGACCTCTTCTCCCTCGTCGAGTACTCCAGCAAGCTTGGACCGATGCCGGCCTACTTGAGCAATATCCCGAAAGACGGAAACAAACACCCTGCGGTCATCTGGATTCTTGGCGGATTCGGCAATTCGATCGGCGATGTTTGGAGTGAGGAAGACCCCAGCAACGATCAGACGGCGGCCGTCATCCGGGAAGCCGGGATCGTGATGATGTATCCGGCTCAACGCGGCGGCAACACCAGCCCCGGCGCCGACGAGACCTGCTACGGAGAGGTCGACGACATCCTCGCGGCGGCCGAATTTCTAGCCAAGCAGAGCGGAGTGGACCCAGAACGGATCTATCTTGCCGGACACAGCACCGGTGGAACCAAAGCCATCCTAGCCGCGGAGGCAAGCAACGTCTTTCGAGCCGTTTTTAGTCTTGGCCCCGTGGCCGCCGTGGAAGACTACGCTCCCGAGTGCTTCACTTTCGACACCAGAAATCGCCAAGAGTTTGAAATGCGCGAGCCGCTTCGCTGGCTCTCCTCTCTGAAAACCCCGCTGTACATCTTCGAGGGAGTCGAGGGTAACATCAGCTCGCTCCGCCAGTTTCAAAAGGCCTCCCAACGAGAAGGGAACACTCTCGTCCACTGCCACGAGCTCCAGGGCAAAGATCACTTCTCGGGAATTCATCCCGTCTGCGCCGCCATCGCCAAACAGCTCCTAGCCGACAACGAAGGCGGCGAAGTCAACATGGACTTCGAAGCTGACATTCTCGGAATGAGGTAGCTCCAACCCGCGAAGGAGAGCTTCGGCTTCGGAAGAACCCGCGCGGTCATGCAAGAAGCCAACCTCCCACCTCAAGCCTCCGAAGATCCTGAAGTCGTATGGCTTCGCGAGGTCTACGTCCCCGACGAGCCTCAGCTGACGGTGAGAGCCGTCCTCGTGGGGATGATGATCGGGGCGGTGATGTGCCTGTCCAACCTGTACGTCTTCTTCAAGACAGGCTGGAGTCTAGGGGTCACGCTGACAGCTTGCATTCTCGCCTTCGCCATCTTCAAGGCGCTGAGCACGGCCGGAGTGAAGCCGCTGAGCGCTTTAGAGAACAACGCGCTGACCACCGTGGCCTCCGGAGCCGGCTACATGACGGGTGGCGGAAACATGGCCGCCTTCGGGGCTCTTCTGATGATCACCACGCTACGACCCGACACCATGTCGATGGTCCTTTGGTTCGGCGTGATCGCGGCTCTGGGCGTATTCGTGGCCATCCCGATCAAGCGGCAGTTGGTCAACAAGGAGGCTCTCCCCTTTCCCACCGGAACGGCGACGGCCGAGACCATTCGGTCGCTGCACGCTGAAGGAGAAGGCTCGGACGGAACGGCTAAGGCCAAGGCGCTAGGAGTCGCCGCGCTGTTCGGGGGAGTGGTGGCCTTCCTGCGCGACGTCAAAGCCTCCTGGATGCCCTTCAACCTACCCGGTGCTCTAGAATTCCCTTTTCAGATTGCCGGTCGCGCGGCCAAAGAGTGGACCATCACCTTCAAAACCGAGGTGGTGTTGCTCGGCGCGGGAGCGCTGATGAACTTTCGAACCGGGTGGTCGCTCTTGCTGGGCGGTCTTCTGACCTACGGATTTTTGGCGCCGAGTCTCCTCGAACGGGGACTGATCGAGGCCGTCAACTACAAAGCGATCATCGCCTGGACCCTCTGGCCGGGCGCGGGCATTCTCGTCAGCTCTGGTCTGACTTCGTTCCTACTCGACGGCAAGAGCGTGCTTCGCTCCTTCTCCAGCCTGTCGCGCCTTTGGAAGAAAGGTCCGGTGGAGAAAGACCCGCTGGAAGAGGTTGAGGCCCCCGCCACCTGGTTTGTCGGCGGAGTGCTGGTCTTAACCCCCGTGGTCGTGTTCTTGATGAGCCACCTTTTCGCTATCCCCCTCTGGGCCGGACTCGTGGCCGTGCCGCTAGCCATCATCATGGGATTCGTGGCGGCCCGAGTGACGGGCGAAACCGATGTGACTCCCACCAAGGCTCTGGGACCGGTGACTCAAGCGTTGTACGGAGTCATGACCCCGGGCAACATGTCAGGCAACATAATGAGCGCCAACGTGACGGGCGGTATCGGCTTGCATGCGGCGGATCTTTTGACCACCCTGAAGACCGGATGGCTGCTGGGAGCCAAGCCCAGGCTTCAACTCTACGCCCAACTTTTTGGAGTACTCGCGGGGGCCGCCTGCGTCGTGCCCGCCTTCAATCTGCTGATTCCCGACCCCAGCGTGCTCGGCGGGGAAGACTGGCCGGCGCCTGCGTGCCTGGTCTGGGCGGGCGTCTCCGAAGCCTTCGCCCACGGGCTCGACGCCCTGGACCCGTCGGCCCGCTCCGCCTTCATGGTCGGAGCATTGCTGGGAATAGCCCTGGCTCTACTGGAAAAATTTCTTCCCCGTTCGATGCGCAACTTCGTTCCTTCCGCCTCTGGATTGGGAATCGCCATGGTCATTCCCGGCGGAAACGCCATCGCGATGTTCCTGGGTAGCGCCATCGCGGAAGCCTTACGTCGCTTCTACAAAAAGGTAGCCGAACGGTACGTCGTACCTGTCGCCTCGGGTCTGATCGCTGGAGAAAGCTTGATGGGAATCATCCTCGCCATCCTCTTGGTGGTCGGGGTATTGCCGAAGTGATCCTCCCGCATCATTGACCATTCAATTACCGTTCCACGTTAGGTGATGCCGACTGGGGCTACGACGAACCTCAGGACGCGATTCAATCCGACATACGGCGAAGTTGCGCAATTCGGTATTGGCTTCCTGAGAAACTAACGCGTACATCACTTGAGAGACGCCTTCACTCGCTTGAGGCTAAGGTGTCCTTTCTCGCTGGTTCCGGCCGTTATCCAAGTAGCCTTGAGTTCTCCATCTTGGAGGGTTCCCACGTGAGAGCCGTTGGTCTGAAAGACTTCGGCGTAGCTGTCTGGCTCACTCTCCCAGATCTCGATGGCACCGGTGGCCGGTTGGTAATGAGCTCGTAGCTGAATGGTTATCGTCGCGGGTCCTGCCAGGTATTCTCCGCTTCCTCGAAGCTCGTAATCTCCTTCTCGCGTGAGCGTCTTTTGAGTGAAGGAGAAACGAATTGGCGTCCATTCCACTTCATAATCCCATTTGAAACGTCCCTCATAGACGCCTAACACTTCATCCGCGGGGCTCGATACCTGAGCGGCGAGAAGTGGTAGGTTCAAGAACAGGATAGTAAAGATGAGTGTGAGAGAGCTACGCATCTCGAAGAATTCGAAAAAGTTCGGCGGATCCCTAGACTTTCTCCACCACTCTCCTCTTCTAGTTCTACTCGACCCGAAGGTCGTGGACAATGTGAGAATCCGTTTGAATAGTCTCCAAGGGAAGACCGAGCTGATCGGCGATCAATTGACGCAACTGAAGCCAAACATCCGAGGGACTCGGAGCCCCAGGCTTCGTCAACAAAAGCTCTTGACAGAGCCAGAAGTGAAGGTCTCCGACAACCATCAATGTTGCCGCATCCTCGTCGGTTATCGACACTCCAAAGTGTTCTTCCACCTTCATCAGGAGTTCGACTCCCTGTAGACCCACTTCAAGCCTCCAGAAAACAAAGAACCCCGCCGAAGCGGGGTTTCTTTTGGAGCCGGAAATCAGATTTGAACTGACGACCTACTCATTACGAGTGAGTTGCTCTACCCCTGAGCTATTCCGGCGCCCGCAGAGTTTACACAAAAGGTTCGCGTGGGTCAACGGTACAATAGAGGTCTATGACGACGTTATCTGAAGAATGGGTGGGACGATGGAGATTGGTGGCGCGGGCGGAGGCGACCGCGGACCTGATGCCGGATGGATCCGACGGCTTTCTTAAGACGGAGCGCTGGCTAGAAGGAGATGGTCCCGACCTCCTGGACTCAACAGGCCCGGCAAGCGGTCTAACCTTGGCCCTAGGCGCCGCTGGGGAAGTGACGGAAGTGGCGAGCCCTGAAGCTGTCTTCGAGTGGTTTGACTCCGAGGGAGTGCTGGAAAGTCAGGCCGTCCCCTACTCCGGCAGACTCCAGCCTCACCTGGGGAAACTCTTCCTCAAGACCGATGAGTCGGAAGGGCCCACGCGCTACGGCGACGGCGATACGACCATCGCCGAGTCCTTCGCTTTGCGCACATCTCCTCGAACTCAATTGATACGGACCGTCTCGGTGGAAACCGACGGTATCTACGGAAGTCGCCAAGTCTACCTGTACGAGCGCGAAGTCTAAATTTTATCGAAATTTGGCGTTCTCTTCCTGGGAAGATAGTCGGTCTTTTGGCGACCATCTGGGAATGCTTAGAAAACCACTCACTCACCTCTTTTTTTCCTGGGACTGATCGCGCTCTTACTATCCGTGTCCGCCCAAAGCTACTTCAACTCGACCACACCAGAAGTGGCTCAATCACCCTCTAATCAATCAGATCGACCCAATCAACTCGAGCGACCTACCACGGCCGAGCCGACGCGCCCCATCAGGAAACCACGAGTTGTTGCTACCCGACCCGGCTCTGTCGAACTGGACCTCCCGCCAAAAGGAGTTGAGGTCATCCAGCAAGCCGGAAACACCGCCGGACACCAGCGGATGGCTCTAGAGCTTGAGTTCTCCGGTCCCTCGGTGGAATGGTCTTTCAATCTGGGCGACTCCAACACCAACAACGGTTGGGGTGGAGACAGTATGACCGCTATCAATGACGCTGAGATTCAGATCCTCAACGGAAACCTCGAGGTCTACGGCTCAGACCTGCTCGACCGCTATCCAGAGTATGCGCCCAAGCAGCGCTTCATGAAAAAGTGAGATAACGTCGTCGGCGAGGAGCGCACCGTTCGCCTTGAGATAGCCGACGGAGAGGTCACCTACATCAATGATGAAAGGGAACGAGACAGCTATCTTCATCCGGCGCTCTTTGCTCTAGCTGGACAGGACGACGCCGAAGCAGGAATCAACTACGACCTCTATCTCGGAGTCAACCGAATGGTCATGGGAGGACGTACAGGCCAAGGTCTGAGCGGCGTCAAGGTTAGGCTCCTTCCCTGAGTCACTTCCTCCGAAGCTTCTAGGAAATTAGACCGTGACCAGGAACTCGGGCTCTCTACAATTTCTATGGAAGTGAAGGTGATGATGTGGAAGGTATCATAGGAGAGATCCGAATTTTCGCGGGAAGTTTCGCCCCCTACGGGTGGGCGTTTTGTAACGGAGCCATTCTTCCGATCACGCAGTGGCCTGCCGTCTACTCAATCCTGGGGACCACCTATGGTGGAGACGGAAGGACCAACTTCGCCCTGCCCACCCTACCGGCGCCTGCCGGGGTGGAAGGAACAACCAACGGGCAGTACATCATCTGCCTGCAAGGCTACTACCCCCAACGTCCATGAGCATTCCAGTGAGCCGAAGGGCTTTTCTTAAATTCACCTCAGGAGCCGCGGTTCTAGCTGGGGTAGCATCCCTGCCGGGCTGTGGCGACTCTCAAAACTATGTCTTCACCACTCCGATCACAGGTGGAGAAAACACGACCCCTCAACCGTTGGCTCTCACCCAGCAAATCCTGGAATTTGGCTCCGATGGTACGACATATCGCCTGGACCTTCGTAACTTCACGGTGGCTCGGCTCAACCCTGAGGGGAACGTGGTGTGGGAGGTTGGAGGTCTAGGAGACGGAAGCGGACTCTTCAACTTTCCGGTCGCGCTAGCGACCGACTCCAACGGGCTCATCTACGTGGCCGACCGGGGTAACGGTGAGATCGACGTCCTCGATAGCGAGGGCAACCTGGTACGTTCCTTCGGAGATGACAATCTCTTCATCGCCCGCGACATGGCTTTGGACCCTCAACGGAATCGAATCTATGTCGCGGATGGACCCAATCACCAGGTCGTGATCTTCGATCTCACGGGAAATCTCCTGGGGACGCTAGGGCAGTTTGGAACCGAGGAGCCAGCCGACTTCAACTTTCCTAGCGGAGTGGCTTTAGGACCTAACGGGGAGCTGCACGTGGTCGACAGCGGTAACGCCGAAGTCCAAGTCTACTCCTCCGACGGACGATTCCTTAGAGTTTACGGCTCTCGTGGAAACGAGCTTGGCCGATTCGTAGTCCCCCGCGCGGTGGTCGTGGATGCCGCCGGTTACAGCTGGGTCGCCGATGGCGTGGGAGGGTTCGTGACTCAGTTCGACCCTTCCGGCGTCGCGGTCACCCGCTTTACCCCAACCCTCCCCGACGGAACGCCCGGCCAGCCGACTTACCTGTCGCTGAGTCCCGGTGGACAGCTGGTCGTCACCGTGGTGCCGGCGTTCCAGCCGACCTAGTGTCTCGGGTCTTCTCGACCTTATCCATCGAGAAGACCCGGGATTTTTCCAACCCGGCGACTCTATAGCGTTAGCTCGCGCTGAGCCTCTCGAGGAAAGTCGTCGAAAAAGGGATAACCTTGAAGGAGATGTCCGAACTCGATGAATTTCTCGCCGAAGTAAGGGAAGCGGGAACTCGCCACTCTGACGGAACTTTCACGGTCTCACTGCAGACCGCCGAGGAGAAACTCCAACGGTTCACCCTGACCCGGCCCGAGCTTTACATCGTCCAACTTGTCGCCGCGGGCGTGGCCAGTGGCGCGAGCTTCCTCCAGATCACCTCGAGCATCTCGGGGTTGGAGCTACTCTCCGACGGCCAGACTCCGAGCAAAGAGCAACTCGAATCCCTCAACTCATTTCTCTTCTACACCTTCGGTGCTCCCGAATACCTCAATGAGTTGGCGGTGGGCGTCCAGGGAGCGCTGGCCTATCCGGTCAAGCGGGTTCTCATCGAGGCTTTTCAAGAGGGCCAGGCCTGGCAGCTGGAACTCCGCGAGAAGAAACAATGCCTTAAGCCTCTCCAGCTGAGCAGCCCTATCACCCCGTTGTTGAGGGTGGTGGTGGACAAAGGCTTTGGACTGAACACCCGCCTGCTCGACACCCATCCCGAGCAGAAGGAACTTCCCGCCTGTCGTTTCGCGCCGTTGGAGTTGACCTTCGACAAAAAGCAGGTAGCGTGCCCTGAACATGGCATCCCCACCGAAGCCTATGCGTGGGCCGAGCTTGGCCCGTGTAAAGTCAAACTCAAATCCTCCCAATCTCCTCTCCTCAAAAGGAGCATGGAGAAGGCCACCGGTTATCTCTGCCTTACTCCCTTCAAGATCGATAAGCCGCCGCTACGCCTGATCCTTCACGGTGTGGAGTTTTCCTATCCGGCACGTTGGGGCCCTAGCAATCTTTCCGGGCTGGTCTGGGTGGAAGGTTTGCGCAAGGACATCTCCCGTAGCGCTCTGGTGGAAAATCAGGAGTTTCTAGACTTGACTCAGCAACTCGACAGGATCGGGTGGGAACTTCTGGTGGAACTATGCCGGGAGCCCGAAAAAACTCGAGAGCTCTGGCCCGCGCTTCAAGGGACTGTCGGCCAGGCTTTGGGGCGAAGCGACCTGTTGGTGGACCACCGGCAGGTCCTGCTCCACTGGATGACACTAGCCGGTCTGGTCGATGTTCGAGGACCCGCCGCCCACCTCGAAACTCTAGCTCAGGCTCGTGAGCTGGAAGCTCAGGGGCAAGTCAAGGAAGCAGAGCAGCTACGGGCGGAGGTCTTGCGGCGCGTACGCCAGCGTATGCTTAAACACCTCGAGGCGAACAACCTTGAAGCGATGGCGGAGCTCATCGAGCCTCTGCGCCAGGCCCTTGTGGATCTCAAGTCTCCCCACCTTCCCCGCGGGCTACAGGCCCGAGACATTCTTCAAGCGCTACTGGAGCGTGGAGGTCCCACTGAGGAGGCTTTCAACGGCGCCTGCCGTTGGGGAATTCATCGCTTAGGGCTTCTATTCCGCTATCAAGGTCAGCTGGTCGAAGCCGCCGAGATTCACGCCCGAAGTCGCGACTCGGGCGACAAACTCTTGCAGTCTTGGGCTTACCGGTTCTGCGCCGAGATCGAGCTCGCTCACGCCAACTACGCCGGAGCTGACCAACTGTTGTCCCAAGCGCACAAACTTCTTCCTCATCATCGCGATCTGGCGGAAGAAAGAGCCTTTCTCATTCGGCTCGTTTCACCCGAAGGGCGACGGGCCAGTATCGGCTTCTTGCGCCAAGCCATCCCGCCGGTGGAGCAAGACCCCTTCGTCCAGTGGTTGCTCTATGATTGGTTGGCCCGTGACGCCGAGAAGGTCCTTCCCTGGGCCGTCCGGGCCGAATTTCGAGCGCGGGCCTCCTTGTTGGAGGTCAACGCCAAATTCCGCCACGGGCCCAGGCCTTCGGTGGAGGCGAGGCTGAATCACCGATTTGACCTGCTCGGCTGGCAGTCACTCGAGGAAGCTCGCCAGGAGCGAATCAAGGCCCTGGAACTTGCCGAGTCCGAATTTGGGCCGCTCCATCCTTACACCCAATTTAGCCGAAGGCGAGCCGTCTACCAACTGCACCGACTGGAGGCGCATCAGTTAGCTGATCGCTTGCAGTGCCGTGGACACCTCTGGGCTCAGCTTCGGGTCTGCCTCCAAGGGCTAGACGGCGACCTCTAGGACAAAAGTCTTGGGCCGCGAAGCCAGGTTCATCATCGGACGGAGGGGATTATTATGAAGAAACGATTCCAGGTGCTCGCCGGCGTGGGACTCGCGCTAGGGCTACTGCTGGGGACTATTCAACCCACCCACGGCTGTATCGCCATCCCACGAGATCGGCCGGGTCCGACCCCTAACGACATCAAGCTTCCGGAACAGCGCGCCTTCTTGTATTCCGAGGGAAAGACGCAGCACATGATCTTGTCGGTGAAGTACGAGGGGCCACCGGGGGAATTCGCCTGGGTGATTCCGACCGAGACGCAAGCCAAGGTGGATGTGCAAGGAGGGGCTCCTTTCCACGAGCTGTGGAAGGCGACGACCCCGCGTCGACCGGCAAGAAAGGCTCCCACTATCAGAGGAGCCGGCGCGACGGCCCCCGGCGCGGCCGCTCCTCCGGTCAAAGTGCTGGAGCGTAAAGCCGCCGGACCCTACGATGTGGCGGTACTACAGGCCAGCACCAGTGGGGGGCTCTACGACTGGCTCAAGAAAAACGGCTTCTCCACCAACAACACCGTCCGCCAAGCGCTCTCCAGCTACGTGGACAAGAACTGGTACTTCGTGGCCGCGCGCATTCGCCCCGGCAAAGAGGGCCAAGTCGGGAAATCTTTAGTCGACGGGACCATCGCGCCGCTCAAGATCAGCTACCAGGCCAAGGAGCTGAGTTACCCCCTGCGGGTCACCGCGGGCAACCCCGGAACTTCCAAGATCGAGCTGTTCGTGGTGAATGCGAAACCGCCCCAGCATGCCGGCTTTCAGGTACAGTCATTCACCCTCACGCCTAAATCTCCGACTGCTTTCGAGATTGACGGAGGTCCCGGCACCGACATCTATCAAGACGCCTTTCCCACCCTGCGCAAAATTCTGCCCAAAGGGGGAACATTGTCTAAGTACAGCGCGGTCCTACCGGCCGAACAGCGCAAGCGAGAGCTCTCCTTCGCCAAACTGTAGATTAACGTACTCCCTCCCAGCCGGTAACCCGGTCGCGACCTTCTCCTTTGGAGACATAAGCGGCCTCGTCGGCTCTGCCGAAGAGCTCTCCGGTAGAGCCGACAGGTTGGGGGAAGCTTGCCACTCCCACGCTGACCGTGACGGAAACCGCCACGCCGTGGTCGACCGGCACAGTCCGTCCCCGCACGTCCTGAGCGAACTTCCTCATCAGGGCCTGCGCCTGGTCTTGCTCGCATTCCGGCAACAGCACCACGAATTCGTCGCCTCCAAAGCGGAGACAGATCCCGGGATGCGGGATGCTGGCCACCAAGCGGCGGCTGATCTCCTGTAGGACCAGATCTCCCACGTGGTGCCCGAAAGTGTCGTTGATCCCTTTGAATCGGTCGACATCAAAGAGGGCGACCGACAATGGACTCCTCTCCCGTTCGGCGGCTTCGGCCAAGCGCGGCCACACATCTTCCATCATGCGGCGATTTCCCAGTCCGGTCAGAAGGTCGACGCTAGCCGTTCCAGCCCGCCCTGAAAGGGAGCGAATCCGTCCCGCCATCCCCTCCAGAACACGGTCGAGCAGCTCCGGTTCTCGGCGAAGCAACAGGCGAAAATGGGCTGCCGGCAAGCTGCTCACCACGCTGTCCACACTCGCGCGCAGCGTGGCCGAATGGGGACTTCCGTCAAGAGAAGAGAGGTCGCCCGCCACGGTACCGGCCTGCAGCCGGTTGAGCACGACCAAAGGCTGGCCCTCCTCCTCGCGCACGACTTCAAGCTCGCCGCTTTCGATAGAGAGAACCTCGGCCGACGCTTCCCCGGCACGCCACAGTACATCGCCCGCTGCCAGGGAGCGACGTTGGCCTAGTTGCTCCCAGGCCGAGGAGTGACCGGCCTCGACGTCGGGCGGAGCTGTGCCCAGCAACCATTCGAGAATCTCCGCCTCGCGACCGATCAGGCTTTGCTCGCTGTCGAGAGAAACGTCAGAATCCTCCCGAGCTTGCACCACCAGCGCGTACACTTTCTGAAGATACTCATCGGGGACGCGCTCATCCGGCATTCGGGTGGAGTTGCGGCGCAATCCGACCTCGAGCCGGCAAAATACCAGAACCTTTAACAGCCGGCCGCGAGACCGCTCGGCTACGGCGGCTAACTGCGCTCGGTACTCCGGCTCGAGATAGTTCCCGTCGACCAAGACGTTGTGCCCCGAGGAGAGCGCGGCCTCCAGCAGTCCCAACACGCCGGAGTAGACCACCGAGCGGGCCGAGGCGACGTAGCCGTGCCCCGTTATCGTCTCCCGTAAGGCATCCGTGCCCAGATACAGAAGCGGCGGGTCCGCTCCGATAGCGCGATAGCGCGTGAGAAGCTCGCGCGCCAACGAGCTTTTCCCGGCCGCTGGAGGACCGGACAGTAGAACAACCGCACTCGACATCGGCTCTAATTCGCGACGGGCTAGAAAAAATCCGCCAGTTCAGGAATGGCTCCCCCGAAAAGGCGAGCAGCTGTTAGCATCGCTTCCTCGGGAGCCTCCAGACGGCGGGAGAGCCTCAACACTTCAGGAGAGGCAAACCCGCTATAGAGACTGGCCAGCGGTCCGATCCCGATTCGAAAGTCCCCTTTACCGCCGGGGTGTACCTCGGTCTTCCCGTGCCGTACTCTCAGTACCCAGTCTCCGCTGTTGTCGGCAAACCAGGGATCCTCGACTCGTAGGTGGAGCTCCTCTTCCAAATGCTCCGGGTATCCGCGCTCGATGAGAGCTCCGGCCAGATGGACGATGCGCAGCATCCAGTGCTCGTGGAGCGTCACCTTGTAGCTCCACGGCTCCTCCATCAGAAGAAGCAAGGGAGAGCAGGGAGGGCTGGGCCAGCGGGCGGTGGTGAAAAAGGCCCGATGACCGGCCAGCAAGCCGAGAAAGGTGGCGACCGCGTCGGCTGTGGTCAGGCAGAGGTCGCTGGCCTCCACGGTGTTGTCCTGGAACCCTTGCCCCGACTCGGTGACCAGATAAGCATAGCCTTCCAGGGAGCCCTCACGGAAAAAGCCGAACCCTCTGGCCGTCATGCCGCGGGGTCCACGCACGCGTTGCCAGAGATAGGGGCCGCGCAGCAAACAGGCCTGTCCTCGTACGTGCCTGGCCTGGAGCGCCTCGACTTCAGGAGCGTCGGCCTCTCGCAAAGGGCGAATGTCCAGAGGACCGCCACGAGCCGACAGCTCCCTTAAGGAGATCTCCACCAGGTGGCGAGCTCCGGCCCGCTCGTAACCACAGCGGCGATAAAAGGACGTAGTGGAGCCGTAGAGGGCCGAAAGCGCCGTTCCTTCACCGCGCATCTCTTCCAGGGCGCCCCGCATCAGGGCTTGTCCCACCCCTTGACCTCGCCCACAGTACGAGACGGCCACGCCGGCGAGTCCCGTCATACCGACCGCCCTGCCGCCGTACCACTGGCCCATAGGAATACGGATCAAGCCGCCTTGGGGCTCACCCCGAGAATCTAAGAGCGCTCTCCATTCTTTGATTCCCGTTCGCTCAATCCAACCAAGGCAAGCTTCCTCCGGCATGCTGAAGGCTTCATGCTCGATACGAGCCATGCGGGCGAGTTGAGAAGAGTCCAGTGATACGAACGACATCATCGGTGCGCTCCGGTCCAACGGCTAGCGAGAAACGACCTTAGCGGAGATAATCATGGTGGGCTTAGCGCTCAGGCTGTCCACCATGCGGGTGTTTTTCCACAAAGCATCCTGATCGAGGCCCATGCCGGGGTCGCCCACGGACTTGAAGTTGTCGGCGACCTCCATCCCCTTGACCACCTTGGCGAAGGCCGAGAAGTTGAGGTTGGGCGCGGTCAGGCGATTGTTCTCGGTATAGTTGATGAAAACCTGAGTGGAGTTGGTGTCGGCTCCCGCCTTGGCGAAAGCCAGCGTCCCTCGCTCCATCTGATAAAGGCTCGGATCATCTTTGAAATCCTTGCCCTTCTCCCACGGCGCGAAGGCGGAGTTGATCCCGAACTGAGCCACGAAAGGCTTGGGCTCCTTGACCACTCGAAAGATCGGAGTGTTGTCGTAGAAGCCTATCTGAACGAGCATCAAGAATCGCGCGGCGGCGTTAGGGGCGGCCTCCGGGTAGACTTCGATCTCGAGGTCGCCGGCGTCGGTTGCCATCACTACCTTCACCACCGATCCCGTTGCGGCTACATTCTTACCCGGCAAGGGTTTGAGCGTATCCGCCACCACACTCAGACTCATCGCCATCGCGACCAACACCCCAAGGAGGGCTTGTCTTACTCTCATCATCTTCTCCTCATCATCTCACGAAGGATTTCGGGGCGCCTTTCCGTGAAGGACCAAACTCCCCTCCACTCGGAACTCTGTCCGACTCACAGCGTTGCTACCGGGGGGAACCCTAAAATTTAGGAGGACACACCGTTGCCACATCTTGAATCTCTGCTTTTTGTCACGACCGGAGTCGTCGACGACGCTGATGCGTTGACCGAAGCCATGGCCATCGCTGTGAGAAGAAATGTGGAGTTGACGGCTCTCATTGTCTGCCCTCCCTTACCCGAAGGCGTCAGTGCCTACCAGGAGGCTTACGAAAACGGTGTCCGTCAGCAGTTTACCAAGCGCCTGGAAAGCTGCGCCGAGAAACTGAAGTTCGACCCTTCGCGGATCAAAGTCGTCGTTCAACTCGGGGCTGAAACGGCCGCCTCAGAACGATATGTGGCCTACGCTCGCGAGAACGCTTTCGATCTGTTGATCAAGCAAGCCGAGCCGCGGGAGAGCCGCCTCGGGTTTAATGCTCGAGATCGGGCGCTGACCAAGACCTCTCCCTGCCCCGTCTGGCTGCAGCATCCCAATAAGACCTTCAAAAAACAGGCCCGAATCGCGGTCGCCATCGACCCGGAGGCGATCGACGGCCCCTCTAAGGCGTTAAGTCTTCGTCTGCTACGCGCCGCTCGAGTGATCGCCGATCACCACGAACGGAAACTCTATATCCTCTCTTGTTGGAACTACCCTTTCGAAGGATACCTCCGGCACAACGCCTGGTCCCAGCTCTCGGGCACGGAGATCGAGCGCATCGTGGAAAGCTCACGAACCAAACATCTCAACGCCTTACATCACCTGATCGATGAATCCGGGATCGACGGTACGCTTTCCATCGAACACCTTCGCGGCCTTCCCGAGGACGAACTTCCGGAAGCGGTCTCTCGACTGGGCGTCGACATTCTGGTCATGGGAACGGCCGCTCGTACCGGAGTAACGGGATGGCTGCTGGGGAACACCAGCGACGACGTGATGCAGCGTCTCGACTGCTCGGTCGTGGTCCTGGCCCCTAGACAGGAGCCCGAATGCACCACGACTTAACCCTTATCCTTAATATCGCGGTCGTTTTGTGTGTGGCCTTCGTCGGTGGCTACCTGGCCCGCCGCTTGGGAATGCCGACTCTGGCCGGTTATCTTCTGGCCGGCCTCGTGATTGGACCTTTCACTCCGGGCTTTGTGGGAGATATCAAGGATATCAGCCAACTAGCTGAACTCGGCGTCATCTTTATGATGTTTGGTGTGGGCCTTCACTTCTCGCTCAAGGACTTGTGGGAGGTTCGCGGCGTCGCCATCCCTGGAGCGATAGCCCAGATTCTGATAGCCACCGGGCTCACCGTCGCGGTGACCACCATGTGGGGCTGGAACACGACTTCCGGACTGGTGGTGGGGCTCGCGCTCTCCATCGCCAGTACGGTTGTGCTCTTGCGAGGGCTCACCGACAACGGGCTGTTGAATACTCGTCCGGGCAAGGTGACGGTGGGCTGGCTGGTCCTCGAGGACTTGGCTACGGTGGCCATCCTGGTCATTATGCCGGCCTTGTCTCGAGGAGGAGGCTCCCCCTTGAAAGCTGTGGCTCTCGCGCTCTTGAAGACCGGAATTTTCGCGGCCGGGATGTTGATCATCGGACGCCGACTTCTGCCTTGGATTCTTACTCGAATCTCCCAAACTCGTTCGCGCGAGCTCTTTATTCTGGCCGTGATGGCGGCCTCGCTGGGGACCGCGATGCTGGCCGCGGAGCTCTTCGGTATCTCTCTTGCCCTGGGGGCCTTCCTGGCCGGAGTGGTGATCGGCGAATCCGAAGTGAGCCATCAAGTAGCGGCCGAGGCGCTCCCCTTTCAGGAGATGTTCGCCGTTGTTTTCTTCGTCTCAGTCGGTATGCTGGTCAACCCCGCGACCCTTTACCACAACGCCACGGAAGTTCTCCTCTTGACCACGCTCATCGTGGTGGGAAAAGCCCTCACAACTCTTCTGCTTGGAATCTTTTTGCCAGCCGGTCCGGCCACCATCTTGGTCGTGGCCGCTGGACTGAGCCAGATCGGTGAGTTCTCCTTTATCGTGGGTCAAACCGGGGTTTCGCTGGGTCTGATCAGCCAGGATCAGTACGGTCTCGTACTGGCCGGGGCTCTCATCTCCATCGTCGTCAATCCCTTCCTCTTTCGCCTGATCAAACCGGCCAAGAAGCTACTGAAGAAGTCGCCTTTCTGGTGGAAAGCTCTCAACTGGAGAAGCTCTTCCGACCTGGGGGCCGTCATCCCACGTCCTGACATTTCCGACCACGTTGTCATTGTGGGCGCGGGACGGGTCGGGTCCTTTCTGCTTCGCGTCATGAGCCAACTGGAGATCCCCTGCCTTCTCGTCGAATCGGACACCCATCGTGGCCAGAAATACCAAGAAACCGGAATACCGGTGCTCTATGGCGACGCCTCCAACTCGGAGGTTCTCGACTACGCCTGCCTGGATAAAGCACGATTCGTCATCGTCACCGTTCCCAATCAGAGCGCGTGCGAACTGATTGTGGCGGCCGCGCTAGAACTTGCTCCTAAGGTCAGCGTGGTGGCCAGAGCCAGCACCATCAATGGGGTCCACCGCTTGGCCCGCCTGGGAGCAAGAGACGTCATCCATCCTGAGCTTGAGGGGAGTCTGGAAATCATGCGTCACACTCTACTGGGGCTGGGATACTCCTTCGAACGAGTGCAACAGTATGTGGATGCGGTGCGAAGGGAGACCTACTTCTCTGACGAGCTGGAGGGGGAGGAGATTCTGCAGCTCTCGCAGCTCCTGACCTCGGTGGGTCAACTCGGTCTCAACTGGGTCTGCGTCTCGGGAGACAGCCCCCTGGCTGGCAAAGCGCTAGGAGACGCCAAGCTACGCTCCCATACCGGCGCCTCGGCGGTGGCCATGATCCGGGGTAAGGAGATCATGTCGAACCCCGAACCTCAAGTGGAGCTGCGGGAGGGCGACCTCATCGCTTTGATCGGAAACTCGGCCCAGCTGAGCGCGGCCGAGAAACTTCTCCAGCAAGAGGCCTAACGCTTCATCGCGCGAAAGCGGCGGGCATGAAGAAGTCCATTCCCGCCGTTTTGCTAGCGATGAGCCTGGCCTATCCGAGCCTGGCTCAACCCTATCCGAAGACCGAGCAGGTTCCTCACACCGATACCTATTTCGAGACCAAGGTGGAGGACCCGTATCGTTGGCTCGAGGACGACAAATCCTCCCAGACGGCTTCCTGGGTGGAAGCTCAGAACAAGGTGACCTTCGCCTTTCTAGATTCCATCCCATTCCGGGATGCCTTGAAGGCTCGTCTCAAAGCGCTCAAAGATTACGAGCGCTACTCCTCCCCTTTCCGCGAGGGCGCATACGAGTATTACTACAAAAATGACGGGCTGCAGAATCACGCGGTGCTGTACCGCACCAAGATCGGACAGAAAAGCGCTCAGCCTGAAGTATTTCTCGATCCCAACAGCTTCTCCCAAGACGGAACGACCGGCCTCTCCGACATCTCCTTTAGCAAAGACGGAAGTTTAGCCGCCTACTCCATCACCGAAGGCGGCTCGGATTGGCGCAAGGTTTTCGTCATCGAAACGGCTACCAAAAAGGTCGTGGAAGGCCCCATCGTCGATGTGAAGTTCAGTAGTCTCTCCTGGTATCATAACAAAGGCTTCTACTACTCAAGCTACGACAATCCGGACAAAGCCGAGGGAAGCCAGCTTTCCACCAAGACCACCAATCACAAATTGCTATGGCACGCCCTGGGGTCACCTCAGTCAGAAGATGTCTTGATCTTCGGAGGCGACGAGCGTCCCACGCGCTACGTCGGCGGCTACGTCAGCGAAGACCAGAACTGGCTGATGGTCACGGCGGCCCAAAACACCAGCGGCAATCAACTCTTTCTCAAGGACCTCCGCGAGCCTGACTCCGAATTCATTACCGTCTCGGAAGACTACGAGAAAAACTGTGACGTGGTCACCAATGAGGGCGATACCTTCTACGTCCTAACCAATATCGACGCGCCGAACTATCGTGTGGTCAGTCTGTCCCCTAAAGCTCCCCGGGCTTGGAAAAACGTGATCCCCGAAACGAGCAACGTCCTTACCGCCGCTTCTGGTGGAGGGAAACTGTTCGGGAACTATCTGGTGGATGCCCAAACTCAGGTCAAACAGTTCGACCTCAACGGTAAGTTGGAGCGAGAGATCAAGCTCCCCGGGATCGGAACGGCCAGCGGGTTCTCGGCCAAACGGGACGAGCCGTATCTGTACTACGGCTTTACCTCCTTCAACGTCCCGCAAACCATCTATCACTACGATATCAAAGGTGGCAAATCCACTCTGTTCAAGCGTCCGGAGGTGGACTTCGATCCGGAAGCCTACACCACCAAACAGGTTTTCTACCAGAGCAAGGATGGAACCAAAGTGCCGATGTTCATCGTGCACAAAAAAGGCCTCCAGCTCGACGGTAGCAACCCGACCTATCTCTACGGCTACGGTGGATTCAACATCAAGCTGACCCCCAGCTTTAACTCTTCCCGCATCGCCTGGCTCGAGCAAGGCGGAGTCTATGCCGTGGCCAATCTGCGCGGCGGTGGCGAGTACGGGGAACGCTGGCACGAAGCCGGGACGAAGATGAACAAGCAAAACGTCTTCGACGACTTCATCGCCGCCGGAGAGTATCTGATCGCTAACAAATACACGAGTTCCGACCGTCTGGCCATCGCCGGCGGTTCCAACGGCGGGCTACTGGTGGGAGCCACCATGACCCAGCGCCCTGATCTCGCTCGGGTAGCTTTGCCGGCCGTCGGCGTGTTGGACATGCTGCGCTACAACGCGTTCACCGCGGGAGCCGGATGGTCGCACGACTACGGAACCTCCGAGGACAGCAAGGAAATGTTCGAGTATCTTCTGCGCTACTCACCCTATCACGCCCTCAAGCCCGGAACCGACTATCCGGCGACCTTGATCACCACGGCAGATCACGACGATCGCGTGGTTCCGGCCCACTCTTTCAAGTTCGCATCCCGGCTACAGGAGTATCACGGAGGAACGACGCCGGTGATGATTCGGATTCAGACCAAGGCCGGACACGGAAGTGTTTCCACCGAGCAGGTTCTGGCCCTGGAAGCCGACGTCTACGCCTTCGTCTGGAAGTGCATGGATTTCACTCCGAAGTTCTAGACCTGAGGTGCCGTCGTGGTCAGCAAGGAAATTCAAAGCTAAAGCGAATATCTCAAGATGCTCCCTCACCTAAATTCCGCGCGTGTTCCCTTTCAATCCCCGCTCAAAAATGACTGGATCGCGACGGGAAGCCCGAAGAGCTTAGACCCGGAGGACTTCGCCCAAGCCGACTACGTGACCGTGCGGCTGGAACAGCCTAGAGCCGAAGACGCGCTCTTAGCCGCCGGAATGGCCATCGCCAAAGGGAAGCCTACCGTCTTGATGGCGCCCGAGCGCAAGCAGCTTCCCTGGTTCCTTCAGCAGGCCGATCTGTCGTATCCCGGTCAGATCTTTGTAGCCGAGGGAAACGCCGCTCCAGGAGCCGAGCAGTTGGCCAATCTTCAAGGCGTCGAGGTGAAAGACGAGCGTAAGCTCGACACCTTCATCGGCTGTTTGATGTCCGGGCTCACCGAGGATCAGTACGCTGAGGGTCGCTCTCATTTGATGGCCATCAATGACACCTTAAGTGAAAAGCTAGGTCGCAATAACAATTACTGCGAGGGGATCTCGGTGGGTTCGGTAGGGACCTTCGGTACTCCAAAAGAGAGCTTGGTCGTCGACCTGGAAGCGGTCAAGGGTGCCGAGAGCTGTGTCTTCTATCAATACGATGACGCCTCGCGACCCTCGGGAATGTGGGTGGAACTGGGCGCGGCACTGGCCTGGGGCAAGCCGTGCACTTTGTTCACTCCCAATCTCAACGGAGTTCCTGACGGAATCAAAAAGGGGCTCTCGAACCTCAAGGTCGTGCAGTACGGTTCGCACGAAAACATGAAAGAGATCCTCTCGAATTCGCCCGAGACGCTCAGGTCCTTTGGAGCCTGAGAGGGCTCAGATCCTTTGGAGCCTGAGAGGGCTCAGATGAACTGGCTGAGGAGAAACTCTTCTTTACGGCTCCGATTCCCGATAAAGAAGTCCTGGCGGCGAAACTCAGGCGAGTTGAAAGGGCCAGCCTCCTCCTTCGAGGCGTCAGGCGACGAAGCACCTTGTTCAGCCTTCCATTCGGAGACCTCTCGCTGGAGGTTAGCCAGATTAACGGCGGCCGCCATCGCGTCCATACGTTGGCGATAGGTCTCTTCCCCGAGATGTGAGCGGACCGCCATCAAGGATGCATCTCCGAACGAGTAGCCCTCGACGACCAGCCGGTCCCGCTCTTTAGCGACCCCAGGCTCGGCCTTGAGAACATCACCGATCACTTTAGCGGATTCTTTCTCATAGTTGGTCAAAAGCCGTAAGACATGGCGGATCGAGCGATCGCGATCCTCATCCACCGTGAACTGCGAAGGCTGAACTCCACGGGCTCTGTTGAGATAACCGGCCTGATCGCGGCTGTTGAGTTCAAACGAGGTATCCCAAAGGGATTCAAACTGTGATTTACTGGCGGCCGCCCCTTCCATCGCCTGGGCGTCGGAAGGGTCAAAATGGACGTAGGCCGAGGTTTCCCAGTTATCGATGAAGCCCTTGTTGGAAAAGTTGGTGCTTCCTGTGATCTCACCCTTGTCGGTGATCATCTGTTTGGCATGAATCTTGCGATCGTGCCAGTTACTCCGCTCTAGCTTCGACCAGCGCGGCTGGATGCCGGCATCCTCGAGATGTTTGACTCCCATGGCGTTGGGAGTTCCTCCGTGGGGATAGATCCCGCTGTCAGCGATAACCCTGACGTCGAAGGGCTTCCCCTCGGCTTTCAACTGGTCGCGTCGAGCGACAATGGCGGCCGCCACCGCGCGAGTGACGACGAAACCCGGCAGATAGACGAACTTCTCCGCTTCAGCGATGGCTTCGAGCGCCAACGTCTCGCGCTCCACCGGCAGATCGGCGACATCGACACGAGTCTTTCCGATCTTTTCACCCGACGGCAAGTCGATCTGGGAAAGGCGCTCCACATTGGTTTCACTGGTGGTGACCTCGATGGCACGCTCGATCAACTTGCGCATCAACTCCTTACCTTTAGCCGAAAGCTCCACCTCGGCCGTGCGCTCGGCGACTTTGGTCATGGTCTTCTCGTAGTCTTTTTGGGAGACGTTGACCAGACTCCGCAGGTCGGCACCCGCCTGGGTCGCCAAGGCCTCCAATTCGGGCAAGGTTTGAGGGCTGGGCAAGATGGTACCGGCTGGAGAAGGTCCGGCTAAGCTATCGAACAAGGCCGTGAAGCCACGCTTACCCAGACGCAAATTGGTCGCCTGGAACTTGGCGATGTGGTCGCCCCCCCAGATGTCTTCAAGCGTCGCACCTGTGGAGTTCTCCACGTCTCGAGCGAAGTTCTCAACCAATTGGCGAGCACCCGGTCCTCGGACAACATAGCCCGAGTCGATGTTCTCGCCGGACCCGATGTTGGCGTTCATCCCGCTGATCAAGACATCATCGCCGTAACGCATGATTTTGCGATGCATCAGGTTATTGGGACTTTTGATCAGCTTCTTTTGAGGGAACAGGCTAACCGCGATGTCGGCGTCCTTGACTGTGGCCAACTGAATGATAGTGCGAATCTTATCCGGGGTGGCGTCCAGGGAGAAGTAGTCGTCCCCACCGGCATCCTTGGAGGGAAAACTCAGCCGGCCGGCATCAAGATTGACGCGAACCCTATTCCCGGCCTTGGCCGCTCCGGCGATCTTACCGATGATATCCGGTGAGGTCAGCTCATAGTATTGGAGGTCAAGCTCTTGAGGTTGGCCCGCTTTCCCGTTAGCGATGGCCTTGTCTAGAGTCTGATTCATGGTCTTCCACAGCTCTTCGCGGTGGACTTGCTTGACCTCGTTCCCCTCGGTGATCATCCGGGAATTGCCATTATTCAGGTTGCTGATGCTGAGCCAAAGTTCTCCGGTGTTTCGGTCAGCCGCCGCTGTCCAGGCGCTCTCATTGGCATAGGCGGCGTAGGCGGCCACGATACCGGCCGGCCCGGATAAACTTCCCGCCGTGGCGAGGACCGAGGCGCGAGCGGTAGCCTCCCGTAGCTCGGAGACCAACTTCCCGTGAGCTGAAAGCAGGTTGCCTTCCTTAGCCATTCGTGTCTCGACATCGAGAACAGCCTTCCCCTTCTGCTCGGCCTTGAACATGGTCCACCATTGGCTCTTGAGCTCCTGGTACTTCTTGGCGCTCTCGGCGGCGAACCCGTTGAGAACCGTCAAGTCCTCGGTGGACAGAGTGCCGTTCTCACCCCAACTCTCCAAAACCTCAGAACTTGCTTTCTTCGCCTTCCTGACGGCCGAGTTCGAAACGGCGGAGGATAGGTCACCAAGCGCTTCCGAGCCAAAACGGTCGGAACGAAGCGAAATACCGCCTATCTGTAAGTGGGGGTTGGTCATGGGGGGAGCTGTCCTGACAGTATACCCTAAGGACGTTAAGAATTTGTAACAATAGCTCTCGATTTTTTGAACAAATTCAAAGTTTCCTCAAAAAGGTAGGTCTTTCCATTCTCGAGAGTCAGCCACGTAGAGGAAGTTACCGATCGCACGATTGACGTCCCACCGAGAATAGGTCCCTTCCATGTAGTCCCTATAGAGACAACGCTGGGCCACCGCGTCGAGTTCGAATCCGAAATACATCGACATCAATGGATTGATCAGTAATCGCTCATCCCATTCTTCCACCAGTCCGTCGATACGGCCGAAGCGCCCAAAAGCCGCGGCGATCACGGAGCTCATCACGATACTTCGCCGCCGGGGCATTCTCTCGTGCACGAAGTCCACCGCGGCGCGTAAGCTCTCCAGCTCCGGCATTCCAGGCAGGAGAGAAAACCCTCCCAGATAGCCTCCTCCCGCGGTCAAGTCGGCCATAGCCTCTAGGACATAAGTGTGGCAGACTCCATGTCCCGCGTCGACGCCAAAGCCGAGAATGACCAGAAATTTGTTGGGAAGCTCCAGCCCCGCGGCGGCCACGATGCTAGCCATGTCTTCCGCCGGAGAGCCCAGGCTGGGTTCATCACCTCGCATCAAACTGTCGGTACCGCCGTCGACCAACACGATGGTATCGAGCTCCAGCTCTTTGATCAGTTCCTGATAGACGGAGCGCACGGGCTGGGCCCCAGCGGGACTAAAACAGTAGACTGGGACTTCCTCACCTTGAGTGGCGAACCACTCGGAAAGATATCGCTCGGGAAAGTAGTGGTCCTCCCCCCCGGAGTCTTTGTTCACTCGCAAGATGTTTCGTTGAGGGGTATATCCGTTCGCCTTCTTGAGCTCGGAAAAAGACAAGCTCGCTAGATGCACGGTTTTGCCCGCCGCCTTCAGATGAGTGTACAGCGGCAGCCCCGCGAAAATGTCAAACCCGCCTCCCGCCCCGACCAGAAGAATACGTTCACCGGATTCCAAGCGTTCCAACAAAGGGAGTTGGCTCAACCTCATCCACCATCATTCTCTATTGAAATATTGAATTCCTTAGGGTGACAAAGGACGCCCGTTGGAGACGACAAACCTGCGTCCTATGCGTATCTTGTTTCCGCTCGTCTTTTGCCTCCTACTAACCCCCTGTTGGGCCGAACCGATCCATTCGCTGGTTCAAAACAACGATCTCATCCGAGTGACGGAAAGGCTAGAAGCCGAGAGAGCCGATCCGAAAGAGGGAGCCATCCGCCTTGTCGATCAGCGGGTCAACCAGGCCACCCCGCTCCACGTGGCATGTTTCGTCGGAAATCAGAAGATGGTCGACTTACTGCTGGCCCATGGCGCCGACATCGAGGCCTCGGACTTGCTCGGCGATACGCCGCTCTTTCGCGCCTTCTCCGAAGGCCACTCCGAGCTTGGCCGTCACCTGGTCGGACGCGGAGCCGACCTGGACCGGGCCAACAAAGCGGGAGAGACACCCTTTATGATGGCCGCTCGCTCTGGTGCGCCAGAGACGCTCAAGGCTCTGCTCAGCTCGGAAAAAGAGCTCGACCGAACCGACAGTCGCGGCAGAACCGCCCTTCACCATGCCGTGGAGAAAAAGAATCTAGCCAACGTCGATCTTCTGTTAGATGCGGGCGCCTCCATCGATCTCGCTGATCGCTCGGGCTCCACAGTGCTGCACAAAGCGGTGGCCATGGGTAGCTCCGAACTGGTGACCAGATTAGTTTCCGCCGGAGCCGATCAGGAGCTCAAAGACGGTCGAGGCCGGACCTCCCAACGTATCGCCGAGGAGCGAGGCGATCGAGGGATGCTTCGCCTACTCAAAGGAGAGACGACTCAGAGAAAACGTGGCTAACTCTATTTCACCCCTTGAGGTTTCTGGGCTCTCCTGGAAATATCGTCGCGCGTGAAGAGTTTTCGATCCGCTCCGGCGCTAACGATGAGAACCTCTTTCGGCAAACTTTCGAAATGGAGAGGCGTGCCCCAGAAATCCCGATCTTTCATCGGCCGTCCATTGAGTTGAAAACTCGAACCGATAAAGCCGGCCCAATCTCTCGGCACTCGATTGGAAGCTAGCATCTCCTCCTCGAGCCTGACTTTCAGACGTGACACAAAAAGCTCCGTCTGAAAAGAAAGCCACGAGTTTTCGGCCTTGGCTCTCCAAGTGCCCCGCTGGGCCGATAGGTGCCATAAACCGGCCAGCAAGAACGCTCCCAAAAGCGTGATGGTGATGGTTACCGGGAACCGAACTCCCAAAAGATACCAGAGCCTGGCCAACCAGCGAGAGCGCTTCTTGGGTCGCATCGCTGGAGCCGCCTCGAAGTCGAAAGTTCGATCACCGTGGCGTTCGGAACCGGACTCTCGCTCGCTTCGCTCGACCTCGCTCGAAGAGATACGCACCCTCGGAGACCAACGCCGGTAAGCCGGCCAGAGAGCGGCCATCAGGATCAGGGAGGCCAAAACCTTCACGGGAACGACCAACCCGGGCCACCGCGACACCAGCGTCTCGCCCCCCAGTTGTCCCAGCGCCCACAGCGTCAACGGAATGGCGGTCCGAAGCACGGGGTCGACCGCTTTCCCCTGCGCGGCCAGAACTCCACGGTAGGCTGTCAGCGCCGCCAAACCCAAAACCAACTGAAGGCCCAGCGGCCAAACCCCGCTGGGTCCCGCCAGCCAGACACCGGCCACACCCAACGGCATGATCGCCCAGACCAAACTCGGCAGCGAGAGTCTTTCCAAAACCCAAGCCAGCAGAACCCAAAGGACACCGGAGCCAAGCCACGTCCAGGGATCGGCCAACCAATCGGCGATGGTCGCCGGGGCCAAGACCACCAATGGAAAAAGTGTTGTCCCGGCGATGCCCGCCAGCAACGCCACAGCCACCAACAGAAGGCTGGATTCCCAAACAGACCAACAGGTCATCCAGGTTCGGAAGGAGTCGACCACCAGTCCGATTCCCGGCGTTTGGTCTTGAGGACCGGCCTCTTTCCCTTCGCCGCAGACGATCCACAGAGCGGCGATCCCCAAAAGTGGAAGCGCGACGCACCAAGGCGCGGAGACCCAATTCAGTCCGCTGACCACAAGACCCGCGAGCAGTCCCACGGCGCGGGCTAGCCCGAGACCGGCTGTCTTTCCAACCCACTCATCTTCGGGACAACAACGGACAACCAGCGCGTCGACCACAAGGTCCAACATCAAAACGTAGGCCATCACCATCAGATAGACTGCCGTCCCGCGGGCCGGAACGATATGGGCCAGGGCGGCGAGCGCCAGGGCACCGCCCAGCAGATGAGGTCGATAAGAACGTTCTCGTCCTGTGGGCAGTAAAGTCAAGACGATGGCCACGAAAGGCCGACAGGCCAGTAGCGAAAAGAACGGCGCCAGACGAGGCCCGACCAGGTAGCCCAGGAGGAAGGCTCCCAAGACCGCGCAGGTGTGAGGAACCCAAAAACGCGCCTCGGCGCTATCTTTCAACCGGATAGGACTCATTTGTCGTTACATAAGAGAAGCCGCTCGAAAGCGGCTTCTCCAAGGTCTATCCGAGATCCGTTTAGGAGGCCGGAGAGACGGCGGATTTCGCTTTCTCGGCGAGCACCGCGAAGGCGGCCGGATCGTCGACGGCGATGGCGGCCAGAACCTTACGGTCCAAGGTGACACCGGCGTTCTTCAATCCGTTGATCAGGCGGGAATACGAGATTCCGTTGATACGGGCCGCGGCGTTGATACGCGCGATCCATAGAGTACGGAAATCCCGCTTCTTGTTACGCCTATCGCGATAGGCGTACTCCTGGGCGTGAAGAAAGGCCTCCGTGGCGGATTTGACCTTACGGCTCCGGGCACCACGGTAACCCTTCACCGACTTCATCAATTTACGACGTTTTTTGAGGGAATTAACCCCACGTTTGACTCTTGCCATGACGGGCGGGTCCTTTCTTTACACGTACGGCGCGAGCGTCGTGATACGATGCTCGTCCGACTTGTGAACTAGAGCGGTCTTACGGAATTTCCGGGTACGCTTGGGAGATTTCTTCTCGCGGATGTGGTGACATCCAGAGTATTCACGCATTCTCTTGAGCTTCCCAGAGCCGGTCCGCTTGACACGCTTGGCCACGGCTTTTCTGGTCCGAATTTTAGGCATTGATCTGCTCCTTTACGACTGTCACAGTCGACACACCCCGAGTTGCCCCGAGGCTTAAGCAATCGACACATCAAAGTAAGGCCAGCCTCACTTTGAAGCGAAACCGTATGAGCTTAGGCTATACGGTGAGAAGAGGTCTTCTGCTTAGGGTGCCAAAGTGGACCCGAGTATAACAAAGGCCTGATCGCTCGTCAACGTGATGTCCCATCCCCTTCATCCTCGAAATTTCACTCCTATATTGACCCTTATCCTTGGGCTCTGGTTGGTCATACCAGCCCTGGCGGAAACGGTCTATGTCCGCAATCAGCGGCTTTCCGTCCAGAGAGTGAACGGAGCGGTTGTGGTGGAACTCGACGCTTTCCAAAAACTCCTCACCCCGAGCGAGCGAGGCAACCTCAAAAGTCAAAACGGAACGCTCAGCGTCACCAACAGCGCGGGCCAATCCCGGATTTTCTCCCTCACCCCCTACGGAGAGCTCTCGGAGTGGGAAGACGTTCTCCTCTATCTGGGCTATCGCAAGCAGGAAAACACTTCTACCGGAGTCGTGGATTGGCTCAATGTGGACGCGGGTAGCGCTCCCTCTCAGGAAACAGCCTTCGCTCTGCCCACCGAGGAGCAGCTCAAGGCACGACTCGAGACTTCGCGCCGGCGCTCCGGCTACCGCTCGGCTGAGGAAAACTACAAAAAAGTGATGAAGATGCTCGGCCCTGGAGGGAAAGAGGCCGACCGGAAACGCGTGCATCAGATCGGCTATCGGATCGTGGCTCAATCGCCACTTTCCGATCTTCATTGGACCTTTGATGTGGCCGCCACTGCCGTGCCCAACGCCCTGTGTACCGGGGAAGGCTTCGTAGTGGTTACCGAAGGGCTACTCGATCTCAACTTGACCGACGACGAATTGGCGGGAGTTCTGGGGCATGAGGTTGCCCACGGTGTGCGCCGGCATGCCCAGATTTATGAGGAGCGCTACTCCGAGGCTCGACGTCTCGACCGCGAGCTCAACCAGATCCGGGCTCAGGCCGCCAAAGCCGAGGAGGCGAATGACAACCACCAACTCCAGATCCTTCGCGGCCGGTTGAACAGGCTGATGCCCAAGCTCAAGCAGATCGTGGACTATGTGGAAAATCAACAGGCCTACAATCAACACGAGGAAGAGGAGGCTGACGTCCTAGGCATCACTTACGCCACCGCCGCGGGTTACGATCCGGACGGTGAGGGACGGGCCTTGTTAAAGCTCAAGAGACGCTCGGTGGAGCTGTTCGGTCAAGCCTATCAGGAGGGAAGTCGCACCCATCCACCGCTTAGGCGACGTCTAGAAATCCTCATGCTGGTACAAAAGCGTTGGCGCTCCGAATCGGGCCGCTAGAGCTACCAACGCCTAAGTTTCTGCAATGTCGCGCGCGAAATACCGGCCGCCAAGACCTTTGAGGGGGGCAAGCTCAGCCAGAGACGAGCCAGATTGTTGACTTCCACTTCCAGCTCGCCCTGAGGCGGTTCCACGAAGATCGCCCCGGCGACTTCCTCGAAGGCCTGGCCCAAGCCCTCGAGTTCGCTAGGCGAGTCTCCCTCCACCAACGAGCGTCCGGCCAGTATCAACGTTCGCAGCAGGCGGAGCAGACTGGGCTTGCCATACTTTTGAAACTCCAAGCAGCAGAATTTGGCGGCCAGGCAATACTGGGCGCTTGCCAGGGTCCGGAAAGCGCGACCTTCCGCTTTCATCTCGAAAAGACGAGCCGCTCGTCTCAGTAAAGTCTCGGTGATGGAAGTATGGCCTGGAGGGGAAGCCTTGTACAGCAAAGCGATGGTGCGAGTGATTCGCGTTTCCAGATCCAAGCCGTCGGCATCATCCCTAGGGTAAGGCAGCTCGGAAAACAGACGGGTCGCCTCAGCTCGCCAGGCGCGTGGTTTTTGTGCCAGGCGGTCGGCCAGCAGGTCCAAAATACGGCGAAGCGTCAGTTCGGCTTCCTGGGAGTCCTGAGTCAAACGAAACAAGCCGAGCCGTAGGGGCAGTTCCAGTTCCGCCTCCAAAGAGGCATCTCGAAGAGCGAAATTTAACGCCTCTCGATAGGTCGCCAGACTCGCCAACTGGTCTCCCGACTGGCGCAAAATCTGAGCCTTGAAGGCCCAACGATACATAAGCTCCGTCTTTTGATAGTTGGACCGAGCAATCTCGATGGCCGGGTCGATATCTTTCAAGGCTTCTCGGTATCGCTTCGAACGAGCGAAGAGTTGAGCCCTGTTGGTCAAGCAGGCGGCCCGTCGTGGGCTCAGCATACTTTCGGGACGGCGCGAGAAAGCCTCGACCGCACGCTGATAAGCCAACAGCGCATCCTCCGTGCGTTCCAAAGAGTCGAGCACGGCGCCTCGACCGGACTCCACTTCGGCGATAAACTCCAAAGCGTCCGGCGGGGTATCAACCTCGATCGGAGGCAACTCGCTCGCTGTCTGTTCGAAGTCCCTCAGAGCCTCATGCAGATTGCCCTGTTTGACCCGAACCCAGGCGCGCTGAGTCCGTAGCCGGGTGACCTGATCGAACTCTCCATCGGTCGTGGGATCGCCTTTGAGAAGCTCGGTGAAAGAGGGGCGCAAACCACGAGCCAACTCTAAAAGAGCGGTCAGACGAACCGCTCCCGACTCGAAGTCGCCCTCTCGTGTGGGCACCAGAGCGGCGTAACGAAGCTCTTTAAAGGCGTGAACTGCTCGTTTTTTCAAGAGTCGATGGTCGCGCGTGGCTAACTGGTCGATGGGGACGTCGGCCAATCGTGTATCGAGTTCGTGAAGTAGGCTGATGGCCCGACTAAAGTCAGACTCGGTGGCGCTACTGGTCAGTCGGATACGCTCGAAGAGGATGTGGCATCTTCGCAGCTCGGCCTCGGCTTCGCCCACCGCCGGGGCCACCTCTTCGACCACGGTCCATGCCCGCTCAAGGTCGAGCAACGCGGCCTCAGCGTCTTCCAAGGCGGTAAATAGAGCGGAGCGCTCCAACAACGCATTGATCAGGTGAGGACCCAGATCGGGCGCTCCCCAACGAGCTTCTTCCAAACGCGAGACCACCCGACTGATGTCGTCGAGAGCGGCTCCAGGAGAGCGCAGCTCCTTGTAAGCCGTGGCCCGCAATAGTAAGGTCTCATCCAAAAGATTGGCCCACCGTTCATCGTTGGATTCGGCCGCGGTGAAAAAGGCCAGCGCACGACTCAAGAGACGCAATCGACTGTCAGGAGTTTGGCTGCCCAGCTCGGCCAGTCGGAGAATAGATGTCGCCAACTCCCCAGTGAGCTGAGGCCGGCCCATCTGCTCGACCTCGTGAGTGAGAAGCTCGATAGCCTTGTTAAACTCCTTTTCGGCCTCCGCCTCATCGCCTTCCGTTCGCAGCGTCTCACCCAGGTTGTGATAGGCAATGGCCCGTTCGCGAGCTAAACTTTGGCGCCGGGTTGGGAGAAGCTTCTTGTCGTAGATCTCCAGAGCCCTCTCGCAACTTCGCCTGGCCGTGACCGTGTCGCCACCGGCTAGGGCCACCTCGGCCAAAGAGTTGAGGGTGTGGGCCAGGTCTTCGAGATGGCTCTCTCCCTGACTGACCACAGCCAGCCGATAGTCTCCCGCCGCCGCGGAGAAATCCTCTCGCGAGGCCACCATGTCGCCTCCCTGTCGAGCCAAGCTCCCACGACAGTTAAGAGCGAAAGCTCGGTCGGCATGAAGGTCCTCACGCCGCTCCTCTTCGATCAGTCGGTCCAGAATTTCCACCGCTCGATCGAAGCTTTCTCGCGCGGCCGTGACCTCGCCCAGGACGATCAGACACAATCCGCGATTGGCGTAGGTCTTGGCTAAGTCGACGCGAACATCAATGCGGCCTTCGGCCACCAGATAGGTGCGAATGGAGATAGCCGAAGCGTAGTCTCGCTCGGCCTCATCGTAAATTCCAGCCCGATACAGGGTCGCTCCCCGGTCGTTGTAAACCGAAGCCAGATCGTTTCTGAGCCCCTCGAAACTTTCTTGATGGACTAGCAGCTCGAAAAGCTCGAGTGCGGCGCTAGCCGAGGAGAGCGCCAGGTCGCTATCGCCCCGGTCGAGGGCCAGGGCCGCTCTAGTTTGATAGACAGCGGCCAACTGAGGGCGCAGGTCGCGCCGATTGTCACGGTTGACCAAGCGGAGATATCCGTCGAGAGCCTTGCTCAAGTCTGCCTCGGCGAGATCCGATTGGCGTAAGGCGCGATGGACCGCTCCTCGATTGTGATAGGCTAGCATCAACAAGGAGAGGAGATCGTTTCTTCCCCCTTCCACAACCTGCTCATAATTTCGGACCGCCCGCTCGGCATCGGTGAGAGCTTTCTGCCAATCGCCCATACCGCGATAGATCTCGCTGCGCCGATTGAGTGCCGCGGCGAATCCATTCCGGAGAGCCTCAATGCTCTGCCCTTCCACCATCGTCTCGAAATGACCGATGGCCATTTCAATGTCGACTAACGCGCGCTGAAAATGGCCCAGATGATAGTAGGAGAGAGCACGGCTCGAGAGAGACCAGGCCAGTTCTTCTCGGAACTCTTCTCGCCCCTCGATCTGCACGAGTCGTTCCAAGCCGCGGGTGAAAGTGTCCAGGATCAGGGCTTTGCGGTGATAGAGAGCCCGCTCCTCCATGGCCGCGAAGATACGCCGTCGCAGCTTGCCTAAAAGTGGGTGAGCGCTGACTTCGGCCAAGAAGTCGGCGTCCTGGGAATCGTAAGCCCAGCGCAAAAGACGCCGCACTCCTTCTCCCAGTCGATCGAGGTCTTCGCGCACTGGTAGAATGGTGATCTCGGTCTCGGAAATTCGGCGCAAGGCTCTTTGGGCCAAGCGCAGACAGCTCTGGGCGTAAGAGGTCAGAAAAGTTCGCTGAAGGTGCAATCGGATGGCGCGATGGGCCAGGTTCAGTCCGATCCCTCGCTCCTGATAACAGTGAAAGAGGCTGGGCAACGAATGGACCAACTCGAGCACATCGGTGCGGGAGATGCCGAGGTTGGAAAGCTCATCGCCGCTAACCGGTTCATCCGAAGTGGCCAGTAGCAAGAAGAGATCGAGATAGCGGTCCGGCACTCGGGCGTAGAGGCGGTCAAAAAGTCGCTCGTAGGTCCGATCGGGAGTCGGAAGGTCGTCGGTTCCCTCGAAGAGTTGGCAACGGACGGCGTCGAGCATATGTCCGGCGGTGGCCAGGCGGCCTCCGGATTTCTCCATCAAGGTTTCGTGCATGCCCTCCGATAGCGGACCTTCGCCGCCCCGATTGAGAAATCGCTCCACCAGGTCCCGATAGTTGGCCGCGTCAGCCGAAAGAACCACTTCGGTGGAGGCTCCCTGTCGAATATCAGCCAGGACGTCTCGGTCAGCCGGCCGGCAACGATCAGGATGGTAGCTCAAGACGATATAGACACCCTCCGGTAGGGCCACCGGTAGATAGCTGAACAGACTATCGCTGACGCCGTTGCCCTGCGCTCCTTCGTCGAGCCCGTCAAGGAGTAGCACGATTCTGGTCCCGTTGACTAGGCGCAGCTCACTCAAAAAAGCGGAAAAACGTGACGCCCTGGCCTCGGCCGAGGTGCGCAGATTGAGATTCTTTATCACCTGCGGGTCGAGCGCCTCGAAAGCTCTCTGTCCGCTTCCCGGGCGGATTCTCAGATGCTCGTTGAGTTGCTCGAGAAAAGTGTGAGTGTCGGGATAAAACTGATTCTTGACCGAGAAAAGTAGCGGTGTGGCGTCGAGACTCGAATCGACGAGATAATCGCGGTAAGCCTGACATATGGTTGTCTTTCCCGTACCCTGACGGCCTTCCAGAATGATATATCCCGAGCTTACCGAGGACAAAAAGCGACTCAGAGTCTGGAAATAGTCCCGCGGAACTCGCTCAAGGTCCATGCGGGGATAGATCTGGCGAAGACTGTTCTCGAAAGACTTGAGCTCCGAAGCGCTCCAACGGGGATTGCTCTCGGGAACATCCAACGCGATCCGCGCGGAATGCTCGGCGACCTCTTCCGAGTCCGGATCGAGACCTTCTTCGGTCGAGACCGCCGCGACTCCATTACCATCTTTGCTCGTGGCCACCGGCGCTGCGGGGACATCTTCCTCTTGAGAACCGACACGAGGCGTCTGTTCGACCAGGAAAAGGGAGCTCTCGTCCTCGGTGCTAGGGGCCACTGAGGGCGCCTGGGCTTCAACGGGGATGAGACGCGCGGGCAGTGGAGGAACCAGCTCGACGAACGTATCCCCCTTCTGTACCGTGCACTGCCACCCAAACTCATCGAGGCGCGCGAAATGATTGTGGCTCTCGAAGAAAGATAGCGCGCTCTCCAGCCAACTCTGCAGGACCTCCAGGGTCTGGCGAAGCGCCTCCCGGATGGCCGGGTCATCTCCTCGACTGGCCAAACCCTCGAAGAAAGATTCATAGGACCAACCGGAAGACTCGAGAGTGGGCTCTCCCCCACTCCCCAGTCCGACCCAGCGGGCGTGAGAGAATGGAAGGCTACGCTTGCCGTGCAGAAAAAAGCAGCTCCCCAAGTCACGCACACTTTCGTGGTTGAGATGGTGCTCCAAGCGATTGAGCGCGTAGCGAAAAAGTCGTCGCAGCCCCGGCGTGCTCGAGGAGTTGGCCATCAAAGTGGCAAGCTCGGTGGAGTCTTCCAGCTTACGGGCGAGACCGCCGGCGAAACCTGTGAAATAACGTTCCAAGAACTCGAGGCAGTCTAGGGTTGCTCGGAGCCCGGCCAGAGCCGATCGGTCCATACTGCGCCGTAAACGCTCCAATAGGTGGTGCAGAGGAGTGGGCTTCTCCTCCGGCAGGGTCGGTAGCGGCAAATGTCCGGTCAAGCCGATCTCCATAATCGCCAAGCGGTTCTCCTTCGGGCTCGCTTGACCCTGCGTCAAAGCTTGCCTTGAGAATGGTTCTTTCATAGACTCGCGAGCTCAGATTCAGTCGGGAGGCAGGGAATCCGTGGGAAAAGGCCTAATACAACAGTTATGCTGTCTAGTATCTCCCACCGACGTTCGCAACTTGGCCAATCCTTCACCACCTGTCTCCTGATGGTGGTGGTATTCTTCGGTGGGCTGGGGACTTACTATTTTAAGGTCTTCCAGTGGCGACATCTAGAAGACCCACTCTACGATATTCAGATCGTCGCAAATGACGATCCGGCGGCCCTAGCCGATTTTCGTCGATTCACCGTTCCGAACATCGTGGACCCCACGATGCAGCAGCTAAGCAAACTGGTCAAACTTCGAAAAGCGACCAACGCCGCCACCCAAAAAACTGAAGACTTCGAACAGACCTGTAAAGAGATCACCAATTCCCTGCGGGAGCTAATGAATACGGCTAAGCTCCGTCGAATCCCGAAGCAATATCAGAAAAAATATGATCCCGTGCTTATCGGAATTTCTGAAGTTTATAAGTCCGTGCGCGCGCTGGAAAATGCCGTGGGCGAAGACCTCCCCGACGCTAAGAAACGCTACCTCGAGGAGTCGATCAAGCTGACCACGTCCGCGAAGTCCAGGCTTAAAATCGGTCGAGACTTCTTCCTCGTCCAACAGCGTTAGCCATCCAAGATCCGTTGGACCATTCGACGAGCTGGCTGAGCCGACCAGGGATACAGTGTCGCCAGGTCTTCCGCCACCCGCTCCAAGCGTCCGTTGTCGAGAAGTTGAGCCGTTAACAGATCCGCCAACATCTCGCCGTTCACCTCATCGAGGATTTCGGGCAGAAGCGCTCTGCCAGCCAGCATATTTGGCTGACCCAAGAGGCCGATCTTCGGTTTGAGTCTCAGCATCAGACGTCCCTTGAGAAGGTTCCCCTTGGGCAGAAAGTCCAGTAGACCTATCAGCCCAATGGATGGAAGATGCTCAGGTTTGTTGAGGGGCGTCATCGTCACCACAGGAGTTCGAAGATAGCCGGCCTCGGCCGTTTTGGTTCCCGGAATGGACAGAGCTATCATCGAACGGCCCAAGCGCTGATAACCATCTGTGGTGGCTATCTCCAGCCCTCCTCCCGCGCCATCGTGAAGAAAACTCACATCCCACCGTCCGCGTAGTCCCCCGATGGCGGGGTCTGGCGCCGCCGTGACCAACTCCTGTAGTTCCTCCGGAGGGAGAAAGGGCGACAGATGCAGGACACCACGCAGTCCGGGGAACCGTTGCGCCAGCAAGGAGTGAACCTCCAAGCAGAGAGGGGTCAACCCGCGCACTTCGACCGATCGCGAGCCCGGTAGGTAGCTGACTTGGAAGTCTCGGACGAGTGCCGGCTCCGACGGCACAGCTTGTCTTACCGAGTCGAGCACCAGATCCCCAATCAGGTGGATTTTGTCCCTGACCACCTTGCGCTTGGTCAGCCACCGGACCCCCCAATCATCCTTGGTGAAAAATCCACGAAAGGCGCTGTTCCACCAGGGTCTGGTCCACAAATAAGACCAGGCCGCCAGTTTCCATCGCCAGCTCAAGACAGCCGAATACATCAGGTCGCCGCCTAGATGAAGGATCGCGCCGTCTTGGTAGTCCCGCCCCTCCCGCCACAACAGCCTGGCATAGTCGCGAGCGCGGTAAACGCGATCTACACCAGGCAATTCTCGAGCCACCCTCTCTTCCTGCCCGGTCGCGAATGAACAAGGCAAAAGCAGAAGGTCCACCGGGCCGGCGCCGGCTTCTCGCCAGGCCCGCGCCACCGGGCGGACCCAACCGGCCATCTCGCCGGGAGAGTTCGCGGTGACCAGCAGCCGACTCAATGAGACCGCTCGATCATAGAAGTGGTGGAACGACCTGGCACCAGGTCGATCAGGACGACCCGACCACCATACTCCTGGACGGTCTTGGCTTCGGGCAAGTCTTCCAGCCGGTAGTCTCCCCCTTTGACGTGGACATCAGGGCGGAGAACTTGAAGCGTTTCCACCGGTGTATCCTCACCGAAGATCACCACGGCGTCCACACAACGTATTGAAGCCAGAAGAGCGGCTCGGTCCAACTCGGGGTTCACCGGGCGTCGCGGCCCCTTGAGTCGGGACACCGAGGTGTCCGAATTCACCCCGACCACCAGACGGTCGCCTTCAGCCCGCGCTCGAGACAAGGTCTGAACGTGTCCCACGTGCAGCAGATCGAAACAGCCGTTGGTGAAGACCACGGTCTGGCCAGCCCGGCGCCAGGTCTCGACCTGTTGGGCCGCCTCGGACAGACCAAGGACCCTCTCTTGATTGGGTAGACTCAAATTGCTATCCTCTCTGGCGCAGGGAATCACCTATCTCCCCCACCGTGACGGTAGCGGTTCCCAGTTTCCTCACCACCACGGCCGCCGCGTGAGAGGCCAGCTTGATAGCTGAAGCTGAAGAGAGACCGGCGCATAGTCCTAAACCCATGACCGTCAAAACAGTATCGCCCGCACCGGAAACATCAAACACCTCCGTGGCGAAGGCGCGCTCGGAAATAGGCACGCCGCCCTGGGAAAAGAAGGTCATGCCCTTTTCACCCTGGGTGATCAAAACCGCCCCGGCACAAGAGAGTTCGAGAAGTCTAGCTCCCGCCTGATGCGTCGACTCCATACTGTCCATCGCCTGTCCCGTGGCGAGCGCCGCCTCGGAGGCGTTGAGGGTCAGGCAGTCGACGCCGCGAAAAACCTCCAGATTGGAAGGCTTTGGGCCGGCTATGGTAGGGGTCTTCTTACCATAGAGACCAGGCCAGAACTCGACCAAGGATGGACTGGTGAAAAGTCCCTTGTCGTAGTCGGAAAGAAAAACGCCGTCAAATCCCGCTAGATGTCGCGAGAGCCAATCCTTGAGATCGGCGGCCTCCGTCTCGTTAAAAGGCGCTCTCTCTTCCTGATCGACTCGGACCACCTGCTGGGAATGGGCGATGATTCTCGTCTTGACCGTGGTGCGGCGATGCCCAGAGACCACCAGCCCCGCGGTTCGAGCCCCCGCTTGCTCGAGCAGTCCGCGCAATCTAGCCCCTGTGTCGTCGTCTCCAATCAGTCCCGCCACGGTCACCCGGCTTCCCAGGGTGAGAAGATTGCTCACCACGTTAGCGGCTCCGCCCGGAGTGTAGGTGGTTCGATTGACATCGACCACCGGCACGGGTGCCTCCGGCGAGATACGGGAAACCTTTCCCCACATCCACTGGTCGAGCATCAGGTCCCCGAGAACCAAAATATTCTGCCCGGAAAGCTTTCCGGCGTCCTCGAGCAAGGTGCTCACCACCATGGAGCCGCTCATCTCTAGACGGGCTTTCCAGCCATACCGACAAGAATCTCCGCGAGTTCCGCTGCGCTCTTCTCCCAGGTGAACTCCGCCGCCCGTTCGGGGCCGCCCCTTCCATTCGGCTGCTCGATGGCCTCCAGGATCGCACGGGCGATGTCCACGGGGTCTTTCGGATTAAACCAGAACGGAACTTCGCCGCCGACTTCAGGCAGGGAAGCAGCTCGAGCCGCAGCGGTTGGAGCCGCGCATGCCATGGCTTCCAGTAAGGGAAGTCCAAACCCCTCGTAGAACGAGGGCATGACGAAGACCTGACAGCGTCGATAGAGCTCAGCTAGCGTGGCGTCGTCGATCCCTTCCAGCCAGAGAATTCTCTCCTCCAAGCGTTTGATGCAGGAATTGAGCGGGGAAGCCTTGCCTCGCAAGCGGTCGGTCCAGGTGGGAGCCGCGGGCTTACCCGAGACCAGAATCAGTCGACTTTCCACCTGGCCTTCAAGGAGCAAGAACGCCTCCAATAGCCCTTCCAAATTTTTTCGCGGCTCGGTGTTTCCCACGTACAAAATGTACGGGTCCGGCCCGATCTTATCCACGAAGAAAGGATCCAGATAGGCGTTGCGATGTGGATGGAAGACGGGATCATGGCCCAGCGGCACGACATCGACCTGAGAGATATCGCAGTTGAGGTGACGATGTAACTCGGTGCGGGAAAAGTTTGAGGTGGTGATAACGCGAGTCGCTCGCTCAGCCGCGTGAAGCAAGCGATCCTGATCGGCTTGAAGGTGGCGATTCTGTGGATGAAAGTCGGTAAAGGGAGCAACGTCGTAAATGGTCACCGCGGCCGGACAGCGAGGCTGCCAGTCTACTCGATTCCATGGAAACCAACAAACATCGAGGCCTTGCGCCTCCTCGGCCAGTACCAGGTCCCACTTTCCGTAAGGGGTATCGGCCAGTTCCGCGACATGCCGCTTTTCTCGCGCGAGCAAGACCAAGCGATGGGAGAAAGACTTCTTCCACTCCGCCAGGATACTCCGCAACACTCGACCCATACCGCGCTTGTCGCGCTGAAGAAAGGTCGCGTCGACCCCGATGGTCAAAGGCGCCGTCATAAGGTCAGGGCCGTTCCCGCATGTCTTGAGAGATTCCTTTCCCAGACGGTACTAGCTCCCGTACGGCCTGAGCCACCTCCGACGGTGTCACTTTGAGGTAGCAACGAAAGTTGGGACAGGTCGGCTTGCGACACCCGGGTGGGCATGCCGGACGAGGGGGCCGAATGACGCGATGCGGCACTCCAAAGGGCGCCCAGCGCTGAGGAAAATCCTCATCCAAGGCATAGATTCCGACCACCGGAGTTCCCACTGCGGCGGCCAGGTGCATGGGACCGGAATCGGGACAGACGAAGGTCTGACAAGCCCTGGCCACACCGGCCAGTGTCCTCAGGTCGGTCCGTCCAGCCAGGTTAAGATAACCAGGCCCCAGGCCCTCCACTACCTTAGCCACGATCTCGACCTCACTCGGTCCACCGGTCAGGACCAACCGGGCATCCAGCTCCTCCTGCAGTTCTCGCGCCATCCGCGCGAAATGCTCGACCGGCCAGCGCTCCGGTCCGAGCGGCAATCCTTTTCCCGAATGAAATCCGAGCAGTGGTCCCTGACGTCCGGCGAAATTAGCTCCACCCAGGATATGATCGACTTCGCGCGCCGTGTCCTCCCGCACGGGATAGCTAACCTGAGGAGACGACGGCTGCAAGCCGATAGCTCTCGGGTAGTCTAGCAGAACGTCGGTCCAATGGCTGGCTTCGTCGCCGTGCTCGGAACGCACGCGAACCGGGTGGGTGAAAGTGAAGGAGTAGAGCAGTCGCGAGTCCTGTCCGACCCGGACAGGGATCCCGGCCGCCCACAAGGTCCAGGCCCAGCGGGATGTGCTCCACAACAACAGAGCCACGTCATAGGCGCCTTCTCTGAGCCTTTGAACCCACTGGTACATCGACCTGAATCCATCCGGATCCTTGGTGGGGACGATCAGGGCCCGCTCGATCCCTGGGTGCCCCTCGAGCGCCTCGGCGGTACTTTTCCGGGCGAGGAAATCCACCGCGAATCCCCCCCCGTTCAGCGTGTCCACGACAGGACGGGAGAGCAGAACATCCCCCAACCCACCACCGGTATGGACAATGAGAGCCCGCTTAACGGGTTTCGAGGTCATCGAGGGTTACGATACCGAGACCGCCAAGCGCCGTGAAAGTCGCTCATACAGGTCTTGATATCGTTGCCCCATGGCCTTGCGCGAGTAGTTCTGACGATACACCAGAGCCAACTTACTGGCTCGCCGGCTGGCAAGCTCCGGGCCCTCGAGGAAGGTGGAGATCTTGTGGGCCAGTTCCACCGCGTCCCCTACCGGATAGGTCATATCCGGCTCCCCATAAAGCTCCACTACCCCCGGAGACCGAGCCGCCAACAGAGGTATCCCCTGGCATAAACATTCGAGTGCGACTAGAGAGAAGGTCTCGAGGTGAGAAGGCAGGATACACAGGTCGAGGTCCACCAGGTAGCTCGCCGGATTCTCGACGTGTCCAACAAAGTCGACCTCAAGCCCTAATTCCTGGCCCCGCCGGGAGAGCTCTTCCCCCAGAGGGCCCTCTCCAGCCATGGACAATTCTAGACCCTCGCGCTCTGAAGGCGTGAGAGCGGCCACCGCCTCAAGGACATCAGCCTGACCCTTCCCCAAGCGCAGAGCCGAGAGAACTCCGACCTTAAAGCGAGGCTCACTCGAAAAACCTCGCTCCCGGAGCGGTGGTAGTTCTATTCCATTAGGAACGACTACCATCTCACCATTCCACTCCGGTCCGTGACCCAGAGCTTCCACAACCCGATCTCGCAAGACGTTGGAGACACAAACGATAGCATCACATTGGCGATAGGCCCATCGAAAAAGCGGCGAGAGTTCGGGATCGGGGAAGGAGTGCTCCGCTTTGAGCAGCACTAGATTCGGGGCTCCCGGTAGCTGGCGAGCCAACGCCGCGGCCACCAGGTCACGATGAGCGATGCAATGAACCACGTTGGCCTGCCGGCTCTTGATCAGCTTGTAGAGAGCGAACACGCTGAACATGTCGACCTCGTTACGAAACCCGATGGAGATGACCGGCAACTCTTGGCAGTGATCGTGGAGCCAGGAATCCTTGCGAACCCCCACACCGACGAGAACTTCACGACGGTCGAGCTCGCGAGCAAGGCTCACCGCATGGCGCTCGGCGCCACCGAACCCTCGATTCTCGTCCAACAATAAAACTTGGGCCTGGCTCATCCCTGGGCTACCCTCTCCAAGATCTTCGCCAACATCCCACTTTGCTTTCGAGCATCATATACCTCGACATGGGTCTCATTGATCTTCAGCGGGGAGCAACGCTCTTGATAAAACCGCTCCAAAACCTCCACCGCGCGATAGCTCTCGCCGTATCCGACGACTTCTCCGAAGCCACTCTCGGAGATCAGCTCCGCCAGAGGTGACGGCTGAGGTCCCAACATGAAAATCGGTCGCCGGGCACCCAGATATTCAAACGCCTTTCCGGTGAAAAGCCATGGCGCGGAGCGCACTTGCTCGATCATCAACAGATTGACTCCGCTCGTTCGCATCATTTTCCGGACTTGCCCGTGACTCAAGAAACCGGGCGTCTCGATGACGTCGGCCAGACCACTGCCGGCGATCTCGGCGCGGACCGCCTCGGTGGAGCGTCCAGCCAGGACCACTTTGATCCGATCCCGTCGTTCGGGATAATTCTCCAGCCAGCGGGAAAGGATTCCCAAAAGTGGCGTGACCGGCCGCTTGTCATAGAGTCCGCCCGCATGAAGGAGAACAAACGGGTCGTCAACCTGAGCCTCCGTCGCCGGCTCGACGGGAAAGTGCGCCGGATCAAATCCGTTCGGAAGAAGAAAGAACTGCTCGGGACGAAGGTTCGCCGGGCGCCGGTCGATGAGAGCCTCGACGATCTGGGGTGTCACCGAAACCACGGCGTCGGCCGCGGAGAGCGCCTCTTGCTCGAGCGCTCTTTCTTTCTCCAATCTTTTCGTTCGCCGAAAATCGGCGTTCGAGGTCGTCCAGTCGTCACGAAAGTCTAAGACTAACGGAACCCCGGTCGCCCGCTTGGCTCGCATCCCAGCGACCAGAGTCGACCATGGCTGCGCGGTAGCCCAGATGACCGCCGGCCGATGTTTTTTTACCAGAGATTGAATCCGCCGAACCACGGGCTTAATCCAGAAGGCGCGATCGTCAGGAAACAGGGTCTTGTCAAACAGCTTAAAGAGGTTGCGAACGACCTTTTCTCGAGGGGTCTCCCAGCTATCGCTATAATTGTCCGGCTCGAAACAGGGAACTCTCTCAATAGTGATCCCCGAGGGGACTTCTCGCATCAGGTCGGGATCGCGTGGCTCGTGCTTGGCCCCGCCGTCGACACAGACCACGATAGGCTCCCATCCGTAGTCTCGAAGGTAGCGAGAAAACCGGAGCACTCGCATGACAGCCACACCGCCCAAAGGGGGATAGTGGTAAGCCAGCATCAAGACGGAACGAGACATGGTCGCGACTAGGGGAGCTAAAAGAGCTCGGGGATATCCAGTCCTGGCATTCGGGTGACCCAGATCTGTTTGAAAACGTCCCCCTTGAGATGCTGGATAGGGATCCGCTCCAACAATTCCAGGCCGACATCGGCCAGTCGCCTCTCGATCTCCTCGTTGGAATAGCAGCGTTGGAACAGTGTCTCCGCGAATCGCTCGTAGAGATTCCCTTCGACTCGTAAAAAGCCGACGATATTGGTCTCCAGGGTCCCCTCTTCCGCGGTAAGGTAGTAGGCTCCGGAGCGCTCCGGATTCTCCACGAAAATAGTGCGTCCGTCGAGGTGTCGGATCCCTTCCCAGCAGTTCATGTCAAAAATAAAGAGACCGTCGGGCAACAAAGTCGCGGCGACTCGCGCAAATGCCTGATCGAGCTCCTCGTCTTCAAACAGATGGTCGAGTACGTCGTGGGTACAGATAACGCACGGAAACTGCCCAGACATGGTGAAAGTGCGCATGTCGACGCGCTTGAGCTTGAGAGAAACCCCATGCTCTTTGGCCCGTTCACGGGCGTGGTCGAGCATATCCTGCGACAGATCGACACCCGTCATGGCATAGCCCTTCTTAGCCAACTCCACGGTCACCACACCGGTTCCGCATGCCACATCGAGAATCTCCACCCCGTCGGGTACCCCGTACTTTTCCAAGCGCTCCACGATGTGGGTAGACAAGGTTAGACAGAAATCCTCTGACCCGAACCCATCGTAGATATGAGCGAAATTCCCGTATGTGTTGACGGGGACCCCGTCGTCCTCTCCACCGGTATCCGGGGAGCGTGTCAAGGTCGGAGACTTTCCAGCAAGGTCAGGACTCAAAAATGGTTCTCTCGACCTTAACGACCCATGGGAATCGGTGAGTAAGCACGACCGTCCATCGGCGCGCTCCATCTGCCCGAGGGCATGGCCGGACCAGGTCCTCGGCCAACTTCCCAAAGATAGGGAGAGCTATATCCCGCCCCCAGGCCTCGATTGTCCACGGTCTTGAATTGATACTGACTCATGTCGTCGGCTCGGAACGGCTTGAGTTCGATGGAGTACGAACGACTCAGCTCGAAACTCGCGGAGTCGAGCTCGGAAGAGAGAAACTGAGAAAACGGGTCGACGATGGGCCCCCGCAACGAGTAGTGACCATCAAGACATGATGTCGCCGGAGCTCCTGTGCCGGCCAGGGCGGGTCCCGCCGTCAAAATCAAAGTCGCCAGGCAAACACTCGCAAATTTTTTCATGGTCGAATACCTCACAATCCTCCGTTAGTTGGATTCTCACCCATCGCGATCCTTCCCGGCGGGAGGAAAGCTCAACCGCGCATGGAACGCGCTTGCAACCTAAAGGGAGAACCAAAATGCGTAAGATTCTAGCCACCACGATGCTCCTGGTCGCCGTTTTACTATCCGGCTGTAATCAGGAAAAAACTCAAGTCGAAGCCTATCTGGCCGGCCTGAAAGCCTCCAACGATTCGATGAAAGCGACCGCCCAGGAGATGCAAAAGTCCATGGGCGGACTGCAACAGCAGATCGCTAGCGGAGACTTTGATCCCGAGGCGATCAAAAAACAGCTCGGCGAATTCGAAGAGAAAATGAAAGCCGAAAAGACCAAAGTCGAGGGCCTCAGCGTTCCTGAGAAGTGCAAGACCCTGCACGACACGACGGTCAAGCAGTACGAGATCGCCATCAACGTTCTGGGCAAAACTCCGGCCATGATCGACATCGCCAAGAAGATGGCCGACGGCGCCAAGAAGCTCAAAGCCGACCCCAAGCAAGCCAAGGCCGTGATGCCTGAACTACAGGCCGCCCAGGGTGAAATGATGACGATCCAGGGGGAAGTCATGAAACTAGCCGAAGAAGGTCAGAAACTTGAAGAGACCGCCAAGAGCGAGCGCAAAAAGTTGCAAGATGAATTCAAGATCCCGGCTGAGGAAACCCCGGCACCCGGCGCGAGCCCCGCGTCCGCAGTGGCCACTCCCGCCGCTGTTGCGACTCCCTAGCCACGCGACGCCGTATCCAAAAAAAGAGCCTCTCCTCGGAGAGGCTCTTTTTTTGATTGTGCTGCCTTCGGAGTTACTCCCCGTCGGCACTGAGGTCGATGGCGTGCTCGCGCATCGCTTTCCCATCACAATGTTCAAAAGCTGAAATGTGAGTCGCTCGCGCCACAATCTTCGGCGCCATACCAGCCTCATAAGCCTCCTGCCACCGGGGCGCGCACAGACACCAACGGTCGCCCGCTTTAAGACCAGGAAAGTGATACTCCGGGAGAGGTGTGGAAAGGTCGTTTCCCTTCTCTTGGGAGAAAGCCAGGAACTCCTCGGTCATCACGGCGCAGACCACGTGAACTCCGTAGTCGCCGGAACCGGTCCGACAGCAGCCGTCACGAAAGTAGCCGGTCATCGGGTCTAAGGAACAAGGTTGAAGGTCGCCACCTAGAATGTTCTTCATGGTTATACCGCCGGTAGAAGGTCAGCCAGGGCCGCCGTGACTTGACCTGCCTCCTGATATCTCTTCTCCGGGTCCTTCTCCAATAACTTCATCACGATCTGTTCCAACTGGGGCGGAATCTCCACTTTACTCGACGGCGGCATGACGGGCTTTTTTCGATGCAGCATCAAAACTGCTCGAGGACTCTCGGCCTCGAAAGGCGGTTTACCGGTGAGCATCTCGTAGAGGACACATCCGAGAGAATAGAGATCGGAGCGACGGTCGGAGTCGGTCCTCGAGGTGCGTTCGGGTGCCAGATACTGAGGGGTCCCGAAGTTGAGCGCTCCACCGGCTTTTCCAACCTTGTCTCCACGTTTGAAAACTGTGCTGATACCGAAATCCATGACCTTGATCTGTCGATTCTTGGTAATGAAGATGTTCTTGGGAGAAATATCTCGATGCTGAATCCCCCGATGGTGAGCCCAGCCTAGAACATCGGCCACGACACGAGCGATCTGCGCGGCTTCCAGGGCCTCCAGGCGCCCGACCTCTCGTAACCGGTGATGGAGGTCCTCGCCCTCGAGGTACTCCATGATAAAGAACGGAATCTTTCGTTTTTGATTATCGACATACTCGCCGGTTCCCATCACTTTGACCACCGACGGGTGAAGCAGGTTAACGCCTACCTGAGCCTCCGCTTCAAAGGTAGCGCGGAAGCCCTTCTGGCGCAGGGTTTCTAAGTGGGGAACCTTCACCGAGACGGTCTCTCCCGAAGACGAACGAGCCTTATAAACCGTGGCGTTCCCGCCGATACCTATGGTTTCGAGAACGAGGTAGTCGCCCAATTTCCGGTTCGAAGGGAGTTGAGCCGGAGTCACCGAGTTCGGGTCGGGAGGCATCTTCCGAGCAAAAAGCCGAATAAAGGCGATCAGGCCCCCCGTGATGCCGACCAACTTAAACAAAATAGCGGTGCTCCCTTCAATCATGTCTCCCGAGCCTCCAGGCGAAGGTGAATACCGGGGCGCAACTCGATGGTGGACCCCGATGAAAGCTCCACGCTGAGGCCGGTGCTGGCCTCTCCACCATCGACTCGGACCGGCGCGGAGATATCGAGATGGCGATAAACCGGAGTCGAGGTAGTGAAGTCGATAGCTCCGATCACTGGAGGTAATTCAGGATTGGAAAGCATGACTTCGCAGTGGGCCGCTGTTCCAATGCGTACCACAGCTTTGCGGACAGGAAAAGATTGAGTCTCCCGCTTTAAGCTGTATCGCTGATAGTTTCGCTCGCTACCGTCGAGCCAGAGAAATTCAGCCTCACCGAGGGAGATCCGACT
>JBBCJA010000045.1:0-1595 GCA_037189585.1 Selenomonadaceae bacterium | reverse complement strand
CGCGTCTTGAGCAGTTCGACTTCTTTCGCGGTGGCGAGGGTGACAGGTCGACCCATGATGTCGTAGTCGACGTGACTGGTCACTCCGTTGGCGTAGTCGATGTCGGTCCTTCGCCCTTCGTGGTCGTAGGTAAAGCCGGCTCCTGATAGCTTATCACCTGCTCCAAGACTCGTGAGATTCGAACAACCCGCCAACCTCTGGCCCCCAAGCCAAGAGGTCGGCAACACTCAACTATCTCGAAACCCTAGCTGAATAGCGTGCAAGAACCCATCACTGTAGGCCAGAACTAAACTTAGATTTGCATCTTCGTCATAGACAACCCGTTGGCCCGGGACCAATCCAAAGCTCCTCCTTACTTCCGCCCAATCGAGGCCGACCTCGACAGAGAGGGCCGTGTCCAGTGAGGATAGAGACTTTCCCGTAATGGTCATGATACGAGTGCCTTCTATGTTAGCACATGAAAATGGGAACCCTATGTCAGGCCGCCCGTATTCACGTGATGCTAAAAGATTTTCGTCCTCTTTGGTCCACTTAGGATTGGTAAGAGCCTGCTCTACTGTCATGCCGGGATGAAGACCATCGAGTACTAATGCCGTCAGTTTCACCTTGCAATTCCTCCTACCAGAAACTCGTCTTATCTTTGTACTCGTCGGGGTTCTTCTTACAGTGTTCCAACATCTTCAACAATCTACTAGCTGTTGCCATGTCCGGATTACAATCTAAGGCCTTTTGGTATAGCTCGTCGCAGTGATCTTTTCCGGCGTTATCCCACGCATTTTGCCACACACGAATATCGTTCGTTGTCCTTCCATCAGGAAGTGTGCCTGTAAAAGAACCTCTCGGCCGTAGTGGTGAGTACACACCAGGAGTTCGGGGGCCAATTTGCGCTCCTGGACCACCCAGTCCGCGATTTTGACCACCAGTAGGCCATCCTGGATGATATGGGGCTCCGGTGGAACTTGGCGCTCTTACTGGCTGTCGGCCGTTTCCACCACCGGTGCGCCCGGATGGAGGAATCACAATCAGCACATTCACCGCACCTGGACTGACATAGACTCCACTAGTTTGAGCGTTGCCTCCACCTCCACCACGATTACTGGGTGGGCGAACAGGAGGAGCGGGACGCGCCGGTGCTCCTGGGGTTAGTCCCCAGGCGTCGTTCAAGTTTGTCGGTCTACTCTCAGCATACTCATACAGATTAGCCCCACCATCCAATCCAATCGGGTCCCTACTGATAAACCGCTGAAGTTGGCAATCGTACCAACGATGGCGCATATAGATCAGCCCGGTAGCCGAGTCGCGCCGACAGCCGAGACCGCCGACGAACCTGTTCTCGAAGAGCCCTGGAATCGACTCGTTGGCGTAAAGCTCATCTCCCCAGGCTCCGTAGACGTATCTTCCGACAACCGCACCATTCTCATCGGTCACGAGTTGGGTGGAGCTTAAGGCATCGGCATGAAGATAGAACCAGTCGCCATCCCTCTGGAAGGCCAGGACCTCCCCGTGGGGACAGAGGTAGTTGGTGGTCTCCGTGACGGTTCCGGACTTCTCCTCGCGGATAAGGTCCCAACCGTCCCAGGTGAAGTTGCTGGTCG
>JBBCJA010000044.1:0-50344 GCA_037189585.1 Selenomonadaceae bacterium | reverse complement strand
CGAGGAGCTGGGCAGGGGAGTTCGGTTCGAGGGCTGTTTTATACTGGAGGCGGTCTTTCCGCACGCGATCTGACTGTGGTCGGTACAGTGGTGGCGGGGCGCGGGATCAGCTTAGATAATGTGAACGTTTTGAATGAGGAGCTACCCACGGCTAGCCCGGCTAGTGGAGAAACACTTTATTTTGGGAAACGAGAGCCTGGAGCATCGGTGGCCACCATGGGCGGTGTGACTTCTGAGAAGCCGGACTACGAGTACGGGTTTAGTGTGCGGCTTGAACCTGATTCTCCCAACAGCCGGTTCCCACTGACGCTAACGGTGGGCCCAGGCTTCGCTTTCCCTGACTCCAAGAGTTGGAGAGTTCCTGACTCCGCGGCCCTCACACGACTCTTGACCATGAAGAATTCGTCGGATCTTTTTATCTTTTTCACCAAGAGGTCGGAGCACGGCCAAATGACGCACGCGAAGAGCCAAGGCGTAAGAATTATGGGACCGACGACGCCCAGAAGAAATTTCACCGAGAACGCTTTTCTTTTTCTCTCAAGCCAGGTTCAGGCAGCCACTCGAAAAGAATCGATGTCGGCCATGCTGATACGCGATCTCTCCAAATTTCTCCCCATCGAGGAACGTATCAGAGTCATCTCCTGGATCGAGCGATAGTCACTCTTGCTCGAGGAGTTTACAAATTGCAATATTTTTCCTGACGAATCGACATTTCGAGAGAACCTCCGAGCTATTCTCCAGACATCGAAAACAGACAAGCCGAAACGGCGCGAAAATAGATAGGAGTACCGAGAATGTCATCTTGGACCACTGTGCAAGTTTCACTGAAGGATTTTAAGATGTTTCATCGCTTGCTTTCAGGCTGGTTGTCGCTCTGTTTTCTGCTTTCTGTAGCGGTAATCGCTGATGACTCCGCTGCTCACAATGCTGTTCTTGGCAACGATCGGGGGGCTTTGATACGGGCTCTCGATGATGGGGCGGATGTGAACTTTCGAGGCGCTCAGGGCTCCACACTTTTGATGTTGGCGGCAGGTCGTGGTCTCGATGATATAGCCTCATTGCTTGTGGAACGGGGGGCTGATGTTTTTGTGCTCGACTCTCAGATGGGTGTGACGCCGCTTCACCGGGCGGCGCAGTCCGGTAGCGTCGCAATTTTGGAGCTTCTCCTCTCTAAGGGGGCTTACATTGATGACCAGTCGGGCGTCAATGGGCACACTCCGCTTATCGATGCGGCGTTCTACAAACGCTACGAGGCCTTCGAGTATCTCCTGCGTCGCGATGCCAATACCGAGCTTCGTAACACCTTGGGCCTCAATGTCTCGGACTGGGCTTCACGGCAAAAGGATTCTCGTCTCTTGGACCTGATCGAACAGCAAGGCGAGCGTGACGAAAAGCGTCTGGCCGAGCAAAAGCTGCTTCAGGCCGTCCGGGACGCCGACCTAGCCAAGGCCATCCAGATTCTTGACGAAAACCCCTCTTATGATGTCAACGAAGTTGGCAAAGATGGAATGACACCACTTTTGGTAGCTTCGCGAGCAGGCCTTACCGACATCGTGCGGCAGCTCCTGGCCCACGGAGCCGACCCTAACATCGTGGACAAGATGATGAAGGCAACCCCTGCCCACAAGGCGGGCTTTTTCGGACACGCCAAGATTCTTCAAGAGCTGTGCAAAGCCGGGGCCAATATTGATGCCCAAGGCCCTTACAACGGCTATACGGCTCTTCACGATGCCGTCTTGAACTCGCATATCGAGGCCGCCCAGGTGCTGATCGATTTCGGAGCCTCTACCAACATCGAGGGGCTTGATGGCAAAAGCCCTCGCAGCCTAGCTTTTCAGCTCGGCATCGCCGATAAGCTTCGCTGGAGCCGCCCCTAAAGCCTAAGCAAGTTGAGGGAGAAACCGCCCTTTAGCGTGGAAGCTGCGGGCGTTGGGCTTCAGCATCTCGACGCGCATGTCGAAGGTGAGTTACACGACCTGGACATTTCTGATGCCGTCATCCGGGCGGAGCTTGTTCGGCAGCTGGCACAGGAGCTGGGCATCCCCGGCGATGGTATGTAAGAGCCATCGCAATGCAGATCGCAAGCGGCTCGGCCGGCATCGGAACGGATGGATCGAGCAGGATCGCCCTGTTGCCCTGATAGGAAAATGCCTCGGGGAATTGCGCACGAAACGTCTCGACCAGGGTGGTGCGGCAGTTGAACAGAACAGCACCAACGCCTTCAGGAGACTTCGGCCGGCCGAGCCGGATCGTGCTGCCGCTGCTGGTCGCTTCGGTGAGGTAGGCGGGCTCGCCCCATTTCAGCGTTTCGGTCAGTGGGCCGACACCGGCGGTTTCCGCCGCTGTCGCGAAGATCAGCCTCCGCACCTCCAGAAGCCGCAGACCGACAGGCTCCGGGAAGGCGGCAAAGGCCGCCGCGACTTCGGCGGGCAGGGCCGGTGCCACCGGATCGCCATTCATCACGATCCCCTCAACGGCAGATGGATGTCGGTGACGAGTTCGGTCGGCGCGACCTGTCGCGGGCTGTTAAGATAGGCTTCGAATACCGGCGCATCGTCCGGCTCGTGGCCGGACTGCGGCAGCCACGCGCCGAGCAGCCACCAATAGGCGCTCTTCATATCGGCGTAGGAACCTACATAGCGCAGCTGCGCGTAAAGGCGGCCGCGCAGGACCGTCTCCTTGATCGGCACGAGCGTCTCGATGGAGAGGGGAAAGCCCGCATGGCTGCCAGTCGCGAATAATCCGCCGGACTCTTCCCGTAGGCTTCCCTGAAGGCCCGCCCGAAGGCATCGGCCGAACCATAGCCGGCGCGTTCGGCGATCACGTCGAGGTTTTTTTAGAATCTCACGCTCCAGGAGAAGCTCTATCAGAAGAGACACACCTCGTTGGGATATCCGCGGAGCTTTCGCCATACGACCTCAAGTATATCACCGTTTTAGGAAAAGCTCCCAACGAATTGCATCAGGTTCATAGTGATACTTAGGCTCAGCCACCGTGAAACCGACGCGCCATCCCGTCATGGAATACACCTTGGAAAGGCCGTTGACCACTACGGCCTTCTTTCGGATCGCCTCGGGAAAAGAGAGCAAGCTGCGCGTGGTTTGTCCATTGTAGACCAACTGAGCGTAGATCTCGTCTGAAATGGTGAAAAGACTCGCATCGACCGCGGTCTCGACAAGAGCGGTCAACTCTTCGGGTGTGTAGGTGGTACCGGTGGGGTTGCCTGGAACAACACGTTGCTCAGCGGTGGCGGAGGCATGCGACGAAGGACTTGAAGAGCTTTGGGGACACTGTGGTGGTTCCCTGAGGCGTGGGCCCTTTGAGCGCTAAGAGACTTCCAAGGCGAAGCCTTTTGGGCATCAAGAGTTACAAGCTCGGAGAATTAACATCTTGTTCATATTCGCGGGGTGACATTACCGATTCGGAGGAGCGCCCCTGGTACTCTCCAGACATCGAAGCAGACAAGCATCTGTCTCTCCAGTGAGGCCTACGAGGAGTTGGGCGACGACATTCTCACTGATGAGCTGAGCGATGGCTTCCTCGACATGGCTAAAAAGTTCTTCATCTCTGAAGAGTCCGGTTTCACGTTGATCCCTGCCCGGGGTCCTTCGATAAATCAGCGAGCTCATCTCGAAATCAGACATCAAAGACGCTAGGAAAGTTACCGGAAGATACGAGACAAACAGGAGACGAGATAATGGCAAACTACACGAACTACATCGCTCACAATGCGACCTCGGCCTGCTGTCCATGCGGCAACAACTTCGGCAATCGAGGTTTCGGAAATCCATTTCAGACGCGACTGATGGGTCAGGCGATGAATGCCCCGTTTGATTTCTCCAGCGGTAACAGTCTCATGATGCAAATGATGCAGATACTGATGGGCTTGATGGCTGGCCAGATGATCCAACAACTGCTGCGAGAAGGGGGTGGGCAACAGCTCGGACAGTTCGCCGCGGGAATGAATCCCAATTTTGGTGGGATTGGCGGAGGGGCGCCCGGCGTGGATGCGCCAAGCCTGAGGAATTTCCTCGGTAACGGAGTGGGCCCTCACAGTCCCAACACCATGTCGCCGCCTTCGAGTACCGGTCAGATCTCCGCACTATCGCAGAACCGCGACGAGCGTATTCGCCAGGTGGTGGATGCCGCGAAACGAACTTATCCCGAACAGCCTCATATGGCGAAATTGGCCGCCGCTCAAGCCCTTCTGGAATCGGGCATCGCGAGTTCTCGAGGACCGAGCGGACTGGCTCGCGACCACAACAACCTTTTCGGTATTAAGGGCCGTGGTACTTCAGGTTCGGTGAACATGAGGACGCGCGAGGTCTACGGCGGACAGAATGTGAGTATCCGTGATGGCTTCGCCAAGAACGCTACGGTCGAGGACTCCTTTCAGCAGCATAAAAATCTGATGAATCGACCCCGATACAGCAGGGTTCTGGGAGCCCGGAGCTTCGAGCAGGCGGCACAGGAGGTCAAGCAGGCCGGTTACGCGACCGACCCTAACTACAGTCGCAGCCTGATCTCCGTCTACAACCAGCATCTTGCCCGCTACTTCTAACCTACTGCGTTCACTCTGGACAACGCTACTTGCAGGCCGCGGCCGCCAGACCAAGTTGTCCGAGTAGTCCCGTCCGACAACGAATTGCTGCCGACTGACGGTGGGGTGACTTCCAGTTGTACTGAGCAGCTTCGGAGCCGGGAGTCGGCGTGAGGTTACAATCCCGCAACATCTCTTCCGAGAAATCGACCTTTCGGTGGAGGTTCCGGGTTACACTTCTTTCAATAAATCCAGGAAGGTGGAACACGTAATGTCCGCTCAAAACACAGTGGGATGCCGGCGCGGCGTCTCCTTTTGGAACCAGGTGACCGGTCAGAACTCCATACGGAGCCGCCGGCCTGTGGCTAGTCAGGAGTCGCGAGACGGCGGGGGCGGGGTCAACGCCCGGGGCTTTGGAGCATCGAGCAGCGGTGGAACGACTGGCGCGCAACCCCCCCGCTGGGAAACTACGGGCCCACTGTCAGCGGGCACCCCCGTGGGACAGCCGGCAATCGCGCAACCCGGCGAGCGGACAGAGCTGTCGCGCGAGGTCTCCAGCCCCAGCGCCCGTGATGTCATCGGGGTCGGGCGGGAAGCTTACCGGCAGACCAATCGGATGATCGATCAGTGGTCGACCAACGCCAACGATGCCTTGGGCGACCCGAGCGGTTGGATCCAGAGTGCTGGTCAGGGAGCTAGTCGCCTTGTTCAAGGCTTTGGTGACTTCGTTGGGGATGTCGTGGGGACGGTCGTCTCGGCTCCCGCCATGGGCGCGGACGGGGCTACCGGATTGGCTCGGTTGGGAGCTCGTGGCCTGGAGATGATGGGCGCTCCGGAAGCCGCCCAACGCTTGCGAAGCGCCGCGGATACGGCCTCGAGTTTGCTCGAACCCTTGGTTCAGCCCAGCCGTGAAATGGGCCGCCAAGCCGAGAACCTCTTTGGCGGGCTCGGTGATGGGCTGGGCGGCGCCTTCGAGACGGTAGGAACGGTCCTGGCCAACCCCATCTCCACGGTTCGCGGTTTGGGGGAACTCGCCTTCAGCCCTACCATCGAAACGGGCCTCTCCCTGGCCGAAGGGCGCGGTCTTTCTGAATCGTTCTCGCGAGGAGGCGCACCGATTAGCGCTATAGTCGACGGCATTGCGGAGCAGTACCGAAGGACTGGCGAGGATCACGGCACTGTGGGCCAATTGGCACGAGGGGCATTCGATGTCTTCAGCGTCCTGGGAACGGGCGGAACGGGAGCTGCTGGTCGACTAGCCGGGAGAATGGGGGCGCGGACCACGGCGGGAGTGCTAGACGACGTAGCCCGGGTTAACGGTAGGGTACAAGACACCTTGGGCCGTGTCGTACCCGGCACTGGCAACGGGGTGGCAGACGTGGTGCTCGGTAGCATCTCGGAAGACATCACCAATGAGGAGATCGGATCTTGAGCTTTCAAGTCCCCCTTTACCCCGCCGATGACCAGGCGCGTTTACAGGCGGTGAGAGCTCTGGGTTTGCTGGACACCCATCCGGAGGCTCGCTTTGACCGCCTCTGTCGGCTAGCCAGCGAGCTACTACAAACACCTGCCGCCTACATCGCCCTGCTGGACGGTCAGCGCCAATGGTTCAAGGCGACCCACGGTATGGGCGAGGTCACCGAGACGCCGCGCGAGGGCACTTTTTGCGACTATGCCATTCGGCGGAGCCGCCCCACCGTGGTTCTGGACGCCAGCTCTGATCCGCTATTCGCCCATAGCCCCTACGTGGCCGGCGGGCCCCGGATTCAGTTCTACGCGGGCTTTCCGCTTTCTGTAGAGGGACAGCGCGTCGGTACGCTGTGCGCCCTGGACTTCCAGCCTCGAACCGAGGTGGACTCTCAGCATCTGGAGCTGTTTTACCAGCTAGCCCGCGTCGCCGAGGCGGAGTTGAGCCGCTCTCCCCGGGAAGAGATTCCTCACAACCCGGGAGAGTGGAGCCCGGTCACTCTACTGATCGCCAACCTGCGCCCCTCGGCGACCCGGCTAGAAGGGCTGTCCTCCGAGCAGGTAGTGGACATGCTCAAACTCTATCTGTCCGCTATCGCTGAAGTGGTGGGGCGGTGGGGCGGCACTATCGAGCGAGCCTCGGCCGACTCGCTGCGCGTTCTCTTCATCGGGGAAAATGACCACACCATTAGGGCGGCCAGTTGCGCGGTGGACATGAGAGCAAGGCTGGAGGACCTGAACATGGCCTTCCAAGAGCGCGAGTTACCACCGCTGTCGTGCGGAATCTGCGTGCACACGGGCGAGGCAGTGCTCGAGATTCTAGGCGACGATAAGTGCCAGAACTTGGCGATCCGGGGGGAGATTTCCGGATTGTCCGATCGCCTGGAAGCGCTTCTTGACGACGATCTAACGTTGGTCACCGGAGATGTTGCTCTGGCTTTGGGCAAATTGGCCGTGACGGGAAAACAGGTCGATATAAGTTTACCGGGATTGGGACAACCCCTGACGCTGTTGGAGCTAGACGGTGTGGGCGAGCTCCTCGTTCGCAAGCCAGTGGCCACAGAACCTGAGGAAGGAGGAAAAGGGTGATGCTTGGCCAGCTCTTGCTTTATCTGATGGTGACCGACCTGCGCGAGGCGAGTGACGATGATCTACGTACCTTTTTAGAGGTGTTGCTCAGGTCTTGCTCTCAGCAGACAAGCGTTGGCGGCCAGGAGCTTCAGGAGGAGGTTCTGGACCAATTGGCTATAGACAGCCCCGACCGCGACGCCATCGCCGGCTGGCCGGACGACTTCGCAGAGTTGTTGCCGCCCGCCATGGGCCGCTACCCCGAGGCGTTAGACTTGTTCGAGGGATTGCTCGAGGAACTCCCCGAAGCGGGGACTGGAGACACCGATCGTTTGGCCAGGTTCCGCAGCTGCCTGGACCTGGTGGCTCTCTCCCAGGGATGGGAGGAGCGCTCCGAGGCCGCACGCGGCCTCGCCACTTTGGAGGAGGAGCTCTTCGCTCTGCGAGACCAGTACGTGGTGAGACCGATGACTATGCGTGAGTGCTCTCCCGCCTCGGTGGTGGGTCATCGCTACCTGCTGGAGGCGTTGGATACCTGGCAGGAAGCTTTCCGCTTGACCCATCGAGGGAAGCTGGAGGAAGCTTGGAGCTGTGCCGGGGAAGCTGACCACATCCTTAGGGGCCTGGTGACTTGGGCCGAAAGACTCGAGACGGGCTCTCTGGAAAAGTAGCCAGAGATGTGGAACGCGCTGCGAACTCTGGGCAAGACCACGTGTTGAGTTTCTGGTCCGCTTCCCACCGGATCGACGCTTGCCAGCGAGTGTTGCAATTTTGGACCAGCAACCAGATTCGCAACCATCTCATCGCCAGCCAAGTTGTCAACATCGGTCTTCAGGCCGCCCAGCGTGCCGTAAACCCCGACAACAACGCGAGCCAGGCCAACGTTCGCGCACCACGCCGCTCCGAGTCCCGCGACCAGGTGAGCCTCTCGCGGGAAGCGAGCGAGTCGCGTCCCAACCCTTATGCGGGGGTCTCCGATGGCTCCACCACCATCAGGGTCGACGCCTGGCGAAATGGGCGAAACGATAGCGTCGAGGCCATCTTGCGCAATCAAGGCTACTCGCTCGGCGAGATCTACCAGCGCGGAGAGAACGGCCAAACCCTGATCGACCGGGTGGCTCAGGCCAACAACTTGCGCAACCCCAATCTGCTCGCCGAGGGCCAGAGCTTGCGAATCCCCAGCCGAGCCAACACCGAAAGCGTGTCGAGCCGTGACCTGCCGCCCGGTGAGAGCGCGGTAGCCGGTGTCATCAACAGCAAGTCGGGCGTGAATACCGAGTCGGCTATGACTCGCGGGAGTGACGGCTCCAGCGCGCTGGAAATCAATCATGTCAACCCCCACAATCCCAACGCCGGGACCAGCACTCGTACCGAGGTGGGCACCGGCGGACGTATCGACTCCACCAACCGAACACTCGAGAGCACGGAGGAGACCGCCGGTGCTGAAATCACCACCCTGGCTCAGAATCGCAACGGCTCATCTATCACAGAAGAGCGCAGCTTCGTCAGCAGGAACGGCACCTCCACCCAGTGGACCGATCGAGACGGAAACGGAAACCTCATCGTCCGCCGCACCGAGAACGGCGTTTCCATTGTCAATCCCGACTCCAGCGGGCAACCCGGTGTGGTGGTCAACGTCGACTTCTCCGAAGCCCGTCGCGATGGTCACGCCGAGAGTATCGCGCGCCGTTGGTTCGGCAACCCGAGCTCGATCGAAGGGGCCGAGGAGATGAGTGGCTTTCGCAGCGTCCGTCAGTCCACTGACGCCCAGGGACGTACAGTGATCACTGGGATCGACCGTAACGGGGAAGAGCAGGTGATCGCCAGCGCCGCCGGTGACAGTGACGACAGCACCCTGGAGCGGGACGCCCAAACCTACGACCGCCTTATGGACTGGGCTCAGGATTGGAGACCGGGAGCTCAGAGCTAAGCACGATGAATATCAACACTCAGATTCAGCAGTATAGAGCTCTCACCAACGAGGTCCAGAGTGCAGGCCTCTTCAACGTCGCCACGCTTGGCCAATCGACCAATAAAGTTCGGACGTCCCTAGACTCCGAGGTTGGCAAGACGGAGACGTTCGTACCGAGCGCCTCCGACGGCGATACCAAGGCTGTGTTCTCTTTCAGCGCCAACCTTGCGACCGAGAAGGAAAGTCGGCGAGTTTCTCGCGTGGAGTTGGGATCTCAGTCAGAGCAGCATTTGGGAGCCCAGCGTCTGGCTGGGGAAGTGGCGAAAAAACAAGCCGAGATGGTCGCCTCCGATGTCTCGAGGAGGGACGCCGTCTCCAAGATCTATGCTGAGATGTGGGCGGAAATCGAAAAGAACCAAGCCCAGCGATTCCAAATTCTCATGGAGACCATTTCGGCCATCAGCGAGATTTATGCCACGGTCTACCTGTCGCGAGCTCAGCCTTCGGCCGCTCATCAGAGGGCACTCCTGGCTGTCATTGTGGATGCTGTCCGAGCCGAAACAGAGGAGTGAGCGCGCCGAGGCCAGACTCTCTTTAGGAGATAGGTATACCAGTAATAGGTATCATGGGATCGAAAATCGCCAAAATTTTTGGACAGGAAGAAGCCAGGCCATCCGGCTTCCGAAAGAGTTTCGTGGCCGAAGGCCGGTAGATGAAGATTCTATTCCGGCGGCGGTCCGTCTAAGAGCCATCCGTAGCCGTCTTCCATCGGCGAGGCTCCTTCCCAACGGGCCGTCACCGCGCGGCCCAGTGCTAGCTCTTCTTTCATGTCCAACCGCTCCGCCACGGCGAGCGACTCCCTCAGGCGTGCCGAGGCGGCCCGATCTTTTCTTTGGAGCCGTAGCAGTAAGGCCTCCTCGCGCAGGGCGTGGGCCAGGTTTTCTCGATATCTTCCGGCCACTCGAAGGGAGACTTTTGAGGAGCGGCGCGCCCTAGCGAGCGCCGCGCGTCGCTCGCGCCCCTCGCTGTGGGTCGCGACCAGGCGCACGGCGGTGGCAAGCCAGCTGTGGAGAGGGGCGGAATAAGGGGTGGAGGCTCGCCGGCGTCGGTAGATCTCGATGGCGTCTCGCAGGAGCCGCTCGGCCTCCATATAGCGTCGCTCGCGCAAACAGCCTAACGCTTCGGCTCCCAAAAGCTCGGCGGCGCGTTGGATGTCAGGACATGAGTGAGACTTCTCGAGTTCCAAGATGTGATGGGGAACTTGGCCGTAGGAGGCGCGGGCCCAGGTGAAGAGGTTGTCGCCGGCGGCCAGACGGTCATTGATGGCGACTCCGATCTCGTGGGTGGCGCGGGCCATCGCCTTAGCTTTTTCCATCTCTCCTTGTCTCAGATAGACCAGGCCCAGGTGATAGCGGGCGCCGTTTTCCTCCCACCGGTCCCCGGTCAGACCCAGCTTTCTCCGGGCGTGTTCCAGAGTCTCGCGAGACTCGTCGAAACGGGTTGCGCCCAGAAGGGTCGCTCCGTGAAAGTGACAGGCCTGTCCCTCCGCCCAGTCGTCGCTGAGCTCGCGGGCGGTGGAAATAGCCGAGGCGCCGAAGCGCAAAGCTCGATTCCAGAAAGGGAAAGAGCCCATGGCGATGGCGTGGCTGGCCCGCGCGCGAGCTAGGGTTCGAGTGGGAGTGAACCGCTCGGCTAGATTGAGTTCACGCAGGTGGGCTCTGATGGAGGGGATGGGTCCGGAGAGAAACCACTCCGTGTAGGCCAGTCGATTGTAGAAATCCGCCCGCAAAAGTTCGAGCGCTCCCGAAGCTTCCGGCTGATCCGGTCGATGCCTCGTGGGGAAGTAGGAGTGCAGACAACAGATAGCGGCCTGCCAGAGAAAGTCCAAAAGTAGCGGCCTATGTGGGTTTTCTCCCAGAATTCGTAGTCCGGCGATCAAGGCATCTCGTGCCTTTTCTAGCTCTCCTTGCTTAAAGTGAACATCGCCCAGGCTCAGTTGAAGGCGAGCTCTAGTTTCATCGTCGCGGCTCAGTCGCAAAGAACGGTCGAGAGCCTCGAGGGCTTCCTCGTAATGACCGGTCAGTCGATAGCAGTCTCCCAGCTCGCTCCAAAGATACTGAAGCTCCTCTCGGCTTTGTCGCGAAGCGCCGGAAAGAGCCGCCCGCAGATAAAAAATCGCGACCGTGAGGGCATGGGACTCCCGAGCTTCGACGGCAGCATGACGGGCGAAATCGAATCCTTCTTGAACCGCTCCGGCGGCTTGGAAATGGTAGGCAACCTCGAAGGCGTTGGGTGGGTCCTGAGAAGCCAGGTAGCGAGCCACCTGAAGGTGGAGGGCGCTCAGATGGTCGGCGTGAAGGCTGGCCAGGATGAGGTCTCGAACTCGATCGTGAGAGAAGACCGGATTCTCTCCGGACAGGCGTAGAAAACCGTCCTCGAAGGCCTGGGACAGATCCACCGAGCGACGAAGGCATCCCTCCACCGTGCGTAGCGAGAACTGCCGGCCCAACACCGAGGCGATCTCGAGCGCCGCGCGGAGGTCCGGCGAAACCTTGGCCAGACGATCGACGGAGAGTTCGCCAGGCAGCATTCCGGTACGCAGGTGACAAAGCAGGGAAAAAGGATTTCCCTCGGCCGCTTTGACCGCCCGCTCGCACAAGGTGGTGGACGCGCTGGGGTGACAACTCAAAAGGAGCTGCTCGGCTTGGTCCGGTTTGAGGGGGTCCAGCACCACCTTGTCGGCAGGCAGTTGGCGTAGGCTTTCCCCGGTTCCCACTTCCTCTCCTCGGAAGGACGCCACCACCAGCATGGACTCGCCATGCTCGGCCCAGTATTCGAGAAAGCGTAAGGTCAACGGGTCGGCCCATTGGCAGTCGTCTAGAACTAAGACGGTGGGACGGTCTTTGCCGAAGACGGCAAGGGTCAGTCCCAGCATCACTAGCGTTCCGTATTCAAGTCCCGACGTTTTCTGGCGTCGCCCTCGCAGGTTGTCCAAAAGTGGGATCTCCACCCCCAGGGAGTGGACCAGCGTGGTCACCAGATCGGGACGTTGGCCCAGCTCTTCTTCCAGGCTTTTTATGGGACCTAAGAACATGGAGAAGGGGCTCGGTGCGACCTGCCGTTCGGCTTTAGCCCACAGAACGCGAGCGCCGCTCTGGCGAGACCACTCGCGTAACAGGCGAGTCTTTCCACCTCCCGCCGGAGCCTCCAAGGTCAGCAGATGGCGCTGTCCCAGGGCCTGATCTAGCTGTCGACAGGCGGTTTGTCGTCCGACAAAGGGCGGCTCGGCGTACTCGTAGCGGTGGGTTTGGCCACGCAGGGCTCGGGAAACTTCGCTCGCGCTTTCCAAGTCTTTGAGTTCGGCCCGCTCACTCGAGGGTAAGGCGGTGAGAAGATCGATGGCTGAGTCGAGGTCGCGACGGACGGGGTCGAGAGGATCTCTGACCGGATCGTGGTTGACCAGGGACAGCAGGCGAAGCCGTTGGGAGCGGTCGAGAAGAACCTGGTCGGGGTCCAGCGGTCCGCTGGTGAAGCCGGCTTGGTGCAGAAGCCCCAGGGCGTCAAAGAGTTCCGCTCCAAGTTCACGGGTACGCGCGGGGGAAAGTTCCAGTTCCGGCCAGGGTGCTCCTTGAAGGTACTCTTCAGTGACCACTCCGAGCTCTTCGATTCGCCGGCACTCCTCGATTCGAGGAAAGACCGGCCAATTCGCGGATTGGAGTGTTCGACAGCGGTCGAACCAGGCCTCGGAGGGGGAAGGGAGGAGATGGATGACCAGGTTGGAGTGCTTGCCTTGCCCGCGCCAACGAGAGCCGCCAGGGGAATCCCCTAGGAAGCTTATCTCACCATAATCGGCTAGCAGACGACAATCTAGCCGGCCGTCCCCCGGTGTCTTTAGCTCCATCGGGCTTGAGTATAGCACTCCCATGAGAGCGTACATAGACAAAGAGAGAGACTTTTCTCGGGTCTTTGAGTTTAACACGCGATGAGTTTTGGGTCCAAGTTCTCCGAGGCGTTCGGCTGGTTTCTGGTAGTCGCTGTCGCCTTTTACGCCGCCGATGCTTCCTGCGCTACCGCGGAGTGCCGTCTGGCTAGCCCGCCGCTGCCGTTGAAGGAAGTCTCCCCGGTCTCAGACTCCTCTTCAACGCTGAGCACCGGCGCCATGACAAAGCTTTTTGGGACGTCACGTGGCGATTCGGCTCCCGTTTCGAGCGACTCATTGAGTGCGAGTTCTAGTCCCAGACAGCCGGCGGAGGTCGAATTTGTACTGGCTGCCACCATGGCCGACGAGCGGGGCCGAGGGATCGCCCTGGTCGGCCTGGCCGGCCAGCCGCCGGAGGTTTTCTCTACCGGTCAAACCGTCGCCGGGTGGGAGTTGGTGAAGGTTTCCTATCATTCGGCGGTCTTGCGACGTGGAGAGGAGGTACGGGGCTTGGAGTTTCTCGTTCCCACGACGCTTGAGGTTCCCGGCCCTTCCACTGTCGCCGCTCAGCCCGTGATGTCTCCCAGAGGGGAGCCGATGGCGGTGGAACCGATACGAACGCGCTCAGAGGTGCGGGACTTTCTCGACGGCAAACATCCTGAGGCTCAGGCTCAAGGCAGCCTTCGGCCGTTCGTCGAGGGCGGAGAGACTCTAGGTTATCAGGTGCGGATCAAAGACCCTCGCTTCCCTTTGGCTCGACTCGGCCTTCAGGACAGAGACGTGGTCACTTCGGTCAACGGAGTTCCCTGCACGGGACCGGAAGGTTTGAGCTCCATCTACCGAGTGCTGCGAAACGATCTGAACATCCGACTGGAGATACTGCGACAGGGAATACCGGAGACGGTTGTGATCACTCTGGAGAAGTGAGGGGAGCTCCCAGGGAGCCGCGGAAGACCTCGGGCTTCTTCGGCCGGACCCGCCAAGCCTGGAGTGAACGCCCACGCCAGTTGAACTCGCACTCCTCGGCCTGACCGGCCAACTCTTCTTCCAGCCCGCGATAACTCGCTTCGTCGAGCAGGATCTCTCCGCTTCCGGCAAGGCAGGTCAGTGCCCGAGCTCGTTCCACCGGTGCTCCGTAAACGTCGAACTCGCGACGTTCCACCGGACCGAAGGTGCCCTTGCAGGCCTCTCCCACACACAGGCCCACGGAGACTCCCAGTTTGGCCTCGTCGAGTAGCGACGAATGCTTGTCGTGGAGGACCTTGAACAGTCGCTTAGCCGCGTCGTAGGCTTTCCTGGGCTCGGAACTGTCCTGCAGCCCAAAGAGAATCTGAACGCTGCCGCCACCGATCCGGCCCATCACCGATTCGCCGTCGAGGACGTCGACCTCGATTCCCTGCAAGATTTCGTTGATGACATTCTGAAATTCGGCCAAGCCCAGGCCAAAGTAGCGCTCGAGCTCTCGGAGTTCCACCTGAAGGACGGTGATGAAGGCGCGCTCAGCTTCCAAGAAACCATCGGTGCGAGCCTGGGTCGCGCTGTGAAGCAGACGCCCCCATTCCACTCGATCCATGGTTTTGAGCACGGCTAGGGCTTTTTGTTCCAAGTCGTGGATACGAAGCTCGCGGGATTCCTTCACCGTCTGCTTGAGCGCTTGCACGGCCGGCTCGTTGTTACCTAGCTGTTGGTGAGCCAGAGCTAATTCGAGCCGACAGGTGACGGTATAAAAGCCGGGCTCGGAAGAGAAGATGCGCAGGCTGCGCTCCAACAGGTTTTTGGCCTTCATGGCTTCGCCTTCGTGGCGCAGGACCAGGCCTTCGAGCATGGCGTGGATGGCTTGCTCGGTTTCACTGCGTAAGGGGGCGATCACCTCGGCCAGGATATCCACCGCTTGGCGGGCTTTCTTGACCTTGTCTTGTTCGAGGTTGACGTAGACGATCTGCCCTAGAGTACGCCCAAGACTGCGCCGGTCGCCGAGTTTGCGGAAGGCTTCGAAGGACTCTTGCAGGCAGCCCTCCGCTCGCAGGAAGTTGCCCAGGAGGCGTTGGATCCGGCCGACGTTGTGCAGTGCATGGGCTCGGGCGCGCTCGGTGCCTTGCAGGCTGACGATCTGAAGGTCGCGTTCATAAAACTCGGCGGCTTTTTCGTAGCGTCCCTCCGCCAACATGATGTCGCCGATGCGGGCATTGATCTCCGCCTCCTCATTGGGATAGCGGCCCTGTCCGCATTGAATTTTAGCTTCCTCGAAGTAGAGAAGCGCTTGGCGGTAGGAGCCCAGGGCGTAGGAGGCGCGACCGAGCGAGATGCTGGTGCGCAAGACGCCGACGGAGGACTCGACTTCGGTGAAGATGTCACGAGCCTGTTTGAGCAACTCGATGGCTTCCCCGTGTTGGCCCAGAGAGTCGGCCAAGGCGCCTCGGCCTCGCAACGTCTGAGCTAGGGCCAGGCGGAATCCGATATGGGAAGCCAGGGTCTCGGCCTGGCGGTAGGCTTTCTCGCCGTCTTCGTTTTGACCGTTGCGGTAGGCCAGGCCTCCCTGTTCGTTGCAAACCTCCACGGTGATGGCGATGTCCTCGACCTGGGCCGGACCGACCCGGAGGGCTGCGATAGACTCCTCGAAGGCGGTCTGGGCTTCCTCGAGTTGACCGCGAGCCGAGAAGATCTTTCCCTGACAGGAGAGCTTTAACGCGGTGGCACGGGCGAGAAATCGCTCCTCGTTATCGGGAATGACCATTCGGGCTAGACCCGCCTCGGCTTTGTCGTACTCTCGCAGAGCTAGTTGCAGTCGAATTTCCAAAAAACTAGCCAGGGTTTCATAGTTGGCGAAGTGGCCACGGGAACGAGCTCGCAGGTGGCCCAGGGTGTGCAGCGTCCCTTTGATATTGTGCATCTGAAGGCGCGTGCCGGCCAGCCACACCAGGGCTGCGATCACCGTCTCCTCGGGCAGGTCTCTACGGTTGGCCTCGCGAGAAAATCGGCGTTGGGCTAGTTCTAAAGTGCGAAGCTCGGGATCATCGGCCTCGAGCAGATGGCCCACCACAGCGAGGATCGGTCGGCTGGTCAAGCTTTGCATGATTGAATGCACTTCTGGGGACTCGACGGCTCCCCTGGTCGATCGGGCGGTGTTAATAAATATTTCAAACTTCTTTTACTTTTCGGTCACAAGTTGGCCCGAACTGGTTAACAAACGCGCTCTATCCTGAGTTCAGAAGCCAAAGGCGCTTCTCACTAAAAAAGCGGAGAAAACTCCCAATGAACTATGACCTCTCTCCTACTGTGACCCGACTGACTGCCTTCTCTTCGGAAGGTGGTGCCTTGGCGGCGGCCGATGTCCACTTCGGCCCGATCATGGTTAGGGCTATGCTCTACCAGAACGCCAAGGGTTACTTCCTCTCCTGGCCCTCTCGCAAGAGTGAGGCTATGGAGAAGTGGTTCCCCCAGGTCTCCATCATCGACCCGGGCTTGCGCTTGCGAGCTCAGGAAGCTGTGGTGACCCAGTATCGGACGATGTCCCAAGGTGAGCTGGTTTCAGCATAACCGGTCAGCGCGAGCCTCGAGCTCTCGAGGCTCGCGCCTTTTTTACCCAAAATGATCAAAATTCTGGATTCCTGTCCAACATTCTCGATACCCGGGGGCATGATCGAAAAATTCGAGAGGCGGTAAGGCCGGAGGTTCCTTTTCAGACGGAGACGAAAGCAAACCGCGTGGTCACGACGGACTTGCTGGAAGACTGGCTGTGCGAGGCGGTGGAGTTTTATCTACCGCTTGGCTTTTTCAAGCAGGTCAAGGGTACGCCGGAAGACCTGGTGGACAAGCTTCTCCCTCACTTCGAGGCGCAGCAAGAGGATCAGGAGTTAAACGAAGCCGATCTGGAGACTCCGGAATTCGATCTCTTCTTTCTCTCTTTTGATCCGATGCGTACTCTCTACGAGAGCATGAACTTCGGAGCGGGGCTGGGCCCGGGACTCGATGCTTACGTCGCCACCATCACGGCGCTGGCTCGGATCAGCCGAGGGACACTTAGGCCTACGGAGATCACGGAGAGTTGGGATTCTTCCAAGGGGCCTATTCGAATCCGCTTTCTTCTCGACGGGAAAAAGAAAGAGTTGAAGGTGGATACCTGGGACGGGATGTTCGACTTTCGAATCCTGCTGCAACTCAATCAGCTGATCTGGGACACCCCTTATCGATTCGAGATGGCGCCGATGGACGACATCCTATTTGTCACGGTTTTGACGGCCCAGGAGAAGATCAAGCTCGAGCGGCTCCGCAATCTCTCCTTCATGGTCCTGGACCTGCCCCGTAACTTTCTGCCTCTAGCCAAATTGAGCCCTCCCCTAGCGCTACCCCAGGACCCCGAACAGTCCGTTTTTTATTGCGGCACTCTCAACGAGAATCTGGACCGCTGCGTGGGACGGCTGCGCTATATTCTTCGCGGCGAGGAGGTCGAGGGTTATCATCGCTATGACGGCGACTCTTACCAGGAAGATTTCTCTTTCACCGGGACGCTCGACCGCGCGAGCGGTCAACTGGAGGGGACAATCTCCGGAAAGATCACCGTTGGTGAGGAGATCAGGCCTTACCAGGGCAGCTGGAAAGGCCAGATGGCGCCTGGTAACCGCGTGATCACCGGGACCTGGCAAGGCGGATACGTGCATAAAGAAGATGGGGAGAAGGTCTATAAAGGCCAGTGGGGACTGCTGGAGGAGGACTCCTTGAGGATGGGTGACCCCTACATCGCCCGGACCAAGGAGTGGCTGGAGATGGTCTGGGCCTCGCGAAACACCGAAGACTATCCCTGGCTACTTCCCACTTAGACCAAAGGATCCGGACATCGCGCGTTCAAGGGGGACGCTATGAAACGACGCTCGGGTATTCTGCTACATCCTCTCTCTTTGCCGGGAGCCACCGGTGGTGGAGTCTTGGATAACTCTATCGACACATTCTTGAGTTTTTGCCGCTATCACCATCAGTCGATCTGGCAGGTCTTGCCGCTGGGGCCGACGGGGTATGGCGATAGCCCGTATCAAAGCTTCTCCACCCATGCCGGGAATCCGTATCTTATTTCGCTAGCGCTGTTAGAGAAAGAGGGCCTGGTCACCCCATCGGAGCTCGAGGAGGCGGCTATCACCGCCGATGAGGCCAAAGTCGACTACTGCCAACTGTACGAGGTGCGCCGGCCGGTTTTGTATCGCGTGGCCGCCGCCTTTGGGGATCGGGCGACGTCGGAGCAGAAGGCGGCTTACGCTAAGTTCTGTCAAGCCGAGGCGCATTGGCTGGACGACTACGCCCTATACATGGCCCTCAAAGAAGAGCTCCAGAAGTCGTGGCAAGACTGGCCCGATCCGCTACGCCTGCGCAAAGCTAAAGCTCTGAGTGAGGCCAAGGAAAAGCACGCCGAGGCGATCGAGGCTCAGCGGGTGATCCAGTGGTTCTTCGCGCGGCAGTGGGAGGAGGTTCGAGTTAAAGCCAAGGAGGCCGGAGTTTCCATCCTGGGAGACATTCCCATTTTCGTCGCTCTGGACTCGGCTGACGCCTGGGCCAACCCGGAACTTTTTCAGTTCGACAAGGAGGGCCACCCCCAGGCCGTGGCCGGTGTTCCGCCCGACTACTTCTCGGCCGACGGCCAACTCTGGGGCAATCCGCTCTACCGTTGGGAAAAGCACGAGAAGACCGCGTTCGCCTGGTGGAAAGACCGAATTCGCTCGGCCCTTCGTCTCTACGATATGGTTCGCATCGATCATTTCCGAGGGTTCGCTGGCTACTGGAGCGTGCCGGCCGGAGCGACCAACGCTCGGGGAGGCGCGTGGAAGAAGGCGCCGGGAGAGAAACTGTTCAAGGCTTTGAATAAAGAGTTCCCCGACCTTCCGGTGGTGGCCGAGGACCTGGGTGACATCACTCCCGACGTGCATGCCCTGCGCGACGATTTCAAGCTGCCCGGCATGAAGGTCTTGCAGTTCGCCTTCTCGGGCCCCGACAACGAGTTCTTGCCTCACCAGTACGGTGCGAACTTCGTGGCCTACACGGGGACCCACGACAACGACACCACGGCCGGCTGGTATGAGGACGAGAAGTTCGCCTCAGAACAGAAGTTCTTTCGTCACTATCTGGGTCTCGATTCGGAGATCTCCACCGAGGATGCGGTACGCCAGATGGTGCGTCTGGCCATGCGTTCAGTGGCGCGAATCGCCATCGTGCCGTTCCAGGATGTCCTGGCACTGGGAGGAGAGGCGAGAATGAATACCCCGTCGGTGGCAAGCGATAACTGGCAGTGGCGGTTGACCGCCGAGCAATTGGAACAGCGCCAAGATTGGCTTAAGGAGGCCGTATGGCTGACAGCTCGAGCCACCTAGTGTCCACAGGCAGAATCGAGCTCATCGTCGACTCCGAACACGGCGATCTCTGGAGCGGCCCCGTTCCTATTGTTCGTGGCAGCGAACTCACGCCGCTGCAGGAGATCCGTCTGGAGGTCTCCTGTAAAGACGGCAAAGACCGGCTTTGGAAAAGCTCCAACTGTTATCTGGTCAGCGCCGAGGGGACCTTCGGGACCGACCAGACCGCCTCGGTCGGAGACGATTACTACGGCATCTCACCCGAGGCGCCCTTGAACTCCATGCACTGCATGGAGGGCCCGGGTCACGATTTTTCTCGCGATGGCCATTCGTTGGAGTACACCTTCGCCTGCTACGACGGTAACCAGGAGCTGTGGTCAGCCCGGTTGGCCCGTCACCTGGGCCGACCACAGACCCCGCCTCAGAGTTGGGTCGAGGTCGTTCTTTTCGATGACGAGGATCAAAAGGAAGCGACGGTCGCCTTGTCCGCTCACGGGGTCAAGATCGTCCAGGCCGACCAGCCGCCCTCGGGGCTTCCACGCTTTATCGTGGGTTCCGGACGCGCCTCCGCTCGCGCTTTGGAAGTTGCCATAAGAAGTCAGGGGATCCGTGCCGTGATTCTTTTTTCCGGCGGCGGGCTTCGTTTCAATCCGCTCTCGCTAGGCGAGGAGCTCGACTACATCACTCTGGATCACTCGAGTCTTGCCCCCAAGGCGGAAGGGGTTCTGGTCACGCGCAAGATGTATGCCGAGGCGGTGGCCGATAAGGCCAATCGCGACCGCGGTCGCATCGAGGTGGAGAAGATCGATTGTCCGCTCTATCTTTTCTCCGGAGCCGACGACCAGATCTGGCCGGCCTCGGCTTTTTCCGAACTGGTGGCTCAGCGGCGCAAGATGGCTAACTGTCCCCATCTGACCGTTCATCGAACCTTCGAGGGAGTGGGTCACGACCTGGGTCCGAGCCTGGGGCTGCCCACCCTGCCGACCACCGAACGGACGGTCTCTCATCCCGAGACGGGCTTTCGTCTTCTTTTGGGGGGAAAGATGGGACGCCAGGGACGGGCCCGGCGTGAATGTTGGGAGACCATGATGGATATATTGTCCGGCCGCCACGACGCTCTCGAGGTCTGACGTTAACGGAACTCTCACACGGCTTCAGCGTAACGAAACAATGTTTCCTTTAGACTCTTCTATGGAAAGAAGAGGTTACCTATGTGGAAACTATGGCGACTCGGTAAGATATTCGGCATCGAGGTCAAGCTGCACGGCACTATGCTGCTCTTGGCCGCGTTTTACGTGATCAGCGGCGCGCTCAGCGGCGGGGCCACGATGGCCGCTCTGAATTTAGCTCTCGGTGTGATGGTGTTCGGAGTGGTGTTGCTGCATGAATTAGGACATATGGCCGCTTACCGGCGTTACGGACTGCGGGCTCACGATATCTTGCTCACTCCGCTGGGCGGCATCGCTCGAGGACTAGGAGCTCCGAAGACGGCATGGCAAGAGTTTGTCATCGCCGCCGCCGGACCCGCTGTCAACGTCGTTTTGGGAGCGCTGGCCTATCTGGCTCTGCTGGGAGTTCCCTGGCAGACTCTGGGACCCAACGCCGCGATTGCGGGAATTTTGACCCGCTGGTTTGTGGGCGTGAACGTGACACTGCTCCTCTTCAACTTGATTCCGGCGTTGCCGATGGACGGCGGGCGGATGCTACGGGCCGCCTTGACCCCTAAGATGGGGTTTTTAAGAGCTACCCAGCTGTCGGCCAAGATCGCCCGCTGGGCGACTTTAGGAATGGCGCTGTTAGCGCTCTACGCCGGAAGTTTCAGCCTGCTCTTGATCGCCGCCATGATCTATATGCTCAGCTGGGCGGAAGTCGCCCAGGCCCAGGTGGCCCAGGCCGCGCGAAACCCGCTGTTTCAAGCCTTCCGCGGCTTCTCCTCAAGACCCGGCGGTGGGTCGCCAGGTCCCACCGTGGTGGTCGACCAGTACGGCAATCCGGTCGGCGGACATCCAGGGGGAGGATGGTCCTCGGCCGAGCACGTTCAGTCCACCTCTGACGGGCGCGGCTGGACGGTCCAGTCCGTACGCTGGCTCGACGATTAGGTCGAAGTCTGGAGTAGCAGCGTTCCGCGGTGGGCTAAGGCTAGAGACTGGTGGGCCCATTGCTCGATCTCGGGGAAGCGTTCGCTCGGAATCCCCGCAACGGCCAGGAAGCGTCGTAAAACGTCGAGCTCAGCTTCGTGGATCTCTCCGTCGGTGGCGGCCATGCTGTAGGCGTCTCGCACCAGGTGCGCCAGTGAACTGGGATCCAGGCCCTGACTCACGGCGCGGAGCTGGGCGTCGGTGACGATGGACCATTCCGACTCTTCTAGGGCGTTCCGGTATTTGGCCACGATGTCGGGATGCAGCTTCATCCCGTCCACCATCATGGAGAGAAGATGGCGTTTCTCCTCGCGATCGATGACGCCGTCGGCGCGCATTATGTAAAGCATGAAGTCGAGATACTGTTCTATCCGGTTGGTGGGCTCCATGCCGGCCTCTTCGTCTTCTTTTCCGTCGACGCCTGGCCCCAATGGACGAGAGCATAAAAAGAGTGACCGGAGGGGTCCCCGGTCACTTGACGATTGGTTAGAGGAGTCTAAGGTTCTAGGCGGTCGTCATCTGGGGAGAGGTTACTCGAGCGACCTTCCCGGAACCGATATGATAGACCCATCCATAGAGCTCGAGATGTCCCTCGCGTACAGCTTCTTCCACGATCGGGTGGGTCAACAGATTCTCCAACTGGACGCTGACGTTGCGCGAGATGAGATTCTCGAGATCGCCACCGTCGGGACGAGCCGCGTGCTGCAACCATGCGTCGACGGCCTTAAGTCCGGTGGGCTCGCCGCTTTTGACGGCTTTGATGGCGCCGCAGTCGGAATGTCCGCAGATGATGATCTCTTTCACTCCGAGGACGCTGATAGCGTATTCAATGGTGGCCCACTCTCCGGAGGTTTCTCCGTTGCCGTGATCATAAGGGGCGACCAGGTTGCCGGCATTGCGCACCAGGAATAGCTCTCCCGGCTCGGTCTGGGTGACCAACGCCGGATTGATGCGTGAATCCGAGCAGGTGATCATCATGGTTTTGGGAGCTTGTCCATTGGCTAGCTCTTGAAAGAGCTCTTCGCGGCTAGCGTAGTCGGTCTTGAGAAATTCTTTGGTGCGGGGATAAAGATGGCTCATCAGGTCGTCCTCCGGATCTTTTTTGTCGCTTGGAAGTCTAGGCGAAGCAGATGAGTGACGAGTTGAAATAAGATGAGGGAATTTCGAAGGTTTTCTCATCCTCTCTTCATCTTAAGATTGTTTCGATCACAACCGCTCGCTGTAGAAATTGAGGCCTACTTGGCTGGTGAGTCGCGCTTCGGCGAGCGCGGTTTCCGAATGAGCTAGAACTAGCCCGGCGGTTGGTGCGTCGTCGGGGAAAATACTGACCCCGATGGCTACTTTCAGGTAGTGCGGCTTACTCTTGATGACGACGGGTCCCGAGAAAACGGAGTCGGCCCGCCGCCCGATGCACTTGGCGATGAATCGAATGTCCTCGACCTCGGTCTGCTCCGAGACCAGAATACCGAAGGTCTCGTCGTCGAGTCGCCCTAGCATGTCGGAGTCGCGCACGATCTTCATGAGCCGTTTGGCCAGAACGGGCTGCATGACCGCGACATCCCAGGCTCCGATATGACCGATGCTCAAGAGCGCGACCTTGCGGCGATGGCGTGCTCCTTGTTTGACCGCGTGGTCTAAGGTGATAGCCAACATCGAACGCTCGACCAAGCCCTTGAGAACATCTTGCAGAGGGCCCTCGGACTCGGCACGGGAACGAAGTTCGGAGACTTCGCGGAAACGCCGCTCGGCGAGCCACAGATCATGCTCGGCCTGATAGGCTCGCTCCTCGGCGTCTTCCGCCAGATCTTCATACTCGAGTAGGATCCGGCGAGCCGATTCGGCCTCCTCTCGCGCCGCCGCCAACTCCTGCTCCAGACGCTCCAGCTGAACTGTCAGATCGGAGAGGGCGCTGGCCTCGAGATGGGCATCCTCGGCGCGGTCGGTGTTGTATTCCAGGAGATCCTCGAGTTCGAGAGACTGGAGTTCCACCGACTCGGCCCACTCTGTGTTCTGCTCCAACAGATCTTCAAGTTCGGCGGCCTGCATCTCCAGCGACTCGGCTCTCTCGGTGTTGTACTGCAGAAGATCGACGAGTTCGGCGGCTTGTAGTTCGGCTGATTCGGCCCATTCGGTGTTCTGCTCGAGCAGTTCCTCGAGTTCGGCGAGCTTGGCCTCGCTATGGTCTCGATCCCGGATGGCGTGAGCGGCGGCTTCCCTGGCCGCTTCGAGTTCGGCGCGAAGATGGTGAATCTCCGCGGTGGAGGCCACCTTCAAGAAAGTCTCTCCGGACTTCCCCCGTGTCCGCTTGGTTGGTTTCTTGCTGGCCATGATCGCTTGAGAAACGACGTTCGAAGCCTTAAGACTCGCACCTTCCATTTGGGATCTGGTCCAGATCCTAAAATTCACAACTGCTGGTGGGGCGTTAACATCTTGTTTTACACCCAAGAAGCTATCCGAGATATTTTGATAGCACGAACTCAAGTCTCTTCTCGGAGGAATATATAGATGAACGTTTCGGTAGCCACATATAACGTCAAGAATCTCTTCATGCAGCGCGACATCACCGATGCCGGTCGCCAAAGGCCTAAATCGGAGCGCTCCCTGGCCGCTCTGGCCGAAAGCGTGGAGCGCATGGACGCCGATGTTATCGCTCTGCAAGAGCTCTCCTCTAAGGAGACTTTGGAAGCCGATCTTCTTTCCCGCCGCGGTCTCGCTGAAAAGTATCCCCACATCGCCTATGTCAAAAGCCACGACCCTCGCGGAATCAACGTCGGTGTGATTTCCAAGTACCCCATCAACGAAGTTGTCAGCCATAAGGACGAGAAGTTTCCTCTCGTTGACGGCTCTGGTCAGACCAGCTTCAGTCGCGATCTTCTGCGCGTCGATATCAACACCGACGACGATCCGGATACCGAACTTTCGGTCTACACGACCCACTCTAAGTCGCGCCGTCCCTCCGATCCCGGCAAGATCAACTCCGACACTCAAAGAATTTCCGAAGGTACCGCTATCCGCAATATCGTGGAGCGTGAGATGAAAGAGTTCCCCGAGCGTCTCTTCGTGGTCACCGGTGATTTCAACGATAGCCACAACGATGCGTCCGTCAAAGCTATTCTCGAGCCTAAGGGGAAAGAGCGCTGGGTGGACTCGCTGGAGCACCTCTCGGAGGAAGATCGCAAGACCTGGCCCGCCAACCCCAACGACACGCGTTTCGACTCGGTGCAGTTCGACCACATCATTTTCCCCGAGAGCAAAAGAGGCCAGTTGATCTCCTCGGATAAACTTCGCTTCAATCAGTCCATCGACAGCGACACCAGGTGGGTCTCCTCGGCGGCTTCCGACCACCTACCGGTGATCGCGCATTTCAACATCAAAGACTAAGTTTCTCTAAGGTGAGTTCGTTTTGGGATCGGTCCTCGGGCCGGTCCTTTTTTTGCTTGAGATATTGAGGTTTTTTCTTTAAGCCCAGGAGCGTCATTCAAGCTCGGTCAAGTTCTGATGATGCGTAAGTTCCTCAAGGAGAAAACCGCTCGGATATCCCGTCGTGCTTTTCTGGGCAAAGGCGGCTTGATATTGGGGGGACTGGGAGTCCTCGGAGGATTGGCGGCCAGCGATGTTGTCGGTGCGGCTCAAGCCCCACCCCGTTCCGCCCCCAAGCCGATCGACTTGCTGCCCTGGAAGGAGCTTAAGGCCAGTATCTCCGGGGGAGTCCTGCGGCCGGGTGAAACCGGCTACGCCAAGACCGCGGCGCCCTGGAATATGCGATATTCGGACCGTCTGCCCGGCGGGATCGCGCTATGCCGCTCCCATGAAGACGTGATGGCCGCGTTTTCGTGGGCCGATACGGTATCACTACCCGTGGTCGTTCGAGGTGGTGGGCATTCCTCCGGGGGCTATTCCAGCACTCGAGGCCTGCAGTTGGACTTGTCGAGTCTCGACTCCGTGACCTACGATCCGGAAACGAACTTGCTGACGGTTGGCGGTGGAGCCAGATTCTCCAAGATCCGAGAAGTGCTGGAGCCTCAGGGGCGGGCCGTTCCAATGCCGCGTTTCGAGAGACTAGGTATCGGCGGAACCGCGCTGGGTGGGGGATTGACTCTCGACATGCGCCGTAGAGGATTGGTTTGTGACCAACTTCAGGAGATACAGTTGGTCACTCCGAGAGGAGACCTCTGGACATGCAACCGGGAGACGCACTTTGACATGTTCTGGGCCGCGCGCGGCGCCGGCGGGGGACAGTTGGGGGCGATCACCTCGCTTGTCTTAAAAACTTTCCCAGCGGAGAACCTCACGGTCTTTCGGATGGTTTGGGAGAGCGACCTCGAGGATCTTTTCCCGACCTTGATGGCCCTTCTGCCCGAGGGTCCTGAGTCGCTAGGAGCTGAAATCCTTGTCACGGCCAAACATGGGCAGGAAGCTCGCTTGGAGCTGTTGGGGCAGTATTTGGGACCTTCCGAAGACCTGACGAATCTGTTGTCGGCGGCTTTGGAGATCGCGACCCCCAAAGAAGAACAGATCGAGACCCTCCCCTTTTGGGAGGCCAAAGCGTTTTTGGCAAAGGTCTCTCCCCCGGTCTATCAGGCCGAGAGGACCAGGTACGCTTACTCGGATTTCGCCGTGGAAGCTTGCGATAAGGTTTTGGAAACCCTGAGAGCATGGCCGGGAACCAGCGGAGAGGCGCGATGGTCAGCCCATCTGATGGGAAAAACCGTGGACAACGTAGGTCGTCGCAATACCGCTTACGTTCATCGAGGAGCGAAGTATCTCACCATGACAGGTGTCACCTGGGGCAAGAGTGACGCGGATTCTCGTGTTCAAGCTAGCCTGTCCTGGCTTGACGGCCTGCACACGGAGATGGAGCGATACACTTCAGGGGAGAGCTCTCAGAACTGGCCCGATCCGGGTCTAGAAGACTACGCGATGGCCTATTTTGGAGAGAATCTGAGTTTTCTGGCCGGACAGCGGCGAGAAGTGGACCCTCAGCGCGTCTTACAGTTCGAGCAGACTGTGCGCGGTTCTAGCGAGTTCTTGACCTCAACAACCCACTGAGCCGCTAAAAATAGTGGCTTTGTCATGTTGACAAGGGGGGGCCATGACCCTATCATTCGGCTTGGGAAGGTTACTGCACCAGAGTCCAAGGGCCCATTGCCCGCGGCAGGACCATCAAGAGGAGCGTCTCTCAAGCTCCTGGCGGGAAATCCCGCAGAAAACGCCCGTTCTATCGGCCCCGTAAGGGAACTGTTGGACCGGAGGTTTTTTATGTGTACTAACTTTTTGCGCTTGACGCACCTGTCTTCTTATCTCTGTAAACGTTCCCACTTCGGCATTCCGAGCTGACAGCAATGACAAAGCTCGGTTGCCGACCCGATAACCAGGGAGGCGGCCAAGCTGCCTCGTCCACCCTTCCTTTTCTCGAAGCTCCTCAGCCCGACAAGGCTAGGGCCGCTGTCCATCTGCTTCCCGTACCCATGGAGGCCACGGTCAGCTACGGCGGCGGTACTGCCAAAGGCCCCCGAGGGATTCTAGAAGCGAGCTTTCAGCTAGAGCTCTACGACCGTGAGTTCGACTGCGAGCCAGGAGTTCTCTACGGAGTTCACACTTTGGACGAAATGGTGCTCGATACCGACCCGGCCGAGGCGATCCGACAGATCTCTCAGCACGTGGCGGATATCTACACCCCAGGAGCGCTCTTTGGAGTTCTCGGTGGGGAGCACAGCCTTACTTTCGGAGTCGTGGAGGGCCTGCTTTCACGACTCGAGGGTCCTCTGACCGTCGTGCAGATCGACGCTCACTCCGACCTTCGCGACAGCTACGAGGGGACGCCGCACAGTCACGCTTGCGTGTCGCGACGGATGTTGGAACTCGACAGAGTGGAACAGCTTCTGCAGATCGGGATCCGCTCGATCTGCACCGAAGAAGCCGAGGTGATTAAGGACAATCCCGGTCGGGTGCGCACCTGGTTCACCGAGGATGTCTTCGAGGGAGACTTCGAGGGCGAACTACGACGCCTGGTCCGAGGCAAGAATCTCTACCTGACGGTGGATGTGGACGGCTTCGACCCGACCTTGATCCCGGCGACGGGAACGCCCGAACCGAACGGTCTGACCTTTCGGCAAGGGGAACGGATCTTCAAGATCCTCTCTGAGGAGGCCAACCTGGTCGCCTTCGACTGTGTGGAGCTTGCGCCTATCGACGGGCATCACGCTTCCGACTTTGTGGTAGCCAAGCTGGTCTACCGCCTGATGAACACTTTCCTAGCTAATCTGATCAAAAAACTCAAGGAGGAACAATCCTGATGGAACATGCCGGTTCGGTGCGGAATTTTATGCGCCGCCACTTCAAGCACTTCAACGCCGCCGCTCTCGTAGACGCGGCTGATGCCTACATCCGACATATCGACAACGGTGGGAAGATGTTGGTAGCCATGGCTGGAGCCATGAGCACTGCCGAACTCGGCATATCTCTAGCAGAGATGATCCGACAGGATAAAGTTCACGCGATAAGCTGTACCGGTGCCAACCTGGAGGAAGATATCTTCAACCTGGTGGCCCACGACCACTACCGGCGCGTGCCGAACTGGCGCGATCTGACTCCCGCCGACGAGCAAGAGCTTCTGGAAGCGGGCCTCAACCGAGTGACCGACACGTGTATCCCCGAGGGCGAGGCGATCCGCCGGATCGAGTCGCTTTTAGTCGAGGAATGGCAGAAAGCCGATGTGATGGGAGAGCGTCTCTTTCCTCACGAGTTCTTGTACCGGGTGATCCGCTCGGGCAAGCTCGAGGCCCAGATCGACATCGAAGACAGCTGGCTTGTCGCGGCCTGCGAGAAGAATCTGCCCATCTTCGTGCCAGGCTGGGAGGATTCGACCACCGGGAACATCTACGCGGCGCGTTGCTTGGACCAGACGGTAAGAAACATTCATACCGTCAAGGGCGGCATCGAGTACTCGATGGAGCTGGTCAACTGGTACAAGGAACAGACCGTGTCCTGGGGCTTCTTCCAGATCGGTGGCGGCATCTCGGGCGACTTCCCGATCTGCGTGGTTCCGCTGATTCGTCAGGACCTGGAGCTCGATGTCGACCTTTGGGGCTACTTCTGTCAGATCTCCGACTCGACCACCAGCTACGGAAGCTACAGCGGAGCGACTCCCAACGAGAAGATCACCTGGGAGAAGCTCGGCCCGACCACCCCACGCTTCGTCATCGAGTCTGACGCCACCATCGTGGCTCCGCTTCTGTTCGCCTATGTCTGCGCTCCGATTGAGGATCAGCAGTACCTGGTGGAGAAGCCGCGAGTGGAGTCTCTGCTGCCCGCGGTGCATTCCAACGGCCACGGCAAGGTCGCGGTGAACGGGAACGGTAAGCACTAAACACAACGGGAGCCCAGGGCGAAACCTTATGGGCCCCGCGTGGTCAAAGCTTCATGTAGGTCCCCGCTAGACAGCGGGTCTTCTCCTAGGTTCTCCAACAACCGGCGCCGCTCTCTGTCCCCAAAACAGAGGGCGGCTCTTTTATTCGTTGACCACGATGACGGAAGCGCGGCAGTGTTTGAGAACTCGTTCCACCGACGGTCCCAGGAAGAGGCGACCGCCGGGGCGGACGTCGGTTCCTAAGATCACCAGGTCGACTCGATTAGGTTTTTCCGCCAGCTCGATGATTTTCGAAGCGGGACTCTCGGCAGTGCGAATTTCGCTTCCACAGGGAACGCCCAGCCCTTCGCCGGTGCGAACTAGCTCGCTCAGGGCGTGGTGGGCCTGCTCGAGCTCGATGCCCCGGCTCTCTGGGGTTGTGTCCAGGGCCAGCTGCTCACTCGTGCGAACCATCACGCGCAGAAACTCGACGTGGTGGTCCTCATAGCCGCTAGCCAGCATGAAAGCGAGGTCGGCGGCTCGTTTGGCGGCGGTGCCTCCGTTGGTCGGGACCAGGATTCGCCGGAAGTCGACATCGTGGATGACTCGTCCGGCGCGAAGCACCATGGTGGAACAGGGCGAGAGGCGGACCAGGTCATCGATCGCGGGAGAAAAGAGGCTCTCTTGATTGGGAATGGTTTCCGTCGCTCCTAAAATGAGAAGCTGGTAGTCCTTTTTGGCTTCGTCAAGGATCGTCTCCACCGGTGAGCTGCTCTCCACGACCTTGGGGATGATTTCGTTGCCGACGTGATCCTTGGCGATTCCCGCAAGCCATGCGGAAGCGACAGCGGACTGGCCGGGCGGAACTACCGTGATAATGGTGACCGAGAGCTCTGCCGAGGAGGCCAGTTTGGCAAAGACCGTCTCCTCAAAAGAGCGGAGGTCGTCGCCACCCTCGGGACGATATCTGATTGGGATCAAAACTCGCTTCACTCGGCTGAGCCAGTTGCGTGAGGCCTGTTCTTCCCGGTCCAAACGCAGTCGCTCTTCCTCTGAGAGTTGCACTCTGGCCAGGGTGAAGCGCAGCGCGGTCGGAGCCATCAGCGAAGTGACCAGTGCCATCACCACGATCATACTGAAGGTGGCCTGGGTGAGGATTCCCAGTTGCAACCCGATGGTCGCGATAATGATCTCCATCGCTCCACGGGCGTTGAGGCCAGAGCCAAAAGACAGCGCGGTCCAATGATCCTTACCTCCGATCAGACGAGCTCCGAGATAGGTCCCAAGGAATTTGCCGCCGCAGGCGACGGCGATGATGGCCAGGGTGTACCCCATCAACCGCGGCTCCATCAGGCCCTTGATGTCGACTTTGAGTCCCGCCACGGCGAAGAAAATAGGCGCGAAGAGACCCAGGGCCACGCTTTCGAAAAAGTGACCCACATCCTTGGGAAGTCGAGGCATGGTGGAGAAGAGAATGCCCGCGACAAAGGCTCCGAGAACGGCCTCGAGTTCCAGGGCTTGAGCGAAAGCACCGAAGGAAAGAGCCGTGACCATCACCAGTGTGATCAATCGGTCCCGACTCTGAATATTGTCTTGAGTGGAACGCAGTGCCTTTTGGACCGCCCAGCGACCCACAGTGAAACTGAGGACCATGAAGATGAGGACTTTTCCCACAGCCCATCCCACTTGAGTAACGCCAATGGTAGTCCCCCCGGCCAATGCGGCCACGATGGAAAGAAGAACCCAGCCCGTGGTATCGTCGCTCATTCCCGCCGCGAGGATGGTTTGCCCCACGTCGCGGCGCATGAGATTGAGATCCATTAAGACTTTGGCGATGACGGGAATGGCCGAGATCGACATAGCGGTCGCCATGAATAGGGCGAAGACTACCCTTCGACTAGGGTTGGCCAGGAGATCGTCGGGCAGCATCATCCCCAAAGCTAATCCGCTCAAGAATGTGCACGTAATCCCCCCGATGGAAACACCCATAGCGGTACGAAGATGTCGCCGGATTAGGGGAATATCCGTTTCCAGGCCCGTGATCAACAGCAAGAAGAGCGCTCCCAGCATGCTGACGACCTCGAGAATGTACCCTTGAGTTTGGGTGTGGGGAACGATGTGCGCGCCAATGATGGGAACGAGACCGCTGAGAACCGATGGTCCCAAAAGAATTCCAGCCCCCAGTTCTCCGATCACCGCCGGTTGCCCATAACGAAGGCACACTTCGCCCAGAAGCCGCGCCGTGGCCAACAATACCGCTAGTTGTATGAGCAGTAGCAGTATCTCGTGGTGGGGCGCTGCCCCAAAAGTACCCATGAAATTAATATCCCTCCTATAGCCCGCCCCTTAGCCGTTTCTCTCAGGGGCGATCATCACCTTGCAATTTCAAAGTGGTGTATCAATGCAGTTCCATCGCTCTATCGCTCCCTGAACCGCTCCTGTTTACGCCACTGGCGGGCGTCCCTTCGGAAAGTTCTCGGAAAAAGGAGTGATAATCAGTTAGTCATGAACTTAACTACCCGCAGAATGTTGAAAGAGATTAAAGAAATCACTGTGAAAGCAGAGGCTGATCTGAGAGAACGAACCGGTCTTGATATTGGCTTAACAGTCGACGAAGCTAGCTTCCCGGAAGATGAAGCTGTGCTCAACGATTTTCATGTTCATAGAATATATGGGCTTGATTCCATACAGGAAGCGATAGCAGCGGTCACAGTTGATGAACTAGGAAAAGAAGCCGTTGAGGAATCCATTAAAAAAATTGTACTGGCGAACACCGCGAAATCGTGGAAAGAAGACGGCGGGCGCAGTCTTCGGTTAGAGGACGGCGTGCTTACAGTGAGTGTATCTTTTAGCGAAAGCAGCGACAGCCTATACAAACCGGAGGTCTTGTCTAAAGAAATCGCAGATCTTTTATAGTTTTTTGGGTAAAAAAAGACCCCGACGAAACCGCCGGGGTTTATGACCACTATGCTTATTCACTCATGAAGGCCGATGAGAGTAGCCCTAAAGGACTCGCTGCGCATCGCAGCTCGTCACCGGCGATGTCTGAAGAATACGGATCTCTTCTGGCCTGATAGTGGAATTCGGGCTCTCTTCGGTAACAGGTTTGTTAACTTTGTCGAAGTAAAAACAAGGGGGCTCCGTCGGAGCCCCCTTGAGTGTGCGTGTGCGTGCTTATTCGTGTGTGTGTGGTTTGTTGTCTGTAACCATTATGCCGCGAATAGAGCGCGCCGACAGTGTGCGAAAGTTTAGAGTTGGGGTAGACGATCGGGGCCATCCTTATGGAGAACCTGGAGGTAGTCGTGAGCTTTCACTCGGTGGTCATAACGTCGAGAAGTTTGAGGATGGTATCGACCATCTGAATCTGAAGGTCGATGCACTGTACCATGGAGTCGATCTCTGCTTCTTTACTCACGCTTACCTCCTTATAGAACAACTGTAACAGATGCGGCCTGGCTCACAATGTGACCTAGAACACATAAGCTAACATGCACTCGGTCTAGCACCAGGAGTAACGCTACTCGGGGCGATATCCTCCCGTCATGAAAAGCGAGAGCGGCTTGCCCCCCGAAGAGCTAGAGATCACCCGATTGATCCACGACCGGTTGAGTCGGGAGGAGTGTCTAGAGAGCGTGGATCGTGAGACGGTGGCCTACCGAATCGCCGAGATCATGATCACGGCTAAACGCATGTACACCGCCTCGTTGCCTCGTTTGACCAACGTGAGCGGAGAGTCGGACGCCAGCATGGATGAGGACCTGGAGGGCCTGCGGATGACCTTTTTGCACCTGCGGGACCTCCTGCACGACTTCGACAGCACGTTCTTCGAATCCATGCACCACGAACCGCCGGCTTATGACTACGACGGCGAGATCCCGGAAGAGGAAAGTGAATTCTCCGAGGATCCCGAGGATGAAGAGCTCGGCTAGGAGGCTGTCGCCTTCGCTTGGGAAGAGCAAGGTGGTAAGTGGTAGAGCGGGAAATAGAGCGGCATGAGAGGATTCGTTGCGATCGTGATCGCGTTGTCGCTGTTTGGACCAGCCTGGGCGGACGTCACGATTCGCAAGGGCGGTTCGCTGTGGGCCACCTTGGAAGATGATGGGACGATCCGAGTTAACGGTAGTTTGGTCGGCAAGTTCGAGTCCGACGGCTATGTTCGCAAGAACGGATCCCTGGTCGGTCGGGTGGAGTCCGACGGCACCATCCGCAAAGGTGGAAGCCTTTACGGTAAGGTGGAATCGGACGGAACCTTAAGGGTTGGTGGCTCCCTCGCGGGCCAGATCGAGTCGGGAGGGACGCTGCGCAAGAACGGTAGCATCTGGGGTTCGGCCGAGAAGATGTCTTCGGGCGACGTTCACGGTGTGGCCGCGGTGCTCTATTTCTTTAGCGGAGATTGGTAAGTCGTAGGATCCGGCGTCTCGCCGCGGAAACACACCGGCCAGACCACCCGTAGGAGAGATCTCGATGTTCACTTTGGAATCCACCGCCCCTTATGTTCGACAAGCTTCAAGTCTCAACGAGGGATTAGTCGATTGGGGCGATCAACCGGACTGTCAAGACGGCACCTCCAAGAGTTCCGGAAAACTGCTCCATAAGGACACCGAGACACCGGTGGAAGTCGGACTGTGGCGCTGCACCCCGGGCCGCTGGCCCTTGGCCATCCCTCACGACGAGCTTTGTCACTTCACTAACGGACGGGCCACTTACACCCGGGATGACGGCGAGGTGATCGAGGTGAAGCCGAACACGGTGGTCCACTTCAAAGCCGGCTGGAAGGGCCAGGCGGTGGTGCATGAGACCATCTTCGTCTCTTACATGCTCTGCCCGGGCGGGCCGTCGGAGGAGGCGACTCCGGTGCTTGCCGACAGCCATAACGATCCGGCCGCGGCCGACTGGGGCGTGATCCCCACCATGCTCGAGGGAGAGTCTAAGATCAGCGGGATTCTGTTGGCCCGCCAGCCCGACCGCAAAGCCGAAAGCGGGATCTGGATCTGCACACCCGGTAAGTGGTTCTGCCACGTCACCTCGGACGAATTTTGCCATTTTCTCAGCGGACGCGCGACCTACGTCCACGAAAATGGTGAAGTGATCGAGATCGAGCCTGACACGGCCGCTTTTTTTCCTCAGGAATGGAAAGGGACTTGCACCGTTCACGAGACGGTTCGCAAAGTCTACATGATCCGCCAAGCTTAAGGAGCACGTGATGGAGATAGACCAGCAGACCTTGACGGCCTTCGTGGCGACCTGCGCTTACCTGTTTTTGAAAATGTTCGCCAACACCGGCGTTCAGGCTTACGGTCGAGCGCGGTATAAGAGCCACAAGTACCCTGAGGATCAACGTTTTTTCGGCGCGCCACCTGATCGCCAGACCCAGCCGGAGATCTTGACCCGAGCCGACGCCGCTTGGCGCAATGATCTGGAGAATATCCCGATTTTCATAGTGGCGGCGCTGTGCGGGCTCCTTTCGGGAGTCTCCTATGCGCTTTACCTACCTCTGGTGATAGTGTTCTGCGTAGGTCGCACCGTGCAGTCGGTGTCTTTGATTTTGAGACTGCAACCCTGGCGGTTCCTGGGATATCTGTCCGGCGTCGTCTCGACGGGGACGATGTTCGTGCTGTCCCTACGTCAGTTCGGCTGGTGAGCGGTAAGTTGAGCAGGCTGCTGGCCTTCGACATCGAGGCCACGGGTCTCGAGGCCGAGCGCGACCGCATCGTCGAGTTCTGCTTTCTCGAGCTCGACTCGGATTTTCAACCGACCTCTCGATTTCACAGCTTAGTGCGTCCGGGAATTCCGGTTCCACCGGAGGTGACCGCCATTCACGGTTTGACCGACGACGATCTCAAAAGGCAGCCACCCTTCGCGACTTTCGCCGAACGTATCCAAGAGATGATCGACTCTTCCATCCTGGTGGCTCACAATTGTCGTTTCGACCTCGCCATTCTTCACTATGAACTTGTTAGGGCCGGACACGGCGGGGTCTCTCCCAATCACCCCACCATCGATACCCATGCTATCGAGAACCTGGTCAACGGTCACAACCTGAATGCACTCTATCAGAAATACTGCGGCTCAGCTTTGGAAGGGATTCATCGGGCCGAAGCTGACGCCATGGCCACCGTCGCTGTGTTGCGAGGACAGCTGTCGCGCTACCCCGAGCAACTCGGAAACGGTTTGGACTCTTTGATGTTAGAGCAAGTTCGACTGCGTAACGGCTCCGACGGTCGAAGCTACCTGGACCACTCACGCCGTTTCGTGAAAGAAAAGGACGGAGTAGTGCGGCTTAATTTCGGAAAGCTCAAAGGGCAACCGGTGGCCGACCATCACGATTATTTGCGTTGGATGTTGAAAGCTGATTTTCCCGACGATACCAAGAAAGCGATCCGAGGGATCTTGAAAGGGAAGTGAATTCACCGCTTTACCTGACGCCTAACGAACGGCAGGCGTTAACCTTGCGTGAAGCTCACGACCGAGAACGACAGGCCGCGGGTGATCCCGTGTGGGAAACTCTGCCGGCCTGTTCTTGGAAAGTCTTTCTGGGGACCCTGTGGGAAGAGCGCGCCCTGGCTTTGGCTGGGAAACGGCGCTTGCCTAGCTTGATGAATCCCTGGCAAGAGCGGTTTCTATGGATGCGAACCATCGCGGGATCTCCCCAGGGAGAGATCTTGTTGAACCTGGCCGCGGCCGGACGTTTGGCAAGCGAGGCCTGGAAAATCGTATGCGCCTACGAGTTGAGCGAGGCTTTGGCAAAACCCGCGGTTCCTTGGGAGGAGGAGACACAAGCGTTCTTGGGCTGGGTGGAGAGTTTTCAGGCCACCTGTCGACGTCATTGGTGGCTCGACTCGTCGCGCCTGGAGGAAGAGCTGTCTTTGGCTCTGACTCAAGGAGAGATCCCCGCCGCCGTGCTCGCCTCGGACGTGGAGCTGGTCGGATTTTCCGAGCTTGCTCCGGCTCAGCGCAGACTGCTCGACGCCCTCTCGGGGATGGGCGTGGTGGTGCGCTCCCGGCAGGTCGCTTCGCCGCCGAACAGCAGCGGATGGTATCGGACGGTGGCTGAGGATAGTGAAGGGGAGCTTCGTTTGGCCGCCCGGTGGGTACGGAGCTTGTTGGAGCGTCATAGCTCAGGGCGACCGCCCCGCATCGGCCTCGTCATCCCCGAGCTTGCCGCCGGGCGGGCTGTGGTGACCCGCATCCTCGACGAGGTTTTGCAGCCCTCCCAACTTCTGCACGGAAGTTCCGCCCGAGAGCCCCTCTACAACATCTCTCTCGGTCTACCGCTGGTCAGTTGGCCGGTGGTGGCCGACGCTCTTTCACTTTTGGCCATCGAGGGGCGCTGGCAACCGCTTTCCGACTATGGAGTGCTTTTTCACAGCCCGTTTCTGGCCGGAGCCGAGTCCGAGAGGGGCTCGCGCGCTCTGCTGGAGGCTCGCTTGCTGCGCGACGGAGCCTATCAGGTCACTCTGCAGAAGATCGCCAAGAAGGCGCGCTCCCTGGACGCCCAGGGAGAAGCGCGCCCGATCACCTGTCCTTTGTTGGCGGGATGTCTCGAGGAAGTCCTGGAGCATCTGGCGCCGGCCGAACCGCGTCGCAAACCCAGCGCCTGGGCGGCGGAGTTCTCCACCACTTTGAAGCTGTACGGCTGGCCCGGCCAGAGAGTCTTGGACAGTTCGGAGTTTCAGACCGTGGTCCGTTGGGGCGATCTTTTGGCCCAGCTGGGTTCTCTTGACCGAGTGGAGCCGGACCTATCGCGCAAGGAAGCCGTGGCTATTCTTCGCCGCATGGCCGAGGAGACGGTCTTTCAGCCCAAGATTCCGACCGGTACGGTCGAGGTGCTGGGCTATCTCGAGGCCGCCGGTCTGCAGTTTGACCACCTCTGGGTGATGGGCATGCACGACGGCGCCTGGCCCCAGTCGGCCCGCCCCAATCCTTACCTTCCTACGGCCCTGCAACGCGCTCACGGGGTGCCTCACAGTTCGGCGGAAAGAGAGCTGGATTTCGCCCGCCGGTTAGTCTCGGAGCTTCTCCAAGGGGCGTCCAACGGGGTGGTCAGTAACGCCGCCTTTGATGGAGAACAGACTCTGCGGACCAGTCTGTTGGTGGAGTCGCTCACCGAGCTCAGTCCCAGCGCGTTGAAGCTTTCTCCGGTGGAGACCTTACACCGAGGAATTCATGAATCGCGCCGCTTGGAGATGATCGCCGACCCCGGACCTCCCCCGGTGGGAGAGCGCCACTCCCAGGGCGGGACCAGTATCTTCAAGCTGCAATCGGTCTGTGGGTTCCGAGCTTTCGCCGCCTTGCGGATGTTCGGGCGCCCCTTGGAGGGGGTGGAAGCTGGGCTGGACGAGGCGCAACGCGGGGCACTGGTTCATCATCTGATGGAAGGGTTTTGGAAGCGGGCTCGCAGCTCGCGCGCTCTGCACGATTGGCCTCAGGACATGCTTGAGGAGATCGTGTCGGAAGCGGTGGAGGAGGCACTTCTGCGCGGTAAAAGGGAACGCCCGGATGTTCTGTACGGCGCCTTCTTGGAACTCGAGAGGCAGCGTTTGAGCGATCTGATGTATCGCTGGATAGCGCTGGAATCCGAGCGCGAGCCGTTTGTTGTGCGGGACACCGAACGCCAGGTGGAGCTTGAGTTTGGCGGGGTGAAATTCCGGGTGATCGTGGACCGGGTGGATCGTCTCGAAGACGGAAGCCTGGTGATGATCGACTACAAGACGGGAAGCGTCAATCCCCGCGACTGGCTGGGTGAGCGGCCGGCGGAGCCTCAACTTCCGCTCTACTGCGTCGCCCATACCGAGGAGATCGCGGCTCTGGTTTACGCTAAGGTTCGCCCCGGCGAGATGAGCTTCGACGGAATCGGCGAGCGGGCCGACATGTTGCCTGGGGTGGATGCCTCCGAGCAGTCGGGCTCTTTGGGTATGCCCTGGCCGGACCGCCGCCAGGAGTGGCGCGAGGTTTTGAGGCGGTTGGCGTTGGAGTTCGACCAGGGGCGAGCCGAGGTGGATCCTTTGAAGCGCCGAGCCACCTGCCGGACCTGCCGGCTGGAGACGCTGTGCCGTATCGACGAGCTGGAGACGCGTCAATGAGCGTTTCCAGCGATGCCCGCGCCCGCCAAGAGGCGCTCGAACCCGGGCGCTCTTTTATCGTGCAGGCCCCGGCCGGGTCCGGTAAGACGGGGCTTTTGACCCAGCGCTATCTCAGGCTGTTGTCGCAAGTCGCGGTGCCCGAAGAGATCGTGGCTTTGACCTTCACCAAGAAGGCGGCCGGAGAGATGCGCGAGCGGATCTTGGAGGCGCTGCATCGGGCTCGCGCCACGGAACGGCCGGAGTCGGGCCACGAGGCCCTGGTCTGGGAGTTGGCCGACGCCGTGCTACAGCGGGACCGGCGTTTCGGTTGGAACGTGGAAGAGAACCCCGCCCGGCTACAAATTCTGACCATCGACGCGCTGTGCGGCCGACTCGGCCACGCGCTGCCCATCTTGTCGCAGTTCGGGGCCTCTCCTCAGCCGGTGGATGACGCCTCGATGTATTACCTGGAGGCGGCCCGCCGGACCCTGGGACACCTGGACCAGCCGGAATCTCCGCTGCAGCCGGCGGTGGCCCATTTGTTGCGCCACCTGGACAACAACATCCGCCGGGTGACCGGACAGATCGCCGGAATGCTGGCTCGTCGCGACAAGTGGATGCGTCCACTGGTGGCGCTGCTGGCCGAGGGAGGGCTCGACGATGAGGAGCGCTCGCGACAGGCTTTGGAAGCGGCCTTGCGTCGCGCTGTGGAGCAGGAGCTTTCCGACCTGCGGGACGCCTTCCCTAGTGAGGAGTTGTATCAACTCGTTCGGCTGATTCAACAGGTTCTGGCCCGAAATGATTCAGGGGAAGAGCATACTCTGCATGTATGGAGAGAGGTTGAGGGACTGCCCGGGGCGCGACCGGAGGATATCCCTTTGTGGCAGTCCTTGCGCCGGCTGTTGCTGAATTTGGAGCATCAGTGGCGTGGGAATGTCGGTCTTCGGCAAGGGTTTCCGCCCGAGAAAGAGACTAAAGACAAGGACGAGAGAGCTGCTCGTAAGGCGGACAAGGCGGCCATGCGGGCGATTCTTGGACAGCTAGCGGATCTCGAGGACCTGCGCCGAAAGCTAGTTGACTGCCAGACCTTTCCGACCCCGTCCTACACCCCGGAGCAGTGGAAGACGCTGCGAGCGCTGCTGATGCTCTCTCACGTGGCCGCGGGTGAGCTCTTGCTGGTCTTCAAGTCGTTCGGCAAGGCGGACTTCATCGAGATCGCGCGACGGGCCGAGCAAGCCTTGGGCACGGAGGAGGAGCCGACCGACGTGGCTATGGTGTTTGATGCCAAAATCTCTCACCTTTTGGTGGACGAGTTCCAGGACACCTCGCTGGGTCAGCTCCATCTCTTGCGACGCCTGATCGCCGAATGGATCCCTGGAGAGGGGCGCACCATTTTTCTGGTGGGCGACCCCATGCAGTCGATCTACCGCTTTCGCGACGCCGAGGTGGGGTTGTTCTTGCGTACACGGGCTGATGGGCTGCCTCCGTTGGAGCTGCACTCGCTCGGGTTGACTTCGAACTTCCGCTCACAGGCTGGACTGGTGGATTGGTTCAATCGGATCTTCTCCCAGGTCTTTCCTCTAAGGGAGAGTCTGGTCACCGGTGCCGTACCCTATTCCCCCTCTTTGGCGGCCAAGCCGGAAGGCACCGAGGAGGCGGTGCGGCTGCACCCGGTGGTGGTTCCTAGTTTGGCGGGCACCTCGGCGTTGCAGAAAGAGGCCGACGCTGTGGTGGAGATTCTTCGCCAGATCTGGGCCGAAGATCCGGAGCGGAAAGTGGCCATCTTGATCCGTAGTCGGGGGCACCTGGGGGCTATCTTGCCCACCCTGCGGCGGTTGGGCTATCGCTATCAAGGGGTGGATCTCGAGCCTTTGCAGAGCCGTCCCGTGGTGCGAGACCTTCTGGCCTTGACCCGGGCCCTGGTTCATCCGGCCGACCGGGTGGCCTGGCTGTCCGTCCTGCGCGCTCCCTGGTGCGGCTTGACCTCGGAAGACCTTCACACGGTGGCCGATGACGAGGGTAAGAGCACCATCTACGATCGCCTGGCCGATATCGAGGTGTTGGCCCCCTTGACCGAGTCGGGTCGGGAGCGATTGACCAACACCGCTCGGGTGCTACGCGAAGCGGCGGAGAACAGGCGTCGTCTCCCTCTCAGGCGTTGGGTGGAAGGGGTCTGGTTGGCGCTGGGGGGACCGGCCACGGTGGAGTCGCTTTCCGATCTCGAGGACGCTCAAGCCTACCTCGGGCTCTTGGACCGCCTGGGGGAAGAGCACAGCCGGCCGGACCTTTCGTTGTTGGAGCAGAGGATCGCTAAGCTTTACGCGCAGCCGGACGTCCTGGCAAGCGATCGCCTGCAAGTGATGACCATTCACAAGTCCAAAGGACTCCAGTTTGACACGGTCATTCTTCCCGGTCTTTCCGCCACTCCTCGCCGCGATGACGAGCCGCTGCTTTCCTGGTTCGAGCGTCCCACTCCCGACGGAGGTTCGGACCTTCTGCTGGCTCCCATCACCGAGCGGGGAGATTCCGAACGCGATCCGGTCTATCGCTTTGTCCACTCTCTCGACTCTAAGAAGGGAGAGAACGAGCTGGTTCGCTTGCTCTACGTGGCGGCGACCCGGGCTGAACGGCAGCTGCATCTAGTGGCTCGAGTCATGCCGAGCGAGAAAGAGTCAGGAGAGCTACGAGAGCCCGGGGCGGGAAGTTTTTTGAGACTCCTTTGGCCGGCGGTGGGTGAGAGCTTCTCCCAGGCGGCGGCTACCCAGTTGGCTGAGTTAAAGCCGAAGCAGCGCTCCTCGGACCCCTTCGACCTCGAGCATCCTTGGGCTCAGGCGGCGCTTGTTCCGACCGCGGAAGTCCTCCCTGAGGAGGTGCCGTCACGGCCGCTCGAGGTTCGGCGCCTCTGTGACGACTGGATTCCGCCTCCCACTCCACCCAGTGTGGAGGCTCGGGCGCTCCCCGGCGCGGTCGACGCCGAGGCCCAAGAGCGGCCGGAATTCGAATGGGCGGGTCTTTCGGCACAGCGGGTTGGGACGGTCGTCCATCGGGTGCTGCAGCAGGTGGGTCGCGAGGGAGCGGCGGCCTGGCCTCTCTCTCGCATGGATGCTCTGGAGCCGTATTTAAGGAGCGCCCTGTTGACGGCGGGGCTTCCCGAGGACGGGTTGGAGCCCGCGGTGGCGCGGGCCTTGCGGGCTTTGGAGCAGGTTCTGGGAAGCCCGCGCGGGCGCTGGATTTTCGCCACCGGTGGAGAGGAGGCGCGCAACGAGTACGCCGTCTCCGGTGTGCTGCGAGGACGCATCGTGCGGGCCGTGGTGGACCGCACCTTCGTCGACGAGGAAGGGACGCGCTGGGTGGTGGACTACAAGACGGGCAGTCACGAAGGAGGCGACGTGGAGACCTTTTTGGACAACGAGGTGGAGCGCTACCGTCCTCAACTGGAAAGATACGCGGCCTTGTTGTCGCGCCTGGATGGTCGCCCGGTGAAGAAAGGGCTCTTCTTTCCCCTACTGGGCGCCTGGCGCGAGTGGGAGTGACGGCCTTCGTTGACCCTCAGGATGGGGTCGACGCAACCTGGCCGATCTCAACCCGGCCGACCAAAACTTCGTTGCTTGGTTTATCGAGACGTAGCATGAGGGTTTGACGCTGTTCGTTAGGGCGGGCGTAGTTCGTGAACACGGTGACAATGACGGTGCAGGAGCCGGTGAGTGTTTGCTGATGTGAGCCGTAGTAGTGGGCTAGAACCTTGTACTCGCCGGGATAAGCTCGACGCAAGACATACTCTTCCGGACCGTAGCCGTCACGCACGTCCCAGGAGACGAGGCCGCCGATAGTCGTGTCGCGATGGCGGTAAGAAGCCTGTTCTCCAGTGGGTTCGTGCACATGAAGGTCAACGTCGGTCAGGTCGGCGTCCCAGCTTAGAGAGATGCGTAGGTCGAGATCCAGGGTCTTGCGTAGACGAGAATCTATCCGGCTGTCCAGGTCATGACCGAGGCGCTTGGCGAACTCTAGCGTGCGGTTGAGTTCCATCAGAGCGATCAGCTCGATCTCGGGGAAGCGGTCCCAGGTTTGGCAAACGACGGTGTAAAGGAGGTCGACGGCTCTCTCGGCGTCTTCGGGCCTACCGTTTTTTTCGAAGCGAAGCCCGTAGGCTAAGCCGAGGTCGCGATGCGATTGAGGCTCGTCGGGACGTAGGCGCAAGACCTCCTCGAGAATGGGAATGGAGAGGTCCAAGCGCTCGGCTTCCTGCAGGCGCCAGGCATGCATTCGCATCAGGGCGGGATCTTCCAGCGCGAGTTCGGTGAGATTTGAGAGCACTCTGAGCCCGAGTTCGATATGTCCGGCGCGGAGCAAGTGATCTCCGCAATCGAGAAAAAACGAGGGGCTGTTGGAGTACTCTTGACGGAGCTGTAAGTATTTTGAGTAAGGGTCGTTAGCTGTTCGCAATTCGTCGAGATAGGGCGTGTCCGGATCCCAGGCTTGAATGCTGATCGAAGCGGCCGTCGATGAGTTGTGGGGTGTCTCTCCCTCGGAGAGACCGCCTGTATCGGACATGGCGGCGAAAGGTCCCGAACCTCCGTCCACGGAGAACAAAAGACCACCTTCTGAGATATCAGACATTACCGCTTCTTCACCGGGAATATTGAAAAGATCGTCTTCGTCGAAGAGCATGGAGGCGAGAACTTCCGGTTCTTCCTGATCGGGAGACCTTCTTCTCGCCAAAGGCGCGGCCAGGCTGGGCCGAACGGTGTCAAGCTCTGGATCGGCGTTCTCTTGGCTTGGACACGGCCATTTGGAACGGAAATCCCTCTCCCACCAATCGACCCGTGCTCTCCAGAGGTCGGCGACTCGGTCCAGGCGGAACTGGCGAGCTGTGTGCTCGTGGCTTTCTTGCTGGCGACGATGCTGCCAGAACGCTTCCTGAAGCGCCCTTTGGCTGGCCGGCGGTTCAAGGTCGTATTCGAGGTACTGTTCCAGGCTCTCTAATACCAAAAGAGATGAGCCAGGAGTGACCAGATGGTATCGCCGGCCCAGACCGAGGATACGCTCGCCATTGTCCGCTCCTAAGGCGAGTCTGGCCACCTCTCGCGCGGCCCAGGCCCGAGCTAGCAGACGACCTGGTCGGGCCTGGGTGCGATCGACTTCCAGAACCTCTCCGTTAGGAAGGTTCAGTCTCATGGAGCCCTGAGTGAGACGTCCCAGGAGCTGAATGCGCCCAGTAGAGCGGGCAAGATGAACGTCTTCACCGCCCTTCCACTGGGGCTGATAGCTCGAGCTGGGTCTAGTGGTGAATCTCTCGACGGCCTCCTCGACCTTCGACCGTCCAAGATTGACAGCCGTGCCCTGGCTGATTTCGGAAAGGTGGCTCAGCCAGTTGTGATCGGCCGCGGCTCCCGAGCTGATGGTGAAGATCGGAATTCCCGCGGGCTTGGGCCGCTGAGTGGGTGAAGTATGGAGACCATCGCTGAAGAACAGCCAGGCGTCGACCGGATCGCTGAAATCGAGTCCGCTCAGATCGGTGGCGCCGTCGCACGGCTCCTTCTCCACTTCATCGGCCAAGGCGCTAAGGCTTGGGAACTCACGCTTTGCTTCAATCCTGTCACGAACGACATAGAGACTGCAAGAGGCTTCTGGCCACTGAGCGCTGAGTAGGCGCAGCAGATGGAACTCGGCACCTAGGTCCCCACGGCTGCCGGAGGCGTCCCAGACGACTCCAAGACGTGTGGGAGTGAAGCGAGAGGTTGGTACTGGTGGGGTGGCCAGGCTGACGGCAAAGAAGGCTTCTCCTGCTTTGGTCTCTTCGACCAAACTGAAAGCCGGGGGCAAGTTGGGTAGAGTGAGGTCGAAGCTGTCGGTTTGCCGTAGAACGGTTTGTCCAACCCAGCGTCCCTGTCGGTTCTCGAGAGCAGCGGACACTCGTGGGTCGACTGGACTTAACACATCCGCCAGCACAGGGATTCCGGGCAGTCCGGCGGCGTGAGACAGAGGAAGGTGATAGTAGGCGGAGGCGTCGTCGACGCTCAATTCACTGACGTAGGTTACTCGGACTCGTCGAGTGCCCATGGCGGGAAGTGGGTAGACGCGGGTGCGAAAGATGTTTCCCTGAACATGCTCGACAAGTCCTGGGTCGACCCCCTTGCGGACTTCAGCTTCCAGAATGCGTCGAGCTTTTTGCTTCGGGACCAGCACACCGTCAACCAACACGCCTTCGATGTCCAGGGCGTAGCCGCAAACGGCGGCCGCTTCGGGTAGAGGAAAGCTCAGTGTGCCTTCGAGATCGCGAGGGTTGGGGTTTCGAAATGCGAGTGTCTGGGTCGTTTCGGCGTACAGTCCGGTGACACGGACGTCGACTTCGAGGCTTTCCAGCTCGATGGGAGTCTCCCCGGTGGGGGCTTCGATGAAGGGAAGAGCGAGCATATCAAGTCCTTTCGGCCTAGAGCGAGGCTTGCGTTACGGGACGGAAACGATACTGGTGCTCTCGTAAAATGCTACGGTGGTTTTGCAAACCCTTTAGGAGAAACTTACCTCCCCGCTCTGAATGCGCCAGAGAGAGGCGTAGATGCCGTCTTTTTCTAGCAGGTCTTGATGATGGCCGTCCTCGACGATGCGGCCTTCGGAGACGACCACGATGCGATCGGCGTGGCGGATAGTGGAGAGGCGGTGAGCCACGATCAGCACCGTTCGCCCCTTGCGCACTTCCTCTAAAGCCACGGTGATAGCGCGCTCGGTCTCGTTGTCCACCGAGGAGGTAGCCTCGTCGAGGATCAGGATGGGCGGGTTCTTAAGCAGCGCCCGAGCCAGCGCGATGCGCTGTCTCTGTCCTCCGGAAAGACGCACGCCCCGCTCTCCGACCACGGTCTTGAGACCGTTGGGCAGACGGGGGAGAAACTCGTCCACCGCGGCCTGGCGAATCACGGTCTCCATCTCTTCTTGGCTGGCCTCAAAAGATCCGTAGCGGATGTTCTCCTCCACCGTGCCGTCAAAGAGGAAGACATCCTGGGAGACCAGCCCGATCTGGCGACGCAGTGATTCCAAAGTCAGCTCAGGAAGGCGATGTCCGTCAACGGTGATCTGCCCTAAAGCGGGATCGTAAAAGCGTAATAACAGCTTGACCAGGGTGGACTTTCCGCTTCCGGTGGTCCCTACAAGACCTATCGTCGTACCCTGGGTGATGGACAGGTTGAAGTGCTCGAGAACGGGGCGAGAGTGGGCCGGATAGGAGAAGGTGACATCCTGAAACTCGACGTCTCCTCGGCAAGATTCGAGAATCCGGGAGCCGTTCGGCAGCTGTCGCTTCAACTCCAAAAGCTCGAGAATGCGATGGATAGAGGCCATGGAGCGGCGGTACAGGTCCAGTGTCGTTCCCAAGGTGGTGAGCGGCCAGAGAAGTCGCTGGGTCATAAAGACCAGGACGCTGTAGGTTCCCACTTCCAACTCGCCCCGGATGGTCATCAGGCCGCCGTAGACCATGATCAGGATGAACCCGACCACGATGGCCATGCGGATGATCGGAACGAAGGCGGAGGAGAGACGGATGGCGCTCTCGTTACGCTTCTGGTACTCCAGTGAGTCGGCTTCCAGGCGGCGCGATTCGTGAGCCTCGGTGACGAAGCTTTTGATGGTGGGGAGTCCGCCGATGTTGTTGGCCAAAAGATCGTTGATGATGCCCGCCTGGTCTCGCACCGCGCGATAGCGAGGGGCCAGCGCCGCTTGGACTTTGATGGAGGCCATCCAGATGATGGGGGCGGGAAGGAAAGTCATCCAGGCAAGGGTTGGGATCGCCCCCACGAAGAGGGCTCCGACCACCAGGATGGTGGTGGCCAGCTGTAAGATGGTGTTGGCGCCGTCGTTGAAGAAGCGCTCGAGCTGATTGATGTCGTCGTTCAAGACGGCCATCAGCTTGCCCGAGGTGAGGTCGTCGAGGGCGGCATGGTCCAGGCTCTGCACGTGGTCGTAGGCCCGGACGCGCACGTCGTGCTGAAGCGCCTGGGCCAGATTGCGCCAGGTCACGGCGTAGAGGTACTCAAAGACCGACTCGGCCCCCCAGATGAGCAGAGTCAGGACGGCCAACACCCATAACTGCTGATCGGCTTGAGGTAGGCCGTAGCGAGAGAGAAACGAGGACTCCGGGCGGACCACGATGTCGACCGCCATTCCGATGAGAAGTGGGGGGGCGAGGTCGAAGATCTTATTGAGGATCGAGTAGGTCGTGCCGATGATGATGCGGCTTCGGAAGGGCCCGATCTGGCCCCAAAGACGGCGGAGCTCGGGAAAGGGGCCCGGCGCGGAGTTGGACATGCGCCATCATTGCGACCAGTGGCCTTAGACTCCTGGAGGCGTGGCGACTTGGGAGAAGAATGGGCCGCGATGCTGCCCACCGATGCTCGCGCCTTCGCCGCTTCCGAGTCTTTTCGAGACCTCCTGATGGCGGACCCGGCGGGCTCTCGACAGCAGCATGAAGAGGTTCTGGCCGCTTTCGCCAAGGCCCATCTGAAGATGGGGGAGCAGGTGGTCCCGATGTCCTTTTCTCCCACCATCGTCTCCTCCGAGCGTTTGGCATCGGTGAATAAGCAGATCACGCGACTGCTGAGGATTCTTAAGCGCCTCGAGCCCATGCTTTTACGACCTCGCTGGCTGGATCGACTGGGGATCAGCCGAGCCGAGCAGGACCTGATTCGGCTCCCCGCCGGCTTTGATCTTGGCACCCACGTTAGCCGTGTGGACGGATTTCTGGGGCCGGCCCAAGGTGAGGACACCGGCTTTCGCATCGTGGAGCTTAACGTGGATAGCCCGGGCGGCGCGGCCTACCTGGATGCCTGTGGTGAGATCTTCCTACAGACCGAGGTCTGGAAGCGATTCCGCCAAGCTCATCCGGGACGGGTCCTCTCCAACGGCCAGCGGATTCTCAACCTTCTCTTGAAGGCCTGGAAGCTGTGGGGAGGGATCGGACGGCCTCGAGTGGGGATCGTCGACTGGATCACGGTCAGCACGGTTAGCGAGTTTGACGTTTTGCGCCAGGCCTTTTTGAAGAAGGGGATCGAGACGGTGGTCTGCGACCCTCGGGAGCTTGAGTTCTCGAAGGGGAAGCTGCGCGACTACGACGGGAAGCCGCTGGATCTAGTCTACAGACGGGTCCTGGTGGAGGATATCCTGGCCCACGGAGAGGAGGCGCGGGCGCTGCTGGATGCTTATCGCGCGGGAGCGGTCTGCCTGATCAATCCGTTTCGCTGCAAGCCGTTGACAGTGAAGTCGCTCCTGTCGGTTTTTCACGAGCCCGAGATGGCGGAACTTCTCTCCCCGGCGGACCTCAAGTTCCTGCACACCATTGTACCCTGGACCGCTATCGTGGAGGACGGCCCGATGCTCGAGCGGATCGAAAAAGAGCAGGAGAACCTGGTCTTGAAGCCGGCCGACTCCTGGGGAGGGCAGGGGCTCTATCTCGGCTGGGAAGTCAGCGCCTCCCAGTGGCGTGAGGGGATGGAAGAGGCGCTCAAGGGGCGCTACGTGGTGCAGCAACGCGCTCACATCCCCCAGGCTCACTATCCCGTACCTACCAACACTGGCTGGGAGTATCGCAACTTTCGCATGGACTTCAATCCGTACACTTTCGGCTCTAGCGTAGGGACGCCCTTAGTCCGTCTAGCCACCACCGACACCTTGAACATCAAGGCCGGAGGCTGCATGACGGTCAGCTACATCCTGGACTAGTCGCGGAGGTGGCCCAATCGCTTTGAGGGCGAATAGGGATGAGTGCCAGAGACTTCAGCATTCAAGTCTCAAGACTCATTATCAGAATTTGAGATTGTCGGCCCCATAGGGCGGGAGAGCGCCGGGTCGAAGCCCCTCGATAGCGTCCTGGGCGGCTATAGCAATTTCAAATGTTAGGGACATTTCGTCAACTTGAAAGATAGTGTTTCATGCGATAGACTCGAAAAATGAAAAAGCCCATCCGAGTCTTGCTGATCTCTAACGAATGCTCACGCACCGGACGGGCGCTCAGCGGCCAGCGCGGCATACTCACCGCCGGCTAGCTGCTCTTCTCCAACATCTTCTACTTTTTCCAACAGCGAGAACCAGCTCGATCTTTCCAACATCTCAGTAGGCTTTGTTCTCTCCCGTTCCTCGCGGCGTGGCGCAGAATATCATTTCCAAGCGCGTCCACCTCCTGACCCTCTCTTCTCCGCGGTAGCGTCGCACAGAGAGGTCCCTTTGGGACAGAGAGTTGAGGAAGACGATGGACGAATTGGAAGAACGATACGCTAGCTTGATCTCGGACGGAGATTTGATAGCTCTCCAGCACCTGATTGCTGAAATAGGAAACTTCGAGGGCGTGGGGCACCGGATGGTGTCCCACGCAATCCTTCTTGGGAGACCGGAGATTCTCGCTTGGTTACTATCGAAAGGAGCGGATCCTAACCAGGCAGACTCTTTCGAGGACGGTCGATTTGCCCTCTACTGGGCCGCTTCTGGCAAGTGTCTTGAGACGGTGAAATTACTGGTGGAGGCCGGAGCCAAGGTGACGGACAATGGCGAACGCGATGATAGCCAAAACGCCTTGCACGCGGCCGCTGAGGATGGCAAGGCAGATTTTCTCGCTGTATTGCTCAAGGCACCTCTGGCGAAGGAAGGCCTGGAAGTCTTTGACTACATAGACCGAACGCCCCTAGCCTGCGCTGTCGATAGCGGAAGCGTGGACTGCGTTCGTCTTCTGCTTGAGGCAGGTGCAGACATCAATGCACTCGTCCAGATCACCCATGACGATCGTATCGGAGACCCACCAATTCGGCGTGCCACAAGAGACGGGAAGGTCGAGATGACTAGATTTCTGCTGGCGCACGGAGCCGACCCTGACCGTCCAGGATGGATGTGGTGTTCGGCTCGAACGGACGCGTATAACTACTGCACTCCCGGAGCGGAGCAGATCAGGGAGCTGCTTGAGATCTCTCCACTCAAGAAGCTTAAGGACAGCAAGAATCTGGCCGAAGTCGAGCGTCAGCTCCTTGCCGACCTCGCGTACCATGGAGTTCGAGCTCAGTCTCTGAGCTGGCGAGGGTCGGTCGCGATAGGCGAGACGGAGCAGGTGCGAGGGCATCGAATCGCATCGTTTTCTAAGGTCAGAATCATCGACACTGACGGCCAGCAGATCGGGCGCGGAGAGTTCCATTTCCTCGTCCTCACGGTGGAGATCGAGTTCCGCGTCTTCTGGACTCGTATCGAAACAGAACAGAGCTGCCTGACGCCGGGAAATGGAGCCATTCCTCGTCATATCTGGGAAGCCATGACTCCTGAGCAGAGATCGTGGATTATTATGGATTGTCGAAATAGTGGTTGGCGCTCGCCTGATACTGGGGATCTTCGCATCGAGGGCCATCCCGGAGCCCAGGGCTGAGTTAGGAAAGTAAAGTTGAGCCGTCCTCCTCGTCTCGGGCGAGGGGACGGCATATAAGAGTTTATAGACCCCAGTCGCGATAGTTCGTAAGGTCTGGCGGCGCTTCAACGCTCCAATGAAACTGCGAGGTGACGAGCTCCACGGCGCTCAAAAGATGTCGTTCCGTCGGCAGCGCCGCTCTTAAGCGAGGAGTCCAGCTCTGCTCGGCAAGCTCGAGGTACAATGTTTCGTCAGGTCCATACAGCTTGTCTCCGACCACGGGATGGCCGAGCCAGGAGAGGTGAACGCGAATCTGGTGCATGCGTCCGGTCACTAGTTCGACCTCCAGAAGAGTCGCGTCGCCGGTCGTGGCCAGCGCTCTCCAGCGAGTTAAAGATGGTTTCCCGTCGGGGCGGACGGCCTGCTTGACCACCACGGCGCTCGTTTCGTCTTTTCCGAGAGGCTGATCGATGACTCCCTCTCCCCGAAGTTCCCCTTCCACCACGGCGAGGTAGATTTTGCGGGCTTTCTCCAGCTGATGGTAGAGAACTTTGTGAAACTCTCGAGTCTTGGAGACGACCACCAGACCGCTCGTCTCCCTGTCCAGTCGATTGACGAAGCGCGGTTCGATCTCGGTACCTTCGAAATAATGGCGGAGACGTCCGATCAGACTGGAGGTATAGTCGCCTTTGGTGGGATGGCAGACCAACTCGGCGGGCTTGTCCACCACGATGTAGTCGTCGGTTTCTTCCACGATGGATAATCCGCTGAGGTCCGCTTTCATCGCTTTGGCTTTCGGGCCCGGGTGGAGGATCCCCGTGGACCACCAGATGTCGCGGGCGGGCAGCGCTGCCTGTTTTCTTGATAGTAGAGGTCACGGGCGGGCAGTGCTGCCCGTTTTCTTGATAGCGGATGTCGCGGGCGGGCAGTGCTGCCCGTTTTTCGTGATAGCAGAGGTCGCGGGCGGGCAGTGCTGCCCGTTTTTCGTGATAGCAGAGGTCGCGGGCGGGTAGTGCTGCCCGTTTTTCGTGATAGCAGAGGTCGTGGGCGGGTAGCGCGGCCCGTTTTGCGTGATAGCAGAGGTCGCGGGCGGGTAGCGCTGCCCGTTTTCGTGATAGCAGATGTCGCGGGCGGGCAGCGCTGCCTGTTTTCTTGATAGGAGAGGTCGCGGGCGGGCAGCGCTGCCTGTTTTC
>JBBCJA010000043.1:0-52767 GCA_037189585.1 Selenomonadaceae bacterium | reverse complement strand
GCGGGTAGCGCTGCCCGTTTTCCTGATAGCAGGGACCTCGCGCGGGTAGCTCTGCCCGTTTTCCTGATAGCAGGGACCTCGCGCGGGTAGCGTTGCCCGTTTTCTTGATAGCACGGACCTCACGAGGGTAGTTCTGCCCGTTTTTTCTTGGTAGCACGGACCTCACGCGGGCAATGCTGCCCGTTTTCTTGGTAGCGCGGACCTTGAGTTAGAGACCTAATGAATCGAGAGTGAGAATGGAGACGGGATGATAGGAGATGGAGGCGGCGAGCGCGTGGTCTCGCTCGAGATGCGTGAAGAGAAGCACTTGAGTGCTACGTGCCCTCGGGGTGCCAAGCGCCTCGCCATCCGTCCTCGAGCCACCAGCCGCGAATTCGGCTAGAACCTCCAGTGTGGCCTGGGCACGCTCGGTGTCGAAGTGGACCAGGACGTCGTCGAGGATTAAGGGCATGGGCTCCGCCTTCTCCTGAGACTGCGAGATGGTAGCCAGGCGCAGCGCCATGAACAGCTGATCGCGGGTTCCGTCGGAGAGCCCTTCCACCGGGACCTGGCGACCGCTCGATGAGACCGCCTCCAGGCGCGGCGCGTCGGTGCGCGGGTCCACGCCGGTGGTCAGTCCCGAGTAAGCCGAGCGAGTCAGACGGACGAACCAATCCGATGCCGCGCGCAGTAGCGGGCCTTCATTCTCCCGCCGATACCGCTCCATCTCCCGCTTCAAGACCGCCTCGGCCAAAGCCAGACGGGCGTAACGAGCCACGATAGCCTTTCCCTCGGCCATCGCCTCCGCCGCTTCCTGGGCCGCCACGGCCGCCGCCTCGGCTCCATCGAAGCCGCGCAGCTCTTGCTCCAGCTGCCCCTTGCGCTGCCAGGCGCCGAGGCGCTCCTCTTCCAGCGTCTCGATCTGGCGGGCGAGGTCGCGAATCTGACCCGGAACGGTATCCCAGTCGGTATCGCGCAGGGAAAGAGCGAACTCTTCCATGCTTTGACCGGCGGCCAGCGGACGCAGCGTCTCCTCGAGGTCCTTGAGCCGCTCACCGATCTGGCGACGCCGGAGGACCTTTCTTTCAAGCTCCGAGAGCTCGCTTTCGGGAACGCCGCCCACCTCAGCCAGTAGCGCCGTCCACTCCGTCTCCCGCTGAGCCAGCCCGCGGGCCGTCTCCTCCCACTCGCGAGTGGCCCGTTCCAGCTCTTCCGTCAACTGTTGGCGCAACAAGGCCACCCGCCGCTCCTCGGCCAGGCCCGCCACCAGGCGCTCGATCAAGGCGGCAAGCTCATCCTCACGAACCGTCTCTCCCAGAGCCTCGGCAAGCTCGGCCACCTGCTGGCGGAAAGTCTCGATGGCCAACTGGTGCTCTTGCAGCTCGCGCTTGGCGCGCTCGTGGTCCTCGGTCAGCTTGCGCAGCTCCTCATACCGCTCCAAAAGCCCCTCGAGATCGCGTGGGTCGGCCTCGGAGGAGCGGTGGAAGGCGGCCGCCACCTCGGTCCATTCCTCACGCCAGGCCCGCATGGCGGAATCGGTGCCGCTCAATCCCGCCCGCGCCTCGGCCAGCTGCCCCTTCAAACTCTCCTCCTGAGCGGCTAGCTGACGCTGCTCCTCCGCCACCCGCGAAAGCGGAGCCAGCGCCCCTTCGGCCCGCTCGATCGCCTCGCCGAGGCTCTGCCCCAGGCCGGTCGCGCCGAGAAACTCGGCCCACAGCTCGGCCTGCCCTCGCAGATGGCCCGCGCGACGCTCCAACGCCTCCTTTAAGCGGGCCCGCAAGGTGCGCACCTCGGCTTCGATGGCCAGTACCGCCTCACGCCGGGGTAGCCAACCCAGCATCTCCGAGGGTCGCCCCAAACTCAGGCGTGGACTGTTCCACAAACCGCGCCAGTCCTGACGAAGCTTCTCAAGCTCGGCGGCTCGCTCCTTGACCTTCTTGCTCTGCTCCGGCCACTCCTCACGGCACAACTTGTACTCACGGCTCAGACGGTCGGCTTCGGTGACCCGGGCGGCGTCGTCGAGCATCCGGTCGGTCAAGTCGTCGACCCGTGACAGCTCACGCTCGAACCGCGTCTGCTGCTCTTCCCTCCAGCCGGCTTTCACCGCCTCGTCCCAGACCTTGCCGCGCTGCCCACGGGCTTCTCGCAGGTCCTCCCGCGTGGCCACTTTGTGCCGTTCGCGCAAGATCTCAAGTTGTGTTTTAGCCTGTTTTCCCCGCTCCTCGATCTGTTTGAGCTCGCTACGGTCGGTTCGCAGCCGCTCCTCAAGCTCCGCCTCGTTGCGTTCGAAATCGGAGATGTGGTGTGCCCCCGGAACGCCAAGCGCCGCCAACTCCGCCACGTCTCCGGTCCACAGAGGGAGCGAGCGCAGGGCGGCCTCCAAGGCCTCGCTTTTGGCGGACAGCAGTTTCTCCAAGTTGGAGACGTCCGAGTCTTCCCCCAGCGACATCCGCAGGCGCCGAAGACTGGCCTCGAGCTCTCGAGTGTCACGCCCCTCTCCCAAAGCCTCGCGACGCTCCCGCAACACATCCAGCTGCTCGAGCAGACTGCTTTTTTGCGACTCCAACCCGGAACGCTCGTCGAGCAGGCGGCGAAACGCCTCGGCCAGTCGCCGGGCCCGCTGCCGCTGGGAGGCCTCGGGCAGCTTGTGAGAGGAAAGCTCGATCCCGAGGTCCCTCGCGGCCGCCTTCAAAGCCCTCCCGATCGCCTCCACCCGAGCCAACGCCGGAGCCTGGTGAGCCTCCGCCACGGCCACCGCGTCAAGCGAGCGGTGCAGTCTGTCGATACGCGCCGCGTGCGCCAACAGGCGCCCTTCGAGCGGAAGCTCGGCCAGGCGTTTGCGCAACGACTCCTGAGCGGCTTTCCCCCTCTCCACGCTGTGGCGCAGTGCGGCCAGGGTGCTCTGAAGGTGCTGGCGGCGCTCGGAGAAATCGGAGGAGAGCTCGGGCAGCTGTCCCAGGACGGCGAGCTCGTCGGCCAAGTGGGCGCGAGCGACCAGAGGTTTGTGAGCGTCCAGGTGGCGCCTCAGACGCTGGGACTCCGCGTCGAGTTGGCGAATCCTCACGTCTAAAGCGCTCGCCTTCTCTTCTTCCTCTTTCAAGGCTTCCGAGATCTTGCGCCAACTCTCGGCCGAGACGGAGAGGTCCGCGGCCCTTTTCTGAGCCACGCGATAAGCCTCGATGGCCTTGTCGATGCCGAGGGTTCGGCTCTTGGGCTTCCAAAGCTTGTCCGCTTCCTCCCTCAAGTCGTCGCGGACCAGACGAAAGCCGGGGCCGAGCCCCGCCGCGAACAGGCTCTCCCCCACTTTCCCGCCCTCTTCCAAGAGCGCTTTCCCACCTAAAGAGAGGGTCCGGTGGTCAAGCCCGTAGAGGCGATCGAACAGGTCCTCGTCCACCCCCTGCAGGTAGTCGCTCAGAACGTCGGACTCAAACGGCTTCCCCTCCTCGTCGAGCAGGGTCTTCTTGCCACGCCCCTTGCGGCGGGTGATGGGAAGCTTCCGGCCTTGCGCGTCCTGCAGCAAGGCCCGCAGTCGTAGGCTGTCGCCAGGGTGCAGAAACTCGTCCCGACCATCGCCCGGGATGCCGTAGAGCAGCCCCCTCACCGCGCGTAGGGCGGAGCTCTTTCCCGACTCGTTCGGCCCGTAAATCACGGTCAGTCCGGCCTCGGGATTAAAGGTCAATCCAAAGTCGGTGAAGGGGCCAAAGGCGGGAAACGAAAGCTCGAGAAATCTCACCGCGCCGCCTCTCCCTTGAGGCGCGCCCGCAGCAGCGGCCCGACCTCCTCCAGGGACTCTTTGAGAAAGGAAAGGTCAAGAAGGGAGAGGGCGTCTCCCTCCTCTTTCCACTCGCGAGGAAGCTTGGAATCGAGCTTGGCGAACAGTTCCGCCCCCAGGTCGCCGATCTCGAGGTCGCTGGAGGTCAGCCTCTCCACCCCTTCTAAAACGGAGGCCAACACCTCGGCCCGCTCTCCCGCCTCCTCCTCGGAGAGTCCGGCCCGGCCCAGAAACCGCACTTTCTCGATCCAGATCTCGTGGGCGCTCTGCTGGCCCAAGGAGCGCACCTCCTCGGTCCAGCGCTCGGGGTCGGCGGCGAGCGTGGTGAAGACGGGACTGTGCCCGGTAAGCTCCACTCGAGCGGCCAGCATCCGCTCTCCGGCGGAACGGGCGGCCTCCTCCAGCCGGTTTCGCAAGTGGCTGATCACCTCGTCCATGTCGCCTGCTCCGTTCAAGTCCAAACGCAGCTTGCTCCATCGAGCCACGTCGGTGGAGAGATGCTGTAGGCTTTGAACCAGCCCGTCCTCCACCGTGACCAGGGTGACCCCTTTGTCCCCTTCCTCCCGGATGTGGCGCCCCTGAGTGTTGCCGGAAAAGACGATGTGAGGCTCGTCGCACAGCACCTCGCGGGTGTGGATGTGGCCCAGCGCCCAGTAGTCGTAGCCCTGCCGCTTCAAGCTTTCCACGCTGCAAGGGGCGTAGCGGGCGTGGCCTTCCCTTCCGTCGGCGCTGGTGTGAAGAAGGCCCAGGTTGAACCAGGCTTTCTCCGGAGCCGGATAGTCCAAGGAGAGGTCGCGCGTCACCTCGGCGTGCTCGAACCCCTGACCGTGGATGGCCACCCCGAGGTGCTCGAAGCTGATGGTCTCCGGCCGCTCCACCGAAAGAGTTCTCACGTTAGGAGGGAGATGGAGCTGGCGGGTCAGCTTGCTCTGGGCGTCGTGATTGCCCGAGATGGCGATGACCGGGATGCCCGCTTTGTCCAACCGGCTCATCTGTCGGACCAGGAACTGCGCCGTGTTGTAGTCCTTCCAGTCACCGTCGTAGAGGTCTCCCGCGATGACCACGAAGGCGACCTGGTGGTCGATGGCTTGTTGAACCAGATTTTCCAGCGCTCGCCGGGTCGCGTTGCGCAACGCCTCCAGCGGAGCCCCCTCGTAGCGGGAGAGACCGCGCAAAGGGCTGTCAAGATGGAGATCGGCGGCGTGGAGAAAACGAAACATGTGGATTGCGGATGTTGGCTTTTAAACCAGCTGGAACCTTCACGGCTAGCACCGGAAGACAATCGGAATGGCTCGAGCTATATTGAATTTATGAGAGAAGTCCGCCTGGTTCTCTGGAACGGTCTGATAGCCATTCTATCGATTCCCACCCTTAGACTGGCGCTGGAATTTCAAAGTTCCTGGGCCGGAAATACTCAACTTCAAGAGTTTGTCGACCTTTCGTTCTCCTACCCTTACGTTCTGGTCGGCTCGTTTCTGACCGCCCTGGCGGTCCATCACCTGGCTGACGGGTCAGCTACCCACGGCGCCTTCTACGGCGCGTTCCTGGGTCCATTGAACGCCCCTTTGTCCTTCACGCTTTTGTGTCTGGCTGAACATTTGCATCTCTGGTGGGACATGACCGGCCCGTCGGCCTGGGATTGGTCGGCCCTTTGTATGACAGTGCTCTACGGGTGGCCGGTGGCTCTTCCCTGCGGGATACTCCTCGGTGCCCTGGCGGCGGTGGACCCCAGTTCATTTCTTCAATCGAGAGGAGCCGGGAGAGAATCAGATGCCCAGTTTTCCTGAGAGGTGAGGGCGAACTCCTGGCGATGCCGTTCGAACGGCTCCACGTCGGTCTTTCCTTCGAGCAGAAGTTGAGCCAGAATCCGTCCGGTGAGGGGTCCGAACTTGAATCCGTGACCGCTACAGGCCGAGCCGATCACGACGCGCGGGTCCTCGGGGTGATGGTCTAAAATGAAGTCCTCGCGAACCGTATTGGTGTAGAGACAGGCCTCATAGCCCACCACCTTGGCCGGATGGGTGAATTGGGTTTGTACGAAAACCTCCAGCTCCGCTTGAACCTCCTTGGGCATTCGTGGGGAGATTTCGCGGTCCGGGTCGTCACCCTCGGGTCCGGTTCGATGGCGGGCGACCTTGATACCGGGACGGCGGAACTCGGGAAGTCCGTAGAAACTGTCGCCCTGGGCGGGGCAGTAGACCCAGACCGGCACCTCGCCCGCGCCTTGAATCTCGAAATAGCCCACGTCCTGGTGAGCCACTTGCAGTTTGGGAGCGAACTCCGGAAACAGCTGGCCCAGCCATCCTCCCGCGGTGACGACCAAGCGGCCACAGGTGACATCGCCCCGCTCCGTGTGAAGCCGGATTTCCGAGGGCGTCCGTTCCACACTGGTCACCTTGTGATTCTCCAACACCGTGGCTTCGCTTCTGACGGTTCGAGCCAGCCACTCCATCGTCTCAGCGGCCGAGACGACAGCACAGGTCCGGTCCTTGATCACCTCGACCGAATCGGGAAAGGCAAAGCATGGAAAGGCTTGCCGCGCCTGGGCGGGAGTGAGAATCTCCACCTGGTCCGCGATCTGCGGGACCGCTTTGACGCTCTTGAGATAAGCCCCGTTACCCGGACCGAAAAAGCAGCCCATGGTGGGATGAAGAAAGCTCTTCCCCGCCTCTTTAGCCAATCGTGGCCACTCCTCGTGGTGAGCCACCTGGATCATCTCCACGTACTTGGCGGTGCTGTAGCTACTGCGGGTGATTCGCGACATCCCGTGCGAGCTGCCGAGGCTGTGCCCCAGGGTGTGCCGCTCCACTAGGGCCAGATTCGTCACCCCGCGACGCAAGAGATGGTAGGCGGTGGACAGACCGTTGATCCCGGCGCCCTGGACGATGGTGTCGAAGTGCATGCCTTACCGATTCGCGTCTTTTATACCCCCGCCCCTCTTAGAGAGTTTTGGACAGGAATCCCGATTTTTTTGTTCTCTATACCTGCAAGAGCCCAGGCACTCACGAGAGGCTGTGCGGCAACTCTCCCAGAGAGCAGCAAGGCCAGCCTATTGTAGGTGAGCTTTGGACGAGCTGATGCTAGTCAAGATGGACGGGCAATCCCGATAAAAACTATCTCAGTGAGAAATGGCCCGTTGGAATACCGATGGCTTGCGCTCTAGGATCTCACCGCTCTTGGGATCGAGAACCAGATATCCAGCTTCAATGAGCGGGACCAATTCGCCGTCGGCTCGGTTGAGATCCCTCGTGTTTTCCTTAAGAACCAAGCGTCCGCTTTGTAGGATCGGAGTCGAGAGGGCCACCAATTCGGAGCTGCCGTCAGGCGAAACCGGAAGTTCAACGGACCACAGAACCTTGCCTGTGCTGGCGTCAATACTTTGCATCCCCTGGTTGAGTTCCAGGAAGATCGATTCTGTCCCTAAATTCCCTGGACGGTAGACACGCTTACAAGGAACCGAGTGATGCCAAAGCTGATGAAGAGTCGCCTTCTCAAATCCGACCAGGTGCACGTTGTCGCCGTTGGTCCGGTAGCACATCCAGAGTTGAGAGCCGTGCGCTCCGGCATATCCCGAGGTGATCCTCTCACCTTTTGCCAGAGGTAGGGTTGTTTGAGCCGCCGCGACACCTCGACCAAAATCCCATCGAGCCAAGGCTCCCTCGGGGGTGAAGCTCACGTAGTCGATATTCAGGACACACCAAAACGTCCACTGCCCCGTCTCCTTATCAACACGCGATAGGCTGTGGACAAAAAGGTCTGGTTCATAGACGCAGCCTTGCACCTCCAAGACCTCTCCAGTCATCTTGTCGAGCGCCAACGTTCCGGTGAAAGTCGCCTTCATGCGGGACTGACTGGAGAAACCGGTGCTGCTGAACATCAGACGTTTTCCATCGATTCGAGGCTCGCCCCATCCCCCATCGTAAGGCACCGCTCGAGTCCACAGCCTTTTCCCGGTGGAGAGGTCGACCTTCTCCACCGTGTCATCCATTGCCACATAAAGGGCGCCACCTTCGACGAAGAGCGTCTCGGTGTAGTCTGTCGTTTCTAAATGCCACTTCGGATTGAGCGTCCTTGAATCCAGGCTGACCAGTATCCCGGAATTCTTGAGGGGTTGGGCACCAGATCGTTGTCCGTAAAATAGCAATAACTGATCTCTCCAGAGATAGCCATGGATCCAGTCCAGGGAAGGCTGGAATGGAAGTTTCCCGGAAACCGTCGCCTTCTCGACCACTGAAATAGAGCTGTCGTCCGGACGTATGCGATAGCGCACTCCGTCGATGACAAAGTCGTGGTGGTCACCTCCTCCCGCGGTTGTCGTCTTGCTGAAAGGCTGAGCCGTGGCCGAGACGACCAGTAAACAAAAGCAAACAAGAAATAAAATAGGGCGAGTGATTGCCATCATGAATTCTTCCTTCCCGAGCTGCCGGTGCGAATGAGAGTATTGCTAGGTACTCTTCCAGTAGACGGAAGCGTACATATCCCGGAAGGGAGGATGAACTCCTGCTTCTTTACGTGGACCCCTGAGGCTCCCTCAGGACCGTCCCGAGGAGCCTCGCGTCCTCTGGAATCCCTCAAGTATGGTCCAGAAGTCTATCTAAGTCACGAAAAGCTTCACCATCCAACGAGACATCTTCTCAAATTTGAAGCCTTGCCTCACTGATCCACTTGACGCAGCACTAGGTTCTCGGGAGGATTGAACTCCGGCGAGTGGGGCGGAATGAAGTTCAGCTAGAGCTGATCGAATTGGCCTCCACCAAGAGCTTTCGCGGGGTACTGTTCAGCCACATCGAAGCTCCGACCCTGCTTATATAACATCGTGTCGGGCCAACTTTCATCGAAATGGGTGACTGAGAATTTGGGCTAAATCCCCATGGAAGCTTCAAAGCGACCCGACCAGCAGTGCCGCGAAACATCCGTTTTTCTCAGGAGAAATCGCCGGTCCATTAGTCTTTTCCCCGAGACCAAAGTTCGGAAGTATTCATCGGAGCCTCCGTGTTTCGAGCTGTTGTGAGGCTGCGCGGCGAACCGGCCCCGAGGCAAGGCCAACGTCTTCTCCAGACGCTCTCAATGTTATGACTAGTTAGGTCGGACGGATTACTTCCGAAGAGGCAGAGCCACATGTGACACTTGAGATCACAAAAACGAGGAGGCTGTCCGTCCATCCTAGCTAGGCTAGCCCGCTGAAGGGGGAGCGTTGGGCGCTTCTGGATTAAGCTACATAGTCGCAGTGGGTTCGACATTGGGAGCTTCCGCCGGGGGCGGCGTGGTGAGATCGGGACGGTAATACCGCACGATAGCTCTCAACAGATTGGCAGCCGAAGTGAAGTCTTGATTTCGTATCGCGCGTGCCACGCTGGCCAGCGCCTCGTGCACTTCCGCCGGAAGATATCCCTGTAAACTCCGCGCCGCTTTCTCACAGCACAAAGCCGCTAATGAGAACTCTTTAATCTCGAGCGCATTGATCGACTTCGACAGCTCCGCCAGCGGCCCAACCTCTTGAGGCTCCGGCGTCGGCCCCGGCGGCTCCATCTCCGTGTGGCCTTCTATTGCTTTGCGCAGGCAGACAGCTGCCGTGGAGATATCGGAAAGGTCGAGTGCCTTGGCCGCGCTTTCCAGTTCAATCATCGTGTCGTTCAACATATCTCTCCTCCTGTCGATACTTCCAGAGTATCGAGGAGCCGCGCCGCGCTCCACCAACCCTGGGTATTCCACCAGGTATCCTCAAGGATAGGAGAGGGACTCTCCCCGAGGAGACGAAGCGCGCCGGTGCATGGCGGAGATCGGGATACTGCACGGCAATAAGGAGAGCTTCCCTCAAGCAGTCCTGGAAGGGCTGAATCGAGTACACAAGGGATGCTGCCGTTTCTTGTGCGTCGACGCTCTACACGGGCAAGACCACAGTCGCTGGGGATGGGACACACCGGTCATCTTCGACCTCTTCTCCGGCCAGATGCCCTTCTTGAAGGAAGCGTTGAACCTGTTGGCTCACGACGCCGATCGCACCATCCTCAACTGCCCCAAGCTCGCTCGTCTGCACAACCGCGCGACACTACGGCAAGTAGCCATCAAGGCGGAACTTCAGACCCCCCTGTCCCTGCTACTTCCCGCTCGCGCGGTGAGTTCGAAGTTCCCCGAGCAGGGGTTCGTCAACCTCCGTTTTCCTTTAGCCTGGGAAGAGCTTTTCCGCTCGGTAGGTTCCTATCCTTACCTGCAGGGGCTCGACTTCGACCGCCAATCCGGCGTCACCGTCGAGGATCTGGGTGCCCTCTGGCGACGCTACAACGAAACCGGCACGGCCTTGCAAGAGTTGGTCGAAGCGCCGAAGTCCGACGAGCTGTATCGCGTTTTCGCCATCGGAGACGCACGTTTTGTCCGTTCCCTAGAGCCTTTAACACGGCAGATGATGGAGCCGGAACCGATCAAGCCAGAGATCGAGAATAGCCTCATTCGCGCGGCCAACTCAATTCTGAGAGAGGTTCCCTGGTCAGTCTGCTCCTTTGACCTGGGCTGGACCCCTCAAGGTGTCGAATACCTCGATTCCAACCCCGATCCGTATCTGGAGTGGTGGGTGTTGGGCGAGCATCACTTCGCTCAAGCCGTCGACGGCGCCGTGGAACTCTTGAGCGCTCAACTCCAACCAGTGAAGACTTCCTCCAAATCCCGAAAAAAGAAAGGTCAAGGATGACTCTACGTACCGCTGATCTCAAGAAGGACGGAGTCGACGCGGCTCTGGCCGCGGCCGCTCGCGAAGGACATCGCCGAGAAGCCATCTCCTTCTACAATCGACTTCTGGAAAAAACCGACTTGGCGGCCTTCGCCTCCTCGCTGCAAACCGACATGAGCGACCGCGGCGTGCGCTTCGGCGACCGCCTACTGTGCCCGTTCCTCCGGCCCAACTTCATCGGTCGCGAACAGCTGGACCTCCTGGCCACCGCCGTTCGCGGCGTGGTCGGAGCCTGCAACGTGCTGGCGCCCCGACTGACCACTGAGGAATACTTCCAAGATTTCCTCGGCTTCACCGAAGAAGAGAAAAAGCTCGCCGCCGTGGACCCCGGATACCCCGACATCTCCGTATCCAGTCGCTTAGACAGCTTCTTGCTGGGTGGTAAGGTCCGCTTCGTGGAGTACAACGCCGAGGTTCCGGCCGGCATCGGCTATAACGATCAGATGACCGACGCCTTCGCCGCCACCGAGGTGATGAAAGAGTTTTCCAAAGACTATCCGAACAAGCCGTTTTATACCGGCGACGCCCTGGTCGCATCCTTGATCGACACCTACCGCAAGTGGGGCGGCAAGGACGAGCCCGTCATCGGGATCATCGACTACGACGATCTTCCCACCATTCATGAATTCGAGATCCTGCGCAAGTTCTTCAGCGCCAAGGGCTACAAGACGGTCGTCAGCGACCCGCGCAAGCTGCACACCAATTCGGCGGGCGAGCTGTTCGCCGGCGACCAGAAGATCACACTGGTCTATCGACGCCTTCTGATCAACGAGTTGCTCGAGCGCTACGAGATCGCCAAGCCGATTTTCGAGGCCTACAAGGCCGGAACGATCTGCTGCGTCAACAGCTACCGCACCAAGTACTTCCACAAGAAGGCCATCTTCGCACTGATCACCGATCCTCGTTTCCAGGACGGAATGACGGAGGAGCAACTGTTCGCGGTCTATACCCACGTGCCGTGGACACGTAAGGTGGAGGACACCCGCACCACCGACCCCGAGGGGAAAGATATCGACCTCCTCTACTATCTGCGCAAGAATCAGCGCGAGATGGTGATGAAGCCGAACGACGAGTATGGCGGCAAGGGGATCTTCGTCGGATGGGAGCTTGATGAGCGCGAATGGGACAACGCCATTCAAGCGGCCTTAAGCGAGTTCTATCTGGTACAGAATCGCGTGGAAGTCGCCCGCGAAAGCTATCCGAGCTGGGATGGGGACGGGCTGCAGTGGGGAGAGTACACCGTGGACCTCGACCCCTTCGTCTTCAAAGGCGAAATCGAAGGCCTGCTAACCCGCCTCTCCGCGACCGCGCTGTGCAACGTCACCGCGGGCGGCGGCGGCGTACCCACCTTCGTACTCGACTAGAGGCGAGTCTCATGGGAAAAGGAGAGGCTTTCGGGCCTCTCCTTTTCCTTTTTCGCGCCGCGTTTTCTAGATTTTTGGACAGAAAGCCCGAATTTTGATCTTTTCACGCATACGGGCAACGCTGCCAGTGTTCTTGATAGTACGCCCCTCGCGCGGGTAACGTTGCCAGTTTTCTTGATAGCACAAGCCTCGCGCGGGCAACCCTGCCAGTTTTTTTGATAGCACGCCTGTTCATCAAAAGTTCAAATGATTGTTACTCGCTATTCACGACCTGATCCATATCTTGTTACTTCCAGAAGCCAACATTGAAGGTATGAGTCACAACAACATCGGAGCAAGAATCAAGCTCGCTCGAGAAACCGTCCAACTTAGCCCTGCTAGTCTTTGTACCAAAAGCCAAATGAGTTCGGCTCGTCTTACACAACTCGAGAAGGGTCATCGCTTTCCAAGTCGAGAGGAATGGAAAGAACTTTCTCGTCACATTTCCTTGGGACCCTATCCAGCCCGCTGCAAACTGCCAGCTCCTCAAGAGCGATGGGCCGCAGACCTTCCCAGATCCTCAACCCCTGAACGCTCGCTCACAGTTCGCCTCGCCTCTGCGCGCGCGACCTTCGAGACAGAGTTCGAACGCCTTGAACTTGTGGTACAAAGTCGCAAAGATTTTCGAGCATGCCGCGAGTTCCTGGAATCTACGGCACTCGACTCGGGGGACGAAGCGTTTTTCTATCTAAGGCTCCTGGCCGAGGGGGCCTTGCCGTGCGCATTCTCTCCTCTACGCGCCGGCTACCGCACGTTTCCCGTCATAGATTCTGACACGAGGCGTGTCGTGGGAGATGTCCGCCGTCCGTGCCTGGAACTCATCGACGAACAGCAGGAAAGTCTTATATTTCCTCAAGTGCCCTTGCTCGTGGCAAATCGAATCTTTCGCCTCGATGCTCTTGTCTGCGCTCGATGCCCACGGCAGCGTATATGGATAGACCTTGAGATCGACGGTCCTGGCCATGATTTCACTCAAGACCGACGACGAGAACTCCAGCTAAGAATGCCCACACTCCGCGTTGGCCGCTCTCAATTAAGTGAGCCAAACTTTATAGCGAATCTCGTTCGCTTGATAAGCGAGATTCGGACGGAACGCCGAGTTAGTTAGGCTTTTCATTTCCAACTGAAAGTACAAGCATCGCGCGGGTAACGCTACCCGTTTTCTTGATAGCGCACGAAAAGCAAAAGTGAAAGTACTTCACACAACTTTTCGTGTCCTGGTCCGAGTCGAGGTGAGCTAGCGCGAGGCCGCGAAGGCGTAGGCGGCGACATTCGCCGCAGCTCCACCGATGGCGCCGGCGGCTATGCGGGGTAAGCCGGTGAAACTCTCCAACAAGTTGGCCCCCGCTCCGCCGACCAGACCGGCGACGCCGCCCCAAATCCCTCCGCCTAGGGTCAGCAGAGGTCCGTAAGGGTTAGGATCTTTTGCCAAAACGTTGGTCAAGTGAGCTGCTCCAGCTCCGGTGGCGGCACCTGAGAGCAGGCTGGCGGGGGCGGACCAATAGCCCGGAGCGAAGCTTCCGATAGCTCCGCCGGCGGCGCCGGCTAGCGCTACTCCGGCGAATTCAGCCAGGTTTTCCGCGAAACGTGAATGCTTAGAAGGAGTAAACGTGTCGGAGACATTAGCCGAATCCTCAGAGGCAGAGGTGGGCGCCTTAGCGGTGGAAACGTAGGTGTTGGTCTGAGCGACGCGAGAAGTAGTGATATTCATGATGAGTGAGCTCCATAGTTTGTTCTCGGAGGCGATTCTCGACCGCCATCTCTTGAATTCGTTATAGAGTCCACACCTGAAAGAGAACTGAAAGCCGCGCACGGGCAACGCTGCCGGTTTTCTTGATAGCACAAGCTTCGCGCAGGTAGCGCTGCCAGCTTTCTTGATAGCACACCCCCTGCGCGGGCAACCCTGCCAGTTTTCTTGATAGCATAAGCCCTGCGCGGGTAGCGCTGCCAGCTTTCTTGATAGCACACCCCCTGCGCGGGTAGCGCTGCCAGCTTTCTTGATAGCACACCCCCTGCGCGGGCAACCCTGCCAGCTTTCTTGATAGCATAAGCCCTGCGCGGGTAGCGCTGCCAGCTTTCTTGATAGCACACCCCCTGCGCGGGCAATGCTGCCCGCTTTTCTTGATAGCACACTCCTCGCCCGGTACACACGCCCTAATATCCAGGTAGAACCTTAGACGTGGAATTCCGCCTCCCGGGATTGGAAACAGGCCTCTTTTCCACGACCTCCCCTTCCTCCAGCAGCTCCTGTCCCCGAACTTTGAAGGCAAAACCCCCGATCACCTGGCGTCCCAGCACGGCGGGATCGTCACTGATGATCTCCGCCGCCACTTCCATATTTTCCACCGCAATCCTGACCAGCGGCATCCAAGGAGTCGCCTCCACATCCCCCCGACGTGGCGTCAGGATAAACGGCTGATACATATCCGTGGTCCCTCCGCCCTGAATCCCCTCGAACGGAACCACAAATCTCTCCAGCGTATAGTCTTGTTGAAAGTCAGCCAGCGTGTCACCGATCCCCTTTCCATTGGGGAAACGGAAGGCGGGGTTGTAGGTCGCGAAGTAGGGTTCTCCACGCAAAGGAGTGGCCAGAACGGACAAGATCCGCGGCAGCATCTCGCGCTGATAACGACTAGGCCCATAGATGTTCGTGACCCTCGGCACCTCTTCCGAGAACCCAAGCTCTCGGCGAAGAACCGGCGCGGGGTCATCGACATTCAACAAGCCCGGAATACCACTCGGCGTCAAAGACATCGCGGGATCGCCGTGAAAAACACGAGCGCCCCCAAACTCACAGGAGGCCGGCTCCAAGACCCAGCTCGCTCCTCGCTTTCGATACAACAGCTCCATCCTGGTCGAACGTGAACTCTTCAGATAGGGATCGGGAAAAGAAACAGAAACCTTCAGTCGCACCCTCTCCGCCCCTCTCTCCTCCTTCATCTCCGTCACCTTAGCCACCACCATCAGTTTCTCGAAAGCGGAAAGGTCGGGATGAGAACTGAGGTAGAACTCCTTCTCACGAGGCTTCCGTCCCGACGCGATCTGGCCTCGCAAAGCCGCGAAAGCCGCCACAGGCGTGTCGACGGGTCCCTTCTCGGCCTGCTTGACCAACTGAGCGGCCTTCTCTCCTAACTTATCGCGAGGATTGGTGGCAAGCCAGGCTTGCGCGGCGCGATAGACGTCACTATCAATCTTTGGGCTCCCCTTGAGCCGCCGGTAGTGATAATTGAAGGCCAAGCGCAGATAATCTGCGTCGCGAAGAGACTCAGGATACTCCTCCAAAAGGGCTTTAGCCTCGGGCTTTCCCGCTTCGGCCGCCGCGAAAAGAGCTCGACGGGAAGCCTGCTTCCGCTCCCCCTCTATAATCGACTGTAACTCCGCCTGACGTGGGTCCTTGGCGTCGAGCACTGGAGAAAGCTCTTGAGCTAACTTGGAGGCCTCGCGAGTCTTTCCCTCGAGCTTTTGCTCGACCAGAGCGCGAAATAGTCGCCATTTCAGCTCGACATCTTCAGGAGAAGCCGAGAGCGCCTTTCTCAACTCCTGTTCAGCCAGTCCCGGGATTCCTTTCTTCTCCCATTCGGCGGCCCTCGACAGCGCCGTCGGTGTGGTGCTGGATGAAGGCGCCTTACCCGCGCCACAGCCGGAAAGAGAAATCAACAAACCGAAGAAAATCAACCCCTCACGAAACTTCATACACCCTCCGTCGCGAATTCCACAGCCGTCTTCCCCATACATTTGGCACTTCTCCCACGGTCCGCGTCCCGAGGGTACTCATCCTCGTGGCAGAAGTGCCAAATGTACGCCTGAAAGGTTCGAAAAGAGCCGCGTACGAACCTCGACAGATGGAATCTCAGGGCCTTCTCGTCGGATGCGACACCGGTGGAACTTTCACCGACTTCGTCATGTTCGACCCGATCCATCCCGAGCGAGGGCTGCGAACAGCCAAGGTGGCCTCCACTCCGGACGACCCCAGCCGGGCCATCCTCCAGGGGCTCCAACTCCTTGCCCCAAACAGACCTATCGACGAGTTAAGGCACGCCACCACGGTGGCCACCAACGCCATCTTGGAGCAAAAGCTCGGCAAGGTCGGCTACCTGACCACCGAGGGTTTCGCCGACACTCTCTGGTTAGGTAGAGGTGACCGCCGCCAACTCTACTCCCTCCACCCGAGTCGAGTCGAACCTCCTCTCGAATCGAGCGATGTGTGGGAAGTCCGAGAGCGCGCCACAGCCCAGGGGGAGAGCCTAATACCGCTCAGCCCCGAAGAGATTCAAAGAGTAGCTCACCAGATCTCCCAGCGAGCCGACCTTCAAGCTCTCGCCCTCTGCCTTCTCCACGCCAGCCTGCGGCCAGACCATGAACTCCAACTGGCCCGAGTCCTAACCTCCACCCCGGTCTTCTGTTCCCACCAGATCGCACCCGGACCGGGAGAGTATGAACGCGGTATGACGACCCTCTTGGCGGCCGCTCTCTCCCCCGTTATCAACGAGTACCTGAGCAGACTCGAAAAAGCCACCGAAGGCACCCGACTCTGGATTGTCCATTCCTCGGGAGGCCTCCTGGAACCGACTCAAGCCCGACAGAGTCCTCACCTCTTGGCTCTATCCGGCCCCGCCGCCGGCCTGCGTGGAGCCCTCTCCTTAGCTCAACAGCAAGGCCACCCCAACATCATCACCCTGGACATCGGAGGCACCTCCAGCGACGTCGCTCTCTGCCATGAGGGAGAACTTCCCTACATCTGGGAAAGCGAAATAGAAGGCTACCCATTGCGTGCCCCCAGTTTGGAGATTCACACCATCGGTTCGGGCGGAGGCTCCATCGCCTATCGAGACGACGGAGGACTTCTAAGAGTCGGGCCGCGCTCGGCCGGAGCCGTACCGGGACCAGCCTGTTACGGACGCGGCGGCGACCTCCCCACGGTCTCCGACGCGCTCTGTTGGGCCGGCTACCTACCCGACAAACTGGGCCAGCTTCGCCTCGATCGCGAGGCCAGTAAAAAGGCCCTTCAAGCTCTGGCCAACTCCTTAAACCTCACCCTCGACGAGACCGCTCTCGGTATCTTACAGGTCACGGTGGGGCACCTGGGTCTCGCGCTGAGGAAAGTCTCCACCAAGAGAGGACACGACCCGCGAGAGTTCACCCTGCTCCCCTTCGGAGGAGCGGGGCCGATGCTGGCCTGCCAGGTAGCAGACTCGCTGGAGATGGCCTCCATCCTGGTTCCCACCACCGCCGGCGTCCTCTCCGCCTGGGGCGCCCTCACCGCTCCCACCGAACGGGAATGGTCGGCCACCATCCCCGTCAAGTCAAGAACCGACCCTCAGGCGGTTCAAGCAGCCCTGACGGCACTCAAGGCCCGGGTCACAGAGGATGAGCTGTCCCTAGAACCACTGGTGGCACGGCGGTATGAAGGCCAGGGAGACACCCTCGTCGGACCGCCCGCTCAGGACTTCCACCAGCACCATCAGAAAGTCTTTGGATTTTCGCGCACCGGGAATCCCGTCGAGACGGTCGAGGTCCGATGGAGGGGACGAGGCCGACAAGAGATCCCCGGCCTCACCCTTGAAAATTCCCCCTGGACGAAACTCGAAGACCGTCAGGTTTTGGGGTACGAGCATCACCTACCCGTTTTCGAAGGCACCCTCGCGGCGGGGAAAACTCAAACCGGCCCCTTTCTCTTTTTCTCCAGCAACTCCACTCTTGTCGTCGGCCCGAACTGGACAGCCGTCGGTACCGAGACCGGTCATCTCCACCTAAGGAGAATCCTATGAACAGCATCGCACTCAGTCTGCTCGCCGAGCAGCTCGAAGGGATCGCCCAAGAGATGGGCAGCGCCCTGGCGCGGGCCGCCTTCTCGCCCAACATCCGAGTGCGGCGCGACTTTTCATGCGCCCTCTTCTCCGAAAACGCCGAACTGCTGGCTCAGGCCGCCCACATCCCCGTTCACCTGGGCAGTATGCCGGCTCACGTGAGGCGCCTGGTCGAAAGCCGGGAACTCCAACCCGGCGATCTCTACTTGGGGAACGACCCCTACGACGGGGGCACACATCTGCCTGACCTCACCCTCTTGCGACCTGTCTTCGACCATGATACCTGCCTCGGTATCGCCGCCGTGCGGGCCCACCATGCCGACGTCGGTGGCCCCGTTCCCGGCAGCATGAGCTCTCAACGCGACGTGCACGGAGAAGGTCTGCGACTGCCCCTGGTGCGACTGGCCAAAGACAATGTTTGGGACGAAGAGATCAGCGCCATTCTGTGGGCCAACATGCGAAATCCCTTGGAGCGTCAGGGCGATCTGATGGCTCAGCAATCCGCCTGCCTGGTGGGAGAGGATGGGCTGCGCCGCCTCTTCCAGAGCTGGGCGGGCCGGGACCTCGCTCGCTGGGTAGAGGGTCGGGAAGCATTGCTGTACTCTAGTCGCCAACGCGTCCAACACGGTCTCAGTCAGATCCTTCCCTCGAACCGAACCGGGAAGTTTAAGGATCTGTTGGAAGTCCCACCTGACCAACTGGCCCCCATCGAGGTTGAGCTCCAACTTCAAGACGGCCTTCTCATCGCTAATTTCGAGGGAACCGCCCCTGCCGTGGCCGCCTCTTTCAACTCTCCGCTACCGGTGGCCCAGGCGGCACTGGCCTACGTGATCAACTGTATCCTACCCGAGCCGGTCCCGATCAACGAAGGACTACTCCGCTGCCTGGAGGTGCGAGCTCCCAAGGGCTGCCTGATCCACGCCGACTACCCCTCGGCCGTGGCCGCCGGTAATGTGGAGACCTCGCAACGGGTGGTGGACGTTCTCCTCGGCGCCCTGGCGCGACTGGCGCCTCAAGTCGTCCCAGCCGCCTCGGCCGGCAGTATGAACAACTTGAGCTTCGGTTTCCCCGACGGCAAAGTCCACTACGAGACCTCAGGGGGAGGCTACGGCGGGCATCCCGAGGGCGCCGGAAACTCCGCCCTGCAGATCCACATGACCAATACTCGCTCCACCCCCAACGAGATCCTGGAGAGCGAATTCCCCATTATCATCCGCCGCCATCAGATCCGGCGGGAGTCGGGGGGCGACGGCCTCCACCGGGGGGGAGACGGCATCGAAAAAGAGATCGAATTCCTACAAAGCGCTACCGTCAGCTTGATGAGCACTCGACGCGCCACCACTCCACCCGGAACCAACGGCGGAGGCGACGGAACTCCTGGAGACCAATCGACCGAGCTACCCGGACAAGGGTGGAAATCTCAACCCGGCTGCTTTAGCTTGACTCTCCCACCGGGTGGACGAGTCCTACTTCAAACTCCCGGGGGAGGCGGCTGGGGGAGCTCCAGAAGGTAGACCAAGGAGGGTAATAAAATGGGTAGGTGTGCCTTCTATGAGAACACTAACCCAATTCTTGCTCCTCCTACTCTTCCTTACTCCCGTCCTCGCCGAGGAAGACCTTCCCATCAAACACGACGGGAAGCCTTCCAACTACGCTCAGCTGTGGGTTGACGAAACCGCGACCGTCACTGACGCCGCCGTCAACGAGACACTCAGCGACCTGGCTCGTCAGGGCCAGGAGTTCGATCACATCCTGGTGATGACTCACGGTTTCGACCTCGACGAACAGACCAGCACTCAACAGTTGGAATGGCTTTCCGACAAATTCCTACGCGAATTTCATAGCAAGGGCGCGCAGAAGATCGGACTGGTCGGCCTGCAGTGGCATTCGGCCACCGGCGCTCTGATCGTTCCCATCGGCGGAGACTACTTGCGCAAAATCGCGCTGGCCCGTAGCGCCGGTCGAGGACCCGCCCGACAGCTCTTGCTGGCCCTTCAGAGCCGGTATCCCAAGGCTCATCTCTCCCTCTTGGGACATTCCACCGGATGCGACGTCATGACAGCGGCGGTCGTTCCCGAGGTGCAATATGACGGGACCGAACCCTTCGTCCCCACTTACAAGCCAGAACAGCCGATCAAAGTGCTGATGCACGCCTTGATCGGGTCCGATGTCGAGTACGACCTGTACGCCAAAGGGAAAGTCAACGCCGAGCAGACCTTCGGTCGCGCCGAATTGACCTGGCAAACCATGGTTCCCTTGCAGCCTGACGACATGGACGAGGTTCTCATTCTTCGTTCCCACTTCATCGGACGACCGGCTGGTGGACAGTTCCCCAAGTTGACCATGGAGCAGTTGGACTACGCGGTCAGCAAACGCCGCCTCTTCCTCGACAGCGAGGTGATCCCGCGTTCCCACTACTTCGTCGACTATCTCAAGGATGAACGGGTCGCCCGAATCTCCGACACCCTGAAATTCCTGGCCAACCCCAACGCTCCCAAGCCGGGCGAAATCGAGCAACTGGAAAAAGTCCTAGCCGCCCCGGACAACGTCAAGAGCCTGGCCCCCTACCTGGACGAGAACTCCGGAACAACCTTCTATGCTCTTTGGCGGTTAGAAAGACTGTTGTGTGGAAGCTCCGTCCATCTGACCGACGGAACCATTCAAGACATCGTGGACACGCTGCGCACCTACACTCAAAAACTATGGAGGCAGCAAAAACACAGCAAATGTGTCACCTTTCGCGAAGGGATCTTCCCCACCGAAAAGATGATGACCAAAGGGGGAGCACCGCCCTGGGCTCGCCCTAAGAAATGGAAATAGCTCGGGAGGTAGCTCCATGACAGGACCAACCAGACGATTAGCCTTGATAGCCTGGCTGATTCTGTTGCTCTTGTCGCTCCCTGGGGTGGCTCAAGACGTCTACATCCCCGTCCTGGTTCAGGACGCGACTCTGCTGGAAGAGTCCACCCTCGAACAAGCCTCTCTCCAGGTCGCGACACCCGATCAGATCATCCTCTTCATTCACGGCTACGACATGGGCGCCGCGGAGAGCGGACGAAAGTATGAGGAGCTAGCTCGAACGCTTCAGCGCGATCTGGCCCCAAGTCGCGCGATGATTCTAGGACTGCAATGGGACTCCGGCGGGAATAGCTTCCTCAATCCCTTGGGGGACTACTTCAACACTTTAGAGCGGGCGCGCTCCATCGGAAGAGGCCCTCTGCGCCAGCTCTTGCTAAAGCTTCAGGATACCCATCCAGACGTTCCCATCTCTATCTTCGCCCACAGCATGGGATGCGAGGTGACGCTAGCCGCCGTGGCTCCGGAAATCACCTACAAAGAAGATCCACCCAAAGGCGCGACCTATCAGCCCGACGAGAGTGTCCGCCTGGCCTTCGCCGTCTTCGCCGGCTCGGACCTCGACTACGACATATGGCAGCAGAGCGGTAGCGCCGCGATGAACTGGTTCGATCGCGTAGGCCTGACCTGGATCACCGTGTCCGACCCGGCCACTCAAGGCGACAAGGTGCTCTCCTTTCGCACTCGCATCCGGGGCAAAGCCGCGGGTTCGTTGATGCCCCTGATGACCCAACAGCAGTTGGACAGCGTGCTACCGGCTCGCAAACTCATTCTCGACGACAAGAACGTTCCGGTCGACCACGAACTCGATTCCTACTTTCGCCCCGCGCGGGTCGAGCGCTTGGTGGCAACTCTTCGCTTTTTGACCGAGTTTGGCGCGGAACCACCGGAACTCAAAGAGATCCAAAATGTCCTCGACGCGCCTAACGAACTCCCCGCTCTGCGCAAATATCTCGACAGCACTTACGCGGGCGCCGCCTTCATCGCCTTGTGGCGAATCGAGCACCTACTCTGTGGAAGCTCGGAGCATCTGGCCGACCGAACGCTAGAGAAAGCGGTTCTGCTATTGGCCGACCGCCCCAAGGCTATCTGGCCGCTGCAAGCGGGAAGCCAGTGCCAATCACTCCGCCGGGCCCTCTTTCCTAGTGAGCAAACCATGCGACGCGCGGGAGCGCCCTATCGCTCGCGCCCCGCTCGGTATCGCCACTAATTGGGACTCGGCGTACTAAGTGGTAGCTGAGCCAAGCGTTACAACTTGTTAACACAAGAAAAGACTTGGTCACGTTTGCTTCCATTGCGGTCTCCTAAATTGAACCCATGAGGATCGACGACAAACGGACCAACTCTCCAACTCGAAAGCCTGTGCTTCAACTTGTTCGTAGCACTCCGAACGCTAATTCTCCCCAGAGAGAGGTTCGGCGCGGCCCTGCTCCTCGAGACAATTTTTCAGGTAGTGGCGAGCGCGCCGAGAGGCCCAGCTCCCGAGTCCAATCGATCCTCGGCGGCCTGCGGGAAAGTGAGCGAAGCTCTTCCTCAACCGGATCTGGTGAGGGGCTCATCGATGATATCAAGGACGGATTTGAGAGCGCCAAAGAACGAGCCAAAGATTTCTTTCGCGACCTGTTCTCCAGCCATCGTCGAAGGGACGAGCGCTTAGCCGAAGACCGGGAAGAGAACCCAACCGTCGCCGTTATCGATATCTTTGACACTGATGACACCAAAGACGAGCCCACTCACGGAGAGCAGGTCGAAGCCATTTTGATGGAACACTCCGGACTCACCGACCAAGACATTCAGCGTTATCGCGCGGGTGGTGGCGGCAATATCGAGGAACTCGTCAATGCCACGCCCGAGCAGTTCGGGGAAATCTTCGACAAGTACATTGAAGACCGAACCACCGGGCTTTTGGACGGCTCCTCGGATGCCATCGAAGATATTCTTAGCGATAAAGATACCGATATCCGGACGATCAATCAGTCCCTGGGTGCTCCCGAGAGCCGGATCGCCAACGACATCGCCCGGCGTATGGACGAGGATCCCGCTTTTCGCGAGCGCTTTCTCGACTATGCCGGCCTTGATGCCGAGGCCAGTGAGAAAGAAGTTCTGCAAGCTCTCGTCGATGAGGTTTCCCACTCCCGGCGTGGCAATGAAACCATCCAAGAATCGAAGGAGCGATACGACCGGTTGGTGGAAGAGGCCTACGACCGCGGGATCACCACCATCGATTCCGCTGGGAACTATGGAGCCTTCGCCCGTCGCCTGGAAGCGCTCGGAGTCGAAACCGATGATGAATTTCACACCGACGTCCTCAACACTCCTCTAGTCTTGTCAGTGGGAGCGACCAACACCAGGGGTACAGAAGCCCTGGAAGACGATAGCGTGGCTCGCTTTTCATCACCCAACGCGGGTGCCGACATCGCGGCCAACGGAACAGCGGTCAGTTCTACCGTCGATGGAAAGACAAGAACTGGTGACGGAACCTCCTTTTCCGCTCCCCAAGTCGCCGCCGTCGCGGCCGTTCTCGCCCGAGAGTATCCGGAGCTAACGGCGGCCCAGATTCAAGAGATTCTGATCAGCACCGCCGTCAACCCGGCTGGACTAGACTCGGACATCGTCGGAGCTGGTGTGGTGCAACAGCAAGCGGCTCTGGACTTGGCCGAGCAAAGGGCGGCTTAACCGACCTTGCTGTCGAGAATCACCTCGAAGCCTCCGAAGATCATCCGCTTCCCGTCGAAGGGGCAGGATGAGTGATTCTTCATTCGCTCGTCCTCCATCATCTTCTTGTTCCCCTCGTCCCTGGCTTCTTTCGACGGCCAGACGATCCAGGAGAAGACCACCGTCTCGTTCTCCTCGGCCTTGACGGACATGAAGAAGTCGGTCTGCTTCCCTTTCGGAACATCATCTCCCCAACACTCCACCACGTGCAAAGCGCCGAACTCCAAAAAGATCGGAGCGAACTCGCGAGCGACCTTAAGGTATTCGTCTTTCTTGTCCTGGGGAACCGGAATCAAAAATCCATCTACGTAACTCATCGTCGTCATTCTCCTTTGATGTTTGGTTTCATGGAGTGGTCGAACAGGCGGTGTCGAGATCGACAGAGTACAGCGCCACCAGGACCGAAGTTTTCCTGATCGAACGTGGACGTGGCCGTGCGGGTGGGAGACCGTAACATCGCCGTCAAATTCAACTTGACCAGATCTTCCCATCGCCTGACGAATCTCGGAACGAGAGATAGAACAACTCGAGAGAAATAATCTTGAACAGGCGTGGGTCGGGGCGCACTCCTTCAGAGTTCACGATGAATGTCGAGGGAACAAACGTCAGTGTGGATTCCTATAGCATTTATCTTCCTGAGAAGCGAGTAGCGTTGACCTTCGGATATACGACTTTCGCCCCAAACGCGGCGAAAGACCACCAGACATTTGAAGAAATTATCAAGACTCTTAAGTTTAAGGATTGACCTCGGAAAGCGACTTGAGACGATCGTGCGCTAGAGATATTGAGGACCCTGCGAGCAGGCTCAACCTAGCCATCTTTGGAATAAGCTTAACGTTGTGAAGCCGGTCGGACAATGCTAAAGTCCATCGGACTCTGCTCGCAATGTCGGATTCGAAGACCTCGTTCGAGATTTTTAAGCGACTTCGGTCGCGATTCCCACGGTGGGAGGCGATGGCTCCCGACGATGGTTTCATCATGCTTGCCTCAGTTCTCGGACCGGTCATCTTTGGCCATCTTACCGGTGAGACCGAGCACGTTAAGATGGCGGTCTTCGGAGCGTTTCAGGTCAGCTTGGTCAACGTCCAGGGACTGTATCGCGACCGCTCTCGGACCAAACTTCTGGCGCTCGTCATCCTGCTATGGATGCTAGCCTGGCTGAACCTGATCCACGGACACCGGCTTCTCGAAATCGTCTCGATGTTCATCCTGATGCTCATAGTGGGGCGCGCCGCCGCCTTCAGCCCCACGGCTGTATCTCTGGGCTTGGCAAGCTCTGTCGCCTACATCGTCATGGGAGCTGTTTATTCCCAACTCGGTTGGGGTCCCCAGCTAGCCCAAGCATCTCAAGATCTCGCGCTGGGCGGCCTCTGGGCAGCCATGGTTCACTATCTCTACGGCGCGCTTCGCCCGGGAACTCCGCTGGCGCAAAAGGTCAGTGATATCTATCGGGCACTTGCCTCCACACTCGAGCGCAACGAGATAGGCTCGACCTGTCTGGCTACTCTCGAGCCGGTAGAGTCAGCCCTTGTTCAGGCTCGCTCTCTCTGGTCCTCCGCTCGCGACTATCGCCACGGCTCATCGCCTCGCCATCTCCAGCTCTTGTCTCTGATCGAATCCGCGGATAGCATACGGGCCCAAATGAGCATCATCGCCGAGGATCTCTCTCACATCGGCGACCATAGCTTCCTGGAACCCGTGCGACCGGCTCTGACCGAAGCCTGGAGCTGCCTGGCCGCATCCCTGCGGGCTGTTCCCCATGCTATCGCGCCCGAGCATCGTCGGATTCCCTTAGAGTCATTGGAGCGAGCTATCGAGAAACTCGACGAACGCAGAGAGATGCTACGAGTCCAAGCTCTCGAATCAGGACACCTGGTTGAAGACGTCAACCAGCTTCCTGTTCTGTTAAGTCTCCGAGTAGTCGTCGACGCCATGGGGCGAATTTCCCAGGAGCTTCGACAAGTCGATGAAACAGCGCGTGCCCTGCTCCCCCGCCCTTTGATGGCTCGCTTCTGGAAGACCATTCCGATCTCCAACTGGCATTTTAGTCAGCACAAGCGAAAGGCCCTGGGCATCCGTTCCCTGCGTGGAATCAAAAGCTTCAGCACCCTGGATCGGCACGCGTTTCGTTTCGCCACCATCGTGGTGGTAGGCGCTCAAATCGGAGAGCTTCCTATCTTCGACCATGGCTACTGGGTCCCGTTACACATCGCGCTGGTTCTCAAGCCCGACTACGGAAGCACCGCCAATCGCTCGCTGGAGCGAACCTCCGGTACCGTGGGGGGAAGCATCATCGGCATAGCCTTGATCGCCGCTGGCTTATCCACGAAAGTCCTCTGGCTCTTCCTACTAGCGCTACTTTTCGCAGCTCTCACCACCCGGCCGGCCAGCTACGCCTGGTTCGTGGGTCTTATCACCCCCGCTGTCGTATTGATGTTCGAACTGACCTCTCACCAGGGGTGGACGGTCGGCCTCGACCGCATTCTTTCCACCGTGGTCGGTGTCGCGCTGGCGCTTCTAGGAGTCGCTCTCATCTTTCCCAGGTGGGAGCGGGCCAACTTTCCTCAAATGATGGAGCGCACGTTGCTCTCTTATCTCGATCTTTTCCGGCGAGTGACTCGGCCCTACCTTGATCCGACGTTTCCTTTAAGTGCCGGGCAAGCCGGCACCCTTCGCTTCCAAACCACCACGAACACCGCTAACCTGAACGCCGCCATTGGCCGAATGCTCAAGGAACCGCAACATCTTCGCCTGCCTCACGAACCACTTGCCGCGCTCGTCCCCCAGCTCCATCGCCTGGCCAGCTCCATCGCGGCCCTAGCTTACTATCAGGAGCAGTTCGAGTGGAAGTATCACACGGTCGAGTTCGCCGACTACTGCGACCAGGTGCTCCTTGTCCTGGGCAACTTCGCCGAAAGTGCCCGAGAAAGCCGTGCTCCCAGCGTCACCCACAACCTCGAACCGGTGCTGGAGAAACTCCGCGAGAAAGTTCAACAAGTTCAACGAGAACGCGCCGCCGAATACGCGATCCAACCGAGTCGAGAGAGCGCTTTAGCCAAAGCAGTGCGAGAGCAGACTCCCGTCTTCACCCAACTGGAGAGAATCGCGGCGGGGCTCGACGCCATTCGGGAGACACTGACGCGGTTGTCGACGGGACAATCACCGAGCATCTGACTCCAAGGCTAATCCTCGGAGACATCCAGATAAGACAGCCGAACCTTCCTGGTGGGTCGGGTCCTCACTGGACTGACCGAGCCTTCCGGGTCAAGCTTGACATAGTCCCGGAGTGCCTTCTCCACTTCACTCGCCGAAAGCTTGAGGAGCGTCTCTCCATGCAGGGCGCCTGGGGGATAGACACCATGACGCTGACCTTTGGTCGCGCTGTGGATGAGGCAATGCCCGTCCTCGGTGTCCACCACTGCTAGAGAGACAAAGTCTTCCCAAGCGGTCAAGCCAATTCGCTGCTCTTCCACCGAAACCAACCCTTCAGGCAGGAGATAGAGCCCTCTTTCCCACGAAGTCTCTCCCAAAATAGACAAAGGTAGCCCCCTCCAATCGGAAGCCTTCGAGAGAGGATAGAAGCCACTCTGGGAGGTTACAACCTCACGCCCCTCAGGCGCGATGTAGATCTCGTCTCCCGTTCCCCGTAGTCCCGCGGCGACCCTGACGTCGTCTCGAAACCTCAAGAAGGCGGGAACTTCTTCGATATTTAGCGGGGATATCCAGAGCGGATATCCATGAACGGTGATGTTGAGCAGCCCATACACGTCACCGCTAAGGTCTTGGACTTGTGGCCAGGCTACCCTACGAACAACGTATCGGTCCACCTCCATCAGCCCTTCCGGGAAGAGGTAGAGCCCTGCTCTTTCTATTCTTGAAGGCCACCAGTTAGCTCCTGGAGGGAGCTGCTCCAAAGTCGCGTCGAAAGTCGTCGCGACACTCTCCTTTGGCTCCACCCATTGAAGCGACTTGGTGCGTAAAGGGAAGACTACAGGGGTCTCGACCGCCTCGCGACCCTTCTCGACCAGCTCGCCAAGTCTTTGAAAGTCTAAAGGGGAAAGGTCAAAGGCGTCAGGGTAGTCGAAGGACATCAGGACATGAGTCTGGCCGACCAACTCCAAATTAGCCCCTTGAGAATTCTCGAAGTCGGCCGGCGTGTTTGTGACCTCCACCACGTCTTCCCATCGAAGGGACTCCACCCGAGTCGGAGTCACCCTGGCGATCCCGACCGCGTTCACGGTCACCCCAGGGGTGCGGGGAAGCTTTACCAGCTCCTCCGGAGCCCAACCTCGCCTCCATTTCTCGCTCTCGGCGTAGGGAAAAACGAGAGGAGCTTCCGCCGGCGGAGGAGAGTCTCCCCGAACGTAAACGCCATCTCGGCCCTCGGGGTCCGGGACTAGGCCGCCTCGTCGGACAAGAGCCTGAAAGAAGCTCTCAGGGTCTTGGAGATAGGGCGCATTCGTCTCGTGGGTCGTCTTGTCGACGACCTGATTACCATCCTCGTCGACGCTATAGCCCGACGAGGATCTGGTGGAGCTCGTCGGGATGGAGAGGAACTGTTGTTGGAGCGGGTCTCCTACCAGGATGTCGATCGTCTCGGAGCCTCTGCCCATCATCACGACATCTCGCCAGGCTACCAATCCGTAGCCGAAGAACTGCTGGCACAGTAGCCCTTCACCGGTCAAAATCACTCCCGGAGTGGTGGACAAAGAGAGATTCGAGAGCGCCGGAACCAACTCTCTACGAATCTCGGCCCCGTTCAAAAGAATACGAGTTCGCGCCTCCGCCTCGGAGTCTGGTTGAGCGAAGGAAGCGAGTGGAGTGGCAAAAAGTAAAGCCGCGGCCAAGAATCTCTTCATGCTCAACGATTAAACTCCCCGCGAACTCTTCCTCTCCTAACCTACCGCGCATTGACCTCTCCGCCAGCCACTCCAGAGGCTCTCCCACCGAGGTGATCGCCGGCGGGGAAAGAAATTTCTCAAGTGAGCTCTCGGGAACTAGCGGACTTCTTATCCCAGCAGCGCGCCGGCAAACGTGACTCTATCGGCCAATTTACTATCGATGGGGGACGAGCCCTCGAGAAGTTGGGACGCTCGCAGCTCCGTTCTCCCGAACTGTGGGCGGTCAAGATCGTGCAGGCTGGGGTCAGCCTTGGATGTTCGGCAATTTCGGTCAAGCTCGACTACAGCCGGATGACCATAGCTCTCGTCGGTGGTCAACCTGTGGACGGGCGAGAAATCGCCAAGCTGCTAGTGGAAGGACAACTTCCCCACGAGCGTTGGAAGCGTCATCTTGTGGTGGGTTTGCGAGCCTTTTATGGCCAACGACCTCTCCGCCTATCCTGGAGTGACGGAAAGTCTCGCCGAATAGTTCTTGAGGGAGACAAGCTGAGAGAGTTCGAGTTGGAGAGCTTTCTCGAAATAGAAACAAACCTTCACATCGTGGCGGAGCTGCCTCGAATTCCCGGTAGCCTGTTTCGGCTCAACCACGCCATCAGGCAAACCGCGGCCGAACACGCGGCCCTGACACATCGATGTGCCTTGTGCCCTATACCGCTGTATCTCGATGGACGAAATATCGCCGGAGTGCTTCCGCCGCCGTTGCCCTCAGGAACGTCCTGGGGCGATCGCTTAACTCGTAACGACACAAAACGTGACATCATACTAGTCCTGCCAAGCGACTCCGGTTGGCCCTTGTGGGTCCGAAGCAAGGTCACACGGATATCTCCCTTTAGCAGCATTCCACCGCCTCAGCCTCACCCCGTGAGAGTCTTTGCTGTCGTACACTTCCACTTCGGTGGGCTCAATCGATGCCTCTTTATCCAAGATGGCGTCCTCCTCGACGAGCTCCCCGTGAAGTTTCAGTCAATGAACCCGGCGGTGCCCTGCGGTGTGGATCTTTACCTCGACGGCAGCCGGGCAGAGACCGACCTGACAGAGTTCGCCATCCGCAACTCCCCCTTCAAGCTTTCGGCTTTCAAATCCAAACTTCGCAAACGAATTATGGATGTCGAGTTTCCTAGAGTCACAAGCTTCAAACCACTGCTCGCGCCCCCCTCCGATTTCGTTGACTTCGATCGGCAGAGCATTCTGAAGGCGATTGAGAAGCTAGAGATCCCACTGCTAGAGAAGTAAAACCATCACTCACTCCCCTCATTCTTGGCGATGGCAGTGAGGGCATCGTTCAAAGGATTGGTCCACCAGTTCCGCTGCCAGACCAGCCAACGCTCGCTTTCTGTTCTCATCTCCCGCAGACGCGGCAAAAACTCCACGGCATCAGGACCTAGTTTTGCCAGAGTCTTCAAGACGATGCCGCGCGTGTCGGTATAGTCGAGAAGTTCGCGCAACTGAGGAAAAATCGGAGCGGCCTCCGGTCCAAACGTCCCCACGATGCTCATGGCGTACATACGAGCATGAGAATCAACACCGTACTTTTTCAAGTGGGTGGCCAGCCAATCTAGCTCCACGACCATCAAAGGCCCCAATGCCTCCATCCCGCGCAGCCACCCCAAATCTTTGGTGGAATTCCATCGTTCTTTCAGACGCGGTATGACGTCTTGAGCGAGGACCTTGAGATCGGAATGATTCGCAACGATAGCGCGACGAGAAGCCTCGTCGTTGATAAACTGATCGGCCAGGCGGTCAGCGATGTGAGGTAAGCCTCCAGGAATCTTCGCCAGTGCCACGGCGACCAGATTGATCTTCTCGGAATCATCGAGTGCTTGAACCAAACGAGGGATAGCCTCTACAGTCCTCTCTTTCAAGTCGCCGAGTAACCCGATCGTCGTGGGATGCAGCGGCGCGTCGACCAACTGGCGAACCTGCCCGTCATCGAGTCGGCTCAGATGAGGGGTGAGGCAACCGTAGCTCGACGGCTGATCGTGCCCCTGGGCCACGACATCCACCCAAGCCTGCAGAATGCGCGGGTCGTCGGCAAAGACCAGACCGGTCTCCATTTGAGCTCGTCCGTTCGCGATCGCCGCGGCCAAGGCGTCCACAAACTCATCCTCGACAAAGTCCAACGGCCCCTGTTCGGGAAACTCTTTGAAGTAGTACGGCAGGTATGACATCGCGTCGAAGCGGACACCGCCGTCCCCATGAGCCAAAGCGTGAAGGATGGCGCACAAGCTCCTCCGCGGGGGACGTCCTTTGGAATCTCTCACCGTTTGGATCAACTGGTTCAGAGCGCTTCGACTCAACACCGGATCGTCGCGACGCGCGTGTTCGCGCAACACCTCCTGCCCTCGTTCACCCGCGGCGCGATACAGAGCGGCACCGGCACTCGCGATCGCGGAATTTCGGGCGGCTGCCTCCTCGAACACAGGGTAAGCCTCAGGCATCTTCTCTTGCAGAGCCTCCAGGGCTCGATCGGCCACAGCGTAGATCTGACTTGGCCCATCCGGGTTCGACGTCTCCCAATAGCCGTCGTCGGCCAGTGCCGAGACCAGAGCCTTCAGGACTTCGACCGTGCACAAATCTGGCCCGCCCAAGTGGTCGATGGCGCAGTAACGAAGGTAAGGATCTTGAGAGCTCGCTAGCCTCTCGACGGCTTGCGAGAGGGCCGGATCACAGAATGCCATCACACCACCCACGCACCGCAAAGATCACATCACGCCCTTTCATAGCGCGACCTTTCGCCGGGAACAGCGAACTCCATTTCGGAGGCCTCCTTCGGCGACTTCGCAGGTTTCGCCGAAGCGCGACAGGAACCTTGACTCTATGTCCACCCTCTCGCGACCACGAGATACGACAACGCAAGCGTGGGAGTTTCAGTTGAACTGCTATCGCCGAATGTCCGGTGCCGAACGGGCTCGTATCGTGATGGAGCTCAACCGGGCGATGAGCAGCGTGGCCCAAGAGGGAAAACGAGAAAACGAGCTGACCATGACTGCAAGCCAAAAGCTACTCGAAAAAATCTCCACGGGACTTGAAGCCGTCGACGTTCCCTACATGATCGTGGGGTCGTTCGCCAGCGCTTACCACGGAATCCCACGCTCCACTCAAGACCTCGACATCGTCGTATCCTTGGACAGTCAGTCGCTCGACCGGATGCTCTCCAGACTTTCTGAGCCTGACTGCTATCTCAGTCGCGATGCCGCCGAACAGGCTTTGAAAGACCAGGGGCAGTTCAACTTGATCGACAGCAGGACAGGATGGAAGGTCGACTTCATCATCTGCAAAGATCGGGAATTCAGCCGGCAAGAGTTGGCAAGACGTCAGAGAGCCGAATTGGAGGGTTGCGAAGTCTTCATAGCGACTCCTGAGGACACCATTATCAGCAAATTGGAATGGGCCAAAGATTCCCATTCCGAGCGACAACTGCGGGACGTCGCCGGGATTCTCGATGTCCATGGAGACCAGCTCGACCATGCCTATCTCCAGTCGTGGCTCAAGAAGCTAAACCTGACCGCGGCCTTCGCCAAAGCGCGGGGTCCCTGGTAAGCCAGGACAGTATCATGTCGAGCTGATACCAGCGAGGAGGCGAAACTCTCCGCGGTGAGCTCCCAAGAACTAACGGACTTCCTATCCGAGCAACGCATCGGCAAGCGCGACTCCTTCGGTTTGAAGTTGGTCTCTAGCTTCCATCAGTGCGAAACCAAGGAGATTTTGACCCGGCCAAGTGGCAACATCCTCGACCCGAGGGTCCTCCTGAGATAGGCCCACACCCCAAATGGAATCAAGAGGGCTGGCCTCCACAAGCACCCTCTGGGCGGTACTCAGAAGAAACTCCAAGTGCACGGGATTCTGAGAGAACTTATGGACACTTCCCTCTTTGACAATCTCATATTTCCGTTGGTCCCACACTGTGGGGTCGTAGTTGGATACGAGCCGACCAAGATGTTTGGCCTCTCCAGGGGTCCGTGCTGTCAGAATCTTTTGATAGGTCTCGGAGTCATCGAACAACAGAGCTTTCTGAGCCATCATCCAATGCTCCGCCGTAAGATATTCGGTCTCGCCAACCCGAAATGGGCTCTCGAACCACTGGCTCAAGCAAAACTTCCCGGTGGGGCTTCCTGACGAGTTGGTATGGCCCCAGAAGTACAGAAACTTGACTTTCTCATCGGTCCGCAACTTCCTCAACAACCAGCCAACATCATAGCGTTGCATGGTCATAGAGTTTCTTATGAGTGCTCACGCTCCTTTCCCCACGATGTCCTTTGGCCTCTCACAAATACAAACCGCTCAGCCGTTCCTTCTCCTCGTTGGTCAGTCGACTTGCACGACTACGACCCAGAAGTCAGTACTCTTTATATAGAAGAGCAGGACCCGACCTCGCGAACCTAGCATCATCGTAAGACGGAGGGGCGGGATGTCGAAGTCTCAGCGGTGGTTACAGCTAATCCATGAGGTGGAGGTTCGTCCGGGCCAATCCGGGCGTCAGCTGGCAGAGCGGTTCGAGTGCTCCGAGCGCACCATCATGCGGGACATCCGCCATCTGAATGAGCAGCTCGGCCTGATCATCACCAACGAGGGCGGGTATCGGTTCTTTAATAAGCCTTTCCTACCGCCACTCGCCCTCACTTGGGACGAAGTGGTCGCGGTTATCCTGGCTCAGAGTTTAGCCCAACGCCAGCTGGACCCACGAACGTCAGAAGCCCTCTCCCGTGTGGTTGAGAAAATGCGGCGTGGGATGGCTAGCGCCGAGAAGCGAGTCGCCGAGCGGGTGGAGAAACACACCGCCGTGGTTCCCAGTGCCGCCACCGAGGCGGACACCGCCGTCACCCTGCTGACCGAGCTGACCCGCGCCACCCAGGAAAATCTGGAAGTCAGCTTTCTCTATCAGGGCCGCTCCGACCAAGCCCCCGAACCGCGCCGGGTGGAGCCCCTCGGAATGTCCTTCCAGGAGAATCGTTGGTACCTCCACGCTTACGATCTAGCTCGCGAGAGCGAACGCACCTTTCGCCTCGGGCGGATGAGCGAGCTGAAGGTCAGTCAAACCCGCTTTGTTCCAAGAGTCGCCTTCTCCGCCGATAAAGCCGCCTTCCACCAGTGGGACCTCGGCACCGGCGACCCGGTGGAGCTGACTTTCACCGTCTCGCCTGGACTGGCTCGCTGGTTTGAGGAGAACAAACCCCACCCCACCGTCGCCGTCCAGGGAACCACCGTCACCCTCTCCGTCAACGACCCTGAGGCTTTCTTGCGCTGGTTCGCCTCGCTGGATGACGCGGAGCTGACAGGGCCCACAGAGTGGCGCGGTTGGTTGAGGGAGAGGTTTGAGAGACTGGGTGGGATGTACCCTTAGTCAAGAGACTTCGGGATCCACATTTTCAGCGCGAACTTACCTTCAAACTTTCGCCTCGAGATAGGTCTGTAGGCAATGCAGGTCCTCCAGCAGACGAGCCATCCTTGGAGCGCCCAGAGCCTCTTCCATCTCGAGCTGCATGCGGTGCAGCAGATCGAGTCCGGTCAGTAAACCTTGCCGACCCTTTTCGGAAAAGCAGACCAGCCAAGCTCGACCGTCGGAAGGGTCCGGGTGGCGTTCGAGCATCCCCATCTTCTCAAGTTCCCGAACCAACTGTCCCACAGCCTGCTTACTAACCCCCAACCTTTTCGCGAGCTCAACCATACGGGTGCCTCCCAAATCGATATGCGGCAGTAGACTTGTGTGTGCGATGCGGAATCCTGGAGACAACGCCTGAGCCCGAGCTACGCCCTGTTCGTTCAACAGGCGAGAGCAGCGGAACAGCACTTGGCCTAGATTGCCTTTCTTGGCATCCTGCAAACTTTCTTCGAACGACATTTAGTAAACCACCTTGACCAACTAGTCAATCAACTTTACTATATTGCCATGAGGTCGCAGCGAAGACAACTGGCTCATCGTCTCTGGGTAGTAGATTTTCCCGACCATTGCATGGCCGGGCTCCAGCTGGGAGCCCGCAGTACGTTGATCGAGACCGAACAAGGCTTGTGGGTTCATTCTCCTGGTCCTCTGGGCGACCACTTGAACGACTTGCCCGCTCCTTTCACCCTAATCGCACCCAACAGCATGCACTATCTCTACCTAGCGGAAAACTCACAGAGGTTCCCGCAGGCTCAAGCCTGGGCGCCGCCCGAGCTTTTGAGCAAAATTCCCGGGCTTCCCGCCAAGGTTTTGGATGGGCCTCAGACACCCGAAGTCGAGGGCTTTCCCCTGAGCGGTCTGGGAGATCTGGGAGAATGGGTTTTCTTCCATCGAGCCAGTCGTACCCTTATCGTGACGGACCTGGTTTTCCATTTCCTAGAGTGCCCTCACTTTTGGACCCGATTGGCCATGCGGTGTAACGGCGCTTACGGTCGCCTGACCCCCAGCCGGCTGTTCCGCGCCTTATTTGTAAAATCGCGTCAGGACTTGCGACTCTCCCTCCAGAAAGTATTGGACTGGGACTTTGACCGACTGGTGTTAGCCCACGGGGAGGTGCTAGAGCGTGGAGGGAAGGACGCTTTGCGGAGAGCTTTCGCATGGTTGGGGGACCTTTAGCAGGCTGGTACGAGCTCGGCTAGAGACAATGTAGCGGCTATAACTCCATCTTCGTAGTGGTAGCTCCTCAGGGAACTCCCACGAATTCTCCCTTATCCGTCGTGCGCGGAAGATTCGGCCCCAATCCTACCAGCGCGTGCTGATGGCCCGGACAGTAAAGCACCCAACTCTTTCCGTCGGGGGAGAGCTCATAGGCCAAGGAGCCAAAATCTTTCTCATAGGCAAAGAACTCCGGCGTGAGAGCCTTGGGATATTCCTCCGCCTGAGCGAGATGCAACGCGAGACGGACAGAAGTGTCCTCGATCCGATTACGGCAGATCTCGTAGTCCTGACGAGCCTTCTTTAGTCGATACCGTTGAATAGCTGGGGTGAGACTGCAAACAACAGCCACCAGAATGACGGCGAGGATAAGTTGCTTTTTCATTAGGGCGGCGACACCAATCCTTGAAACTGAAACTCTCCCTTAGGAAGAGGGTCGTCGGGGTGGTAGTGATTCCAAAGGTTGTTGGGCTGAAGAATCGGTTCTTGCGGCAAACCGAGGCGGCTGCGCGGATACTTATCGTCGTTTCTCAAAGCGAGGTCCACCAACTTCACCGCCACAGTGGAACAGACATTGAACTTCTCGAGATCTAAGGTCTTGAGTCCAATATCCCGTCCAAGAACGGGATAGGGTTTAAGATATTCTTGCTTCTTCGTTGGGTTAGCGTACCACTGGTCGGGTTTCTGTCGTTCTTCGAGTCGCTGGTAGTAGTTGGTGATCCCATGAGCCTCGGTCGCGGTGAGCGGCCAGGTCTTGATGTCGTATTTCACCGAATCCGTCGCGTGACCGTCGGGAGACTTCAAGCCTGGTCCACGAGAGGTGCCGACGGAGTGTTCTATCTCCCCTCCTTCATTTCTTATTTCTAGCCAGACGTGCCCCGTGCCTGTCGCCGGTTCGTTACCGTTGTTCTGAGGCGTCATAACCATGGCCAGCTCGTGTCGCTTGTGCGAACAACTCCGGGTCGCTCCATCCGTGGCGACGGAACTAGAGGTCCTGGGTGAGCTCTCCGCCGGCGCACCCGCCCTCGCGAGATTCCCATTTTTGATGGCCATAGCTTTGAGGCGCTTGGATTGCTCCACCACAAGATGAGCGGAATCGTCGCAGGCCCGACTGGAGAGGTTGACGATGTCGTGGCTCGCCGATGCCACCGTCTGCGAAAGCTTGGCTGGAGCCTGAGTCACCGCCTTGATCATTTTGCCGGGCGCCGCGGCGATATGTTTGGTTAGGTTTTTGATTTCCATGACCCCAATGTATATGTCGCCAAGAATAATTTCAGTGACGGTGATCAAGTTTTGGCGCGTTTCTCGCCATTGAATCTTTTGACCAAAGGAGCCGCGGGCCGAAGTCCGCCTACCCTTTCAAGCGGGACTGAGAAGGTTGCGAGGTCCTTGGTGCCGGCCAGGCCTTTACTGGAGCAAGAGAGTCGTCTTGAGGTAGTCCTCGGTCGCCTCAAAGACCGGATCCGTTCCGAGGTGCTCTCGGGTCATGGGGATCACTTTGGTTCTGACTCCCATCCCTCTCGCCTCGACATATCCGTAATCCCTCAGAGCCTCCACGATCAAAGGATTGCGAGGGTAGCGCTGACCCGCGACCATCTTAGCGACCGTCATCGAATTGTGCAGCGCCCCGGGGCTGATCACCTCGAGTCGCCGGTCGAAGATTCGCACTTCGGTCTCGATGGCTCGAGTCCAATCGCGGTGAGCCATCGCATTCACCACGAGCTCACGAATAACGTCGAGAGGGAATCGCACCGCCTTGTCCCGACGAAACTGCGCGTTGACGGGTAGCTCGGTGGTGATATAAGGCTCCAACCTGGCCGACAAGCGCTCGAGCAACCCATGGTCCTGCTGAGCCAGTCGCGCCAACGGCCCCTCCATACGCCACAATCCGACCAAAGAGGCATCGAGCATCTCGTCGAGCAAAGCCCGAGAGTCCACATCATCTCCCTCGAAGATCATCAGTCGAATACCGGCATGGCGCAGATAGCGGCGGGGAGCATAGCCAAAGAGCGTGAGCCCCGCGATGGTAGCGTGAACGAGCCCGCCGTGGTGAATCAAAACCCCCAACTCCTCGAGTTTCTTGATCCACTCCTCATCGCTACTCGGAACCTTTGAGTCACGAAGTGCCCGAGTTAGGTAGTCCACAAGGCGCGGACGGTCGAGGGACTCGATTGAAGATCGTGGGACCGGGAGAATTTCGGAGAAACCGACAACCCCCTGAGAAGGTCGCCGCTCCGCCGCATAGTGGAGACATGCCTCGATATAGCTTCGCTGGAGATAGGGAAAATCACGAAGAATCTCGTCCTGACTCATCCCACCCGCCAGATAAGAGAGAACATCGTCAACGGTGATGCGAAGACCTCGGATGCACGCTTTACCTCCCCGCTTGCCAGGCTCGATAGTAATAACACCTTGGTAGTCCACACATCTAGAATAGCAGGACCCAGCCGTGTGAATCTAGCACCATCGTAAGACGGAGGGGACGGGATGTCTAAGTCTCAGAGATGGTTACAGCTGATCCATGAAGTCGAGGTGCGTCCCGGGCAGACAGGTCGCCAATTGGCGGAGCGGTTCAAGTGCTCCGAACGCACGCTTATGCGGGACTTTCGCCATCTGGAGGATGAGCTCGGCCTAATCATCGCCAGCGAAAACGGATACCGGTTCTTGAACAAACCGTTCCTACCGCCCTTGGCTCTGACCTGGGACGAGGTCTTGGCGGTCATCCTGGCTCAGAGTCTAGCTCAACGTCAACTGGCTCCCCGTACATCCGAAGCTCTGGCTCACATCATGGAGAAGATGCGACGAGGGATGGCAGGCAAGGAAAAACGAGTCGCCGAGCGGGTCGAGAAACACACCGCCGTGGTTCCCAGCGCCGCCACCGAAGCGGACACCGCCGTCACCCTACTGACCGAGCTGACCCGCGCCACCCAGGAGAATCTAGAAGTCAACTTTCTCTACCAGGGCCGCTCCGACCAAGCTCCCGAGCCACGCCGAGTAGAGCCCCTCGGAATGTCCTTTCAGGAAAATCGCTGGTACCTCCACGCTTACGATCTGGCTCGCGAGGGAGAACGCACCTTTCGTCTCGGGCGGATGAGCGAGCTGAAGGTCAGCCAGACCCGCTTTGTCCCACGAGTCGCCTTCTCCGCCGACAAAGCCGCCTTCCACCAGTGGGACCTCGGCACCGGCGACCCGGTGGAGCTAACTCTCACCGTCTCGCCAGGACTGGCTCGCTGGTTCGAGGAGAACAAACCTCACCCCAGCGTCGCCGTTCAGGGAACCACCGTCACCCTCTCCGTTAACGACCCGGAGGCCTTCCTGCGCTGGTTCGCCTCGCTGGATGACGCGGAGCTTCTCAAGCCACCGGAGTGGCGTGATTGGCTCAAGGAGAGGCTGGAGAGGTTGAGTGGGATGTATCTATAGCAAGAGACTCTCGAGACGAGAGTTTTCATCGAGAGCCCACCTTCAAACTTTCGCCTCGAGATAACACCGAAAGGTCTTCAGGAGAACGCCAGGTGAGCAGCGGGCTTTGACTCCGCCCGACGATTCTGGAACGGACCCTAGATCGGTCTGGAGTTGAGCGCAGGCGATTCGGCAGATAACCAGAAATTTCTTCCTATGGCCTTGCTTTCTCGCCCACGAGACACAACGACAGAAGCTTGGGAGTTTCAGCTGGACTGCTATCGTCGAATGTCGGCAACCAAGCGGACTCAACTCGTCGTTGAACTAAGCGAGACAGTCCAAAATCTTCGAACACCCATTCTCCTGGAAAGCGCTTTACCAATGAACTCTGCTCATCGACTTCTTAGCGAAATCCCTGGAAAACTGGAAGCAACAGGCGTCCCGTACATGATCGTGGGCTCGTTTGCAAGCGCGTATCACGGTATTCCACGCTCAACACAGGACTTAGACATTGTGGTCTCCCTTGATCTCAACAGTCTTGAACCGCTCTATTCTGCCTTATCAGCTCCGGGCTGCTACCTCAGTCGTGAGGCGGCAGGGACATTGTAAGAAGAGTTTGGGAGGCCAAAATCCCGGGTGACAGAATCTGTCCCCCTCTTGCAATAGGCTTCCGGGGGACCTATGACAGAACATTCCGACAAAAGTTTTCAAGCGCTCTTTGAAGAGTTGACGGGCCACTCGCCCATGCACTGGCAAGAAGCGCTTTATGAGCGGCACTTCGCCAAAGGCGATCTGCCCGCCGCTTTGGACATCCCTACCGGCCTAGGCAAGACCTCCGTTATCGCTTTGTGGCTGATCGCGCACCTGCAAGGCATCAAAATGCCTAGACGGCTAGTCTATGTGGTCGATCGCCGCGTGGTGGTCGACCAGGCCACCAGCTTCGCAGAAACGTTGTACCAGAAAGCCCACGCGCTTCTGGGCACTGATGAACTTTCTATTTCCACCTTACGCGGCCAGCACGTAGACAACCGAAAGTGGCTCGACCATCCCGCTTCGCCCGCTATCATCATCGGGACAGTGGATATGATCGGCAGTCGGTTGCTGTTTGAAGGGTACGGGGTTTCCCGGAAAATGCGCCCTTATCATGCCGGACTGCTGGGTATCGACAGCCTCTTCGTGCTTGATGAATCCCATCTGGTTCCGCCATTTCAAGGACTCCTGCATCAGATTGCAGTCGGTCCAGACCCTCTTTCGGGTACCAAGCAGCCGCCCTTTAATTGGCGCCTTCAACTGATCTCTCTGTCGGCTACCGGCACCCAGGCTGCCACGGAGACAGCGTTTTCCCTGACCGATGACCTGTGGCTCTCAGATGACTTCGCGCGAAAGCGCTTTACCGCCCGCAAAGAGTTAACACTTCACGAATCGAGTCAGTTGGAAAAGAACCTGGCCGAACGAGCCTGGGCTTTATCTGGGCCAGAGGGTACACCCCGCCGGGTTCTCATCTTCTGCAACTCTCGCCAGTCGGCCAAGAAGGTTCACGACGATCTTAGTAAGCGTCTCGAGAAGCGGCGCAGGCAGAGAAAAGAGGCTATGGACGGCTGGAAGAGTCCCATCGAGCTACTTGTCGGTCAGCGACGAGTCTTTGAACGGGATCAAGTCGCCGATCGCCTCACAGAACTCGGATTCCTCGAGCCGAGTGGGCCACCCTTGGAGCCGACGTTTCTGGTTGCGACGGCGGCCGGTGAAGTCGGCGTGGATCTCGACGCCGACGATCTGGTCTGTGATCTCGTGCCCTGGGAACGTTTAGTCCAGCGGTTGGGCCGAGTCAATCGCCGCGGCAACGGCTCAGCTCAAGTTGAAATCTGGGCGCCTGCGGATCTCAGCAAGCATCAAACCCTTGTCAACACGCGTGAGCTTCTCAAAAAGGCGCTAGGTGCAAAGAGCCATCTTGACGTTAGTCCTGCAGGCCTTTCCCTCCTCAAACGCGAGGCGGGGGACGCGATCGAGGCCGCCTCCACACCGCCTCCGCGCTACCCTGCCCTCACCCGAGCTGAGCTAGATAGCTGGTCTTTGACCTCCCTTGATGTTGTCGACCCGTCTAAGCCGCGAGTGCAGCCCTGGTTGCGAGGTTGGGTCGAAGACGAGCCACAGACAACGCTCGTCTGGCGACACTATCTTCCAACGAGATATGGACCAGCCACTAAGAGTGAACGTGGAGCCCGCCAGCTGAAAGCTGACGTAGAACGTTACTTCGAATCAGCTCCCGTGTCGCTAGCCGAGCAACTAGAGGCGCCCACCCGAGAGGCCGTGGATTGGCTACAGGCTCGCGTTCGGAGCCTTTCACGAGGCTACACTAATGAGACAGTGGTGGCTTACGTGCTCAACTCCGACCTCACGTTACGGGAGAAACCTGCCAAGCTTGCCGGAGCCGGGTGGGGATTGCAGGTCCGAGATCTAAGATCGAAGGACAAGCTGCACCGAGACCTCTTGATAGCCTGGCTGAATCAGGCCATTGTCGTCGTCTGGGCTGAGAAGCTTAAGGGTCTGCAAAAAGGACTGCTAGTTGGTGGTTCGCCAAAGAGCCAAGAAGAGCCTGACCGCCCGGAACGACCAGACGACGCGCCGACAGAAGACAGCTACTCTGACCAGCTCGAAGGGTCTGCTCAAAAACCCGATGCGCCCGACGATTCGCTTCCGATTTGTGCCGACACTCACGGTACCAGTTTTCACGGAGTCCCCTTCTCGATCAACGAGTACCCGACCAAAAAGTCCGATGAGTTGCCGGAAAAGGAATTGAAAGATGTCATCTATCGTTTCGTCACCGAGTATGACGATGACGGTCAGCCGTTGAGGGAATTGGTGGTCGAACGTCTCAAAATCGCTGCTCCCACCTCTGAGGAGGGACGTTCAGTGACGCGGTTTCAGTTCCTCGACGAGCATCAGGAACAAGCAGAGAGCTGTGCTAAAGAACTTGCCTACCGACTGGGATTGAACTCTGAGCAAAGCGCCATGCTTTCCCTGGCGGCAAGATTTCACGACGAGGGCAAGCGGGCCGAGAACTGGCAAAGGGCGTTTAGCGTCCCTCCCGGCAAAGTGGGGGTAGAGTACTATGCCAAGACACCGGGTCCCGTGCTGTTTTCTGTGCTGGCGGGCTATCGTCACGAGCTAGGGACACTGATCCGGATGCAGTCTTGGATCAAAGGACAGGCCAGAGAGCCGTCGTTTTCCGAGGGATGGCAGACGTTATCTTCAGATCACCAAGAGTTGATGCTGCATGTAACCGGGGCCCACCATGGCGGGGCGCGCCCCGTGCTGCGGACGGAAGGTTGCCTAGACGCCGAGCCTTCGCAATTGGAGGCTCTGGCCCACCAGGTTGCTCTGCGATTTGCCGCCATGCAGCAACAGTGGGGACCGTGGGGGCTGGCCTGGTGGGAAGCCTTGCTCCGTTCGGTCGACCAGAAAGCATCTAGAGAGAACAAGAACTCAGGGGGAGGCCCATGTGACTAGAGCAGAGTTTCCCGTAGATTTGCGCAATCCAGGTCAGGTGCTCGCCTGCCTTGGCTTCATGGAAGCCGCGCAGTTCTTAGTTGGTGCGGCCAAGCTTGGCTTTCAATGGGAGGGGCGAGCCGAGCCGTGCTGTCTGCTGGACGCTGACACAGACCAGTCCCCTGTAGAGCTTGTTCTAGACTTTCTATCTCAAGCGCAAGGGCAAGAGGTCGCGGCCTGGGACCATAAATTCAAGGAGAAAAAGAGCGGGAAGGCCGGCGCTACAGCCCTCTTTACCGACCTCTTCGAGCCCTATCCCGCTGGTTCGGTAGAGGATTCTGCTTTACCCACGAAGTTAAGTTCCCAGGGAGAATCCTTCACCCTGTCCCATTGGTGTGATACCGCCCGAAGTGAGAGCCTCAAGTGTTACGCAGGAAATCGAAGTGCAACTAAAATTGTCAACGATATGCTCAACGGCGTGACGAAAGAGACCAAGGGGATCAGACAACTCTGGAAAGAGCAGCGCTCCTCGATGCTCGCCGATCCCCTGGGAGTCGTCACCCCTCTGAAGGGCACTTTCAACTTTGATCCTCGAAGTGCGTGGTCGGGGCTCGACGCGGGTTACTCTCCTAATCAGCACGGCCACCTGGTAGCGGCATCGCCACTAGTAGAGCTTTTAGCCGCCTGGGGATTACAGTTCACCCGACCAGCGCGGCAGAAAAATCGACATTTTTGCTACTGGGTCTGGCAGGAGTCCCTACCCCCGGTTTTGGCCCGCGCCGTCTTTGGAACCGGCCGCATACCGGATGCTAGGATGTTCCTTTTCCCGTTAAGTAAATCCGGTAAGAACAGCGTTTTTAATTATGCAGAGGAGACGAATCGCTATGCCTGAGCAGAATATTACCCCCGAGGTCCTTACCCATTGGTGCGAAGATCGGGATGCCCCAGTAGCCCTGACTCTACGGCAGGTGTTGCAGTCGGTAGAAGGCGACGGCCCGGTCGTGGTCTTTCCACCCACGTACGCTGACCTGAAAGAAAACTACAACATCGACACCCTGGCCGATGGAACGAGAGTTGTGACGATCGACAGCGTGGGCTCCCAAGCCAACCGCCTGGAGCCTCTGTTTTTGCCTGGTCACGACAATCCACTCGCCGAGCTGGTACCTCAGTTGACCATGAGCTACGGTGCAAACAAGACGGTCAACCTTCTAGAAGTCGGACACCGGTTAGGAGACGCCTCCGTCCGGAGCTCAGACTTCAAAGACGAGGCCGCCAGAGCCTTCGAGACCTATCAAAACAGCGGTGACGCTAGCGAGATTGCGCGTCTGGCTCCAACCTCTCTGGTCTTTGGAGTCTGGGACTCGCGCGCCAGCGGAGTAAAACTTCCCCGAATTTTACAGTCCGTAATCCGTGGTTGGAACGTCGAGCGGCTCACCCGATCGGCTCAGTTCAACCCAGCGGTGAGCTACGAGAAAGAAGGCTTGCTTACAAAAGCTGATCGTGAAGACGCGGAGAAAAAACAAGACAAAAGTCCTGCTGCCCAGCGCGGTTTCATCCATGTGCCCGCTACGGAGGCTCACGGAGGCGTCCTTGTGCACGGTGATATCGAGCGAAGAGTGACCATCAATCTCGTAGCGCTACGTCGTCTACAAGGCCACGATAGCTCAGCTTTACGCCGCTACATTCTATCCTTGGCTTTGGTGGCAGCAAGCGCGGAACTTGATGGAGACCTCAGACAGGGCTGTCTGCTGGTGCCAGATCCCGAACGCACGACCCCCTGGCAGGCAGTATCTCGAAGCGGCACGCGCTCAGCCGTCACTTTAAATCATACCGAACTAGTCGCCTTAGCCCAGGAAGCCAAGAAGGCATTTGGAACCGAGGCGAACCGACAGGCTTCTTTGCGCAAAGATTTGATCGCGGAAGACATCGCTCAGGAAAAGAAAGGGGGACGATAGAGAGATGGAGCTATCGATCCTGCAGATCGAAGTTCGCTGGTACGAAGGTCGCTATCATGGCACCGGCGCCTGGCCGCCAGCGCCTGCGCGACTCTTCCAGGCACTGATTGCTGCAGTGGCGCGGGGGAAGAATCTGCCCCCAAGGACGAGCGAAGCCCTCCGCTGGCTAGAGCAGCAGGACGCCCCAGAAGTCCGCGCTCCGCGAGTCCGACAAGGCCAGCGAATCACTCTCTATGTGCCCAATAACGATCTCGACTCGGTCGGGAACGACCCAAGGAGAGTCGCGGAAATCCGCGACGAAAAGAAGGTTCAACCCTATCTTTTCGATGAGGACCTAAGCGTGGTGTATCTCTGGCGTTTCGCACCTGAAGCCAACGAGCACGCCCAGCATCTTTGCCAAGTCGCCGAGGAGCTTTACCAACTCGGACGCGGCGTCGACATGGCTTGGGCCAAATCCGAGGTGCTCGACGAGGCGCAACTCACCCCTGTGACATCGAGCGGAATCGACGTTTATCGCCCCCTGGCAAGCGGCGGAGCTACCTGGCCGTGCCCGGCGCCAGGCTCGTTGCAAAGCTTGATCGAGCGTGAGCAGGCACAATCCAAACGTTTCCGTCACGACGCCAAGAAGACCGTCCTGACCCAAGCAAAACGGGGACACTTCGTGCCTATCGGCTATGAACGTGTCAACGATCCAAGTTCGGTGGAGCGCCAAGTCTACAACTTGGACCGGCCGTACCCGTTAGTCGACGCCGGAATTTTGGCGGCCTCTATTCGTGATGCAACCCTTGAGCGGACCGCCAACAGCAGCTTTTTCGACGCCTCTTTGTGGGAGAGAGTGCTCAAGGGCATGGGAGTCCGCGGAGCACGCAGCCTACGAGAGCGAGTCCGAATTCTTCCCCTCCCCTCGATCGGCCACCAGCACGCCGACGGAGAGATCCGGCGTATCCTCGTGGAGGTTCCAGCAAACTGCCCGATCCCGGCCAAAGATGTCTTCTGGGCCTTTACCAACCTGAACCTGTCCAGGAACCTGGAGTCGCAGTCGTTTCTTACTCTGGGCGGAAACGATCGAATGGCTCATCACTACGGCATCGGTCGCAGCGCTACCAGCTGGTACTCCGTCACCCCAGTCGCCCTGTCTGCGGTGGACCGCGCCAGAAGTGGGCTACGCAAACGTGGCTCTGAACGAGCGACCTACGAAGGGCAGATCGTCTGGGCGGTTCAGCAGGCGTTGCGCCAAAGCGAAGCCCTCACTCCAGTTGCCAGCGTCCGTGTCCAACGCGAACCGTTCCAAGCCCGGGGTGAACGTGCTGAAACGTTCGCGCCTGGCACTCGTTTCGCCCCAGAGCAGCTCTGGCACGTCGCGCTTGAGTTCAAGGAACCGCAAGCTGGGTCCCTCGTCGTCGGAGACGGGCGATTCACCGGCCTCGGATTGTTCGCTCCCCAGGTCGAAACGAAAGGGCCGCTTTGCCTGGGCTTCCGCTTACTAGACGGGTTAACACCCGAAGCCACAGAAGAGTCCATTGCTTCCGCTCTGCGACGAGCCGTGATGGCGCGATGCGGCAATTCGGGAGACTCGGTCCTTGCGTTCGTCTCCGGCCATCAAAAAGACGGCATCCCCGCGCTAGGACATGACCATCTCTTCTACTCTGTCGACCTCAAGCGCCGACTAGCCCTGCTCTGGAGCCCGATGACGGACCCTTCGACCACGAAGGCGCTGCGAGAGAACCTTGTTGGATTTGATGACCTCCGGGCTGGCGCAGCTGGACGGCTCCGCTTGGGACACCATTCTGCCGACGAATTATGCACCCTGATCGGCCCCAGTCGCTACTGGTCGAGCATCACGGATTATGTCCCGACTCGGCATCCCAGAGGAGGAACGTCGCGAAAGTCCTGGGTCGAAGACGATGTCCGCCACGACTTGGCTCAGCGCTATCCTCAACCGCTCAGCGTCGAGATCACCTCTCTTTATGAAGGTCCCCGCGGTGGCCTACGAGCTCGAATCTCTCTTGAGTTTCCAACACCGATCTCAGGCCCTGTAGCGTTGGGACGCACAGCCCATAAAGGCGGCGGCTTCATGAAGCCAACCACCCCTAATTCAGACCCCCATCCCTCGACTTCTCGCTCTTGAGGTGTCCAACGCTTTGAGGCGATGTCGGCGCCCCCACAGCCAGATCGTCGTCAAAGAGCCGAATATCGCAAAGATGAGGATTTCGTTCTCCTTTAGCCTGAGAAAGCGCCACGACAGCAGTTCAGCAGCCTCCAACAGCCCCAAGGACCAGAACGCCGCAGCTTACGAGACTGAGAAAGGCATAGACCCCTTGAAGTAAGACTCGACTAGCTTGGAGCCCTCGGTAAAGGCCGAGAGTCAGGACCACCATCAGGCCGCTACTGACCCGAATGAGATTGGTCACAACATCCCAAGACGGAACAGTCACACTTCCCAGAAACAGAAAGAGCCATACGAACATCGTATTCCGAGCAAACCTTCTCTGCATGTCGCTCACAGCCGAGCTTGGCAGCCGTTCTTTCTCGGGCGCACCTCCCTGAAATTCTCGAATGAGACCCTCGAGTCCAGACAAGAACGGACTAAAAGTGGACTCTTTCATCTTCAGAGTTGTGGTGAAGTTTATCTCCGCCACCAATCCTTGCTCAGTAAGCCGAGCCGTCGGCACCTACCCTATCCAACGAAGGAGAGCCTCACGACGTGGCGGGGTGAGATATCGTCGTAACTGGCCTTCATCAGCGCACTGCAGCCAGAAGACCGCGTCAAACTCTGGGTCTCCGGTGGCGACTTTCCATCAGCTCCGGCCGATGGCCCCATTGAAGCGGCTGGAGCCCATCGCCCGCTTTTGTAAGCCGTCGCCCACTCCGCCTTTTCATGGCTCCACCTCAAACCCCTCGACTCCTCGCTTTCGTAGTATCCAGCGCTTTCAGATGATGGCGACATCCCCAGAACCAAAATATAATCACAAAATCAACAATCACAAAAACCACAATCTCGTCTTCCTTAAGTCTAAGAAAACGCCAAGGCAGAAGTTCGGCGGCTTCTATAAGGCCTACAACCAGTATGCCTCCGGAAGCAAGGCCAAGGAAGGCGTAGATACCCTGAAGTAAGACACGGCAACCCTGGAATCCTCGATAGAGTCCAGCACTGAGCAAGACCATGATCGCGGTACTCGCTCGAACAAGATTGGTGACGACATCGAAAGAATCGACGACTAGACTCAGCAGCAGAAGAAACGACCAAACAAACGTCGTGCGGCGAGCAAACTTTCTCTGTATGAAGCTCACTGCCGAGTGCCCAATCTGTTCCCCCTCAGTCACACTCTCACTCTGCAACGAGCTTGCCAGACCTTCTAGCCCAGAAAGGAAGGGCTCAAAGGTTGTCTGCCTCATCCTCGAGGGAGTGTTAAAGTTGACCTCAGCTCTGAGTGCGCCGTCAGCTATCCGGGCGGAAGGCACCTGGGGAATCCAGTGTAGCAGCGCCTGTCGCCGTTGAGGAGTAAGGTAGCTCCGCACCTGCTCTTCGTCATCGCACAACGTCCAAAAGACCGCGTCGAACTCCGGGTCGCCGACCGACCGCTCCTTGGCTCCGAACGCTCTCGTGAATGCCCAGGTAGACGTATCGAGCGCAACAGACAATCCAGATGGGACATCCGGTAGGGGTACATGCCCATACATTAGTATCGAATTCGACTTGTGGCGAACGACCTTGATCCCGGCCGTCAAAGACAACTCCGTAACCTGCTTGGTCGCGATGCAACTTTCTCGAGACACCACAAATCCCAATTGCTCAGCCAAATCGAGAAAACGCTCTCGACCCCGTCGCCACGGAGAAGCGTCAGGGAACTCCGATATGACGCAAAACCAACCCAACCATCCGACGACTCCCACGGAGAGCATAAGGATGAGTGGAGGGAGCAAGTCCTTCCAATCCATATCTGGTGCCTTCGGCAACAGGGCCGAGAGGTCATTCACCTCAAAGGCTAGAGCAAGGAAATGAGTGACTTCATCGAAGTTTCAAAAATGGCCGACCACCTCCATATCGACCAGCGAAGTCTTCGGCTTCACGAAGCCGTGGCGCGCAAAGTCGACATGTGTCCAGAGCTCTTAGAACAAGCTCGCGCTTGGGCTAGACGGCATGACCACGCCGCCGTCAGGGAGTGGGATGAGCTTTTGTCACGGGACTGGAAAGAGGTCCGTGACCTCATGCTCTCTCCCGACTGGGAAGGCCAGAGATTGCGCCAAAGTTCGCCTTTCACTGGCATCCTGACTCCCCAAGAGCGGTGGAAGGTCTATCGTGAATCGACCTCAGCTTGAGCACGTGCTACGCGCGGCTGGCGCAATCTCCGCGACCAATGACCTTGTGGTGATCGGGAGTCAGGCTATACTTGGCTGGAGCGCCTCCCCTCCCAATTCTCTCCTGGTCTCTCTGGAGGTTGATCTCTATCCCAAGGATTCTCCTGAACTCGCCAACCTTATCGACGGAAGTATCGGTGAGCTCTCGCCTTTTCACGACACCTTCGGATACTACGCGCACGGTGTGGGACCGGAGACCGCCATTCTAGCCGAGGGCTGGCAAGATCGCCTGGTGAAATTCTCCAACGAGAATACCAATGGAGTGACAGGATGGTGCCTCCACCCTCTCGATCTCGCCGTCAGCAAACTCGCCGCCGGTCGGCCGAAAGACTTGGAATATGTCGAGGCGCTTGTCTCCTTCGTGCCTCTAGATCTTACCATGCTCAAAGAACTCGCTGTCACTCTGGATGAGCCCGCTCGAACACTGGTTGGACAGAGGCTAACTCGACTGCCACTGTGACATTTCCTGACACCCCGATCGGCTAATCATGACATGTCGGGGTGGCAGCTCCGGCGATCTTCGCGGAGGTGGCAACGTCATGATTCCCAATGATATCTCGGCTCAGGAAGAGCCTTTGACTCCGGTTCGGATGCTGACTCAGTACGTCTACTGTCCCAGATTGGCCTATCTTGAATGGGTTCAAAAAGAATGGGCCGACAACTACTACACTGAGGACGGCCACTTTACTCATCGGCGAGTGGATGCCTATTCCGAGGCTGTCGAGGATCCCGTCACCCGCTCTCTTCAACTCTCCGCGCCCAGCGAGGGGTTGGTCACCAAACTCGACGTGCTCGAACAATCCTCTAAGGTGGGAGTTCCGGTTGAGTACAAACGTGGGCGAACTCCACACGGCGGTCCTCGCCCCTCCGAGCTTGCCCAACTGGGAGCACAGGCGATAGCACTACGGGAGAATGGCTGGAGGTGCGAAGTAGGATACCTGTATTACAGCGGCTCCAAAGAGCGATACGAGGTCCCGATCACCGATGAGCTACTTTCGGAAGTTCGTCGCCAACATCGTGAGATGAAAGAACGGTTCCAAGGTCAGGATATCCCCGCTCCCCTGGTCAATGACAAGCGTTGCGGTGACTGCTCGCTCAACGGGATCTGCCTACCCGAGGAGGTCAACTACCTTCGGCGTGCCTCCCAATCTGTCCGGCCGCTTTGGGCGCTCCACGAGGAGGGGCATCCTCTCCACGTCACAGAGCACGGCGCTAAAGTGGGAATCTCAGGGGAGGAGTTCGTCGTTTCCAAAGATGGTGAGACGTTGGGGAGAGTCCGAGTCATAGAAACGAGTCAAATCAACTTGCATGGCAACGCCCAGATCACGACTCAAGCAGTTCGAAGCTGCGCGCGCTCCGGCATTCCAGTCCTCTACTTTGGTTTTGGCAACTGGTTCACCGCGAGCGTGACGGGCCTCCCTCATCGGAACGTGGCGCTGCGACAAGCTCAGTATCGCGCCTCCTTCGATCGAGGTCGCTGCCTCTTCATCTCCCGATGCTTTATTACCGCCAAGATCGCCAACCAGAGAGTTCTGCTACGTCGCAACGCGTCGGGGCTCTCTCCTACTTTTCTGGAGGAGATGCGAAGGCTTCGAGTACGAGCCGCGAAAGCGACTTCTCTTGAGACTCTTCTTGGACTAGAAGGTCTGTCCGCCAAACACTACTTTGGAGCCTTTCCCAGAATGCTCAAGTCCGCCGTCGTCAACTTCGAAGGGAGAAATCGACGGCCACCTACCGATCCGGTCAACACGGTCCTTTCCTTCTGTTACGGAATGCTGGCCAAGGAGGCTACCGTCGCTCTTCATACCGTTGGGATGGACCCGTATCAAGGGTTCTATCACCAAGGCCGTTATGGGCGTCCGTCACTGGCCCTAGATCTCATGGAAGAGTTCCGTCCGCTGATCGCCGACTCGGTAACCTTGACGTTGTTCAATACAAAGCAGCTTTCCGATTCGGATTTCTATTTTTCAGGGCAAGCATGCAGCTTGAAACAAAAAGCGAGAAAGACAGTGATCGCAGCCTTCGAGAGGCGAATGAGCGAGGAACTGACCCATCCGATCTTCGGCTACAAGGCGTCCTATCGACGGACGTTGACCCTGCAGGCGAGACTGCTGGGACGTCATCTGACCGACGAGCTGGAATCCTATCCAGGACTTGAAACACGATGAAGGTTCAGCACGGAGCCAAACGGGATTTCTTGGTGGCTTATGACATCTGCTGTCCACGGCGTCTACGATTGGTGCATAAGCTGATGATGGGCCACGGACAGGCGGTCCAGTATTCGGTGTTCCGGTGCTTTCTAACTCCGGCTCGCAAGGTGACCTTGATGAGCAGATTGCTGGAAACGATCAACTCTCACGAAGATCAGGTGATCCTTTTCGAGTTGGGGTCAGCTGATACCGCGATGACCCGACCGATAGAGGTGCTTGGGGTACCGATGCCCGAACCTTATCGCGGGAGCCAGGTGTTCTGATGTTGGTCTTTGACAACTGCATAAAGTTGCGAGCGGCCAGGTGCTGTTCAAAACTCCGGGGTCGCTCGCGATGGCTCAACCAAGCCGGCTCCTCGTGATACCCACTCCGCACGTGACTCTGCGGAGAAGTGAGCGGAGTGGGCGTTTGGGAGGCGCTCGCAAAGCGGTGCTGGAATACCCGTTATATAACGGTTTCCGGCACTCGCTCCCATCCTCGACTTTACGTCGAGGCTCCATTGAAGCCGTCGAGATGGCCACAGCCGACATCAACCTGCCGCAAGGCCCATCCTCGACTTTACGTCGAGGCTCCATTGAAGCCGCGATACCAGATGACTTGAGAAATTCTCCCCCCACCACCCCCTCCTCGACTTTACGTCGAGGCTCCATTGAAGCGAATATTAAATAAAAGAGGACTGATATTTCTATCAGTCCCATCCTCGACTTTACGTCGAGGCTCCATTGAAGCAAAATCAAGGGCTTTCGTCGCCGCCCGGTGCTAGGCTCCCCATCCTCGACTTTACGTCGAGGCTCCATTGAAGCCGGGGAGAGGGTTGGGTGCTGCCGACCTGCCAGGGGCCCATCCTCGACTTTACGTCGAGGCTCCATTGAAGCCGCCATTACCGATACCAAAAAATCCCCTACGCGGCGCCCCATCCTCGACTTTACGTCGAGGCTCCATTGAAGCAGTGAGGCCTGCCATGAATCTACGCATGCTGTCAGCTCCCATCCTCGACTTTACGTCGAGGCTCCATTGAAGCATTGCCGCTCCGAGCTGGGTGCCCAGGCCCGTACCGAGTCCCATCCTCGACTTTACGTCGAGGCTCCATTGAAGCATTGGTGTGGATGTGCAGCCCGGCGTTGTCGCCGAAGCCCATCCTCGACTTTACGTCGAGGCTCCATTGAAGCGCGCGACTTCAGTCGACATAAAGAGGGTTCCTCGGAACCCATCCTCGACTTTACGTCGAGGCTCCATTGAAGCCGGGTCGAGAGCAACGGTGTCGCCTACAACCGCGCAGCCCATCCTCGACTTTACGTCGAGGCTCCATTGAAGCTGCCTGTGCTTGCCGAGCTTCGCTGCCTCGCTTACCACCCATCCTCGACTTTACGTCGAGGCTCCATTGAAGCCACAATTTTGAGATTCAAACTGATATCAGTTAGGTCACCCATCCTCGACTTTACGTCGAGGCTCCATTGAAGCTATGTGTCGGGCAGTGGAGAAGTCGCCGAGCTTCGCAACCCATCCTCGACTTTACGTCGAGGCTCCATTGAAGCACGCTAACCTGAGTAGTGTAGATGTTAAGGAGAAGGCTACCCATCCTCGACTTTACGTCGAGGCTCCATTGAAGCCCCGCAGCGATCGAGGCCAACCCTAACGTTACCGTCCCCATCCTCGACTTTACGTCGAGGCTCCATTGAAGCCCGACAAGTGGGTCGCCCTCGCTCGATTCGCCACCGTCGCCCATCCTCGACTTTACGTCGAGGCTCCATTGAAGCGGTCGCAGAGATGGCGGCCCCGGCGCTGCGGTAGACGCGCCCCATCCTCGACTTTACGTCGAGGCTCCATTGAAGCGGGGAGTCGACCTGCTCCGGGGACTCAGGCCCCAGAGCCCATCCTCGACTTTACGTCGAGGCTCCATTGAAGCCTCGACCGAGGCGACTGGATGGCAGGGTGGCCTGCGAGCCCATCCTCGAATTTACGTCGAGGCTCCATTGAAGCCCTGGTCCAGAATCTGGCATAGAAGACGTACTTGTCTGCCCATCCTCGACTTTACGTCGAGGCTCCATTGAAGCGGCTCTCACTGGGCGACGTCGCGAGGCGCCAGGCATCGCCCCATCCTCGACTTTACGTCGAGGCTCCATTGAAGCCCGTGTCACGTTTGGCGGCTGCCTCCATCCTCACGACCCCATCCTCGACTTTACGTCGAGGCTCCATTGAAGCCAAGAGCTTCTTCGAGGGCGTCGACGTGCCCGGCCGCCCCATCCTCGACTTCACGTCGAGGCTCCATTGAAGCAGGCTTAAGGCATCCCGCTTGTGTTAAGTGCGACATCCCCATCCTCGACTTCACGTCGAGGCTCCATTGAAGCCGGTCCGTCTGGCCAGGTTTGGCGCGCGACGTCGACCCCATCCTCGACTTCACGTCGAGGCTCCATTGAAGCAAGCGCGCTATCCGGCGCCGGTGGCGAGGTGCTGTTCGTCCCCATCCTCGACTTCACGTCGAGGCTCCATTGAAGCCGGCCCGGTGGAGATTGTCGCCACGGAGATCGACCTCCCATCCTCGACTTCACGTCGAGGCTCCATTGAAGCCGTACTCGTTGCCCTCATAGTCCTCAACCTCGTCGCGG
>JBBCJA010000042.1:0-146695 GCA_037189585.1 Selenomonadaceae bacterium | reverse complement strand
GAGCTCAATCCGGCGGAGCCGGCCTGGAAAGAGACCAAGAGCAAGGCCACTCACAATCGCTATTTCGCCAAGCTCCTCGACCTTCGCCACGCGCTCGCACGACGGTTTCTTCGTTACCAGGGCAACCCCAGGTCGCTCAGTGGGATCGCTGCTCCCTTCGGTGTGTACTGAGCATGCAAAAAATTACGCGCATCAGTTTAACTTAACGTTTACATCATACCGAATAATTACGTCTTTGAGTCCAGGCCTGGCGGTTATTCTTGAGTTAAAGCTAAAGAAGATCAGGAGCCCTACCGATGACCAAGATTGTATACCCTGTCCTTGAAATCCCCTCGGGTGCCGCCGAAAGTCTGGGGCACGCCCTCGGCCTCAGTCCCGCCAAGCCCTTCCCTTTTGCCTTAGGTGCGACCTCGCTGCGTCTACGACGCCTGAGAGAACAGCGCGCTCAAGAGAAAGTCGTGCCCGCTGTTCATTCCACGGCCTGTTAAACCGTCCCTGACATATTTTGCTGGAGCATCTCCCCCAACTCCGATAAAGAGTCGCACTGGTAGTCGGCGATGGCGAAGCGGCGGTCGGAACGGAACGGGGCTTCCGGGATCGCCACGACCTTCATACGCGCCGCCTTGCCGGCGATGACGCCGTTGACCGAATCTTCGATGGCGAGAACCTCCACCGGCTCGATGCCCAGCTTCTGGGCCGCGCTCAGGTAGACCGCCGGGTGCGGTTTGCCGTAAATCTCGTCCTGGGCCGAATGGACGATGGAGAAGTAATCTCGCAGTCCAAGGGCGGCCAGGGTCGACTCCAACAAGCGATAGCTCGAGGATGTAGCCAGTCCACACGGGATGTCCTTTTGTCGGATCCATTCTAGGATCTCTCGAGATCCGGGAAGCGGAACGCCTTTTTCTCGAACCAGTTGCTCCACCCGGGACACAATGGCTTCGGCCAGGGCCGCCTGGTCGTGTCGAGGGGCACGGAGCCGCACTACCTCGTCGATGCGCAAGCCCATCGTCTCGGCGCACTGCTCTTCGGTCAGATGCACCCCGACGGTGGCGAAGACCTCGATCTCGGCTTGACGCCAAAACGGCTCCGAGTCGATCAAGACCCCGTCCATGTCGAAGAGAATTCCCGCGTATGTCATGGCCTGAGCGGTTCCCTCGAGGAATGAAAGCACCTCTGGGGTCAAGTGGTTCAAAGCGCTACAAGGCGTTGCTGCTCTCCTCGCGCACCAGCGAGGCTGGAGAAGGTCGCGCTCAACGAGCGATAGCCGGGTCGGTCCCTATCCAGGTCTGATAAATTCCACGATATCGCTGATGAATCGCTGCGTCAGGCTCCCATAGGCGTCCCATCGGCAGGGTTCTGGCCCTTACCATCGGTTCGGATTCGGTCAGTAGGGCCGCGCCTAAAGCGGTTGCCTCGGAGGCCAAACCGACCGCGACCTCTCGGCCGGTGACGTCGGCCAGGAGTTGGCACCAGACGGGCGATGCGAACATTCCTCCCGTGCAACGAAGTGGTTCCTCGTCCGAGCCCAGGAGTCCCAGCAGCCGATGCAGGCAGAACGCGACCCCCTCGAGGGTAGCCCGTACCAAATGACCGAAGTCGTGATGCTCCCGACGGCCGCCGATACCGGCCTTGATGTCGGAGCGCCAAAAGGGCGCCCGCTCACCCAAAAAATAAGGATGAACCAACAAACCGTCCGCTCCCGCCTCGACTCTGTCCGCGACTCCAAGCATCTCATCGACCGAAAGGGGATATTCTTTTCGTAGCCAGTCGAACACTGAACCGCCGTTGGAGATCGCTCCCCCCTCCACCCAACCCAGGCGGTCCAGGGCGTAGAGAAAGAGACCGTCCACCGGACGGACCGCGGAGCTCCGGAAGCGCCGTACCGCCCCCGAGGTTCCCACCGACACGGCGACTCTCCCTTCCGCGACCGCTCCCAGGCCCAGGTTACCCAGCGGTCCGTCCGCGCCGCCGAGAAAGAGCGTTCTTCCCCGCCAGTCCATCTGATGGCGGTCGCTCACCTGAGGCAAAAGTTCGGGTGCAACCCCCAGTCTTTGGCACAACGCTTCGTCCCAACTTTGATTCGCGAGGTTCCACAGGCCGGTGCCTGAGGCGCTCGAGCGATCCATGGGCGCGAGTTGGCCGGTCGTCTTTTCCCACAGGTACGACTTCAGGTCGCTCACTCGATGAAGTCGAGCCCGCCAGTCGGGCCGTTCTCGAGCGAGCCAAAGTAGCTTGGCCGGCCAGGCCATGCTGTGAAGGGGAGTGCCCGTGCGCGCGTAGGCCGCGGGATCCAGGCGACGCAACTCGACGGCTTGGGCCTCACTTCGCGTGTCAGCCCAGGAGAGGGCGTCACAGAGCGGCTCTCCTTTGTGATCGAGAAGAACCAGAGCGTGCATGGCCGAGGCCAATCCGACCCGCTCCCCAGCGGGAATCTTCTCCAGCAGAGAGCCGAAGATCGTTGCCATACCGGCGAGATCGTGCTCGACCCATCCTGGGCGAGGCTTCAAGAGAGCACAGTCGTGAGAGCTCTCTTGCAGAAGCTGGGGACTTTCCGTCTCGAGGTCGAACCGGCAACCCTTGATCGAGGTCGAGCCGAGGTCGATCGCCCAGGTCACGTGGCGGCGCGTCCCGAGGAAAAGATGGGACCAGGCTCGGCCCCGACTTTCATCCGTAAAAGTGCCCCCGCAGCGCTTCCCGCTTGAGGTCGATATCCGCCTCCGGCGGTCGTCAGATAGAGCATTCCGTTCTCCACGATCAAGGGGCAGGTCGGATTCTCGGCCATAGGCAGCTCGACCCGCTCGGTCTCCTCACCCCGGGGCCCGTAGCGCACCAGTCGGTGACCGCCGTAGAAAGCCGACCAGAGATCTCCCTTCGCGTCGACGGTCAAGCCGTCGGGATTTCCGGGCTCCTCTCCGCATCGAATCAGAGTCTTTCTCCCACTCACCGTTCCGCTCTCCGGGTCATAGTCAAAGGCGTCGATGGTGCGAGCCTCGGTGTCGGTGAAGTAGAAATTGGAAAGGTCGGGAGAAAAACCCATTCCGTTGGGTAGCCCCGCTTCCTCCAAAATGAGATGGAGGGTGCCGTCCGGGTCCCAGCGATACAGTTTTCCAGGACGGTCGCCAGTGGGCATGGTCCCGCAGAAGACCCGCCCTTTGGGATCGGCCAGGACGTCGTTAAAACGCGACTCTTCCTCCCCCTCGATCCCTTCGAGCAGAGTCTCCATCCGGCTCTCTCCCGGCCTCCAGAGGCGAATGGCGCCCCCGGTCATAAAGAGAAGTAGGCGACCGTCCCGGTGCAAAGTCATTCCGCCCACAATCTCCCGACCATGATACACCTTGGAAGCCACTCCGCTGGTGACGTCAAGCGCGTAGACCGCGGGGTTGTCCACGTCGGTGAAGTAGAGCGTTCGATTCTTGGGATGCCAGACGGGGCGTTCCCCACACCCGCACATAAAGTCGGCCACGACATCAATACTCATAAGTTCCTATCCTTGCAAGAGCGACTGGGCGCCGTCGACCCAGACTTCGGTACCGGTGATATGACTGGCCAGGTCGCTGGAGAGAAAAGCCACCAAATTCCCGACCTCCTCGGCTTTCCCGGGACGTCCGTGCTTTAAGGGCACCGCGCCTTCCGGAAACTCCACAGGCGTGGTTACCTTCTCCAGATCCCGTTTTTCGGTATTGTCGTCGATCTCCGACTCGATCCAACCCGGACAGACTACGTTGACGCGAATCTTTGAAGGGGCGAGCTCCAAGGCCAACATCTTGGCCAAAGCCACCTGACCCGCCTTGGATGTGGCATAGGCCGAGGCGCCGGTATTACTAAACATTCGCGTGCCGTTGACCGAGGAAGTGATGACGATGCTGCCGCCCTGCTTCTTGAGCATTCGAAGGCAGGTCTTGATGGTGAGAAAAGTCCCCGTCAGATTGATATGGATGGTCTGGGACCATTCCTCCTCGGTCAACTCCTCCAAAGGAGCCCAGACCCCATTGATACCGGCGTTGGCGAACAGGATATCCAGTCGGCCCCAACGCTCTTCCACTTCCTCGACGGCTTTTTTTAACTCGTCCTCCCGGCTGACGTCGGCGATAACTCCCAACGCTTCATATCCCTTTTCTTGAATCTTGGCCACCGCTTTGTCCAGCGAACTCTCTGTTCTTCCCAGTAAAGCGACCCTGGCACCGCGCTTGGCTAAAACCTTAGCGGCTCCCCAGCCTAAGCCCGAGGCACCGCCGGTGATCAGGGCGACCTTTCCATCAAAATTCATCGTGACTCTCCCACCTGTTACTGTTGGGAAGATTTTCTCTCGCGCGAGGGTGCTATACTGCCCTCTATGAGCCAGACTCCCCCCCTTCGAGTGGAGGTATCCAGCACGCTCGCGCGCTTGTTGGACCAGGAAGACACCGACCGCGACGCCGCCATCACCATCGCCGATCACGGTCCGAAGTGTTTCGAGCTTCAAGGGATCGATGGTGGAAGCGCCAGCGTGAGCGGAACCTACGCTCTTTCGAATCTTCTGCAAGAGCTGGCCCTTCAAGGCCGGGGCCAGCTGACGCTCGACCTCGACAGCTTGAACGGGCCGGCTCCCTTACGGATCGGCGGGGCCATTCGTGAGCGTTACTGGGACGAACTGACCCGGAAGATGGATCATGGGTCGCTCGCCACGGTCCTTTCCGACCCCAAAGGGGATGGCGTGCCTCGACTCTACCTGCCCCGATCCGATCGACGCTCCTGGGAGTATTACAGCCAGCTCCGGGACTCCGACTATCAACGCCTTCCTTTGGACCTCCCGCTGACAAGTCGGGACTCTCTGTCTCTCAATAGCGCCCCCGGTCTCTTGGGATTGGCTTTCGACGCCGCAGGCGAGCCTCTCCCCTACGTCGTCCCCGGTGGACGCTTCAACGAGATGTACGGCTGGGACAGCTACTTCATCGGCTTGGGCCTGGTGGCCGACGGCAAAGTCGAGCTCGCCCGGGCCATGGTCGACCACATGGTTTACCAAATCGATTGGTATGGGGCCATTCTCAACGCCAATCGAACTTACTACCTGACCCGCTCTCAGCCGCCCTTTCTTACCTCGTTCCTACGGCTTCTCGCCGACCGGGTGAACGACCTGGATTGGATCGAGAGGGTTCTTCGCGCTTGCTCCAGGGAGTATGAAACGGTCTGGATGGGTCCCGACAGGCGTCTTTCCTGTGGCCTATCCCGTTACTTCTGCCGAGGGGTTGGCTACCCCCCGGAAACACTGCCACGCCACTACGGTCAGACCATGGCACCCTTCGCTCGGGATCTCGGGATGACTGTGGAGGAGTTTCGCCTGGCCTATCTAGCCAGGGAGGTCGCGCCGCCCGAGCTTGACGACTACTTTCAAGAGGACCGGGCGGTCCGTGAGTCGGGGCACGACACCAGCTATCGACTGGAGGGGATCTGCACCAGGCTGGCCACGGTGGACCTGAACTCGCTTTTGTATCGCTATGAAAAAGATATCGCCGATCTTTTGGATCGCTGGTTCTCCGGGACGCTGAAAGGTCTCCCTTCCAGTCAGTGCTGGCGCGAAAGGGCCGCCGCTCGCTCACGACTTGTGACCAAGCTCTGTTGGACTCAAGAGGGGTTCTTTGACCACGACACCCGTCAGGGAGCTCCGACCGGCTTTGCCTCGGCCACCAACCTCTATCCGCTCTGGGCGGGGCTGGCCAGTCCGGAGCAAGCCGCCCTGATGGTGGACAAGGTGCTGCCCGAGCTGGTCGAGGCCGGAGGAGTGGCGGGCGGCACGGAAAGCTCTCGCGGCCCTCTGAGCGCGCGACGGACCGCCCGGCAGTGGGACTTCCCCTACGGCTGGGCGCCGCACCAGATGCTACTCTGGCAAGGCTTGCGCGACTACGGCTACGAGGAGCTCGCCGGCGAGCTCGCCTACCGCTGGACCCGCATGCTGACCCAGTGCGCCATCGACTACAACGGCGTTCTGGCGGAAAAGTACGACTTGGTCGGTTGCAGTCACGAAGTCTTCGCCGAGTACGCCAACCAGGGAGCCCACGTCCGCTACGTCCCCCGCGAGGGCTTCGGCTGGACCAACGCAAGCTATCAAATCGGACTTGCTCTCTTGAGCGACTCCCAACGCCGAACGCTGGACAGCCTTCGGACTAGCGATCAACTGTGAAGCCACAGTTGGGTGAGAGCGCCGTGAATCGGGAGATAGCCGCCTTCCGTTCGGGCCTCCCCGCCCCCCAAAAGGTCGCGAAAGGCGGTTCCGTCGGGGATGGCGGCGTGCTCGGTCGCCACCCGGTCGACGTTGTCAGGCCCGCGCTTGGCCACGGCGATGACACGCTGGTCGGTGGATTCGCGCAAAAAAGCGACGGTGTTGTCCGCGGTGGTCAGCGGTTGGTACACCCCTTGGGTCAGAGCCGAGAGGCTTTTCCGATAACCGATGAGGTCGAGCCAGCCTCGCAGATAGTCGTGGTCCCAGCTCATCTCCTCCCACGGCATGCAGCGACGATTGTCCGGATCGCGCCCGCCGTCGAGCCCGATCTCGTCGCCGTAATACACGTTGGGAACGCCAGGATAGCAAAAGAGCAAGAAGCGCGCGACTTTGGCCTTCTCCAGATCGCCGTCGACCATTCGGCGCAGCCGCGGAGTGTCATGGCAGCCCAGCAGATTCAGCTGTTGGCGCGTGATAAGCCAGGGCACCGAAGCACGAAAACTCATCCATTGGCGCTCGAGATCGGAACTTCCCAGCGGATGAAAGTCTCCCCACTCGCGCCCCATGTGAGCTTGATAGTCCCGACCCGTCAACCAGTGATAGAGCGGCATCATGAAACCTCGATAGTTCATGGCCCCGTCGAGCTGGTCGCCCTGCAGAAAGGAAGAGGCGTCAAAAAAGTTCTCTCCCAAAAGATAAGCGGCCGGGTCGACCGACTTAACCGCCCGCCGAATCCCCCGCAATACCTTGTGACCCAGGTGATGAGCGCCCTGGCGGGCCAGCATATTGGCCACGTCGATGCGCCAGCCGTCGATCTCGAAAGGCTGCTTGAGCCAGCGCTTCATGATCGCGTTCGGGCCTTCGTACATCACCTCGCGAAGCTTCGCGCTGTGATAGTTCAACTTAGGTAAGGAGCGAACTCCAAGCCAGGCCTCATATTCTTGAGGATGGGAAGAGAAGGTGAAAAACTCCGCCGTTTCCGACTGAGGGTCGGTGAGCGCGGCCTGAAACCAGGGATGCTGGTCCCCGCAGTGGTTGGGAACCACGTCGAGAATCACTCGGATGCCCCGCTCTCGAGTGGCCTGCCTCAACTTCAAGAAAGCCCCGTCACCTCCCAGGTGCGGATCGACCTCGGTGTAGCTCGCCACGTCGTACTTATGGCTGCTGGGCGAGGTGAAGATCGGGTTGAGGTACAGCGCGTTCACACCAAGTCTCTCCCCCAGGTGGTCGAGTTTGTCGGTGATCCCCTGGAGGTCGCCTCCAAAAAACTCCCGCGCTCCTTGGTGAACGTTGGGAAGCTCACCCCACTCTCGGGCCACCACCGGATGGCCGTCGAGTTTATGCTGTCCCGATCGGACTCGGTTAGCCGGCTCTCCGACGGCGAAGCGGTCGGGAAAGATCTGATAAAAAACCGAGCTATCCAGCCAGGATGTCTGAGCGCGCTCGGTCAGAATCTGAAAATCGGTCTGGTCGGTGGGAATGGCGCGAGTCAGACCGGCCGCGGTGAACCACCATCCACCATGGTCGGTCGTCAGCAGGAAGCGATAGTGAAAACGGGTGTTGCGGGGTAGAACCCGTACTTCCCACCAACGGCAGCAAAACCCGGTACGCTGGGCCGATGGATGTGCCGGCACGGTATGGTCCTCACCGTCCGGTGAGTAGCGCAGGTAGACCTTCTGTATCGGCGAGTCCAGAGGGGTTCGGACCAGCAGCTTGAGGTATCCGTTCTCTTCCTCCAGATAGACTCCCGAGGGAGAGTGGAAGACACCAGAATGCCAGTGCATCAGTCTTGCGTCGTCTCTTCTTCCTTCTTCGATTGCATCTTGAAGATGCCGGGCGGTGGAGTGAACACTCCCGTCTCAAAGCCACGGAGCGCGGGAAGGACCTTGGGCTCCGACTCCTCTTTGATGCTCATCATGAGATAGCCCTTAGCCGGGAGCTGGCGCTTGGAGATATGCTCGAGCGCCTCCTCGGAATAAGGAACCATAGGCTCCACCTTCTCCATCGCGTTGAATCGCACAGTGCTGTCGAAAAGAGCCCGACAGTCCTGCTCGAATTCCGGAGCGACCTCAGTCCATGTTGGATTCCGATTCTCGTCGAGGGACAGCGTGGCTAAGCAGTGACTCGCCGGCACCATGCCGGCTCCGGTAACCTGGGCTTTGTAGAACTTGTAGATCACCTAGAAGCCTTCTCCACCAAACTCCTCAGGACCCTTTCGCCGCCTTGGGCCAGTCCAGCAGCGCTCGCACCGCATCGACGGCATGGCGAAGGGACGCTTCGTCGGTAAGTTTTCCATCGACAATCTTATCGGCCACCCCGGCGATCGCGACCTCGGGATTGGGCACCAGAACGGAGAGAGTTCCGTACAAGGTCTTGCGAAGCTGCTCCTGCGCTCTGACTCCTCCCATCGCCCCGGGAGAAGAGGTGATAATGACGACGGGCTTGCCCTTGAGCACCGATTGATAGCCGGGTCGAGAGGCCCAGTCCAGAGCATTCTTCAAAACTCCCGAGGTTCCGTAGTTGTACTCCGGACTCACCAATAAAAGACCGTCAGCGGCCGCGATGGCCTTCTTCAACGCGACCACCGCGGCCGGCTTCTCATCGCCGTCCAGGTCCGCGTTGTAGAGCGGAACCTCGGAGATATCGTGCGCGGTCATTTGATTCTCTCCCCAATCGCGTTCGGTTAGAGTGCGCAAAATGGCGGTGGAGTTCGAACCCTCACGAAGGCTCCCCGAAATCCCTACAATGGTCTGTCCCATGGGCGCTTTGACCTCCCTTTTCTTGAAAGTAAGATTATGCAATGAGCTCATCAGCTAGAGAAAGTCTTTCATCGGAGATGAGCCGGGCATACCTAAGGCTACCCTAGTCCGTCACCGCTCGTCCAATCCGATCTCGCTGTTATAAGCCGGCTTGTCGGCTGGGAGCTGAAGGTCCGTGTGATTGGAACCCTGGCAAAAGAAGTCGAAGCGGTCCCCGATACCACCAGGACTATAGGATAGAAGGCTCTCGCTGGAAGGACATGCGAGTAACTCCTTGGGGAGTTTCATCTCCTCAAGGCTGGTGGGCCATCGCTTTTCCCGGCTATTGAAGAGGTCGACTTCCTTACGAACTCTTCGGCAAACCTCAGTGCATGGTCCGTCATCGCCGTGAAGCTCACAGCTGACCCGTGGCCCCACCAAAATGCGGCGGTAGTGGTAACTTCCCGAATAGGTATCCCCTTCCGCCTTCGGGCACTTCGGGATGGTCTTGAGATAGTTCGGAGTCAACTGGGTCATCGACTTGGGGTAGGATCCCGACCAATCGGTGGAATACATCTCTAAGGCTATCCCAATATTCTTAAGGTTCGACTTACAGGCCGTCAGGCTTCCACTCTTATGTTGCGGACTTACCAAAAGCGGCGGAACAAACCAAAGCACCAGCCAGAGAAGTCCTAAAACCGCCATCATAGCCAGGAAAATTTCTTTAGAGCTATAGCCCAACACCCGACGTCTTCCCATAAGAAATTATACCTTGTCCTGAGGCCTTAAGAAAACCCTCAGGTAGTTCTAGGGGGCCTCTCAGGGCTCTTCTGTACCCTAAAAGTCCAGAGGACACCTACAAGGAGAAGCCAAGCGATGATCAACCTCGACACTTTGGAACACTGGAAAAGACACAAGCCCGCCCTTCTCGGCTTCCTACTGGTTGTGGTAGGATTTGTCGGTGGATACTTCAGCCGAGGACCGACCGCGATCGAGAGGCACCGGCACAGCCGTCAATCCGCCGCTACCGTCATTTTCGTTCAAGATGGCCAGGTTATGCGGTATAGTTCAGCGACGATGATACCGGTCGCCGCTCCCCGACCGGAGAAAAATCACACGGGTCTTCTTCTAGCCGTACTGTTGCTCTGTTCCATGCCAGCTCTGGTCCTAGCGGCGGTGGCCTGGAATCGACGTCGTAACCAGGTGTCCTTCGCCGAACCCGATCCCTACTATCCCGACTTCATACCCCGCCGCGACGACTAACCTCTCCACCGATTTCGATGACAGCTTCCACCCCCCAACCCTGGCCGCTTCGTCGTCTCCTGCTTGCCGCCTACCTCGGCTTGCTGGGGACGGCTCTTTTTATTCTCTCCATCGGCATCCGCAGCTTGGTGGAAAGATATCTTGACGGAGCTCTGGAGCGAACCGCGCGGGAGACCGCCGCGGAAGCCTGGGGTCGCCTCAACCTCCCCACGACGGAGTACTGGAGCCTTCAGTCTCGGGGCGGTGTTTTGGTCACTCAAGGTTTAAGCGATCAACATCTCCAACAGTTGGTCCGCGACCTGGCCCGCCCGGAGAGGATCGTTCGCTGGCGGAAAGCCGGGAGTCCGGTCATCATTCAGGCCGGAGGGCGGCCGAGAAAAGGCCAGACGGCTTCACCTCCCCCCCCCGACGTTCACTGGTGGGCACTGACCCTGACCACTCCGACCGGTCCTTTGGGGGTCCTGGAAATGGGCCTGGATCGACGCGCCGACCGGCACCTTCTAGAAGCGCTGGGCCACTATCTCTTCTTAGGTTCTTTCTCTGTCCTGTTGATGGCTGTTCTGGTCTCCTGGCGACTCTCCAAAACCTGGCTGGCTCCCCTGCAAGAGCTCGATCAGACTCTGTCGGCCCTGGCCGACGGAGATCTCAGCGCGCGTCCTCCTCAGACGGAAGGCATGGTTGTCCCGGCGGAATGGCGAACGCTTCGCCAAAGCGCCGAGTTGATGGCCGCCAGGCTGGAGAAAACGTTCAACGCCCAACGCCGCTTTATTTCCGACGCTTCTCACGAACTGCGAACGCCCTTGACCGCGGTCGGCGCCATGGCCGAGCTCCTAGAATCCGAGGAGCTACCGGAGGCCAGTCGCCAGAAAGCGCTGACCACGATCTCTCGGGAGACCCACCGGATGTCCCGATTGGTCGAGGACCTGCTGGCCCTCTCCCGGGCCGACGAAGGCCGCCCACTGCCTCAGGGGACTTGTCACCTGGTGGAGACCTTACGACTCTTGAAAGAGGAGTTAGACGAAAGCCATCCTGGCCGGGACATCGACATCGTGGGTTCGGAAGAGGCTGTGGTGAAGGCCCCGGAGACGCTCATTCGGACCATTTTGCGCAACCTAATGGAGAACGCTCTGCGCTACAGCGACGATACCGTGACCTGTTCGGTTGAAAGGTGTGACCAACAAACTCGGGTGCGGGTCACCGACCGCGGCTGTGGAATTCCGCCGGAAGAGCAAGAAAAAGTCTTCGAGCGTTTCTTTCGCTCGGACTCCTCACGGTCCCGCGCCACAGGGGGATCAGGACTGGGGCTCGCCATCGTCAAGACGATGGTCGTTCAAACGGGAGGCGAGGTTCGCCTGGAGAGCCAAGTGGGTGAAGGAACGACCATGACAGTGGTCTGGAAAGGAGACAACAAGGACGATGAGCCTGAAGATTCTAGCCGTTGATGACGAACCCGCCATCCTCGACGCCGTGGAGCTCGCCCTACAGAGCCAGGGACACTCCGTGTTGACCGCGGCCACCGGTCGCCAGGCCGTGGAGAAGTTCGAGCAAGCCAAGCCCGATCTCGTGGTCCTCGACCGCCTACTTCCCGAAGGGGACGGAATCTGGGTTCTTGGAGAGATCCGCCGGCGGGGCGACACTCCTGTTCTGATGCTAACCGCCCTCGACGAGCTCGAGGATCGAGTCAGCGGCCTCGACCACGGCGCCGACGACTATCTGGCCAAGCCTTTTCGAGTCAAAGAGCTGCAGGCGCGAGTTCGAGCTCTTTTACGACGAGCCAAGGCCAGCCCCTCGGAAGAGGAGCTCGTCCGCGGCCCCTTACGAGTCAACATCTCTCGTCGTGAAGCGTTGTGGAGCGAGCGGAGACTCGAGCTCACTCCTAGAGAGTTTGACCTCCTCGTCGTCCTTTCTCGCCACCCGGGAACCGTCTTCTCCAAGACCCAATTGCTCGAGCAGGTCTGGGGCTGGGAGGAGTCAGCCACGGAAAACGCCGTCGAGGTCTACGTTAGCACCCTGCGCGCCAAACTCGGCTCTAAGAGCGCCGTCCGCACCGTTCGCGGTGTGGGTTACGCCCTCGACCTCCCGTCCGGGTAACCCTTCGCCCAGGGAAGGACAAGCCTCTGTTCGCCGAACGACTTGCCATGGACGCAACTCAGGTCGCGCTGGCGGCGGGCGCAGGACTGGCCTCCGGCTTCATCAACGCGGTGGCCGGTGGTGGCTCTCTCGTTCTGTTCCCGGCTCTGTTGGCGTGTGGGCTCAACAGTCTGGAAGCTAACGTCACGACGTCGATGGCCAACTGGCCGGGATACGCCGGTGGAGTTTATGGTTTTCGGAAAGAGCTTTCAGGCCAGTCCGTCCGCTGGCGCCCTTTAAGTCTAGTTACCCTGTTGGGCTCGGCTCTCGGATGCGCCCTACTCCTCAAACTCCCCGCCTCCACCTTTGACCTGGTGGTGCCGGTTCTGGTGTTGTTCGCAAGCCTCATGCTGGCGCTACAACCCCGTTTGAAAACCTGGGTCGGGCAAACCGGGCAGACCCGCTGGGGTATTTTGACCGTGGGGGTCTTCTTCTCCGCCGTCTACGGCGGCTATTTCGGTGGCGCCCTGGGGGTGATACTCCTAGGCACCCTGGCTCTAGGACTAGCCGACAGTTTGCGCCGTCTCAACGCGCTCAAGTCGGTCCTCTCTTTGGTCAACGGAACGGTCAGTCTGATCGCCTTCGCGCTCTTCGGTCCGGTCCATTGGCTCTTGGTGCTCATCGCCGCCCCCGCGACTTTAGCCGGCGGTTATATAGGCGCTCGCCTGGCCAGCCGCATCCATGATCACGTGTTGCGCTGGAGCATCGTCGTTTTTGGTATCGTCGTCTCCGGCTATCTCTTCTGGTGCTGATAGAGCGCTCTTGATCGGACTACAGGCTCTGGACAAGATTGATCATCGGCAGGAACGTCCCCAGCACGATAAATCCGATCACCAGCCCCATCACTCCGAGAATGACAGGCTCCACCAACTTGACCAGGTCGCTCAGGCGAATTTCGAGGTCTTCCTCATACAGCTGCGCGATCTTTGACAGCAGGTAAGGTAGCCTTCCCGACTGTTCACCCAGAGCGGCCACACCGACCATCAACGGGGGAAAAGCTCCGGTGGCTGACAGCGATTCGGCTAAAGTCTCTCCGTCTTGAATCCCGGCCGAGACCTTATAAAGATGCTCCTCGTACACCGGACTCCCACCCGACCTTCCCGCGCAGCTCAGGACCTCCATCATGGGAAGACCCGTTTCCAGCAGCACCGCCATGGTAGAGATGACACGAGCTAAAATAGAGAGGCGCAAGATCGGCCCGATCAGCGGAAGACGGAGGCGGATTTTGTCAAACCAGCGATAAAGTGCGGGCCAATACTCACCCTCGGCGACGACGCGATAAAGAAGAGATACTCCGAAAGCCGCGGCGACGGCGCCGAACATAATCCCCGGAAGGGAGGTGGAGAACTGGCCCACCGACAGCAAGACTCGAGTCGGCCAGGGAAGCGCGCTTCCGACGACGTGAAGATGGGCCGCCATGCCGGGAACGACAAAGACTACCAGAATCCCAAAGATCGCCAGTGCCATGGCGCTCACCAGAATGGGATAGGTCAACGCGCTTTTCATGCGCTGTTTCAAACGCCAACGTTTTTCCAACAAGATCGCTAAACTTCGGATGGTATGATGAAGTCGTCCCGAGCGCTCCGCGGCATAACACATACCGATGAAAGTTGAATCGAAAACACCGCGCCAACGTCGCAGGGAAGCCGAAAGACTTCTCCCTTGTCTCAACGAGGAGGCGATATCTTTCATCACCGAGTTAAGATAGGCGTCATCACCCTCGGCCACCATGTCGAACATCGAAGTTAGAGGTATACCTGCCTCAAAACTCGAGGCCAATGCTCGAGTGTAGACTGGAAGGCTCGCACTGGTATCACGAAAGCGCAAAAGAAGGCGACGCAGGTCCTGAACCCGTGCCTCATCCAGACTCAGCAGGTGGGCGTACTGGGACATCAGGACCTGGCGCGCCGATTCGAGATCCGCCGCTAGGACGACTCCGGTGATAATCTCGCGATTTTCACTGACAGCCGAGAAACGAAAGCGAGAAGTGCTAGGGTTGGGAGGCATAGCGGTCATGATAGCGCAAGGTTACAACCTCTGTCGCACGTGGAAATTCAGGCAGGGCCTGGGCTACCGCGGGATCGTAGATCAGCTCTCCAGTCATTCCCGAACCTCCAACGTTCCACAAATCGGCATTACCTTCGACCAGACCTCCATAAAGTCGAAACTCGCCAAGTCCCCCGCCCGCCAGCAGCTCCTGGTCCGTTCCGAAACCGCCCTTCACGATAGGTTTTCCACTACCGTCATTCACTGGCTCGCCGTTGGCGTCGACCTCGGCACAACCGGCTAAAATGGCGCCGTAGAGGTGCTGAATACCGGCGCTGAGGGACGGTTTCAAGCGCACGGTGTGGGCTACAAGTCCCATAGCGTGTTGCCCATTGGGACTCAATTTACCCCGGCGAAGAGTCATCGGCTTCTGGGGGTCACGAAGCCCCGCATCGTTCCCAGCGTAGTATTGCAGAAGGTCACCAGTTAGATTCACCTTACGTCCCGCCTGCGGATTGGCGACAATGTATCGCCCGACAAAGCTTTCTTGAGTCGGATCCGCTTGACTCAGAGCCCCTTTGCTGACCCCTTTGAGCGAAGTGATGTTTCCGTCGACAAAGGTCACCCCATTGAGATTCCCCTGTTTGACCACGACGTTTCCATCGTAGGCCGAAATAACTGTGGAGCCTTTGGGCGCCGACACACCCTGCCCCTGATATCCCCCATCCGCGGTAACCTCGACAACTTGGCCGCTCATCACACGGGGTTCTGAAAGACTCGGAATGGCTCCAGGATAGGCCTCGGGATTCGCCTCGTACTCCTCGGTCGAGATGGTCCTGAATTCGGTGACGAAGTTGTCTTCAAACTCCCCGGTCGGCTGATCGACCCATCGTCCCTCATCGGCGATGGTGATCATATTGCCCGTGGGAACCATCTGCATCTCGCTCACGGTCACGTTACCATACACTGGCACCTTATCCACCCTACTAATAGGCCGGAGTTCCTTGATCGGAACCGTAGTCGTGATCCCGTTCACCATTTGCAGCTGTGTCCCTACCGTAACCTCCACCATCGTGTTAACAACGACCTCGTTATATCCGATGATCTGCTGTCTGGTAACATCGACCAACTTCTCCTCGTACTCAGGAACGGTGATGTTCTCGCCGGGCGGGATCCACTTCCGTTCAAACTTGGGAATGGGTCGATTAACCACCTCCTCCACTGTGTACTCATTTTCGGAAACAGCCTGGCGCAGATGATGAATCTGATTTCCCTCGGGAGACAACGCTAACTCGATCTCCACATCACCCTTGATGTAGAGCCCACCACTAACCCTGCTGGAGTCTCCCGGGACCACGAAGCCGTCTTCGCCGGGCAAGGCGAACGGTGGAGAGCCTTCGGGCATCTTGACGGCTTGCTGATACAGTTGATTCGCTGAATCCGGAAAACCGATGTGCTCCGTCACCTGGTAGTTGGATCGTCCACCTTCGATAATGGACCGATAGCGAGAATCGATCCCTCCACCGGCGTTGTAGGGGACCACGGTCGCGACGTGATTGAACTGGGGCTTGCCGCCGACAACGGTCCCATCGTAATAAGCGCTCCCATCACCGGAAAAATTTAGGGAGCCCTCCTCGGTCACTCGAGCCTGGCTCATATAGGCGTGAGGGCCGGAGACAAACGGCGTCTGACCCGACTCGTAGAAACCGGTACTCGGCACACCCAGGCGAAAGAAGCCGTTCGTGTGAAACGGACCCGAGATGGCGTTAGGCTTCATAGCGTAGATGAGGTCCTCACGCCAGGTATCGATAAAGAGAGCGTAACGAGCAAAACTCGTGCGGGTCACCGTGGCCAGACTTTCTCGCGCGACCCGTCCGTCAAAGAGCGCCGTGGAAGTGATGTCGTAGAGAAAAGGCGCGCCCGGACGAGCTGTGATCTTTGCGCGATAAGACCAGTTGGAACTCAACACCGCCGGAGCCGCCTGATAGACGTCATTGTAGTCGGAATCGAGCCGTGCCTGAGTCAGCACGACCGCGGGCTGGGCTTCAAGCCAGGCGGTCGCATCCTTAAAACCGGCTTGGGTCGCCACCTCTCCAGCCACAGCCTGGCGGGAACGCAGAGCGGAATTGAGCTCTCCCGGAACAAGCTTGAAGTAAGCCAGCGCCAACGTGAAAAGGACGAAGACAAAGAAGGCCGTGAGTAGTAGAACCTGTCCGGCCTGCCGGCTTCTCGAACTCCAGTGGATCATCATCAGTTCACTCCCGGTGCGGCCAACAGCGCCTTGAGCCGCGAAATAGTCGCCCCTTCGGGACGCTGTGCGTCGTCACGTTGGGCGCGAGCCCTCAACGTGACCTCAACCGAACCCAGAGAAAGTTGACGAAATCCGCAACCATCGAGGTCGCGTCCCAGAAGCCGCGCTGGGACGTCCGGGTCAACCTCCTCTCCTCCGCTGGCTGTAGGTCGTAGCTGCTCGGCCAGCAGCTGACCTTTCGCCGGGTCAAAACGGATCTGATAACGCCAAGCGGGTACTAAAGGATTTGGAACATAGCTCGATGTCGGGTCGTAGCTGGGAGAGAGAAAGCGCTCGCGCGTGGTGACCAGCAAGTGGCATGGGTCGTCGATCTGATCAGGCGTCAGATCCCGGGCTTCCAGAGCCGGGGTTCGGTCACGGACAGCCGAAATGACGAAGGGAGCGAGGGCGTCCATGGCGCGACGCGCCCGACCCGAGGTATCCAAACGTTCCGTGGAAACTCGAACCCCATCGCGCCCTTGCAAGTAAAGAGCGCTCACCAAGACCATGATGGTGGCCATGATTCCCATCACGACCAACAACTCGACTAACCCGAGACCTTTCAAACAACGCCTACGGTCTAGCATGAGATATGACTCCCGTTAACTCCAATCGGCGTTCGCCGACCTTACTCTCCCAAAAGATCTCCACCTGAACTCGAGCTAGACCGTAGCGATGGTCTATTCTATCTTGACTGACTCGTTCGGCCACCAAGCGTCTTTTGTATCGCGAAAGCTGCTCGGCGGGGAGCATCATCCCCCCCAGGGGAGCCGCGTCGAGCTCACGCCGAACCGCGGGCGCATCACGTAGCCCACTATCCTCGCGAAACCAGGGTTCGCCAATGTTAGTGGAGTCGAGAATCGAATCTTCTTGCAAACGAACCAGAATCTGCCGAGCCAACTGAACGGCCTCAGTCAACTCCTCCCCCGAGCGGGAGTGACGCGTACCGTAGGTGATGGAACTCATCACTCCCAGCAAGGCTATGGCCAAGATCGCCAGGGAGATCAGCACTTCGACCAGGGAGAAAGCTCTGTTTTTCATAGGGGATGGTCTCACAATCAATACTTTAGATGTCGGCACTTAGAAGACCCTTAGGAACCCGACCGAAGATGTTAAAAGAAGCCTTTTCAACACAGTTAACAAAAAGTCAACATTCTTGAGGGGTCTGCTTGGACCTGGATAAGGCGAGTGTCTTAAAGTTGGACTATGAACAACAGAGCCCTTATCATCAGAACGACGCAAGGCCGGGCCTTAACCCAACCAGCGATGATCATTCTAGACAACCCCGGCCCCCTCGGCTCCCTGGAGCGTCTTCTGGGAGATGCGACGGTGACGCGGCTGCTAGGAGCTCTGTTGGCCGGTAGCCTGTTTGGAAGCGCGATGCACCACCTGCTGGGGGTGGGAACCGCCCTGGTTTTGACTTTCTTACTGGTCCCTCTCGTCGCGGGCGCGCTCACGCTCCACTTATCCTCCGGCAAGGATGAAGCGGAAAAACTAAGGGGACTTCAGCAGGCGGCGAAAGCGTTCATCTGCAGCCCCCTGGTCATTCTCTCAGGCTCCCTGTTCGGAGTGTTGAGTCTTCTCTTCTGGGGCGCGGCCACCACCGCCCTCTGCGGCTTCCTTAATCGAGCGGCCGCCTAAGGTCTGGTCCTAAGGACTAACTTTAATACTGCCGCTGTTATTGTCGGTCACGCTCTCTTTAAGACTATTCCGGGGATCCGCTGTGGCCTTCAGAGTGGCATTCTTACGCAAATCCTTGTCGCCGATGGTCACGGTGAAAGAGGTACCCTGTCCGGCCTTTAGAGGCCCTTTCACACGCTCCGTCTTTAGCGGCTTCCCGTCAAGCTCCAGGACCACGTCAAAACCACCCTTGAGTTCGCCCGTCCCCTTATTCACGATGCTGACGTTGTAGAGGCGGCCCCCGGTAGGAGAGTTGGAGCCGGCGTTCAAGCTGACACTAAGATCGACACCCTCGCTCGCGGGCTTGGGCCCGGCTGAGTCAGGATTGTAACCCGCGGGCGCGGGATTAAGATAAACAACAGCTCTTTGCCCCGGGTCTTCGTAAGAGAGCACCGTCCAGCCCTTCTTGCCTTGATTCGGACCGCTCTTGACCTCCACCAGAGCGGCTTTGAACTGGCGTTTCACGTCCTTGGGCATGGGATCTCCGGCCACATGCAAGGTCTCTTTCTGAGTGAAGGTTGCCTGGTTCACGACCTTGACCATAGTGTTAGGTACCAGAACCAAAACACCGTTGACAGCCTGACCACGAACCGACAAGGCTAGAGTCTCCTGTTTGTTACCGTTGAGACTGGGAGAGGAATCTAGCAAAAGACTCGCCCTCTGCGCGGTCAAGAAATCCTGGGCGAACGTCGGACCAGAGACAACCAAAGCGAAAAAAAGCATGAGAACAAAAGAACTTTTCATGCTTGATTCGTTCACTAAAAACAAAATTCATCCTGGCCCGGCACAAATTCCATCATCCGAGTTCTCGTTCGATTCTTTCGAGGCGAGTCAGAATCCCCGTGCGAACATCTTTAGCATAGAGATCGGCTCTACAGTCCTTATTGTACTCGATAATATCAACGGTCAGAGGATTGTAGAGGAGGCAATTGAGGTAAGAGTTTTTGTACCGGATCACTTCCCCAAAGAAACGTCGGGCGGCAAGCCTTAGACTTTCCACTGCTCTTTGGTAAGCCTCGTCCTCAACAGGAGCCATCCCGGAGAGATCGGTCAGCAGGCCACCGCCGGAAGCCACGCAGAGAAGCCCCGGAACACCCAAGTCGACCCCCTTAGGCTGAGCGCAGACTCCATCAAAAAGAAAGGTGACTTGGGACGGCCCGGTCAGGCAAAGTGGCAAAGCGAAGGCCGCTCCAAACTCGTCCTCGGGAGTACAGTCCAAAAAAGCCGTATAAAGGGAACTCATAGGCAGCTCCTCTCTGGCGTAAAATGGGGGACGACCTTTCTCCTCGTTCTTGCGAACGTAGAACGAACCGTCTCGGCTAAGGAGGAAGCGCCGATCCCGGTAGACTCCAGGGGCCTCTTCCTCGGCCCATTTGAGCGAGAGGGGAAATTTAAAGGGAGGAAGCTCGGGCGTCTTGCCCAGGTATCCCTCCATCAAGTAATAGTGTCCCGGTACTATGTAGTCGGTCCAGAAACCAGACTTGTAAGGTCTGGCGTCCCTGGGCCAGCCGGACTCGACCTCTCGTCCGTCGACCCTGAGGCTACGAGCACTGTACCTCCCTCGACTATAGATCGCGGCGTGTTCTAGACCTGGCTGCTTTGAAAAGAGTGAAGCCAAAAATCTCGACTTTCGGCGCACCGTGAAGAGGCCGGTCCACTTCCCGTGCACCGGGGCTTCTTCTTGCCTTAGAGTCAAGCGTCCATCTTGGTAGGTAACCTCGCCAACACCGTCAACCTCCCAGGAGACGCATTCCCCGGGAGCCGCTACCATTGCGGTGGCCAAGTGCTCCACAGCCCTTGATGTAAACTGGCCGGTCTCTATAGCCTGAGCCACTTCCTCCGGGGTCACAGTGGTGTCTGGGATAAACTCAAACCGAGTCTGCATTCTGCTCCGACCAAGCCGAAAATTGACAGGCCCCGTGACTTGAAGAGAGTTGGCCAACTGGATAAGTCTGCCTGTATAGTCCCCGGAAGACCGCATCAGCTTCGAGCCAAGTTTGCCGGAAGCCATCGCGCGATTAAGCGTAAACTGACCTCTCGAGTCCAACGACCCCTCAGCCTGAGATTGCGCGATATAACTCTCGATTTTTCCCTCTCCGCTCATCGGGCTCCTTAGCTCCAAATTCTGGAACCTCTACACTCCACCTCTACTTTAATTACGAGAGGATCTGTCTCAGCTCACATAGACACAAAGGGGACCAGGATACCTAGATGAAAAAACTTCTCCGGACGGAATGGAATTCTATAGAGAAGAATGTATCATATCTCCCTTACGTAGATTCCTGCTGCGCGAGATACATTTTGACACCACGTAGGAAATCTTTCGGAAATGTTACCGCTAAAGTTTGAGGACAATCTCAATACCGAGAATAAGGAGCACGTATGGGTAGAAAGCGCTGGCGGGTCAGGATTGACGGTGCTGCTTATAACGTTGAGATAAAACACGGGCTAACGATGATAAAAGTTTATCTCGATGGAGGGCTAATAATTTCACAACAAGAGGATGATTGGAACGCAGATCTCCCCTTCGCTATCGGTAACCACTCTGTCGTGGTCACGATTAGAAAAGCTTTTCTTCCAAAGTATGAGCTGTTTATAGATGGGAAATCGGATAGCGGTATTGAGTACACCCCTGCCGAGCAAAGAACATCAGAGATCAATCCCCGAGCGGGGGGAGCATTCCTTGCCGGAGCGGGTCTCTTTTCAGGGAAGTTCTTCATCTACGATGTCATTGTTCATGCTCAGGCTGGCTGGGAAAGTGTCAATGTCTCGATGAAGGGAACCCTTATCTCCGTGGTAGGATTTTCCGTGGGACTATGGCTTCTCTTGAGAGGCCGCAGTCCAGAAGATGACATTCCAAATAAGAAGGCTCAAGCTGTCTTCGTAGCTGTAACTCTCCTCGCTGTATTTGCCATCCACTGGTCTCTCCTCAACTATCTGAAAAAGCTGGGATACGCCGTTTGACGAGATGTCGAATCGATATCGTTCGAGCACTCATGTCGCAGGTGGCAAGACAGAATTGTGAAATCGCCAGAAGCTTGTGCAACAGCTTCGGTGGGAGGTAGTTAGGGAAAGAGCCCTATACTCCGACGTTCACCTTGAAAGCGTCAGCGTTACCGCTCGGTATCCAGTCTTGCACCGCACGCACTCCCCAGCTTTCCTCGCGCAAGGCGCGGATGCCGGAGACGGCGGCTTGGGCGGCCGAGGTGGTGGTGATGAGGGGGATGTTGTTCTCGATCACGGCGCGGCGGATGGCGCCTCCGTCCTCGTAGGAGCCGCCGGGTCCGGGAATGTTGACCACCAGGTCGAACCCGCCGCCCAGGATCTCCTCGAGCAAGGTGCACCCCTCCTCGCCCAGCTTGGCCACCCGGCGCACCTGCAGTCCCGCCCGCTCAAAAAAGTCGGCGGTCCCGTGGGTGGCTACCAGGGAAAATCCCATTCGGGAGAGGTCGCGGGCCACCAGCAGCATACTGCCTTTGTCGAAGTCGTTGACGGTGAACATGGCCACGCCCGAGGTGGGCAGAGCCCAGCCGGCCGACATCTGGGACTTGGCGAAGGCGTTGCCAAAGCTCTTGTCCTGGCCCATAACCTCGCCGGTGGAGCGCATCTCCGGACCGAGCAGCGTGTCGGCTCCGGGGAACTTGCGGAATGGGACCAGCGCCTCTTTGACAAAGAAGCCGTCGACTGTCGGGTCCTCGGTCAAGCCTACCTCGGCCAATGTTCTGCCCAGCATCAGGTGAGTGGCCAGGCGGGCCAGCGGACGGCCGGTGGCCTTGGCCAAAAACGGCACGGTGCGCGAGGCCCGCGGGTTCACCTCGATGATGTAGACCAGGTCGTCGCAGATGGCGAACTGCACGTTCATCAGACCGCGTAAGCCTAAAGCTTTACCCAACATCACCGCCGCCTCCCGAATCATGGTAACGTGGTACATGCTGACTTTGTAGGGCGGGATCACGCAGGCCGAGTCGCCCGAGTGGACCCCCGCCTCCTCGATGTGCTGTAAGATTCCGGCCACCACCACGTCGGTCCCGTCGCCCAGGCAGTCGACGTCGACCTCCACCGCGTCTTCCAAGAACTTGTCCACCAGCACGGGCCGATTTTCCGAGACCTCCAGCGCTTCGGCCACGAATCGCTCCAGGCTACTCTCGTCATGCACGATCGCCATGGCCCGTCCCCCCAACACGTAGGAAGGGCGCAGCATCACGGGATAGCCCAGCTTCTTGGCCAGCTCTTGGGCCTGTCCCAGGTTCGCGGCCAGGGCTCCGGCGGGCTGACGAAGCTCCAGAGAGTTCAAGAGCTCCTGGAACTGCTCGCGGTCCTCGCTGCGCTCGATGGCCTCCACCCCACCGCCCAGGATCGGCACTCCGGCCTCGGCCAGGCGCGAAGCGAGCTTCAAAGGCGTCTGTCCACCCAACTGCACCACCACGCCCAACAGGCAGCCCTTGGAGGACTCGGCGTTGATGATGGCCATCACGTCCTCGAAGGTAAGCGGCTCGAAATAGAGGCGATCGGAAGTGTCATAATCGGTGCTCACCGTTTCCGGGTTGCAGTTGATCATAATGCTTTCGATCTCGGCCTCCTTCAGGGCCATACTGGCGTGCACACAGCAGTAGTCGAATTCGATCCCTTGTCCGATGCGGTTGGGACCGCTGCCCAGGATGATCACCTTGTCTCGCTCGGAGACCTCCGCCTCGTCCTCGGTGGAGCGATAGCTCGAGTAGAGGTAGGGGGTGCGGGCCTCGAACTCGGCCGCGCATGTGTCCACTCGGCAATAGCTGGGGGTGATGGCCCACTCCTGACGAAGGCTCGCCACCTCCGCCTCACTCTTACCGGAGAGAACCGCCAGGCGAGCATCGGAAAAGCCGGCCGCCTTGGCGCCGCGCAGAAGCTCGGGGGTCCAAAGGCCTTTCATACGAACTTCCCACTCCGCCATCTGGGCCAACTGGTCTAAGAACCAGGGGTCGATCCGAGTGACTCGATAGAGCTTTTCCAAAGCCTCGACCGGAACTTCGCTACCCTCTCCGATGGCCTGGCGCAGAGTTTGCATGACCAGGGTCAGACGGTCTGGAGTGGGAGCCAGGGCGTCGGTCAAGGCGCTCTCCTCCAACTCGTGGAAGCTGTCGTTGTCTCCGGAGGGCAGGCCGTCACGCCCGGTCTCAAGCGATCGGAACCCTTTCTGGAAGGCCTCCAAAAAGGATCGACCGATGGCCATCACCTCGCCCACCGATTTCATGGAGGGGCCAAGCTTGTGCTCGGCTCCAGGGAACTTGGCGAAGTCCCAGCGCGGAATCTTGACCACCACGTAGTCTAAGGCGGGCTCGAAAGAGCAAGGAGTGGTTCCCGTGATCTCGTTGGTCAACTCGTCCAAGGTGTAGCCCACGGCAAGCCGCGCGGCCACTTTGGCGATGGGGAATCCAGTGGCCTTGGAAGCCAACGCCGAGGAGCGCGAGACGCGCGGGTTCATCTCGATCACGATCAGGCGACCGTCGACGGGGTTAACCGCGAACTGAACGTTGGAGCCGCCCGTCTCCACTCCCACCAGGCTCATGATCTGGCGCGACCAGTTGCGCATTTTCTGATACTCGGGGTCGGTCAGAGTCACCGCCGGAGCGACCGTGATGCTGTCTCCGGTGTGAACGCCCATCGGGTCGAGGTTCTCGATGGTGCAGACGACCACGAAGTTGTCCGCCTTGTCCCGCACGACCTCGAGCTCGAACTCTTTCCAGCCGGAGATCGACTGCTCCACCAGGACCTGCCCCACCGGGGATTCGGCCAGACCGTTGGCACAGACTTCCCGCAGCTCGGCCTCGTCAGCGGCAAATCCACCGCCCGAACCTCCCAGGGTGAAGGAGGGGCGAACGATCAACGGATAGCCGTTGTCGTCAGCAAAGCTCACCGCCTCTTCCACCGTGGTCACGGTGACCGAGGCCGGCACGTCGAGGCCGGCCTCCAAGACCGCTTCACGGAACTTCTGACGATCCTCCGCCAGCTGAATGGTCTCCAGACTCGCCCCCAAAAGCTCCACCCCGTGCTCGGCCAGGATCCCCTGCTCGGCAAGCTCCACGGCCAGGTTCAGCGCGGTCTGTCCCCCCACCGTGGGAAGCACGGCGCAAGGCTTCTCCTTGGCCAGGATCTTGACTAGCGAAGAGACGGTCAAAGGCTCGATGTAAGTGCGGTCGGCAAGCTCCGGATCGGTCATGATGGTGGCCGGGTTGGAGTTGACCAGCACCACCTCGTAGCCTTCGGCTCGTAGTGCCCGCACCGCCTGGGTTCCGGAGTAGTCGAACTCGCACGCCTGGCCGATGACGATACCGCCCGAGCCGAGCACTAAGATTTTCTTGAGATCAGTTCTTTTGGGCACAGCTTGCCTCCATGTTGCTGACGAATCGTTCGAAAAGGTAGCGAGAGTCGTGCGGACCCGGCGCGTTCTCCGGGTGGTACTGGACCGAGAAGGCGCGAAGCTCGGGGCAGGCGATCCCCTCGCAGGTCAGGTCGTTGAGATTGACGTGGGTCAACTCGGCCCGGCCGGCCAAAGACTGCGGGTCCACCGCGAAGCCGTGGTTCTGGGTGGTGATCTCGACCCGTCCGGTGGAGAGGTCCTTGACCGGATGGTTGCTGCCGTGATGTCCGAACTTCAACTTGTAGGTCTCGCCGCCCAGCGCGCGCCCCAGCAGCTGATGCCCGAGACAGATCCCGAAGATCGGAACCTTACCCAAAAAGCCATGAATCTCTTCGACCACGCTTTGTAAAGCTGCCGGGTCGCCGGGGCCGTTGGAGAGAAAGACTCCGTCCGGCTTCAAAGCCATCACCTCCGCCGTGGTGGTCCCGGCCGGGACGCGAGTGACCCGTAAGCCGTGAAGATCCATCAGGTTCATCATATGCTGCTTCATACCGAAGTCATACGCCACCACGTGCAGACCGCCGTCGCCAAAGGAGGTGGTCTCGCGGCAGGTCACCTCGCGCACCAGGTCGCGACCGACAAGATCCGGATGATTCAAGATCTGTTGCAAGAGGTCGCCGGGGATCTCGCCCGAGCAGACCGCGCCTCTCATCGCTCCCTTCTCTCGCAGGTGACGGACCACCGCCCGGGTGTCCACGTCGCACAGGCCGACCACCTTGTGCTGGACAAGCCAGGAGTCCAGCGAAAGGTCGGCCCTCCAGTTGCTGTACTTTCGTGGAGCGTCCTGCACCACGAAACCGGCGAGCCATGCTCGGCCCGACTCGTGATCGCCCGAGTTGATGCCCACGTTACCCACATGGGCGGCGGTGGAGACCAGAATCTGGCCGCAGTAGGACGGGTCGGTCAAAAGTTCCTGATATCCCGTCATGGCGGTGGAAAAGATCACCTCTCCGAAAGAGAGCCCCGGAGCGCCAAATCCGCGCCCCGGAAACCGCGTCCCATCCTCTAACATTAAAACTGCCTGCATTGAGCTACCTTTCGTTGCTGTTCGGACCGCAGGCTCGAACGGCCAAGTCCCGAATTCCCAAACCTATGAAGTATCTGATTTTGATGTACGCCTCCGCCGAGGCCTGGCCTCCCGAGGAGCACCAGGAGGCGCTTTCCCAATCGATCGCGATCTGCCATGAGCTTCACCAGCGCGGGCAGTTCCGAGGCGCCGCCCCGCTCGAGCCCGGCCACACGCCGACCCAGGTTCGAGTTCGCGAGGGGAAGACGTCGGTGGTGAACGGCCCCTTCGTCGAAACCAAAGAGCAGTTGGGCGGGTACTTCATCGTCGAGGTCGACAGTCTGGAAGAAGCCGTCGCCATCGCGGCTCGGCTGCCCGGGGCGCACCGTGGCACAGCCGAGATCCGCCCCATCATGGAGGTGGCCGGTGTCCCCGAATTCTGACCGATCGCGCACTGACCCGTCCATCAACGCATAGTGGAGTAACTCAAAAGAACTCATCGAGTGCGGCTCTCACATTCTCACGCTGGTCGGCCCTTTCGATCAAAACCAGCACCAGGTCGTCTCCGGCCAAAGTCCCGCTGACCGAGGGGAGCTCCATCTCGTCGATGGAGATGGCCACCGCCATAGCCCGACCAGGCAAGGTCTTCACCGCTAAGAAGGCCTCGGCCTCGGCGAAACCCAGCACGAACGAGGTCAAATCCAGTCGACGCGCGTCGCTGAGTCCCGTGCGGGTTCGCGGCACGGTGTAGCGATAGCCTCCCTGGGAGAGCGGCTCTTTGATTAGACCGAGACGCCGGATGTCCCGGGAGACGGTGGCTTGAGTCACCTCAAAACCATCCTCGTTGAGGGCGTTGACCAGCTCCGCTTGAGTTCCCAGTGGGCGACTTTCGATCAGTTTGACGATGGCCCGCTCGCGGCGGCCACGCTCGTGGTCGGCTGACATAGAGCTTCCTCCAAGATAGTGATGGCGGCGTCGATCTCCGGCTTGGTCACCACCAACGGAGGAGCCAAGCGCAGAGCCGTGGGACGCACCGCGTTGAGCAGAAGGCCCGCTTTCATGCAGCTCTCGGCCACCGCTCCGGCCTCGCCTTCAATCTCCACGGCCAGCATTAAGCCCAAGCCTCGAACCTCCTTGACCCCGGGGACGGCCAATAGCTGTTCCCGCAGATAGCGCCCGTTCTCTTTCACCCTGTCCAGGAGCCCCTCCGATGCGATGGTCTCGAGAACCGTCAGCGCGGCGGTGGAGGCCAGGAGGTTCCCCCCGTAAGTGGTTCCGTGCGACCCGGGGGGCAACAGCTCGGCCAGAGCGGCGCCGGCCAGCACCGCTCCCACCGGCACTCCGCCGCCCAGCCCTTTGGCCAGGGCCACCGCGTCCGGCTTCACTCCGTAGGCGTGAGCGGCCAGCCACTCTCCGGTTCGTCCGATGCCGGTCTGAACCTCATCCAAGAAAAAGAGCTTCTTTCCCACGCGGCAGGCGTTGGCCACCGTGGCCAGATAGTCAGGGTCGGCCGGTACCACGCCGCCCTCCCCTTGCACCGGCTCGAGCAGGATGCCGCAAGCGCCCTCGAGGGCATCCAGGGCCTGCCTTTGATCGTTGAAGTCGACGAAGCGGAACCCCTCCACCAACGGGTGGAAGTTTTCCTGATACTTCGGGTTTCCGGTGGCCGACAGCGTGGCCATCGTCCGTCCGTGAAAGCTGTTGTGAGCCACCACCAGCACCGGCGGAAGCCCGTTCTGGTGGGCGTAGCGTCGCGCGATCTTGATCAGCGCTTCATTGGCTTCGGCACCCGAGTTGCAAAAGAAGGCCTTCTCGAAACCGCAGACCTCGGTCAGCTTGGCGGCCGCCGCCTCCTGCTCCGGGATGGCGTAAAGGTTGCTCACGTGCAAGAGCTTCCCCACCTGCTCGGTCAGCGCCTCGACCATGCGAGGGTGGGCGTGACCCAAGGCGCTCACGGCGATACCGCTGAGAAAATCGAGGTACTCCTTCCCACCGGTGTCATACAGTTTCACACCCCGGCCATGAGTGAAGGCCACCTCGGCTCTTTTGTAGTTAGCGAACAGCTTCGACATGACTTGAATCTCCTCTTAGGATGGTTCCGGGAAGCTCCGAGGTAAGCGAGCGGATGACCACTCGAGAGACCCCTCGGCGCAAGGCTTCCAGGGCGGCCTCCATCTTGGGGATCATGCCTCCCGTGATCACCCCGTCGGCGATGAACTGGGCGATGCCCGAGGGAGTGATCTCGGCCACCGTCTTCCCCTCCCCGTCACGCAGTCCGGGCACGTCGGTGAAGAAGACGAAGGTGTCGGCTTTCAACGCCCCCGCGACGGCCGCCGCCGAGGTGTCGGCGTTGACGTTGAGAGGCTCGAAGTCGGGACCGAAAGCGATGGGCGAGAGCACGGGTAAAAAACCTCCCGCCAGCAGAGCCTCGACCAGCTCCGTTCGGACCTCGGCGATCTCCCCCACCTGGCCCCAGGCCCCCTCGCGATAGAGCGACCCCTGAAGGGTGGCGCCGTCGATGCCGGAAATCCCGGCCGCGGGGAATCCCGCCTTCTGCAGGTAGGAGACGATCCTCTTGTTGACCCGACCGGCCAGCACCATCTCCACCACGTCCATGGTTTCCGCCGAGGTCACGCGTAGCCCCTCTCGAAACTCCGAAACCACCCCGACGCGGTCGAGCTGCTTTTGAATCTCCGGCCCGCCCCCGTGAACGATCACGGTGCGCGAGGTCCCCGGCAAGAACCGCGCCAGCGCGTCGAGGTCGGCCAGGCTGCTGCCGCCAAACTTCAAGACGGTGGTCACGACATGTAGCTCCCGTTGAGCTCCACGTAGGGGTGCCCGATGTCGCAGGTCCAGATGACGGCGCTTCCCTCTCCGGCCCCGAGGTCGAGGTGCATCGGAATCTCCGAGGCTTTCAGCACCTGGGCCGCGGCCGGTTGGTTTTCAGGAAGCCCGGATCCGTTGGAGTACACCTTCACCTCACCGAAGGAGAGCTCGCAGCGCTCTTCCGCAAGGGGAACTCCCGCCCGACCGGCGGCGGCCAGAACTCGACCCCAGTTCGGCTCTCCCCCCGCGAGCATGGTTTTGAACAACAGCGATCCGGCGATGGTCTGAGCCACCTGGCGGGCCGAGGCGTCGTCACGGGCTCCGGTCACCTTGATCTCGACTATGCAGCGCGCCCCCTCCCCATCCTTGACGACCTTCTTGGCCAGGTCCTGAGTGACCAGAGTCAAGGCTTGAGTGAACTGTTCCAGAGCCTCCGCCCTTTCCAGCTTGACTCCGGAGGCGCCGCTGGCCAGCAGCAGAATCGTGTCGTTGGTGCTGGTATCGCCGTCCACCGTGATGCTGTTGAAAGAAGCATCGGTGGCCGTTTTCAAGGCGGCTTTGAGAGCCTCGGGAGCGATGGCGGCATCGGTGGTGACAAAGGCCAAGGTGGTGGCCATGTTGGGATGGATCATCCCGGCTCCCTTGGCCATGCCTCCGATGGTGTAGCTTCCGGAAGCGCTCTCCACCACCGCGGCGCAGGTCTTCTCGAAGGCGTCGGTGGTCAGGATGGCCTGACAGGCGTCGGCTCCCCCTTCGACGGAAAGACCGCCCTTCAAGCGCGGGATCCCTTCGCGAATCTTCTCCATCGGGAGATACTGACCGATCACCCCGGTGGAGCAGATCAGAACCTCCCGCTCCTCGACACCGAGCGACTCGGCGGTCAACCTCACCATCTCCAGCGTGTCGGCCATCCCTTGAGGCCCGGTGCAGGCGTTGGCGTTGCCGCTGTTGACAAGGACCGCGCGGACGAAGCCACCCGCCACGTGCTCGCGGCAAACTTTGACCGGAGCGGCGCAGACCTGGTTGGTGGTGAAAAGCCCCGCCGCCGTGGTACCCTCCGCCGCCCAGAGCAAGGCCAGATCCTTCCTGTCGGGACGAATGCCACAATTCAAGCCGGTGGCAGTGAACCCCGCCGCGGAGGTGATCCCGCCGGAGATTAAAGTGATCGAAGCGATAGCGGTCATAGCGTTCCTTATCTTACGGGTTAGGTCCAGGAAGCCGGAGTCCGGTCTCCTCGGGCAAGCCGAACAAGAGATTCATGTTGTGGACAGCGGTGCCCGCCGCCCCTTTGCCCAAATTGTCGATGGCCGAAAGCACGATAGAGCAGCCCGGATACCCGCTCGGCTTCACCGCCAGATGACAGAAGTTGGTCCCCATCACGGCTTTGGTCGTGGGGAGAGCCTTTTCCAACACCCTCACGAACGGCTCCTCTCGGTAAAACTCCTGATAGAGGGACAGAAGATCGGCCGCTTCGTGACGCACATAGACGGTGGCCAGCATCCCCCGAGTCATGGGGGTGAGATGCGGGGTGAAGATCACCTTCTGCCCCACCGTCTGCTCGATCTCCGGCTGGTGACGATGGCCTCCCACTCCGTAAGCCTTGATGGTCTCGTTCACCTCGGAATAGAGAGAGCCCACGGTGGCTCCGCGCCCCGCTCCCGAGACTCCGGACTTGGCATCGATCACGGTAGGCTCTTGCAACAAGCCAGCCTTGATCACCGGCAGCAGAGCCAACAAGGAAGCCGTGGGATAGCAGCCAGGATTGGCCACCAGTCGCGCCGCCTTGATCGCCTCGCGGTGCCACTCGGGCAGTCCGTAAACCGCTTGCTTTAAAAGGTCGGGAAAAAGATGCCTACCGTCATAAGTCTTCTCATAAACGGCAGCCTCGCGCAGGCGAAAGTCGGCTCCCAGGTCGATCACCTTACAGCCGACCTCGACCAGAGTCTTGGCCGCCTCCTGACTCTTCCCGTGAGGCAAACACAAAAAGACGAGGTCGGCCTGGGAAGCCAGCTCCTCATACTCTGTCCCGGCCAAGACGACATCGTCGTAAAATCCCACCAGGTTGGGAAAAAGATCGGTCAATCGCTGCCCCTGCTGGCTGTGAGCAAGGCAGGCCACCACCTCCACCCGAGGATGACCCGCCAGGTAACGCAGTAGCTCGGCCCCGACATAGCCGGAAGCCCCCGCGACGGCGACTCTTATTTTTGAATTTTTATTCACTGGGATGAAAATATATTCCCAAAACATCCATGTCAAGAGGACCGCCCGAGCCTGATGAGAAGCAACGGGGCATGGTCAAAGTCGGTTGGGCGGGTCTGCGCGGTCGCTTCCTCCTCCTGGTTCTTGCCATCTTCCTTTTGGTGGGCGCCCTCTCGGCTTTCGGCTTCCACCGCATCTCCGAGCGCGCCGTCCTGCGCTTGGGATCCGGCTACGCCACCCAGTACGCCCAGCGCCAGCAAGCCCGCATCCAGGCCAAGCTCGAGCGCGAGGTGGTGCTGGCCGAAAAGCTGGTCAACTCGCCGCTCTTGCAGGCCTGGGCCCAAAACGAAAACGATCCGAACCTTCGCAAACAAGCCCTGCGAGAGCTCGATAGCTTTCGCAATCTCTTCGCCGACCGCAGCTACTTTTTCATCGTCGACAAAAGCAAGAACTACTATTTCAACAACGCCCAGGACGAGTTTCGAGGACAGGAGCTTCGCTATGTGGTCAAGCGAGACGATCCCCGCTCCAACTGGTACTTCGACACCATCGAGAAGGTGGACAGCTTCGCTCTGCACGTCGACAACAGTCCACAGCTCGGGCTGACCAAGGTCTGGATCAACGCAGTTGTCAAAGAGGGTACCCAAAAGCTTGGGCTGGGCGGCAGCGGGCTCGATCTCACGGAGTTCCTCAAAGAGGTGGTGCAGTCGAGCGACCCAGGCGTTCAGACCGTGCTCGTCGACCGCGAGGGGATCGTTCAGGGTCACTACGACTCCGAGCTGATGGCCAAAAATGCCGGGATCAAGGATGAGACCAAGCGGCTAAAGATCTTTGAGCTTCTAGAGCCCGCCCAAAGGGCGGTCTTCCAACAGAAGCTGTCTTCCCTCACCACTTCCCCAGACAAGATCGACCACTTCCAGATCGAGCGCGAGGGTCGCCAAGTGATCGTGGGCGCGGCTTTTATGCCCGATGTCGATTGGATCGCGCTGGTCTTCGTCGACCCCAACCAGGTCATCGAGCTCACCCAATTTCTTCCTATTCTCGCTGTGCTGGGTCTCGCGCTACTGGTCAGTCTTCTTCTCATCTCCTACACCATCGATCGCTTGATCCTGCGCCGCCTGTCCAAACTCACAGTATCAACTCAGGAGATCGCCGCCGGTCAATACGGCGTCGATCTCGAGATCGACCGCAACGACGAAGTGGGCCAGCTGACGCGCTCCTTCAATCACATGACGGCGACCGTTCGCGACTACACCCACAATCTCGAGCTCAAAGTGGAAGAGCGCACCGAAGAGCTGCGCCAGTCCAATGAGAAGATCATGGACAGCATCCACTACGCCTTGCTGATCCAAAGCGCCCTCCTGGCCAAGCCTTCCGAGCTCAAGACCGCCTTCCTCGACAGCTTCACCTTCTGGCGGCCGCGCGACATCGTGGGAGGCGACTACTACACGCTCTACACCGCGCCCAACGGGAGCTTCCTTTTGGCCGTGGCCGACTGCACCGGCCACGGTGTCCCCGGGGCCTTCATGTCGATGGCCTCCAAGGCACTTCTGGACCGCGCCGTGGCCAGCCGTGGCCTGGAGGACCCCGCGGATCTCTTAGTCGAGCTCAACACAACGCTGCAGGAGTTGTTGCAACAAGAAGAGCCGGGTAGCCAGAACGGACTGGACATCGGGATTCTCTATGGAAAGACGGGTGATTCTCGAATTCGCTACGCCGGAGCCCGCATGCCTCTTTGGGTCCAGCGGCCCGGGCAGGCGATCGAAGTGATCAAAGCCGACCGATGCAGTCTTGGTTACACCAAGTCCGAGGCCCAGCTTCGCATCACCAATCACGACCTGGACCTGCCGCGAGGAACTCGACTCTTTCTTCTCTCCGACGGCATTCTGGACCAGCCCGGAGGGCCCAAGGGCTTTGGATTGGGGCCAAAGCGATTGCAGGAAGCCTTTCTGAAATGGGAAAAGATCCCGCTCAGCGCCATGAACGACCATCTCGACCAAATGATCGCCGAATACTCGGGCAGCGCGGCCCAAAGGGACGACATCACCGTGGTCGGAGTCGCCCTGTGAGTGTCAATCTCTTCTCCTTGCGGGAAAGGCTGGGTGAGGCCGGAGCCCTCATCGCGTTTTCGGGCTCTTTCTCTCACTCTTTGATCGAAGAGCTGGGATTAGCCGTCCGCAAGTACCTCGAGAGCGAATCCGTTCAGAGAACCGCTATGATGGACGTCTTCTCCGTCTACGTCGAAGCCTCCCAAAATGTTCGTAACTACACTGCTCTCAAACTCAAGGAGGCCGAACTTTCGATCAGCGCCTCTTCCATCATCGTGATCGCCAAGCGCGACGAACACTATGAAGTCAATGCGGGGAACATGGTCGAACACGAGGACGTGGCCGACCTGCGCGCTCGCCTCGAAGAGCTCCGAGCTCTGGATAAAGCCGGCCTGAAGGTCCTCTACAAAGAGCAGCTTCGCAAAGACCGGTCACCTGACAGCCATGGCGCCGGTCTCGGCTTGATCGACATGGCTAGGCGTTCCTCGGCACCTCTGGAATTTGAGTTTTCTCCCGTCAGCGAGCGCTACAGCTTCTTTAGCTTGCGAGTGATTGTCTAAAAATGGAAAATCTGGAACTCGCCGGCACCACCTCCACCCCGTCAGTCCGCTTCCAATCCGAGTCCGGGCTACTCGAGCTCAATGGAGAATCTTATCCCGAGAACTCCTTCGACTTTTACAAGCCGTTGCTCGACTGGGTTCGAGAATTTCTAGAGACAAGCACCGTGGCGGTCCGATTCAAGATCGGATTGACCTACATGAACACCAGCAGCATCAAGAGCATGATGGATCTGCTGGACCTTCTCGAAGATGCTCACGGTGCCGGTCGCGAGGTCACCGTCACCTGGTACTATGATGAGGAGAACGACCGGGCCCTGGAGATGGCCGAGGAGTTCCGCGAGGAAGTGACCTTGCCGTTCTTCGTTCTCCCTAACCCGACGGCGTGAACGAGAGACTGGAAAGAAAGGTCCGCGAGGCGCTGGCCCAAGAAGGAGCCGCCGAGAGCGACCTTGGTCGCCTCCTTGACGCTCTTCTCGAGGACCGCCAGCAACTCTTACGACGGCAGGAGCGGATCGCCAAAATCTCCGACGGCTACCAAGCTCAGCTTCGACAGGCCCAGCAAGAAGGCCAACCCTCGGTAGTTTCCGCTCCGGCCAAAGCGATTTCCGGCCTACTCCCCGTCTGTTACTGCTGCAAGAAGATCCGAAACGGCGACGGCCAGTGGGACGAAGTCGAGAGTTTTCTCAGCAAACATACCAACGCCGTGCTCAGTCAAGGGATCTGCCCCGCCTGTATCCAGGAAGGGATGACGACATTGACCATGCCCCGCCGTATTCACGTGGTTCGGGGCAGCGAGGACGAGAAGCTTCTGTGGGAATCGCTACAGGCCGAGGGTATCACGGAAGACAACCCGCTGTTGGGTGCCCACCTGGACCTGGCCCGCCGGTTCGCTAAAGTCTCACGCCGTCTCGACAAGATCTCCAAGATCTCCGACGGCTACCAGAGCCAACTCAAAGAGCTCAATGCCACTTTGCAACGGGCATCACTGACCGATACCCTCACCGGCATCGCCAATCGACGAGCCATGCTAGAGAGGCTTAAGTCGGAGGCCAATCGGGCTCAGCGCGACGGCAAAACCTTCACTGTCTTGATGCTAGACCTCGATCGCTTCAAGCGGATCAACGACACTCACGGGCACGACGCCGGAGACCTCGTGATCGTGGCGGTCGCTCAAACTCTGGAGAACAACCTCCGCAACTTCGACTTCTGCGCGCGCTGGGGAGGAGAAGAGTTTCTGGTCCTGCTGACATCCACCACTCTGGAGACCGCCGTCGCCGTCTCGGAGAAGCTTCGGGTCGCCGTGTCCGCCCACGAAATAACCTACGAGGGTCAGAGAATTCCCATCAGCTTCTCGGGGGGACTGGCTCTCCATCCCGTCAGCGGCAACATCAACGACACCCTGAAGGAGGCTGACAGAGCCCTCTACGCGGCGAAATCGGGCGGCCGGAATCAAGTTGTGACCGCGGAATCCTCGATCTCCTGAAGCAGAAGACGTGTCCGCTCACCGTATGAGCAGAGGCGCTAAATTGCCCAGTTCCACGAATGGGTCTTTGAGACCAGGATGCGCTAAGACAGACAGAAGTGCTTGGTGCTCCCGATGAGACGCCCGGCACACATCTTCGTGAAGAAATCGCGCGGCGTTCCAAGTCCCCCAATTGTTCAGGCGAGAGAATCGGACGCCGTCCACCGCCAGGGAGCGCGCCAACTCCACGAATTGCGGCATCTCGGTATAGTTGGCGCGTTGAACGACAAAATCCAAGCGTAGCTCTTTGACATGTTTTTCGCGCTTGAGATTGGAGACGAATCGGACGTTCTCCAAAAGTCGATTCCAATCGCCCCCTCTGCGCGTCGTCGCGTATGTCTCCAGAGTGGCCGCGTCAAACGAAATCAAAACCAGGTTGATGTTCTGATGCAAGCCTTTCATTCTCTCCCACGCCTTGGGAGTGAAAAGAACGCCGTTGGTCTGAAGGTTGATGAGTAGCCCGGGAAAACGAAAGCCGTCGAGCGTGAAGAGAAGTTCACGAAAGACTTTGGAGCCGAAGGGGTCTCCCGATCCCGTGATGTTAATCACCAACGCTCGATCGTGGGAGGTGGCGAAAAATTCTTTGACGAGCCGATTCTGTAGGTCTCGACGCTGCTCAAACTCCTCCCCCTTGGTGTGTAAGGTCTTCTGAACACGGCAGCTGGGACAACTCAGGTTGCAAGACTCGTCGAAACAAAAATTCAAAAACGTGGGCTCCAGCCCATCGACGACTCGGTCCTCGATGATCCGTCGTAAGTCTGGGTCCAGAACCTCCTTCTTAAGGGGGAGAGTCCCGGCCTGAATTTTCGGGCAGAGCTGATGACGGCAGAAACGAAAACTCCCGTCATGAATGCTCTCTCGAATACTCTGAGCGCTTGGCGAATTGAAGGCCTGGCTCAAGGATTGGCCATCCTCAATGCTGGCAACCTGGTGGGGCAACCAGGCTGGACAACAGAGGTAGATCTTGCCCTGAAGATGCACCTCTAAATGCCGAAATGGTCTATCACAAAAATGACCTTCGAGCGCCATAAATCCGCTATCTCTTTAATCCGAAAGCCAATACCGCTCCCAAGGTCGGGAACGATTGTAGCGATTTTTTACCTCGCGGTATCCATGCTTTTTCAAGATGACACTCAGGGTCAGATGAACGTCCTCGTCGCACTCTAAGGTCAGGGCTCGAAACCGATAACGCTCGAAAGGGAAGCTTGAAAGCACGGCAAGCTCGCTCCCTTCGATATCCATGGCCAGGTAGTCGATCACCGAGGGTGCACCAACCTCATCGAGAACTGCGGCGAGAGGCCGCATGGATAGTACCACGCTGTGACCTGTCGCCAAAATGGTGTCCCGGGCGCCATATTTGTGCTGTTCGAGCTCGGAACGAACCCCACTGAGATAACGCGACGAGCCCTCCGCGCCCAGAACGAAGTCCGCCTCACCCGCGGTAGGGCCAAGGCAGACGTTGAAAGTCCGGCTGTTTGGTCGATTCTTCTCCAAGCTCGAGAAGAATTCGGGGTGCGGCTCGATACAGGTCCCCGTCCATCCGAGCTCGGCCTCCAATATATAACAACTGCTACCTTCTATGCCCGAGGCGGCACCAGCCTCCACGAAATACCCATTTCGTAAGCCGGGGAAAACCGACTCCACTATCCATCGATCGTTGCCGGTCTCGTTGTGGTAAGTCCACTTGGGAGGGTCGATCAACGGAAGATAGGCATCTAAAAATCGCGCCAGTTTGAGCGTAACGCGGCGTTGCAGCGCCCGCCAGATCCGAAAAAGAATATCTTTTAGAGACTTTAGTGCCATAGGAGACAAAGAGTTCGCAATAGCCAATAGCGCTCCTTGCCTTCTCTTCAAACCTATCTTGAGCAATCCTTGGCACGGAAATCCCGCCAATTCCGCAAAAATAGAGGAAGCCACACTCTCGGCCCCGCAACGCCCCCGGGAGACCGGGGGAGCGAAGGAACATATTATGTCGACGGAATTCGCGCGCTTTGGATTGCGCCCCACCCTGGTTCAAGCCCTAGACGAGCTTGGCTATCATCAACCGACTCCCGTTCAGGAGTCGGTCATTCCCCATATTTTAGAAGGGCGTGACGTTATCGCCCAGGCCCGAACCGGAACCGGAAAGACGGCCGCCTTCGCCCTTCCGGCCTTACACAATCTGGACCCTTCCAACAAAGAGGTTCAGGTTCTTATCCTATCTCCCACGCGAGAGCTGGCGATGCAGGTGGGCAAAGCCATCGAGGGCTACTCCAAGCATGACGGAATCAGTGTGCTCACCGTCTACGGCGGGGCCTCCTACGGCTATCAAAAGGGCACGTTGCGCAAAGGCGCCTCCGTCGTGGTCGGAACCCCGGGACGCTTACTGGATCTGATGCGCCAAGGGAATCTCAAGCTCGACGGAGTGAAGCTTCTGGTCCTCGACGAGGCTGACGAGATGCTCAGCATGGGATTCGCCGAAGAGCTCGAGGAGATCGTGGCGGGTTTGCCTTCCGAGCGCCAAACAGCGCTCTTCTCCGCCACCCTGCCGCGAGAGATCCAGAATCTAGCCGACAAAGCGACCCGCAAGCCTTTGAAGGTCAACCTTTCTCAGGAGCTCTCGACAAAGACGGTGTCGCTGGCCTACTACGTCTGCAAAGACTCGGACAAAACCGCCGCGGTAACCCGAATATTCGAGGTGGAGGAGGTCAAGTCGGCTCTCGTCTTCTGCCGAACTCGCGCCCAAACGAGCATCATGGCGGCCGAGTTGACCCGCGCCGGAATCCCCACAGAGGCTCTCTCCGGAGCGATGGATCAGGAGAACCGCGAACACGTGTTGCGGCGCTTCCGCAACGAGACGTTCTCCGTTCTGGTGGCCACCGACGTAGCCGCCCGTGGACTCGACATCGAGCATCTGTCCCATGTAGTGAATCTGGACCTACCGCAGAGCCCCGACACCTTCGTCCACCGCATCGGACGAGTGGGGCGCGCGGGCCGGACCGGCATGGCCTTCACTTTGATCACCCCCAAGGAAGAGTGGAAACTTCAGCGCATCGAGCGGGCCATCAAGCGCACCATCGAGCCCCGCAAGGTTCCGACGGTCAAGGAGATCAATCGCCGGCGGCTCGAGTTCATGTACGCCAAGCTGGACAAGTGGTTGGGCAACGAGCATCGCTGCCGTAAGGAGCTAAGCTGGGTCGATGAGCTGGTGGGAAAAGGCTATGATGCCCGCGGAATCGCGGCGGCCGCCCTGAAGCTTGCCGCGGCCTCGGAGAAAGAGCGACCCATCGCCGAGATGAGTGAGGAAGAAGTCAGCTTGGAGAAACCCTCCAAAGCCTCACGTCAGAAAGCTGCCAGAGTCACCCGAGGAGTGCCCGAAAATGGAGAGAGCGTGCAACTGATGGCCACCGTCGGGAAGAGTCACGGTCTGAGCCCTAAGGAGATCTTGCAAGTCCTGACCAAGATCGCCAAAGTCCCCGGACCTTCCATCGGCAACATCCGAATCACCAAAACCCGCTCTTTCGTCGACGTGCCTCCCGACTTGGTGAACAAGATCCTCAAGAAGAACGGGAGCTACAAGATCGGGAAACGAGCCTTCACTTTCGCCCACGGGTAGAGCGCACATCTTCCGAGCGTTGGAACTCGTCAAATAGAGATTGGAAGAGAGGGGCTACTTTCAAGGCTCCAAACCTAGAGAGATGATCGCGGTCGAGATAGACCGGTTGCCCGTCTAAGGCCAACCCCTCCCAACTGGCCACAGTAGGGGCCGGATCCACAATCCGTAAGCCGGGAAATTTAGCCTGATGCTGCAGAAACAGTTCGTCGATCCAAGCGTTTTTGGCGCGATGATCTGCTAAAGAGGCGTGCGGAACCCTCAGACCCTTGAATCGCGTGGCCAACGCGAGCAAACGGGTGGTCACGACTGGCTGCTCTGGAACGTCCGCCACCAGGGTAACTTGAGCCCCCGCAGAACGCATGTCAGAGACAAATTCGTCCAGCTCCCCTGTCAGGAAGGGCTCGTGAACAGACCACCTCGCGACTATAAGGACCTCCTTCACTTCCTCATCGCGAACCAGACCCAAAACGTAATCTCTCCACGGGCGTTTTTCCTCGCTCGCCGGTTCAAAAAGAGGAAGAGACCCAGGGCGACAGGCCAGGAGCCCTTGGAGTGCACGCTCCTTGGCCAAGGCGTCGAAGGCCGGCGCGAGTGCACCGGCGTGACTGTCGCCAAAGACCAGGAAGGAGGTCCGATGCCTATCGAGGTCTCCCAGTTTTGGAGGGTTGGGTGCATCCGGCTCTACGAAGGGAAAGGTCTCTTCCACCATGCGCCGCGTGTGCTCCATCGACAGCGCCCTTTCGGTCCAATTTTGTGGTAGTCCATCGGCAAAATAGAAGAAAGCTCCAGCGCAAGCCGTCACCAGGGCGTAGCCTCCGCCCAACATAAAAATCGCCCCACGAGAAGAAAGCAGACGCTTGCGCCGGAAGGGAGTCTCTACGAAAAAGTACGATGCAGTCGCGAACCCGATGCTCAAAAAGACTAACATGACACGCAGACCCACGAGATAGTTCAAGCCCAGATAGTCGGCGAAGGCGAAAATCGGTCCGTGCCACAGATACAGTGAATAAGAGATCAAACCTATCGCGACCAGCGGCGTCCAAGCTAACAGCCGCCCTGTCGTCGACATACCGGAGCCGTTGGACCATATAGCCAGAGCTGTTCCCAAGCAAGGCCAAAAGAGAACGCTAGTGAAAAAGTCCGAAGCAGGGTCCCTTAAGATAGACCAGATGATCATCGCAAGACCCAGCCATCCCACGATCTCCCTGACCCCCCTGGCACCTGACGGTCGTGGAGCTAGCGCCACGATACCACCGAGTAACAGCTCCCATGCGCGCGGACCGAGCCAGAAAAAGGCCGAATCCTTATCCACGGACGCCATCGACACGCTGCATCCGAAAGAGAGCGCCGTCAGTAGAACAAGCGCCTTATTGACCCGTTGTGGGGTCTGAAGAAAACGAAACAGTAGGACGATGATCAAGGGATAGAAAAGATAAAACTGCTCTTCCACAGCCAAGGACCAGGTATGAAGCATGGGAAACTCGGAGGCCGAGACACCAAAGTAGCCCTGCCCCATGGTTTTATGGAAATAGATGTTAGCAACCAGCAGAGGCTGAGCCAAAAGCGCTCCTCCCAGGTGTTTGAGGTCGGACGGAAGCAGGATAAAATAGCTAATTAAAGCCACAGTGAACGTAAGAACCGCAAGGGCCGGGATCAGGCGCCGCACTCTTCGCTCCCAGAACTCCAGCAGGCTGAAGCTTCCTCGCCGCACCGACCTGGTCAAGAGGTCTGTGATCAGGTAGCCGGATATCACAAAAAAGACATCCACGCCCAGGAATCCCCCAGGGAAACCGAGTCCGGCATGATAAAAGAGGACTGCTAAGACGGCGATAGCTCTCAAGCCGTCGATCTCTGGTCGATATCCGCTGGAGTCCGACAATCTTCAAATCCTTTGCTTGGTAAGACGCTTTCCTTTGTCGGGCCCTCTCGGCCTTGCCGTGGCCTCTACGCGCTGTGAGGAGAGGAGCCTTCTTTAGCGACGGCAAACCTTGGCTGATGACCTTGGACTCTTTCATCGATCACCTCTGGCGGCACTACATCTCCATCGCGCCCAGCGCCGGCAAGTTTCGTGACCTGCTGGAGGCTCGGGGCGATACCTGGGTCAACGACCATATCGCCTTCCGCACCTACGACCGGAGCGCGATCAACTTGGAAGCCCTGGAGCCTCACATTCTCGGTTTCGGCTATGAGCGGTTCGCTCCGTATGCTTTTGAAGACAAGAAGATTCGAGCCTTCGGCTACCTCCATCCCGAGCCGGGGCGTCCGCGCATCTTTCTTTCCGAGCTCGAGAGCGCGAAGTTGTCGGCCTCGACGCAAGAGATCATCGCCGGCTTGACAGCCCAGATCGACCCCACACGAGTCAAGGATCCTCTCATCTTAAACGCCGGCCCTCTCTGGGAGCTCCCCTCACGCGAGGTTTACGAGAGCCTGCTGTCGGAAAGCGAATACGCCGGCTGGGTTGCGGTGAACGGGCTTTGCGCCAACCACTTCACCGTCAGCGTGAACGACCTCTCGAGCTTTTCCTCTTTACAAGAGCTGTTGGAGTACCTCCAAGACGAAGGATTCACCATGAATACGTCGGGCGGCCTGATCAAGGGAACTCCCGAAGTGCTCTTAGAGCAAGGCTCCACCATCGCCGATCGCCGCGTTATCACTCTAGCCGGTGGAGAAGAGACCGAAATCACCACCTGCTACGTCGAATTCGCCCGCCGCTATCAAGGCTTCAACGGCTTCGTCCCAGCGAGTGCCGACAAAATCTTCGAATCCACCGACGCTAAGCGTTAGCGGCACGTTACGGATACCATGCTATAATTCGGTTATGATTATCTCGAGGCCACCTCTGGAAAATCGCTTCGTCACCGACACCGACTGAGGATGGCTACCTCGCTTTTTATCGGCGATGGGAGGTCAGAGGGTCCGCGTGACCTACGACGGAACGACAGTGGACCTGTTGACTCCCAGCAATCGACACGAGAATCTGAAATCCGTCTTACGCAACTTCGTGGTCTTCGCCCAGGCCTCCGATCTCGCGCCCGCTCCGAAGTGCAAGGGAAGTCGCACACCTAACTTGCTTCAGTCTTCTTCTTTGACTTGAGCGTTTTCATAGCTTTGATCTTCTCGGTGAAGTCAGGATAATCGGCTTTCACATCTCTCATTCCATAGTTTGCGGGCCAAGTTTTTACCCGCTCGAAACCCAAGCATTTGCCTGATGGCCAATCGAAACTTCCCCAATAGAGTTGGTGTGGCGCTCCGATGCCTCCGCCTAATGCGGGCACAAAGTGAACGACTATCACGGTCTCCACTTCCTCCGGGTTAGCGGCGCGTATCTGCTCGTCCAGACCAAAAAACGAACTCTGAAGGCGAGGCTGCATGTGCATGATCGACTCCAACACAACCACTTTGCCCCGTCGCGCGGGCGCTCCCTCCCCCGGCTCCTTAGGTTCGCCTTTTGAGCCCTTGAAGATCAGAAGCTTGTCTTCGTACTCTTTCATCACCTTTAGGGGAAATTCGGCGGCTTGAAAAAATGGAGCCACCGGACCCCTATACAGGTAGTATCCCAAGGCCGCGAAGAGCAAGAGCAAGAGCAAGACGAGCTTCTTCATAGCTTGAGCTTCGACAAAGCCGGGCTGGCCCCTATTGTACCAAATCGGTCCTCACCTGGCCTTCTGCAATAGACACTTTGGAATTGCTCCGCCCAGATGGATACGGACATCGGCATCACAATAAGTAGCTCTCCATTTCGTTCGAAATCGCGCACCAAACTTAGGGCGTGAACAGCAAACAGGAGATGTTTACAAGCCGAGAACGAATCTGATTCTTTTTCCAAGAGATCCAAATAGAGAGCTCCTCTATAGTAAAAAACATGGAAACAACTGTACTTTATAGAACTAAAACCATTTGCTCAAACATTGTCCTGCTCTGCTGTCTAGGCATAGTTATGCTAGGTCTGAGTGGATGCCAAAAACAGCCACCCGTCGATGTTAGTGGAGCCTGGTGGGCCTTGCAAATTCGGCCGAACTTGGGTCGAGAGGAACTCTACCTGATCCTTGAGCAGCCGCGAATTGGCCAGACTGACGTCGAAATCGTAGACGGCAAGCGGAACAAGGAAACTTCTCAACCGCTCGGTAACATCGTTCATGCTCTCATGAGCCCTCAAGCTTTCCAAGCTATCGAGCTCGGCTTTGGAGATACAAAAACTCCCAAGCGAGCACGGTCCTCCGGAGTAGGAACCGTCGACGGCTCCAAATTTTCTCTGAAGCTCTCCGGTGGACCAAGTGGGCCTTCGGGCTGGGAAACCGCCGAATTTTCCTTAAAACTCAAAGTGGCTACGACGCCCAAGGATGTCGAATATGTCATGAACGATTTCCTCTCAACATTTTCAGACACTGGAAGTTCCCCTACATGGGGAGCGAAGCCCAAATACAAAGTCCCCGATAAACTGGAGTACCTGGAGGGTCGCGTCATCTACAGCGGAACCAGGGTTGCACAAGCGACATTGCCAGCCATGGGAGCCACCTATGGGGAAGGGGATGGAACGACCAAGCCGATGACCTCGACAGTCGATCTTATCTTAATTCGTCCAGGTAATCTGGAGAAGATTGAGCCTCCTGTCAGGAAAGGATATCAAAGAGCCATCCCCGTGGGTCGATAGCCCGAGAAGGGCAGAGCCCGTCTGTCGCCTTGAGACGATTCGCAGGCATAGGATACCGAGTAGGAAGGCAAACTCGTGAGGATGAGGGCGAAGTGGAGCAAGGGCATCGTAAGCGTGTGGCTATGATCAATGGCGTCATCACGGGAAAACTCACAAATCTGCGATAGCGCCTCGCCGGACTTCGAACCCTTTGCCCGCTTGAGCCCGAGCGGTTACAGGAATGGTTGGTGGACTCTCCCGAAAAAGTCGCTACGTGCCCTCCGAGGTGCGAGAGCGACATGGCGCTTTTGGCTCAGGGTTTTCGTGCCCGTTCCGAGGCGCGTCAGAATCAAAGTGAGCCTTCTTAAAAAGCGTTTCTCTCCCCACTTTAAGTTATACCAGGAGGGGGGGCTTGCGGCAAGAGCCCCCCTCTGCCGTAGAGTTGGCGACGAGAGCCGGGAGCTTTCGGAAAGTAGAGTCGCCGATGTCGAGAACGGAAAAACAAAGTACCCCCTACGTGCTGGACCTCCAGCAGGTCGACCTGAGCCACCTGAGTCTCGTCGGAACTAAAGCCGCCAACCTTGGAGAGGTCGGCAAGCTTGAAGGAATCGAAGTTCCCTCCGGCTTCTGCCTGACCACCGAAGCTTTCCAGCAAGCGCGGCGACACACGCCCGCCATGGCCGGGCTGCTCGACCGCTTTTCCCATCCCGACACGGCGGGCTCCGCGGAGGCAAGGGATGCTCTCTGCGCCCAACTGCGTCACGCTCTGGAGACGGCGACAACCCCTTCCGCTATCTGCGCCGCCGTCGACTGTGCCCTGGCCAGGTACGGCGCGGAGCAGAGGTACGCCGTGCGCTCCAGCGCCACGGCCGAGGACCTCCCGGGAGCCTCCTTCGCGGGACAGCACGACAGCTATCTCGAGGTCGTCGGTGTCGAAGCGGTACTGCACCACATTCGCCTCTGCTGGGCTTCCCTGTTCACCGAGAGAGCGGTGGCCTATCGTAATCAGCAAAACTTCGATCATCGAGAGGTGTCCATGGCGGTGATAGTCCAGAGAATGGTTGAGGCACGAACCGCGGGCCTTCTTTTCACCGCCGACCCGCTCAGCGGCCATCGTGGAATCACTCAGGTCGAAGCAACTTCAGGTTTAGCCGACACTCTGGTGGCCGGAACCGTTAACGCCGAACGGAGCAAGCTCCGTCATGGGAAAGTCCTGGAGCGCTCCACCCCGAACGCACAGGACGCGCCCCTGTTGTCCGAAGCCCAGCTTCTCCGGCTCGAAAAGCTAGGCCGGTGCATCGAAGCCCACTTCGGCTGTCCCCAGGACATCGAGTGGTGCCTGGCCGACGAGCGATTTCAAATCGTCCAGAGTCGACCCATCACCCACCTCTTCCCAACGCCTGAGCGCGATGACCCGGAGAACCATGTCTACATCTCCGTCGGGCACCAGCAGATGATGACCGACCCGATGAAGCCGCTGGGGCTATCCATGTTCCAGATGCTGGCCGGTCGGCCGATGTTCGCGGCCGGTGGTCGTCTCTTCGTCGACGTCGCCAGGGATCTGGCCTCGACGGCGGGCCGGAATCTGATGCTCAACGTTCTGGGAAGCTCCGACCCGCAAATCCGAGCCGCTCTCACCACTATCGTGGAACGGGAAGGCTTCCTCGCCCCGCTCTCAGAGGAGCCGTCCTCCCATCCCCTGGCCAGGTTGGAGACTCCCGCCCCCGACGACCCTGCGATAGTGGGGGAACTGATCGCGCAAGAGCAGGCCTCTCTTCAAAAGCTCAAACAGGAGATAGCGGCGGTGAGTGGACCCGCCTTACTCGACTTCCTGGAAGAGGACATCGAGCGGCACAAAGCGCGGCGTTCCGGGCCACAAACCACGGCCGCCGTCATGGCGGGGATCAACGCTTCCGCATGGCTCAACGAGAAGGGGTGGGAGTGGCTGGGTCGGCGCAACGTGGCGGATGTGCTCTCCCAGTCGGTGGCGAACAACGTCACTTCGCGAATGGGCCTGCGGCTGCTGGATCTGGCCGACGTTCTGCGCCCCTATCCGCAGGTTATCGCCTACCTGCGAACGGCCGATGGATCGCTGGAGGGGTTGGACAGTCTACCAGGTGGGCAACGGTTCAAAGAGGCCCTTGATGCATATCTGGAAGAGTACGGGATGCGTTGCGCCGGCGAAATCGACATCACTCGACCCCGCTGGAGCGAGCAGCCCGCCGCTCTGCTCTCCCTGCTCTTGAGCAACCTCGAGAACTTCGAGGCCGGCGAAGCCCAGCGAAGGTTCGAGAAAGGAGAGAAGGAGGCCTCACAACTGGCCGAGAGTCTGTTGCGCCAACTGGAAGAGCTTCCGGAGGGCGCGGAGAAGGCTCGCCAGACTCGAGAGAAGATCAGCACTCTGCGAGACTTTATCGGTTATCGCGAGTACCCGAAGTACGGCCTCGTCAGCCGCACCTTTCTCTACAAGAAAGCCCTCCTACGAGAGGCCGAAGAGTTGGTGCGGGCGGGTATTCTCGCCGAGCCCGAGGAGGTCTTCTATCTCACTTTCACCGAGCTTCGCCAACTGCTCAGCGGTGGGTCCCTCGAAGAGGGCCTGATCCAGCAGCGCAAAGCACAGCACGAAGCCTTTCAAAGGCTTAAGCCCCCGCGCGTGTTCACCTCCGAGGGTGAGAGCGTGACCGGCGACTACCCCAGAGAGGGAGTTCCCAGCGGGGCTCTCTCCGGTCTGGCGGTCTCCAGCGGAGTCGTGGAAGGTCGCGCCCGGGTTCTGCTGGAGATGGCTGGCGCCCGCCTCGAGCCAGGCGACATTCTGGTCACCACCTTCACCGATCCCGGCTGGACTCCGCTGTTCTTGGCGGTGGAAGCTCTGGTGACCGAGGTGGGTGGACTGATGACCCACGGAGCGGTCATTGCCCGCGAGTATGGACTACCGACCGTAGTGGGAGTGAACAACGCCACCACCCTGATCCGAGACGGCCAGCGCATCCGCGTCAACGGAACCGAAGGCTACGTCGAACTCCTCGAGGAAAAGTCGTACCCAGAATAGTTCCATCTACCAATCGACCGGAAGATACTCCAGAAACATGAGATATCGTTGAGTCTCCCTGGCACGGAAAGTCTTAATCTCCTCAAAACTGCCTTTCACAGTCCACAATGCGAAGACCACTGGGGCAGCGTTGGGACGTTCGAGCCAGCCGACGAACCACCCCTCAAACACTCCCGCGAACTCACCATCACGAAACGGACCCGCCCCGGTTTTGCCATACAGGCGAAGCCCCGACTTCTCTTTCACTAGAGCGACCTTTCGAAGCGCGTCCAGATGCTCAGCGGAAACGGGAAGTTTACCGGTAAGCAGACGTTCTAGAAAATGCGCCTGCTCGGAAGGAGAGATCAAAAGACTACGATCGAGCCAGAAGGCATCGCCTCGGTGGGCCTGGTTCCCGTAATCGAACTCCTTCAGGTATTTTCCGTAGGTTGCGTCATCCAGACGAAGCGCCAGGTCTTGAAAGGCCCAGGCGGCGGAGCGACGGAACGCCGTCTCCAGTGTTTGGTCCTGCGCCCAATCGGGTGGCCACCAGGACTGTTCAGGTCGTCGCTCCGGCGAATACGGGATCGTTTCGTCAATGCCGCTCACCACACCCGTCTCCAAGGCTATCAGAAAATTTGGGATCTTGAAGCTAGAGAAGGGTGGATGGCGATCGCTTGCTCTGGCTCCCCAGAGCAATTCTTCCCCGCTCTCGAGGTCTTTCAAAGCGAATACAGTGTCTGAAACTATGTCTCGCATATCCATTCCCTGGTCCACTGGCGGTTCGTAGCCCTGAGCCACAGAGGCCACCACCAGACCGTAAATAAACAGAAACAGCAACCAGTATCTCATCTCAAAACCTCACCTTAAGGCTTTTTGGTACGACCTCTAAGGCGAGCGGCGTGGTGCCGGCCCAGGGGTCGCCGTCGAGTTGAACCTGCTCCACCGGATCGGTGACAAGTTCGATCCGTTTGGCCTGCAGATACAGCATTCCAGGAAGGTCGACATGCCGGCCCCGAGCCGTCGATAGCATCTGCCAAACGGTAGCCGGATATCCGACTTTGGGATAGATGCACAGGTCGAGTAGTCCATCCTCCAAACTTGCTTGAGGAGCTGGTTTGAGGCCTCCGCCATAGTTTTGAATGTTGCTGACCAAGATCATCCAGTAGCTGCTACGGATCTCCTGACCGTCCGCGAGCACCGTGACGGTCCGAGGTTCTTTACGATAACCGGCGATGCGCTCGAAAGAGGTGAGAAAATAGCCCGCCGCGCCCATCGCACTTTTCCTCTCGGGACTCAAATTGTGGGCCACGTGAGCGTCAAAGCCGATCCCCGCGAAGCAGACGAAGTAGCGGTCGTCAATCTTCCCCACGTCGATTCGCCTGGCCATGGTGTCGAGCAGATATCGACAGGCAGACCCTGGAATCAGCGGCACTCCCAACTCACGGGCCAGGACATTCTCCGTCCCGACCGGGACGACCCCGAGCTCCACATCACTACCCACCAGGCCGTTGGCCACCTCGTTGATCGAGCCGTCGCCACCAGCGGCCACCACCAGGTCGAAGCCCGCCGCAACGGCCTGCCGCGCCGCGACGGTCGCGTCTCCAGGACCGCTGGTCAGGTGAACGGAAAGGTCCACGAAAGGCTGAGTCAGCGCTCTTCGAATCTCCTCTAAAGGCGAACCGAGTCGCCGACCTGCCGCTGGATTGATGATAACAAGAATTTTCATCCGGGAACAAGTAGCTCAGAATCCGACCCAGACTGGTTCCGGGACCAGCGCGACACCGAATCTGGCTTCCACGGTCTTGCCTACAAGGTCGGCCAGGGCGACAAGCTCTGAGGCGCTGGCTCCTCCTCGGTTGGTCAAGGCCAGGACATGCTTGGTCGACAGTCCCACCTTGGAATCCGGGGTCGGCTTGAACCCTTTGGGAAGCCCGCTGTGCTCGATGAGCCAGGCGGCCGACAGTTTGCGCTGTCCGGGTCCCGCCGGATAGCAGGGCATTCCGTACTCCGCCACCAGGCGCTCAGCAAGAGCCTCCTCCACAATCGGGTTGGTGAAAAACGAGCCGGCCGAGCGATGGTTAGGATCATCCGGGTCATAGACCATCGACTTCTCCCGACGCACTTCCAAGACCAGGTCGCGAAGCTCGGAAAGGTTCGTAACTTGACGGTCGCGGCAGCGCTCTCGCAGGTCTCGATAGCGGACCGTCGGTTTTCCCTCCGGCACCAGCGCGAAATCCACGGCGAGAATCCAGTACACTCCCTGTCCTGCTTCTTTAAACCGGCTGTGCCGATAAGAGAATCCGCACTCCTCGTTGGAATGAGAGAACTCGGCTCCCATGGGGAGATGAAAGCCGTGGACGGCGGCGATCGTCTCGGACACCTCCTGACCGTAAGCGCCGATATTCTGCACGGGTGAGGCTCCGACACATCCAGGGATGCCGGACAGACACTCCACCCCCGACCAACCACGACGCACCGTCTCGGCCACGAATTCATCCCACACCATTCCCGCACCGACGCTAACAACCACCCGTTGCTCAGACTCCTCGAGAACCTCGAATCCTCGATTCTCCATCTTCAGGACAAGGCCGGGGAAACCGGAGTCGCTGACCAGCAGATTGCTACCTCCCCCTAGGGGAAGTAGGCTCGGACGGTCTTGAACAGGTAAGCCGCACCACCATGCGATCAGCGCGGTGGCCTGCTCACGGTCCTTAATCCGGGCCAACTGGCGAGCGCTCCCTCCTACCTCTAAGGTAGTCAAAGGCGCCAACGGGACATCATGTTCGAGAGGAAAGGAGACCGTCAGGCTCATGGCTCCTCCATAAGATTGATCTGGACTTCTCCCGGTATGGGAGGCGCCTGAATCTCCTGAACTTCCATGCTTGCGGGCTCCAGGCTGGCGGGAGTCGGCATAAGATCGGGCAATGGGGCTGGAGTCACCAGCGGCCGAGGTTCGCTGCCCGGCGGAGTCGGAAGCTCGGGATTGAGGGTTTCCGGCAAGAGATACGAACGTCCATCCTCCGACCGGGGGTTTAACGAGTCCTGAGGAGTTTCCGAAACTTGGGGGGTCTCGGTCGCTTCCACCTCTGGGCTAGCCGAGACGTCAGGCGTGGCCGAGGGTGAGGGCAGATTCTCTCCCGACTTGACGATATCCCTAGCCTCCCCACTAGGCGTGTAGGTCGGGAAGTCTTTGTACTCTTTCCCTTGCAGCGCATAACCCATCACCAGACGGAAGATGCGAGCCGGGAGGTCGCCACCGAAGGACTGGTACATCGGTGAGTTGTTGTCGTTGCCCACCCAAACCGTGCAAGTGTAGTATGGTGAAAATCCGCAAAACCAGGCGTCCACCGAACTGTCGGTCGTCCCCGTTTTACCCGCGATGGGCCAATCCGGCACCTTCGCGTTGGTTCCAGTTCCCCCGCGGACCACGTCTTGTAACATGGACACGAGAGCGCTGGCGCTCTGGGGGCTTAGCACCGTTCGTCCAACGGTGGCGCGATGGTCCTCGAGCACCTTTCCGGTGGAATTTTTGATCATCTTGATGGCAGTGGGCGGTACCCTGCGCCCGCCGTTGACGATCACCGAGTAGAACTCGGCCATCTCGAGCGGCGTGGCCTCCACCGCGCCCAGAGCGATACTGAGGTTGGGTGGAATCTCGGCGCGAATCCCCATCTGATAGGCCAGGCTGATGACGTTATCCACTCCGACCGCATCCAAAATTTTGACAGCCGGAACGTTGCGAGAGCCTTGCAGAGCCGTCCGCATGGTGATCACGCCTTTGAACTGGCCGTCGGAATTTTTGGGACTCCAGCCTCCCGCGCTTCCATCCTGATAGGTGACGGGGCTGTCGTTCACTCGGCTGTCAGGCGTATAACCCGCCTCTAAGGCTGCTCCATAGGTTGCCGGCTTAAAAGAAGAGCCGGGCTGCCGTCTAGCCTGAAAAGCGCGATTGAACTGGTTCTTCTCGCTCCAGCCGAGACCACCCACCATGGCCTTGATGTATCCGGTGTCGTTCTCCAAAAGAACCAGGGCTCCCGAATCGACGTTGAGCTCCCATCCTGAGGCGTTGACTTCCGCGGTCAAAGTCTGCTGGGCGTACTTTTGAGCGGCCGGGTCCAAAGTTGTGACGATAGTCAGACCGCCCTTGTAGATCTCCTCTTCCTTGTAGCGAGCCGAGAGTTCCCTTAACACATAGGTGGTGAAGTAGGGAAACCTGTCGAGCTCGAAGGCCCGTCCACTGTCGAAACGGAACTTCTCGCGCTCGGCCATGGCCTCGTCGTACTGCGCCTGGGTGATCGATCCCACCGCTTTCATGCGGCTCAGAACCTCGTCCTGGCGGACGAAGGCGCGGTCCTTGTGTTCGAGCGGGTTGAATCTCGAAGGTGCCTGGATCAATCCGGCGATCAGGGAGGCCTGAGCCAAAGTCAGGTCTTTCGGCCCCTTGTTGAAATAGACTCGCGCGGCCGAGTGAACGCCGTAGGCTCCAGCTCCGAAGTAGACCTGGTTGAGGTACAGTTCCAGAATCTTCTCTTTAGAGTAGTGCCGCTCTAGCTCGACGGAGAGAAACATCTCCTTGATCTTGCGGACCTTATCATCCTCGCCGAGGGGAAAGACATTCCGCGCCAACTGCATGGTGATGGTGGAAGCTCCCTCACGAGCCTGACGCGTGATCAAGGTGTTGTAGACCACACGGGCTATACCGATCGGGTCGACGCCGTGATGTTCGAAGTAGCGACTGTCCTCGGTGGCCAAAAGAGCGGGGACGATCCAGGGACTCATCGAGTCGAGGGAGGCCCAGACACGATTCTCCTGATAGAGCGTGGTGATCACGCTGCCATCGGAGGCCACGATCTTGGTCGTTTCGGCCGGCCGGTAGGTTTCCAAAATCGAGATATCCGGCAGGTCGCGACCGTACTTATAGTACAGCGCTCCAAAGCCGGCCAGACCCAGCACTAGTCCCAGCAGTCCTAGAGCGAAGCCGATTCTTAAAAAGAGCCGCAGCCAGAGCAGCCAGCGAGGCCGTCGCCTAGCGCTTTCCGTCACATCACCCATATCGAGCTTGAACCTTCCCTTAGTCTTTCCAGCTTAACCGTGTCGTATTGAAAAGTTCTCCTCATTCTCGTGAACTCCCGGTCAAGTTATGCTCTTCCCACACCCGCGATAGACGTCGTCGGCGAGGAACTATTCCCGCTTAACCCTTGTCGGCAGGTCACCTTCCGGCGGGCTCAGAAGGTCGGCCGCGTGTTAATAGGACTGTGCGGATACGCCGGCGTGGGTAAAGACACGGCGGCCCAAGTGTTACTCGAAGAACTCCGATTTCAAAGGATCGCCTTCGCCGACCCGATCAAGGGCGCGCTGTTGGCCCTCGACCCGCTGGTGCCCGGCGCCAAGGAAGGCGAGTACCTTCGACTCTCCGAGTTCGCCGCCGAGCGCGACTGGTCGGAGATCAAAGAATATCCCGAAGTGCGCCGGCTGATGCAGATTTTGGGGACGGAGGTCGGCCGCAATCTCTTCGACCCCGAAATCTGGGTCCGATTGGCCGAACGCAAACTCGAAAGCACCCTTTCGGTCGGCGATGTCGTGATCACCGACGTTCGTTTCCCCAATGAGGCCCGCTTGGTCCGAGGTTATGGTGGACTGCTGGTGCGTATCGAACGTCCAGGATACGGTCCCGTAAACGAGCACGTTTCCGATAGGGCCTCCGAGCGGTGGGCTTATGAGCGAAGAGTGGAAAACGTCGGAGACGTCAACGAGCTCCACAAGAAGATGCGAGCACTAGTAGCCGACCTACGAGCGAACGAGGCCGAGAAGGCGGCGGAAGAATGATTGTCGTTTTGAGATCCGACGTTCCCCCGGAACAGGTTAGCTGGATCGAGGAGAAACTTCGAGCCCGCGGGCTAGAGATTCACTCCATCGCCGGTGAGGAGAGAAAAGTCCTGGCCGTGGTGGGAACGTCCTTGCCAGACGCGCGCGAGGTGGAGCTCTTTCCCGGAGTAGCTGAAGTCATTCGAGTCTCCAAGCCTTACAAACTGGCCTCCCGCGAGGCCGTGCCGGAGACCTCCCGAGTGACTCTAGGTCCCAACGGTCCGGTGATCGGCGGTCCACAGGTCGTGGTGATGGCCGGACCCTGTTCGATCGAGGGGCGGGAGAAGTTCATGGAGATCGCGGGGATGGTGGCCGCATCCGGCGCCGGGGTTCTCCGTGGGGGCGCCTTCAAACCTCGCACCTCGCCTTACGCCTTTCAGGGCATGGGTGAGGAGGGGCTTCAGATTTTGCAGGAAGCGGGGCAAAAGTACGGCCTGGCCACCGTCACGGAAGTGATGTCTCCCCGCCAGGTCGAGATCGTCGGTCGTTACGCCGACATTCTCCAGATCGGGGCTCGCAACATGCAAAACTTCGATCTGCTCAAGGAGCTGGGCCAGCAAGACAAGCCCGTCCTCTTAAAACGCGGCCTATCGGCGACCATCGAAGAGCTGTTGATGTCGGCCGAATACATCCTGGCCGGCCCCGGCAAAGCTCAGGTCGTTCTTTGCGAACGAGGGATTCGAACCTTCGAGTCCTCCACTCGCAACACTCTCGATCTATCAGCCATTCCGGTCTTACGCTCCCTAACTCACTTGCCCGTGGTTGCCGACCCCAGCCATGGAACAGGCGTCAGAACTTACGTTCCCGCCATGGCCTTGGCAGCCCTGGCCGCGGGAGCCGATGGGCTGATGATCGAGTGTCATCAGAACCCTCCTGAAGCGTTCTCCGACGGGGCTCAGTCGCTCTATCCCGATCAGTTGAACCGATTGATGAAAGACCTTTCCGCGGTGGCGCCGGTGGTGGGCAAACAGATGGAGGGGATGCATCGCCGCACCGTAGTGAAGCGTCCGAAACCGTTGGTCCAACCGGTCAGTAAAGACCTGGTCGGACTGCAGGGCGTGGCCGGATCCTTTTCTGAAAAAGCGATCCACCGCTATTTTGGCACCGGCACTCCCACGAAATCTTACGAAACCTTCGAGGAACTCTTCGAGGGGGTCGACTCGGGCGAGGTGGCCTACGCCATGGTACCGGTGGAGAACTCCCTCACCGGCTCTATTCACGTCAATTACGATCTGTTGCTCAAGCACGAAGAGCTGACCATCGTCGGAGAGATCAAGGTGCGCGTCCAGCACAACCTGGTCGCCAACGCCGGTGTGGAGCTTGCCGACATCGAACAGGTCTATTCTCATCCTCAGGCCGCCGCCCAGTGCGAACGATTCTTAAGTCAGTATCCAAACTGGCAGGTCGTCAATATGTACGACACCGCGGGTTCAGCCGACTACATCGTCAAGAACGGCTACGTGCGCGCCGCCGCGATCTCGAGTCTGCAAGCCGCCGAGCGGTTAGGCTTGACGGTGTTGGCCGAGGGGATTGAGAGCAACTCGCGCAACTTCACCCGTTTTCTGGTCATCACTCGGCCTGAAAGGGCCCGCGGCAAAGGCGAGATCGACAAGGTCTCGGTCGTCTTCGACACCGCCGACTCCCCTGGGGCGCTCTACAAAGCCTTGGAGAATTTCTCCCGTTATGAGGTCAATCTGACCAAGCTCGAATCCCGTCCCATCCCGGGAAAGCCGTGGGAATACATGTTCTATCTGGACCTGGTGGTCCCCGAAAACCCCATGCACCTGGCCGAGGCGCTCCGCTCCTTGATGTCCAACGTGCCCTACTTCCGCGAACTGGGGCGGTACAAGGCGGCGCCTTAAGCCTCCCCCGGGATCCAGTTATCCTTATCCGAGAGCGAGCCGATGAAGGCCGTCAGCAATTTTACCGCGTTCTCGAGGTCATCTAAGGCGACCATCTCGCAGGGGTTGTGCATGTACCGCAGGGGAAGACCTATCAAGCCGGTGGCCACGCCTCCGCGGGAGAGCTGGATGACGTTGGCGTCGGTTCCCGTGCCGATACCGCTGGCCGCGACCTGGTAGGGGATCTTCTCTTTCTTGGCCACTTCGACCAGGCGGGCGAAGACCTTACGATTGATGTTGGGACCGCGCACGATGACGGGTCCCAAGCCTAGCTTGATGTCAGCTCCCTTACGCTTGTTGGCGTCAGGAATATCGAAGGCGTGGGTGACGTCGATGGCGATGGCGACGTCGGGACAGACCGTGTAGGTCGCCGCCACCGCGCCCCGCAAGCCGATCTCTTCCTGCACGGCGGAAACGCCGTAGGTGGCCGCCTTCACCTTCTTAGTCAAGGCTCGCAGGGTCTCGGAGACCACGAAGATTCCGGCCCTGTTGTCGAACGCCTTGGCCACAGCGCGACCGCTCAGGACCTGTTCGAAAAAAGCGTTCATCGTGACCGAATCTCCGATGCTCACTCGCTTGCGAGCCTCCGCTCCGTCCTTAGCCCCGATATCCACCCACAGGTTGTGAAGCTCGGACTTCTTTCGACGCTCTTCAGGATCCATCAGGTGAATCGCCTTCTTACCGAGGACCCCGGGGATAGGACCCTTGTCGGTATGCACCAGCACACGTTGGCTGACCATCACCTCTTCATCCCATCCGCCCGAGGTGGCCAGGAAAAGATAGCCGTTATCGTCGATGTGACGGACCAGAAAGCCGATCTCGTCGGAATGTCCGTCGAGCAAAACCTTGGGAGAGCCCTTGGCGTTATGAATCGCGATGACCGAACCGAGAACGTCGGTCGTGACAGAGTCACAAACGGATTTGACGCGCTCGCGAAAAACCGCTTGGACAGCCTCCTCGTAACCGGCGCTACCGTGGGTTTCAACAAGTGTCTTGAGATAATTGAGGGCGTCCTTTTTCATAGCCCGCCCTTCCCGACCGCGGCCACGCGTCCTCTCTTTGGCCTACTCCTCGTCGATCATTTCAAGAACGAACTCTTCGTCCTCACCCAGGCTTTCCAGCTCCTTCATCACCGATTGGAGCTCATGCAGCCTGGCGTTGGCTAACTCCAAGGACAGACAGATGTAGTCGTGTCCCTCGCGGACTCGCCGAAAAGCCGCGTCCAACTCGTCGGCGTCTTCGGACTCGGCATCAAAAAACGCTTCGAACATCCGGCATCCTTCGTCGAAAAGTTGCAAGCCGCGACGCAGGAGATAAGAGAGCTGGAGATTGTAGTCGTCCTCCGGAAACCGGGTCGATTCCTGGGCTAAGAGCGCCTGCATGTCGGTGGCGTACTTTTCCTCGAACTCGGCGAAGCTCTCCGACATGTCCTCCAGGTGGTCCTCGAGGTCGTCAAAGATCTCTTCACCCTCCATCAACCTCCCAACGAGTTCCGACAGTTTGTCGATAGCGGGCGTCTTATAGTGATGGGTTGGTGACAGGTAAGTGATACCCTCACGGATAGCCAGAGGCTGAGCTGGGCTTCCCGTGGGAGCTTGTCGCGGAAGTATCACGCCACAGGAAGAACAGCGTTTCTGGTCCGGTTGGGTGGCCGCCGAGCACTTCGGACAAAGCATCTTCGCGCTTTCGCAAAAGGGTCCTGGAGTCCCCCCATCAATGTCTGGTCTGACGAGGCGTGGGCTGGCCGGCCTGCCGCACGGCTTCGGCCTCACGCTGTTTCAACGAATCGAGCTCCTCCTTGTAGCGTAGAGCAGCCTTGCGATCTCCCTTCTCCGCCGCGAGTTGGACCAGCAGCTCCACGTTGAGGCTCAACTCCGGGAATGAACGGTAGCTCTCCAAAGCGTGCTGATAAGAAGCGGAGAAATCCTTACGGTGGAACTCGATCAATGCCACCCGATAAAGGGACAGGTAGTCAGACTTGTCCCTCTCGAGGGCCTTGGCGAAAAGCCCATAGGCGTCGTCGACCTTCTGCTGAGACAGCTTGATCTCGCCCGCCCAATAAAGAGCGTCAGGCCTCTGGGTCAACTCCGCCGCCTCGAGATAGTAAGACAGAGCGCGCTCCAGATCACCGTCCTTGCTCGCGCACTCCCCGGCTTTCATCAGGATGGAGTAGCGACCTCCCGGTGGGGGATCGGACAAAGCGTTCTGATAGTGCCGCGAGGCTGCTCCCCATTGCTGGGCGGCGCGGCGTAAGTCGCCTAGCAAAACCTGCGCGGCCGTGGTCTTAGCCAGCGCGGGCGGTATGGTCCGGAGTAAGCCTTCCACGTCGGTGAGTTCAGGGGCTCTCTGGCCTAAAATGGCCTCAGCCAGAGGTGCCAGAGGCCATCCCTTTTTCACGGCCTGAGCCACTTTCGGCTCAAGTTCTGGGGTCCGGCCCAGCTCCAACCGTCCAAAGATAGCCCCCATGTTAGATTCGGGGTCTTCCTGAAATCCAGGTGGAGCCATCTCCGCGAAAGACTGAGGAAAGGCGGCCACCTCCGGGTCTTGAAGATACAGCGAGCGTGGAGCTTGAAATTCTAGCAGGGGCCGGTCATCGGTATTAAGCGCCATATCCCCCGAGCCGCTCCTCCAGAGCTTAGCTTTGTTCAAAACCTCGTCACGAGTCGCCACATATGTCCCGAAGAGATAGTCGGGCTTGACCAATCCGATCAGTTGAAGCCAGAAAGCCACATCCTCCTCGGCCCAGAGTTTCTCGAGGCGAGCCGACTCGAAAGCCACAGGCTCCATCTTACCGACAAGGAAAATGTCTCCTGGACCAATCTGGAAAACCAGACCTTCGGGGAACACGCTGTAAAAGGTTGAGAGAACCAGGTCCAAGTCGTATTTTGAAACAGAGTAAAGTTGAAACCATTGGCACATCAAGCCACCGGCTTCCAAGTGTTCCACGCAAGCTCGATAAAAGTCGGCTGTGTAGAGATTGCCGATTCCGGCGATCCATGGATTAGACGGCTGGCTAACGATCAGATCGAACTTTTCCGGTGCTCCCAAAATGAAAGTACGTCCGTCATTGACCTCAAGATCCAGCTTCGGATTGGAAAGTATGTGCTCGGTATAAGGATTGAAGAACTTCTCCACCACCTCCACGATAGCCGGCTCTAGTTCCGCGCAGCGAACCTTCTCCACCGAGTCGAGCGCGACCAAGGAAGCCGCGGTGACTCCCGAACCCAACCCGATAAGGGCGACCTTTTTCGGCTCGGGGTGGAGCGCCGCGGGAAGCAGTCCGGTCAATATCTGATGAGCCATGTCTTGAGGACCGAGGGAAGCGTCGGTCTTACCGTTGACCTTCAGATAGGGTGCGTGCGAACCGTTGTAGCCGACGGTTACCGTCGCCGACACACCATCGCGGTAGTAGGCCGGCCGAAACAGAAAGTACTCGGCTTTGGCGAAAATGCCCGCTCCCGCCGAAAGCTGGGTCGGATCCCACGGAGGGGTCAAAAGCACTAGGACGGCTCCTACCAGAGGTATCGCGCTCAGCGCGGCACGGTTAAAGCCGGGGGAGCGGTCCACGAGCACTAGAACTAGACCAACGGTCAGGTTGAGCAAAACTGCTCCCAACAAGGACTTCTGAGCACCCAAGGTGGGAACGAGGATAAACCCGGCTAGAAAAGAGCCGAGGATCGCTCCGAAAGTGTTGGCGGCGTAAGCCTCCCCTAACCGTTTACCTAGCGAGGACAGACGATCGGTGTAGAGGTGGGTTACTAACGGGAAAGTCAATCCCATCGCCAAGGTCGGAACAAACATCAGGACAAGCGCGACACCGAAGTCAAAAACGAGAATTCGCAAAAAGTCGAACTGCAGTGCTGGAATGGCCTTAATCATCACCGAGGGCAGCTGTCCAATCCCGTAAGTCGCCAGAAGACCAGACAAAGCGATGGTGAACTGAAGAATTCCAAGGTGGAAAATCCGCGGCGAGCGCTCCCCCATACCTCGTTTGTAGACCAGGGAACCGAGACCTAGAGAGGCTAGAAACGCGGTCAAGATGATAGCGAAAGAATAGGTTGAGGAGCCGATCGAAAGAACCAGACCTCGAGTCCATCCGAGCTGATAGACCATGGCGGCGAATCCCGAGAATCCGAAGGCGACCGGCAAAAGCCACCCACCTTGGACGGGGCCAACCTTTCCCCCCTCTCCGTTCTGGTCAATCTGCTCCTCGACCGGACCTCCCTTCCATCTCCTAGCGCCCACGATGGCTATGACGCCGATGGTCAGATTGCCAAAGGCCGCGGCGCCGACGGAAAGCTTTAGGCCCAGCGTCGGAAGCAGGAGGAATCCGCCCATCGCCGCGCCACAACACGCTCCTAGCGTATTCCAACCGTAGATCCGAGAGAGCCATGACCCGACATCCTCTTTAGTCGCGACCAGGAGCTGAGTGAAGGCCGGCAGGGTCGCTCCCATGGCTGTGGTCGGGGGCAGAAGGACCAAAAACGAACCCAGAAAGACCAGCGCGTACAGGCTACTTCCCTGGGCCCCGCCCCGGGCGGCCGATAAGTAGATGCTCTCCACTCCGTTCAAGAGCGCCAGAGACAAAAGGGCCCATACTCCGATAAAGATCTCCAGGACTCCGTAAAGTGCCAAGAACCGGGCCGCCCCCCGCGGGTCCGCGGCCGAGGCGAGACGCCGGCGTTCCTTGTCGGACCATCGCCCGGCCAGGAAAGAGCCCAGGGCCAAGCCCGTCATGAAGACTGTCAGAACTGTCGATACAGCTAGGACCGTGTGACCGAAAGTCAAGGAGAGGCGCCGAGTCCACAGGACTTCGTAGACCAGTGAGGTCGCACCGGACAAAAAGAAGAGAGCCAGCGTCCAGACTAGGGACGAGCTACGGTTGCTCATATGGGCGGCCCGTTCGACTCGACCGCACGAAAACCCGCCTGCTGGTCCTATCCGCTAGGATACCGGTTTCGGAGCTTTTGGAAGAATTTTCAAAGAAACATCTCAGATTACGATGATTTTATTCAAGAAGTGAGAAAAATTCGGACTTTTATGCTATAGTCATAGTGTCTTTCTCCTAAAAAGCAGGAAAGAGGAATCAAACGTGGACTCGATGGAAAAACGTCGCCGGAGAATCGAACAAATGATCGGCCGCCGAATGCTCAGCTTCCTCAAACCGGTGCTCGCTTCAACGCGTCCCGGTCAGCGGAAAAGGGACTCTTTGGAGTTTCTGACACCGCTTCGAGAGCTTGAGCCAAAACGCGAGGATCGAGCCTCATAGGAAGCTCACATTTAGCGCCGAAGCGGCCCCGCGATGGCCACTCGGCATCCCCGCGAAAATATCGTCAGCCTTAACGTCAAGCTCGCCTTGGCGATGTTTCCCCTAATTCTCGTTTTCATGATCTTTTCGTTCTTCGTGGTTTTGCGCCACGAGACGGAGATTCTTAAAGAGGAGTCTCACAGTCGCGGAAGCATCCTCGCCTCCTCGCTCGCCATTATTTCAGCGGAGGCGATGCGGACATTCTCTGACTTTCAACTGCAAGAGAATCTTGACCAGTTCTCCCGCCTACGCGATGTACGATACGCTCTCATCCTTAACGAACATGGGCGAATCCTGGCCTCGACCAAGCCTGAAGAGATCGGAAAGACACCTGACGACGCCCTGAACATGTCGGCCCAGGAGACCGCCGGTGAAAGAGTTCGCGTGGTCTCTTTGGAGCAAAACGAGGTCCTCGATGTGGCACAGCCGATCCTTGTTTCCGGTCGACGCCTAGGAACCGTCCGGGTAGGTGTCGGGCAGGAAGCCCTGGATCACGCGCTCGCTCAATCCCGCAGGCACCTGCAGGGCCTTACCTTAATCTTGCTGGGGGGAGCGATCATTTTCGCGGCCCTTCTCGCCCGGCGTTTCACCCGGCCCCTTCTAGCTCTGGCCCAAACAGCCCGAGAGGTTGCCGGCGGTGACTTGCAAGCCAGGGCTTTAGAAGACTCTAATGACGAACTCGGTTTGTTGGGAGTGACCATCAATCGGATGGCGACCCGCTTACAGACGATGCTGGAAAGGGAGAAAACAGCGCGCCAAAGCTTGCAGCTGAGAGTTCACAATCTGTTGGAATTCGCCGGTAGGGTTCAAGCCGGCGATCTCTCCGGAGAAGCCCCCAGGGGAAAAGATGACGACGAGATGGGCCAACTGACCATGGCGGTCAACGAAATGGTTCGCCACCTTCGGATTATCTTAGAAGAAGAGCGCTCGATGCGCGACAACCTCGAACGGTCACGCTCCGAACTCGAACAAGCCAACGAAAAGCTCAAAGAGCTCGATCTGATGAAGAGCGAGTTTCTCAACACCGTCTCTCATGAGTTACGAACGCCGCTGACCTCGATTAAGGCTTTTGCCGAAATCTTGCTCGACAACGTCGGAGAAGACCCCGAGACACAGACCGAATTCTTGGAGATCATCAACAAGGAATCCGATCGTCTGACCCGTCTCATCAACAATCTGCTCGACCTGTCCCGCATCGAGGCAGGCCGTATGAAGTGGGACCGTGACGCTCTGGACCTTCATGAGGTCGTAACGACCGCCGTGACATCTTTGCGGGGGGCTTCCGAAAAGAAAGGTCTCTACCTCGAGGTGGACATCGAGGAAGACCTCCCCACGGTGGGAGACCGCGATAAGCTCATCCAAGTGGTCACCAACCTGCTGGGGAATGCCATCAAATTTACCTCGGAGGGGGGAACGGTAAGAGTCATCGCCGCCAGAAAAGATCTCCTCACCGCCAGAATAGAGGTTCAAGATAGCGGTGTCGGGATCGAACCGATCTATCATGACTCGATCTTCGAAAAATTCTCCCAGGTCGACTCCTCGGAGACCCGCGATATCAAAGGGTCCGGGCTAGGACTACCTATCGCGCGATCGATCACCGAGCATCACGACGGAAAGCTCTTCGTGGAAAGTGACCTAGGCAAAGGTTCAATCTTTATTATCGAACTGCCCTTGCATGTCGAAAGTGAGCCGGAGTCCGAACCCACTTCCTCCGAAACGGAATTCAGTTTGCTCGATGCTGGTCTGCAGCCGGGACAGACGGTCCTGGTGGTGGACGACGAACCGTCCATTCGTCGTTTCCTGCGCCACATCTTGGAGTCCGAAGGCCTCCTGGTGATGGAGGCGCGCACCGGAGAGGACGCCGTCGCCATGGCTATGCGAGAACGACCCGCTATCGTTTTGCTCGACCTAGTGCTTCCCGACATCGACGGTTTCGAGGTCCTGAGCCGGCTCAAGCAGCAATCGGCCACGCGGAACATCCCGGTGGTCATTCTCTCCATCATCGAAGACGAGGAGCGCTGCTTCCGATTAGGAGCCAGCGGCTACCTTCCCAAACCTATCGATCGAGAGCGCTTAGTCGACAGAGTCAGCCGGCTGGTGGCCGCGGGACCGGCCCGCCGTACCGAGGGTCCTGGATACATCCTGGCCGTGGACGACGACGACAGCGTGTTGAAGGCTGTCGCCACCATCCTGACAAATCACGGTTTCGAGGTCGATATCGCGAGAAATGGACAGGACGGCCTGGAGATCGCCAGGGAGAAACAGCCGGATCTCATCATCTTAGACCTCATGATGCCCGGTATGACAGGCCACGAGGTACTCCTTGCCCTCAAACAGAATAGTGCCACCGCCGAGATACCGGTCATGATTCTCACCGCGGCGGAGCCGGACGAAAGAATTCGCGCTCTGCAGGGGGGAGCGGAGAGCTTGATGACCAAACCGTTCACCGAGAAAGAACTTGCCAAACTCGTGCTCGGCGCCCTGCAGGGGGGTAGCTTCAATGGGAAGGAAGGGGATGAGAGCTGATGTCTAAGACCATCGTCATCGCGGACGACGAGCCGCACGTATTACGCTCTTTGGAATTCATCCTCAAAAAACAAGGCTACCGCGTCGTCACCGCCACCAACGGAGAAGAAGCCCTGGAGAGAGTCAAAAGTAACAACCCCGATCTGGTGTTCCTGGACATCCAGATGCCCAAGATGGACGGAAACACGGTGCTGAGAAAACTGCGTGAGGATGCCCAATTTCAAGACCTCTATATCGTCATGATCACGGCCAAGGGCCAGGAGGTCGACCGGCTCAACTCTTTGGAAAGCGGAGCCAACGAGTACGTGACGAAGCCTTATTCCCCTCGCAAACTGGTCAGTCGAGTCCAGGAGATCCTGGGGGAATAGCTCTTGACAGGACTCGATCTCTTAACCGAAAGCGACACCCTGACTTCCTTCAATCAGGGATTTAGTTCGCTAGGACTACGCTTTTCTTTAAGCGAGTCCGTCCCCGAATCTCACGAAAGTTCCGTTCCGCTCGAGCTCTCCGGCGCCACCCTCGGCTACCTGGTGGTGGAAAGAAGCGGGGCCCCAGCGGCCTCTCACGACTCCATGATAACCCTGGTCAAAGAGCGGTTGGAACAAGAGGCGAGCTTGCGCTATGAGCTCCAGAATACACTGGAGGAGCTAATCTCAAAGTACGAGGAGCTAACCGTTCTCTATGAGTCGGCCGAAACCGTTGCCACCGTGATGAACCTGGAGGAGGTCTCCGGGCGCATCCTGGACCAAGCCGCCGAGATCCTCGATGTGGATCAAGCCTCGCTGATGCTGGTACGAGAAGACGGCGACGAACTGGAAGCCGTGGCGGCACGCGGTCTGCGTGAGGATGTCATCGGCAAAGTCAGGATACCTTTGGGTGAAGGGATTTCGGGCAGTGTGGCCGAGAGCGGCAAACCGATCTTGATCGAAGATCTCAAGAGCCATCCGGTCTATAGTCGAGACCCACGGGCCAACGAGAACTGGACGAGTCTCATCTCCGTTCCCTTGAAGGTGCGCGACCGCGTCCTGGGGGTTCTCAATGTCAACAATAAAAGAAGCGGCGCTCCTTTCACCTCCGGAGATCTGAAAATGTTGATGGCGCTAGCTCAACTGGCGGCCATCTCGATTCAAAACGCTCGAACCTATCAAAACGCCATCACCGACCGGCTCACCTCGCTCTACAACTATGGATATTTCCGAGAACAGCTCGACCGCACACTCGATCAGTGCCGGACCGCGGGCGAGAATCTCTGCCTGTTGATGTTCGATATCGATCACTTCAAAAACTTTAACGACGTGAACGGGCACGAACTCGGGAACGTCGCCCTGGTCGGCGTGGCCTCGCTCTGTATGGTCAACAGTCGCCAGACCGGAGACCGGGTTCCAGATCTGGTGGCTCGCTACGGCGGCGAGGAGTTTATGATTTTATTGCGCGGCGTGACCACATCTCGAGCCGCGGAGGTCGCCGAACGGCTCCGCAGGACGGTGGAATCCGAGCACTTCCCGGGCGGCGAGAATCAGCCCAACGGGCGTGTCACCATATCGATCGGGGTCGCCACTTTTCCCGAGCACGCCGATAACGGAGACGAACTGATCAACAAAGCGGACGTGGCCCTGTACGAAGCCAAGCGAGGCGGTCGTAACCGTGTCTGCATCGCCTGAAAATCGTGACGCGGAATGGTCGGCCCGGCTTCCGGAGATTCCCAAGTCGACCGGAGTTTTCTGGCCTTCTGTTTGGACCGGCATGCTCTGTTCCTTGCTGGGGCTCTATCTGATCGTCACTCCGAGCCGTCGTGTCGAGCCCTACCCCCAACCCACAGCTCCGCCACAGACGGAACCCACGCGCGATCCGACCGGACCGATCCCAGGCTCCGCCGGCCGCATTCTACGGTGCGGGCTGGTCGATTCGAAAGATTCTAGTTTTTCTCTAGCCTTGGAGCAATTCGCCAAGGAAGTTCAGACTCGCTCTTCCGGCAAACTGCGGATCGAGCTGTTGGCCGGGGGGCTGATCGACGGAGTCCAAATGGACGAAAAGAGCCTGGTCGAGGCGGTCCGCACCGGAAAATTGGACATCGGACTCTCCACGACCAGCCCTTTGACCAACTACAACCATCTGCTCGACGTCTTCGACTTACCCTTTCTTCTCGGCTCCCCGGAACAGGCCGACCGAGTCGTGGATGGGAAGGTCGGCGCCGAGCTCCTGGCTTGTCTTCAGGACAAGAATCTGCTGGGCCTTGCCTACATGGAAGTCGGCTTTAGGGTTTTCTCCTCCAGCGTTCCGCTACCCGACTATCGCTCGTTCGCGGGCAAGAAGCTTCGGGTCATGCAAAGCGTGACATTCACCCGCTTTATCAACGCCATAGGAGGCGACGCCGTTCCATCTCCCGTGGACAAGATCTACATCATGGGCAAAGAGGGGTATATTGATGGTGCCGATCGCACTTACCCGACTTACTGGGACTTTCATCTCTACGACATTCACCGCTACATCACGGAAACTCATCACGCCTACTCGGTCAAAATGCTTTTGATGAACAAGAAGCTCTATGACTCACTCTCGACTCAAGACCACACTATTTTGAACCAATGCGCCATAGAAGCTTCCAGGTATCAACGAAAAAAGCAGAGGGAAGCTGACAAGGCCGTAAAAAACATGGCTATTAAGGAAGGGATTCAAATCTTTGTGCTCGCCCCCGAGGAACGCGAGAAGTTTCTCGCGGCTTCCACGGAACTCTATGAGGAATATCGAAAGAATCAATCTGGAGAAATTCTCGAAGAAATCCTCGAATTAGCAAAGTAACCTTAAGGAAGGATCTGTCTCGCGATGTCGTCCTCGAGAGTCAAAATTCAAAAACTGGAGATCTGGGACAACGATCTCCCCACAGTCTGTATGATTTGTGGAGTGGCCCCCGGCCAGACCAAACACGACACCAATGCCGTGTACGTACCTTTTCCCCTCTCCATGTTAGGAATTCTGGGCCGAATGATCTCGCCCAAGAAGATCCCCTTCCCGGTCGTTTGTTGCAACGAATGTAAGGGTGGCTATGACAACGAACAAAACATGACCATGCTCTTCGACGGGCTGTACACCCTGGCGTTCTGCTCCCTCTTCTATCCAGTGGCGACCCAACAGATCCCTAAGGGTTTTGTGGTTCCCGCGATCGCGTATTTCTCGGTCATCTTGCTTCACGGTCTCTACTACTGGACCATTGGAAAGAAATATGCCGTTCGATGCGTCGGAATGGATCACGGTAATATCTCGATGGAATTTCCCGGTGGACGTTGGGGGGTCGCCTACACCACCCATAAGAGGGAGAAAGCTGACCGGCGTCTGGGCCGAAGTCCCGCCCCCGCGGCAGCTCCCGCCCAAGAGCAGGAGGCCTCGCAGGATCAAGGTCCTCCCCCGGCCGGGGCGCCGACCATTGCCTCCGCGGCAGCCGCCTCTTCCGGGCCTCCAGCGCCCGAACCGAAGTCGGGAGGTGGTGGTATCTCCCTCGAAGGGGATGACAACGCTCGAATTCCGAGTGACCTCACAGACTTTTTGGCCGCAGTCAAGGAAGGCGACTTCGACAAAGTCGAAACGCTTCTCAACTCCGGCACGGATATTAAAGAGTCTCTACCCAACGGGATGAACGGCCTTCACATCTCTTGTATCGCCGGCTTGATGCAGCTGGCTGACTTGCTGATTCGTCGTGGTCTCGATGTCAATTGTGAAATGGCCAATGGCCTGACACCCATGCACCTGGCGGTCCAATCCAACAATCAGAGCATGGTCGGTCTTCTGTTGGCCAAAAAAGGAAATCCCAACAAACCCAATGCCGAAGGACGAACAGCCGTGCATTGGTGTGCCGCGGTGAAAGATTCACGGCTCGACCCCAACAACCGTTTCAAAATGGCGAACGTTTTAGTCAAAGGCGGCGCAGACATCAACGCCAAGGACATCAACGGAAAAACTCCGGCGGATCTGGCCAACGAAGGCGGCGAGGAGAAAGTCGCTCAGGTCTTGAGCTAACGTTAGGAACCTAGGTCTTAACGGTAAGGAAAGAAGAGTCGCAAACCGGCTCCCCCTTGGGGAGCCGTTTCTATGTAGACTCTTCCCCCGCGCTTGTCAGCGACTTCGTACACACGCCACAGTCCCAAGCCTGTCCCACCCAGTTGGGTGGTAGGTCCATCGCTGAGCCGATAGAACTGCTCGAAGACAGCCTCTCTTTGGTCGTGAGGAACTCCAGGTCCCGAGTCGTCCACCGAGATCAGGACGCCCGGCCTACCGTTATCGTGGTGGGCTCGAGTGTGAATGAGGACCTCACCATAGCCGTTAAGAGCCGTGTACTTCACCGCGTTGTCGACCAAGTTCACCAGACACCGCTCCAACTCGCCCTCAGCCAGGGTCTGGAGGGGCTCAAGTCCCTTAGTCACCTGAGTCTTTAAGGCCAGGTTCTTGGCCCTCGCGAGTGGCTCGAAAGTGCGAGAAACCTTATCGATCACACCTTCTAGCGGGGTACCGTCCCGGGCCGCCGGCGCCGCCGCGCTATCCTCCGGGTTTTCCAGCGAGAAGAGCAGCCGGGCCAACTGATTGGAATCTTCATTGAGTCCACGCAGCATCTCCAGCGTCAGGTCTTTATCCTCATGACCGCCTTCGAGCAACAGCTCGAGACGAGTCTTCATGGCAGCCAACGGGTCGCGGAGTCGACGCCGCACTTCTCCCACCAAACTGTCGAGTCGCTGTGACAGACGCTCCACCGGCTGGATATCTTTCAGACGAAGGACCCATCCCGCGCACCGTCCAGCCTCGGCCATGACCGGGTCCAGCCTGGCCAGCCAAAGCGCATCAGGGTGGTGAGACATAATCTGCTCTCGCACCTCAGGCGTGGTGGAGTCCAAGCAGTCGCTGATCCAACGAACTAAGGGATCGGACTGCAGGCACTCCCAGATGACTTCACCATCGGTGAGAGCCGGATAGAACTGGCGAAAGCGCTCAGAGGCGAACTGCACGGCTCCGCTGCGGTCCAGGCCGGCCACCGGCTCTTCCACGACATCGAGCCAACCGTCGATCAGTTGACCCCGAATGCGGCGCGCCATAAGAGCTTACTTCTGGTCTTCGAACTGGAACTTGTAGCCGATCCCGTGAACGGTCTTGAGAAGTTTGGGTGAGGACGGCTCGTCCTCGATCTTTTGCCGCAGACGTCGCATGTGCACATCCACCGTGCGGGTGTCGCCCAAGTAGTCATAACCCCAGAGTTGTTCGAGCAGAAAGTCGCGGGTGAAGACCTTACCGGGATTGGTGCTCATCAGCTTCAGAAGGTCAAACTCTTTGGGCTTGAGCTCCACTTCCTCGCCGTTTTTCCGAACTTCATGCTTGACGAGGTTCAAGGAAAGATTGCCGAAGGAGAGCTCATCCTTCTCCTCGGCTTTGCCGCTGGTCCGGCGTAGCACCGCCTTCACACGAGCGACCAACTCGCGGGGAGAGAAAGGTTTCGGCACGTAGTCGTCGGCTCCGAGCTCTAGCCCGAGAATCTTATCGATCTCTTCCCCCTTGGCCGTGGCCATAATGATGGGGGTGCGCATCTCGCGGCGCAAAATTCGAGTGACCTCCAGGCCGCCCTGTCCAGGCAGCATGATGTCGAGAATGATCAGGTCCGGACGATCCTGTTTAGCGATGTTCACGGCTTCGATGCCGTCGTATGCGCAGATCACCTCGTACCCCTCTTTTTCGAGATTGTACTTGATCAGCTCCACGATGTTGCGCTCGTCATCAACGACCAGAATGCGCTCTTTGGCCATGCTTGCTACTACCCCTGGGATTTCGTTCAAGCGACGTTCCTGGCCAGGGTCGAGAGTTCCTGTTACGGATAGACCAGTCCTAATTATAGAATGATTGCCGCCAACAAACGTCCACAGATACCTCGGTCTCTGCGATAGCTAAAAAAGAGTTCCGGATGCGATACTGTGCACCAGCCTGAAACCACAATCTGACTTGCCACCGCTCCGGCCCGCAGCGCCATCACGGTGTTGGCCTTCCACAGATCGATCTTAGCTTTTCCCTGTTCTCCCATCGGCTGTATCAGGTCAGGCACGTCGGGGAAGGCGGCTCGGAACTCTTCCACCACCTCGGGCCCGACTTCAAAGGCCTCGGGACCTATGGACGGCCCGATCCCGATCTTAACATCCCGCGGTCGACTGCCGTACTCTCGCTCCATCGCTAGGAGGGTCTTTTTGACGATACCTCCCACGGTTCCGCGCCAGCCAGCGTGAGCCAACCCTATACAGTTGGCTACCGGATCGTGGAAAAAGACCGGTACGCAGTCGGCCACTGTCAGATTCAGGGGAACCCCCGCTCGATCGGTAATGCAGGCATCCGCCTCGTAAGGCGGACGATTCGAGCGTGAAAGGTCCTCGGGAACAGGCAGCCTCTCATCGACTCTAGTCACCTCCACTCCGTGGGTCATGGATAAGAGCCAGGGCAGGTTTTCCACGCCTAAACAAGCGGCGAAACGATGTCGATTCTCCCACACGTTGGCGGGCTGGTCCGGCACTGTGAAGCCGGTGTTCAAAGAATCCCAGGGCGAAGGGCTCACTCCTCCCACCCGAGTGGAACAGCCATGGCGAACCTGAAGATGGGGAAAACTCACGATTTTGGTGGGGCCTACGGAAAAAAGGGGTGTAGTCGACATTTCGAGCGCTTCTGTCCTATCGGCTACACTACTGCCCGATGGGAGGAATTTCTTCAATGAATAGCTCTCTTGAAGGTGGGGATCCGGAAGCTACTCGCAGAAAGAAGCGGTGTATCCATGAGGAACACGCTAATCATACTGCTTTTCGTTTGCTTGACGGCGGGGGCAGGGGCCAAAGAGATCAAGGAGGCTCCTCTACTGCCCGATGGTGCCTACGGGACGACTATTCAGGGTGGGGTCACTGACAATGAGACTCGGACCTATTTCCTCACGGGCCAAAAAGGTCAGCAGTTTCGAGCCAGTCTGGTCAGTCTTGACGACAACGGCTATCTCACCATCACTGACAGTCAGGGACATTCCCTCTTAGATGGGATGCCCAAGACCGCTCGTGTTCGAAATCTCGATATCGTGTTGCCGCGCACCGGAAAGTACATTCTGACGGTGGCTTCCAGCAAAGGGCAGTGCTCCTACCTCCTTGAGGTGACCCTTGACGACGCGCCTGAAGACAAACCCTAAGGCGTGTAGAACGGCAAAAGGTCCGCGACCCGAAACAGGCTGTTAAGAACTTCTTCTCCGAAATGAGCGCCGGCTTGTTCGTTGAGATGCTCTAAGGCAAGCTTTGCCGGCATCGCCGGATCGTAGCTTCGATGCGTGACCAGGTGGTCGTAGTAGTCGGCCAACCCGACCAGTTGCGCGGCCAGAGGAATCTGAGTCTCCTTGAGGCCGTGAGGGAATCCGGACCCATCCCACTTTTCGTGGTGATGAAGAATGACCGCGCGAACCGGCCAGCGAGAAGGAACAAGACTTGCCGGGAGAGCTTCCGCTCCATCCTCCGGGTGACTCATCAGAAGTTCCACATTCTCCTCGGTCACCTCGGAGTCGTCCTGGTCAAAGATATCGTCCGGTAAGCTGACCTTACCCAGGTCGTGTAGCAGACCACCCAAGCGTACGGTCTTGAGGTCATCCTCGGGGAGCTCCAGGTCCCGCGCCAGGCAACGAGCCACATCGGCCACCCGTAGCGAATGCGCGTAGAGTTCTTCGGAGTAACCGTTGAGCATTCGAAGCACCAACTGCAAAAACTGTTTTTCCGATGTCCCCAAAGCGGGGTCCTCGAGCTCCCCGCCATACTCCACCAGGAGCTGTGCCAGCTCCTTCTGTTCTGTCCCCACGGCACGCGCCAGAGGCGTGAGTCCGAAAAAATCGCCACGATTGACGGAAGCCCCGTTGACCAGAAGAAAGGTCACGATCGCGTGGTGCCCTCCCTCGACCGCCAGGTGCAGTGGACTACGCCCATCGATATCGACCTTGTCGAGATCGGCACCGGCTAAGGCCAGGGCCTCCACAATCTCCGTCTGTCCTCTACTGACCGCCGCCTGAAACGGGGTCTGGCCGAAACGGTTCTCCGCGTTGGGGCGGGCGCCGTTGGCCAGATGACGCCGCACCTCCGCGATATCGTCGGTCAAGACCGCGTGGTGAAGCCTGGTCAGACCCAAGCTGTCGATGGCGAGAGTCGAGAGCCGCACGACGGTGGCAAGCTCCGAGGCGTGAGCGTCGATCAGGGCCCCCAGTTCCGGCGACAACAGAGCGTTCGGACCATCGATGCGAAAGACATTGCCCTGAATGGTAAGACGGATACGAGTCTTCTCCAGCTCTTCCACTACGTCCATATAGCGCCCACGAGAAAGAAGCTCTTGCCATTTGCCAACCAGTGCCGCGCTCATGGGGCGAGAGTTCTCGCCCAGAAACGTGGCCCCTTCCCGCCTCGCGTGTGGTATAGTCACCAACGAATGCATTGGAAGATCGTGGAAAGAGCGCAACAGCGCCTGGGTGCGGAGATCGCTTTGCTCCGGCCGGCTAAGGGCGGCGACCTGCATGTGGCTCTAGGTTACCCTAACACCTACCGGGTCGGTATGTCCCACCTGGGTATTCAACTGATCTACGGATTCCTCAACGCGATTCCCGGTGTCATCTGCGAACGGTTCTTTCTGCCCGACGAGGAAGAGATGGGGTGGTACCGCTCCAGCGGCTCTCCCCTACTGACCCTGGAAAGCCAGCGTCCGGTCTCCGATTTCGACATGGTCGCCTTCACCTGCAACTACGAACCCGACTACGTCAATCTCTTGAAGATGATCGAGATGTCGGGGATCTCCCTTTGGCAATCCGCTCGCGGCGATAACGAGCCATTGGTTATGCTGGGCGGCGCCGTGACACTACTCAACCCCGAGCCGGTGGCCGACTTTTTTGACCTGATCTGCGTCGGCGAGGGTGAGCAGATGATGGAGCCGATGGTGGCCACCCTTCGGGACACGGTGGGCCAATCGCGCCAAGAGCGACTTCGGGCACTGGCCACGGAAGCCGGATTCTACATCCCCAGCCTCTACACGCCCACCTATCGCGAAGGTCGATTCCAAGGATTGACACCGGCCGCCGGTATCAGCGAGAAGGTCGCGAAGAACTACATCGACCGCGATCTCTTCGCCCAGCAAGAGACCCACTCGCTGGTTCTGACCGAGGATACCGAGTTCGGACGCTCCTTTTTGATCGAGGTGTCCCGAGGCTGCCCCTACATCTGCCGGTTCTGCACCGTGGGATTCTCTTACCCCAAGGTCCGCTGGCGCTCGCTTGAGCATCTCTGGAAGGCGATCGAGAAAGTCCGCGACCACCACCCCAAAGTCGGCCTGATCTCGGCCACCGTTGGAAACCATCCGGAAATCCGCGAGCTCTGCGCCAAGCTGATGGAAGCCGATCTGCGAGTCGGATTCAGCTCACTTCGCGCCGACCAACTGCCCGACGAGATGATTCAAGCCATGGTCAAAAGCGGCTCCAAGTCGATGACACTTGCCCCCGAGACGGGGTCGGAAGCGCTTCGCCGCTCGATCAACAAAAGATTCTCCGACGAATGTTACTTCGATGCCGCTGAACGCGCCTTTCGCCAGGGGATCGAGAATCTGAAGATGTACAGCATGGTCGGGTTACCCAATGAGGAGCAAGACGACATCGACGCCTTAGTCGATATCGTGGGCAAGACGCGCGCGCTGCAGAGGAAGGTCGGAAACCCCGGTGCTCGCGTGACGCTGGGGATGGGGCTCTTCGTTCCTAAGCCTCTCACTCCGTACCAGTGGACTCCCCAACTGGGGGTCAAGGAGGCCAAGCGCCGGATGAACGTGGTGAAGAAAGCGCTATCTAGAGACGGGGGCGTCCGCGTCACCTCGGAAAGTCCCCGCGTGGCCACCTTGGAAGGGCTGCTCGCTCGCGGAGACCGGCGTTTGGCGAAAGTCCTAGCCGAAGTTCGCTGGGAACCGAACTTTGCCAACTACTCCAAAGCGCTAGAGAGGGCGGGTCTCTCCTTCGAGGAGGAAAACTATCGAGAGCGCCAACCCGAGGAATGCCTCCCCTGGAGCCATATCGAGGCCTCCTGGCCGGTGGAGCGGCTGCGCAAGGATGCCCTGCGCGCTGAGCGAGAGAAGCATAGGGTTGTGCATTAAGCGCTCAGCTCTTCCCGCCGGGGTTCGGCTCCTAGTTCGGAAGCCTCGCTCGAAGAATCCTCGGGAAAGGGTGACCAGATACGGAGGACCGCTGGTAGAACGAATAGGGCGGAAAGCAGAATACCGACCACACCCGCGGCTAGAATAAAACCCAGTGAAGCGACCCCTTGATGTCCTCCGAGGGCCAAAGTTCCGAATCCAGCCACCGTGGTCATCGCCGACAGAGTGGTCGCTGGACCCGTGGAGTGGTCGAACATGTTGACCCTGCCCTCCTCCTGGGCCCGATGCAATACATGGATTCCGTAATCCATCCCTATACCCAAGAGCAACGGCAATCCCATAAAGTTGGCCAGGTTAAAGGAGATTCCGTAGCGCGCCATGGCGTAGAGCATAAAAAGGACACCCAGCAGGAGCGGCAGCATCGCCAACAGAGTCCAGCGCACGGAGCGGAAGTAAAGAAACAAGATGACGGTGATGGCGCCCATCGCATACTTGCCGGCAGTCTCGAAGGCCGTCTTCATCATGTTAGTGTGGTGCCAAATCATGACGGGAGCTCCGATAGACTCCGGATCGGTCTTTCGAACCTCTCCGACGAACTCGTCCAATGCATCCCGCTCCCAGATGTTCTCTTTGGGATAGATCCGCAGTACCAACTTTCCAGTCCTACCGACGGAGCGCAGCCTGAGATTTGGCGGGAGGTTATCCAGGCTCATCTTCGGATTGGGTTCCTGAGCCTTCAAGAACTCCACCATGGAGGAGAGATCGTGGAAGAAGTTTCGCTGAAAACCCGTCAGTCCGTCTTCGATAGGCCCCGGCCCGAGGCCGGAAAGCTCACGAAAGAGCTGCTCCATCTCCCCCTCAAATCTTTGGGTCGACTCACGAATCTTGGGGGAGTCGCTGGCCAAAAGACCCTCCTTCTGCTCACGAAAAAATCGTTCGAGTTCCATGAATCCGTCGCCCATACGGCGTAGCTCGCTGGCTCCCACCGCGCCGGAGGAGTTGTCCACCTCAGGGTCGGGGATCGTAACATCGGCGACGAGTGATTGGAGTTTCTGAAGGGCCCGCAGTTTGCCGGGAGTCACCTCAGGAAAGAGGTCGCTCACGGCATCGACGTGAGAGACCGTGGGAAGCTCCTCGAACTTAGCCTTGAGAGTCCGAGCGTGAGCTACGTCGTCAGCCAGAGCGACGGCGAAAAGAACGGTGTTACCGCCCTTTCTGATAAGTTCGAGCTCGGTCTGAACCGACTCCAGGTGAGGGTCTTGCATTCGCAGCAAATTATAGTCGAATCCGACCGAGGTAATGGCCGGAAGCGCGGCAAGCAAAAGCATGGCCACGACAAAGAGAGTCCAAGGGGCCTTGCGTAAAAGCGCTGATTCGGCTCGGGCGACTAAAATCCGGCTACCCAAAGCCATGGCGGGAGCCTCGGTTGGTCGACGGTTTCGATCCAGCAGAACGATCAGAGCTGGTAGGGGCAAAACTGTGGCGACCAGGCATAGCAGTATTCCGCATCCCGCGATGATCCCGAGTTCCGATACCCCTTTGAAGTCAGCCATCCCCACCGCCGCGAAGGCCACCGCTGTGGAAAAGGCGCTCACCGCGATGTCCGTCCCCGTTCCCACCAGCGATTCGTCCATGGCCTTTCGAAAATCGCCATGCTTGGCGAACTCTTCTTCGTAGCGAAGCAAGATATGAATTCCAAAGTCGATACCAGAGCCGACCAGAATGGTAAAGAAAGAGACGGTCAAAAGATTGAGGTGTCCAACAACCAAAGTGGTGAATCCGACCGTCCAACCCGCGCCTAAGAGGAAGCTTCCGATAATCGCCATCGGCCTGCCGACCTGACGAAAGGTGAAAGCAAAGAGGATGGCCACCAGCACAAGCGACAGGAAGCCTGACCGATTGGAATCGGTTTCCGAACTCACCATCTCATCATGTTCTAACAGCGCTTCGCCCGTCACCCCGACATCCAGGTTTGGGAAAGCCCGTTCCGCCCGAGCCACCTTAGCGCGCAGAAGCGCGATCGATTCAGCGCTTCGATCAGCGAAGCGCAACAACAAGAGGTGAATCGTGCCGTTGGCGGTGGTGTGGTAAAAACTGGTGTTCTGAAATCCCCCCTGGCTCCTCTCGGCGAGCTCGGGACTAGTTTGCCCGAAGAGCAGGTTACCCCAAGGAGACTGGTAAGCAGCTCGACCGCGCGTTTCCACCGCGCGTCGTAGTTCGTGAAAGATCTCACCCAGGAAGGGAAGCATGGAGACCAGTTTCTCCTGTCCGCTTCCAGAGACGTTTCCTTCGAAGTCCGACAACAGGGAAGTGAGTCCCTCACGGGAGGACAACGACAGCAAAAAAGGCCGCGCTTCCTGAACCGAACTCACTAAAGACTCGAGATCGGACTCGGGCAAGAACAGGAGCGCGCGACTAGCCAAAAACGGTAGGTCGACCCGTGGGAAGATGGCCTCGAAATGTTTCGGCTCTTCAGCTAACATCTCCGCCAAAAGGTCCACGAAGGCCTCTCGCGACGAGGCATTTCCGCCTTCGACCATAACGACCACGTCATCAGAGGCCGGAAACTCATGAAGAAACCTGTCTTGAACTTCGTGAAGTTCGTCCTTAGCCGAGATCAGATCTTCCCGGTTGGTCTGAAACTCTAAAAACTTCGCGGCACCGGCCAGAGAAATGACGAAAAAGACCAGAGAAAAGAGTAAGACAGCCTTGGCCCGCCGTTGGGCCAAGCGCGAGCAAGCCAGCATGCTTTTTTGCAGCAGCGACAGTTGATTCACCGCACCGGGGTCTTCTCCGCGGCCGGTGTCGCCGTGGTGCTAGGATTGGGATTGGGTAAAGCCTGTGGGGAATCGCCCTTGGACTCGTCCGGGATGCCCAGAATCGGCTTGAGCGGGTTGTTGTCGATCATTTTCTCGAGTTTCTCTAAACGTTCGTTCATCTCGGTCCCACGAACCTGAAACTTCCCGATAGCTTCCTTCAGGTCGGATCGCACTGTAGGGTCACTGGTAAGCGCGTGCACATCCTCAGCCAGCCTATGATACTCGTCAAGCTTGCGCGCCCACTTCTTGGTCGAGATCACCAGCGACTGAACGGCCTCGGGATCCAACCGCTCTTGCATCATCCGGTCGAGCATCTCTTGATACTCACCCGAGCGTTGGGCCGCGGTCTGGAGCGTCGCGGTCAACCTGTCTCCCTGACGAGTCATTCGCTCGGCATAGCCTTGCATGGTTTCGGTCAGTTGAGGTGACATCTCGGTCATCCTCTCCCGCACATCCTTGGTCTTGTCGTCGAAGGCTTTCAATTGATTGAGGATCGCCGTTTCCTGGGTGTTGAGTTCCTCCTCGAAGGCCTGGAGCTGCTCGGGAGCTTGGGCGCTGGCCGCGCGAAGCTCACGGCTGTAGAAACGAAGGTTGGACGCGGTATCTCGGGTGCGCAAACGAAAATCCTCATCGGAGAGAATCTCCCTTAGCTTCTCCGTCTGACGGCCCAACTTGGTGAAGGTGCCGATGGTGGCCTGGAGTTGGTCCTCTTGGCGGGTGGTCTCCTCGGCGAAGAAGGTCTCGCCCGGCTCGATATTTTCTTGACTCGGAGAGACCGTGATCTCCACACGACGAATTCCATTCATATCGGTGAAAACAGTGTAAGTTGATTCCTTCGGAATCTTTCGCGACTTGTCAAAGACGACATTCGCGCGGACCAACTCCACGCCGCCCGTCACAGGAGCCAGCGCTTTCTGCAGATCGTCTGGGACAAAATCGATCGAGACCACCTTACCCGCGGGCACCCCTCCCACCGTTACGACGTCTCCTTCCCGCAAGCCATGAACCTGGGTGAAGATCAGGCCCTGCTCCCTTCCGAAGGAGACAACTCCGCGCGCGCGCAGCGAGCTAAAAAGGAGTAAGGAGCTCAGGACCACCAGGGTCACTAGCCCAATACGGGCATCCTTATTCACCGCTCCACTCCTTGATGACCATATCTAAAGCACGTTCCACACTGTGGCCGAGTCGAAACGCGTCGATCCGCTCCGGTTGACATTTCCGTCGCTCGAACCGGACCAGGTACTCGATGTTTCCCGCCGGCCCTTTGATCGGACTAGCTAGAAGACCCGTTGGGCAAAAGTCGTGTCCATAGTCTCGACCCAAGACCCGCTCGAGAACTTCACGATGGACAGCCGGGTCTCGAACTACGCCGCCTTTTCCCACCTGACGCGGCCCTGCTTCGAACTGAGGTTTGATGAGGTAGACCGCGAAAGCCAAATCACTGGCCAGGGCGAAGGCCGCGGGCAAAATCAACTCCAGCCCAATAAAGGACAGGTCGCCCGTCAGAAAGTCAAACGGACGCGAAAAATCCTCCGGCTTGAGGTAACGAGCGTTGGTCTTCTCTCGCACCTCCACCCTGGGGTCCTGTCTCAGCTTCCAATGAAGCTGACCCTTGCCCACGTCGACCGCCGTCACCGAGGCGGCGCCCCTTTGCAACATGAGGTCGGTGAAGCCACCGGTGCTCGCGCCAAGGTCGAGGCACCTGAGTCCGCTGAGATCGATCCCAAACCCGTCAAGAGCGGCTTCGAGCTTCCAACCTCCACGAGAAACATAAGGGCATTCCGAACCTCGAACCTCGAGTTCGGCCTCGGTCGAGATCAGTTGCGAAGACTTGATGGCCTTCTGGCCGTTGACATAGACATGCCCCGCCATCACCAACACCTGAGCCTTCTCTCGACTCTCCACCAGCTTGCGATCCACCAGTTCCTTATCGATTCGACTCTTAGAGGGCACGGCCGAGTATATCCTGTTCGGGCGCAGGTTTAAAGATAAGCGGTCCTAAAGTTGAGAAGATGAAAGAGACTCCATCTGTTCCACGTTCCCAAGATGGGCTAACTTACGGTGAGTACCTGAAGGTTCCGGAGCTTTTGAGCCTGCAGGTCACAAGCACCGACCCGCCCCATCACGACGAGTTGCTGTTCATCATCATCCATCAGGCTTACGAGCTATGGTTCAAGCAGATTCTGCACGAGATGGATTCGGCTCGGGCCAGCATGCGCGCCGGTAAGATTCTGCGAGCTCATCATTTCATGAAACGAGTTCTCGAGATCATGAAGCTTCTGGTTCAGCAGATCCATCTGTTGGAGACGATGACGCCGGCGGAGTTTCTACAGTTCCGAGATAAGCTCAATCCGGCCAGCGGTTTCCAATCGGTCCAGTTCCGCGAGGTGGAATTTGTGGCCGGCCTGAAAAACGAACGCTTCATCAAGGCCTTCGCCTCGCAGCCTCACCTGGCCGAGAGACTCCAGCACCGATTTGACGAGCCGTCCCTCAATGAAACCTATTTCTCGCTACTTCGCGATCTGGGGTATCCGCTTCCGGAAACCTTGCCCAATCAGGTGAGGGTCGAGCTCAATGATCTCGAGGGACCCGACGCGGAGGCTGAAAAACAGGTGATGGCGGCCCTTATCACCATCTATCAGAACCCCGATAGCAATTTGCCTCTGTATCTTCTCAGCGAGACACTCGTCGAGTTCGATCTGCAGCTCGACCTGTGGAGAGAGCACCACGTGCGGGTAGTGGAGCGAACCATCGGCTTTAAACGGGGAACCGGCGGTTCGCAGGGAGTCGGTTACCTGCGCAGCACGACGGGCCGAAAGTGTTTTCCTTACCTCTGGGATGTTCGCACCTATCTCAAGAAGGACGCGGACGTTTGGTAAACCTGGGCGGGCTGCATCGCGAGTGTTTCCCCATTTTGCGAGAGAAGACGTATCTGGCTTCTCACAGCCTGGGAGCCGTGCACCGAGAAACTCAAACTGCTCTGCGGACCTACTACGACGATTGGGCCACCCAGGGCATCGAGGCATGGGATGGCCCTTTCTGGCAATCCGTGACCGACTTCCAAGAGAATCTGGGAAGGCTCTTGAACTGGCCCGCCGATTCTATCTGCCCCCTGCAGAACGCCACTCGAGGGATGGCGGCGCTGGCCTCGGCTTTCGACTACCGAGGAAGCCGCCGGCGGATTCTTCTCAGCGAACTCGAGTTTACCACCTCTTTTCCGTTCTGGATGGGACAACATGACTTGGGAGCCGAGGTCCTAATCATCCCGTCTCCCGACGGCCGCACCATTGCGCTGGAAGCTTTTGAAAAGGAGCTCGACGAGCGAACCCTTCTGGTGGTCTGCAGTCATGCCTATTTTCGCAGCGGCGCGCTCTGTCCACCGCTAGAAGAGTTCAGTCGGGTCGTTCATGCGGTCGGTGGACGACTGCTTCTCGATGTCTATCAAACTTTGGGCGCCGTGCCGCTCGACGCTCCGAGGAGCGGGGTGGACGCTATCGTGGGGGGATGCCACAAATGGCTCTGTGGAGGGCCGGGGGCGGGCTTTCTAGCGCTCGCCCCCGACTACTGGCCGACCCTTCGACCACGGCTCACCGGCTGGTTCGGCCTGGAGAACCCTTTCGATTACGACAAGAGCCTCACCCGAGGTGAACCTCGAAATAGCGCGTTGCGTTTCCTGGCCGGGACCCCCAATGTTCCCGCACTCTACGCATGTCGCCCGGCACTGGAACTGATCGCCGACCTCGGTCCAGAGGCGATCCGTCAGACCTCGATTCAGCTCACCGAATTCCTACGCCTGGCTTTGCTGGAGCGAGGCGCCAAGGTCCTTTCATCGGACGACCCAGCATCGCGAAATGGGATGCTCTGCCTTGAACCTCCCAAAGGCCGAGGCGGAAACGAAACGGTTAAGGCCTTAAGTGAGCAAAAGATCGTGGTCGACTACCGGCCGGACTGTGGACTGCGCGTCTCACCTCACTTCTACAGCGACGAGGAAGACCTGCGAATCTTCCTTCAGGCCTATTGCCGCCTCAGCCAAGGACCTGTCAAGAAATAAGATGTACGTTGACAGGCCCTAAACTCTACAGACTACTGCGATCCTCGAAGCGGATAAACTGACCCGTTCCGATATCGTATTCCGCGTACAGCAATGACTGAGCTATGGGGTTATCGCGAGGTCCCACATATCCGCTCACGGTGATTCGGTAAACCCCCCAGCGGTAAGGTAGCCATTGGACCAAGTCGGGGTCAGGATTGTTCAACTGACATTGTCGCTCAAGCTCAAAATCAACCACCACGGAATAGGTCACTTGAGTATTAATATCACTACCGCCACTATAAAGCGTTTCACCATAGGCAAACTTGGTCTGCCCCCTATTCTTGCTCTTGCGCGGCGGAAACTGAACGTCCTTGGCAAGTTTGACTCGCACATCCTCGAGGCCTGAAAGGGCGGCGTTCTTCGCTTGCACTCCTTCCACCACTCGAGCTGATGCCTGATAACGCGAAGCTTGCGCGCTCATAATCCCCAAGCCTGTCACTAGAAAAACCATCGTGATCATAAGACTAGCGATAAGGAGAAATCCACGCTGGGCCGGGGAAACTCTCATCTGAACTCTTCCTTAATGCAGGGACATAGAATCCGACCGCTCACCGTCGACACTCGTTTATCCTCTTTGACAGAGAGCACAATCTCTACCTCACCGAGATTGTCTGGGTTTGAAGTGCAGACGAAAGAATTCACGCCTTCCACAATAAGCTGCCTCGTCATCTGCCCCGCCGCCGTCACGGTCCGATAGAGTGCTTCATCCGAGGTGGTATAGAGAACTGTCATACGAACGGATTCCGGATAGGCATCGAGCGGTGTCCACGCTGGTGGAGATGACCACGACGCCGGCGGGTCGATGGGCGCCTCCGGGGGATCAACCATTCTAGCTTGGGGATTGATCTTCCTGAACTCAGCCACTTCGTTCAATCGGAGCAACTCCGTGGCTTCACGCAATTCACTGGAGAGTCTGTCGTACCCCATTCGCCCTGCTTGTCTGGCGCGCTCTTTATCATCGAGAACCCGGAGAATGTTAAACGACTTCTGAAACAGTAATCCTAGAAAACCCATTGCCAACCCCACAAGAAAGAGGGCCAAAAGTGACTCTGGTAGGGTGAAGCCTCGGATCCGCCTATGCCTCGTCATAGACCCAACTCAATTCGCGCGGTCTTGTTCACGGCTTCGATACCTCCCAGCCTGACTCGGGCGACGACCTGAACCCATCCTCCTGTGTGAGTGGTCAGCTCGTATCCCTCCACGTCAGGGTCGGAATCAATCTGTACGACATTCGTTAGCACGACACGGTCCGAACGACTCGGATGGGTCTCCACCAAAGCTTTCCCCAGGCTAGCGGGGTCAATATACCACGAAACCACAGCGTTCTTGACGGCTCTCCCATTTCTGTCCACGATCTTCGCGATTATGGTCGCGCTTCTATCACGAGCCAGAGACGCGGGGACATTTGAGAATTCGACAGCCCTATACGCTTGGTCGGACGTCCATCCGTAATCCTTCACGGGATCCGCGAGCAAAAACCTCGCTACAATTCTGTCCTTCGGTCCTTCCCCCCATTTCCCAGTAACGACAAGCAACTTGGCTGATTCGTGCAAAGTTCGCTTCTCGTTCTTTGCTGTGTGAGCCACAGTATTGTCCGACTGCGCGGCAAATCTGACTTCTTCAAAGGCGCTCGAGGGCGAGAGAAGTCCATGATCATCAATACTGACCGAGACACTCATCTCTGGATACTCAGGGTCCACTTTCTCCGGCAAAAACCTGTCCCACCCTTGGTCAAACGAAAGCACACCATTGGTTCCATGCGCGTCCCGTGACCAAGCCCGAATCTCCTCAATACGCCGGTCGACCGCTCTGGAGGCGCGATGCAATCTATCGATTCGAACGGAATGATTCAGGGCCGAATGGTAAAGAGCGGCGCTAACAGCCATCGCTGCGGTCAATATAAAACACGCGACGATAGCCTCAGCCAGAGAGACCCCTGTCTTCCCGAGCCGGATCCGGTCTCGCACTAAAGGGCCTTCTCTTGTCGGATCCAAGCCGGACGAAGATTTTCGCCTTCTCCCGTCTCTTTAGTCAAAGGCACTCCAGAATTGGCGCTCTCCCAGCTTCCTATCGGCACGCTAAAGATCTGATAACTTCCGCCCCGCAATTCACAGAACAACAAAACGTCTTGGTTCGGAGAGATGGCGGGATAGGCCTCGGATTGGTTAACACTCCTACGGTAGTTCCCTCCGACCGCGCCAGGCTCGCCTCCACCCGTGCTCGCATCCCCGGTTTCATATCGCCCAAAATAGGGATCGTCATTGTCGGCGTGATAGTAAACTTGACCTTGGAGGCCCGCGAAGATCCCTCCGACTTCAGGGTGGTGCGCGATGTTCGGCACATCCGCTCCATTCTTGGTACGAACCTCGGACAGCCCGCCCCCCGCATAACTCAGTTCCGTCCCACAGACACTCCTTTTGTCAGGAGCGGTATAGTAAACCCAATCACCCTTACCGCTGAAAGCTAAACGATTCGAAGGATTTGGAGCCCCCATTACGGCGGTCTTCGCGGTATCCTTCACGACCATAGCCGTGGAACTTCGGTCCAAACGCTGCACGACAACTTGGGCGCCATGAGGCCCGCCATCACGCATATAAGCGATGGCTCCTCCGGTCGGACTGATACACGGAAGGTATCCGTTGGTACTGATTCGGGTCTGACCAGTCTTGTCGGTATTCATCACCCACACTTCGTTATAGCCTCGCTGAAACGCGATCATCTTTCCATCGGCGGTGGCTGAGGCACAACGGTAGTCGTGATTGCCCTCAGTCAGTTGACGAACATCTTTTCCGTTCGCCTTCATGGTGAACAGTTGCCATCGACCATGCGGGTTACTCTCAACATGCCGGTTGCTCTCAAAAACAATCTCACCAGGGGGAGATATGACCACCGGCTCCTCTTTACGAAGCTCAGCCTTCACCGTACCCTCCGCGTCGGTGACTTCCACATCTAGACGGTATTGGTCTCCGGACTCAGCAGCCGGCGGCGGAGTCCAAGTCCAGACAGAACGCCAGACATTCGCTTCCATAACACCATCACCGTCGGTGTCAAATTCTGGATAAAACTCCATTCGTTCTCGGGCTGCTCCAGGTACCGAAAAAGCACCGTGGTACTGACTGCCGGTTTTCGAAAGGGGCGTGTCATTCCAGCTAGCATATAGAGCTCTTCCGTCATTAGAATGCGCGAAGAGCTCGAGAGTCAGATACTCTCCCTTATCCAAGACGTGAGCCAATCTCCCATCGACCATCTCGGCCTTGGGAGTAACAACAGGAGGGTTTATACTCGCTGGCAATTCCCCAGGCCTGCGAGGCGAAACCGGCCCCGGCAAGGCACTAGGCAAGGTCGCGCCCTGCGTCCGAACACCTCCCGTGTTTCCTAAGAGACGTCCGAACTGTTCGACAGCACCGCTGGCGGAGATAGCGACTGTCTGAGGCTCTCCCACGGCCTTGAGGACTCCACTATCCACTTCGGCTCCCATACTTACCACGACTCGATAGGTCCCATCCGCGGCCGAGACGTTCCTAGTGATAACCGAACCGTTGGGAATGAACATAAAGACTTTGTAAGCGGCGTATTCATCGGGAAGCCAAACGTCGAGCCGGTCCTTCCAGGCGAGAGCCTTGGAGCCCGGCATTTCAGAACCGCCGCCAAATGTGGGACCAGGATAAGTGGCGGCCGTCAGGGCGCCATATGGGTAATCTCCTGAATAGTCGACCGTACGGGTAACCGAGGGTGTCGTCTCTCCTTCTAAGAAAAAGAGGCTCTGTGAAATCTCGCCTGGGATGACCACAGCCACCGGACTACCCTTAGCTATGGCCTTCTCGCGAGCCAAACGAAATTCTCCCGCGACCGCGGTCGCTAATCCCCGGGACCCCCCCGACGTTCTCGCCTTATTCAAGCCGGAAAAGCCCATCGTCATGATCAGCACTCCCAACGAGATTGCTATCATTAACTCTAAAAGGCTAAAACCCCGCCGTCGATTACGCATAACTGCCCCCGGATACGATTCTGGTAAATATTGCCAAAAGCCCCGATTAACATAACAGATTTGTAACATCTGTTCTAGCAATACTTGGTTATTTTCCTGACCGTGAGTTACATCGGGCTCCACGTCACAACGGAATCTAGTCCAAGCAGGTGGTACAGAACTGGAATGGGCAAGTTTTTTTCAGAGCCAAATCTTCCGATAAGAAAAAATCTCTCCAACCGCATTTCCCAACAAACAAAAGCCACCCGTTTCCGGGTGGCTTTTCGGTGCGGGAACCGTTGAATAGCGCGAATTAGGCGGTGACGAGTTCTTTCTCGAGGCAAGCCTGGGTCAAAGTTTCGACCAGAGACTCCGGCTCGCAGCCGACGGCATGACCGAGCTCCTCGGTCATCAGGCGCAGACTCTGCTCGAGAGCCTTGGCGTCGCGGGAAGCCAGGGCGCGCTTGTCGGCTAGCTGACTGAGGCCTTTGACGACTAGGCAAAGCTTCTTGATATCACCGCTCTTGATCAGCTCAAGAATGGTCTTGTGGCGTTGGTTGTGATTGCTGGGCAAGTCGGGGGTGCAGGACTTTAGGTGGTCCATAACTCCTTCGACTTCTTCGGCGCCGATGGGCGTCCGAATGGAACTGTGACGGCTGTCCAGGTTCACCATAACCTGCATCTTATCGAAAGCGACGACAGCGAAAGTCGATACACAGTCGAGAATGGTCTTCTCCTCGATGCTCTCGATGGTCCCCAATCCGTGGAGAGCGTGCATGACCTTACTATTAACCTTATACATTATCTTAACTCCTAACGAGTCCTAACTCGAACACTGAATTTCCCGCCCCAGTAGCTAGAACATATTTTTCTTCCACCGACATAATGGCAGACGAGATCGGTTTCGTTATGAACATGTTGTAACACGCCGACCGATCCGGCATGAAGAAACCTCAACGTCGGTCCAAAATCGAGGTGTGGTCGTGGAAGATCTTCCAAATAGAGCCTTGCTCCACCATCACCAGAGTGAAGACGCCCTCTTTTGACGACCTGCCTCCACCTTCTTGACGCTCCACCTTCCACCGACCCACCACTAGCGCTCGTGCCTCGGAAAGCTTCCAGACCTCCACATCGGAAAAAGAAAGCTGTCCCATGCTGTCACGAGTCTGGCCATAATTCTTTTCATAGCGAGCCTTCAGATTCTCGTAACCGCGCAGAGTCTGGCCACCGGAAGTGAAAGTGAGGTCCTCCGACTGAAGATAGTCCTCCATAAAACCCGACAGGTCGCCCCTATTCCATTTCACCGCGCTCTGTTTAAGCTGGTCGCTGAGCTGAAATTGAAGCATGGAATCCCTGGTTTGTGCCCAGGTGGACGTAACAAGACAGAAGAGGGCGACAAAAGCCAGGGTGACCGAATGAACCTTACGCATGGCCCGGACTACGACCCTTGTTCTTGACACCCTTTCCATCAAGCGGGCAGGCCCCCCAGTTTGGCCGAGAGAAGCCAACCGCGTGAACGTTCAGATAGCCGCCGCCGTACTCAATCAAACCCCTCTGGATTGGGATGGGAACCTGACTCGACTTCAAGAAGTTCTGACCGAGGCCGCACGCCAATCGTTGGAGGTCCTTTGTTTGCCCGAGCTGTGCCTATCCGGCTATGGCTGCGAGGACGCTTTTCATGCTCCCTCGACCTTTGAAGAATCCTGGCGCATGCTTAACGAACTCCTTCCTCTGACGGCCGGAATGGTGGTGAACTTCGGCCTCCCTATTTGGCATCAAGGAGCGGTCTACAACGCCGCCGCCCTTGTCGTGGATACCGAGGTCGTGGGCCTGGTGGCCAAGCAACATCTGGCCGGGGACGGTATTCACTACGAGCCGCGCTGGTTCAAGGCATGGCCTGCCGGCGTTCGCGCGGAATGGCTCTCTCCCGACGGACCGCTGCCTCTAGGCGACCTGACCTTCGTCTTGCTAGGCCAGGGTGAAACGCTACGCCTCGGTTTTGAAATCTGCGAAGACGCCTGGGTGGCCGACCGGCCCGGGGGACGTCTGGCCGGACGCGCGGTCGACGTGATCTTAAACCCCAGCGCCTCCCACTTCGCTTTCGGCAAGCAGAAGATTCGCGAACGCTTCGTGGTCGAGGGCTCGCGAGCGTTCGCGGTCGCTTACGTCTACGCCAATCTTAATGGGAATGAGGCCGGCCGCGCCATCTACGACGGTGGAGCGCTTCTGGCCAGCGGAGGAGAAATCGTGGCTCGCGGTCCACGTTTTTCCATGCGCGACTGGCACCTGACCAGCGCCGTGGTCGATATCACCAAGACCAGAGTCACCCGAGCCCGTACGGCGAGCTTTCGCCCCCAACTTTCCAGCGACGCCCACCCCACGGTAGAGGTTCCTTTCACCTTCCTTAACCCGGCTGTTCCTCAATCCCGCCCAGTTCTCGAACAAGACTGGGAGCGTGGACCGCAAGCCAAGGAAGAGGAGTTCGTGCGCGCCGTTTCGCTTGGTCTTTTCGACTACATGCGAAAGAGCTACTCACGCGGATTCGTGCTTTCTTTATCGGGCGGAGCCGACTCGGCCGCCTGCGCTGTCCTCATCCACCATATGGCTCAGCGGATGGCCAACGAGCTCGAGCCCGAGGAGCTCATGTCCAAGATGGCTTACTGGCGCGGCTTCGCCGGGCGGATGGAGCAACTTCTGGTCACTATCTATCAAGCCACCGCCAACAGTGGTCAGGTGACCCGGCAGGCCGCCGCGACTCTGGCCCAAGCGCTGGGCTGCCATCACGTGGAATGGAACGTGGGTAATCTGGTGGAGGAGTACCGCCAGCACACCGAAGCCGCGCTGGGCCGCCCTTTGAGTTGGGAGACCGACGACGTCGCGCTTCAGAACATCCAGGCTCGTGTGCGCGCTCCCGGGCCATGGATGATGGCCAACGTGACCGGAGGTCTTCTCTTGTCCACCTCCAACCGTTCGGAAGCGGCCGTGGGCTACGCCACCATGGACGGCGACACGTCGGGCGGTCTGGCTCCCATCGCGGGGATCGACAAGGCTTTTCTTCGCCACTGGCTGCGTTGGATGGAGTCCGAGGGACCCCAAGGTTATCAGCCTGTCCCGGCACTTTCGGCCATCAACGTCCAGGCGCCCACGGCCGAACTACGTCCGAGCGAAGCGGGACAAACCGACGAAGATGACCTGATGCCGTATCCGGTTCTCGACTACATTCAGCGCCTGGCCATCCGGGACAAAGTCGATCCGCAGGGCTGCTACCAACGTCTCGAAGTCGAGTTTCCCCAAAGCAGCTCCGAGCAGCGCCAGCGATGGGTGGACCGCTTCTTCCGCCTTTTCACCCGAAATCAATGGAAACGCGAAAGGTACGCACCGTCGTTCCACCTCGACGACCAGAATCTCGATCCAAAAACCTGGTGTCGATTCCCCATCCTAAGCGGAGGCTACGCATTGGAACTACGCCGCTTGCGCGAGGATGTGTCCAAGGGCGTCGTTTAGAACGTCCCCTGACGCATATACTCTTCGGCTAGCCCGAAATCGAGCACCCGCTCTGGTCCAAGCTCGTGGGTCAGGCGGTTGCGCATCAGGTTCTCCACCGCTCCCGAGGGCATGCCGGGATGGTTCCCATGAAGGCTGGCCATAGCACCCGCGACGCGGGGAGCGGCGTAGGAGGTTCCCCAGGTATTCATGCGATTCTGATTCACCCCGTTACCGACGCTACCGCTGGCGTAAATGTCGATGCCGGGATCGCGCGTGCTGTACGGAGCGATCTGCTCGGTCCCGTTGTTCAGCCAACGGGTGGCGCCGACATTGGTCACCTCGGGCGTAGCGTACAGATTGTGGTTGGAGTTCGGAGCGGCCTGAACCCGCAATCCGTTGGCGTCATTGGCCCAACCTTGGAGCAACTGATGCTGGTTTCCAGCGCTCACTACCACGGAGTTATTATTGGCCTCGAGTTCTCGGACGGCCCGCCTGTAGTCGCCCTGCGCCTCCCTTACCTCGGTGGAATTATTTCCCTGCTGAGCGGCGTTGAGCAACTCCTGCTGAAGACGAAGTCGCTCCGGGCCTGAAACCTGGGGGTCGTTGCTGTAAAACCGACTCTGGTCTATACCGTATCCCCGCAACACGTTCTGCGCGAACTGATACTGCCGCGGGTTGGCGAGGGCCCCCGTGGGAGGAGTCTGCGGTGCGGTGCGGACCTGGCGGTAGAGGTCGTCCGCGACGATTTGAGGATGAATTCCGTAGGAGATGTTGACGGCGCTGTCGCGCAGCCCGCGACCTCGAATCTTGTCCAGGTCGGCCGTCACCTCACGCAAGTTCTCCTGCGGCCAGTAGCGTGCGATATCGTTGACGGCTTGGCGCGCCTGGGCGGGCGTTCTAGGCTGTGTGCTAAGGAAATCTCTTTGAGCGCCGTGCCGGCTCGGGCCGGAAACGTCTCCTCCGATGGGTTCGGCGTATATCTGACCTCGGAAACCGTGCTGTCGCGCGGCGTAGGCACCGACGTTTCCGTGCGCGGCTCCTTCATAGGTATCGTGGAAGCCGTCGATCATCACCAGCGAGCCGCGCTCGGGATTCTGGGGAACCTCCGGCAGAGGCTGCTGCGCTCGCGCCCGGTCGAAGGGAAGCGGAGGCAACTGGAAAGACGGGAATCCGGTGTTGAAGGCCATGCTCTAAACGGTAACAGTCCCGCATTATCAAAAAGCTAACCAGACGTTAACTTTTTGTTCATCTCTAAGGTTGTTTTTCAAGCTCGGGTCCACACAACACCGCTCCCAAAACGTCGGCGACCTCCGGCGCCTTGGGACGGAACGTCTCGAACGTCAATCTTTCGACTGAGCGGCCCGCCACGCGGCGGCGTCGTCGACCAGTCCGTCGTAGAGGCCCTGATAACGCGCGTCGCCGTAACGTAGCGCCTCGGGGTGAAACTGGTAGCCTTGCTGGTGCGGGGCTCCCTTGACCTGGACCCCCTCCACCATCCCGTCGAGACCCCAGGCTGTCACCTCCAGGCGCGGACTGAGGTCTTTGACGCCCTGATGGTGGACGGTGTTGACCGAGTCAAGCTCGCCGACCAGAGAGTGCAGATTGGATCCGGGCTCGGTGACAATGAGCTGGACGCCGTCGTGACGCGCCAGGAAATCGTGACGACTGGCCTCGGGCCGATGGTCGATTCGACTGGGCGTCTCAAACCCTTCGCGACCGTTCCACTCGGTGGGGATATCCTGAATCAAGCTTCCGCCCAAAGCCACGTTGGTGATCTGAAAGCCTCGGCAATGTCCGAGCAGGGGTTTGCCGGTGTCCACCGCGTCGCGGATGAGTCCGATCTCGAGCTGATCGAAAGAGCGGTCGGGTTCGTTCGGGTCCATTCCGGGCCCGATGACCTCGCCGTAGTTCTCGGGATGCACGTCGATCCCACCGGGAATAGCGAGGGCATCGTACTCCTTCCGTGGCGCGTCGACGTAGGTCAGCCTGGGCAGTCCACCGGCGTCCATCACGGCATCGGCAATCTCGAGCACATCGTCCTGTTCTTTGACCGGCCTCCAAGAGCGTTCGGTGGGGATCAAGACGACAGCCTTGTGCTCTCCCTGAGTGCGCTCACTCCACATCGTTTCCAGCGTATCGGCAACCTCGTCGATAGTCGCCGAGGGGGAGAAGCGGACCGAAGGGTGAGGCGAGGCCGGATCGCTCCAGGAAGCTCGACGAACGGGTTGAGAGATTGTCATGCCGCCAGATTACGGGATGGCTCTCAAAGAGAGCTGAAACACTTTCGGCGCTCTTCAAGACCAGGACCGCGTCGCGCGGGCATCCGTTGCCCGGCACGACTCGGTCCTGGCCGATGCCGAGTGTTACCACACCATTTTAGAAAGTCTGGACATGATTTCTTGCTCGGTTTCGTTCCAGCCGCGGGTGCTGACCTGACCCCGGCCGTGGTAGGGGTCGACTCCGTCCACCCTGCCCACTCCCTTTGGGACGGAAATGCTCGAGACCGAGAACTTCTCGTAGGTGGAGACCTGACCGTCCCCGTTGGTGTCCTGCCAAACTCCGAAGTTTCCACGCGAGAGCTCCTCGTTGCTCAGGCGACCGTCCCGGTTGAGGTCCAACTGGGCAAAGTGGGCCCGATGGTGCTGCCCGGCCCTAGCCTCCTCGGCGGAAACCTTCCCGTCATTGTTGAAGTCGTAGTTGCCCGTCATCGAGCGCATCATGAAGCCTGTGGCGTTCACTTCCGCGTCATCAAATTTGCCATCGCCGTTGTAGTCGAGAACGAGGACGCCGTCGACTCCGCGGTCATAGCGCCCATTGCCGTTGACGTCGACGGCGTATCCCTGAGTTCCGTAGTCGGACGAGAAAAGTCCGTAGCTAGGATTACGGGTCTGAGCCAGAAAGCTGCTGGGAGTGTAGGTATCGTTCCACTGGCCAGGTTCGGTCATTTGGTTTGCAACTTTGCCCGCGATTTGAGCGGCTCGCTCGATGCCCTGACCCGCGGCGTAGCTCTGACGGCTGTATCCCTGGATGGCGTTATTGTTCCCGATATTCATAGCTGGTATCTCCTTGAGTGAGTGATATCAGCATTTAAGCGGAACTGCTCCAGCAAAAATGTCGATCGAGCTGGCCACGTGTGAACGGAGTGTTACAAATTCTCCACTTTTGCTAACACAGATCTTTGGGTCGCAGGCCGACCACGAAGCGTTCCTTCCACCAGGCGTCCATCGCCTGGCGGCGGATAGGCTCGCCGGCGGTGGAGCGGTCGATCATCGCGTCATCGTCGATGTAGATCCCCACGTGGGTGATGCATCCCTTGGGGAAGTCACCTTCGTAGGTATCGCGAAAGGCCATCAGGTCACCAGACTGTAGCTCCGCATAACCCAAGAGTTGGCCGTTGGCGGAAGAGAAAAAACTGTTGGCGAACGCCGGACCTTGGGGTAAGTCGCCGGTCAGGTGAACATCGAAGGGCTTAACCGCCGCCGCCACCCGGAGTCCCGATTCGGCCAAAACGCGGCGGACGAAATTGGCGCACTGCTCGGTCTTTTGCCCCGAGAAATCGTGTCCGACCCAGGCTTTGGCCCTTTCCACCAGCGTGTTACGAAGAAGCAAAGGGCGCGGCGTGACCACGAAGTCCAGCTCGTCGGTGGCGTAAGCCGCTGTATCGAGCCCGAGATCCCGAATGTCGAGCTCGATGCTGGCCTCCCGCGCGGACTTCGAAGAACGGGCTCGGCTCAAGGCGACTCCCCTTCGATCTTGCGCAATACCAGCAAAAATGAGAGCTCCGGCACTTTGAGCTCAACCTCTTTACGAAATGCTCCCTCGGGAACCGCGGGGCCGTAGGATAAGGACACCGCTAGGGTTTCCGAGGAAATGGTCTCCTGGTGCTCCTCCACGGTCTGCTTGAGCATGTCCGATTCGCCCCAAACATAAAGAGCGATCCGGTCGGAGATCTCCAGGTCGCTCCCCTTGCGCAGTTCTTGCACGTGTCGAACGATGTCGCGGGCCAGGCCTTCTCTTTCCAACTCCGGGGTCAACTCGGTCGAAAGCGCGACCAAGTAGCCTCCGTCCTCTTGCGCGGCGTACCCTCCCGGGGATCGGGCCTCCACCAGGATCTCCTCCGGCTCGAGTTGCAAGGTCTGCCCTTCCAACTCGATGGTGTAGGTCTGTCCCGCCGCCACGGCCGCGGCGACCTCCTTGCCGTTGACCTCGGTCAAGCGAACCTTCAGGGCGGGAACCAGCTTGCCGTACTTTCGTCCGACGATCCTCAAGTTCGGCTTGAGGTCGTACTCGAGAAACTCCTCGTTGCTGCCCAAAAAGCGCAATTTCTTGACGTTGAGCTCCTCCAGCAGTTGGTCGGCCAACTGCTCGAGCGCCTTCTGCTCGACCTCGTTGCGCACCCGCACCAGGACCTCGGGGAGAGGCTGGCGCACCCGATGGCCGCTTTCCGAGCGGGCCGCCCGTCCCAGCGAGACCACCTTCTGCAGCACCGCGGTGGACTCCAACAGGGGCTCGTCGATCAAGGCCGTGTCGGCGGTCGGCCAGTCGGCCAGATGGACCGAGGCGAAGGGCGCTTCGTGATAGGAGTGGAGCCCTTGGTACAGATTCTCCGCCGCGAACGGGATGAACGGCGCCAACAGGCGGGCCAGTGTCTCCAGCGTCTCCCATAGCGTGGCGAACGCTTCCGGCTCCTCCTCCCAGAACTTGCGTCGGGCGCGGCGCACGTACCAGTTGGAGAGATCGTCGACGAAGCTGTCCAAAGCGCGGGCCGCCGGGGTTAAGTCGAAGTTGTCTAGAAGCTCGCTGACCTCTCTCACCAGGGCGTTCAATCGCGCCAACACCCAGCGGTCCAAGGCGTCGCGCTGGGCCGGCGGCTTGGCCTGGGCCAGCTCGATCTTGGACGCGTTGGCGTTCATCACAAAGAAGTTGTAGGTATTGAAGATGGTGCCCAGGAAACGACGCGCCGTCTCACCCACCAGTTCGATGGAGAAGCGTCGCGACAGCTCTGGGGGGGCCGAAACGTAGAGATACCAACGTAAGGCGTCGGCGCCCTCGGAGTTGAGGATGCTCCACGGGTCGACCACGTTGCCGCGGCTCTTACTCATCTTCTCGCCCTCGCCGTCGAGGATGAGACCGTGGCAGATCACGCTCTTGTAGGCGATGGAGTCGAAGAGCAGAACGCCCAGCTGGTGCAGGCTGTTGAACCATCCGCGAGTCTGGTCGAGACCCTCACAAATAAAGTCGGCCGGGAAGGCGGCGCCCTCGAAGTACTCTTTGTTCTCGAAGGGATAGTGCAGCTGGGCGAACGGCATGGCGCCCGAGTCGTACCAGCAGTCGATGACCGGGGGCACCCGTCGCATGGTGCCGGAGCAGTCCGGACACTTTAAGCAGATGTGGTCCACGTGGGGGCGGTGAGGATCAAAATCCGGAGCCTTCACGTCGAGCGGGGTAGTCGACATCTGAGCGAGCTCTTCAAAAGAGCCCACGCAGTGCTGCTTTCCGCAGTCGTCGCAGGTCCAGATGGGAAGAGGCGTTCCCCAGTAGCGATTGCGCGACAACGCCCAGTCGACCAGGTTGTTCAGCCAGTCGCCGTAGCGCCCGTGCTTGATGTGGGACGGATGCCAGTCCAACTGCTCATTTTTTTCGATCAATCGCTCTTTGAGCGCCGTATTGTTGATGAACCAGCTGTCGGTGGCGTAGTACATTAAGGGGTTACGGCAGCGCCAACAGTGAGGATAGCTGTGCTCGTAATCAAGCTTCTTAAAGAGAAGTCCCCGCTTGGCCAGGTCCTCCATCACCGGCTTGTCGGCCGCTTTAAACCAGAGTCCCGACAAAAAGCTCGCCTCGGGCAAGAAGTGGCCGGTCGAGTCCACCGGGCGAAGCACCGGAAGCTGGTGCTCGCGCGCCATCGACAGGTCGTCGGCGCCGAAGGCGGGCGCGATGTGGACGATTCCGGTACCGTCCTCGGCGGTGACGAAGTCTCCCGTCACGACGCGATGGGCCCCCTCGTCCACCGGCACGAAGTCAAACGGAGCGTGATAGCGAACGCCGGAGAGCTCTTCTCCCGACACGGGTTCGAAGCCGTCCCAGGCGACGGCGCCTTCGCCGAAAACTTTCTCCACCAAAGTCTCGGCCAAGACCAGGGGTCCCGCTTCGTCGTTGACCACGACGTAGCGAAGGCTGGGAGAGACCGCCGCGGCGACGTTGCCCGGCAGGGTCCAGGGGGTGGTCGTCCAGACTAGCAGCGCGGCGTTCTCGGGGAAACCGTAGTCTTCACCGTTGGTGATGGGGAAGCGAACGTAGATCGAGGGGTCGACCACGTCCTTGTAGCCCTGACTGACCTCGTGAGAGGACAGCGGCGTGCCGTCTTTGGCGCAGTAAGGAACGACCTTGTACCCTTCGTACAACAGGTCTTTCTTCCACAACTCCTTGAGCGACCACCAGACGCTCTCCACGAAGTTGTTGGTCATGGTCATGTAGGCTTCGTCTAAGTTGACCCAAAAGCCGATCCGCTCGGTCATCTCGCGCCAGAGCTGCTCGTACTCCATGACCGACTCGCGGCACATCTTGTTGAACGGCTCCACGCCGTACTTCTCGATGTCGGCCTTGCCGTCGAATCCCAGGCGTTTCTCCACCTCGAGCTCGACCGGCAGGCCGTGACAGTCCCAGCCCGCTTTGCGGCGAACCAGGTGGCCTCGCATGGTCTTGTAGCGAGGGAAAAGGTCCTTGTAAGCGCGAGCCTGGACGTGGTGCACGCCGGGCTTACCGTTGGCCGTGGGCGGACCCTCGTAGAACACCCATTCGGGAGCCCCTGCCTTTTCGCGTGAAGCGATGCTGGCCGCGAACACATCCCGTTCCTTCCAAAGGTCGAGGATCGCCTTCTCACGCTCGGGAGGCTTTTGATTGGTGTCTAACGCGGAAAACATTCGAAGCGACTTTGCGCCGTTTGGTGACAAACCTGCTCAGCAAACAGAAAGGTCAAAGCCACGGGAGCTCAATGACCATACCGGTATAGTAGTACAGTCCCATAAACGTTCCTAACCCGACCGCTAAAAAGGTAATTTGGCAGACCGCAATCACCGCGGCGGGGAAAAACTCCAAGTTCATCTTGGCCTGGTAGACGAGCGAAGAAATCAATGAAAAACTGAGAAAATAAGCCCAGCCGGGGGCTTCGATAGCCACCAAAATGTTGCTGAAAGCGCTACAAGCAAAGAGCGCAATCCAGCCGGCCTCCAGGAACGGCGGTTTAGGCGCGCCAAGCACGCGACACACAAAACGCAAACTGAGCTCCACCGCCACCACGTATATGAAAAGAAGGGTCAATACCAAGGCCGTCTGGGTCAGCCTTGGCGCGATATTCATAGCCGTGTGATAAAGGGAGCTGACCATCTACCCCTCCAGGGTATGCAGTTTGCGCTCCTGAGCGATACGTTCACTAATGTATCTCTCGATAATCCTCTCTTGTTGGCGAGTCAGACCTGTGAACTTTAAGCCGGAATGAAACCCCTGGTCCACCCGCGTGGCGGTCCACTTCACGATGGCGGGAAGAACCATCGGGGGGATCTCCGGGTCGTCGAGTTCGATCTTGAGGTCCAGATCCAGATCTCGCTCCAGCGGCGCGGTGGTTGTTAGACGAACTCCGCTCAGGGAGATATCCTCGGTGGTCGCGGCGTAACCCGGCAGGTCCGACGAGGTCACTCGAAACACCTTGGGCAGACGAACCTCCGAGCGTTTCTCCTGACCGAGGTGGTCGGTCACGACTTCATAGTTGAGAAGCCTAGCTCGATAAACATTCATCGACTCGTCAAACGACTCTAAGATGATGTGGGCCACCACCTTGCCGTAGGACATTCGCAGATTGACACGGGCAGTTTCAGCCTTAAGCTTTCGTCCCGTTCGAAAAAGCACAAGGCCGTCATTGTAGTCGACAAAGTCGGCATCGGGAGTAAAGAGTAGACCTTTAAGTTTATCCAGCATACGGTTGTCTCATGCCCTCCTACAAGACTTGATTCTAGCATCACTCACGCCGGCCTGCCGAAGGTCTCCTCCATTCGGTGGTCCAAGCCTTAGAAAGTGACAACCTGTGGATCGTACGAGTTAGTCGAGTTGATCGGAGAAGGGAGCTCGGGAGCTGTGTTTCGCGCTCAGCCTGTCGGGGGCGGCGACACGGTGGCCTTAAAGCGCCTCCTCCATCCTCTCCCCTCCACCCTAAAAGCTCAACTCCAGCAACTGAAGAGCTCCACATCGAGCCCTCATCTCTGCCAATTCGCCGAGATCGGGATAAGCCCCGAAGGTGAGCATTACATCGTCTATCCCCTACTTTCCGGCGGCGACCTGGAAGCCCGTCGCGCGGACTTTGAAAAAGGATGCGTTCCTCTTCGAATGACTCTCCGCTGGAGCATCGACGTTCTGCGAGGACTGGAAGCACTTCATCAAGCCGGATATCTGCATGGAGACATCAAGCCATCCAATCTGATGCTCGATCACGAGAGCGCCGTGGTCTGCGACTTTAGCACTCTGACTCCTCTGTCGGGACCGTGGGAGGGAGATTTGAACAACGGGACTCCCGAGTACCTTCCCTCTGAGGAGAGCTTGCTGCGGTTACCGCAAAGAGATCTGCACGCCCTCGGTTTAACGATGATGGGTCTTCTTACGGGAAAACTCGTCACCTCGGTCGAGGACGCGGTCCCCTCTGTCCACGATCCGCTCCTGCCGGCAGCCGTCGATGACATCGTAGCCAGAGCCGTTGGACTTTCCACCCGCTTCAACTCCGCGGTGGAGATGCGGCAAGCCCTGGAGGCGCTCCTGACCGGGCCGGCTCCTGAGCGCACCAGCCTGTCTCCGCCTACCCGCCGCGTGGTCTGGGAAGAGAAGTCACATTCCCGACCCTTGTGGCCGTGGCTCGTGGCTCTTCTCATGCTTGGCTTAGGCGCCTGGGCCAGAAGCTGGCAGCCCGCTGAGACCGTCTCCGCTCCCCCACCGACGGCTCTATGGAGCGGAATCGGAGTGGCACCCGCCGCGGTCGAGAATCAGCTGGTTTGGCAGGTGCTTGTCCTTGGCCGTCCCGTGGCCGCCTTTTCCGCCCCAGACCCGGCCGCCGGAGGCGAAAGTGCTCGAGATCGCGCGTTGTGGTGTGCCGCGGTTCTAGAAGAAGCGCATTTTCAAAAGCGGGTCCTAAAACTTGTCCTCAAGCGTGAGTTGCCCGAAAGTTGTGAGGTCTACCTGCAGGTCCCGAACGAGCCCGACAAGTTTCTCTTTCGCATCACCCCGAGCGAGTCGAAGCTCTTCGACCGCAAGGCTCCCCTGGTGGCCAAGGCCTGGTCAACCTTAATCGCCGACACGGCGAACCTGGCCCGCCCCGGAGCAAGCCATGAGAAAAAGGGTCCCAGCGCCTTGCTGCTGACCCCCTGGCAACGGCGCTTCGAGACCCTGGTCGGCCAGCGCGGTGAGCTCGACCAGCCGACACGAATCGCTCTCCTGTGGGAAGCCCTCGACAGTCTACCGGCCGAGTCTCGAGAAGAGCTCGTCGAGGCTTACCGGAAACTTCCCGAGGAGCCGAAGTGAGCGAGCTTCTCCTAGGTCGCGACCCAAGTTGCGGTCTAGTCCTGGACTCTCCCCTAGTCTCGCGCTTCCACGCCAAACTCGAGGGAACTCGCCTGGTGGATCTCCAGTCAGCCAACGGCACCTTTATCGACGGAAGGGCTATCTCCGAAGAGGTTCTGAGCGCCGGCCAACGAGTGACGGTGGGGCCGTATCACCTGGAGTTTGACGGCTCCAAGCTTCACTTTATGGGGCGAGGTCTTCGGGTCAGCTGTCAAGGCGTGACCTTCCGCGTTCCCAGTGGTCAAGCGTTGTTGGAAAAACTCGATCTCGATGTCGCTCCCGGCACTTTCCTGGCTCTCGTCGGTACTTCAGGCGCGGGTAAGTCCACCCTGATGAAACTGATGGCCGGCCTCATCTCACCCACGGAAGGCGAGATCCTTTACCAGGGTCTCCCTCGAAGCTCGCCCGAATTTCTTCACTCCATCGGATGGGTGCCTCAAGACGAAATCGTGCATGCCAGTTTGCAGGTAGCGACCGCTCTGGGATTCTCCGCCCGCCTTCGTCTTCCCCGAGGCACCACTCCGGCCGAACTCGACCGGCGGGTCAGCATGGCGGCCGAGCAGGTCACCTTGAGCCATCGCCTCCAGACTCCCATCGAGCGCCTTTCGGGCGGAGAACGCAAGCGCGTAGCTCTAGCCGCCGAGGAACTGGGCGACCCTTCGGTCTTTTTTCTCGACGAGCCGACCAGCGGCCTCGACCCCGGATTGGAAAAAGAGATCATGCTGAGCCTGCGCGATCTGGCTCGCCGAGGTCGCACCGTCATCTTGATCACCCACGCCACGGCCAACATTTTGCTCTGCGACAAAGTGCTCTTTCTGGCTCCCGGTGGACATCCGGTCTATCATGGAGAGCCCGCTGGAGCGCTGGAACACTTCGAGGTGGAAGACTTCGCCGAGATCTATCGCCTGCTGACCCGCCCCGAATGGCTCTGCGAGAAAGGCCTTCAACTGGCCGAAAAGACCAGGGAGGAGCTGCGATTTAGCGAGCCCGTGGGGCCTCCCGCTCGCCATCTCGAGCCTCCGGTTCAAGCTCCCAGCCCTCGTCCTCATCTGCTTCACCAGTTGAGACTTCTCCTAGAACGGGACTTGCTGGTCACTACGGCCGACCGCTCCTATATGGCCATGTTGCTGTTGCAGGCCCCGATCGTCGGCATCGTGCTGGGGAAACTGTTTCCTCAGAACACCTTCGCGCTAAGCCAGTCCTTAGACGCCCAGGGGAGATTCCCCATTATGGAGGGGCCGACACTTCTCTTTATGATGGTGGTTTCCGCGCTCTTTTTCGGAGCGATCAACTCCTGTCGAGAATTGGTCAAGGAGCGCTCCATCTATCGACGGGAACGGCTGTTGGGCGTTCTCCCCACGACCTATCTGGGCTCAAAACTGTTGCTTCTGGCCATCAAAGGCTTCCTTTCGATCTTCCTGCTTCTAGCCACAGTGCTAGCCTTGATCCCTATTCCTTGGGACGCTGGAGAGATCGGAACAGCCTTTCTTCTCCTTTGGGCGACCTACATGGGAGGAGCCGGTCTGGGGCTATGCCTTTCGGCGCTGGCTGGCACCGCCGAGCAGGCCACCACCCTTGTGACTGTCGTCTTGATCCTCCAGTTGGTCTTCTCTGGAGCCTTCGTCAAACCCGAGGCCATGGTCTTCCCGATGACCTGGATTTCGGTAGCGGCCATCACCCGCTGGACCTTCACCGGTTTATGCTATCTGACGGAGATCAATCAACGGCTGGCCGAACTCCGCATGCCTTTTGTGACCGCCGACTATTTTCTACCCATCGACTCGATCAACGGAATACTTTTACCGCTACTGGCGATCCATCTGATGCTGCCACTGGCCATTCTGCTCCTACGAAAGGAAACAGCGTGAGACGAGCTTCTTTATTATTCGCCTTACTACTTATCTATCTGAGCTGCGGCGCTTGGGCCCAGGTCGAAAAGGGAGAGGAGCGCCGGCTTCTGCGGATCGAATCGAGGGTGTACGGATGGTACGGCATCGCCGAGCCCTCTTTCGATCGAACCATTGGGCGCCGCCAACTTTACAAAATCAACGGCGCCAACGACTTCCTCAAAGGTCTCGACGGTCGTCTGGTCATCCTGCAGGGGCGCTTCTCCGAAGGAACGCTCAACCTGGGGCAGTTGGCTCCACCTCCAGTTTCCGTGCCGCAAGGAGCTAGACGCCAAAGGTTCGAGGTTCCGGCCGGAGCCCTGACCTCATCCGACGGCTACCAGCTTCAATCACCTGACGGCCGCCTGGTCGCAAGTCCAGAGTCGCGCTGGCTCGACCTCGTGGTGATCGGCGCGGGCGAGAAGATTTTACAGGTCGTGGACGTTCTCGACCTCGCTCCCGCGGTCGCTGTCTCCCAGCCCGACTTTCCAGCGCTTGCTCCGAACTCGAGTCTCCCGGGAGGAGCTCTTTTGGAGCTAGAGATGACGCAAGGGTTCCTCGACAGCGCGGTCGACCTGGGAAGAGATCAGGCGGGACTCAAAGTCAGCTATCAGCTGCTTTCGCTGGAAGCCTCCCAACTTCGGGTCTTACTTCCGGAGGTCGAGGACGGACCCTGGCGGCTGGAGGGTACGGTGGAGATGGGGATGGCCGGGCAAGGAGCGCTTGCCGAGTCCTCCTTCGTCATCTCCGCCCGCCCTTTGATCGAGAGCAACCTCTTGTATCTGGAGCCGAACTGGGATGAGATAAAGCTGGAAGGACAACTTCCCTTCGCCTTCGTCCTAACCCCGACCATTATCGCTCAGGCCAGAGCTTATCTGCCTCGCCGCCTGCCGGTCCTCAATCTGGACTGGGTCAGCTCTTACCTCCGTTCCCAGGGACTACTTACCGCCGAAGAGCAACCCGCTTGGTATCTCGGCCGTTCCGCCCCCGGCACTCTTCGATTAGGCCTGGGCGCGCAAGGCTCGACCTCCTCGGGAATGTCGCCAGCGCTGGCCCCCGACAGCTTTCGACTCCAGCTTTCCTCGACCGTCGCCGACCGCCTGGTCCGCCGCGGCGTGACCAACTTCCTCGATCCTGGTGAGCCGTTTGTTCCGAACCCACCTATTCCCGTGGGGAAGGCTCTGTTCGTCTCTATCAAAGTGGAGAAAGTCTTTCTTCGCTCGCTTCAGTCGGGCTACTCCAACGGGGTGTTCCGCTTCCAGGACCTGGTGGTGGACGTGGGATGGCGGGCCGGTCCTTTGAGCGGGACGGAACCGCTTTTGTCCACGACGGGCTTCGTTCGCCCTCGCCTGACTCCAGCGGGGTCGGATGGACTGCGTCGCTGGGACTGGGATGTCAAGATCGAGAGTCTGACCATCCGCAGCGAGAAACTCCCGGGAGACAAGGAGGAGCTGGCTCGCGAACTGATCCCACGACTCGAGAGCGAACTCGGATCAAGCCTGGCCCGTCAACAGAACTTGGCCGCCAAGCTGCCGCTCTCGGCTTTGATACAAACTCCAGTGACGGCAAGCGCGGCCATCGTCTTGACAGAGCTTCGCCCGCTGGAGGCAAGCCTTGAGATCGAAGGGAAGCTGGTGCGTTGAGCTTCGATCAAGGGCGAGTCAGGAGTTCTAGCCGGATCAGCGTCCGCAAGGCCTGCTCGTCCGACTCTCGGCACATCTCCCGGTGAGGGCGGAGATTACGACAGACCGAAGGCCTCTCCGGCCGGCCAAAGATTTGGCAGCGATTCCGCTCATCGAGCTGGACGCATCGAACCCCCGCCGGCTTCCCCTCGGGCATGCCTGGAATCGGTGAAGAGATTGACGGAGCGATACAACAAGCTCCACAACCGGCACGACAATCCATCCATCGGTGTTCCATTCTCGGGAGATCTCACCTGGCAGGATCCCTGAGGTTGTCTAGAAACTCATCAGGTCATGGCAAGTCATCAGACAGTCTACAAACTCCGCAACCACCCGGAACGCTCGTTCTCCATCAATACGGCGATCGAGCACGCCGGACAGGACGGCGCCACTATTGTGGCCAAAGTTCAAGAGGCCGGCCGGGAACCGTTCACCTACAAAGTCGAATTCTCGGGACCGTTCGTGGAGACAAAAAAAGATTTTGATGGCGAGATGTATCTCCATACCGCGCTGTCTTTAGTTTGCTCTCAGATCGAGTCGCTTCGCCACGTGCCCACCCTGCTGCGGGTAACAAGCGCCTCGGGACTGGTCCAGACCGAGCCTCTACCGAACTAAACCGATTGGTGCGAACAAAAGCGGCCCGACTCCGTGAAGAGTTCAGGCCGCTTTGTTTGTTATTGAGCTTTAAGAAAGGTGGGCGCCGACATAGTGCTGCATCATGGCGCGCCAGGTGGGCCAGTCGTGCGGCATGTCGTGGCCCCAGACGTCGAGGTGAACGGGGATCCCCTTGTTGGCAAGGGTCCCGGCGAGATTGACGGTCGCCTGCGGCTTCTCGTAGTTGCCGGAGCCGGTCAGCAAGTAGATGTGACGCTTGCTCTGCAACAACGGTAGGTAATAATCGTCCCACAGGTTGGGCAGATACTCGGCCGGGTTGTTGAAATAGATGTTCTCGTCGTGATAGCCATAGCTCTCGTAGTAGTCACGGATATCGTAGCCACCACTCATGGCGATGGTGCCGTCGAACAGGTCGGGACGGCGGAACAGTTGGTTGGCCGCGTGGAACGCTCCGAGGGATGCTCCGACCGTCAGAATGTGGCGGTCGCCGCCGGTGTGATGCCAGATGTAAGGAACGACTTCCTGAGCGATGTAGTTGTTGAAGCCCTGCTGCAGAAGACCCTTGACCTTAGGATGGCATTCGCGATTGAGCCAGCCCTCGCGGTTGATACCACCGATCGAGAAGATACGAATCTTACCGGCGTTGATCCAGGGCTCAAGCACGTCCATCATCAAGAAGCGCTCGTGCTCGAGGTAGTCGGCCGCGGCCGTCGGGAACAGCAGCAAGGTGCGTCCGGCGTGGCCGTAAGTGGCAATGTTCATCGGCATGTTGAGGTTGGGGCTAACCCAACCATCGATCGATTTGTACACGGGGAAGTCTCCTAGGGAAAAATGTCTTGAAAGAAGATTTCATGCATTCTAACCAAGTTTTTTCGAACGAAACTTCGATCGGAAAATTTCTTAATCGCGACCAACCGACGAATGGACTTGCTTACCTACTGTGCGAACTATCCAGAGGTAATATCTACTGCAAGTCCGAATTTTTTTAGCAGACATTCATCTTTGGGGCTTGGTTGTATGTGGTTGAGGGAACTTAGACTTTTCTGTTTTCTGTGCATTTTGTCTCTTTTCTTAGGGTGTGGTGGAGGCGGAGATGGCGGCGAGGAGGCTGCCTTCGAGCTTCCCAGTAACCCAGCTGTGGCCCCGAATCCACCATCCACACCGCGGCCCAATCCAACGGCGGCTCCAACCAGACCCGTCCCTAGCGCTACTCCGAGTGCAACTCCTGAACCCACACCGAGTACGACTCCTGAGCCGACACCTAGCGCAACTCCTGAGCCCACCCCCAGCGCGACTCCGGAACCCACCCCCACGCCCGGAGGGCCCGACCCCAATCCGACTCTGGCTCAGCCACTCCGGCGGGAGTTGGCCGAACGCAGCTGGTCGAGCGATCGTTACGTGGTTCTTAGTACGGCTCGTAAGCTAAACGATCTCGATCAGAACAGTCATAGCGATATCTACGTTCGCGATCTTCTCTTAGGAAAGATCGACGGTATGACTCTTCGAGCCGACGGGCCCAGTCGCCAAGCCTCGATCTCAGCTGATGGACGCTTCGTCGTCTTCACCAGCTCCGCCACCAATCTCGTCGCCGGTCACGGCGGTAGGCACGAGGATATCTTTCTGTGGAATCGATTGGCCAACAAATTCATCTGCCTGACCGAAGGCGGCGATGGAGATAGCTTCGATCCCACCATCTCGGCCGACGGCTCCACCATCGCCTTTTCGAGCCGAGCGGCTCTATTGCCGACCGACACAAATGGTCATGCCGACATCTACCTCTACAACCGCCGGTCAGCGCAGTTGAGTCTGCTCGCGGGAACGCAAACCAGCGATGCCGTAAGTCCCACGCTCAGTAGCGACGGAAGTCTGGCCGCGTACAGCGCACAGCAGTTCGGCTACTGGCAGATCTTCGGATGGAGTCAGGCGGAGAACCGCACCGCGCTTTTGTCACGCAACGCCTCTGATGAAGCGGGAAATGGCGACTCTTTCTACCCGACCCTTTCCGAAAAAGGCCTGGCCTACAGCACGCGGGCCGACAACCTTGTCCCAAACGACACCAACGGGAAGGAAGATCTCCTCCTGCTGGTGGGCACCACCCTCACTCGTATTGCCGAAGACGCCACAGCGCCCACCTTGGCCCAAACCAGTCTTGAAGGAACTTTCCATCAACAGGGGCGGCTCAAGCTTCTTCGGCCCGAAATCTCGCCGACTCCTCAAAATCTTGGCCAGGGCCAATGGGCAAGCCCGGGAACGGCCAAGGTTCTTGTTCTCGATCAAGAGGAGCTCAAGGCTGTTCTTCCAGACAAGAGCATCAGTCGCACGTTAAACCCATCCTTCATCCCCTCCACTCCAATAACCGGACTCCCTTACGAAAATGTCGGGATCGCTCGGTATGGAAGAGTTCTTCCCATCGATCTCAATTCCGATGGAATGACCGACGTCGTATCGCAAGCCGACGATGAGGCGGGACCTCGAGGTTTTATGTTAGCGCTAGCGAACCCCGACGGGACTTTCAACACGACCTACATGAGCGTGGGGGGTCAGCTCGAAGGCTACGACCAAGGACTCATCAACAACGATACCTTTCCCGACCTTGCCGTGACCGTGAACACCGGAACCTATAGCGCTCCGGTCCGTTGGCTGAAAATTTACTTTGGTAACGGTTCGGGGGGCTTCACGGCTGGTCCCGTACGCTCGATCACACGGAAAGACCCCGTCCCCTTCGTAGGCCGCTTCAGCGGCGACAGTAGTGCCGACATCCTGCTCTTCACCCGAACTTTTGATGGCACCGCTCCCGTTGCTCCCCAGATTCTTATCGGTAACGGTAGCGGCAATTTTACCGATGGAGCAACCCTGCCCATCGCCAACAACCCCGGTCATCCCGTGGTCGGCGACTACGATAACGACGGAATCGACGATGTCGCGGTGCTCGACAACAGCACCGGCGAAGTCGCCATCATGCTCAACAACGGCAGTGGAGCAGCTAAGGTTAGCCCTCAAAGGGTCTCTGTCACTTCGTCGGGCGGATTTCGTTATCGTGAAGGCGTCACCGTCGACCTGGATCTTGACGGAGATCTCGACCTTCTGGTCGGCCTTTACCCCTCTAGCAACCAGACTGTACTACTCAACGATGGCTTCGGTACTTTCTCTCTTTCGACAACGCTCGAAATCCCTTCGATCAGCTTCGCTTACGAGGAAAATCCGATCGTGACCGCGGACTTCGACGGGGATGGCCAGCCGGAGCACCTACTTCGGAACGTCCTCTACAACCCAAGGACGGGAGAGCACAGATTCTGGAATAACAACATTCAGGGACCGGTGCTCGCCACAGACCTCAACGGCGACGGTAAGCTCGACGTCTTACTCCAGCAGGAGACCGGTCTTGTCTATGTCTTAGGACACGGCGACGGAACCTTCGGCCCTCAGTCTCTCGTCACACCAGAAGAGGGGTTCTATGTGCCAAAAGTGGGTGACTTCAATAACGATCTTCTGGTAGACATCGTGGACTACCGTCAGTTAGCCCTCGGTCAGCCCGACAAAACCTTCCATCTTGAAGCCCACGGTTTACCTCTGTTTGACGAAATTTGGATCGAAGACTTCAACAGAGATGGAAATCTCGATCTTCTCACCAGAGATGCAACCGGGCTTGTCGTTCATCTCGGGGATGGAAACGGTCATTTCACGGCCGCTCCAACTCAACCCGCCTTGCGACTGTGGGGAGTAGCTCCCGAACTCCAAGACATCGATCAGGACGGCTATATCGATCTCTTCGTCATCCGCCACGGAACGACACTCGAAAATCAGTTTGAGTTCTGGAAAGGCAACGGAGACGGAACTTTCACCGTCGCCTCAAGCACGACTCAGCGGAGTTCCACTAGCCTTATCCATCTCGCCGATCTCGATCAAGACGGAGATGTCGACATGTGGGCCGGCGACTACATCATGCTGGCCTCCGCTCCCGGCGTCTTTGGACCGCCAATCGACCGTTATACCTATGGAGACTACAACGACGCGCAGTTTGTCGACCTGGATGGCGACCTTTCGGTCGAGGGGGTAAGCCAAGGCCAATACTACAGTCCTGCCTGGGATTTCTTTCCTACCCCAGAGCCCGGTCCCGTGGTTCACGCCAACTCCAAAGTCTTTCGCTACTTCGCGGCAGTGGAGACCGTGATAGCCAGTCTCACCGGCCCCGAGCGTCAAGGACAGAACAACTACGTTTCAGTGGGCGCAACCGAGGATGTGGATGGTGACGGCGACCTCGATCTCCTCCTCGTGGGAGCGAGCGGATTCTTCCAATACGCCCTGAACAATGGTGACGGAACCTACAGCCAAGGACTTCCCCTTTTCTATGCCTATGGAATTCAGAAGCTAGCTCGGCTCGACTATGACTTCGACGGCCAATTCGACAGGCTTCTCACGGGATACCATGTGAGCTTCACTCCACAATGACGACGCGGAGCGAACTTGACGAACCTAGGGAATGCGAAAGTTCTCGATGAAGGCTTCGAGGAAGTTTTTATTCCCCTCGGGATTGAAGGCGCTGTCAGCGGTCGAAGGGATATCCTTGTGTCCAGGAATCTGATCCTTGGCGACATCCTTGACCACCGTCTTCAAAGTCGTTCCACCAGCGGTACTGGCCACATCCTCGACGACTTCTTTCGTCGCAGCCTTGGCCGCCGTCGTACCGGCGGTTTTCGCGGCGGTTCCGCTTCCGCCCGAGGCGACAGCTAGTACCACGTCCGGGGCCAATCGTCCAGCCAGACCGGCGATTCCGTGCTCTTTGTAAGTATCTTTGTAGCCGCTGACCAGGGCTCCACCGATGTCCTTGAGATCGTTGAGCCCATCCTTGTATGCTGTCGCGGGGTTCTTCCCATTGATCGCGGCGACCACGGTCCCGCCGATAGGATTGAGGACCGGATTGGTGGCCAGTTTGCCGACCGCCTTAGCTGTTCGAACCGGATGGCTGACCATGGTGGTGACTGTTCCCACGGTATCCTTGCCCCAATCCAACACGCCGTTGGCGAAGTTTTTTTCTTGCTTGGCTTTGAACTCTAGCGCCTCTCTAGAAAGAGAAACAACATCGCCACCGACATCCTTGGCTCTATCGATGGCTCCTCCGCCGACTTTCTTAGCCCTGTCGATAGCGCCTCCACCCACATCCTTAGCCTTGTCGATGGCTCCTCCGCCGACTTTCTTGGCCCTGTCGATAGCGCCTCCCCCCACATCCTTAGCCTTATCGACAATGCCACCGCCGACTTTTTTGATCAGACCAAAACCCATTACTTGCCTCCAGGTCGAAATTCTTACCTTGAGACTACACAAATCGCGTACCCTCAAAGCGACCTGCGCGGCGATGATGTTAATTTTTTGTTGCCATCCCGTCACCTCGCACCGCTCTTGAGAGAGACCAGGTACGGATAATTTTATCGCGACCTCAAAGGCCAGGAGGATATCCGCCTACCGAAATTGTTCCGAGCCTGTCGCGACTCTCCGCCTGACTGGAGAACCTATCTGAGTTCTATCGCGGCTTAACTCAAGCAGCACTAACTTCCAAAACCCTTGCGAAAGTCGACGCGCTCGGTAAGACTCGGGAAGTCGATGTAGGGGTTACGGTTGCCCTGGACGCTCTGGATGGTCTCGTTGCGGTGACGCTCGTAGTCGGTTACGGGATACTCCTTATGCCATTTCAAGAGCATGGGAATATCGGCGCTGGTCATCTCCCCCGAGGCGTCACCGACGTAGCCGGGGTGGCGTGTGACGAAGTACAGGATGGCGCGGGCAGCCTCTCCTTTTCCTCCACCGGGCTCGAATCTCTGATTGTTCAGCTTGCTTCCGCAGCAGGGTAGCACTTTAGGCTTCCCCTCGATCTCGCCTAATGGCAAGTTACCCCGCTCGCTGTTGCACTGGCGATTCTCGGTGAACAGGTGATGCAGGTCATCCCGCATTGGAAGCTTTTCCTCAAACCACGACTTTGGCACCAGGTGTTCGAGGTTGTACCCTTCCAGATCGCGCTCGTTCCGTTTGTCAGCCTGCTCCTCGTTCTTCGGCCCGTCTCCAGAGTATAGGGTGTAGAGCGCGCCGTCCGGTCGACGGTCCACCACGGAATACAGAATCTCACCCGGTAGCTCACCCGGAGGGCGATGGGTTTGATTCAGCAGCTTGTGGAGGTCCTCGAAAAGCTTTTCTCCCTCACTCTTCTCAAATGTATCGGCAATGGGGGCGTAGTAGGACTCGCGTGCTATGGAGTCACCGGCCTCGTCATAGTAGTCGGCACCTATCCGAGTGCGATGGTGACCGCCCTGTAGATAAGACTGATATGAGTTTGAAACAACCGACATGAGAACACCCTCAACCTACCACAGCTTAATCGCCATGATCGTTTCAAGGGTGTTAAGTTGGCGTCAGGCGATCTGTTAAGCCTGGTCTCTAGAGCCTCGACCGGTCTTATGAGCGAAGAAGGGTGACTCGTCGAGCTCGTCGCGAATCCCGGTATTACGCCGAATCACGTCCATCAGCGTGGTGTTGGCGATGGTCTCCTTGAGACCGGCGAGGTCAGGGTCGTTCTCGAACCAGAAGCGGTCTCCGTCACGCAGCCTCTTGAACTGGTCGGTGACCACCGTATTGATGGTCTGGCCCACCGAACTCCCGGCTTCAGGATCCTCGCACAACAGGCCCACCCAGGGGTCGATCTCGTTGACGCTGGAGTAGACGGAGGCTAATTTGCGCGTCAGTTTCTCGTCGCCTCCAGTCAATTGGTCGAAGCTCTCATAGGCGGGTAACCCATAAGATTGGCGGAAGGTGTTGAAGTCGGGCAGCCCGTGGTCACGACCTCGCTGAATGTTTAGAGCCGCCAGGTCCATCCCGCCCTGACCCGGTCTACCGAAAAGCATGTTGCGAAGGGCCGAGGTGATCCCCTCGTCAGTCGGCTCCTGAGTGAAGCTCACCAGACCTCGCAAGAGCGGGTCGATGCCACCTTCAGATAGCTTCTCCGGCACGAAATAAGCGTTGAGCATGGCGACATCGCCCTCGGGGATCGCTTTCCCATCGGCTCCTTCGCGCCAGATAATGGGCTCGACCTGACTGTGTCCCATGCGATAGGCGGCGGTGGAAAACTCGTTGGAAATTCGAGCGTCGACCCCCGGCTGATAGCCCTCATAGGCCCCTAGTTTATCCTCACCGAGAAGCGAGGGCAGGTATTCTTTGACCGTGATGTTCTGAACTAATGCCCCCACGACCTTACGGGCCATCTGGTACAAGCTCTCATCATCGAGAGTCGGATTCTGGGCCGCGAACTCCGCCACCAGGCGGTTATGCTCTCGCAGAAACATAGTCTGCAAAGAAATAAGCCCTAAATTCTCATTGGATCGAGCGTCACCGGCGGCAAGAAGAGAGGTCTCCGGCCGCCGGGTCGGGTTGTCGTTGACCAACCCCATCGTGTTGTGCGGGAGCATGTTATCCGGACCTGTCTTCAGACGTCCGCCTTCAAAGGAGCGTAAGGCAGCGGCTCTTTGAGGATCACTGCCGTAAACCATCGAGGCGTCGATCCATCCTGTGATGTCGTTCTTCTGCTCGCGCGGCTTGTCCGTCCCATGCCCTGTTCCCGGGGCCGCGGTGGAACGGGCGAAGGGGATGATCGCCTTCCCTTCCCCATAAGGGTCGAAATGACGATCTCCTTTGGGAACCGAGATGTTGAGGTCAGGGCGTCCTCCGTTGGGAGTCGAGGTGATGTCGTGGTCGAGAAACTGCCCCCAGGCCCAGGTCATCGCGCTCAACTTGCGAGCGTCGTGAGCTCGTCCACGTTCTTCCAAGACGGCGTTACTGATCTCGCGCGGGCCTGGGCGATTCGTACCTGAAGGCGTGTCTATCCCGTCGGCATAGGCTGCGGGGGTTTGGCGTAGAAAAACGGTGTCCGCTTGGTTCTCCGTCGGATTGGTGAGATCGTTACCCGAACCGTCGATGGTACGCACCTCCTTCAAGGTGGGTGGAACCAGGGGTGTCGTCGCGATATGATTCGGGATCTGCATTATCACTCTCACTAAAAGTAGGTGCGCCTAATTTACAAAATTAGGCATACCTAGTCAATGCCCAAACCTACACGAAAATCGACCTTCTCGACGAGTCGTGGCTTGGTTCGCCCTCTACGCGTCCGATCGCGGATTCTCGACCCTAACCGGAATCCAAATGTAGTTTGTTGGGATGTTGTGCCCAGAGAACCACTCGACCCGCCTACCCAGGAAATTCGCGGTGACGGTGGCCTCACCAGCGGACCGTGGATTTATAGTTCCGCTTCTATAATGAAGATCTCAAAATCTTCGACTCCTTCGGGGCGCGAAACAAAAGCGGGATCGACAATCTCGAAAACTTGGCCGGGCACCAGGGTGATCTCCTCGACGTAGAGACCCACTGTTTGTCCGGCGTCGAGGTACTCGATCCTGATGTCGGTAGTGTTTGAAGGAACCCCCTCGAGCGTGTAGGTTGGGGATAGAGGAAGTTCCTGGGCCGGATAGGTCACCCCGCCCCCCAAAGGGTCAAACACGCCGTCGATGACCGCGAACTTGAATCCGGTGATGCGAACAGAGTCGATCTCGAGAGGATCGTCTGACGCACGACAATAGTCGAGGTGCCTACTCCCGCTGGGTTCGAGCCACCTTCTCCAGCGGAAACTGTGGCACCGTCCCCGCCGCCACACCCGGTAAACAGGAGCAGGCAAAAAACGAACCCAGGGCTCCCAATGCCTTTTTTCCCAAATGCATAACAGCGGGCCTCCGCTTCTCCTCAGCGACAGCGACCATTGACGGTAGCTCTCCTTACCAAACACTCGCTCCCGGGTCTACCCGATGCACGCTCTATATAGGTTTAGGTTCGAGTCTAGAACTGGAATCGCCTCCGCAACAATTATCACCGCGGTCCCTCGTCACGTCGAGCTCTCAGGCTGCATTGTCAGTCTAGCTAGAAGAGCCAGGTCTCCCATCTAGGGAAGATGGATTTAAGAAGGCGTCTGGTCGGGACTGAAAGTCCTATCGAAACGATCACGGCACCTACCAGGATAAACAGCATCACAAAGAGCAGACCTGTCCCGTCTCTGGCGCCGGGAGTCGAAGCCATCGGTTGGAAGATCCAGTAATATCCCAGGGAGCAACAGAACAGGAATTGCACCAAGCAGAGTAGCCCATAGACGAGGTCGATAAGGCCATCGACCACGACGCTCCACAAATCCCCGAGTAGCTCCCTGATGGACTTTCCCATAAGCGAAGACTACCAAATCCGACCTATCAAAAAATGGTGCGATTGACCCGTCTTGGAACCTCTACGGCACACCCGTCGTCGGACAGCATCCGTGGCTAAAGAGTTTCCTAAGCAAGACAAAGAGGCGGCCTTGCGACCGCCTCTTTGTCTTGCCGAACTCAGGCTTTAGAGGGTGAAGCCTTCCTTTTGGGCCTGGGCTCGGACCGAGTTGATCACGGAGCTACCCAGGGTGGCGTCCGTCTCACCGGTCTCTTTTTGTTTCTGCGCGATGTACTCTTGACGTTTGTTGGAAAGGTCGTTGATCTCAGACTGAACCTTGGTTCTCTCCTTGGCCTTCTTGGCCACGTAGGCCTCGCGCTCGGCCTTGGACATATTCTTCATTTCAGCAGGCAGGTCCTCATCGGCGATAGCTCCGACGCCACCGGCTTGTTCAGCTCGGTCCACGACATCCCAATTCGCGTTATTGTAGCTAGCACCGGCCTTGGCCACCGAACGTTCCGCCGCCGCTGGCGCGCTCAGGGCCATCGCATTACTATCCTGAGTGCTCTGACGAGCAGCCTTAGCACGACCAGTCGCCCCATAGCCGATATAGGTCTGGTTCAACTCTCCACTGAGCTCAGCCAATCTTGCGTCGTAGGGGGTTTTGGGGATACTGACCACCCGAGTGTGATCGATGATCTTGAGATCGGTATGCGCCAGGTCCGCCGCGCTGCTCCAGGAGGGCCTGTCGCCGCTATCTCCCGTGGAGCACAGGATGGGGTGAACCAGCACACCCTTCTTGTTGGCCTCCGCGATGGTCGGCTCGACTTCTACCGGGCCCTGAGTGAAAGGCTCGTTACCGGCGATAAAGATCATCTTCAAACTACCCGGGCGAGACTTCCATTTCAAAGAGTCGAGAGCCGAACGGATAGCCCAGGCGCAATACTCCTCACCGCCGTTGGTCTGCAGGGCGAAAAGAATCTCGGAAAGCCCATCAAGATCGTGGGTGAAGGGCGCTAACTGCTTGATGTAGCCGCCGTCTCTTTCCAGGGTGCTCTTACCGTATTCATAGAGAGCCACTTCTATCTTCGGGGTCTGTCCTTTATAGCGAGCCTGTCCCAGTTTGTTGACGATAGACCAGAGCTCTGTTTTAGCCTGATCGATCAGAGGCGACATACTGCCCGAGGTGTCCAACAACAAGGCCACTTGAATGACCGGCTTCCCGTCATCACCCTTCACCGGCTCCACCGTGCTGGAATCATCGGTCTTGGCGTGGACGTCGGGAACGTCCCAGCCCGCCTTCGGATCCTTGGTAACTTGCGGTCGCCGATTCGGGGTCTGGTTCTGTTGATTCTGAGCCACCACGGATTCGGGACTGAAGGGTACGGCCTCTCCCGGTTGAGAGAAGGTCGCGGCGGCGACTACAAGGCCGCCGAGTAGGGTGAGAGCTAGTGTCTTTTTCATAAATCACTCCTTGCGGGATCTGTTCAAGGTACTTGGGGCGGTCGACCCCCGTCCGGGGGATCTCTTCCGCCGACATAGGGGTAGACGCACTCCGGACGAGCTTATTCCCTAATTCAATAATTTTTTTGAAACCTAAAAGAGCCCGTGGAGAGGACCGCCGGGCGCCGCCAGGGCCTCGATCTTGGCCACCAGGCCAGGATCTTCTTTTAGTTCAGGAGCATGATGAGGCTTCTTCCTAGCGTCGATGACCAGAGGTCCGGCGCAGCCCCAGTGCTTCGTTCGTGTGAAACTCTCCAAACCATAGACGTCGGTCGCGGGGTCGCTCCGGGTGAAGGTCACCCAGAGAAAGTTCTTCCATGCGTTCTCTAAGAAACTCGCTTGTTCGGTGATGACCCAGAGCGGAAACTCCCGCGCGGGATGCTCTGGAGGAAACAGGTCTTCCAGGCGATTTAGTAGCGGGTCTTCTCCCCGAGGCGCCTCCGCGTCGAAGTCTGGCCCTGATAGCGCCAAAATTCCAGGAGCGACAACACGAATCTGGCGGAACACGCCACACTCCTCTACCGAACACCGTTCGGGAAGCCGCCGAACCGGCTCTCCGCAGGCCGCCAACACTACCTTGCTCCCTTCCTGAAAGCCGCTTCCCGAGTAGTCCAGCGTGTCCACCGTGGTTTGTGTCTGAAAATGAAGGTCGCGACGGAAATCGATCCGCTCTAGAAGGTGGTGAAAGACTGCGCGACTGTCATGGACGTCGAGCTTGGGGTTATCCTCGCCCGCGACAATCAGAAGATATTTGGCTAATGAAAGCTGGCCGAAGCCCAAAATCGCGTGGGCCGCGGTCAGGATCTCCTGGGGACGCTTCCTCTTGCGGTAGGGCTCGTAGCGTTCGCTCGCGACGGCCAGTAACAAAGGATGCACCCCCGCCTCATCGACCGCGTTGACCCCCTTGACTCCCGGCAGAACGGTGGGCAGAGCCGGCCCCGTCATCTCGTGAATGATCTCTCCGAAGACGGTGTCTTCCTGGGGGGGGCGCCCCACCGTGGTGAAGGGCCAGATAGCCCCGTCACGGGCCCACACGTTGGTCAACTTCAAGACCGGAAACTCATGGGTCAGCGAATAGTATCCGAGATGGTCCCCGAACGGACCCTCAGGCTTCGTGGCGCTGCCCTGGACCTCGCCCTCCAACAGGAAGTCGACGTCAGCCAGGAGTGGAAGCGGTCCTCCGCTAGGCGCGATTCGAACTCCGCGCCCTCCCAAAACTCCGGCGAAAACAAGCTCGGGCAGGCCTTCGGGAAGCGGCATCACCGCCGAGAGCCCTAAGGCCGGAGGGCCACCGACGGCGATCTGTACTTTCAGTGGTTGACCCTCACGCAACGCCTTCTGATGGTGTAGCCCGATCCCGCGGTGGAGCTGATAGTGCAGTCCGACCTCATCGTCAGAGTACTCATTGCCGTCGGTCTGAACCCGATACATCCCTAAATTAGAACGCGCGAAGCCACGCCACCAGGGATGGCCGGGCTCCTGAGTGTAAACGACGGGAAGAGTGATGAAGGCCCCACCGTCATCAGGCCAGGAGACTACCTTCGGAAGGTCGTGTTTGGAGATCCGGTTGGCCAGAACCGGCGCTTTTCCACGTGAAATCGGAACGGGAGCGGCGTGAAAGCCTCCGGTCAAAAGCTCGAACAGACCCTTGGGTAGCCGCCCTGGGTGACGAAGTAGCGACGCGGGGTCGGCCTTGAGTCCTATCAAGAGCTCCACCGCGTGCATACCATGACGCAAGACGTAGCGGGCCCGCTTTTTCGTGCCGTAAAGATTGGCCAGCGCCGGATAGCGACAGCCCTTGAGATTATGAAAAAGGAGCGCCGGCCCTTGGGCCCGGTAGGCTCGGCGCTGGATCATCCCGAGCTCGAGTCTCGGATCGACCTCGGCGTGGATCTCCACGAGATCTCCAACCCTGGCCAGGTCTTCGACGCATTCACGCAAGGAACGGTAAGCCATGCAGCGCCGTTCTCGGACCCCCCCACGTCCCCTGTAAACCATCGATCAAGATCAAAAAATTCTGGCTTTCTGTCTCAAAAACCTTAGATTCGCCTGCACGACGCACACCAAGATCAAAAATTCTGGCTTTCTGCCCAAAAAATCCCGTGAGATTGGCGAGAGGTGACTTAGGTCTCGCCTCAAAACTGCGCGCCATGCCAACCGTCATCGCGCTCTTTTCTCCCGACCTCGACTCCGAGGAGGTCGCTAACGGCGCCCGTCTGCTACAGGAGACACATCCCAAAGACGAGTTCAGCCTATGGCTACCGGAAAACACAGCCGGGACGGAGATCGAGGGGCGAAAAGAGACCTATCGAGGGCTTCCCGACCCAAAGGACTGGGCCGGGGAAACGGTCAGTGAAGTGGTCTACTTTGGCAAAGACCCGAGATTTTTCACCGCACCACGCTTCATCGTTCCCGGCTCGCAGGGTATCGACAGCGTCAGCTACGAGATCGCCCAGGAACTCGTGGGCTTTTTCAATCCGCAGCTCACCCCTCAATTTATTTCCCAACTGGCCGAGGCGGAGCTACCGCTCAGCCTGGTCGGCCTCAATGGGACGACCCGGGTTGAACATCCGCGAGGCGCCTCTCTTCCAGCCGTCCGCTCCATCGTGGTCAAGCGTGGCGTCTTGCTTCTCTCCATCTCCACCACCAAGATGTGGAAACAGGCCGGCTTTCTGGCCAAGATCTTCTCCCTCTGCGCCCAGCACGGAATCTCCGTGGACCAGGTCTCGGCCTCGGAATCCGAGGTCACCCTGACCCTGGACGGAGATCGCGAGCACCTGCCGGCCGACCGTTTAGAGAAGCTCTTGGCCAGTCTGAACCAACTCGGCTCCGTGGTCTTAGAGGAACCGTGTACCGCCGTGACTTTGGTGGGCCGGCGTATTCGTTCCATTCTGAGCCAACTGGCGCCGGTTCTCGGACGCTTCGAGGAGGAGCGGGTCTTTTTGATCTCCCAATCAGCCGGCGACTGCAACCTGACCTTCGTGGTTGAGGCGGCTAAGTCCGACAAGTTGGTGCGCGATCTTCACCACCTCCTCTTTCCCACCCGGGAAAAAGCGATTCAAGATGAAGCGCCGCTGGCGAAGGAGCGTTCGGAGTGGTGGGTGCGAGAGCGGGACGCCCTTTTGCGCATCAGCAGACATCAGGAGACTCCGTTCTTTCTTCTCCACCAACCCACGGTGGAACGCCAACTCAAAACTTTGGCTCAGACCTCCGGCTGCGATCGCTTCCTCTTCGCAATGAAGTCCAATCATCACCCGGACTTATTGCGCACAGTCCGTGCCCACGGGGTCCGATTCGAATGTGTGTCTCCCCAGGAGATCGATCACCTTTTCTCGCTCTTTCCGGACATGACCGGCGAGGAGATCCTCTACACTCCCAATTTCGCTTCGGCCGACGACTTTCGCAGGGGTTTTGAACGCGGCACCTTCGTCACCTTGGACAACCACTCGCCCCTGGAAGACCACCCCGACCTCTTTCGCGGCCGGTCACTTGCTCTGCGTGTCGACCCTGGTCAAGGGGAAGGTCACCATAAATACGTCAAGACCGCCGGTCGCGGCTCCAAATTCGGAATCGACCTGGAAATGCTGCCGCGCACCCGAGAACGCCTGGCCCAGCTCGATATCAGGGTGGTCGGTCTGCACTGTCACGCCGGCAGTGGGATCCGTTCGGTCAGTCCCTGGGTCAGAAACGCGGAGGTTCTGGCCCGGCTTCTCCCGATGTTTCCCGAGGCGAAGTTCCTCGACCTGGGCGGAGGATTCGGCGTGCCTGAACGTCCGGGCGAATCTCCGCTCGATCTCAGCCAGATGCAAGAGGGGCTCAAATCCATCCGGGAACAGTATCCATACCTGGAGCTCTGGCTGGAGCCGGGACGCTTCATCGTGGCCCAGGCGGGAATTCTCTTAACCCGAGTCACCCAGGTCAAGACTAAGGGAGATCACACCTTCGTGGGAGTGGACGCGGGAATGAACAGCCTGATCCGCCCTGCACTCTACGGCGCATATCATCCGGTGATCAATCTTTCCCGCTACCACGACCCTCGGACTGTTCAAGCCGACGTCGTCGGCCCGATCTGCGAAAGCGGGGATGTTCTGGGCTCCCAAAGACTTCTGCCCGAGAGCCGGCCGGGCGACCTCTTCTTGATTGGGAATACCGGCGCCTATGGACGAGTCATGAGTAGTCATTACAACATGCGTCCCCCCGCACCGGAACTCTGGTGGTCGGGCCCGACCAACGATAAATAGACCGGACGGGCAGGAATCACTTAGAGCCACAAGAACGCCGACGGCTAGAGAGTTCCGAAACGACGGGAGGGGTCGGTGCTCGGTCTTTAGGAGAATAGCCATGGATACCCCAACGATCACAACTGTCCGTCCTGACGGCATGAAATTTGTCGTCGAAGAGACGCAACCGGAAAGGCGGGCCTCCGGGGTTCCTGGAATCTTCGTGTCCACCATTACCCTTAATACGACCCGCGGTCCGCAGATGATCGATCTGACAGACCTGATTCAACAACATCTCGACAAGTGCGGTGTTCGGGAAGGCTACGTGCTGGTCTATTCCCGCCACACTACCGCGGGAATCGTCATCAACGAGAACGAGCCTCTTCTGATCAAGGACATGTATCGCCACCTCGAACGCCTGGCCTCGCCCGCCGACGACTACGACCACAACAACTTCGACGTTCGTACAGTCAACATGTGTGATGATGAGTGCGCCAACGGCCACGCTCATCTGCAGCACCTCTCCATCGGCGTTTCAGAGCACGTGCCGATCCTCGAGGGACAACTCTCGCTCGGCCAATGGCAGCGCGTGTTCTTGCTGGAGATGGACCGCCCTCGGACCCGCCAAGTAACGCTGCAGTTTTTCGGGATCACCCAGTAACGCGAAAACGCCCCCAACCAGGGCGTTTTCGCGTTACCTGGAAAGATTCGCCGTAGCCTTATGGCAGTGGGCTCTCCTCATCGAGATCGAGACATTTCAAACGACCGCTGCTCTCTTCATACTTAAAGCCTGTCTCGGGGCAAACGAACTCACCGTTTCCATGGTCCTCAAGTCGGAAACCGTGACGTCCCATCCAGCCGACGCGGCGGGCGGGGACGCCCACCATCAGAGCGTAGTCGGGAATATCTCCTTTGACCACCGCCCCGGCGGCGATGAAGCTATAACGACCGAGACTACCCCCACAGATGATGGTGGCGTTGGCGCCAATACTGGCCCCGCGTCGCACCACCGTGTCGCGGTACTCGTCGCGGCGAACGATCTGAGAGCGCGGATTGATCACATTGGTAAATACGCATGAGGGACCACAAAACACGTCATCCTCGAGGGTCACGCCGGTGTACAGCGACACGTTATTTTGGATCTTGCAGTTGTCCCCGATCGTCACACCGGGCGAAATGACCACGTTCTGCCCGATAACACAGCGCTTTCCGATTTTGGAATCTTTCATGATGTGAGAGAAGTGCCAAATTTTGGTCCCCTCGCCGATTTCGCAAGGCTCGTCCACATAGGAACTTTCGTGCACGAAATAGTCAGCGCTCACTCAGAGTCGTCCTCTCTTTGATAGGGGCCGCTCTTGCCGCCCTCTTTTCGCAAAAGTCGGGTAGGCCCGATCACCATCCCTTTATCTAAAGCCTTCAACATGTCGTAAAGCACGAGACTTCCTGTGGAGGCGCCGACCAGCGCTTCCATCTCCACTCCGGTCTTACCCGAAGTCGCGACCTCGACGGTGATCCGAACCTGATCCGGCTCTAGAAGAGTGACCTCGCATTTGGCCGACTCCACGGGAAGCGGGTGACAAAGCGGAATAAGAGTGGAGGTCGACTTGACCCCCATCAGCGCGCCCAAACGGACGGTGGCCAAGACGTCACCCTTCGGAGTTTTACCCTGGGTCAAGGCCTGAAAGGCCTCTCGCGACATGCTCACCGTGGACTCGGCCAGCGCTCGTCGAGCGGTAATCGCCTTGTCCGAGACGTCGACCATACGGACGTGCCCAGAGGCGTCGATGTGAGTCAAACCTTTTTCGCTCACTCCGGCGTTTCCCAGACCAGGTCACCTGCTTCGGCGAAGTCGTAGTCATGGAAACGCTCTTCAGCCGCCTGCCGGAACGTCTCTGACCTCAAAACCGCCAGCAAAGCGCGCAACGGATAGAGACTCAGGAACCGCTTGGGAAAAACCAGGTCCAGACGTTCCCGAACGCAAGGAACAAAGTCCAGGCCAAGAGAGCGTGCCGCCGTCGAAATGGTGGGGCCGGCGTCAGCCAAACCGCCCTTGACCGCGGCGGCGATGGCCATATGGGTATGAGCGTGCAGGTCGTAACCCCGGATGGAGCCAGGTTCGACTTTTTTCTGGGACAGATGGTAGTCGATCAGCTGGCGGGTCCCCGATCCCGGCTGGCGATTCATAAAGCGAACTCCATCCTCGCTCAGGTCCTCTAGCCCCTTGAGGCCCAGCGGATTTCCCGGGGCGACCGCCAATCCGAGCCAACGATGCAGTAACTGAAAAACCACCACAGGCTCTTTCCAATCCCAACTCTTAAGAAATGGCAGGTTGTACTCTCCACTCGCCTCATCGAAGAGATGGATCGCGGCGCCGTGGCACTGCCCTCGGCGCAGACTCTCCAGTCCCGCTCGCCCTCCCACCGCCGCGGTGTGCAAGCGGACCTGAGGGTAACGGTCATGGAGGTGGTCACGAATCAGGTCGTAGCTGATATCGTGGGTTCCTAGCAGCAGCAGGTGCCCCGTCAAGTTGGTGTCCTCGCGTAACCGCAACACCTGCACGGGAGCGCCGTCATCGAGATGGCGCACCCCCGCGGGGATACGGATCACTCCGTCGGCACGAACCAGGCTCATCAAGGTTCCATGTCCGCCGGATTCGGCCACAGCCACTCTCTGACCATCGACCATGCCCATCTTGACGCGAAGAAACTCCTCTACCCCTTCGGCCGAATCGCAACCGATGGCAAGTCTTGCCTTCTCCACCGGCCAGGGCCAGAGATTTTCCTTGATTCGAACTTTAGAGAGGCCGCGAAAAACAGGGAGTCCGAACAGCGAAAATCCTAAAAACGCCGGTACCGGATGAGAGGAGAAGCCAAGCACCGGGGTCCCCTTGATAAATCCCAGAACCACGGAGTGGCCGGGACGGATGGCGACTCCATGAAGAGTGCATTCACCCACTTCAGCCAGCGCTGTGGCGATAAGGGATGTTCCGCGCTCGTGCCCGGCACAAAAAATGAGCAAGTCGCAACGCGCCGCCTGCTCATTCATCACCGAGGTTACCGCGTCGCGGATCTCGGGAATGGCCGGAAATCTTCGGGCTCGTAGGCCTTGCTCGGTAGCCACCGCGGCCAGGAAGGGCGAGGTGTGGTCGACAACCTGACCCACCGAAGGCACACGTCCAGGTTCGACCAGCGCTTCACCCAGGGGAACGACATGAACACGCGGCTGCCCCTCCACCATCATCTCGCGCAGGCCGCCAGCGATCAGGGCGGAGAGGTCGATGGAGCGTACCCGATGCCCCTTCGGCAAGATGACCTCGCCAGCGGCTAAGTCCTCTCCGATGGGACGAACGTTTCGCCAGGGGGCTGAAGGTTTTCGAATCTCCAGGGAGCGATCCTCGGTGAGACCGAGTTCGTAGAAAGGAACCACGGTGTCGCAGCCCACCGGCATGGGAGATCCTGTGTCCACGAAGGGAAGATTGTCCTCCACAGAGAGTCGCACCGGGCTTTCCGAGGTGGCTCCCACCGTCTGATGACTGGCGATAGCCAAACCGTCGATGGCCGCGGCGTAATAGTTAGGCGAAGAGAGCCGGGCCACCACGGTTTCGGCGGTGATCCGTCCCACAGCGTCTTCCACATCCACAAGTTGAGTCGACAGATCCTGTTGGCGGCGATGAAATTCCAGATCGGAAAGCCATCGCTCCACGGCCTCGTCTAACGGAATATCGCCGATCAATTCGTTGGGGTCAGACAGTTTCACCGATCAGTTCCTCCAGCAGGCGTCGGGCCTCTCCAGCGTTGGCCGCGCCCTGGGTAGCTTTCATCACTTTCCCAAGTAAGACGTTGAGAGCCTTTCCTTTTCCCTGTCGAACCTCGTCGACCACGGTGGGATTCTCCGCCAATACCGATTCTAGAATGGGTCGTAGCTGATCGGCTCCCGAAACTTGACGCAGTCCTAGTCGGTCAATCACCTCATCGACTTCAGCCTTCTCCGAGAACAGCACCTCTAGCACCTTCTGAGCCGCCTTTGCCCCGATCTCGCCATGGTCCACAGCTTGCAGGAGCTTGCCCAGACCCACCGGTGTGAGTTGACTTTCCGAGAGATGTTGCCCCGACTCGTTGACCAGGCGAGGTATGGTGTTCGCGATCCACTTGGCGACCTCGCCTGGCTGCCCGCCCGCAGACACACTCTGCTCGAAGAAGTCTCCGAAAAATGATGTTTCCGTCAGGTAACCGAGATATTCGGCTTCGACGGCGAACACTTTGGCATAACGCTCTCTACGCGCGGCCGGGAGTTCCGGCAAGGCGTCGTCGACAGCCTTCACATCCTCGGCGGTAAAAGACAACGTGGGAAGGTCCGGCTCAGGGAAATAGCGGTAGTCTTGCGCCTCTTCCTTGGACCGCATGGAGATAGTGGTCGCCCGTACCTCGTCCCAGCCTCGCGTTTCCTGGACGATCCGTCCGCCGGATTCCAACACCGAGATCTGTCTGGCCACCTCGCTGTCGATGGCGTCGCGAATGGAGCGAAGCGAGTTCATGTTCTTGATCTCGGCTTTCGTACCCAGTTCACGTTGACCAACCGGCCGTACTGAGACGTTGGCGTCGCAGCGAAGCGAGCCTTGTTCCATCTTACAATCAGAGATTCCAAGCCAGAGCATGATCTCGCGCAAGCGGTCCACGTATTCGTAGGCTTCCTCAGCAGTGCGTAAGTCCGGTTCTGAGACGATCTCCAGCAACGGCACCCCGGCGCGATTGTAGTCAAGATGGGTCAAGTCGGAGCGTCCAAGCCGACTGGCGACAATCTCCCTAGCGGCATCGAGGGCTAGATGGGTCGACTTACCCGTATCTTCCTCCAGATGGATTCGGGTGATCCCAATGACTCGACTTGAAGACAGCTCCAACCAACCCTGGTAGGCCAGGGGCAAGTCGTACTGCGAGGTCTGAAAGTTCTTGGGGATGTCCGGATAGAAGTAGTTCTTCCGGTCAAACTTCGAAAATGTCTGAATCTTGCACCCCAGGGCACGCGCGGCTCGAAGATGTAGGGCTACCGCTTGCCGGTTCAAACTGGGCAGAGTTCCCGGCAGACCCAAACAGACGGGACAAACGAGAGTATTCGGGGAATGTCCAAACTCATTGGCGCAAGCACAAAAGAGCTTCGTCCTCGTATGAAGCTCCACGTGGACTTCCAATCCGATCACAGTCTCCCACGTCGTGGCGGCGGCGTTGTTCATCATCACGCCTGGCGCTTCAAGGCCGTTGAAGGAAAACCTACCGAAATTCAGGTTTAGGAAGCGGCGACGACTCCGCTACGTTCTGAAATCTCTCTGGCTTCAGGGTCGCCCAACAAAGCCTCGATCTCTCGGCGCTCGCGAAGCGGCTCCCTTACCTCGCCATCCCGATTGGACCGCAAAAGAGTCGACATCTCCTCAACCATACGGAGGATGAAGCGCCTCTCCTCGGCCGAATGAGATGACAGCAGGGCCATCATTCGATCAGCCTCGCCTTGTCCATGAGAATCCGCTCGATCCTCTAAAAAGAACGAGAAGACGGGCTGGCCGAGCTCTTGAGCAAGTTTCTGAAGTACCGTGATGGACGGGCACTTGAGACCCTTCTCCAGCGGTCCGATATAGGAGGCGTTGACTCCTATCTTCTCCGCTAATCCCTGTTGGGTCAGGTCCATCTGACGACGGAGCCGATGAATTCTTTTACCAATGGTTTGTCGAATGTCCATGAGTGAGTAGCCTTAAGGTTTCTGTATTTGTGCCGGAGAACTTCCAGCAAACTTAAACAGTTACCTCTCAGACGACCTAGATTTTTCGCTAGTCGAGAGACTCGGCGAAAGTGGCCAACACTTTCAACAGGCGCCGCCGTATGGTCGCGATCAACTCGCGGTCCGAATCGGGAACTTCATTGAAGGTTCCTGTTTGTTGCAGATAGATAGCCTGGTTGATAGCCAGTCGAATCCACGGAGTGTAGCCGCGCCCATGCCGGTCGAGGATGTACCCGCCGGTGTAGGGGTTGTTCATTTTTACCAAATCCACGCCGTCCTCGCGGTCATCCTCGCCGAACTCTTTCTCGATAGCTTCCTTGAGAGCCAGCATCAACTCCACCGGACAAGTGGTGTCGTCTCCCTCTCCATCCTCGTCTCCAAAGTTGGAGATACAGAACCAGGGCCTCTTTACCCCGGGCTCATCCGAGCGGGGAGGTGCCTCGGGCAACATCGAGTGACAGTCGATTCCGAGCCTGACAGCGCCACGATTGGCGGTTCTTGAAAGGACCTCGTGGAAAGGGCGGTGATATCGGTCAAGGAGCCGGTCGATCTCCTCACCGGTGGGGAACCCGTCCTTTTCCCAGATAACCTTGCCGAAATCGGTGTGGACCTTACAGACACCATCCTCATGGTCAGGTGGGCGAAGGCCGGGGTCGCAATCCAAATCAACCACACAGCGCGCGATTTCCGCTTCCAGCCGACCCTGGACCATCTCTCCCATGGCGAAAAGTTCGCGGGTCCAGGGGTCCGACTCGTAGAAGAGTTCGGCCTGGGACAGTGCGAAGCGTGGTGCTAGCTCGCGTGGCAGCATAGAGCCGCCGTGCGGAATCGATAGCAGCAGAGGTATTCGAGCCATTGTCAACCTTTCTTCCCGTTGAAGACGACCGCTCCCTGGTCGCGGGTCTTCCCAGCCACACGCCCGCGTCGAGTCGAAGCGCTACGCCCGACCCCTCGGCGACCTTTGGCCTCCTCGGATGCCCCTGACCACAGCGTTCTGAACCGGGACCCGGACTTCCGAGAAAGAGAGTCTAGCACTGCGCGAGACGACACGCAACAGGGTCGGAAAGTCTTTGAAAACTCTCGTCCCAGGCCTTGTTTCGGGCGCCCCGATACCAAAAACGAAGACTTCCAAACTCTCTCGTGGGAGAACCTTTCTCAAGGTCAGGGATAGCCTTCCCGGAGCGTTCACCAAGATAGAGAAAACCTTTCATGGGAAGAACCCGCAAGCGGCTATCCACGACCAAAACCTCTCGCGCCGCGGAAGCCAGGGCTTCAAAGAGCGGAAGGTGGGTCGTATCGTAGAGGAAGTCCGCGACGATCAACAGGTCGACCTCACGACCATCCCAATCGGTCACGACTTCGACCTGAGTCCTGTTGGCCAGGGCGTGAAGACGCGCGGCTCGCGCGGCCAGCGGATCGTTATCCACCGCGAACACCTGGATTGCTCCCACGCGAGCGGCGGCGCATGCCAAAAGTCCACAACCGCAGCCAAAGTCGAGCACACTTTTTCCCCGAACCAGCTCCGCGCTGTCGAGCAACAAGCGACAGGCTGTCTCTCCTGAGGGCCACAACAGCGACCAGAAAGGTGGCGCGTCCATCACCCTCGGTACCAGATCGCCCGGAAGGGGAAGAAGCGCCGGCTCTTGCTCTAGGAAAAAGCCCTGGAGCTCACCCGGAAGTTCGTACCCCGAGGGTACGTAGCACCCCGAGGGCACATGGTACCACCGCAAAGGAAGCCCAGGCAGAAACTCGGCCAGGGCGAATTGCAAGGTGTCGGAGAGTTCGGTGAGCTCGCTCATAAAAAAACCTCCCCGCTCGGAGAGGCCTTTCACAAAAGTGGTCTCTAAACTACTTTTGATAACGCTTCATGAAGCGCTGTACGCGACCCTCAACGGCGACGGCACGGTGCTTACCGGTGTAGAAAGGGTGAGAATCGCTGGAAATTTCCACCTTGATGACTGGGTATTCGTTACCGTCTTCCCATTTCATGGTCTCCTTGGCTCTCATCGTCGACTGGGACAGGAAAGCGTGCTGAGTCGAGATGTCCTGGTAGATAACCGTGTGCATCTCGGGGTGAATGCCCTTTTTCATGAGAATGCTCCTCAAATTTCGATGTCGCGCATTATAGTCTCAGGCCGGGGAAAAGGACAAGGGTTTTGGCAAAAAAAGCAACTTAGGGCCTGTCAAGAAATAAGATGTACAATTGAGCGTGGGCGAGGCGCCCGCCAGCCAGGAGCGATGAGGGGCGAACCTCGGTCCCGCTAGACGGGATACTGCGCGGTATTTAACCGAAGAGTGACGCAACTGGAGGGGATGACTCGATCCGCCCAATTGTACAATCTAATTTCTTGACAGGTCCTCATGGCTCAACTACCGTGACGGCTCGTCCACAAGAGCGGCAGAACTTATCTCCCCGGGCGGGCCGTCGACCACATCCCGAACAGCCGGGCACCTCCGGAAAGCGATGTCCACATCCATGACAAAAGGGGTCCTCCGGCAGTACCTTGACCAGGCACTCGGGGCAACGGGTGCGACTGGGCCAATCCAACAAAGTTACCAGGACAGCGAGAACGAGACAAAAGCCCGCCAATTTCCAGCCCCATCCCGGCGGCATCTCCTGCCACTGCGAGACATCAAAAACGGATACGCCGTCAAAACCCAGAGTCGTTAAGGCTTTATTGACCGTGGAGAGGCGAAGCTGCAGAGAAGCCAGCATGGCCTTGCCCCACAACCGGTAGGTCTCCTCGATAGTCCACCAACGATAGAGAGCCCAGGGAAGAACAACCCGTATCACCCAGGCTACACCAGGAGCATTGAAAGCCCTCAGCAGGTGCATTCCACCCAGAAAGAGCAGCCCCAATCCTAAACTGTTCCAGGCGGGAGCCGGTACGGACTGCCCGAAAATGGGCAGGTGGAACCAGGGCAGGGCGACCGAGGCGCAAAGGGCGAATCCGAGCGGTAGAGATAGTAGCCTTACCGCTCGACGACGAGAAACATCACTCCTCGTAGTAAGTCTCCGTGGGTTCAACGTACTCGTACTCTTCCTCTTCACGGATCGGAATCAGCTCTTCCACGATCTCCTCGACCTCTTCGTACAAGAGATGTTCCGGCAACCATGAGGGGTCGCGCGCACCGAAGAACCAGTCCACCATCTCTTGAGCCTGCTCGCGCAGCCGCTCGGGGGAGTCGCTGAGAGAATGGGCCGGACACTGAATCGCCACTCCGATAATCGAGGCGGGACGAATGCCCGCCTGGGGCCTATTGAGACACGCGACGGTCGCTTCAGCGCTGACCATCGTTACGAAATTATCAAACTTTGACACGAAGTAAGAATACAGCAAACGGGAGAGACTCGCCTGCCTGTCGAATGCGCGGCCCATGTCCCGCAAGCCTTCCGAGGCGCTACGAAGTCCCGTGCTGATTTTCGAGCCCGATTCGGCGCTACGCGCGTTGCTTGTCCGCTCTCTCGAGGAGCTTCGTTATTCCGTGGTCACGGCCACGGAGGACGATTTCACCTCTCACCTACAAAAAGAGGCCCCCTACGTTGGGGTGATCTTCGCTCGAGCCCTGAGCATGCGTCTGGACTTGCGTTCGACTCGCCAAGCTCGCCCGTTGGTCGAGCGCTGGGTGATGACCATACCGCCCGGAACGGAAGAGCCGAGCGAGGAATCCGTCGAAGTTTTGGTCTGCCCTTTCCGGGTGAGCGACCTGCGCGTGCTTCTCGACGGAGGGGACCGTCAGCCAGAAGACGCGACCCTATGTTTCATGCGCGAAAGAGAGCGCGAATTCGAAAAGTTTCGACGCAAAGAGTCTCAGCTTCGCGAGGCTCATCGCCACCACAAAGAGCTAGAAAGGATGAAAAACACCTTCCTCTCCCTGGTTTCCCACGAGCTGCGCACCCCTCTCACGGTCATTTCAGGGAATCTCCACGTGCTGCGAAAGCTCTCCACCAAGTGGGACAATCCTATCGCCAGCGAATGCGTGGGTTCGGCTCATGAAGGGACCACCCGACTCTCCAAACTCGTCGATGAACTACTCCGCTTCACCGTATCCGTTCCACAAAAGAGAGACCGTTGGGATCTCGCCCTGACCCTACGTCGCCTGGTGGGAGACCTTCAACCGGTGGCCCGTCAGCGCGGCCTGGAACTGCATTTGAGAACCGAAAGCCTGCCCATCACCGGAGACCCGGCGGGTCTGCCTGACGCCCTTCTCCAGCTGATCGAAAACGCATTGTTGTTCAACCGCCCCGGTGGACGGGTGGAGATCACCGGTAGGTATTCCCCTAACCCGGGGTGGATCGAGGTCGAGATTCTCGACAACGGCCCAGGCATCGGCCAAAACGAGCTCGCGCGTGTCTTCGACCCGTTCTATCAGGTCGCCGACGTCAACACCCGCAGCGTGGAGGGGTTGGGGATTGGTCTATCGTTGGCTCGCCGGACCATCGAAAGCCATGGGGGGGTGTTGAGCCTGTCCAGTCAGCTGGGCGAAGGAACGAAAGCTGTCGTGGCGCTCCCGGTTCGAGCCCAGGTGAGCTTACCGCTCCCTCAGGGCAAACTCACCAGCCCACCGCCTGCCGACGCGGATGCGAAGGACTTGCGGGAGTACGCTCAAGAGCTCTACGAGATGCTCGAGGCCGAGCGGATCAGGCGTCGCCACGCCGAGGAGCAAAAACGCGTTCTCGAACAGACCTTTATCGAGACCCTGGTCTCCCTGATTCGTATGGTCGACCCTCGTGTCACAGGCGGCACATCCCAGGGAGAACGTGTGCTCGACTACGCGCGCGCGGTGGCTCGACATCTAGACCCCACGCTTTTGTCACGCCCCGAGTTTCTCTACGGTTTGCTCCTTTATGACATCGGTAAGATCGGTGTGACCGAGTCGGTCCTTTCCAAAACCGGCGGACTGACCGAAAAGGAACGCCGGGCCGCCGAGGCCCACTCGGAGATCGGTGCCGACCTTCTCACCTCGGTGGGGGTTCTGCAACCCGCCATCGACGCGGTTCGTTCCCATCATGAACGCTGGGACGGAAGCGGATATCCCGACGGTCTGCAAGGTCAGGAGATCCCCATTCTGGCTCGCATTATCGCGGTGGTCGACTCTTTCGACGCCATGACGGTGGACCGGCCCTATCGTGAGGCGCTCTCCTTAGAAGAAGCCAAAACCCAGATCGAACTGGGTTCCGGGAAAGCTTTTGACCCCTCGGTGGTGGAGGCTTTTCGTCGATCCTGGAACGAGGTCTCCGAGGTGTTCACCCGCTCTCACCACGAGTCGATCAAGGATCACCTAAGAGAGTCTTACCGAGATGAAGAAAACGCGCTAGCCCCTCCGCGAGCCTAGGGTCATCAGTGACAAAAGGCTCCACGGCATAGTCGCGCAAACTCTCTTGAAGAAGCGGCCACGTCTCAGATTCCCCATCGAGATAGCGACGGCTTTCCTCGATCACCCGTAGCAGAAGGCGCTTAGCCGCCTGATTGTGGCGGCTTTGATCCTCTTGAGCCGCTCCCCAGAGTTGACGCGCGGTCTCTTGCAGGCGAGAGACCAGAAGTACCCGTTCTTGATCATCCGAAAGCCCAACAGACTGGGCCCGGGGCGCTCGGTGAGGAAGCGCCGCCGTCCTTGTCGAACCCTTGAGAGCGGCGGGGCGCGCCGCCGAAATTTCGCGGACCAGGGAAGCCGGGGTGTCGAGGGCGCGATAGACCTGCACAATCTCTATGGGCTGGTCGTCGACGAAAAGACATAGCGCCACCAGCGGCGGCCGGTCGAGCAACTCGGGAAAGCTCGAAGACAATGCGGCGGCGACTTCCGGGTCGCCGAGATCATAAGACGCCAGCGGATAGGGAGAGGGGCGGACACGCCCGTAGCGCGCCACCCAAAATCGACCCAGCTCTTTGAGAAAAATCTCGGTCGTCGTCCGGTCTTCCGCACTTCCGACTAAAAGGAGCCCCACCGCCTGATCGTTTTTGACGGCGGGAGTCACCGGAGCTTCCAGGGATTCGGAGACGATGGCGTCGGCCGGAGTCTCCGCGGGATGGGCGCGCAGGATTCTGACCGGCCACCCTTTAGCGTCCCGAAGGCAAGTATAGGTCCTGACCTCGGAACGGTCGTCGAGTCCGAGTCCTTGAAGAACTTTTCGATGACTCGACTCGCCGGGACTCAGGCGGAGAATGGGAAGCTCCGCGGAGTTTCGGCGCCTGCGCTCGCGCTCGATCTTGAGGAGGTCGACCCAGCGGTCCACCTCCAGGGCATTCAAGCTCATGGTCCGTGGCACCACCACCAAAAGCATGGTCTGCTCAACCTGAGCGCTAGCCGGGAGCGTTCCCGATGACAACGCCACTATCCCGAGAACCAGACAGACACGCCACAGTCCTTCCAAAAGACAAAAGGCCCCTCTCGGGGCCCCTCGTTTTAGCCAGAACGACTCTAGTTGGCCGAAAAGCACGCGGCGAGAACCTTCTCGTCCAAGGCTTCCTTCTGCCCACCGGTGACCAGTGCCAGCTCATCGACGAGAACTCTCTTGGCCCGCTCGTACATCTCGGCTTCTTTGAAAGAGAGCTTCTTTTTCTGAGACATCAAGGCGAGATCTTTGATCACTTCGCAGAGGGAGAAGATATTGTTGCTCTTGATCTTCTCCAGGTGCATGCGCTGGCGCTGGTTAGCGCGCGAAAGAACCTCGACCTCATGGGACTCGAGGAATTCGAACACCTCACCGACCTTATCTTTTTCGATCAAGGGGCGAAACAGTTCGGTCTCTTTATCCACGTTCACCATCATCTTGAGGTTTTCGTGGGGGAAGAAAATCTGAGCCAGGGAGATCTTCTCTCCTAGAACGGTCTTCTCCTCAATGGTCTGCACGGTGCCGAGGCCGTACATCGGGTGGCAGACGGGGCTGTCGCAATCAAACTTTCTCAATGATTCAAATACTCACTTTTCTGGAATTTCGTGACCCCTATTGTATATAAAGGGCTGACGGCGGAAAAAGTTTCGCTCTAAACCAAACCCACCCTGACTAAGATTTGGAGGCCGTCACGGCCGCACATGTTGTACGTTCGGTCCAGAAAATCCTACCGGCGTGCGAAGAAGAACCCGTCCATTCGAGGCGATCGCTCCGCTGACTCCGGTGTTGGCCGCCTGCAAAACAGGTTTGCCTGTCTCCACGGCCCTCAGGATGGCGGATCGAAAATGCGCCTCATTGGGCTGGCTGTGCCGAAAAGGAGCGTCGTTGGTCACCACCACCAAAAAATCCACCTGAGAGGCCAAATGCCCGGCCATCCTAGGAGTCATCGATTCATAACAGATCATCACCGCGAATTTGTGGCCGCTCGAGGTAGTGAGGACGACATCGGTCGAGCCCGGTACAAATCGGCTGATGCTCGAAAAGGGAGATACGGCTCTCAGTCGCGGCTGCCAGCCCCGAGGCAGAGGCATGTATTCCGCGAAGGGCGCCAAGCGGCGCTTCTCATAGTGTTCGGTGAATCTCCCCGAGGATAAAACCAGACTGACCGAGTTGACCCAGTCCGGGTCCCTTTCATCCGGAACTTCCTCGATGGAGGAGGCTAAAATGTCTATTTGGTAGGTTCGGGCCGCTTTTCCGATCTTCCGGGTGTTGGTCACCCGCCGCCTCATCCCCCGGTATGGCCATGCGGTTTCGGGCCAGATCACCAATTCGGCTCCGTCCTGAGCAGCTTCGGAGGTGGCTTGAAGTAGCTGCTCAACCCCCTGCTCTCGCTTAGAGCTGTCCCACTTCTCATCCTGAGAAAAGCCCGTCTGCACGAGCGCCACGGGTAGACCTGGACCCTCTGAGTCCACCCGCCAAAGGGCATGGGCGGCTCCGATCCAGAGCCCAAGTAAAGCTAAACCAAGAAAGATAGGTCTTAACCTCTTTGAAACCAGGAGATGGCTCACCAGTCCGATGAGGACCGCCATCATCGCCAAGCCAAGCCAGGGAAGTGGCAAAAGAAGAGAGGGCCATGGGGTCAAAAGCGCCGCCGGAGTCTCCCAATCCACGCCGGTGATACCGAGAAGCAGAGTCTGGCTGACCAGGCCCAGCCCCAACGAACCTGCCAGGACCCGTACGACCTCGGAGCCTGGTTCGCTCTTCCCCTGGCGTTGGCGCCACCATCTCCAGACAAGCTCAGGCGTCGGATAGAGGGCCCAGGGCAGACCACGGACCAGAGCCAGAGCCACCCAGGGAAGAAGTCCGTACCCGCCGACCCAGTGATAAAAAAGAAGAGAAAAAGCCACGCCCCAACCCGCGGCCCAGACGACTCTTTTTCTACCTTTAACTCCCGCAAGCCACTGACCCAGAAGGCCCGGATAAAGAAACACACACCAGAAAAGTCCATGAAAGGCCGCAAGCGCGACGGCCAAACTGAGGACGCCGAAGACCTTCTCCTGAAGCCGTGACGCGGAACTCAAACCTAAAGCTTTCCGTCGTCGAGCGAAATTCCTATGGCCTCCGCGATGTGGTAGACTCGCCGAAGTGAACAGGTCGCTCCGATATCTTTTCCTCTCGGCGTTGCTGTGGCTCGCGGTGGGGAACCCCGCCCTGGCTCAGCCGCCTCCCGGCTACTAGACCTCAGTGGGACTCGACGACCCTTCGCGGTCGTCTCCAACCTTAAAGAAAGGACGCGTTTTATGATGCGTTTTCGAGCGTTTTTCCTCGCTCTACTTTTCATTGCGCCGGCCTGGGCCGGCGACGAGGCGTGCGTGATCTGTTCGGCCCAGGAGTCGCGACTCCATCTGGAGAGCTGTTCCTATACCGAGGCTTATGGTGGTACCACCTATCACTTCTGCCAAAAGACCTGTCTTGAGAGTTTTCAAGGCGACCCGGCCGGCTGGGTCGCCAAGTTCGATGCTCTCAGGACGGCGGAACCGGTGGCCAAGGTCCTACCCAGCTTCAAGTTCCCTCTCAAGCCTGCCGGCACTCTCTCCTCGGAGGACCTTCGTGGAAAGGTTCTCTTGCTCAATCTGTGGGCCACCTGGTGCGGCCCCTGTAAAGAGGAGATGCCGGACCTGGTTCGCCTTCAGGACGAATACGGGGAGCGAGATCTCGTGGTTCTAGCCATCTCCTTCGACAAAACCGAGGAGGCGCATCGCAAAGGGGTCAAGGCACTTGAGCTGAACTTCCCCTCCTTTTTCGCCGAGGACGAAGAGGTGGCTAAGTTTCTGGACGAGTTGGGCGAGGTCTCCGCCATCCCCGTCACCTTCATCGTGGACGGTCAAGGGAACATCGCCGCTCGAATCGACGGAAAGGGCGACTATGAACGCTTTCGCCAAGCGATCGAACCGCTCTTGCCGAAGGCTGAAGCCCCCAAGCAAGAGGCCTCTCACGGATCGGTGGCACCGAGTTGACCTGGCTGACCCGGCGAGGGTTCGGTGGTCCGTGGGGCTACCTCTATCACCAGGAATCGCTGGACGTTCACCACTCGGGTTCTCCCGGGGATCGACGTCGAGCGTGCTCGATGGCGTAACACGCTAGTCTACCGCTTCAACGACGACTTCCAAGCCGGCGTTGAATACAACCCCCTGGGCGATGATGTCGGTCTGGTGGCCAACTGGCGACTGGTTCGCGAAACCGCGAGCCGCCCGGCCGTCATCATCGGCACATCCTCCGACCGAATCGGCACGCCGACCGGTCGAGCCTACTACGTCACGGTCTCCAAGGAGGTGGCCTACGGCCTGGGGGTCTATGTCGGAGCCATGTACGGAGAGTACGAAGACAAAGTCCGAATCCCGGCCGGAGTCTCCTACCGATTCAACGATCACTGGAGCGCGCTCTTTGCCTACGACGGAGTCAACGGACATCCCATGATGACCTACAGCTGGGAAAACTACAACGCCACCTTTTTGATGGTGGGGTCGAAGTATCCCGGTATCTCCTTCGGGATCGGCTTCTGACCGGTTTCCCAACAGGCTTCGGAGGCAACTCTGGGGCCTGTTCTCCTTTGGGAGGTGAAACCGGTCGAGCCAGGTAAGGTGGGGCTTGTGTTCACCGGACTTGTGGAAGAAGTCGGGACCCTGAGTGAGCGCCAATCCGCCCAGGGCGGCGGGGCGCGCTTGAAGGTCCAAGCGCGGCGCGTCTTGGAGGGCGTCAAGCTGGGTGATTCGATCGCCGTCAACGGGGTCTGCTTGACCGTTGTGGAGTGGGACGCCAAGGCCGGCTGGGTCGGCTTCGACGCCGTGGCGGAAACTCTCCGCTTGACAACTCTCAACAGCCTGCCCCTGGGGTGCAAGGTGAATCTGGAGCGGGCGCTGGCGGTGGGAGATCGCGTGGGAGGCCACTACGTGACCGGCCACATCGACGGTGGGGGTCGGTTGGAGTCGCGCCAGAGCAGCGGCAACGGAGTGGTCCATCGTTTCACTTGTCCCTCGGAGCTTCTAGCCATGATCGCGAGTAAGGGCTCGATCGCCGTGGACGGGATCTCCTTGACCGTGGTAGAGGTGGACTCTCAAGGGTTCTCCGTCTGGATCGTTCCCCATACCTTAAGCGCGACCAACTTGGGAGCGCTCCAACTGGGCGGCAAGGTCAATCTAGAGACAGATATTCTCGCCAAGTACGTGAACAAGGCTTTGCGCGGAGACGGGGCCCCGGCTTTGACTCTTCAACAACTTAAGGAAGCGGGCTTTTAGAAAGAGCATGACACACAGACTAGCCACTATCGAGGAGGCGCTGGAGGATTTTCGCCAGGGCAAGATCCTGGTGGTGATCGACGACGAGGATCGGGAGAACGAAGGCGACTTCATCTGTTGCGCCGAGCTTTGCACCCCCGAGATAATGAATGTGATGATCAAATACGGATCCGGTTTCGTCTGCGCTCCCACCACGGCCCAGCGGCTCGACCAATTGGGCATCCCGATGATGGTGGATGCCAACACCTCACGCCTGGGTACGGCCATGACCGTCACGGTGGACGCCAAAGCCGGCACCACCACCGGCGTTTCCGCCGGAGATCGCTCCACAACGGTCAAACTGCTAGCCCATCCCGAGGCACGCTCCTCCGACTTCACCAAGCCGGGGCACATCGTTCCCTTACGAGCGGCCGAGGGCGGCGTGCTACGCCGAGCCGGCCACACCGAAGCCTCGGTCGACCTATGTCGACTGACGGGCCTGCAGCCGGTCGCGGTTCTGGCCGAGGTGATGAACGAGGACGGCTCGATGGCCCGCACCGACCAACTGTTCGAGATCGCCGATCGACTGGGCTACAAGGTGATCACCATCGCCGATCTGATCGCCTATCGGCGCCGTACCGAGCGCCTGATCACGCGCGCTGCCACAACCCAACTGCCTACAGCCGAGTACGGCACCGTCACGGTTCACGCCTATGAGAGCGAGATCTGGTCGGAGCCGGCCGTGGCCCTGGTCTGGGGTAAGGTCGATGACGGGGAGCCCTCGCTCGTGCGAGTCCACTCCTCCTGCGTGACCGGAGACCTCTTCACCTCACTTCGCTGCGACTGCGGCGACCAGCTTCACTCAGCCATGAAAGCCATGGCGCACGCCGGACGGGGGGCTCTCATCTATCTCGAACAGGAAGGTCGCGGTATCGGCCTGGTCAACAAGATGAAAGCCTATGCCTTGCAGGAAGCTGGTCTGGACACCGTGGAGGCCAACCAGCGGCTGGGCTTTAAGCCGGACCTGCGTGACTACGGCATCGGCGCCCAGATCATGGCCGATCTCAAGCTTAAGAAGATCCGCTTTATGACCAACAATCCGGCCAAGGTGCGAGGGATCGAAGGCTACGACATCGAGATCGTGGAGTGGGTTCCCATTCCGGTGGAGCCGAACCCTCACAATCAGAGGTATCTGCAGACCAAACGCGGGAAGATGGGTCACATCTTTCCCGAAGACCTGAAAATATAAAGGGGCCTTGAAGATGAAGACGACAGCGGGAAATCTTGTTTGCGGCAAAGGCCGGCGCTACGGGCTGGTGGTCAGCCGATGGAACGACTTCTTCGTGGAGAAGATGTTGGGAGGCGCCGTCGACACGCTTCTGCGCCACGGGGCCGAAGAGAAAAATCTGCACGTGGTGCGAGTCCCGGGCGCCTGGGAGATTCCGGTGGCGGTCAAACATCTGTTAGCCAGCGGCAAGGTGGACGGCGTGGTCGCGCTGGGCTGCCTGATCCGAGGCTCCACTCCCCATTTCGACTACATTTCCGGTGAAGTCACCAAAGGTCTAGGCCGTCTGAGTCTCGACACCGGAATTCCCGTCACCTACGGCGTGATCACGGTGGAGAATTTAGAGCAAGCCATCGAGCGGTCCGGTTCCAAGGCCGGCAACAAGGGTGGAGAAGCCGCCGCCTCTTTGATCGAGATGGTGGAACTGGTGGATCAGCTCAAACAGGACTAGGTCCCATTCGAACTACCACCTCTGGATCTCGGCGGGCGGAGTCGAGCTTTTTGAGAAGCGTTCTTAAGGTGTCTCTAGCAGGATCCCTCCGACCACCGGAACCCCCACCGGCCCAAAGACCGCCAGGGAGAGCAATACTATGACCCCACCCCCTAGTGAAAGCGGTCAAGCCTTTCCAAACAAGCTTCGGCCAGCTCTCTCGTGGGCTGCAAGCTCAGTCCGATCAAAGAATAAACATCGATCTCCCGAAGATTGAAACCGGAGAGGTCAAGCTGCTCTCCGGTCACTGGGAAGATCCAGCGGGTCGCTAGTTGAGGTCTGAGCCCAAAGCTCGACAAAGAATTTTCGAGGTCTGTCGGACCGTCAAACGAGACAGCGGTCGACGGTGAACCACCACTCCATCATGAACAAACTCCATAGCCGACTCGGCCGCTCTGTGGGCCACGAGAGCCACCGCGGCCTGAGAGGTATCCCCCTCAGAAGTCATGGTCTCCGTAGACCTTCGAGCTTCTGGCTACCCCATCCTCATCGGGTGGCCAGAAGCTCGAACACGCCGTCGCTATCGGCCGGTTCCACCTGGCACTGTTCCTGCCGCTACCAGACCCGAGCCTTTCCGAAACCCAAGCCACCGACTCGTTCGGTAAGCCTCTAGCGGTCCCGACAGCGAATCCACCGCCATCCTTTCCCCGAGAAGCCCACACAGCATCCGTGACGAAGTTGTCTCGATAGGTCACTTGACCCTCGAGGGAACGACCCCACGATTCTACACTGGTCGTGAGGGCCCACTAAGGCTGGAGAACGAATCAAATGAGATGCTGGAATTGTCTGCGGGAAGCCCCCTCCAAGGAGCACTTCTGTCCCGGTTGTGGACAGACCATACGTCCGAACCCGGCACAGGCCACCGCGGCCAAGGGGCGGCTAAACTACCTGGTTTCGGAAAGCTCCGAGTGGACCTTTCTCTCCCCTGAAGTTCGACAGGAGCTCACCCAAATCTACCGAGCCAGGGAAGAGCGACTCCAGCAGGTCATGGACAAGGCCGGTAGCGTGGTTTGGCCGAAGAGCGACTGGACCTCTCCCCTCTGGCAGCGGTTCGAAATCTCCCAGCCGACCATCGCTCCTGTCGAGATTCCAGCCCTCCCAAACGACAGCCCGACTCTCCCGAATGATACTCCGGCCATCCCGCCGGTATTCCAGCCGGAACTCCCCCCTTCGGAGCCCGTACCGGAAGCCGCCCAAGCTCGGACCGAAAAACTCGAGCACATCTCGCAACTCGTCAGCCAAGCTCAAGAGTTCCATCCTGGTCCAGACGGACCGGTGACGCCCGAACCGGCCATCGTAGTGGAGGAATCCCTGAGCTCCAAAGTCCTGGCCGAAGCGGACATTCGCTGGTTCCACTCGCTAGGCGCCCTTCTGGTGATCGCCGCCGTGGTCGGGTGGCTACGCGCCACCTGGGACGGCTACGGCAAGAACCTGGCCGGCCTTCTGATCCTGAGCTCCCCTTTCGTTCTCCACGGTCTGGCCCACCAGATGCGCCGAAGCGTTCCGTTGTCGGCACGCCTCCTCTCCATTCTGGCCGGTCTCCTGACGGCTCCGGCTCTGTTGGCCGCCGAGGTCTTCGACTTTTTACCTCCTCAAGTCTCAGGGCGCGACTACTGGACCTTCGCCTTTCTGGTGGCCGCCTCGCTCTTGGGCTGGCAAGCTCAAGCGATGAAAGAGCGGGTTCCCCTCTACGTGGGAACGCTTTGCGCGGTCATGGCCGGCTGGTCCCAAGGCGCTCTTTTGACTTCGGTACTCTGCCTGATGGTCGGCTTTCTGCTGGCCCCCGTGACAGCCAGCGACGAGGCCGACGAAGAAGAGCGGGCCTGGGTGGCCGAACTGCGCCGAATCGGCTTCGCGGCCGGTCTTTTCGGCTGTGCCTCGGCGCTCTTTCTGTTCCGCCCGGAACGTAGCCCTTGGACACCGCTTCTCACCTTCACCGCCGCGCTCATCTACCTGCACCTCCCCACCCTCACCCGCAAGCCTGACGGTAGTAGTGAGAATCGCGTGGCCCTACAGGCCGCCGTCACCGTCCTCGGGATGCTTTTGATGCGCTGGGTTCTCGACGTTCCGGCCAGCGGTGTCGGTATGTACGCTCTTCTGGCGGCGGGCCTTTTCCTAGCCGCTCGACCGGAGGACGAGGCAGGACTAGCCGCTTTAAAGATCGGAAGTGGGCTGGGCCTTTTGGGACTCGCCATCGGATTTTTCTCTCAGGCTCCGCTCTTGCCGGGGCAGATCCATCCCGACCCCTTGCAGACTGTGATGCGGTTCGTCCTGGCGCTGGCCGGGGCGGGTCTGTTCGGGATGCTCTCACGCCAAACCCACCTGGAAAGCCAACGCCAGATGCTAGGTCTAACCGCGATGTTCTCCACCTTTGGTGGTGCCTATCACCTCTTCTATCTCCTAGCCGACGAGCCGCGCCACGCCACCATCATCGCGGGTTTCGGGCTCTGGGCTTTCCTCTGGTTGACCGCTTCGCGTTGGCTTCGTGAGTATGAACGAGACCTGGTCCTGGCCGTTTCAGCTCCGCTCTTGCTAGCTTGCTCAGGTGTCACCTTAGTCATGGGTCTTGAGCAAGGCCTCCCCTCCCCCACCTGGGCAAGGGTAGCTCTCTGGCTGGGAGCCGTCGCCTTTGTCTGGGAGCGCGGGCTGCTAGTCCCACGGCGCCCGGAATGTGAACAGCCCGATCAACTCTCGGGGCTGCTAAAGCAAGTTCTTCCTAGACTCAGCTTGTGGACTCTTTCTCTAGGACTGGTCCTGGGCGGTCTGGTGTCTCAAAAAGACGCTCCGCTGGCCCTCCAGATCCTGGGTCTGGTACTCCTGCTGGTTCCCACCTCGCCTTACCGCCAGCCCGGATTGGAGATGGTCTGGCTGATGGCTCCGCTAGCCCTCGGCGCGATGTGGAATCAAGCTCCTTTCCCAGGCCAACTGGTGCCCGCGATACTCGCCATTGCCTCCGGATGGGCCGCGCCCAGCGCTTTACGACGTGCCTGCCTCGGCCTATCGTCCCTCCTGGGCCTGTTCGTCCTGATCGGCTCCGTGCAGCACGCTAGCGGGCTGGCGCTCGCGACGTTGCCTCTGGCCTACGCCTTGGCCTGCGCTCTCCCAACGCCGAGCCGCGAGTGGGTCGAGGCCGGTCCAGCCAAATACGGTTTTGACGCTCTCTTGTGCGCCGCGGTCTTTCTCCCCTTGGACCTGGCGCCCAAAAGCGCGGCCAGCTTGGCGGTAACCGTGGGGGTCCCCCTGACCGCGCTGGCTCTCGGCCAGGCGGGGCGAATGAAGGTTTTAGAGCGCGTCCTGACCGAGACTACCGCTCATGCGCTTTTGTCCAGCGCCTTCCTCTGGAGTATCTTCCAGGGCCCCAAGGAGTCTGGCCTACTCCTGCTGCTCGGTTCCGTCTGGGCCTTCACTCTCAAGGACTCCAAAGTTCCACGCGAGGTCACCCGAGATCTGGCCAACGGGATGGGCATCCTCGGGCTCTGCTGGCTCTCTTCACCGAGTCTGATAGAACCGAGTCTGCAAGTCCTGGCCGCGGGAGCTCTGGTCAGCGAGGGTCTCGCTCTACTGACCGCCGCCTGGCGCCCTACCTACTCCAATTCGGCCATCCTGGCACTCTTGGCGCTGCAAGATATCCACCCTCTCACCGACCTGGAAGTAGGATTGACCCTCATCGCGAGCACGCTGGCACTGCTGCGAGGCCTGACCCGCGCGGAACCCGTTATCGCCGGAGTCGGTGCTTTCTCAGCCTTAAAGCTCGTCGACTCTCAACTCACCGGCATCAACGCCGACCTCAAGACCCGAGCCCTTCCTCTGGCCTTCCTCCTGGTCGGAATCGGCCTCTGGCTTTCCACTCGACCGGAGCATCCAAGCCGTGAGGCTCTCAAGCTCCACCCTCTCGTCTGCCTTCGAACGGGAGTCGCCCTGCTGGCTCTCCCTTCGCTATCGAGCCTGGCCATCCGTGCCGACTTCCAAGACTTTCTCTGGGTACTGGCCGTCGGCTGCTCTTGTCTGGCACTTTCGGCCGCTTTCTCGAGGCACGAGGAGCTCCGCTTGCAACTACGCCAGCTGGGCGGATGGGTTCTGACCGGATGGGCCGCCGTCAGTCTCGGCCGCGCCGCCATGAAGCTGCCATGGCAGCTGGCAACCCTGGTTGTTGGTTTGGTCCTTTTGGTTCTCGGGGTGATGGTGGAGCGCCGTCGCAAAGGCCACCCACCAGAAGGGAGGTGATCGGAATCTTCTCGGAAATTTCTCTTCTACAATTCCAGCAGTCGACCGGACAATTCGCTCTTTAGGAGATTTCCACCATGAAAAGACTCATCGCGATCCTTATTGTTGCCCTCATAGCGTATCCCGCCGTTGCCCAGGCCACCCGGACAGCACAGTACGGCGACTTTCTCACCATCCTCAGAGGTCAGCTCAAGCGTCCGCTGCAGGCCAACATCATGGAGCGGCTGGTCACCATTGAGGCCTCACCCGGATTCTGGACTCGCATCAACGGATCGAATGAAGGCGTCAACAGCCACCCCGTGAAGCTTTTGTCCGCCTACGGAGAGAACCTCGGCTATGCTGCGAAAAATCTCGGTTTGGGAGACATCGACGGCGCGATGTACCAGGTTCGTAACGCCGACGCACCGCCGGTGGTCTCGGTCATCGACTCCCTGAAAGGCAAAGTGGACCTGACCATCGTGATGAACTTCGAACCCAACGACGAAACCTTCAAGAAAACCATGGAGCAGACCGAAATCATTGCCAGCCAACTTGGCAACAGCTATCACCTGAAGCCTCGCGGGGGTCAGTTCCACGGAAGGGTCATCTACAGCGACACGGCAACCCAGGCCAGCGTGAAGGTTAGTCCCGACGGAAATAGCTACGAGATCGTGGTCCCCATCTACGTCTCCACCGCGACCAATCTTTCGGCCATCGTGGCCGGTCTCAAGAAAGGTCATTAGGTCCGGACGCCGGGAGGGAGCTAACCGCGGCCTGCGAAACGGCGGCGAATGTTAGACCAGTTCTTCGACCTCGACGGTCAGCCCGAATCGTTCTTTTTCGCCGATTGCGACCTGCCATGGCAAGGCCTGGTCAACCTTAAGTCCAATATGAAAAAACTGTTGGCCGAGAAGGGCTCTCGGGTACCTGACGGCCTCCCCTCGAGTGTGGTTATCAAGGGAGACGTCCACATCGAAGACGGCGCCCTGATTGAAGAGAATACCTTCATCGCCGGACCAACCTACATCGCCGCCGGAGCCGAGGTCCGCTTCGGTGCTTACATTCGCGGTGACGTCTATGTGGGAGCCAAAGCGGTGGTCGGACACGATACAGAGGTCAAGCACTCCATCCTTTTTCCGGGAGCTAAGGCGGCCCATTTCGCCTATGTGGGCGACTCCATCCTGGGCCGCGAGGTCAACTTAGGCGCCGGCACCAAGTGCGCCAACGTACGCGTGGATATGGGGAAACAGAATCTCTGGATCGCGGTGGAGACAGAAAAGTATGACACCGGCATCCGCAAATTCGGCGCCATACTGGGCAACAACGTCTCCATCGGCTGCAACAGCGTGACCAACCCGGGGACGCTGGTCGGTCGTAACTGCCTGATCTATTCGCTCTCGAGCGTCGTGGGCTACATTCCGCCCAGGACGGTGGTGAAACTGCGACAAGATCAAGTTCGGGTGCCCCGTCGAGGAGTCTGAATCAAACTTGTGACCTGGCGTTCACAAGATGTCAACATCTTTTCCGTAGAATCCACTTTGGGGCAACCCTTGAAAGGTGGAGAGACGGTGGCTATCGGCAATTTCGATGCGATGATGCATCAGATGAACAACCTGCAAGCGATGCAGAATGCACGTCCTCCACTGGCTCAGACAAAGCCCGCCGCCGGCTCCTTGTTTGTCAGTGACGGCTTTCGGTCCGATCAGAGCCAGCCCTTGGACCACGGGGATAAGGTCGTCCTAACAGCACAACGGGACGGATTCCGGGGGCCCGTGCTCCGCCAGCAAACCTTCGTGAGTCCGCACGCCCACACGGCGGACATTTCGGAGCAGAAGTTCTTCCAAAGAAACGCCGACCCTACAGTCACCCGTGAGGCGATCCAAGGAGTAGGGCGAGGTTACGCGCTGCTGACTCTGGACTCCAAAACCAGAGCCGTCGATTCGGCCACGGCTAGCGGCGCCGAGAACTCCGCGCTCAATCTGTCCCAGGGCTGGACCAATGCCAAGGCCGCCTGGCGAATCTATAATACAGCGGCCGGAGCATGGGACCCGAAGGCGACCCCTGAGATCAGGGAGGGTAGCCAGATCGTGGCCCAAAATCTCGCCGCGCTGTACGATCTCGACACAAACAAACTCTCCAGCGAGAACCCCAAAATCGCGGGGCCGGAGCGGGCCAAGCTTCAACAGAACCTCATGACGGAACTCGAGAATGCCACCCGGGGGGACTGCCAGGTCGTTTCCGCTCAAACCGCATTTCGGACCGCGGTTCAACGCTTTGAGTCCAACCGTAACTCCGTGGTGATCGCCGCCGGCAACGACAACGAAGTCCTGAGCGACTTCAAAAAGGACGCTCACGGATACACCCCAAGCAACATTCCGAAGGATTTCAACACCAACTTCCTGGCCACTCCCGAGGCGACAATGGTCGGCGCCACCCAGTGGTTCAAAGGTCAAAACGGCTCCGGACCGACCGAACGGATCGCAAGCTATAGCAATCGAACCGGTGGCATCGACCTCTACGCCAGCGGGAGCGTGGACCTTTTAAAGGATGGAAATCCCGCCGAAACACAAGGAACCTCGTACGCGGCTCCCCGAGTCGCTGCCATGATGGCTTCACTGCACAGAGCCAACCCCAACATGTCTAGCGCTCAGATCGAGCACTTGATGAAGACCAAATTCACCCACCAACTCGAGAACGGCAACAGCTCCGTCGCCGTGCTGGACTTTCACAAATACTCCGACTTCATGGTCGGTCGCCGCTCGCCGGAATAGGACTCTTTCTCAAGTCAAAGAAATCTGAGCGAGACATTCAAAAATGTGGGGGATTTGACGAATGAGTGAATTGAGGTCCGCATCTAGCTCCACCGGCTGGCTCTCGGCTATCGCCGGAGGCGCTCCACGAAGACCGGGCACCGTCGGCGCATCCGGTCCACGCGTTCAGGCCCCCGCGCCACGCCGCGACACCGTCAGCATCGCCGGGCCCAGAGGGCGCGTCAGCGGATCGGTAGGCCAGGCCACGGGAAGGGTGAATTCCGGTGGCTTGCTGGCCACTTCCCCGAGTCGCCTTATGGAAGGCGCACGCCGTTTTCTCGGTATGGGCGGCTCAAGTCCACCACAAAGCCCTAGACCTCAAGTGCCTGGTGTCGACCTCCTTGGTAGCGTGAGGCGATCTGGCGGTCAAGCTATTCGAAACCTGGGTTCCGGGATCGGATACGTTCAGAACACCTGGCTGGGTAATCCGGAGGCCGCTAGGTCGACCCGCCGCGTGACCGACGGGATCGGAAACTTCTTAGATCCCAGACCACCAGGGCCACCTCCCGGTACGGACAGCCAGGCCGCCGGCCGCCGAGCCAACGGCGTTCCCCCCGAACTCGATCGCCATCCCAATGGACCACCGGCCACTCCCTCCGGCCGCATCCCCTCCCACGAAATCGACCCCAACACGGGCCTTCCCCGGACAGGAACCCTGCTTAACGTAGGAAACGCCGACGGTCACCAGTACATCACTCGCGTCGCCTTACCCCCAGGTATCACCAGAGAGCAGGGCGAGCAGACCTTTGACCGCTACAGAGCTCCCACAACCGAAGCCCTATACGGTGACGGCGTCGATCCCAGCGCGCGCCGTGGAACGGTCGACATGCGAGGCCCCATTTCCCACATCACTGAGCGTCTTCCGCGTTTTCTACAAAACCTTCTGAGCCTGGGCCAGGACGGTGGAGGTGAAGTCCACATGAACCGAGGGCGAACCCCCGACGGTCGCCCATGGGCTATCAACAGCACCATTCCCGATCGTCATCCGCTGGTCGGCCATATCACCCGCACTTTCGAAGAGCACAACGGGCGCTACTATATTCGCACTGAAGGTGTAGGAAGCGGCGACGATTCGACCTGGGGCGCGAGGCATCGTCTTAATGGAATCGTCGGCCCTCCCGCATTCGGTAATCTCGACGAAGCCGCCGTCAGATACGCCCGGCGCGAGTTCCTCCAGTAGCCTCTATCCTGGCGCGTCGCTGGGCTCGCTCTCTGGTTCGTTGTTAACGGGCCAGAGAGCCGCACAGACCGCGAGGTCCGCCAAACGGCCCCACTGTTCGATAGCTCGCATCAAACGGGAGCCTTCCAAAGCGGTCTCCATAGCCTCCTCCAACTTCCCCTGGTGGGTTAACCGGAAAGCCTCGCGCCACTCCTCGACCGCTTCGAAGAGGTTACGATGAGCTATCAGTGAGCTTAATGAAATTTCTGCCAACGTCAGCGGTTTGGCTACATAATCGTCTCGAAAAACATACATCTCGTCCTCTAGCGAACCCAATCCCCGCGCCGCCTCGGCGCGTTCCTCCCAGCCGCTGGAGGGAGACAGTAGGGAGAGGCACTTTCGAAACCTGATCAGGCGCGCGCTTTCCGCCTCTTCCTCAGTGACTTCTTCGAGAATCTCGTCGAACTGTTCCAAAGCCCTGGGGTAGTCGACCATCATTTCAGGAAGAAGCTCCAGGTACTCCTCGGGCCAGCCGGCGATCAACTCTCTATCCAAAACCTCGTCTTCGAGTTGGGCCACGATCTCCTCGCGCAACTCGAGAGCCGCCCCGCCTTCAAAGGGCTGTTGCAAAAGCGCCTCCAAAAACTCTCGAAGGTCGTTGTCGGCAAACTCCTCGACATCAAAAACCATCAGATAAAGGAGCAACTCTCCCAACATCTCGCCCCCTTAACGCCTGGGCAGGTGGGCATCGCCCACCCCGACAAGCTCGTAGATAATAGCGGTCGACTCATAGCCGGGAAGATTGACCCGAAACTTCCCTTCGACCAGAGCGGCCTCTCCCAAGCCTCGTATCGTGCTCTCCAAACCAAGGATCTCCCCGGGATTGGCAAGGTCCCGAATCCGCTCAGCCAAACCGACTACCCGACCGGTGACCAAGGGACGAGCCCAATCGTTAGCGCCAAGCTGCCCGACCACCAATTCGTCCGTAGCCAAGGCGATACCACAATCCAGGGGAGCGAGCCCATCTTGAACCAGGGTCGAACTCAGTCCGGCGAGGACGTGCTGCATCTCCAGAGCGCAGCCGGCCGCTCGAGTTGCGTGCTCCTCGGGGGCAAGCCCGGGCCCGAACACGGCACGGAAAGTATCGCTTCCGTAATCTAACGGTAGTCCTCCCCAACCGTGAGTGCTCTCAAGCATCTGGGTCGTGAACAGAAAAAGTGCTCGCGCGATCATCTCCGCCGACCAGCTTTCGCAGTGCGACGAGAACTGTGGAAGGCGAGCGGCCAGAATCGTGGCTTCCTGGCGATGACCTTCAAAACTTGCCAAAGGCTCGCTCTCTGGAGAGGTCTCGCCGTCCGGAGGGGTTTCGCCGGCAAGCTCCAATTCGGCGATACGGGCTAGAGCCCGCATCCGCTCCATCTGCTCCGGACGCACCTGGTCGCGAGGCTGAAAGTCCAAGCTGCAAAGCGTGCCGACCCTTTGACCCCGCACGGTGAGGGGAAAGCCCAGATAGAATCTCACGTGAGGCTCTCCCACGACGTAAGGACTTTTGGTGAAAAGCGGGTCTGAAGTCGCGTCGAGCACCACCGTCGGCCGGCTTCTACGGATAGCGTAGTCGCAAAAGGTCCCGGGGCGCGGGGTCTCCTTGAATTCTCCCATGCCCACGGTTGCCTTGAACCACTGACGCTCTCGATCGATGAGGGAGATGTAGGTCGCCGGAGCTTCCATCACCTCCTGAGCTTGACGGCACAATCGATCGAAGCGCTCCTCTGGAGGAGTGTCCAACAGTTCCAGGGAGGATAGGACCTCCGCTCTAGCCTGCTCATCGTCGGGATATAGTCGGAGGGAATCCATTAACTCTAATTTGTCTTCTCGCGAACGACTCCTTGCGAAATCTTCCGAGGGAATTCCGAGCCAACGTGATGGGGCCTAGATAGCAGGCAAACACGCTAACCTTCCGGCCACAACGAGATAATTTCGCTCCGCTAAAATCTAGGTATGGACCCGATTTCATCAGTTTTATCTCAGCGCGCGGCCATGATGGCCCACATTGCGAAGGTTTCGAATCCATACGGCCCCCAGGGGCAATATGGCCCAACCCAGCCTTATGGGGAAGTTTCGCCCCTACCTCCTCAGAACACCGCTCCCTCCTTGATCAATGACTCCTACGTTCCAGGAGAGCTTGCAGTAACATCCTGGCAGCCGCAAATGAGCCCATTCCCTCTGAGAAACGCGACGAACTCTCCACCACCCGGTACCCTGTTCGTCAATGACGACTACCGGCGCGAGTCGATGGAGAAGCTCAGTCATGGCGATCTGGTGGAGAAAGCCGCTAGGAACCAGGGTTTTCAGGGTCCCATTGTCGCAAAACCGACGTACAATATAGGGCCTCAAGCCCAATCTGCTCAAATGGCGGGACAGATGCTCCTAAACTCCTCTCTGACGCCCGAGCTAGCGCGCTTGAGCGTTGCCACCTACGTGCAGAGCAACGCCATCTCGGCTCTCGACTCTCAAAGCCAAAGCCTGGACGAGATCACCTGGTCGGGGGCTAAGAACACCGTCGTCAATCTCTCCCAAGGGATCAGTGTGGCCAGCGCTACCGAGCAGCTCTACTTCGGCTTGACCAAAGGATGGAAAGCTTGCAGCGACCCGGTGGAGCAGCAGCAAACCTCCGCCGTCATCGCCAACTACGCTTCCGCCTACGGGCTCGACGCTGGAAAACTTCAAAGCTCCGATCCCGACATCTCCGGACCGGAGCGAGCCAGGCTTCAGCAATCTCTGGTAAAGCAGGTGGTTACCGACCTTGAGTCCCCCGGCGTGGCCCAAGCGAAGGCCGGTTACGAAGCGGCTGTGGAACGCTTCGAGGCGGGGAACAACTCGCTTGTCGTCGCGGCGGGGAACTTCGGTCAGGTCAAGTTGGACCTGGAAAGCCACGCGGGAGGGCATCGGCTCCGCAACACACCCAAGAACTTCACGACCAACATCTACGCCACACCGGTCGCGACCGTGGTAGGAGCGACCGAGGGTCACAAAAAGGTGGCCGACTACAGCACCCAGGGTCCGGAGGTCGATATTCACGCCTTGGGCGACCTTGGTCACGGTGGCGAGACGATTCAGGGGACTTCCTTCGCGGCCCCGCGAGTGGCCGCCGAGATGGCGAAGCTGCACGCCGAGAACCCTACTCTCGGTAGCCACGAAATCGAATCTTTACTCCACAAAGGCTTGACACATCAGGTAAACTCCAACACCGGAACCATCTCCATTCTCGATTTCGGTTAGACGCGAGCAGGTCAGCCCAGCTGGGCGCAGAACCCCCCGCCTCCAAAAAATAGGGTTTAAGTTGCTCATGGATGGGAAAACCCCGCCGGGGGAGAGCGCCCGAGCCGAAAAGAGAGACCATGAGAGAAAACATTAAGAATATCGCCATCATCGCCCACATCGACCACGGGAAGACCACCCTGGTTGATGGACTGCTCAAGCAGTCCGGCGTCTTCCGAGCCGGGCAACAGATCAACGAAAGGGTGATGGATTCCAACGACCTCGAAAAAGAGCGCGGAATCACCATTCTTTCCAAGAACACCTCGGTGCGTTATGGCGACACCTTGATCAACATCGTTGACACTCCGGGTCACGCCGACTTCGCCGGAGAGGTGGAGCGAGTGCTCGGCATGGTGGACGGATGCTTGCTCTTAGTCGACGCCGCCGAAGGGCCGATGGCCCAGACCCGATTCGTGGTCTCCAAGGCCCTTGCCATGGGGCTGACACCGATCCTCGTCATCAACAAGATCGACCGGCCCGAAGCCCGTCCGGCCCAGGTCGTCGACGAAGTGCTCGAACTGTTCATGTCTCTTGACGCCGAAGACCATCAGATCGAGTTTCCCATCGTCTACGCCTCGGCCAAGAGCCAGGTCGCGGCTCTCTCCCCCGAAGGTCCGTTCGAGAATTTTCAACCGCTCTTCGAAGTGATCACGAATTCCGTCCCTTCCCCCAAGGGTGACCCCAGCGCTCCTTTGCAGCTGATGGTCTCGGCCCTCGACCACGACGGCTACATCGGCCGTCTGGCCATCGGTCGGATCAGTCAGGGCACACTCAAAGCCGACCAGACCGTCGCTATCGGACGCCCCGGCGGAGCTCCCCTACGAAAGAACCGCATCACCGGTCTGTATCTTTACGAGGGCCTCGGGCGGGCCAAGGCCGAGACCGCCTCGGTCGGCGACATAGTGGTGATCTCCGGCCTCGGACAGGTCGACATCGGGGACACCATCACCGACCCCGAAAATCCACAACTGCTGCCACCCATCGAAGTCGACGAGCCGACGCTTGCCATGACCTTTCTGACCAGCGACAGCCCTTTGTCGGGACGAGAAGGCAAATGGGTGACCAGCCGCCATCTCAAGGAGCGCTTGGAAAAAGAGCTCGAGCGCAACGTGGCGCTACGGGTCGATCCGACCGACTCGCCCGATACCTTCGAGGTCGCCGGTCGTGGAGAGCTTCATCTGTCCATTCTGCTGGAAACGATGCGCCGCGAAGGCTACGAGCTGTCCGTCTCCGCTCCCCGCGTGCTGTTCAAAGATAGCGACGAGGGTCTCCAAGAGCCCATCGAGGAGCTGACCGTCGACGTTCCTGAGGAGTACGTCGGATCGGTGGTGGAAAGACTCGGTGAACGCAAGGGTGAAATGCTCAACATGCAGGGTGCCGGCACCGGACGAGTGCGCCTGACTTATCAGATCCCGATGCGCGGTCTGATCGGATTCCGCTCCGAGCTTCTCACCTTGACCCGAGGCTACGGTATCATGAGCCACCTGTCGGCCGGCTACGGACCCTACAAAGGGGAAATCCGCAATCGCAATCGCGGCTCTTTGATCGCTTCCGAGGCCGGTGAGGCCACCACCTACGCTCTGCTGGGGCTCGAGGACCGCGGCACCTTCTTCATCAAGCCGGGAGAAACCGTGTACGCGGGAATGGTGGTGGGAGAGCACAGCCGTCCCAACGATCTCGAGGTCAACGTCTGCAAGAAAAAACAGGTGACCAACATCCGCTCCTCCACCTCCGAGCAGACGGTGAAGCTGGAGGTTCCCCGGGAAACCACCCTTGAATCGGCGCTCGAGTACATCGCCGAGGACGAGCTGGTCGAGGTCACTCCAGGCAGCATCCGCATCCGTAAGCGCTACCTGGACACCCACGTGCGTGCCCGCATGCGCAAAGAGAAAGCGGTGGCGGGCAAGGCGTAGCCTAATCGACTGGGGTTTCTCAGAGCGGTTTCCCTGGCACTCACCTCAGGAGAACTCGACTGGCAGCCTTGCTCTTTCACGCCACCCGTGAATCCCGGATCGCTGGAGATTCTTCCCGCGATCTGGATAACCCACTGCTCCACGCTACTCGTGAATCCCGGATCGCTGGAGATTCTTCCTGCGATCTGGATA
>JBBCJA010000041.1:0-2926 GCA_037189585.1 Selenomonadaceae bacterium | reverse complement strand
GAAAGAAGAATTTCACCTTGTCGCCACAGCGCGGGAACTTGCCCTCACCGGTGGCGTCCGGCTCTTTCATCTCCCGACGATTGCGGGGATTCAGAGCGTGATCTTTGATCGTTTCGGAATACATAACGTTTCATCCATTCTTGAAGGTTTGCTCCGCTTAGCGGAGCGGTCGTAGGGTTGGTAGGTGGGTCTGAAAATTCAGAAGGCAGGCGGAAACACACTCGTTGGTTACAAGACACGAGGATTAAAAGCTCTCGAGCTTTAGGTTGAGCGTGACTCCGCTAAGCCTCTGGAATTTCCAGAGCCCACGAGCGATGGTCACGGGTGCCAGGCACCCTAGGTGATGGTCGAGGCAGAGCAACCTTATTCGAAGACTTGCTCAAGAGCGGCCAGCCGAGCTTCCAGAGCGGCGACTTTAGCTTGTTCCTCCTGAAACTTCAGGTAGAAGTCTTGTACAGCGGCAAGCATGGGGATCCAGGCTCTCTCGTACCTGACACTTGCGGGAACGGTATCACCTGGTACTCTCTCGGGCTCTCCGTGCTCGTTCTTCACATAGGCACCCGTTTCGTCGTCGGTGTAGATCCAGGGCTGGTCATAGATAGCGGCTTTAGGATAAGTCTCCGCGACTTCTTCCGCGATAAGTCCGAAGTCCGCACCACCACCGAACTCTTCTTTCCAATCAAATTCGACAGCTCTCCATTTCATGAGTTCTTCGATAGATGTTGAGAGGGTGGCGATATTGGCCTTATGAGCCGCTCGACTGTATTGATAGTAGACCTCATATCCCTGTGCGGTGCCTGAACTAGAGCTATTTGGATTCCAGTAAAGAATCCCAGCGCTCACACCAAGATTTCGAGGACCCCGCAACCGAAGTGGAGTCGAGCCGAGGTAGCCTAGCGTGTTGCTAGAGTTCCACGACGTGATATAGCTCGCACTTCCTGAACCGAAGAGATTGGTAGGACCAGCGGGACCTTGCGGTCCCTGAGGCCCTTGGGAGCCTGTGTTACCCTGGGGACCTTGAGGTCCGGCTGGTCCAGTTGCACCAGTGGCTCCGGTATTACCAGTGTCTCCCTTGGGACCTTGAGTACCTTGGATTCCCTGGATTCCTTGCGGTCCCTGAGGGCCAGTGTCACCCTGAGGTCCGGCTGGACCTTGTGAACCACTAGCTCCGGTATCACCGGTGTCCCCCTTGGGACCTTGGAGCCCTGCCGGTCCAGTGGCACCAGCTGGTCCCGCTGGACCTTGCTCCCCTTGGGACCCAGCCGGACCAGTGGCACCAGCTGGTCCTTGCTCACCTTGGGACCCCGCCGGACCAGTGGCACCAGCTGGTCCTTGCTCACCTTGAGGCCCTGCCGGGCCAGTGGCACCAGCTGGTCCTGCTGGACCCTGCTCGCCTTGAGGCCCTGCCGGGCCCGTTCCACCAGTTCCACTAACTCCACCGACGCCGACCACGTCGAAACGTGGGACGGTAGTGTTGTTATAGATCGCCATGACGATCTGGTCGGCTTTGATGTCCTCTTCTCCAAGCTGGCTTCCACCGGCGAAGAGAGGAATAGGACCACTGCTTGTTCCAGTGGAGCCGTTCTCGAGCATGATAGCCAAACTGGCATCACTTGCCGGAGAGTCCACGTTGGCCTTGAAGACCACGATCTGACCAGCGGTCAGAGTTTTGATGACATGGCCCCTTTCGTTCATCGGAAGATCCGCTTCTCGAAAAGAGACCTCATAAGGTGAGCCGTCGCCAGTGGCGACGCGGTAGAACGCTTTCCCAGACTCGAGGTCATTGATCGGGGAAGCGTATTGTTTCACGTGGGAAGCCTCAATAGTGCTTCCTGTATTGTAGCTTTTATCAAAATCGCTAGGCATTTTACTGTCCTTCTTTCGTTTGTTGATTTGGAAATTTGGGGCTCGCAGCTTGGGAAAGTCTCTGGATCTCCAGCCTCAGCTGCCTCCGCTCCGCCCGTAGGGCCCCGATCAGGTAGCGGTAGTTGGCGCAAAGCGCCTGAAGCTTGGAAATAGTCTCGTCGTTGTCCCGAATCTCCGCGCGTAGTCCGTCGACGACATCTGTCGCCTCCTGACGCATCCGCTCCAGAGATTGAAGATTCTGGTGAGTGGAGCGGAGGAGCACCGCGCACACGGAACCCAGGGCTCCCAGCGCGGCAAGACCGCCCAACTCGATGGTGCCGGCGTCGGTCATCACAAAAGCTCCGCCAGCCGGGACAGCGCCTGCTCCACCGTGGTGGGCCGAATCCATCCCTGAATGTCCCCGCATAGCAGTCGCTGGGCCCTGATTGCCAAAGAGATGGTCTCCTTGGTGTCAGGACGAATCCAACGTGTGATCGCGCTAAAACGGGGTGTTCTCCCCTCGATGAAGTCGTGCCAGGCCACGAGACATGCCGGGCGGTCTTCAGGGTGGAGATAGCGTTGCCAAGAAGCGACCGAGGGAGAGTCTTTCGAGGTGAATCCCAAGAGCTCGCGGCAGGCTTGGTTTAAGAAGACCTGGTCGCAACCTCGAGGGCTCTCTTGACTCCCGTCACGGACGGAAAGATCCGCCGCCTCGGAATCTTGGCTGATGATCCAGGTGGGTAGAGGCAGCGCTTCCACGTGCGCCTCCCAGTTCACCCGGAGCTTCCTTGGAGCAACGCCTAGAGCGTTTGGGGCGTTCATAGCGAGAGCCCCCTCTCGGCGTTGCTGCCCGTCGCCGGACGACCCGAGACATCCAATCGAAGACCAGACACCGGAGCCTGTCGCGGCAGCGGGGGAAGAGACTCGGTGTCCAGGGCCTTCAGAAGCTTGACAGACGCCTCGATAGCGACATCCACTAGGCTGTCCGGGGCCACGAACCCGAGATCTCTGGTCAGCTCACCCACAAGCCTCAAGGCCAGCACCTTCTTGGCAGCCCCTGGCAAACGCACGGAGCCTTCCA
>JBBCJA010000040.1:0-7089 GCA_037189585.1 Selenomonadaceae bacterium | reverse complement strand
CGCGTCTTGAGCAGTTCGACTTCTTTCGCGGTGGCGAGGGTGACAGGTCGACCCATGATGTCGTAGTCGACGTGACTGGTCACTCCGTTGGCGTAGTCGATGTCGGTCCTTCGCCCTTCGTGGTCGTAGGTAAAGCCGGCTTGTAAGGCCCCATCGGCATGATATCCGGCGGGTCGATTCATACTATCGTAGGCTCCGTGGTACCTGGCGGCACCGTAGCGCGCTGTTCCATAGCGGTCCTGATGGTCCTCGACCCTCCAAAGCTCGGAGGAGCCATCGGAGAGAGAGAGCCGATTCCCGTTCGCGTCGTAGGTGTGGTGGAGCTCCCAGCTTGGTGTGGTGTTCCCTGAACCTGAGGTTCTGGTCACCTGGATAAGTCGATAGATATCGTCATAGGCGAATTCTGTCAGGTCGCCGTCGCGCTCGGTCAAAGAGAGCAGGTTGTCGGCGTCGTCGTAGGTGAATTCCACGGTGGTGCTGTCGGGAAAGGTGATCGTGACCAGCCTGTCGGCGTCGTCGTAGAGAAAGGTCTTGGTCTGGCTCGCCTGGTCGGTGTAGGAGGTCAGATTTCCGACAGGGTCATAGCTGAAGAGCTCGGTGGTGGTGTCGGGGTGGGTGATCGAGCTCAGACGGCCCAGGTTGTCGTAAGCAAAACTGGTGACCCGACCCTCGCCGTCGGTGAACTCCAGAAGGGCTCCGGCCTCGTCGTACTGGAAAGAGAGCGTCTCCCCCGAGGGCTTGGTCACGGCGACCAGCCGGTCCATGGCGTCGTAGCTAAAGATGGTGAGGCGACCCATGGAGTCCTCGGAAGAGATGACTCTTCCGTGGATGTCGCGGTGAAGCACACTACGAGAACCGTCGGGATTGGTGACCGACTTGAGTCGCCCGGCCTTGTCGTAGCGGTAGGCCTGGCTGAGCATGATGAGGTCCATGGTGTCGACCCATCCGGCGGCATCCTCGGGCTGGTCGATGCGGATGTCAACCTCTTCCACGGTGGGGTTGGAGAAGCTTGTCTGGGCATCTCCCGGCACCTGAAAGGCCATGGCTCTCCACTTCCACCAGGAGTTTTGTTCGTCCGACAAGATCATCGACTGTTCACTGTCGGAAGTCTGACCGGTGGCGTCTCTGACCTTGGCGCGCATGGACATGGTGCGAGGTGCGGCCTTGAAGCTGAGCTGGGTGATGAACTTGGCTCCTTCGGGTAAGGGTAGGTCTCGTTGCACCGCGGCCTCACCGTCTCTCGAGAGAGGAAGACTGGCCTCGCCGGTTTCTTTGACCTGGGTGCTTCGAATCCGAGTTCCATCGCTCCAGGCCCAGTGGTCGGCGCCCTCCGGCCAGTTGGGGTCGGGCTTTTCCATGCCCGGATTGCGGAACAGGCTGGCCCCTCCGACCAGGTTCGCCAGCTCCAGGGACTGCTGGTTGCCGTTGGGACCGGTGAGGGCGACCAGTTGATTGAGGGTGTCGTAAGCCATGGTCACCATCTCGCCGTCGGGCTGATGGACCCGGACCAGGTTGCCGTCCTGGTCGTACTCGTGGCGAGTGACCAGTCCTCGCGCGTCGATGATTTGAGAGATTCGTCCATTGGCGTCATAAACGAACCGAATCCTGTGGCCCAGGGTGTCCTCGATGAAGGCCAGTTGGTTGGTTTCGGTATAGCCGAACTTGGTCTCGTTGAGAAGAGGGTCAACGATGGAGATGACGTTGCCGTTTCCGTCGTATTCCCAGGTGGTGGTCCGCGCTAGAGGTTCGGTCTTGGTCAAGACTCGATTCTTGCCGTCATAGGTCATCGTCGTCTGGTGGCTGTTGGGGTCGGTCAGCTTGACCACGTTGCTGTTGTCGTCGTACTCCAGCTCGCTGACATTGCTGTCGGGGTCGGTGATTCGGGTGAGGTTCTTGGCGCTGTCGAGATAGCCGTAGGCGGTCGTCTTGCCTCGAACGTCGATTCGACTTGCCACGGTTCCGTCGGGATTGTAGGTGTAGGCCTCCTCGTCTCCCAGGCGGTTGATGACCTTGACCAGGTTCCCAGCGGTGTACTGGTAACGGGTCCTCCGGTCGAGGTGCTCGTCGAAGGCCAGGGCGGAGATGACCGGGCGGGTGTTGGTTCCGGTCGCTCGGACGATGACTTTGATAGGATTAGAGGCATCACCGGAAACAGGGAAGGTCAGCCACACTCCCGGCGCGTTGTTGTGGATTCGCAGGGTCTGGGTTCCGACCAGGTCTTGGACCTCAAACTCGATATCTCGTCCAAATTCCCCAAAGTAGGTCATGGGGAGGACCGTCAACAGGCCGAGGTCGGCGCTGTGGGAGTAAAGCGATAGGTTGAAGGATTTGGTCTGGTTCAAGTTGATGGCGAACTCGAAGACGGAGTTGAGAGCGTCGACGCCGTTATGTTTCCAGAACCCGATCCCCGCGGTCGGGTTGCCTTCGCTCTCGATGGGGGCTCTCGGATCGACCACCTTAAGGGTGTTGGCGTTACTTCGGACAAACTCGTTGGCGCCGGCTCCGTCTCCATTGGTGATGGCGATGTTCGGGTCGCTGTCGAGATAGCTGGGCGGCCGGTAGATGTCGTCACCGTTGCTCTGGAAGGCGCACAGTAGAACACCTTCTTTTCCGTAGGTTCCGGGCCAGTTGCCCTGAACGCCGAAGTGGCCGCGTTCGGTGTGCTCCTCCACCAGCCGATTATCGTCGTCATAGGAGAAAGTGCTGAGAATGCCGGTCGGGTCGAGGACTCCGATGGTGTTCCCTCGCACATCGACGGTGTTCCCCAGGTAGCGGTTGGCCATGTGGTCGAAGGGGCCGTGATGGCCGTTTTCTCCGAGCAAGGGCCAGCCTTCGGAGGAGAACAAGAAGTTGGCTTTGTTGTTCCAGAAGAATCGCTTGATGTGCCCCGAGGGGTTGATGACGCGCCAGAGGTTTCCGGCTTTGTCGAAACGGTACTCGAAGACCTCTCCACCGGGATGAATGACGCGAGTGGTGTTATGGTTGCTTCCGACGCCATGCCTTCCCAGATTTTCCCATGGTCCGTCGCTCCCCCAAAGGTAGCGATAGGTGAGGATGGAGCCGTTAGGATAGAAGATCTGGTGGAGAACTCCGTTGAGGTAGTTGTATCGTGTGGTATTTCCCCGAGCGTCGGTGATCGTGCTGATGACCGCTGTTCCCGGTATGTCGTACTGAAAACTGACGGTGCATCCTTCCGGTCCGCTGACGGATTGCAGGTTGCCGAACGCGTCATAGGTGAAAAGATGGATCTGATTGCCGGGTCCGGTGACTTCGGTGAGTTTCCCGGTGTCATAGGTCAACTGGATCTGACGCCCCTGAGGTTCCTCCACGGTGATGAGCAGCCCGCTCGAGTCGTAAGTGAGCTCGATGGAATTGCCGCTCCGGTCGGTGAGCTGGACCAGGCGCCCGGCGCTTTCCGGGAATCCGGAGATGGGTGAGGCCTCGAAGGTCCAGGCGGTGCCCTCGGGATGACTGGTAACCTTCCAAACGGTTCCCGAAGGGTTGGTGAGGGTGTGAGAGACATAGACGGAGGTGCTCAGGTCCACCTTCCAGCCTCCGGAGCCGTCGGCGATGAAGTCGATGTGCTGACCCTGACCGGTGACTAGAGTGACCAGAGTCGTGTTCAGGATAAGCCTGGCCTGGTAGTTGTGGCGCCAGCCACGGCCTAGAACACCGACCTCCCTTGGTCCCTGAGAGCTGTGAGAGAGCTGGAACTCGAAACCGGAGCCAAGAGTCGGCGTGTTCACGATGGTGATTCCACGCGAGATGGCTCCCGTGACCAGGCGAACGCTCTCGTTGACCATTCCTTGGCGGGGAAGGGACTGGAATCCCGTAGCGGAGACGTTCCCACCGTAACCGCCGGCGGATGATGCTGAGGGGATGGAACTAGGCATAACTTCCACCTCCACCTAAGTTCGGGGTAGGGCCGGGACCAGCGCTCGGACCGGAGCCAAAGCCTCCCGGACCCGAGCCAAAGCCTCCCGGACCGGAGCCCGAGAAGGAACCGCAACACCTTGTTAGACACGGCGGTTGAGGTCCATAGGGACTGTTGGGGGTGGCCGATGGCTTTTGCGTGGGGGGAGCGCAGCTATTGATCTGATTGGCGGCCATCGAGGTGCCCGCGGTATTGGAACCACCCGAGGCCATTCCCGTGGTTTCATCTCCTCCACAGGCCTGGTCGCCGCCACCGGTATTGGGCCGGCTTCCGGCGTAGCTCCCCGAGCCGAACATGGGCTCGCCGCCGACGGCTTTGTAGGGCCCACTGTTGTCGATATTTTCGAATCTAGCCAGGGGTGAACCAACCAGGCCGTCGACTCGTCGTGTGGTTTGAATCAGAAAAGGCATGATGTCTCCTTTTGGAAATAGGTCAGCTGGCAAGTTCACCGAAAGACTCGGCGAGGGGTCGTTGGCGATGAAGCGCCACCAGAAAAGTTTCTGGAATTCGCTCCATCAGTTGGTCATAGATGTGGGTGGCCGCCCGAGCTTGGGCGCGCGTGTTGAGGCAGTATCCCGGATGGGTGCCGGTTCTGAGGTCTCCGCCTGACTGGAGAGCCAGAACTCGACACCCGCCACCACAGACGAGTTCGGCCGAACAGCCCTGACAGCCGAGAATGTCTCGACTGGAAAGGGTCAGGTACTGCCGTCGAGCCGGAGGCAGGACGGGGTCTTCCACCCGCCCCAGCCAGTCGTTTTTTCGGTAGAGAAAGCGATGGCAAGGCATGACGAAGCCGTCGGGGTCCACCGCTAAAAGGGAGGTTCCCACCTCGCAGGGACGGTTGGGGCGAGCGCCTCCTCGCCGGCTCTGGTGAACGGCGCGCACCATCTGCCAGGTGAGCTCCAAGGGGAGAAAGCGACCCCGACAGGCCTCGGAGACGAACCACTCGGCAAGCTCCATGGTCGCCTCCTCCAGGCGTTTTTCGTGACCACGCCAGTCGGACTCGTTGACCGGGCACAAGGCGATGGAGGGAGCGCCCAGGTCGAGGACCCGTTCCACGTTGGCACGCAGGTCCAAAGCCTCGGGATGATAGGTCATCCGCGCGATGACGCGTGGTGACCATTCCACTAGTCTCCGGAGATTTCGAGCGATCGCCCGAAAGGGATTTCCACCGCTGATAAAGGGCCTTGAGGCCATGGCCTCTGGACCACCATCAAGGCTGACCAGAAGCTCCATGGAGTGACCTCGAACCAGTTGTTCCACTCGAGGTGTGGCGAACGTGGCGTTGGTGGTGGCGGAGAAGCGCAGGTGTTTCCCCGCCCCGTGAGGCGATTCCCCGACCTGCCGAATGGCTTCCTCCATCTGGTCGCAAGCCATGAACGGCTCGCCTCCGAAGAAGGTCAACCAGAGTTGTTGGAGATTTCCCGAGACTTCGCGATTGAGGAAAAAGTTCACGCTTCGGCGCACCGTTTCCAGACTCATGGCACGAGGACTCTTCTTGACGAAACAGTAGGTGCAACGAAGATTGCAGTCTTCCGTCAGGTAAAGCATGAGAAGCCTGACCGGAGCATGGATGGGATGGGCCAGGGGCAGCTCTGTCACGGCAGACATCCTTTCTTTTGGGCTTGCTCGAGAGCGGCTCGAAGGGCGTCGACCACCAGTTGGGCACAGAAGACCTTGTTGGGCGGTAGCCCCTCCAGGGCCTCGAGTATGGTGGGGACGGAGATGGAGAGCGCATCCTCTAAGGAGCCTCCGGTCACCGTCTCACAGACCCAGTCGGACGCGGCGATGGCCGAGATGCAGTTGAAACAGCGAAATCGGGCTTCGGAGATACGACCTTGGGAGCAGAACAGCCCGATATAGGTGAATCTTCCGCTTTCCAAGCTTCCGCTAAATCCCAGGGCGTGAGGCCTGTCCTCAAAGCCTTGAAAGCGGACCTGGCGAAAGCGAGTCAGAGTGGTTTTTGAGAACCGCATCGCCTTTCACCTTTAGGTGATATCGAAGATGCGAACCGAGATGGCGCCGACATACTTTCCTCGGGTGACCACCTGATAGGAACCGCTGAGCCCATTTAGGACGGTGGAGCATTCCCATGTTCCTTGGTAGGCCGGACCAGTGGCGGCCAAAGTCGTGGGCGCGCTGTTAGGAATTCCCACCGGCGTTCCATTGTCGAGATAGACCGAGAGGGAGGGTACTTGGGTGCCATAGGCGCCAGAGGTAGCTGTCAGGAGATATCTATGACCGGACACCGCTGTGAAGTTCGAAAGGTTCGTAGTGACGAAAGTCGCGGAGCTATTCAGGGGAGCCAGGTCGGCGTAGACAAGGTTGTCGTGAACTTGCAGGAGCTTGAGCTCAACGAAGCCCAGATAGGTCGCTTTGACGGCAACGGAATGGACACCGGAAAGGGTTGGGAGTCTTTTGAAGAAGCGAAGGCTGCCGTAGCCCACCCCTCGGTTGATGAAAGTGCTGGCCCCGGGATAGGAGTATGTGTTGGTTCCATCCGAGAACTCGATCCTTATCGTGCTCGTATTGTTAGTGGTCGAGAGCGTGCCCTCCAAGATATAAGTTTGACCTGAGTCAAAGTTGAAGTTGGGGAGGTTGAGCGTGGTGAGAGTCGCGGTCGTCTGCTCGGGAGTCACAGCGCTGTAGACGAGAATGTTCTGGGTCAAGGACGGTGCCGGGGTTGAGGTCATGACGGGGGAGAGAATGCGAAACTCCGTTCCGTCGTACACGGCGGCCACCATCTGGCCGGCCAAGATATCTCCGGAGGCCAGAGAGACTCCGTTCTCTTTGAGCAGGGACTTCACACCCAGGCCGTTGACGTTGAGCGTGGCGGGCCCGCTGACCGCGGAATCGGCTTTGAAGTGGACGATCATTCCCTGGACATAGGCTAGCGGAATGGGGCTGAGAGTTACCTCAAAGGAGTTGGTTGTTCCGGTGTCTATCGCGAACCAAGGCTTTCCCGATTCGAGGTTTTGAATGGGGTCGATAAACTGATTCGGGTGACTGGCTTCTATGAGGTCTCCGGGATTGACGGCTTGAAATACTGTGGACATGCGACAATTTTCCTTTGCTGATTGGGTATGGGATCGATCCAGCAGGGCGCGAGAAAACAGACTCGAGGAATGTCAGGCTACAGCGATAGTAGATAGTAG
>JBBCJA010000039.1:0-54657 GCA_037189585.1 Selenomonadaceae bacterium | reverse complement strand
ATCATTCGAACCTTCGGTCAAGGCTGGAGAACCAACGAACCCCAGCCGCTGGAGTCTCCCAGCCATAGACTCGAGATGCCGCGCTTCGAACTGCTCGTTTACCAAGCCTTAGCCTGCGACTTCATCTCACTGGGTAAAGCCGCCGAGCTCCTGCTGCTACCCCTCAAGGAAGTCGAACGCCAGATGAACGGCGGTCCCTACGGAACTGACTAAGATCGTGTCCGTAAGAGGGGTCGCTCAAAGGACATCTGGCACGATTGAGCTAGACCCCCATTGGGTTCGCTGGCGCCTTTCTGGTTTCCGCGACCACCCTCCGCCAGGAGATGGGACCCCACCCGCACGTCCCCAACGACCGAGAGATCATGCTGGCCCAGACCTTCTTCAGAGTCAGCGCCGCCGTGCTGGTCATGCGGCTCGAGCAGGTCGGGCTCATAGAAATCTGGCAGCGAGATGAAATCTTCAAAAGCTTCGGCCAATCCTGGAGAACCCATGAGCCGGAGCTGATAGAGTACTCTTCGGGGAGAAAGTTTCGAAATGCCGCGCTTCGAACACCTCGTTTATCAAGCTTTAGCCTGCGACTTCATCGCCCCAGGAAAAGCCGCCGAGCTCCTCCGAACCCGGCTCTCGGAAATCCATCGCGGCATCCGAGGCGGCATGGGCTAAAACTAGGAGCGACTCAGATTCTGCAGTCGAATTGGGGAGCAACACTTTTTTAACATCGGACTCTCCGCCGCCGCTTTCACGTCATTTAGGATAGGTATCCTGTTCTCAACAACTTCGAGAATCGAGAGCAGGATAAGGATGAATTTCAACTATCAGCAAGGCTTCGGCTCCCCCTGGCAGGGCTTCCAGACGGGTGGTTTTGGTGGGTTCTCTCCTATCGGGTTCGACCAGAATAGTTTCGCCAATCCGCCGATGGGGCTGCTGAACAATAACATGTTCGCGATGATGGCCCAGTTTATGCAGATGTTCGCCAGTAACGGTGGAATAATGAATCCCTATGGGGGTTTTGGTGGCGGTGGATTGCCCGGTGCCATGGGCGGCCCTTCTCCGCTGAGCAATTTTCTCGGAGGAGACGGAACCGCGGGAGGCGTCTCGGGCGGTGGCTTGATGGCCAAGCCCAGGAAGGCGAAAAGGCGCCGCTCGGGCGGAGGAGGTGGTGGATTAAGGCCGACCGGCGACGGCACCAAACTCGGCCCGATCAAAGGCGTCACCGGCAAAACGAAAAAATTCATCGACTTGGCTTTGTCCAAGCGTGGGGCGCCCTACGTTCTCGGTGCCTCGGGTCCGAGTAAGTTCGACTGTTCTGGCTTGGTCAGCTGGGCTCTACAAAAAGCTGGAGTTAAAGGCGGACGTACCACGGCTCGTGGACTTCAAGAACGCTATAAAGGTAGCGCCATCAAGAACAAGAGCGATCTCAAGCCTGGAGATCTCGTCTTCTTCTGGTATCCCAACAACCGTGGAATCCCCCGCGGGAAAGCCAGCCACGTGGAGATCTATCTGGGCAACGGTAAGACGATGGGGACGGACAACCCCAGAGAAGGCGCTCGCGCCGAGAAGATCGACTGGAACGCTTTCATCGGTGGCGCACGGGTTCCCGGTTTGCAAAAGTAGACGGAGCTCGACTTTTTAAAAGGTCAGTTTGAATTCGCTGGACACCTGCCAGCCGGACCAGTTGAAGGAGTGCTGGGTGGAGCCGATCTGTCCTAACTCGGCCACTCCAGGTGTGATGGAGGGCTCGACATGATCCTTGGTCAGATAGCGTCGGGCCAGAATACTCCAGGTACTCTTGTCCGAAACCGCCCAATCTAGGCCGAGGCGAGGGATGAACTGGTCGCTGTCGAGATTACTGAAATTGGTCGAGCCGGTAGCCAGGGCATAGGAGTTGTACAGACCGGCCGGATCGTAGTGGCCAGCCGACCTGACATAGTCAAGTCCGCCGTTGATGGTCCACTTCTTGGAGATATCGTAGGCCGCCTCGGCATTCCAACTGTCGATCTCGATATCGACCAGATTCTGGCTTCCGCCCAACGTGGCGGAAAGGACGGAGTCGCGCTTGAGGTTGAGCCGCTGGTATCCCCCGGTAATTTTGAGACCAAGATCGACCCATTTGTAGGATCCACCCAGGGCGTACAGATCCTCCGAGCCGCGCTGGTCCTCCAACGGGTTGAGATTGGCGTCAAACGAGTTTCCTGACTTAGCGCCGTACAGCAGAGGGCTGGCATAGCCGTAGAAGATGGGGTCGACGAATCCGGGAGCGAAACCCAACACCGTGCCGGTCGGAGTTCCGGCTCCCAGGGCGTTACCCGGCATCCTCACATCGTAGAGAGAAGTCTGTTTTTGATCCAAGAGCGAGATGTTTCCATAGAGCTGGCCGGCGCCGTCATGGAAACGCCAATGGGCCTTGGCGCGAAACCCTTCTCGATTGATCGGATACTTGGCGTTATCGAAAAGATGGCCGGCTCCGACGAAGATGAAGGTCTTCACGCCGCGCAGCCCCGAGACGTTGCCGAACCAGGCGGAGGGAGAGTAACGCGGGTCGATGGAGAGATACTCCAGGATTAAAGCTAGATTCCAGGGTTTGATCTCGGCTCCCAGCTCAGCTCTTAAGGCATCCCCCTGGGCGGAGTAGGAGCTGTTCCGACTGGGTCGGTAGTTAGAGAGGGCGTAATCCACTCCGGCGAAGAGCCGGGCATCCTCATTGCTGATAACGTCGTAGCGAGCGTTAAGGCCGTAAGTGTCCTGGGATTGAGGGCCATAGTTTCCCCCTCCAGCGGCCATCCCGACGGCGTCGTCGGCCGTGGGGTTCCAACCCACGATGGGTCTCGTGTCGGCCGTATTGGGAAAGGTCGCGGTCTGGGTTTGCTCTACCGTGCTCCGTTGGTTGGCGAAGTAGCCTGGAGGATTGACCCACTGGCGTAACGTCCATCCGTTGGAAGCTCCGTAGGCAACGTTTTGCCCGTTGGTCAGCCCAACCACCAAGGCGTTTCCGCCACCGCTCGGCGCTTCCTCGGCCCAGCGGGCGAAGTTGAGCTGGGCTTCTCCTCGCGGGAACTGATAGCCCACATTTCCAGCCAGCACGTAGTTTTGATAGCTCTGGCCTTGGAAACGCACGCCGTGGCCGAACTTACTGCCCAAGACCTCCCAATTGATGACCCCTTCGGAGTCGCCGACCTTGTGGCTACCGGTCAGGTCGAAGCCATATCCCGGCCAACGGGCCGGACCGAACGCCGCCAGATTAGGAGCCCCCGAGTAGACCAAAGACGACATGCGAGTTTTGTCGATGGTTCCTAGCGTCAGCCGGACTCCGCTAGGCTTGTGAGCGGCCCAGAACTTGTTAAGAACCATGCGAGTGTAGGGCGTGTTGTCCAAGCTCTGCACCGGACCCGCATTGGCGGCGAAGGCATTTTGCAGATAGGGTGCCGAGATGCCCCAGTAGGCGTCGACCTCGTTGTCCCCCTGAGAACTAAAGGCGGTGAATTCCGCACCCGCGTCAATGTCGGGACTGACTTTGATGTTGAGTCCCAGGATGGCCAGGCTGGTCAAGCCGGTTCCACTAGAGAGAGCTCGGCCGATACGATAGTCGACCACCGGCATCACTCCATGAACACTAGGTCGCCAAGTAGTCGGCCTCCTTGTGCCGACCATCTCGCCGTAGGCCAAATATGGAACTCCTCCCGCAGCCCCGGAGCCGCCTCGCCCCGCGTCGTTATCCACGGCTCCGTCATTTTTGAAGCTCTGCATGACCACCCGCGTGTCGAGACTTCCATAGAAAGTCAGGCGTTCGAGCTCCGTGACCCGCTGATCGAGTCGGCTGACGCTTTGCTCCAGATGGGCGGTTCGAACTCCTAGTGCGTCCAGTTCATCGCGTAGAGCATCGGCCAGTTTCCGGATTTCATCGAGTTCTGCTTCGGTGGCGAACGTTGCCTGCTCTCGCTCCATTTGAGTCAATAGGCGGGCCACCACCATGGCCACCTCCCAGCGAGAAGCCGCTCGATCGCCTTTTAAAGTCCCGTCGGGATAGCCTTCGAGTAGACCTTTAGCGACCAGTGTCGCGACCGCGTCCTTGGTCCAATGCCCCGAGGTGACATCGGGAAAAAGGGGAGCGGCGAAAGCCGATATCGATAGACATGAGTAGGCGAGAAGACCGGCGAGCCCACGCCTGGCGGAAAGTCTGAAACTTTCGGAATTCGTGGAGTACATTGCAAAGTACCTCTCCAGAACCCGCTCTTGAGAAACATAATCGTAGCAGTCAGGGCTTTGTGCGCTGGGCCAAGAACGCGTCCAGTGTGGGAGTACGGAATCTGCTGTAGCGGGCATGATCATCTTTTTCAAAGACAGAACATTCGCTCAAGTGCGGAGCGCCGGCAAGCGCCGCTACGAGGCGGTCCTCCGAAGTCGTATCGACCGCCGCCGTCAGAATGGACATCCTTTTCGCCCCACAAGTCGCGCAGAGACCACTCAACTCGTCCATGATCTTGGGATCGTCGGTCATGTCGTCACCGCTGAAGTGCCAGAAGACGCCCAGCGTCTCGAGCTGGTGTCCATCGAGGGTTCCGGCGAGCGCGTTGAGCGCCCCCGTTCCAACTCCTCCGGTGGCTAAATAGAGGTGTTGAATAGAGCTTCCGGCGACCGCCTTTCCGATGGCGGCTCCCATCTCCGGGCTCATCGCCCCAAGCCAGCGGACCTTACCGTTCCGCGAGCTGTCGTGCCAGGGTTGGAAAATCACGCAATGGTGATGCGGTGCGTGGTCGGTCTGGGAGATAGTTTCCAGAACGTGGGGACTGTCGGTTTCTAAAACTGCCTTGGGATCGCACATCAGAACCTGTCGGTGACTTTCCGATGTGGGAGAAAACCACGGCCCCGAGCCGGTCGCTCCGAAGGCGACGGCTCCGCTGTCCGTGGGTAAGGCGCTCAGGCGAAAAGGCTCGGAAGACCAGGGATGAAAAACAAAATCCAAGGCTGTGTTTTCTGAACGGCCAAAGATTGTTTTGAGCTTCCGCAGCATAGCTACCTCCGGTATCACCCTGTTAGAGTCTACTCCGGTGAAGAGGTTGCGCTGTGATCTGGCTCACTATCCAAAGGCAACTCCGAGGGCGCTAGAGGGTCTTCAACGTTCGGATCCTTTTTGATCTGGATGGCGTCCTTAAAGATGTAAGTCGCCACCGGAAGGCACAGTATGAGACCCCAAAGTCCGAAGATTTTTCCGCTGATGGTGACCAGAATCAGGACCACCACGGAGTTGAGCCGCAGGTGGTGGCCGAAAATATGAGGATTGAGAACGTAGGCTTCCAGCGTGTGGATCAGCGTGATCAACAGTATGGCGAGAATGACTTTGGAGACGCCGCCCTGCTGAAGAGCGACCAAGCAGATCGGTACCGAACTGATAAAAACTCCGGCGATAGGGACAAAGCTGCAGAAAAAGACGATCAGCGAGATAAAGGCCATCTGGTCTCGAATGTGGATCAACCAGATACCGATCGCTGTCAAAATGGTGTTGGCGATGGCGATCTGAATCTGCGCCTCGAAAGCCCGTCCCATGGTTTGTCCGAAAGCGATCAGGCTGTCGGAGACTTCCTCGTACACGTAGCGAAGCCGAGTGTCGCGCAGGGACATGACGCCTTTTTTGAGGTTGGGAAGATCGTAAACTATCAAAAACGAAAAGAGCAGCGAAAGTAAGAACTGAGAGCTGATGGCAAAGAGCGCCGACCCGATGTTACCGACGATCTCCAGAGTTGATTTGACGGTAGTGCTGGTAGCGTCGGAATTTTCGAAAAGCGGTGCGAGGAGCCTCGCCAGGGTCGAATTTCGTATGTCCCAGGGATGGTCGACAAGCTCTGGAGAGGTCGTTTGAAGTGGCACAAATTCCGCCACGATGGGATACTTGCGCGCCAACTCCACAATCTCGGTATCCAGCGTTTTCGCGTAGGTGGAAAAATTGGTGGCAAAACCGATCGCTTGTTGGCGAAATTGAGGAATAATGAAAGCCCCGGCCAAGACGAGCGAAGCCAGGAAAAGAGCACCCACGAGACTGACTCGCGCGGTCCTATTGGCGATCCACGGTTCGAGTTTATTCACTACGTTGGCTTGCACGTAGGAAAAGACAAAGACCAGAAACATCAAGAGAGAAAAGGATCGAAGCAGGTAAACCACGCCGAAAAGGCCGCCCCATACCAGGATCTTAGACGCCGTCGAGAACAGTAGCTCGTATCGATCTTCGCGTGTCAATTGAGAAAACAATCCGACTTTGACCTTTCGACAGTCGCCTTCTCCTTGATTCAAGGCTGTCCTCTTTATCGTGAGACGGAGCCGTTCTTGAGGTAGGCCTCGGTCAGATCGACCACTTGAGCCTCGGCCCACTCCAAATCGGGTTTCTCCGGCAAAGTGGTGGTACGCTCCGCTTCGGCCAGTTCTGCCTCGGCCTGGGCTACCCAGGTGAGTAGCTCTCGATAGGTCAGGGCTCCTTCTCGAACCGAGCGTAGCCAGGCCGCGTCGGTTCGTCTCACCTGGACCTCACCGTCGCGGAGGATTTCGACTCCCATTCTCAAGAGACGACACAGGTGCATGGCATGCTTGGTGTCATATCCGTAGCGGGTCTCCAGCTCGGCGCGTCGGGGATTTCTGTTCCGACGCCAATCCTGGTAGTCTCGATGGTGTTTGGCCGCGGCCCTGTAAGCCCGTTCGGACCCGGTGTCAGGAAATGTCGGACTGTTTTCGCCGGCCACCGCCCCAAACTGCTGGGGCGTTGGCTTCTCCGGCGGCTGCTGGGTCATCCACCGGTGGTGGCGCTCGATCTTTTGTAGCTGTCCGATGGCGTATCGGCCAAATTTGGCTCCCACGTTACGAGAGAGGAAACGGTCCCGCCCATTGACCAGAGGGACGGCTAGCGGATGAAGGTAGAGGCGGTCCTCGGGCTCGACGTAGAAGGTCTCGATGATGTTGGGGTTTCCGTCCAAGGCCAGGCGGACGAACTTAACCAGGGAGTAAACGACGTGGTCGCCCCCAGCGGATTCCCACTGCTCAAAATGGGAGAGTCCATAGAGAAAGCGTGGGAGAGGCAGGCAGACGCCGCGACTATCTTCGTCCGAGGTTTGGTTCGCCAGACCGTGGGAGCGACTGCCGGCCCGTACCTTGAGAAGCAGTCGTTGGTGGCACCAGTGCTCAGACACCGAGAGTTTTGCGGACGCGGACGATGTAGTCGGAAAGGGAAGGGAGATTCTCCACCGATTCCGGCAGCTGGCTCTCGGCGAAGGCGACGTCCAATTGCTGCTCGAGCTCTCCGAGCTTAGCCAGATGCAGTCGGGTCAAAGCATCATCCAACGGCTCTTTCTCACCACCCTGGATTTTCATTTCCAGAAGCCCCTCCACGCGACGATGGGGATACTGTTCCAACAGGGTGGGAAGATGGGCCTCGATCCGACCGGTCTTTAACACATGAATGCCGCTTAGGAGAACCCGATAGGCGTAGAGAACGGCTTTAGCCGTGACCAAGCCCGCCATGATCTGCTTTTGTTGATTATGGAAAAAGCCGCGGTAGTGATAGTAAACTGGGCGCACGATACAACTTTTCCCAAGCTCGCGAAGCTCGTCAAGCCAAGAGCCACCGTGGACCACCAGCGGTGAATACAGCTGTTCCAGCGCGTAACCGTTACGTTTGGTCATGATGGTGATGAACTTTAAAACATCGTGGGCTACCCAATCGACCTCTAAGCCGTCGCGCGTCTCCGAGACCTCCCAGGTCTCCTGATGAGGGCCAAGGCCCAGAACGCTGTCCAGGGGACGGACGAAGGCGCCCCGGATGTCGACATCGGAGTCGGCCGAGGCAAATCCGTACATGTGGGCTCCACTGAGAGTGGCGAAAAGCGGGGTGGGACCCGATTCCACGATCGAATTGAGCGCCAGGGGGTCCAGGTGTCGACTGTCCACCACGGGTTAACGCTCTAGCCCCCGACACTCGCGCGCCACAATGTCGACAACGGTACGTTGATGATCGTCGTAGAGGCGAAAATGGATCCAGCCGCCCTCTTGCTCCTCGTCGCGAGTCAACTCTTGAAGAAGGCTGGAATCCATCGCCACCGCCATACCTGTCAGGCGCGTCTCTCGTTGCCGGCAGCGGGCCTGAATACCTCGACAGGCGGTAAATTCCAGCCAGTGGTCGTCGCCATGCTCGTCCTCTAGAACCAGGGTTAGCGCATCGTCGGCGCCTTCCCAAGCCCACCCGCGCAGCAACGCCTCGAATCGGATATGAAGACCAACGTCCTCCGGCACCGAATCCTCATCGGAGGACGAGGTCGGTTGAGAAGGCACTTTAACCAGCAAAGTATCATCCTCGGCCTCGGCTGGAAGCGATGACTTGGCCTTGCTGGGCTGCAGCGGGAAGGTGGAAGGACGCTCCAACGGCTTCGGCTGGGGAACAGCGAGCGATATGGAGCGCCGCGTCGGCGGGGGTTGGGGCAGGCTGGGTAGCCCCGTCGGCGTCGGGTCGTCATCACTAATGGTGGGGAGTCCTAGCGGCGTGGGGTCATCGTCACCGCCCGCGAGTTCCCGCCTGGGCAGCTGATTAGGCGGTTCACTGGGCCGCTTCGGCGGAAGCTTATCCGGCGGTTTGAACGGCACCAGTTCGTGGGTCGCCCGATGCTCCAGCCACTGGCTCATCTGCTCGAGCGCTAGTGCCGACTGAGGCGCCTCCAAAAAGGCGAAACCGGTATCGTATCGGTTCTGGCTGCGCCAACAGGCCCAGGCCACCTTGGCCTGGAGATCCAAGGTCCAGCCGAGCGGATCGTCAAACTCGAAATGGACTTGGAGAATCTTTCCCTCGGGTAGCTCACCGTCGAGTTCAGCGCAAAAGCCGCCTCGGCTGAGATCCTTGGTGACGGCGCGATATCCCGGTAATCCCTCGGATTTGATGGAGATGCGATGAGGAGCTCGGGGAAAGCCACGCACCGTGTAACCGATCCGGTTGGGTGGCTCACGTCTTCCCTCGGCGGTGGAGACCACCACGTAAAAGCCTTCAGGACCGGAGCGACAGCTGAGCACTTTGACCGGCACCGAGAAACTCTCTCTGGAAGGCTCCGGCATCCACAATTTGACTTCAAATCTCTGCTCTGTTTTGAAAGGCTTGGCTGAAAGAAACACCACCGTTCGTCCGCTGATCTCGACCAACTCTCCGCGGGGCTTGAGAAACCCTAACACACCCGTAACCTCATCTCTTCGAGCTCCTCGGCTTCGATGCTCAACTGTAAGGCTAGACCTGCCAGACTTTGCGTCTGCTTGAACGACAGCTGCGGGGTGAGAAAGCAGAGGGCGACCAAACGCTCGGCGACCTGGTATCGCTCATCCTCATCGTTGAGAAGCTCGCCCAAGTTGGTGATTCTTGTGGAAGGAGGTTGGGTCAAGCCTTTGACCAGGATGGGGATTCGGCGACCCAGCGAGATATCCATGTCCGCGGCCAAGGCGGATAGAAACTCGGCCTCTTCCGGGGTGATCGAGCCGTCAGCCCAGGCCAGTTCGAAGAATGCGCCTAAGACGGCTATCTTCCCATCCGCTTCATCCACTCTGAGGGAATGTCCGATCGAAGGAGCTTTTCCTGTGTCAGCGCTCCAACTTTTTCACGGTTGCTACGTAACGCCCGCGGGTTCTAGCCGAAAGCTCCTGCGCGACTTTCTCTGGAGTGTTTTTTTCCGTATCGAGAGAAAAACTGGCTAGAGCTCGAGTGAAATCCACCTCGACCTTGGAGACTCCTGGAACGTTGACTAGCGTGTCACGCACGCGTTGGGCGCACTTGGCGCCTCAGGTCATTCCCGAGACGGCGAGGTGAACTTTCACCGTCTCGGCCAGCAGACTTCGGCTACAACTCAGAATCAAAAAAAGGCAAAGAGCCGCGGATATGAGATCTCTCATCCCCACCGCTTCCTCGCCTTGCGTGGAGTTTCCTAGACGGTCTAGATGATGAAACTGCAGGGCTCGTTGCCGTTGAGCAAGCTCAAGAGGGCCGGCGGGTCCTGGAAGGTCGCCAGCGTTCCGTTGTTGCCGTTAAGAACGAACTCATCGATACCGATCTGACCGCTGACATTGGAACTCTCCTCGCCGTTGCCGCTGATATAGGCGCCAAGGCTGTTACCGCCGCCGAGGCTGGTAAAGCGAAAGTTGGTGTTTGTGGTCATCTGGTTCATCATGTGGTCGTCCCCCGAGTTCTGTGTTGTTCTTGAGGCCATACTAGATCGGCACTCCTAAAAAATTCTGAAATCGCATCGTGTTCTTCTCCTTAGGGCTGTACGACGATGGTAACTGGCAATTCTCGACCAAAATGCGACCAGTCTGTGGCCAACTTGTAGCCAAAATATGAAAAAAAGATGAACAGGCCCGGAGAAGAGCTTATTCGCCGGAGAAGGCGACCTGGTCGCCCCCGGTTGAGGGGGGCGAGTAGGAAGAAGGCGAGGGAGACGGCTGCGCCTCGACCTCTTCCTCCTCGCCGCCGAGGCGACGGCGAATGTTCCAAGCAGTCAGTTCGATCACCTGGGCGGCGAAAAAGATGTCTTCCCAACCCCGAGACAGGTCGCTCATCCGTAAGCTTTCCTGAGCCCCTCTCATTCGGGCGATTCCGTCGAGAGCCAGCTGGACGTCCTTCTCGGAGTCGAGCAGCATCCGCTCGGCGGCTCTCGCGTCGAAGCGCCGGCTGGTCGCCACTTTCGTATTGGCGGCCCGTTTGCCCAGACTCTTACGAGTGTCGATCAGACTTTCCAGGTGCTCTTCCAACGGGTCTAATCGAGGCCATAGGAAATCGAGCGTTTTCTCGCCCGCCATGATGCGGGTGAAGGCTCGATAGACTCTAGCGTAAAGGCCGGAGAGTCGCGCCTGTTCGTAGCGGCCCCGATTAGCCTTAGGGTCGGGGTAGAGACGCTGCAGATCACAGGCGGCGCAGATGGACTCCTCACCGGAAGAGCCACAGCGCGGGCAGAGCAGAACCTTGCCGCTGAGTTGGAACTGAATCTGCTCTTGAGCGTCCAGAACCGCCTGTCGTTCTTCCTCAAAGACCTCCAGGTCATCGAGAAAGTCTCGAATGTTTTCGTCCTGGGCGAATTCCGGAAGCTCGTCGAGGACGTCGGCAATGGCGCGATAAGCCTCGATGGTCCGGGTGATAGGGGTCTTCATCTCAGCCGCCATGTCGGGCGTTTTGTTGAGGTCGGCTTCCATCTCGTCGGCTCCGCCTCGCAGGCGACTGGCCATGGCAAGGCATGGATCGTGAAGCTCCTCAGTGTAGACCCTGCCCTCGGTCCACTTTCTGCAGAAGCTCAAGAGGCCTCGGACGGTGTTGACGTCGTCCTCCAAAATCTCCGCCATCCCGTAGTTGCCGGCGAGTGCCGCTAACAGGGATTCAGTAGCCATCCTCTAGATCTCGGCTTTCAACGCGGTGTCGCGCAGGAAGTCAAAAGTATAGATGCCGGTTCCGTGGCCGTCGTTGAAAGCAAAGGCCAGGGCGTAACGTCCTACCGGTGAAAACTCCACCACGCGGGCCTCCGAGACGGTGGGAGCTCCCGATTGAATCACGCGCAGCACCGGTCCCGGCGCGGCCAGCTTTTCCCGTTCCTTGTTGCAGTGGGCGCAGGGACAGTCCCGGCGTAACTGGGCCATGGAGTGACGGGTGACGGAGCCGTCCATCCAGTGAATGGAGAGATATCCCGGTTCCTCATCGAGCTTGACATCGCGCGGTCTAGACATATTCCAAACACTTCTGTTCGTGCCAGATCATGTCCTGGAGGTCTACTCGCGGCTAGCCGCCGAAGGAGGGTCTATGCGCGCGAGACTTGACGACAGTTTGGCTATCGAGAACAATCCGGCCCTCTTCGGGGCGAGGCGCCGTCCTGGATTGGTCTCGATCTCGGCCGACCGCCAGGGCACTCTGGTCGCCTACCGGCGGGAGGGTGAAGAGCTTTCTCGGGAGCAGGTGGAATTTTCTCCTTTTCTCTGGCTTTCCGAACTCGACGTCCTGCGGGGCTTTGAGGGCGTTGAAGTTCAAGAGTTGCAAGGAGACAACTTTTATCGCTACCTGGTAACAGCCCCCAACTGGCCAACCCTGAAAATGGCCTCGGAGCATATCGCTAAGGTCAGTGGGCTTTACGCCAGTCATCCGGACTCCCCCCAGCTCTATTTAGTCGATCCGATCACCCAATACTTGATAGCTACAGGCCAGACCTATTTCAACAGCATGGCTTTCGAAGAGGTGGTTACCCTTTTCTTGCGCGTCTACACTCGAGCCGAGGTTTTATCCGACCCCGGCGAAGAGCCCGGAGCGATCTACGCGGTGGCCCTCCAGTTGGGGCTCGACGGCGAGCTTCACCTGCTCGAAGGTGAGGAGGAGCAGATCCTGTGGCGGCTGACCGGAAACGTCAAAAAACTCGATCCCGACACCATCTGCGGACACGGGCTGTTCAAGGCGGATCTCGAAGCGGTGAACCGGCGCTGCAAAGCCCTGAAAGTCAAGCTCGACTGGGGGCGCGAGGGAGAACGGCTTGCCAATCGCCGGGCCCGCATGACGGTGGCGGAGAAGCAGTTGGACTACCAACGGTTCTCCGCCCCTGGGCGAGAGCTTGCCGACCTTTGGATCCTTTCCGTGCTGCACGACGTCTCGGGGCGGGAGATGGCGGGATTCGACTTGGAGGAGGTGGCCGAACACTTCGGTTTAGCCACAGGGCAGCATGGCCAACCTCTGGCCGAGCGCGCGGCCATCGACATGCGGGCCATAGCCAGCCTCTACCGAAGCCTGGCCTATCCCTACTTTTTGCAGGCCCAGATCTTTCCGCTAGCTTACGAGAGCGTGATGTGGCGGGGGAACGCCACGCGCATCAACTATCTTTTTTTACGCGAATACTATCGGCGCGGCCACTCCATTCCCTCCAAGCCCGAGGTGGTGCCTTATGCCGGCGGACTGACCGCCCAGGACCACGAGGGTTGCGCCTACGGCGTCTATCACTGCGATGTGGCCTCGCTCTATCCGTCTTTGATCTTAGCCCATGACCTCTCCCCTGAAGGGGACCAGCTCAAGATTTTTCACGCCATGTTGTCGGACCTGCGCGCTTTTCGCCTGTTGGCCAAAGATGAGCAGAGAACAGCTCAGAACGAGGCGGAACGAAGATTTTTCGGAGGCCTGCAGACCACGTTCAAGATCCTTATCAACTCTTTTTACGGTTACCTCGGATTTGGCCAGGGCCACTTCGCCGACTTTGAAAAGGCCGCCGAGGTGACCCGACTTGGGCGAGAGCTGCTGCAGACCATGATGGACTGGTTGAGGAGTCAGGGAGCTCACATTTTAGAGGTGGACACCGACGGGATCTATTTCGTCCCCTCCAAGCGCTTCTCCAATCCCGACTGGATCTCCGAGCTCGACGCCTTGTTTCCCGCCGGCGTGCAGGTCGAGTTCGACGGCCGCTACCGCGCCATGTACTGTCATAAGATGAAAAACTATGCCCTCTTGGAGGACGACGGAACACTCCTGATGCGCGGCTCAGGTCTGCGCTCTCGCGCCTTGGAGCCGTTTTTGCGACAGTTCATCGAAGCCTTGATCCGACAGGCTCTGCTAGAGGGGCCGGGTCAGGGAGAGCGTGTCCTCGACGAATTCCAGGAGAAGCTGGCCGGAGGAGGGTTCCCCGTCAACGAACTGGCCAAGACCGAGACCTTGATCGACAGCCCCTCGGCCTACAGTAAGAAGATCTCGGGGGGCGCTCGCAATCGGGCCGCGGTCTACGAATTGGCCCTGGTTTCCTCGCGCAAGTATCAGGCAGGCGATAGTCTTTCGTACTACGTCACCGGCGAAAAAGCCACCGTGACCGTGTACGACCACTGCAAGCGAGTGGAAGACTTCATGCCCGCGTCTCCCGACGCGAATTTGAAGTACTATGTGAAGAAGCTCAAGGACACTTACAAGAAGTTCGCTCCCATTCTCGACGCTTCGCCTTTGCGTTCACCGTTGACCTACGAGGAACTTCCGTCACCCGCTCACTAAAGGACTCCAGGGCGGGGATTCGAATTTCTTCATCGCTCATATGGGAACTTTTCCCGGCTTTAGTGACTTCAATCGGGGATGTCGGGGCAGGGCCGCGACGAAGGAGGAAAGATATGATGAAATCATTCGGCAAGATTGTCGTGAACGCCATGTTGGTGGCCGGAGTGATGTTGAGTCCGTGTTTAGCCCAACCGTCGAAGGATGACGTGATCGCCCGCGTGTACGATGTCTCGGGTAAAGGCCTGGAGCTCAAGCGTGAGGGAAAAAACGATTGGGAAAAGGGGAAGAAGGACAGCCCTGGATTTATTCGCGACCACTTCAAGACCGACCCCAAGACCTCGGCGGCTTTAGAGCTTCTCATTGGGGCTCGGTTAGCGATCAAACCGGGCACCGAAATCGTACTTTTGAATGAAGGCGAGGCCGGTGAGGTCACCGGTGACAAGAAGGTTCGAAAGATAGCCTTGAATTCCGGTAGTGTTTACGCCAAGTTCAACAAACAAGAAGCCCCTCTCAAGATTCAGACTCGCGGCGGAGTGATGGGGATCAAGGGGACCGAATTCGAGGTCGAGACCGCGCAGAATGGTGAAACCAGCGTGATGTTGCTGGAAGGCAGCGTGGATTATCAGGACAGCAAAGGTCAACAGAACGACCTCGTACCTGGGCAAAAGTTGACTCAGTTCGAAAAAGACGGCGAACTGCACACCGTGAAAGGTGAGCCGAGCGAGGTGGACAATGCCGTCACCGCTTTCTTGTCCGGCGCGGTTCCGATCTCCAACATCAATAGTGTCCAGGATGTGCTCAACACCAACTGGGCCAGGCTACCTCAGGACTCGATCAATAATATTATCCACAACAGCCGGAGCTCTATCATTAATAGCATGGGCCCCGTCGGCAACATCGTCAGCAGCTTTATTCCCGGGACCGTGGTGAACTTCACCAACCTGAACTTCAGCATTCCGGGTGTCAGGATTCCGGGTGGATTTCCCCGCTTCTAAAAGCTCCAGATAAGTGACTAACAGATCGGCGTCAAGAACGTTTCTCGTCCTGACGTCGATCTGTTTTTTTACCCTGCTTCTGCGTCCGGCGATGAGTCCGCTGGAGAATCGAATCTACGATAGTCTTCTCACGTACCATCACGATTCAAGTTACGGCACGCTCCCATTCACCTCGAGTGTTCGTCTGGTCGTCTACTCCGAGTCCACGAAAGATGCCGTCGGGGCCTGGAGTCCGGAGCGAAGTGAGGAACTCGCGGACTTTCTACTTCAGTCGGGCGCCAAGGGCGTTTTTTTCTATCCCGGAGCTCACGACGAGTTGGAGCCGCGGAGCCGCTCCAAGGATGTCGTGGTGGTTCCACCGGTCGTGAGCGAGACGAGTGACGTGATTCTCGACAGCGACGGTGTTTGCCGCCAGATCGCGTTGGCCAAATTAGAGGATGAGGTCTGGAAGCCGACGTCCGCTCTACGCATCCTGGCTGCTCTCGATCAGGTCCCCTTGGAGCGGATAGAGTTTCGGCCCTCGGAGATCATCGTAGGCTCCCGTAGCATCCTGACCGACTCTAACTATCGCCTTTATGTTTGGTTTCGAAGATCCGAGGAGGCCCTGACTGCCAGGACCGCCGCGACTTCCCAGAGTTGGGAGCAGATGATTCCCTACACCCTGGAAAGCCTCTTCCATCCCGACTTTCGTGCCGCCTACGGGAAACGGATGAAAGGCGCGGTCGTTCTGGTCGGATCCGGCTTTAAGGAAGCGACCGACTCAGTCGCGACTCCTGTTAGCCCTATGAATAGCTTCAAGGTCGACGGTTGTGCTGTGGAAACCATGCTCTCGGGCAAGACCCTTCGTCCTCTAAGTGCGATGGAAACCTTCGCCATGGTGATGGCGGTGACTCTGCTTTGTTTCGGTTTTTTCAGTCGCCTACCGACACCGGGGATTCTCGTCCTCTGGGCAATTTTTTTAAGTGGTTGGTACCTGTTGGTTGAATCCACGTTTGCTCTAGGGCTCTACCTCGAATACACTCCTCCTCTGCTAGCTAGTTCCTTCGTAGCGATCTGGCTGGCTGTGTCTCGGACTGCCGAGACCAGTCAGGCTCTCCGACGGTTTGGCGGAGCCGGCGCCTACGAGGCGGCCCAACGAGGCGACGAATCCGTTTTCGAGGAGGTCAGAGAGAAGACCGCCACCATCGTCTTCACCAATGTCCTTTCTTATCTCAAAGAGCTAGAGCGGCACGGCTCTCCTAACCAGTTTTTCGCGCGGCGACAAGAGTACGCCCAGTTTCTCTCCGATGTGTTTCGAAAACACGGAGGTGTCATTCTAGACTTCCAGGGCGACTTTCAGATGGTCGGCTTCAACGTGGAGTTGAGAAGCGACGATGAAGAGCATACTGTTCATGCTGTCGAGGCCTGCCGGGAGTTTCTAGCTCGTCTCACGGAAGTGACGAATCGCTGGTGGGAAGCCGACGACGCTGAAATAGGCTCGGCTCATTTCGGGATCTGCACGGGGCCTGTCGCTTGTGGCCATGTCGGTTCACGGCGTCACGACGGTGGGCGTATCGCTCAAGCGGCCATCGGAGATACCAGTAACGTGGCTGCCCGACTGCTAGGGGCCGCCATGAAAACGGGCGAGCCTATTTTGATGGCCATGACGACGGTGGAGGCAAGCGGTGGGAAATTGGTCGTGGAAGAGCTGGAGCCGATCGCTTTGAAAGGCAAGACCCAGGCGGTTCGTATCGCTCGACCGATAGCGGAGATGTCGTCGTGAGATATCGCCTGACGTTGGCTCTCGGAGTTTGGGTTTTCGGAATGATCGTCTCGAACCTTTTGACCTTGGTCTCTGGGCGCCAGATGGACACCTACGCCGAGGGGATGCGGCAGAAATTGTCCAAGGTTCGAGCTCCCGATCCCAATATCGTTCTGGCGGGTCTTGATGAAGAGGCCATGATGCCGGAGGTTTTCCATCGAAAAACTCATGCTCGTGTCCTTAAGAACCTGAAGGCGGCCGGAGTCAAATTGGTCTTCTTCGACCTGGTCTTCGATGAAGACCGTGCCCCTGAGGCTGACGCCGCGTTTAAGGAAGCCTTGTCTGATGCTCCTCCCACCGTTTTGGCGGGGACCACGGGCCAAGTCTACCAGGGGGATGAATTAACCCGGCGTTCAGCGATTCTAGCCCCGGCCCTGGCAGAAGTTCTCGAAACCAGCAATGTCGTACTGGGTCTGATCGAAAACCCCGCCTCCACTGCTGGGGCCCGATGGCCTTATTTTTTAGCGCTCGACCTTGGTGATGGCCCGCAAGCTTCCGCGGCACTGGCCATGTATGGGCTGTATCAGTCGGTCAATCCGAGGGATTTCAAGTACCAGCCTGACGGAGTCGTGGTGCCCCCGGTAAAAATCCCGCTGGAGGTTCAGAGCACGGGCGCCGACGTGACGTACGTTTTTGACGTGGGGTTCCACCCAGCGGCGACGGGTCCGAATCACGTTCCGGGCTCGGGAACTTATCGGGTGATCCCTTACATGGAACTGGTGGATCCCGCTCCGGAACTGATGGACAGCCTACGAGGCCGCATTGTCGTCATCGGGGAAAATACCGCGACCGAGAGCGACGCCTTCGATACTCCGGTCGGAGTGATGAAGGGGTTTGAGATTCATGCTCAGGTCTTTGACCGGCTGCTACACCAGGACTTTACCACCATGCTGAGTGCCGAAGCCAACGGATGGCTGACCGTCGCACTTGTCACTCTAGTCGCCAGCTTGGCTCTGGTGACCTGGCCCATTCCTCTTCTTCTCGCCACCGGAACAGGTCTGATTCTGGGCTACTTGCGCCTCAATATCTGGCTGTTCGAGCAAAAACACGTGGTCGCGGCCCTGCCCGAACCTTTGATTGGCGCCTCCGCCGCCTTCGTCGCCTTGGTCATGGTCCGTGTAATCCTGGCCTCACGTTTTTTGGGAAGATTTATCCCCGTCGAGGCCGCTCGTGGAATTCTCATGGCCGAAAGGACGGCCGAGGCGGTGAATGCCACCGTCATCGTGACCGACATTCGAGGCTACACCACCCTGTCGGAGACCAGAACCCCGGTCGAGATGTTGCACCTTCTCAACGAGTATCACAGCGTCACGGTCGACATCTACCATAAACATGGCGGTAATGTCCTGACCTTCCAGGGCGATGCTCAGCTTGTGGTGTTCGGTTTTCCCCGCCGGCTTGACGACGCGGCGGGCGCATCGGTCACCGCCTGTGTCGAGGTCATGAAAGCGATCGACGAATTGCGAGCCGAGTGGGGCATCAAGGAGCGTAAGAATTTCGACGTGGGTGCGGGGATCTGTACCGGCATGGTCTATATCGGCGACATTGGATCGGCCGATCAGGCCAACTACACAGTGATCGGTGAGGTGGTGAGGACATCTCACAAGGTGCAGTCCATGAGCGACGCCCTGGAGGGTAACGTCCTGATGGACGAACACGCCTACGAGGCCTGCCGGAACAAGCCGAGGGTGACTCGCATTCCAGGTGTGATGCTCGACGGATTTCCCGAGCCTAAGGTTCTTTATCGAGTGGAGCCTGACACGCCCTAGCTGAGCCAACTGCGCCCAAAGATGAGAAGAAAACAGATGACGAGGTAGGCCAGACTGAGAATCACTGGCAACAGGAAACGGAGCTCCCGCGTGCCCAGCTTTCGGTCCCACACTCCGTGGACGGACAAGAAAAGATAGGTGGCGATCACCAGGTTTAGCGGTAGTCCCCAGGGGAGGAATCCGCGAAGGTCCAGTGGAGCGAAGTCGGGATGCTCTAGAATGGGAAAGAGGCGTCGCTGAAGATTCCAAGTGAACAGAAGACCCACCGATGGCAAGACCAACGCCCCGGCTAGAAGCCCACCGAAACCGCGCCTCCGCGCTCTGGAGAGATGGCGAAAGAACTTCGTCGAGGCCAACGGCGCAAACCAAATGACCGTGGCCCAGATCAACTGGAGGCTTTCCGAGGCCGGCACGACCTCGAGTTGGTATAGGCCCACCCCTTCAGCTCGAAAGTGGGCTACCCCCTGTCCGGTGAGAGCGGCCGCGTAGGCTTGGGGAAACAGCTCTCGGACCTGGCTGACAATTCCGTAGGACGAGTAGAGATAGACGAAGCCGAAATAGAGCAGCCCCAGCGTCGCGGGAGCTAACAAAAGTGCCACCACGTAGCGATCTCGTAGAAAATCCGTTCTTGATTGAGGGAATAAAGAGCTGACCGAAAGGATTTTTTTGTGTTGGGGAGTTTCCACGGTCAAATGTCCGCCGGGTTGGGGGAAGGCCGCGGGGGGCATCCAGTAAGTCACCGTTGCTGAAGCTCCGCGGGCGGTGGTCGTGGAGAGGAACAGAAGCGGATTGGAGCTCTCCAGGCTCGCTTCGAGCGGCTTGTCATCAAAGCGCGAGAGAGTTAGCTGGCCACAGTACCCCATCACCCCGTCGGAATTCTTGCCGTAGCCGAGGTATTTCTTTTTAAGAACAAGCTGGCTCTTGGCCTCGAGAGGGGACAACGGAGCGTGGGAGAGCTCGAGAGATTCCAGATTCTCTTCCTCAGAACTGCTCAATCCCGCGGAAGGTTGAGGCTCCTGCCGACCCTGCTCAGGTTCCTCTTGCGCTTGTTCGCGCGCTTGTTCATCTTGTTCCACATCCTCCGTGTCCAACTCGAGCAGCTCTTCGGCCGATTCATGTGCCGGAACCTCTTGGGCAACGACTTCTCCCTCCTCGTCATCCTCGTCCTCAAAGAGGCTCAGACTAACCGGCTGGGGCTCATTCACCAGTTCGGGCCCGTGACTTGTCACCAGTCCACGGCGAGAGCCGTAAAAGTCGACCGAGGCGACCAGGTAGTTGTTCAGCTCTTCCAAGCTCAGGCCGGTTACCGGCTCACTTCTCGAGCCCCCATGCCAATCCAACATCCGCTTCGCGAAGGGCGAAAGTTGGTCTCCGTTCCACAAAAGCTGGGACAAAGAGTGGGCTTCCTCCGTTTCGTCGTTCGCGATCTCCTCGAGGGTTTGCCGGTTGAGTTCCGGTTGAAGCTCTAGAATGGCTGTTCGAGTGACTTCAAAGCTCAGCTCAAGAAATACCTCAATGGCAGCTTCGGTCCCGGTGGCGTTTTCGTTGGTCAGGCATACCTCGAGCTCTCGTAAGGCGGCCTTTTGATCGGCGGTGAGAAATGGCGAGAAAAAACCTATGGATCGCTCTGGGCGCAACTAATCATCCAATCCGCGCAGTTGAGCTTGCCTCTGTAGGACCTGACCCAGATCGGAGCTGAGAAGCCGCAGGTCGCCGGCAAGCTCCATTAGCCAGGTATTGTAGCCCTGATAGGCGATCCCCAGACGTTTGCTGTTATCGAGCACAATCTCCTCAAGAGTGGCCGGACGCTCGTCTTCCGGTGGAATCACGACGCCCTCCTGAGGATGCTCAAGCAAAATCTCGTACCAAACGTCGTCGAGAAGGGCACGAAAGTGGGCCAGTCCCTGTAGAAACTCCTTGGGTAGCTCGAATTTTTTGGACAGACCTTTCTCGTACAGGTCCTCCAGGTGAAAGAGGGTGCGATTCACCGCTCCGAAGTACTCCAACAGTGAGAGGATGACCACACTCTTGCGATGGCCGCTGGGACGATGCCGATCGACGGCGAAGAGCAGGTCGTGAACAGTGAACTTCAGAGAGCGAAAGTTCCGTTCCCGCAAAGCTCTTTCCCGGAACGAGTCGCTCGGGTCGCTGGTGGTGAGCCGCCGTAGAATCTGATCGTAGTTGGCCTTCACCTCGAGTTCTAGATATCGCAATTGGCGTCCGCATTCGACTTCGGCAAGTTTGGGGTCTTGGAACAACATACGCCGAACCCGTTTTGCCAGCCCTTTGGTCTGAGGATCTTTTTCCGGTAGAGAATGGGTCAGAATCTTCATCATCGGATCGACTAAGAGCCCGAAGATCAGGCTGTTGATCAGGGTAAAAAGGAGCTGGGCCGAAACCAATTGCGACAGCAAGTTAGGATGGGGCATGACCAATCGGACGAGACGTTCGGCCAAACTGAGATAAGTAGGGAAGAGAAATAGGGTCCCCAGAACTCCCACCAGGGTGGTTACGAAATGGGCCCAGGCCAATCGGCGTGCCGGTGTGTGGCTGGTAAGGCTCAGCATGAGTGTTGTCGCTGTGAGACCTAAGCTTGCTCCAAGAAACAGGGCGGCTCCCGTGGCCGAAGTCAAACTGCTCGGCTGAGCCACCGTCAACAGCATCACCAGAGGCGCGGAGGCTGACTGGAGCAAAAGGCCGAGGACCGTTCCGATTCCCACAAAATAGAGCTGCTCGCGCAAGGCATGACTGCCGGCGGAGGCGGTGACTTGCTGTTCCAAGAAGGGTCCAAGCAGTTCACAGACCCCGCTATACAGAATTCCCAAGCCCATCAGAGCCAACCCTACCGAAAGAAAGACCTGGGTGATCTCTTCCCAATATTCGGATTTGGCCAAAAGTAAGCCGAAGGCGCCAGCCGCGACCAATAGCGGACCGAGATGCCAGTCTTGCAGGATCAGCCACAGCCCCGCCGTGCTTCCCACCGAAGCGCCCAGCATAGCAAGATAGGCTTGGCGGATGGCTACAAAGCCGATGTCGGCCAATCCCATCAGTGAGATCACGGTCAGTGTGCTGGACTGACTGACCAGGGTGGACACAACTCCCAAAAGCCATGAGGAGATGGGATTGGAGAAAGCGCGCTGAAGATGGGGTCGAAAACGCGTGGAGGCGAAGCTTTCAAAGCGTCTTAGTAAATTGCGTAGACCGTAGTAAAACAGGCCCAGCCCTCCGACGATGGCAAAGACCGCGGGGTTCACCTCGGAACCTCCTGATAAGCCAGGCGGCCCGACTCCACCAGAGTTTCCAGGCGAACGATACCGTTCTTGTCGATGATCAACCGAAAGCGCTCGTAGTCCACCTTGACCAGCGAGCCCTCGGGGCCGAAAAGGGTCTCGTACCGAAACACTCCGTTGATGTGATACACCTTAGGAGCGAGGACTGTTTTGGCGTGCCGGCTTTTGTCAAAGTAGCTGACCGCCATGGTCGGATTGTCCAGTTTGTTCAAAAAGGGACTGATATCCAATCGAACCACGTTTTTGAGAAGAGGGAATAGGGTTCGCTGACGTTCGTTGGGTAGCTCGAAGGAAAATCTCCGAGCCACGTGCGTGATGTGTTCGCGCCGAACCGGGTCGCTACTGTGGGTCTGACCGAGGGTACGAAGATAGGAGACATCGGATGGCGCCTCTTTGATGAAACGAAAGTATTCCGTGCAAAGGCCGACCTCGTAATCTTCCTGCTTGCCGTCGGGATGAACGCTCTGGTGCATCAGTCGAAATCTTTGATCCGGAAGACGTTCTCGCCAACGAGAGTTGAAATAGTCGCGCGAGAGCTCCTTGATGCGGTCCTTGAAAATATAGGCTAGTACGGCTAGAGCGATCAGAAAGGAAAAACGAAGTCCTGAGCCATCTCCCTCCAGGTACTGCATACGCTGGTGTTCCACGATGCCGGTGAAAAGAGCGGCCAGTCCCGCTCCCACCGCGGCAGCGTAATTTTTATAGAGAGCATCTTTTTTGTCGGATCTGGCCTGCAAAAAGAGAGCCTCTCCGAGATACTTCTTGAGCAGCCCCAGTCGATAGGTGTAGCCTTCCAGAGCTACCGGCTGCTCCTCGTCCTCGGTCAGCACTAATAAGTTGTTTTCATGCCGGTAGGTGATCTCTTTAGCCAACATCTCCCCGAGTTGCTCGGCCTGCTCCGGAAGAGCGTCACGAGCCCGCAGTAAAACCAGTTCGGCTCGATAGCTCAAATATTCGTCCGTGAGATAGAAAGCCCGCTGAACCTCTTCGTCGACGAGATATCGCTCCTCGCGCAGCGGCTTAAGGCAGATCTCTCGAAAACTCCATAACAAACCGACACGGTGGAGCAGCTCCTCGGCCAGGTAGCGCGCGCGCTCAGCGTCTTTGGCCCGCTTCTTTTTGGGTAAAGCGGAGCGCAGTTTCTTGAGTTCCGTGTAGAGAAAGTTTCCGAACAGTTTGATGTCTTGCACCACACGAGGACCCAGGCGACGCCGTCGATGGGTGGAGAGGTGGCCGGAGAAGTATTCGTCGACGGAAGGGAAGGAGAGAAGCTCGGGTGGCAACACCCGCCATTGCTGAAACAGTGGGGCTCGAACTCGAAAGTAGCTGGTCCAGTGCCGAAAAAAGTCTTCTCCCTTGAAGTTGCTGGAATTAACCCCTAACGAGTAAGGTAGGTAGAGGTACATGTCCAGTTTGAAACGGCGACGACTTTCAAACGGTCCGCGAGGACGCAGGTCGAATGTGATGTCACTTTCCACCTGAAATCGATCGTGAATGGAGTGGCGAACGCGAAACTCGGGGCGTTTTGGGTCCGGTCCCGAATCCACCTCGGGATCGGAGTCTCCCTCAAAGGAGTTTTCTAGAGGGAACTCTTTCTCTGGTAGTACAGGTGCCAGGACGTTGCGCAGTTGGAGACTGGAGATCTTACCGGAGCTGTCGGAGGCGGGTGGAGATGCTGGCGGATCGGATCGATACAGGCGCAATCCGCCGACCTCAGGTGAGGATGACGTGGAATCGTAGCTATCACCCGAATCTTGAAGCAGCTGGCGAGTCCCTCTCGGAGTATAAAGTTCTGCTTCATGGTTGGTCAGTTCCTCCGCCCCATGAGCCAGGGATAGCGCGAACTTCGGGGAAATTTCCCTTTATGCCGTCAACGCCAACTCTTTCGGACTTGTGGAATGGACTTCCCAGCGCGGTTACGGAGTCCCAGCCTAGAGGGGCTTGTGACGCCGAAATCGCTCGCCTTCAGAGGTCTTTAAGTGTGTCCTTCCCCATCGATTTCACCACCTATCTGGGGGTCGCCAATGGGAGTCGAGCTCTTTTTCGTTCCTCCTGGGACCTGATGTCGGTCGACGAGATCGAGGAGACATGGGACATGCTCAAACAGGTCGTGCGTCTGCGTCAGGAAAATGAAGAAGAGGTGGATGTCCATCCTGACGGGCCTTGCCGAGCCCATTGGTGGAGCGACCTCTGGATCCCGATCGCCAAAAACGGTAAGGGCGACTTCATCTGTCTAGATTTCGACCCGGCCGAGCAGGGAGCACAGGCACAAGTTGTTCTGTATCTTCATGACAAACCGACCCGCAAGGTGTTGGCACCCACCTTCTTGGAATGGCTGGCTGAGTCTTTGAAGGCTTTCTAACCCGACTCGCGCGCAATCCCTTCTGGAATGCAGCCTGGCTCTCGTCCTGCAATTCTTCTCAAAATTCGGGACAGAAAGCCAGAATTTTTGATCACGGTGTATCAAAAAAGAGCGCCCGAGAAATCCCGAAGCGCTCCTTTCTTAGTCTTGAAAGCGGTTCTTAGCCGGCCAGTGCCTTGTTCTTGACGAAATGAGGGAGAATGTTCTCGCAGTACTCTTTGAGATTGCGCTCTTCCTCGCCGCACATCAAGTAGATGGCGAACTGATCCACGCCGGCCTGTTCAAGCTGCTTGAGTTTCTCCACGTGTTCGTCGGCTGAGCCCAGAATGGAGAAAGAGTCCACGATCTCGTCGGTCACGAAGTCCAGGTGATCGGCGTCTTTGTTAGCATGATCTTTGTAGTCGTAGCCTTTGCGCTTCTCGATGTAGGAAGTCAGGCGACTGGGGATGTGATCGGAAGCGTTGCCATACTTGGCCACGATGTCGGCGACGTGGTTACCCACCATGCCGGGGAACCAGCGGGTCTGCTCCCGTCCCTTGATACGGTCGCCCACCCAGACAGGCGCAGCGGCCATGATCTGGATGTCCTCACGCTTGCGTCCGGCCGCCTTGGCGGCGTCGAGCGCCTGGTTGGCGAACCATTCGACCAACCAGGGGTCACCGATCTGCAGGACCAGCCCGTCAGCGTGTTCGCCGGTGGCCCTCAGCGCATTGGGTCCGTAAGCGGCCAACCACATCGGAAGATCGATGTTCTTGTCCGTCCAGACCAACTCGAGATCGCGATCGTGAATGTGAACGGTCTCTCCGCGAGCCATCCGTTTGACGAAATCCATGAACTTCACGGTGGTGTCCACGGTGCGGGGCTTTTGCCCCAACATTCGCAGCGAGGAGTCGCCACGACCGACACCGACGTCGAAGCGGTTGCCGCTAATTTTAGCCAGACTGGTGAAGGTGGAAGCGGCCACCGTCCAGTCGCGGGCACCTGGATTGGTAACCAGAGGCCCGAAACGGATCTTCTTGGTGTGGGCCATACAGTGAGCGATCACCGTGTAGCACTCTTGCCAAAGCACGTGGGAGTCGAAGAACCAGGCGTATTCGAAGCCGGCTTCCTCGGCCTGTTGACACAGGGCCACGGTCCGTTCTAAGGAGATGTCTCCCTTAAAGGTAATACCAAACTTCATACTGACCCTCCGAACAACGTAATTATGCGGGATGAATTCGTGAGTTTTTGGAATTGCGCCCCAGGGTCCTTCTTTTAAGTCCCCAACTTCCGCGTGCACTTCGACCGCAGGCGACTCGTGCTCTTCAAGCGGAATCTCCGCGCGCACTTCGACCGCACGCAACGCGTACTCTTCAATCGGAATCCCCGCGTGCACTTCTACCGCACGCGACGCCTACTCTTCATTCGGAATCTCCGCGTGCACCTCTACCGCACGCTACGCGTGCTCTTCAAGCGAAATCCCCGCGCGCACCTCAAGTGCACGCGATGCACTCGATACGACAATACGCCATCACCCCATGGAAAAAGAGTCCGCGGAAGCGGGTGCTTCGCGGACTCTTTTTCAGCTATCCGGTGGCTTAGCCGAGGCTGTTGAGATTGACTGAAATACTGTCCTTACTGACTTGGTAGCTCGCTCCTCCAGACTTACCGGAGGCGGTACCACCACCGGCCGCTCCAGCACCGCCGGCACCACCAGCGCCGCCCAGTCCGTCACCATCGCCTTCACCCAAGCCCTTTCCGAGGGCTTTCTGTTTGGCCAATGGCTTGGCTTGGAGAGGCTTCTTGGCTTCAGGTTTCTTCTTTGCCTCGGCTTTACGCTTCTCCTCAGCCTTTTTATCCTTATCCTTGTCCTCGGCTTTGTCTTTATCTTTTTCCTCGGCCTTCTTGTCCTTGTCCTTATCCTCGGCCTTGTCTTTATCCTCAGTCTTCTTCTCGTCAGCTTTCGATTCGTCAGCCTTCTTCTCGTCCGCTTTCTCGGTCCGCTTGTCGGCGTCCTCAGTTTTAGCCTTGTCAGCCTCGCCCGCGGTTTCTACCTTCTTAGGCTCATCCTTGGCCTGGTCGGTTCCTTTAGAGGCATCGCCGGCTTGAGCTCCAGCCTCAGTTTTACCGGCTGCGTCGACCCCTTGGACCTTCTGATCGCCCTCCTCGCCCCTAGCTTGCGCGGCGACTTGACCTTTCTGGTCAGCGGCGGCGACGGAACCCGCGGCCCCAGCGGCGGCATCTTGATTTCCGGTTTCGGATTTCTCGTTACTACCGGAAGCCTGGACCTTTTGATCGGTAGCTCCATCAGCGGCTTGCGCTCCGGTGTCGTCTTTGGCCTCGGTTACCAGTTGAGCTTTTTGGTCAGTCGCTTCAGCCTTAGCTCCGGCGTTCTCGCCAGAGGTCGCGGGCTGGACCTTCTGGTCAGCCGCATCCGCAGCCTGAGTGACAGGCTCGGTTTTGGATTCCGCGGCCGGTTTGGCTTCAGCTCCAGCAACTGCGGCTTGTCCAGCCTCGGTGCTCGGCTGTCCGCCATCTGCGGCGACTTGACCACCCTCTGCGGCGGCGGGTTGTCCGCCACCCTCGGCGACAGCGGGCTGTCCGCCCTCAGCAACGGCTGGCTGTCCACCTCCCGCAGTAGCTTGACCTCCATCGGCACCACCACCGGTGGCAGCTTGCTCACCTCCAGCGGCGGGTTGACCGCCTTCAGCGGCGGCCACGGGCTGAGCTCCTCCAGCGACCTGACCTCCGTCAGCGCCACCAGCGGCAGCCTGGCCTCCGCCGTCGGCTCCACTAGCGGCTCCGGCCGCCGCGCCCGCGGCTCCAGCAGCACCGGCGGCCTCAGCCTGATCATTGTCGCCTCCGCCTCCGGCGGCTGCTTGATCGCCCTGAGGCGTCTGTTGGTTCTGCTGAGACTGGTCAGCGGTTTTACTCTCGGCTTCTTTTTGGTCCTGAGCCGAAGTCTCTTGTTGATTCTTGGCTTCGTCGGTCTGCTTTTTAGCGTCCTGAAGCTGCTGTTGAGGTTGCAGTTGGTCCTTTTGATCCTTCTTCTGCGCGTTGGCATCAAGAGGGTTCTGACCTTGCATACCCTTCTTTCCATCGGCCAGAGGGTTCACGCCGCCGGCCTGGCCAGCGGGTTGACCTCCTTGTTGTCCGCCACCCTGGTCGCCACCGCCAGCACCCTGGCCGCCACCGGCTTGACCGGCGCCCTGGCCGTCACCGCCGAAGCCCTTTTGCAAAGCCTCGTCGAGAACTTTCTTGTTGTCACCGGCTTTCTGAGCCTGGTCCTGAGACTTAGCGGCATCTTTAGCAGCTTGATTGGCTTCTTGATTAGCGTCTTTCTTCTGCTCGCCTTGCTCTTTAGCCTGGTCCTTGTTCTGAGCGGCCTCCTTAATTTTTTCCTCAGCGTCGGCCTTCTCTTGTTTAGCCTGCTCGGCATGCTTCTTGGCATCCTGTTCAGCCTGCTTGGCCTTTTGGGTGTGCTCCTGCTCGAGCTTTTTGGCTTCCTCTTGAGCCTTTTTGGCCTTCTCTTGCTCTTGCTTACCCTTGGCCTGCTCTTGCTTGCCTTGCTTTTGCAGCTGTTGACCCTGAGTTTGCTGCTGCTTGCCCTGTTGCTGTAACATTTTTCCTTGCTGCTGCAGCGCCTTGCCCTTGGTCTTTAGGGCTTCGCCCTTAGCTTTCAGAGCGGTTCCCTTAGCCAACAGCGCGGCGCCCGCGGCGGCGGTGTAAGGATTGGACATCAGAGCCTTACCGGCTTGCATCATGCCTTGTCCGGCCTGCGACATGCCGTTTCCGGTCTGCTCGGTCGCCTGGCCGGTCTGTTCGGTAGCTTTACCTGTCTGCTCGGTGGTCTTTCCTGTCTGCTCGGTGGTTTTACCGGTCTGCTCGGTTTTCTTGCCGGTCTCTTCGACCGTCTTGCCCTTCATCTCGTTGGCTTTTTCAACTTGTTGGCGCTTCTTCTGCGCTTCGGCCTGGGTCTGCTCTTGCTTGGACTCGGCGGTCTTTTGCTGAGACTGCTGATTCTCTAAAGCTTCCTGAGCCTTGTGTTGAACGCTCTCTTGAGTATTCTTCTGGGCTTGCTGGTTCTGCTGCTGCTCGGCTTGGCCGTGCTCTTGAGCTTTTTGCCCGAACCCTTGCGCGGCCTCACGATTTTCCATCGCGTTCTTGGCGAACTCTTGCAGCGCATTGCCCGCTTGACCGCTGGCATCGCCAAGTCTCTGTTGGCCGCTCTTGTCCTTGCCGACGGTCATAGAGCCATCGCCACCACCGGCCGAGGCCTGGCCGGGCCGGCTGACGGAAGACCCCCCTGGATTGGCCGAGGAGGCGGCTGCTTCGCCGGCAAGGTCGCGCCCACCGTTCTTGCCCTCGGCACCCTGGCTCTTGCCCAAGAGAGCGTTGTTGACTTTGTTGTCCTTGCCAAGACCTTTGGCTTGATTCTTGGCCAGCTGGTTGTTGGCGCCGAGCTGTCCAGGGCCTCCGGCACCCTTTCCGTCTCCGCCTCCCTGTCCCGGCTGGGTGATCATGCCACCGCCGCCGCCATCAGCAGTGGCTTGGCCTGTCTGACCCTTACCGGTTTGACCTTGCTTGCCGTCCTGCTTGCCTCCCACATTCATCTGGTAAGCGGTGTTCTGCTCGCGGGCGGCCTCGGCTTTTTGGCTCTCTTGCTCGAGCTTCTGGTCGCGCTGACCGGCCGAGGTGATCTCCCTACCGGCAACGCCTTCCTGACGTACCGACTTTACGGCTGTCTGTTGCTGCTCTTTTCCGGTCTGGCCGATGTTCTTGACCTGGGACGCATAGGTCTTGTTGCCCTCTTGAAAAGTTTGATTTCCTTGCCGAACGGCAGTATCCTTATCAACCTTACCGTCGTTTCCGAACGCGTTGAAGCCCCCCGTGCCTCCACGCATGTCCACGCTCGAGCCGCCGCCGCCACCCGAAGGGGCGTCATCCCAAGCCGCGAGATTGACCGAGGGCCCGCCCTCGTCTCCGCCGGACTCCCCGCCCCCGACAAACCCGTCGTTGATCTCTTGTCCGCCGAGTCCTTGCCCTTCCGCCAGAGATTGAACGTTCCCCGCCGCTTGAACCTCACCACCCGGTGAGGCTTCGCCAGTTTTTCCTAATCCGATGTTGGTTTGGCCAATGCCGCCGATAGGTCGTGCCATAAAAACCGCCTTTTTACAGAGTATTGAGCCTAGCGTACAGCCCCATCGGTCGAATGTCTAGAAATTGGAAAATATGTAACAAAATCGATCACGGATCAGCATTTTTATTCCAGCCACGGTCCAGTGTATAGACAAGACAAAGGCCCCGATCGGTCTTTGGAACCGCTCGGGGCCTTCGAGTCGACAGGCTCGTTACCGACCTTTTTTAAGGCCGTCCTCCAATGGGCTTTGCGAGATAGAGACGTAAGCGGGAAGAATCACGTTATAAGTGTTGCCATCGGGGCTCACTTTGACGCTCGATTGGGTGGCCTTCGGATCCACCTTGATGTTGACAAAAGCTTTCCCACCACGCGGCTTAAAGTAATAAGTCGAAGTCATCGGGGCCAGAGTGAGGTCGAGATTGTTGATCACTGTGCCAACCTGGGCGGGGTCGGGTTCGAAGCCGAGATCCACGCTGAAGGCGATCTTCCCTTTCCAATCGTCAAGCATGCTGAGCACCACTGGACTCTTACCGTTGTATCCGCTGTTCTTGTCCAGCGCGCGGACATCACCCCACTCCATGTTGGTGGCAATACTCGAAATCGAGCCGGCCAGATTGGCGAACCAGTGGCTCAAGGTATACTGGCCATTGAAAGATTCACTGTCGATGACCGACCAGAAAGCCGGAGAGGCCTTAATGGAGATGAATCGGTCTATGATCTCCGCGTCGAGGTTGGCGTTGGCCGAACGAAAGCCTTGGACCAGGGCGGCCTTTCCTTCGGCATCTTGGGCCGCGGACGGAAAGACGAGAAAGATTAAAGTGGCGCAGACAATAAAGATACGTTTCATGAGAGTCTCCTTTTTGAGGTTGTTTTGTGGCGAGCTAGCCTCCTCCGCTGGTGCGGAGAAGCACAACTCGCTCGAGACGGCACCTTTGTCTATATCGTTCGAAAGACAAGTAAGCGCCTAAGGGTCAAGTCCGTGTGAGTATTGGCCAGATCGACTTTGTCCTTAATCTCGAGATTGAGAGAAATACTGGCTAATCGGGCTGGAACGTTCTGGGCACTCTTGATAGAGAATTCGTCCAGGCCCTGGAAGCCCCGAGTGACCTGGAAATTGCCGTTCAAAGCCAAACCCTGGAGCTCTTCCGGCGTTAATCGGCAAGGCGTTCCGTCGAAAGGAGGACGAGGAGAGACATCTGTTGTCGCCCGTAGTAAGGTCTTGGCCGAGGGGTCGTAGGTCCAGAAGGTCAAGGTCTCCTGATAGGCCAGCGCACCCCGGGGCGAAAGCTCGGTCGGATGAAAAAGGATCTTCTGGCCGGATTCGGTCAAGGAGACTCCAGGAGGAGAGCTCAGGTTGACGTCTTTTCCAATCAGATCGGCGATCATCTGCATTCGAGTCTCCGCCTCGATGCGCTCGAACTCCTCGTGACCGACGCGGTAGCCGACTATGGACAAGCGGGCGAGAATCCCCAACATGAGGACAGACAAAGCGCACCAAACCAGGACTTCCACCAACGTCATGGCCTGAGAACGCGCCCGTCTCATGGCTGCCTCACCTTGGCGATGATGGTTTCGCGAAAGACCGAATAGCTCTGGTCCCTCCACTTCCAGGAGATAACGACGCGGACTTGCTTACTGTAACCGGTCGCACTGGGCGTCTCGGTCACCGTCTGAGTGAAGGTGACTCCATAGTAAGGGTCAGGCAGGTCCATCGTCTGGCTGGGAGTGATCGTGAAAGGGCCTTCCCGCTGGGCTTCCAGGTAAGATTGAGCCCGGCGTCCTGCTTCAAGCTCCAGGCTCGCTCGCCGACTAGTGGCACGAAAAACCGGAATCATTCCGAAGACACACAAGAGCGTGGTGGTCAAAAGACCGGCCACGATAAGTGTCTCCACCAATGAGAGTCCCCGACATCTCCGCACAATTACTATGTTCGGGATAGAGTTCGGCTCCCCTGGCTCGACAAGGAGTAGGGACTGATCTTGGCGCGTAGGCTTTTCAGTGATATTCTAAATCGAATGGTACGAGGGAAGCGATGGTCGCGGGGAGTCTCGCTCGGAATTACACTGGTAGCCTTGAGTGCTTTAGCCAGTATCATCTTTCTCGCCATCTCCGCGGGGACCGGATATCTCCACCTTTCCCAGGCTGAGCAACGTCGAGAGCACGCCAAGAATTTGGCCGAGGCCGCCATCGCCAAGGCACTTGACAAGATGGCCGAGGACGACTTTAAGTTTGGTTCTCAAGCCACCGACAGAGTGGACGTAAGCATCCCCGATCTCCAAGACGCCGAGGGTATCGTCAGTTTCGTCTCGGGCGAGCTACCCAACGGGACATCGACCTACAACATCGACGGTGAATCCTCCATTCCTGGGGCCCGAGGACGCTCTGTTCCGCCTCGGTCCGTTCAACTTCTGGCCCGTGGTCGGGTGGGCGAGACCGAGCGCTGGGTGGAGTGCGTGTTCTTCCGCCCTCCCTTTCCAGACGCTTTGGTCTCCTCGGGTCCAGTGGAGGCTTCCGGGCTGACTCTGGCCAGCGTCCGTACCCCCGCCTCTTATCGGGGTGGACCGACCACCACGATTGACCCTGAGGAGCTTCTGGCGGGGAATCTTTTCTCTAATGCCGAGCGGGGACTTGTGGCCGGCGAGCCAGCGGTCAAGCTCGGCCCCTACTCTCGCATCATGGGTTCTTTAGGCTCTGTGGGTCAGGTCACGGTCGATCCTCAAAGCGTGGTGGAAGGAAGTGTCCGTCCGGGCTCCACCATCCGTGAGCTTCCAGAAGTCGACATCTCCTCGCGCATCGCGGTGATGGCGAAGAACTCCGTTCTGATCGGACCGGTTCATTCGGGCGCTCTGGCGGCGAATTGGTTCAGTCACGCGCCCAACGGATTGACGGTTCACGGAGACCTCGACCTGAACGGCGCGGGTTTGACAGTCAACGGGCCGTTGAGGATCAACGGCGCTCTCAAGGGCACCGGCGCAGTTTTTGTCAATGGCCCCGTTCAGATCCTCGCCGGTGGCTCCAATCTCGCCTCCACTGACGAAGTGGCGGTCGCGGCTACCGGAAACGTGGAGCTGCGAGCTAGCGGTCAGTCCAACTATTTCAAAGGCCTCGTCTACACCGAAGGAGACCTGGTGGCGCGCGACATCACTGTGGTGGGTGCCTTGCTGACCCATGGCAAGAACGGAGCCAAAGGCTCCATGGTGTTGGAGAACGTGCGCTTCATTCACACACCGAGCTCGGTCACTCTGACGACAAAGGCTCCTTATGCGATCGGCCACGATGACCACTTTCTCGCGCTATCGGTGACACTGCGCATGCACGAAAATGGGCGTGATTTTATCGCCGACGTCCGAGCCTACGCCACCGATACGGACAAGGTACGCAAGGAAAGTTTGCATGCCCATCCCAAGATATGGCCAAACAAACTGGGAAGCTTCGATACATTTGAAACCAGAGTGTGGCAAGATCAGAATGTGGGAGATCTGCTCAATCCCCCGCCTGGACAACTGCTAGGACAATCTTTGGGTACCGAGATCGGACAGTGGATGGAGAATTTTGAGAATATCCGAGGGGGAACCGATCGAGATTGGAGAGTTGAAACTCCCAGGGAACTAGACCGCATCCTACGCAGTCTGTTGGTGTCGAACGGAACTTATGATATCTCGCTAAATCTCAACAATCTGTTCTCCGACAAGGTCGGGCAGTCGCGAATTCTCCTCTGGCGAACGCTGTAATCAGGGACTCCACACAAATTCCAGGACATCGGCTCAAGCTCGGCATCAACGATGCCGGCCTCTGGAGATGGCCAAACGGTCAAAGACGGTGGCGTCTACTTCGCGAGCTTCGTCGACGGAAAGCTCAAGCCACGCTCTGAGGTATGCCGATCATCTCTCCGAGCGTTCCCATGACCAATCCCGTCACAATGAATGGCGACGGCAGGGGGGACATTCAAGTCCTCCTGCAGCCTGGCCCACCGCGGCCCTCTCTCAGACTGGTAGACACAACGTAGCCCGAGGGAAGGCTAAGATGGAAAGGCAGTGCTGTTCCATCAAGACAGCGGACAGGCGAAGCCCAGGGCGGCCAACACCATCACCCCCAAAAGTTCGAGCCCAGCGAGAATCCGCGCGTTGACATGGCGATAGCTTACCACATCATGGGCCAACGCGCTTTCACGATTCCGACTCTTCTTCCAACTGAGCCGCCACTCGTGGGTGCTGGGCCGGCGCCAAACGCGCCAACAAGGGTTTGATCACCCTGCGACTGATGGAGCTTGCTAAAAGGAGTCCCGAGGCGATCCCCACCGCGGTCAAGGCGGCTCCGATCGCGGTCTCGGCCCCGGAAAGCTCCTTACCGTCCACCAAATATGTGGTGGCGCGATAGGCCGCGCTTCCGGGAACCAGAGGAATGATCCCGGGGATGGAGAGGACCAACGAGGGCACCTTCATCTTTCGGGCCAGCAGTTCAGCCAGAATGGCTACCGCGAAGGCGGCGGCGAAGGCCGACTCTTGAGGGTGCGCACCAACACGAAGCAAAGAAGAGTTAACCATCGAGCCAGCTACCGCGATCAAAGCGGAAACCATGAACGACTTCCGAGGCAAGCTGAACTGGACGGCGATGGCAAGCGAAGCGAAAAAGATCAGAACAAACTTCATAACCCACTCACCAAGCCAAGGCGGATGGAAAATCCCAGGCAGGCCAGCACGCCACTGGCCATTCCTAGAGTGACCAGCATGGCCTCCGCCGCTCGGGCCACCCCGGCCACCAGTTCGCCCGCCATAAGGTCGCGCACGGCTGAAACGATAGCGAGACCCGGCATTCGACTCAAGAGTGAGCCGACCACGATCGGTTCGGTCTCGAGGCCCGCCACGCTATGCCCCGCCACTCCGAACATCGTGGACAAAAACGCGATGGAGAAAAGACTCAAGAAAGATGGGAGCTCGCTACCCACAAGATCGAGAAGAAGCCGCCCCAGAACACCCGCCGAAACGGCCCAGGTCGCCTCTTCCCAACCTCCCCCCAACGACACGGTGTAGCAGGCGCAGGCCACGGCCGTAGCCACCACTTGTTGGATATGCGAGTAGGTGGGCGGGGCTTGACGAATGGCTTGAACCATCTCTCGTAGCTCGGCCAGGTTGGGATGCTCCTCCTCCTGAAGCCTTCGAGAGAGCCTGTTCAAGCGGTCGACCTTATCTAAATTGATGACTCGATGCCTGATCCGAGCCACTCGCGTGATCACCTCGCCGTTGCCGAAGGTGACGGTAATTCCGGTGGGGGTGACGATGGTTTCGGCGGTGAGCCCCAGAGCGACTCCAGCCAGCCGAATCGTCTCCTCCACTCGACTGGTCTCTGCGCCGTTTTCCAGCAAGCCGGAGCCCATTTCCAGACAGAGGGCGGCTCCTTCGCTTAATTCTCTACGCGTCCAGCGACCCATGGTAGGGCGAGTCTTTCCATTAGCCCTGAAAAATCCCTGAAATTCTCCCCGATCAGAGGTCTAGGCCGAGCTCACGCAGCTTCTCGCGGAGTCGCGCCGCCTCGGCCTCGGCTCGTTCATCCCTTTCCCGCTCCTCTTCTCCGACCGCCAGCAGGTTACCGTCCTGGTCCACCCAGCGCAGCCACTGCTCGTGGTATCCATCGAACTTCCCGGACCAGATGGTCAAGTTCAGACCCACCTCGGGGAAGAAGCGGTCAACCTTCTCCACCTAGCTTGCCCCGCTCATCTGGAAAATGCGCAAAGAACGAGAGCTCAGACGCTGCCTGGGATCGTAGATAACGTAGTAAGGCACCTTGATTTGAGCGTACTGCTCGAGCTTCGTGGTGTCTTCCCACCGATCTTGTTGGACACAATCTCGATAACCACCCCAGGCGGCTTGCCGAAGTTCCAGATGAAATAGCTGCGATTCTCCTTGGCAAGACAATCCTCAGGCGGTTCCACTCCCACGTTGAGCATGACATCGGGGACGATAGCGGGATCCTTCGGCACCGCGAACATACCGACATTGGCCGCCCTTGGGGCCAGGATACCCGAAGAGCCTCCGTCAGAATGTCACACTGCTTGTCCTGATAAGGACTGACCATCGGCTGGTCGTCCTCCGTCGTCAGATGAGAAACCTGGAGCAACCGGAGCGTCCCAGTCGTCTAGGGAAACGGAAACAGGCTCTGCCACGTCGATCTCCTTACAGGTTTCCACGAATATAGCATCTTGGGTGACGATCACGCCATCTCGCCTAAAAGAGGTCAGCGTCGAGATAGCGAGGTAGATCCGAGCTATGCTGGCCGTATCGTCGCACCTGCCCGAAATCTATCGTCAAAGGCTCGTCCACCATCGTGTTCCCGACACTATGGCCGTCCTCTTTTCCGAAGTCGCGAATCTGCTTGAACATCTGCATTCAAGCCCGGCTCAGCCGGAAGAGCTTCAAGATGACTCTCTCAGGCTAAAATCTCAACTGCTGGACCTTGCCGACGCTATCGGGCCCGAACTCGACCAAACACTCTCCAGAGAAGCGACCTTATCGGCCATGACCGGCGGCATGTTCGCCGGCGCCTTGGACGGAGCTTTGCTCTACGCTCACCGGAGGTTAGCCGCCCAGCCCACGCTCCAGCCCGCTTCTCCGGCACTGGAGAGATCCTCGCGGGTTCTCTGGGGAAACCTGACCAAAGTGCTAGAGGTCGGCCAGAGTTCGTGGGGAGAAGCTCACGTCGACGACCTGCAACTGCTCTCTAGCTACGGTAAACACGAAAATCGAAACAGCCTGGAAGAAGGGGAAGCGATGGAAGCTCAGACTCGAGCCGACCGCCTGGAGTTTCAGACTTTTCTTCTGGCAAGCTTCAAGGGCGGATACGCCATGGGTGTCGTGGACGCGGCCGTGATGTACGTCGGCGGAGAGCGCCCCGACACGACCGTTTCGGGGTAACTTTGCTACTGCCGGCTCTTCCAGATCCCCTCGGCCTTGGGGTTGACCCAACTCCATCCATTGGCGTCGGCCCGCATGTAGTTAGCCATAAACTGCCAATCGATCCGCCAGCCTTCCTTAGGATCTTGAATCCGCATGAAAAAGGGGGGAACTTTTTTGTCATCCGGTCGCAAGACCGCCCGCTTCTCGTTCACCTTCTCCGTCGTAAACTTGAGTTTGGAAAGTCGATCGTGGGTTCCGATCAACTGCTCCGGGACCCGTCCCTCGGTCATCTTGGGAGTCTTGGCGATAAACTCCCGCGAACTCTTCGTGTAACATGCGTCCGCCGCGGTGAAGTCGCCTGCCTGACAGGCCCGCAGATAGCTTTGTAAAGTCGCCTCGGGCGAAGAGTAGTCCGGCTGAGCCAGAGACTGAACGGTCAAGAGAGTGAAGGCCAGTAACAATAAAAACGTGCGACGCATAGGCGCTCCCATTTGGGCTCAAGCTTCTCGACCCTGCTCAGCCAAAGATCGGTTTTACCTATAAGCTTTCAACTCGATTAAAGATAAAGCGCGACCACCTCTCGGGGACAGTTCCAACGCAAGGGGAAGAAATCGGTCATTCCCCGGCTGACGATGAGAGTGCTCCCCTCGCGCTCGAAGCGCAGCCCGTTCCAGCGCGACAGCAAGGCCCCCGGAAGTAAGTATTCACGCCACTGGCCTAAGACGATCTGCCAGCCGTGCAGATGTCCGGCCAATACCAATCGAGCCCCTGCCCGGCGAGCGGAAGGAAAGCTCGTTGGGTAGTGAGCGCAAAAGAGCCAGGGCCCAGAGTCTGGCACCTGGTCAGAGGAGCCCAGAATCTGGAGTCCTCCCACCTTCATCGGGAGATCCTCTAGCCACTGACCTCCAGCCGAGAGCACGGTTTGACGCACCCTCTCCCGGCCGACCAAAAGATCGTGATTGCCGGATACCGCCCCCGCGGGAGCCAGGTTCCCAAGAGACCCGACCAAGCTGGCAAGCTTGGGTAACGCGTCGGCGACATCGACGAGATCTCCACCTAGAAGAATAGCGTCCGGCCGCACCGCTCTCGCCGCCAGCAGTAACTCTTCAGCGATATGATGAGCCTGGCTGGGCCGCAAGTGAAGATCGCTAGCGTAGAGCAAACGGAGTCCCAAGCCCAGGTCCACTCGTTCACGACGCAACAGAAGGGCTCGCCGCAGCCCGAACTCCCAACTCACCAGCGTCTTGGGTGGAGGTGTCCCACCAGCCGGGCCAACAGATAGACCAAAAAGCCCATTCCGACCAAAGGGGTATCGGAGCCATCGTGATGACCACGTAGCTCTTTCCAGAGCCAAACCGCCTGCTCGTCGGTCGAGGGGCTGAGTGGGCCGACCAGGCTCGGCAGGTCCAGCGTTCGGTCGATCTCCTGATCCAGGATGTCGTCGACCAACTGAACCAGCCCCACTAAAGGTGACAGCACCGGCCGCTCCCCGAGTCCGGCGATCTCAAACAACGCCAGCAAGGAGAGGTCGCTCACCTCTCGGCGGTACAAAGCGATGCATTTCCATCTTGTCCTATCCGGCCGCCCTCTCTCGACGCGGCGCAACGCGCCCAGGTACCGGCGAAGAGGTTCCACCGGCAACCCGCGACGCAGGCGGCGATAGCGAATCGGACAGAAGGTAGACTTGCCGTCCAGGCAACGGTTGAGAAAAACTCCTAGCTCGAGCAGTTGGCCTAGCTGGTCGAGCTTGTCGGAATCCAAAGGAGTGCCGGAGGAGACTCCCAGATAGACGAAGGCTCGCAGACAGAGCCAACGGATCGGAGTGCGAACCGGGCGCCGGCCCGAAGGCAACCACAAAGAGCATAGAGCCAGCCACCAGGGCCTCATCGGCCCGCGACGGTGCAGCCAACTCCCAAAGCGATCAGGCTCATTCCCAACACCTGAAGACCCGAGATAGGCTCGGAGAGGCGCCAATGCGCCATCAACGGAACCATAACATAGTTGAGGCCGTAAAGGCCGTAGGCCAGCACCAGACTGCTTTGAGAGAGGATGTAGATCCACAGCAGGGTCGAGACGATCCAAAGAGCGAGGCCGAAGAGCACGGGCCGACTGGTCAGGACCTCCAACCACAAGCCAAGGTTCGACGCATCATCGGCGAACCTTGAGCCGTGGCTCCTGGCTCCTATTCTGAGGGCTAGCTGCGCCGTGGTGTTGAGCACCACGCAGAGCAGCACCAGCAGTATCGTTCTCAATGCCTTTCCCCCTTCGAATTGGCGACCACCAATAGCGGCTCTGCCCCTGGGGGTTCCTACCCCAGGCGGCGAAGCCCTCCAGTGGCAGGCCTTGAGGCGGAACTCTTTGAAGGGCGGTGCGTTAGGCCCAACAAGACCATGCATCCCATACTTTTCAAACCCTTCGGTTTCGCCATCTACAGCTATTCGATCATCTTGATCGTTAGCTTTATCGCCTCGATGGCTCTAGCACTTCATCTTGGCCGAAAAAGAGGCCCTCTCGATCCCGACTATGTCCAAGAGCTCGCCATGTGGGGCATCATCTGGGGTCTGGTCGGCTCTCGTCTCGGATGGGTCTTTCAACACCCCGAGATGTATCTCGGCAACCCTCTTCAGATCTTCAACCTTCGTGAAGGCGGCATGACCATCATGGGCGGAATCATCGTCCCCATCGTGATGTTGACCATCCTCTGCCGTCGCCGAGGAATCGATCCTCGAAACGTCCTGGATACCTTCGCCGCTCCACTCTTGTTGGGAATGGCTATCGGACGCCTGGGCTGCGTGATGCACGGGTGTTGCTACGGCAACGCCTGCGATCCCGGTTTTCCCCTGGCCCTCACCTATCCTCAGTCGCCCGGTATGCCGCTTGGCCCTCGCTACCCGACCCAATTCTTCGAGGCCGCCGCGGACCTGCTTTTGATGGCGGCCATGATCTGGCTGCTATCCCGAACGAAGTTCGCCGGCCAGGTAGCCTGGACGACCTTCGGCGGCTATGGCTTGATCCGCTTTTGCAACGAGTTTTTCCGAGCCGACGGCCGCGAGGTCCTGGGCGACTTCACCATCGCCCAACTCACGGCCCTGGGAATGTTTCTGCTCGGACTTGCCGGAGCTTTTGGACTCCTGGGACAACCTAAAGTTGACGTTACCTGGCAGGTCAATCCCGATCATCCCAAGGACTGAAGAAGCTTTGGAGAATCAACTCCATCCCCATCGTCGAGCGGCAGCGTGGTTTGGCCTGGTCACTCTCCTTTTTATGTTGCCGGCGATCTTCGGGCGGACCTACTATCCCGCGGACATCCGCTATACTCACCCACTCTGGTACGACGGCGTCCACAAAACACGGAATTACGATCTGGTGGACGCCTACACCATGTTCTATCCCAACTCTCGTTTCTTCAATGAAGGTCTCAAGCTTGGCGAAATCCGAACCTGGAATCCCTATATTCTTTGTGGACATCCGATGTTCGCCGCCGGAGGGACAGGGGTTCTTTATCCTCCGTCACTTCTTTGTCATTTTCTTTTCCAGCCTACGACCGCTCACGACATCATCCTGGGAAGCCATCTGTTAGCCGCCGGCTTCTTCTTCTACCTCTTTTTGTGTCGTCTCGGTCTTGGCTCGAGTCCGGCTATGTACGGGGGAACGCTGTGGATGCTCAACGGATTTACCATGACCTGGTTCGAATCCGAGTTCTCCATCATTTACGGGGCGCTCGCGGCGCTTGTCATGGAGCGACTGACCGTGGCTTTCTCTGGTCCTTTGACGAAACCCGTTCCCGCCCTGACCGCGGCGCTTGTCATGGGGGTTCTTTGTCTGGCGGGACATGCCCAATTTTGGGCTAACTTCATGTTGCTTTTTGCTTGTTGGACCTTTTATTTACGCTATCGATTTATACTTTCCAAAGACGCCTTATGGGTACCGATCGTTCTCGGACTACCCTTGTTCGTGGGCGCGGTCTCCCTGCTCCCTATCCTTGAGCTCGCGGCAAGGACAGCCCGCCCCGACCGAGACTTTTCCATCGTCATCGAAAGCTTTCGAAACGCCGCCCTCAGCTTACCCTTGACCTTGGTGTCGCCCGAGATCTTGGGCTCGCCTGTCCAAGACTTCGCTCTCAAATTTGTCTCTCCGCGCGGTAACTGGTTGATGCTCGAGACCTGCTGCTATCTCGGCGTGGCGGCACTGGGGCTGTTGGCCCTTTCCTATCGAGAGCGTCGGGAGCCGTACTGGAAATTCTTCGCCGCTCTCGCGGTTGGCCTCATCCTGGTTCCTTCCACTCCACTCTTCTTTCCGTTCTTCAAACTTGTTCCTGGATTCTCGAAGGTCGCCCCGACCCGACTCCTGTTCCAATGGGTCTTTTCTCTTTCTGTTCTCAGTGGCTTTGGAGCCCAGGCTCTCCTCAAGTCGTCCCTCCATGGGCGCAAGCGTTTGGCCCGAGGCATGCTGACCCTGGCTGTGCTCTGGGCGACACTGGGAATCGGGTTTTCATGGTCGCAAAGCCAACAACCCGAGAAATGGGTACAGTTGGCGGATTGGCTGATTTCCAGTGATCGTGTGCGCTACCCGTTTCCAGAACTCTCCTTGACTCCAGAACAGTTTCGCGTCGATGTCCTCCACGGAATTAAGGGTCTGTATCGTTGGAGCAGTCCAGCCTTCCTAACTCCCCTGGTATGGGCCGGCCTTTGCTCCCTGGCCTTCTATAGAGTACGAAAACCGGAGCGCCTGCTGTCCGCTCTCCTACTGATAACGGTGCTGGACCTGGGAAGCTTCGCTACTCGCTTTTGCACCACTTCGACCCTGGCCGAACTCAGCTCCCAACCCCAAGCCTTCACGTACTTGAACGCTCAACCAGGTCCGTTTCGAGTTCTCGGACTTGGGACCATTCGACCTAACACGAGCATGCTTTTCGATGTAGCCACCCTCGAGGGTCAGGACGCCTTGACCAGCCAACGCACACTCCGTTTGCTCGACGCCCTAGCTTCCGATAATATCGAGACCCCTACCACAGCCTTTAGTCAGATCGTCTTTCCTATCGAGAACCCAAACTCACCTCTTGTCCATGTTACCGGAGCGCGGTACCTCTTGGCCTACCCTCAAGTCGACCTCCACCCCTTAGGCTTTCACCCCGTCTTTCAGCAAAGCCCTCAGGGTCATACCGTTTGGGAAAACCCCAGAGCCCATCCCATAGTCCGAATGGCGCCGTTTTCAATATCCGCCCAAGATTCCCATCAAGCTCTCCTGGAAGCCGCCAGACTCGCCGAATCTCCCCAAACGGTGGTAGTGGAAAGCCCGGCCAAGCAAGGCACCAGTCGAGAGACGCCTACCATCGTCCGTAGAACTCCCGGACATTGGACCATCGACGCGACAGGACCCGGCTGGCTAGTTCTGCTGGAATCGCATGACCCGGGATGGTCAGCTCTCGTCGATGGCCGTCCCACAGCCATCGCGCCAGCTCAGAGCGCCTTCCAAGCCGTATGGCTCGAATCGGGAAAGCATCAGGTTCAATGGGACTACTCTCCGCCCCGATTCCTTTTGGGACTTCGCCTGAGCCTGTTCGGCATTGCCGCGATCATTCTGGCCCTAGCGGGCCTCGGCTGGCTGAGAAGACGAGGCTAACCAGAAAGCCAGCTTTTCTGAAAGCTGGTGAAAACTCACAGGTTTGGACAAAAAGTCGTTCATCCCCGATTCTTCACAACGACGCCGTGTGGACTCGTCCACCGAGCCGGTCAAAGCGATGATGACTGGATGGCCAAAACTCTCCGCTTCAGCTCGGATTCTAGAGGTCGCCTCAAAACCATCCATCTCAGGCATCTGGCAGTCCATCAAGACGATGGAATGAGCGCGCTGTCGTAAGAGCTCCAATGCTTCACGGCCATTTTCCACCGCGCTTACCTGACAGCCCAGGCGAGTGGCCTGGGCGGTGAGAATCTGTCGATTGATCGGATTGTCATCGGCCAACAGGAGATTCACCATCACCAGGGGCGAGGTCGTTCCGTCAGCGTCCACGACCTGAGCCGGAGTTAGAGGCAAAGTCAGCCGAAAACTCGAGCCGACGCCCTCCCGACTTTCAAAATCCAGAGAGCCGTTCATCAATCCCACGAGGTGTTTGGCTATGGCCAGACCTAACCCGATCCCCATTTTACTGTCGCCGGCGTTGGAGTCGGCCTGGCTGTAAGGTTCGAAGATGTAAGGTTCGAGGGACTGTGGAATCCCTCGGCCGGTATCCCGGACCTCGATCTCGGATATCCCTCCCTGGAAACGAGCGGTCAGAAGAACCTCACCCTGGGAGGTGTATTTGAAAGCGTTGGAGATCAGGTTCATCAGGACCTGGCGAATCCGAACCGGATCCCCTTCCACCCCGCGAGTCTCGAGGTCGAGCTCCAGACGAAAGTCGACCGTGGGTTTTTCGAAAGACTTATGACAAACCATGGCGGTCTCGCGTAGCAACGACTCGAGATCAAATGCGGTCTTCACAATGGCCACCCGACCTTGCTGAAGTCGCTCGAGATCCAGAGTGTCATCGATCAAGGTCGTCAGGACAGACACACAAGAGCGAAGACTGGCCAAATTCTCGTCCGTGACCTGCCCACGATCTCGCTCGAAAAGCTCAAGAAATCCCGAGATTCCCTGCAGGGGATTGCGCATCTCGTGACTCAGGCGAGCCGCGAAATGCTCGAAATCCAATTGACGCCGTAACGAGGCCTCACGCTCGGTCGTGATTTCTCGCACCAGTCGCGCCTGCTCGTCCGCGGCAAGCGCGGTTTCGGTCACATCCTCGATCTCCACAAGATAGCTTCGGGTGGAGGTCAGACTCCCCCCCAATACGTGGACATCGCTCCGCAGATAGCAATCCCGTCCGTCCTTGAGCCGAATTCGTAGGGGTTCCAAAGACTCCAGTCGGGAAGAATCCGCTCGCTGACAGGCTTGACGGATATCCCAGGCCCGGAAATCCTCCTGCTCGATCAATTCAGGCAAGCTGCCCCATCCCGCCAACCAGAACGCCCTTGCCGCGTGATTGAAAGCCAGGGTCTTTCCATGCGAATCGACCTCGACCAACATGTGAGGAGAGTCGTCAAAGAGGACTCTGGTCCGCTGGTAACTCAGTTCCAGCTCTTCAACCAGCTGCAACCTCTCTTTGAATTCAAGCTCGCGCTCAACCGCCCGAGTGAGGATTCGCATGGCATCGACCTGCCAGGACTGAAAATCTCGCGCTTTGAGGTCGAGTCCGCAAAGCGTTCCCACTCTCTGACCTCGGATCTCGATCGGAACACCCAGGTAGGATCGCAAGCCGGGCTCTCCCAAAACCAGGGGGTTGTCGCTGACCCGCGAGTCCTGGGTTGTATCCGGGATGACTAACGGCTCTTTCTGCAAAATCGTGTAAGCGCAAAAAGAGATCGCACGAGGTGTCTCGCTAACGGAAAGTCCAATACAAGACTTGAACCATTGCCGGTCCTCCTCGATCAGATTGATGACAACGATAGGGACATCCAAGAGCCTCCGAGCCGCCTCGGTGATCTCGTCGAAGCGGCTCTCGGCGGGAGTATCGAGAATATTTAGCTGATGCAGAATAGTAAGACGCAACGCCTCATCAGGAGACCTCGGGGCTTCGGGCATAGGCCGTTCATTTCTCCTTCCCTATTGACTCCCTACTTAAAGACTCTTAAATCCTGCCAACAGTTATTTGGATTCGGGATAAACTTGTTTTCCGTCTGGACCATAGGCGACGTAATACTTATCCTTGGTCTGGTAGTTCTTCTGGTACTTCCCCTTCTTCCGCCCACTAGGCCAGTAACTTGTATAGTCCACGATCCGCTCGTCTTTCTTGATAACTAGCGCGTCTTTGCCGTCACCGTACTTCTTCTCATAAACAACGGCGCCGGAGGCCGTCTTCTGATAGTTGACCGCGATATTTCCCGCCGGGAAGAACTTCGCATAGGAAACCCTCCCCTTCTCCACGGTGTAGGCCTCTTTGACCTGACCGCCCGGCCAAGCCGTTCTAAAGGACTTCTTACCGAGCTGTCCCAAAGGGTGGAGGATGGAGGCGATGTCAGCCTCCACTGCCTCCGGACTGCGAAGTTGGGCGGCGACTTGCCCAACGCTGAGAGTCAGCGCTAAGCCTAGAGCCAAGCCGCGAAGCCATTTCCGAACGCTCACTCCTGACCGGCCTCCCCATCCTCGGCCGTGGCGCCCTCCTCGATCGGAGACTCACCATCAGTCTCCTCGAGCTCGGCGTGATCTTCTTCCGGCATCACTCGGGCGATAGCGGTCACCGCGTCACCCTCGTCGAGTCGAATCAGTCGAACGCCCTGAGTGGCGCGTCCGATCACGTTGATGTCGGACATGGCCATTCGGATCAACGTCCCACCACGGGTGGAGACCATCAGTTCGTGCTCGTCGTTGACCACCCGGGCTCCCACCACGGGACCCGTTTTTTCGGTCAGCTGCAAAGACTTCACACCCAGGCCGCCCCGGTTATGAACGGGATACTGATCAAGCGGCGTGCGCTTGCCGTAGCCGTTCTCGGTGACCACCAGGATCTGGTTGCCTTCGGCGGCCGAGTCCATGGCCACCACCTCGTCGCCTTCGCGCAGACGAATGCCACGAACACCGGTGGCTGTGCGGCCCATCTGGCGAACGTCGTCTTCTCTAAAGCGCACCGCCATGCCCTGGCGAGACAAGATGATCAACTCCTCGTTTCCAGGAGAGAGCCGAACATTGACTAGTTCATCCTCATCCTTAAGCGACAAGGCGATGATGCCGTTGACGTTGATGTGAGCATAGGCCGACAGCTCACTTCGTTTAACGATACCCTCTCGGGTGCAGGTGCTGACATAGCCCGGCTCCTCAAAGTTTCGCACCGGGATGATGGCCTGAATCTTCTCTTTCTCGTCGAGCTGCAGGATGTTGACCAGAGCCTCTCCGCGGGCCGTTCGAGAAAACTCGCCGATCTGATGGACCTTGAGCTTGAACACCTTGGCCTTATTGGTGAAAAAGAGCAAGAAGTGATGGGTCGAGGTGACAAAGATATGCTCTAAGTGGTCCTCTTCCTTGAGCGCCGTTCCCGAAACGCCGCGTCCGCCCCGCTTTTGCGAGCGATAGGTGGCGTAGGAGACGCGTTTGATGTAGCCGCCATGACTGATGGTCACCACCATCTGCTCCTCGGCGATCAGGTCCTCGATATTGAAGTCGCCGAAGTGGAAGGGGATGATCTCGCTGCGGCGGTCGTCGCCGAAGCGAGCGCGCATATCCTCCAGCTCCTCGATGATGACGCCATCGAGCTTGGCTTGGTCGGCCAGTAGCCCGCGCAGGTACTCCATGGTGGCCAGAAGCTCTTTGTATTCTTCATCCAGCTTGTCACGCTCGAGTCCGGTCAGGCGTTGCAAGCGCATATCCAGGATCGCTTGGGCTTGAGCTTCGGAGAATCCGAACTCTCGCATCAAAGCCTCGCGGGCGATGGCCGCGTCGGCCGAGGCGCGGATGGTCTTGATGATGGCGTCGATGTGGTCGAGCGCCTTGAGCAAACCTTCCACGATATGGGCTCGGCGTTCAGCCTTGTCGAGCAAGAATTGGGAGCGGCGGGTGACCACCTCGCGGCGATGAGTGATGAACTCTCGCAGAATGCTGAGAAGGTCCAGCGTTCTTGGGATGTTGTTGACCAGCGCGACCATGTTGGCGCCGAAGCTACTCTGCAGTTCGGAGTGCTTGTAAAGTTGGTTGGTCACGACCTCAGGGAGCGCCCCCTGCGATAGCTCCATGACGATACGCATACCTTTGCGGTCCGACTCGTCACGGAGATCGCTGATCCCCTCGATGCGCTTCTCCTTGATCGACTCCGCGATCTTTTCTAGAAGGCGTGATTTGTTGACCTGATAAGGGATCTCGGTCACGATTAAGGCCTTACGGTCGCGGGGACGGTCCTCGGTTTCGATGACGGCTCGCATCACGATCGATCCTCGCCCGGTGGCATAGGCTTCTCGAATGCCGCCTTGGCCAAGGATGGTGGCGCCAGTGGGAAAGTCGGGTCCTTTGATATGCTCCTCCATCATCTCCTCAAGGGAGATGTGGGGGTTGTGGATCATCGCGATCAAGCCGGAGACGACCTCACGCAAGTTGTGCGGCGGAATCTTGGTGGCCATTCCCACCGCGATTCCGTCGGAGCCGTTAAGGAGCAGATTGGGGACCTTCGCGGGCAGAACGATAGGCTCTTCCGTGGAGGCGTCAAAGTTGGGGCGCCAGTCGACCGTATCCTTGTCCAGATCGTTGAGCGACTCCATAGCGATGCGAGCCAAGCGCGACTCGGTGTAACGCATAGCCGCCGCGCGGTCCCCGTCAATCGAGCCGAAGTTTCCATGCCCCTGAACTGTGGGGTAGCGCATGGAAAAATCCTGAGCCATACGCACCATGGCGTCGTAGACCGCCGTGTCACCGTGAGGATGGTAACGAGCGATCACGTTACCCACGGTGGCGGCTGACTTTTTGTGCGGTCGGTCGGGAGTGATGTTCTCCTCCCGCATGGTGTAGAGAATACGCCGGTGGACCGGCTTAAGCCCATCGCGCACGTCGGGCAGGGCGCGGGCCACGATGACGCTCATGGCATAATCCATGTAGGCGTCTTTCATCTCTTCCATAATCGGCGCTAGGCGCAGTTCTCTATCTTCAATCGGCATAACTTGATCCTAATTATATGTCTAAGTTCTTGACGTCGCGTGCCCAGGTGACGATGAACTCCTTGCGGGGAGCCACCTCGTCGCCCATCAGTACGGAGAAAATGTGGTCGGCCTCGGCGGCGTCGACCATGGTGACTTTCTTCATCACCCGTTTGCTGGGGTCCATGGTGGTATCCCACAGCTGCTCGGCATCCATTTCGCCCAAGCCCTTGTAGCGCTGGATGGCCACGTTGTCCCCCATCTCGGCCAGCACGTCGTCTCGCTCTTGATCGGAGTAGGCGTAGACCACCTTACGACCTTTCTTCAATCCGTACAAAGGAGGCTGAGCCACATAGACGTGCCCCTCATCCACCAATTTCCGCATGTGACGGAAGAAGAAGGTCAAAAGCAGGGTGCGAATGTGGGCGCCGTCCACGTCAGCGTCGGTCATCAGCACGATGCGATGGTAGCGCAGTTTCTCGATGTCGAAGTCTTCCCCGATCCCCGCTCCGAGCGCGGTGATCAAAGCGCGAATCTCGGAGTGCCCGAACATCTTGTCCAGGCGCGCCTTCTCCACGTTGAGGATCTTGCCGCGCAGCGGCAGGATGGCCTGAAAGTGGCGATCACGCCCCATCTTTGCCGAACCGCCGGCGGAGTCGCCCTCGACGATGAAGAGCTCGGCTTCGGCCGGGTCGCGGTTGGAGCAGTCGGCCAACTTCCCGGGCAGACTGGCCGCGTCGAGAGCCCCCTTGCGCCGCACCGTTTCACGCGCTTTGCGGGCCGCTTCCCGGGCACGCTGGGCGTTCTTGGCCTTCTCCACGATCTGCTTAGCCACCGCGGGGTTTTCACCCAAAAACTCCAGGTAGAACTCATTGAAGATCTGCTCGACGATGTTTCGCGCCTCACTGGTCCCAAGTTTGGTTTTGGTCTGCCCCTCGAACTGTGGGTCGGGCAGTTTGATGGAGATGACCGCGGTCAAGCCTTCCCGCACGTCGTCGCCGGAAAAATTCGCCTCGTTGTCCTTAAGCAGACCTTTACCCCGAGCGTAATCGTTGGTGGCTCGAGTCAAGGCCGCGCGGAAACCGGTGACGTGAGTTCCACCTTCGATGGTGTTGATGTTGTTGACGAAAGAGTAGAGGGTCTCTTGATATGAGTCGTTGTACTCAAGCGCGACCTCGACGGCGATATCTCCCCGTTCTCCGGACTCCACCACACGAGAGACGTAAAACGGTTTCTCGTGAACCGGCTGCTTGCCTTCGTTGAGGTAGGCGATGAACTCTCGAATTCCGCCCTCGTAGTAGAAGTCGTTCTTCTTCTCGGTCCCCTCTTGTTCGACGGAGATGCGCAAGCCTTGATTGAGAAAAGCCAGCTCCCGAAAACGAGCGGCCAAAATCTCGAACTGAAAGTTAGTGACCTCGAAGATCTGAGGATCAGGCCAAAAGCGAATCAAAGTTCCGACAGCTTCCTCAGGAGCCGGGCGCACTCCAAGCTCGCACTTAGGAATACCGCGCTCGAAATACATCGCGTAGCGCTGTCCGTCGCGGAAGACCTCGACTTCGAGTTTTCTCGACAGGGCGTTGACCACCGAGACACCCACGCCATGCAGCCCACCGGAGACCTTGTAGCCTTTCCCCTCAAACTTTCCACCGGCGTGAAGCTGGGTCATGACGACCTGAACGGTCGGTACCCCCTCGGAGGGATGAATGGCGACCGGTATGCCGCGACCGTTGTCGCGGACCTCAATTCCGCCGTCGGCGGTGATTTTGACATCGATACGGTTACAGGCCCCCGCCATGGCTTCGTCGACCGAGTTGTCGACCACCTCATAAACCAGATGATGTAAGCCGCGAACGGTGGTGTCGCCAATGTACATTCCGGGGCGAACGCGCACGCCCTCGAGGCCTTTGAGAACCTGAATATCCTCGGCTTCGTAGTTGACAACCTGAGTATTCAGGTTTCCCTCGCGAGATTTAACGGCTGTGCCTTCTATCTCTTCTGTCGAGACAGCCTTGTCCATGAGTAACTCCTATAGGTTATGGGGGTGGGGAATCGCAAGGCTTTCTCCCTCGTCCCTGGGGATCCTCCCCAAAACTGACCATGTTCCCCGCGATCCTGTAGATTTTATGCGGGTTCGATAGCCTTCCGATAGGTTTCAACCAGAGACTCTCCCATTTGTTCTATAGAGAACCCAGCGCTCCACTTTTGGGCGCCCTCGGAGAATTTCTCGTGCTTGCCCGGATCGCTCAAAAGCTCCAGAGAATGGTCAACCATGGCCTGTTCATCTCCCGGCTCCACCATGAACCCGGTCTTGTCCGGCTCCACCGCCTCGTCCACCCCACTGGCCCGCACCGCGACAACCGGAACCCCGGCCGCCTGAGCCTCCAGCAAGACCAACCCTTGAGTCTCCGTCTGAGAGGCGAAGAGAAAGAGTTTGGCACTGGCCAAAAAGTCCTTGAGAGTGGAGCGGTCGACAAAGCCGAAAAACCGCACCGCGCCGGACAGTCCGGCCTCGGCCACCCGCTGCTCCAAACTGGCCCGAGCGGGACCGTCGCCGACCAGCCAGAAGCGGGTCTGCGGGCGCTCTTCGTGCAGCTGGGCGAACACTCTCACCAGGACGTCGAGAGATTTCTCGTGAGCTATCCGGCCCATGTAAAGACAGACCTCCTCACCCTCGGCAAGCTCCGGGCGGGGGGTCCCGCCGCGGAAATCGTCTCCTCGGATGCCGGTCGGGATCACCGCGATGGGACGGGTTACGCCCTGAGCGGCGAAGCGCTCCTTCACCTTCTCGCTGGGCGTGATCACCCCCTGGCAGCGTTGAGCCAGCCAGCGGCAGACCGCGACGGAGGCGACCCGGGTCGCCTGCTTTGGCACGGGAAGATAGTCGACGTACTCCTCCCACAAGGTGTGGTGATGAAAGACTCTTGGAACACCACGGCTCCATGCCGCTGCCAGGCCCATCATTCCGACATTGAAGGGCGTTTGCAGGTGAAAGACATCGTATTGTTCGGTCCAGAAACGCTTCATCACGGCGGGCGGCCAGGGTAGCGTGACCTGTTCGGCCTTGTGGAAGGGGAAGGGGAAAGCCGACATGCGGTAGGTGAACTCGTCATCTTGGCACGGCTTGGCGTAAACAGGACAGTACAGGTCGACCTCGTGACCTAGTCCACGAAGCGCCTCCAACTGCAGCTTGATGCTGGTCACGACGCCGTTGATGGTGGGAAGATAGCAGTCGGAAAAGATGGCGATTCTCACGTCCCCCGCCTTCGCTATCCCGAAGGGAACTCCCCGTCATCACGAAGGGGATCGTGGGCCCGAGAGCGATCTGGAGTGGTGTGGTTCTCGAGCACCTCAAGCTGAACTCTTTTCGCCTCTACGAGAGCCTCGACTTTCGTCCCCAACCCGGCCTCAACGTCATCAGCGGCGGGAACGGGGCGGGCAAGACGGCGCTTCTGGAGGCGGCCCACCTTTTGTCCGCGGCCCGCTCTTTTCGAGCCAAAAGAGAGACCGAGCTGGTCCGCTGGGGAGGCTCGTTTGCCCGCGTCGAGGGGCATTTTCGCACCGACTCGGGGCGCGGTCGCCAGCTCTCTATTCTGTGGAGTCGGCAGGACGGCGAATGGTCTAAGTCGGCCGCCTTTCAGGGAGACAAGGTCGCCCGCTTAGCCGACTTTTTGGGCTGCGTGCCGTGCAGCCTATTCACTCCGGATGACCTCGACCTGGTCGCCGGACCGCCCGCCTCGCGCCGGCGCTACTTAGATCTTCAGCTCTCCAAGATGATACCGGCTCATCTGTCCGATCTGGCTCAGCTTCGCAAAGTCTTGGGATCCCGCAACGCTCTCTTGCGACAAAGACGTCCGAACCGCGAGATGGTTCCCTGGGAGCGGCTTCTTTACGACCTGGCGGTCCGCGTGGGAGAAAGGCGCGAGCGACTGGTGGAGGAACTCGATTCGAGCTGCCGGGAGCTCCACCAGCGGCTGGCAGGCGTTGGTGGAGGGGCGGTCAGTCTGAGGTATCGCCGGGCCTGGCCGGTCGATCGCGAGGAGTTCGGCAAAAAAATCGAGGAGCTTCGCGAACGGGAACGTCAAGTGGGCGCCACCTTACTCTCCCCCCAAAAAGATGAGCTGGAAATTCACAACGAGGGACGCTCGCTTCGCACCTACGGAAGCCAGGGCCAGCAGCGCAGCCTGGCGCTCTGTTTGCGCCTGGCTGAAGCGCGCGCTCTGAGTCAACATCAAGGAGAAGGCGCCGTATTGCTACTCGACGATGTCCTATCCGAGCTCGACGAAGAGCGACGGTCCCGGCTTTTTGAGCTGCTGCCGGAATTCTCCCAGGTGCTCCTCACCTCCACCCATGAGATCCCCAACCTCGAGCCGTCAGCCACTCTTCATCGAGTGAGCGACGGCGAAATTCGCTGAAGGCTCCGCCCGCGCTTTCTGCGAAATCTTTAACCGTGCAGTCGATGGGTCGATACGTCAACGAGGCGGTCAAAGCGCTCAAGGCCCAAAAGGCGATCGAGTTCTATCGACTCAAAGAGGCCTGGATGAACGCCGTCGGTCCGATCCTGGCCGGCCAGGCGGAACCGACCCGAATTCGTGGTTCCGTTTTGCATGTGACGGTCAGCTCTCCCGCCTGGAGCCAGGAGATCGGGATGCAGCAGCGCCTGATCCTGGCTCGCCTGCGGGAACACCTGCGCGAGGCTCCTTCCAAGATCGTCTGCTGGGTCGGCCAGCCTCACGTTACCGGCACACGCTCGCGAGGTGGTAAAGAGCCCGTTCCCACTGAGGAGAGAGTGCCATGGGCAGAGCTTGTCATCCCTCCTCATCGAGTGGAAAAGATCGAGGCGACCCTCGCCGAGCTTCACGACGAAGGGCAACGCCGCAAGCTTCGCCCTCTGATGGAGCTGGCGGTGCGCCGAGAGCTCTACTTTCTGGAGCAAGGACTGTTGCCGTGCCCCATCTGCGGAACCATGTGTCCCCCTGATCACGACAGCTGCGACAACTGCGAAAGAGAGCGCGTGGAGCAAGCCGAGCGCCGCATCCTGCGCCTTCTGGTCAAAAAACCGTGGATCAAGCTGCGGGACGTGATGGACCTGGCCCCCTGGGCAGGTCGCGCGCGGATCGTGCGCCTGAAGAAACAGCTTCTAGGGAATTTGATCATGCAGGCCTGGCAGCTCTCCGAGGGCGAGGAAGGCGACGCCCTGGTGGCCCGCATGACTCCGCAGTATCGTCGCCTGTTGATCCAGATCACCATGCTGCGGTGCGCTTTGCCCAGGACCTCGCTGAAAGCTCGTCACTTTGTCTACGCTCTGGGGAAACGACTAAGCGAGGCTTTTCTGGCAAGTCACTCACTTCGCAAAAAAGGTGCGAAAAAGTCCGATCAGGCGTCCTGATCCATCGAAGTTAGCCAGCCCTTCAGGGCATCCGAGGACCCCCCGGATTTGCCTCGGTCCTTGTAATGTCGAACCAGGTCGACATCTTTAACCTTTGGCTGTCCCGTCGGCCCAGGAGGCGTCTGCCTGACCTGGCCCGATTGCGCCGTTGGCGGAGCTGAACTGGAAGCCTTCCCGCCAATCAACGGATAACTTTTCGCTCGGCCGGATTGCGAGGTAACCCCTGGACTTGGAGGCTCCGCAGGCGACCGTCCAGCCGGAGATCCGGAAACACGTTGAGAGGCCTGGAGTGCCGCCGCTTGCTGAGCCTGTAAAGCTGCCGCCTTCCGCTGCTGAGCCAGAGCGGCTTGCCGTCTAGCCTCCTCGGCTTTAGCCTGGGCCTGCTGAGCCTGACGTTGAGCCAAAAGCTCCCCAGCCTTGACCGAGGCGGGGGTCGTTTCCTGAGCCGCCCGCTGAGCCAAGATCTCCCGGGCCCGCCCGTTGACCGCGCGCTCCGGCTCCTCGGGAAACGGGATCGGTTCCGGCTCGTCAAACTTGGGCTCGATAAACGATTCCTCGAGCATTTTCATAAAGTCGCGTCGGGTCATGCCGGTATGGTCCAGCATACGTTGCTCGGCATAGTCACCGGCGAACGGAAGTCGAAGCATCTCTCCGGCGGTGGCTCTCCAGGCCAAGAAAAGAGCGGTGAAAAAGACGATCGTCGTGATCACGGCACCGCCGAACAACAGTCCCATACCGAGCATACCCGGCAGATAGGTCGAGGAGCCGGGCATCACCCGAAAGATGAAAGCCAGACCCAGGAAACTAGCCAAACTCAAAGCCAGAGCCACGCCGCCCCAGATCAGCCCTTGAATCGCGTGATAGTGAAGGAACGGATCGTCTTTTTTTCGTGTGACCAGAATAAAAACAGAGCCCACCGGCCATACCACGTAGGGCAGCCCGGCGAGCATCTGATCATCTTCGGATATAGGAGAGAGAATCCTCAGAAGGCACCTCGCTTATAGGTTGGCCACCTGGCTGGGAGCCTCCTTCTCTTTCAAGTACGGAGCCGGGTCGGTGGTCTCTCCGCCGATGTGCACCTCGTAGTGACAATGCGGACCCGTGGAAACTCCAGTACTTCCAACCTTAGCCACAGGTTGACCCTTGGCCACAGTAGCGCCGACGGGAACAAGCAGCTCACTGTTGTGGCCGTAGAGCGTTTTCAATCCACCGCCATGCTGAATCTCGATGGTATTGCCGTATCCGCCGAGCCACCCACTGGTCACGACGGTACCCGCGGCGGTCGCTCGGACAATGGTTCCGGTGGGAGCGCTGATATCACAACCGGCGTGAAACCGTCCCGTGCCATAAACCGGATGAATGCGGTTTCCGTAAGGAGAGGAGAAAAAACCCTCGCAGGGCCACAACGACGGTGTCCGCTCATTGAGGCGCGCGCGGTATTCGGCTAGTTTCTGCTCCCGATAAGCCTTGGCCGCGACACCCAAAGTTTTGAGCTCCCGGTCTCCCGTTTGGATCTGGGACATTAAATGGCGATAACGGCGTTTGACTTCTATCGAGCTTCGAGTCGCGCTTCCACCCCGAGAGCCCTCCAGTGATTTGCGCTCCCCATGATGAGAGGCTTTTGAAGGTTTCTTGCCGACCAGCTTCCAGAGCTTCTCAAGCTCCTGGTCACGACTGTCGAGCTCAAGCCAAAGCTCTTCCGAGCGCGCCTCGGCCAGCTTGAGCATCTGCTCTCGCTCTTTCTCCTTGTGAATCATCAAACTTTTGAGTTGCTCGTTCTGCCTTTGCAGTTCGGCGATCTTCTCCGCTTGCGCGTCGCGGCGATGAGAAGAGATCTCTAGCGCTTTATGAACCCCGCAAGCCAACCCGCCCAAAAAAAGTACGATCAGCAAAGGGGAAAGATTCACCGAGAACCCACGGCCACCCACCAGAAAACGAACGGTGAGAGCCAGACCTTTGCATGATCTACCAAAGTCCCAAGGACGACACGTTTGCATACACAACCCCAACAGAAATCTTGAATTTCGTTAGTCCGAAGATAGCCTAAGGCGCCCCTTCGAATTGCACTCCAGATGTTACCAAGTCACTACGAACATGGAAAAACTCTATAAATTGAATATAATTCTTCTTTTCTCGGAAGGAAAGTCAATCCCTTTTTTTCCTGCTAAATGGAGAAAACAAGCAAACAATCCCAATAAAAAAGCCCTCCGCGGAGGGCTTTTTTATCGGGGCAATGCGCTTAGAATTTAATAATAACGGGGGAATCCGCCACCCGGGAATCCGCCGGGGTATCCCCCGCCAGGGTAACCGCCGCCGAAAGGTCCACCCCAAGGCCCCGGAGGGTTCCAGCCCCAGTTGTTGCTGGTGTGGCTGGTCTGATTGTAAGGGTTGACG
>JBBCJA010000038.1:0-2368 GCA_037189585.1 Selenomonadaceae bacterium | reverse complement strand
CGACCAGCAACTTCACCTGGGACGGTTGGGACCTTATCCGCGAGGAGAAGTCCGGAACCGTCACGGAGACCACCAACTACCTCTGTCCCCACGGGGAGGTCCTGGCCTTCCAGAGGGATGGCGACTGGTTCTATCTTCATGGCGACGCCTTAAGCTCCACCCAGCTGGTGACGGATGAGAACGGGGCGGTCGTCGGAAGATACGTCGACGGAGCCTGGGGAGATGAGCTTTACGCCAGCGAATCCATCCCTGGAATCTTCGAGAACAGATTTGTCGGCGGTCTCGGCTGCCGGCGCGACTCGGCTACCGGGCTGATCTATATGCGCCATCGTTGGTACGATCCGCAGCTTCAGCGGTTTATTTCTCGGGACCCGATTGGGCTGTGGGGTGGCACGAACTTATATGAATATGCAAAGAGTAACCCTGTAGAAAGGGCTGACCCAGCCGGTTTACTGAGTTGTGACTTCAAGCTAAAGATATGCCTCCAAGCCGTGGAGATGATATACAGCTCGGCTCAAACACGAATTCGGGCAATGGATGCCAATTTGGTTAAACTGATTGTCGCGGGACAAATAGAAGCCTATGCGGTAGCGAAAGCGACGCTAGAAGCCTTCGAAGCGGGTACTGCCGCCGCTTACGGTACTGGCAAAGCCAACTGTTACCTTGACCACTATCTATGTAAGATACTTGAGGACTGTAAAAAATAGGAGGCTAAACTAATCTCCGAAGAAGAAACTAATGAAGCAGGGTATGACGTGAAGTCTCTTATCTGGATACGGGATGAACTCTTAGCTAGTTCAGAGAAGCTAAAACTGCTAGGCCTTAGCGTCGATGACGCCTATTTCACGGTATGTGAAAGACTTTGCACGGACTTTTTCCTCGCCCTTCAAAGCGAGGCTCAAGAGCTTCTCCGAAATGAGAGCAATAATGACTTTGAGATCCTTAACCAGAGATTGTCTCAATGGGCTAGTCAGCAAGACTTAAGTCACATCTTTAGAGATAGATCCAAGGTTAAAGACGCGATACGCCAATTGCTAAACTCTCGTTGACCTACCTATCTGCTCGGACCCGACGACAGCTAAGGTCCAGCATTGGCTAGGCTGGTCGCTGGCAACATCCGAGCCCCAAATGAATATAGGCTACTTTTCTGCTCGATCTCCCAGGTCGAGCCTGACGACGGTAACCTTCGCTTACAAGCTAACCGGTAGTTGCGACCTTTAACGCGCCTCAACTACCGGTTTTTCTTTTTTGCGGGCCACATGTTGAAGCGCTGGCTTTTCCGTCAGGAGGGACCGAGGCCGGCGCGGGCCCGGCTAAAACTCTTTAGGGGGAGAGCCTGGCCTTCCAGAGGGACGGCGACTGGTTCTATCTTCATGGCGACGCCTTAAGCTCCACCCAGCTGGTGACGGATGAGAATGGCGCGGTTGTTGGGCGCTACGTCTACGGAGCCTGGGGAGATGAGCTGTACGCCAGTGAGTCGATCCCAGGAATCTTCGAAAATAGATTTGTCGGCGGCCTAGGCTGTCGGCGCGACTCGGCTACTGGGCTGATCTAATATGCGCCATCGTTGGTACGACCCGACTGCCCAGAGATTCATTTCTCGGGACCCGATTGGGTTGGATGGTGGGGCTAATCTCTATGAATATGCCCCAAACAACCCCGTTAGCCATCTCGATCCCTACGGCCTCCATCCTGTACTAGAGCAGGCCGCCCAAGTGGTAGGGCGGACTATTCCGGGAGCCGTGCATGCAAACTATAGTAGGGCCTCCTGCGGCTTCTTCCACAGCGGCGGCATCAGCGACAGCTGTGGGGGTCGGAGCGACGGCTCGAGGAATGCTGATGCGGACGTCCATTTTTACTCTCCCTTTCCTCATAGGTGGAGACGACGGCCCGAAGTCTCCTCTCCGAACTCCAGGTAGACGCATGCCAGTATCCCCGCGAGGTATGTAGACAGCTCCGGACGGGAGAGTTTTCGATGACCCCGTCAAGTATCTTGAGTATCTCAAGGGCCTTAATAACCAGAATCAACAGTGTAAGGATAATACTGAAGATGATGTTCCAGAAAATTTGCCGAAAGTTGTGGAATGCTATTCCCGAGTTCGACAGTTGGAAGCCCTTTTTGGGCACAGCGCCGGATCGACATCCGCATAAAACCTGGGTTTGCACGCGGCAAGGTAGGCAAAATCGTCCAGAACACGTAGGCACAATAAAAAGAGGGTAAAGGCCAGCTTGCGGAGCATGGTGCTTTTGAGGCGTAGGCACTATGTATATTCGCAAGGTGGAGACAAAACTTCGAGACGGGTCAGCAGCTCGGTACGTTCAGCTCGCCCATAACTTCCGGGACCCCAAGTCAAAACGCTCCAGGGCG
>JBBCJA010000037.1:0-10869 GCA_037189585.1 Selenomonadaceae bacterium | reverse complement strand
CTTATTTCAACCGACGGCGCCTTCACTCAGCACTGGGCTATCAAAGTCCCAGCGAGTTTGAGCAACAGGCCCTACTAACGACCGAGTTGGCTCAAGCAGCTTAGCTCATACGGAATGTCTGCAGGAACGGAACCGGACCACAGCCCAGTGTCAGCGACTTCGTCCTGCACGGACATGCCGCCGACAAAGGTCTTCTGACTACTAACTCCACTCTCGCTGGTGGCAATTCGCTGCCCATACTCGTCGAACTTATAGCTCGCCGAATCCAAGCACGCTTGCCGAAACGTCCCGCCGGCAAAGGGTCTGGCGCTAAAAGAAAAAGGCCGGCGACTGAGGCGCATTACGCGCTGCAATCGCCGGCCAGCCTTTCTAGTTAAGCCGTTCCAAAGGCCGAGATCGATTAGGGCTCACAATAATTAAGCCATCCAAGGTACCAAAAAGCTGGATACTCTAACCGTATTTGGCCAAGGTGTATCTGCGTGCAACTCCCTGAGAATCGAACTGAACCCTTACGCGAATTTCTTCGAAGTGCCAAACATAGTCTAATAAGAGATCCTCGGGTCCTGATGGCCAACTGGCAACTTCTGTGCCCCATTCGGCTCGTAAGTCATCCAGCCGCACACGACCTAGCTCTCGTGCTGTTGAAAGTTCTAGCAGGGGACCACTCACGGTGCGCACCAACAAAGTGTCCGATTCGAAGCTCACGATTAAGCTATCTTCACGGCCGTCAACCCTAACCGGATACTTCCAATATTCGCCTGAGCCATATGAAATCCGCAACTCAGGAGAACTTTCTCCGTGAAGCAAGACCACTGCTTGAGCGGTCATGCCCAGGTTGATACCACATATGCGAGCATGCGAAAGCTCGTCCGCGAGGGACGAAGAACATAGCACTAGCCAAACCAACCACATTAGGTATCCACTCGAGCCCAACGCCTTTTCGCCTTTACGATTGTAAGTCATGGCTTCATATTATCAGGTCGGCCCAATACCCGGAAGCATGGGCGGCAAAGGACGTTTGCTGACTCCAGCTGTTTCGGGAAGCAAGCAGTCTAGAACTGAGATGGTGAAGTTGTGCGCGGCAATCGCTTCGTCTGGTATTTCAGTGAGCTCTAGATCGAATTGGGGCTGAGCACAGTCCATGCGCTTGTAGTCTCGTACCCTTTGATTTGCCTCGTGGATGATCTCGTGGAGAAGAACATGTTTCAAAATGTCCTTGGAAGAGAGACCAGGTGGTAGTGCACTTAGGAGCTCGTTTACCTTTTCGTAGATTATGATCTTGCCAGGCTTTTTAGTTCCGCCAGATACCCTGCGACCATAATCACCGGTATTTTCTGCGCTATACTCAGCTACGACTCGCGAGTCCACTAGCACATTATTGATCACCCCGAGCAAGGCGTTCATTTCACTTTCACTAATCTCTGTATCTCCATATGCACAGGGCTTAGTGACCTTCTTGAGGGAACTCAATGCATTGAGAGCTTCTTGTGCACCAGGAAATTTCTGCGTTAGCTCTTTGCTTATAGTGACTAGGCCACTCGGGTCGGCAAACGTTACAGGGTTACCGTTGGAGTACTCAAAGAGGTTAGCCCCACCAGCGAACCCAATCGGGTCTCGATTCAGAAACCGTCCATGCTCGGGTGCATAGAATCGATGCCCCATCATCATCAGCCCGGTGTCGGCCACCTCATCCTGTACGGACAGGCCGCCGACAAAGGTCTTCTGACTACTGACTCCCGTCTCGCTAGTCGCGATTCGTTGGCCGTACTCGTCGAACTCATAGGAAGCTCGAACTTCCCACTGAGAAGTCGTCGAGTTATAGCCGATGACGTCCCTCACAGTCCCCAGAGCATCATTGATGAACCAGAACATCGCACCGTCCGAGGACCGCTCGAAGCCCATGATTCCACCTCCAGCCTTGAGGTAGGTGATGGTCTCACCGCTGGTCACCTTGGAGACTTCCGTGGACAGCCCGGCCGCGTACTCCGTGGTCTCCACATCGTCCTTGTCCTTCTTCTTCCGTCGGAAACCAGACACACCAAAGGTATGGGATTGCTTCTTCGAGTTATCCGAAGTCGAGATCGCCTTGAGCCGGTTGAAGTCGTCCCAGATGTATGTCGTGGTGACCCCACCCGAGACTCTGGTCTTGAGATTCCCATCATCGTCACTTTCCAAAGTCTCGATAGTGGCCGGAGAGCCGATTCCCACAGTTTTGTCGATACGAGTGAGGTTGTCCGCAGAGTCATAGAAGTACTCATAGAGTTCGTCAAGATCCGGGACTTCGAACGTTTCTCGGTTGTCCGCCGCATCGTAGGTGTACACCGCCACCAGTTGCGGAGTACCAAGAGCTCCTGCTGTGGCAGCTTCGGCCTTCCGCACCGACTCGAGCCTGTCCAGCCAGTCGTAGCCGTAAACCCACTGAACCGCTCTTTGTGTCAATGGCGATGCTATGTCTACGACATCGAGTTGGCTAATGCGGTTACCCGCGCTGTCGTACTCGAATTCGAAACGCCGAATGGTGTCCGAGCCTTTCACGTACCGTAGATGCAAGAGCTGGCCGTTGCCATCCCAACCAGTGCCTGGAGTTCCGTCGTCGAAATAGGCTACGATTCCGGTACTGGCTGGATAGGTCAGAGTCGCCAGCCGTCCGCCTGCATCGTAAGTGTAAGTGAACTTCTGGTCTCCGCCGACTCTATCCAGGTAGATCACCTCATAGAGAAGATTGTCGCCATAGTAGGTGAACTGAGTCTCCTTAGGGGCCCCCTCGATGTTCTCGGTCATCAGAGTTAGATTGCCCTCGGCGTCATAGAGATACGAAATCTCCTCGCCATCCTCGAAAACAACCTTCTCAACGCGGTCAAGGGAGTCGTAGAAGTAGGTCCTTTCCTCAGCTTCTCCCAGGCCCCCGTAGGCGCTCTGGCCAAAAGTACTTTGTCCGTAGGTGGCCCGCTTCAAGCCCCTCTGCTTTGTTTTGACCAGCCGACTGAGGTCGTCGTAGAGGAACTCTCGACTTTCTCGAACGGTACCCATCGTCAGATCGGTTTCCCCTGGTGAGCCTGCTTCCAGAAGGGTCATTCGGCAAAGACTGTCAAAGCTTGCCTTCTGACGGATGCCGCGAGCGGAAGTGTTGGCGAAACCCACGCAGAAGGGCTCGTAAGCTGTGGTACTCTCCTTCTCGTTAGCATCAACCGAGGACTTCAAGCGCCCTTGGCGATCATAGCTGAAACGATGAGCCTTCAGTTCTTCGTTCTTGATTCGAATCAAAGAGCGAAGTTGCGAAAAACCATCGTAGGTGAAGCCTACTCGAAGCTCTCCAGCGGTATGGTTGTTGTCCTTACGTAAGGTTTGTAGCACACGTCCCATGGAGTCATATTCGGTAACTGCGGCTCTATTGGTGAAAGTACCGACATCCGGTAGCTGGATTTCCGAGAGAACGCGGTCGACATATTCAAAGGTCGTCTCTTCGAGTTCTCCATCGATCACCTTGTCTGGCCTGTTAACTGCATCATAGAAGGTTTTGATGCTGTTGCCATTGGCGTCTTTGACCTCCGAAAGATTGTCGTAGTCGTCGTAGAACAGTTCCAGTTTACGGAAATTTCCAGCATCTGCTAGCTCGACGTCGTCGGTATAGGAATCGAGGGTGACCGTTCTATTTTTCTGGACATAGATTTTCTCAAGAAGGTCTCGAGCACCGTAGTGGAAGTAGGTTTTGAAACCGAGACGATTGGTGATCCTCTCGATCTTTTGGCCATCCGACCTCCACTTGAACTTCGTGATGTTGTTTTCGGAGTCTTCCACGCTCTCCAAGTTTCCGTTGGTGGCGTTATAACTGAACACCGTCGGGAGATACTTCGTCGAGCTTGGATTGTCACGGTCATAAGCAGGTCGTTGAATTTCCGTGACAAGGTCTGGGAAGGCATACGAAGTTCCAGTGTAGGAATAGAGTGTCTCATTTCCCTGGGCATCGGTCATCTTAACGACATTTCCCCGGGCGTCATGCTTCCATTTCGTAGTGGCGGCCTTGTTAACCTGAAGGGTCTCCACCCGAAGCCAAGGGTCGTCGGATTCGCTCTCAGGATCGCTCGGGTCGTTATACTTATGGAGCGTAACAACGTGAGTCGATTCATCGATTTCCGCCTCATCAGCGAGACCGTCCTCCGCGACCACGAATTCCCCGATGATGCGGCCCAAAGGGTCGTAAGCGACGAATTGAACTCGCGGTGCCGCGGAAGGCTGTTCCGAGCTTCCAGGTTGAAGATCGATCGTCGTGATCTTCGTGGCTATATAGTCGTGGATCTCATAAGGATCGACCTCAAGGTGAACGGGAATGTTGTATTCATAGTCGACCTGGTAGAGATCGCTGACGATATTCCCATCCAACTTCTTGCTGGTGGCTTTCATAGAGGAGATTCGATTCGTCTCGGAAGCCTCGTACTCATAAATCAACGAGCGATGATAATTCGTGAGTTCTTCCCGACGTTCCTTAAGAAGGCCGTTTTCGTAGAGAAAGACCGTCTTGTCACCGACAGGATCGGTGATACTCGCGAGACGTCCCTCGCCGTCGTAGGTGAGCAGGAACTCTCTTTCTCCGAGGCCTGGAGTAGGACTGTCTCCGATGAGATACGGCTGTGGTTGGCCTGTATGGAAGTGGTTGTAGACCGACCTTCCCTTGTCGTCGGAGATGGTTAGGACATTTCCGACGCGCGAATAAGTGGTGGTATTGCCATTGCGAGCGATTTGCTGGCGCAGCTTCCCATACTGATCGAAGACTCGCCTCATACCATCCCTCCAAGTCACGGTATACGTCTCGTTAGGGTCCGAGTCGACCGTCAACGTGAGTCGATTGTCCTCAAACAAGGGCTCGTAGTCGTTTGGACCGTTCTTCAGCCACCGTTTGTAATTGCCGTATTCATCGCTGTAGACTAAGCTATCATCCGATAACTCCGTGATCTTTATCGACTCGAATGAAGACCAACCGTATCCAAACGATGCAGGCGCACGATCGCTGTCGGCACCGCTGTAAGCTAGGGGAGTGCTCAAGTCTGGAGAACCGTCGTAGACGGAAACGGCGTCGGTCTGATGAACGATACCCGTGTAAGGGTTCTTACACGTTCCGCGGCTGATAATGCAGTGAGTTTTCGCCGGGCGACTCACGGTACTTCCGCCGCTGTTGAGCTCCAGTTTTAAACCTCCCAGGACTTCGAGCGGCAACTCGAGAGGAGTCGCGAGTTCTCCCGGGTCCCATTGGATTTCAAGCTGGTGAACCAAACCGGTATTGTCAGGAGTTCCCGGAACGATCGTTCCGGTCAGGACAATATCGTCTATCAAGGGGTGACGAAGTTTGACTTGCCAGTCGATGTCGTTCTCCGGGGTCCAAGCCGGCAAGTCGTTGCTTGCGAGATTGGGATAAACCCGAATATCCCCTCGGAAGGTCACGAAAGGTGAGACAGACTCAGGATTCACGACCTTTTTGTCTACTCTGAAGTTTTCGAGCGCTAGCTCTCGAACCTCAAAGGTTTTGCTAAAACCATCACGTCGACATTCGAAGATGCCTGGGATGGATTTGAAGACTGTTTCTCCATTTGAGAAAGGAGGGGCTTCTAGCTCGTCTTGTTCTTCAAGAGTGACCCGGACGGGATAATTCTCGTACGGGTTGAGATTAGGATGTCCTGCCCGGATCATCCAGGCTCCGTAGGGCTGTGGATGCTGAGCTGGATTTGTCTCGGTACGGATAAAGAAGCTAATAACGTCGTAAGGCGGATCGTCAGGAAACGTATCGAAGACATCAAACGCGGAATACCTTGTTGGCATGAGCGTTGGGCTTCCATCTAAGTGATGGAGTTCAACATTTGCAGTCCCCAAAGAGAACATTTCGTCCATGTGATAGATTGATTCAAATTCAATTCGATCAGTGACGTAGTACTCATCAAGGCCAGTAGTTGTTATCTCAGTGTAGGGATAGTTTTTTCGATCGAAATCGAATGTTAGATCGCGCAGTAAGCGCATTTTGTGGGTAGCCATTTTAGTGATTCTCTCTTTCAGATATTTGGTTTATTGCGTTCTGGAGAGACTCCAGGAACACGAGGTAGGCGTGGCGTTTGGAGGGTGGAAGACCGCCCAGCCGTCGATCCAGCTCAAGGATTGAAAGCTCTCGAGCGTCGTCGATGGAAAGACCGGTGATCTCTTGCGTTCCAAGAGAAGCCACAGCGATGACAGGGGCGCAGGCGCGGGCTTCAAAGGAAGCCTCCGTGATGCGCCCTTCAGTGACGTTGAGGTAAAGCGTGATCCGGTCTCCGCAGCGAGGGAACCGGCTCTCTCCGACGTTAGTGGCGTCGGAGAGAGCGTGCCGATTCCGCGGATTCCGCGCGTGCTCCCAAAAAAGCTGGGAATACATGCCATGCGTTACCGAGGGATGATGTTGAGTTGGGTCAAGCGCCGGCAAAGCTTCCGGATCTCGTGCCGGCGGAACCGGGACGATTTCCGGTGCGGAACCAGCATCTCCGAGAGATGCCAGATCGCGTCTGGAAGCTCGCTGCGCTTGGGTTTGAATGTCTTGGACATTGTTCATGACTTAAGTTGTCTTCTTTCGTTAGAATTGGTGGGTGCGAAGGCACCCGGTAGGTGGGCCCTCAGAAGCCCAGAAGGCAGACGGAAACACACTCGTTGGTGACAAGACACGAGGATTGAAAGCTCTCGAGCTTAGGTGAGCGTGACTCCGCTAAGCCTCCGGGACTCCAGGGCTCACAAGCGATAGTCACGGGTGCGCCAGGCACCCTGGGTGATGGTCGAGGCGGAGCGTCAGCCGATCCCCGCGAGCGAAAGACCGCGACGCGCCACCTAGGAGGACTGTTGAGCCGAAAGAGCCGCCTGCTCCCCCTCCGCCAGACGTTGGCGCAGTTGCCGAAGCTGCTCTCGACAGAAACGCACCGCGTTCTGATGAGACTCCAGCATCAAGTGGAAACGTCCGACTTCAGCGAGAAGCTCCTGGTGGTCAGTGGAATTCATCCCCGCGCTCCTTCCAGCGCGGAAAGACGAGCCCTCAGCTCTGCAACTTCGGACAGATACTTCCGGTAAAAGTCCTGAACAGCCGCGAGCATGGGGATCCAAGCTTTTTCATACTTGACGCCAGCGGGAACCATGTCTCCGGAAAGCTTTTTTGGGGTACCGTCTTCATTGACAGTGTACTCTCCAGTGACCTCGTCGATCTGTTCCCAGGCTTGATCGTAGAACGCTGCCCGCGGACATAACGACGCCACCTCCTCAGAAATGAGACCTATGTCCTCTTGTCCACCAAAAGCATCTTTCCAGGTGAACTCGACGGCACGCCACAGCATGAGGTCGTCAATGGAGGTGGAGAGCTTCTGAATGTCCTTCTTCTGAACGGCCCGGCTATATTGAGCGAAAAGCTGATCATTGCTGGGGTTCCAATATAGTATTGGACCTGCCATGCCCACGATAGGGGGACTCGACAACTTTGGTACGCTCCTCGAACTGGTCAAAGAATTGGCACCCGACCAGAAGCAAACGTAGCCAGTTGTTCCAGAACCGCCTGGAACCCCTAGGTTCGTTCTTGCGGCAGAAGCAGAAGTGGCTCCAGTACCGCCTCGAGCAATCGGAAAGGTTCCCGAAGTAATGTCGCCCGCCGCATGGTTGTGAGAGCCCGCCGACGGAAGCTGCGCTGACGGAACCTTCCCCGTCGCGTCAAGACTAGCATAGCCGTTGGCGGAACCTTTGGCCGACTTATCTTCTTTGTTATTGAGCTGGGTCTGAATAGAGCTAGTGACTCCATCCAAATATCCGAACTCGGTGTTGTTGACGGTACCGCTCCCGACCTTGGCGGCGTCGATCCCACTTGGGACATCGCCCGCGGCGGGCGCGGCGTTGACCCAAGAGGTTCCGTTGTAGCGAACGGTGTGTCCGGTCGCGGGACTGGTGATGGTTACATCACTGAGTCCGTTCAGCGGCATCACTTCACTCATTTGAGCGCTCGAAAGCTTGCTACCGGCGTCAAGACCCGCGTAGCCGTTGGCCGCGTTCTTTGCGCTAGTGTTCTGCTTCGCGTCCAAACTAGTCTCCAGATTGGTCACGTCAGAGATGGTGTGGGTGTGGGACGAGGCCGCTTTCCCGTTGAGTTGGGTCTGAATCGAGCTGGTAACTCCATCCAGGTAACCGAACTCGGCGTTACTGACGGTTCCGCTCCCGACTTTGGCCGCGTCAATTCCGCTGGGCAGATCGCCGGCCGCAGGCGCACCATTAGCCCAAGCAGATCCCGTGTAACGGAGAACTTGACCAGTACTCGGACTGCTGATTGTGACATCCGTTAAGTCGTCAAGAGTACTAGCTCCGCCACTGGAAGGCAACTGGGATACAGGTACCTTCCCGGTCGCATCAAGACTGGCATAACCACTAGCGACACCTTTGGCGGCCTTGTCTTCTTTGTTATTAAGCTGGGTCTGAATCGAGCTGGTGACTCCATCCAGGTAACCGAACTCGGCGTTACTGACGGCTCCGCTCCCAACCTTGGCCGCGTCAATCCCGGTCGGCAGATCGCCGGCGGCAAGAGTGGCGTTGACCCAGGCGGTTCCGTTGTAGCGGAGCAACTGACCGGTAGCCAAGGAAGTGAAGGTCACATCCTCGAGCTCGGACAGCGCACCGCCGCTGGCGATCCCGATGACGTCAAAACGAGGGGTAGTGGTGGCGTTGTAGACCACGATCACCATCTGGTTTTGCAAGATATCGTTGGCGCCGACTTGAGTATCGCCCATAGTGAGCGGATGAGAAGCCGAGCCACTCGGCTCCAGCAGAACCTTGAGGGTCGCGCTCGCTGGACTATTGTGACTGGCTTTGAAGACGATCATCTGCCCTTGGGTAAGGGAAGTGATCCGGTGGCCATTGGGGTTAGCCAAGGCCGTGAAGTCGACCGAGTAAGCTCCCGAGTCGTTGCTGGCCACCCGGAAAAGGGCGGCACCCGACTCTAGCTCTTGGATCGGTTCGGCGTATTGGATGACGTGACTAGCGTGGATGGTGTCATCTCCGCTATCGTCAAAGTTTGTTTCAAATGGGGTAGACATTTTAGTGTCCTTCTTTCGTTTGTTGATTTGGAAATTTGGGGCTCGCAGCATCGGAAAGTCTCTGGACCTCCAGCTTCAGCTGCCTCCGCTCCGCCCGTAGGGCCCCGATCAGGTAGCGGTAGTTGGCGCAAAGCGCCTGAAGCTTGGAAATAGTCTCCCGTCAAGCGGGACCGAGGCCCGCACAGCAGTCGCTGGGCCCTGATTGCCAAAGAGATGGTCTCTTTGGTATCAGGACGAATCCAACGTGTGATCGTGCTAAAGCGGGGTGTTGTCCCCTCGATGAAGTCGTGCCAGGCCACGAGACATGCCGGGCGGTCTTCAGGGTGGAGATAGCGTTGCCAAGAGGCGACCGAGGGAGAGTCTTTCGAGGTGAATCCCAAGAGCTCGCGGCAGGCTTGGTTTAAGAAGACCTGATCGCAAACTCGAAGGACATCCTGGTTCTGGGACTGGCTCGCCTCGGTGTCTCGGCTGATGATCCAGGTGGGCAGAGGCAGCGCTTCCACGTGCGCCTCCCAGTTCACCCGAAGCTTCAAAGGGGCGTTCATAGCGAGAGCCCCCTCTCGGCGTTGCTGCCCGTCGCCGGACGACCCGAGATGTCTAATCGAAGACCAGACACCGGAGCCTGTCGCGGCGGGGGAAGAGACTCGGTGTCCAGGGCCTTCAGAAGCTTGACAGACGCCTCGATAGCGACATCCACTAGGCTGTCCGGGGCCACGAACCCGAGATCTCTGGTCAGCTCACCCACGAGCTTCAAGGCCAGCGCCTTCTTGGCCGCCCCGGGCAATCGCACGGAGCCTTCCAAGGACAGCACCACCTGTTGGGCCACCATCTGCAAAGTCCGCAGTTGGTCATGGGTGAGCCGCTTTTTACGTATGAAGTTGAAGAATTCGAACATGACGTTCTCCTTTGGGGACAGGCTCATTGGGGCAATCGCGAAGCTTAAGGTGGGTCCTGCGGACAGCCAACTGGCGGTCCGCAAGGCGTCATCTAAGAGCTTTCAGGGCGCAAGGAAACAGAGCCGTCCCTCGGGGGTCGTGGCTTCCAAGCCCTGGGTGGGTCGACTCGCCAGCTCGGGGTTGAAAAGATCCGGCTGGGTCGTCAGAAGTGGTATCTATGGGGGATGTGAACCGGCGACCGGTTAAGGTGGCCGGCTTTCGCGCTACTTAGCGCCGCTGAATTGGGTCCCGCGAGGGCTTACCGAGGGAGCACTGGAGTAGTTATAGGTCCAGTGATGGCCCGGTTCGCTGTCTGCTAAGACCCGCTCCAGCGGGCTTCGTAGCCGCGAAGGTCGACGTGGATAAACCCGGACTTCGGGTAGTAGCCCACACCGCCGCGAGGACCGATGACCTTCAAGCAGATATCGTACAGCGCGTCCGTGGAAAGACCATCGCAGTAAATATCGGCCGCCAGGCCGTCAATGTGGCACGAGTTCGAAACTCCACCCACCTCGCGGTTGTAGTCAGGCGGACGATAGCCGGACGTCACATGAACGGCCTCTCCCGCCTTGGCCCGAATCTCTTCCAGCGCTGAGATCAACGCCGGAGCGATTCGGATGAACTTGTAAGAGTGCTTGCCGGGTCGAAACTCGGACAAGCGGAAATTCTTCGATAGCTGGGCGTCCGGAAACGCCGCAATCAGTGGCGCCGCGGCCGCGAGATCCACCGCTTTATACGCTGAACCCGCCTCACTATCCCGAACGACATCCGTCGTCCAGCCGCTAGGATAGCGAACCCCGGTCGCCTTGCTCTCGCTTTTCGGCTTAACCGTGCCGGTGGAATCCGACTCCGATTTGCCGTCA
>JBBCJA010000036.1:0-19538 GCA_037189585.1 Selenomonadaceae bacterium | reverse complement strand
GGCGGTCATGTTGGAGACGCGGCGCGAGAGGTCGCGGGCTTCTCCGAAAGCTTCTCTGGCGACGGATTTACCGAAGCTGTCTCTGGGTGTTTCGGTACCGTTGTCGGCGGACGGGCTTTGAGCCTGTTGGGCGACGGCGGTAGTGCGTGTGATGGGCTGGTGACTCGCGGCTAAGATTTGCATGATATTTCGTGTCTCCTCAAAGGATCGGAACGGATCTTTTTTTCTTGAGCCTACTGTAGGACAGCGTGTTGAAAAAAAGCTTAACGAAATTTTGCCAACCGGTGATCGGTGTCACATACTCGACCTTCCGAGCTAGCTAGAATCCAAAAAAATCAGTTCCGAGGCCAAAAAATGAAACTCAAAAAAATCTTCTTTCTCGCCATCTTCGCTCTACTGAGCCTGACTCCAAGTTTTGCTCAAAGCCATGAGCAAGAAGCCCAGCGGACCTACCAGCTGGTCCAGATGATGCTTCAGAGCATCCCCCAGCAGGCTCAGATGTCCCAATCGCTTTATGCTATGGCGCAACAGACGGGTAATCAGCAGCAGATGCAGCTTTGCCAGATGGAGTATCAGATGCACCAGGAGATGTACCAAGGTTTGCAACAACTGGCTCAGAACCCGCAACAGCTCATGAACCCCCAGAGATGCCAACAAGTGCTGGCGGGCATCTTCGAGTATCGCTATAGAACCGCCTATCGCGATATGCGCCCTTACGCTCAGATTCAAGGTAGCCTCGCGGCTTTCGCTCAGCAGCAAGGTTACAACGCCAGTGTCTCTGGAATTAACGCCAACACGGCGGCGATGACGTCGGCTCACAACCAGCGGATGAATGGTATGTACGCTCAAAACGCGGCTCATCAACAACGGATGAACACCATGCAGGGGCAGTACGCCGCCGACAATCAGGCCTGGGCCAACAACCAGCAGATCAACTACAATAGCCACCAGCAGTACGTCCACGGCATCAACAACGAATACCGCTACGTCGACCCCAACACCAATCAGAACTACTGGGTTCCGATGAGCGTGCAAAATCCCGCTGTGGTCAACAACGATGGAACTTACACTGAACTTCAGCCCTTCCACAACTACTAAAGACTTCTCTCAGGTAGCCTCGGTAACGCCGTCCTCCTCTCGAGGGCGGCCTTTTCTTCTCGTTTTTTGGACAGGAATCCCAAATTTTCTGATCTTGAAAGCACAAGGTTAAAACGAGGGCTTGACAGGACCCTTTCACGAAGGTCGGGCGATGTCCAGGTCTACTCCCTTGATGTCTACTCATCGCCCTTTGGTTCGCGCCGGAATTTGGCTGGCCGAGATGGCGGAGCGCTGGCTTCCGGACGCTTTCGTCTTCGCTCTGTTGGGCGTTGTCCTGACCTTCCTGGGCGGATTGGCACTGGGGGAGACACCGATGGCCATGGCTAAGGCCGGAGGCGCGAGTTTTTGGGAACTGGTTCCCTTCACTATGCAGATGGCTATGGTGATCATCGGCGGATTCGTGGTGGCAAGCTCTCCTGTGATGGTCAAGCTGATCCGTCACCTGGCCAAAGTTCCTAAGACCTCAAAAGGGGCGGTGGGCTACGTCGCCGCCATCGCCATGGCGACCTCGCTCATCTCTTGGGGGCTCTCGCTTATCTTCACCGGCCTTCTGGTGCGCGAGATCTGTCGACTGCTGCCCAGAGTCGACTACCGCGCCATCAGCGCCGCGGCCTATCTGGGGCTCGGCTCGGTTTGGGCCTTCGGCCTCTCCTCCTCGGCGGCGCTCTTGCAGGCCACGCCTTCAGCTATCCCACCGGAGCTGATGAAAGTGACGGGTGTCATCCCACTCTCCCAAACTCTTTTTCTCTGGCAGTCCATCCTCTGCTGCGCGGTCCTTTTCGTCGTCTCGGTGGCCATCGCGTACTTTTCTTGCCCGCCCGACGACCAGGCCAAGACTCAAGCCGACCTCGGTATCGGCTACAAACCTCTGGAAACAGAGATCGAGCCCCGGCAGACTCCGGGCGAATGGCTAGACTACTCGAGAATTCTTCCCCTCGCGGTGGTCCTCATCTGCCTACCATATCTTGCCGACATTCTGCTGGAGAAAGGTCCGATGCACGCGCTGGACCTGAACACCTTCAACCTCATTTTCATTCTGGCCGGACTGCTCTTGCACGGAACGCCGCGCTCTTTCGGAAAGGCCGTTTCGGCCAGCGTTCCCGCGACGTCGGGCGTTCTGATCCAGTTTCCCTTTTACGCCGTCATCTTTGGAATGATCTCCAAGACCTCCATCGGCCACTTCCTAGGGCAGCTGTGCGTCAGCCTCTCCACCAAAGCGACATTCCCGATCTTAGTCGCGGCCTATTCCGCTTTTCTCGGCATGCTGGTCCCCTCGGGCGGAGGGAAATGGGTCATCGAGGCGCCCTACGTCATGGCCGCGGCCAACGCCCACCAGATGAACCTTGGCTGGACCGTGCAGATCTACAACGCCGCCGAGGCGCTGCCCAACCTGCTCAACCCTTTTTGGATGCTGCCCTTGATGGGGATCCTGTCGGTGCGAACCCGAGAGCTGGCGGGATTCTCCATCCTCCAACTTCTGGTCCACACTCCGCTCGTCTTCTTGATGACCTGGGCGCTGAGCTACACGCTGCCCTACACCCCACCCGTCATCCCCTAAGGCCCTAACGCTACTTCCCGAACGCCGTCTTGATCTGAGAGCTGACCCGCAGGGCCGACTTCATCGCCCCGTCGGAATGGCTGCTCTCGGTGAAGTCTCCGGCGAAGTAGATGTGTCCGTGAGCTTTGCGCAACCCCTCTGAGAGCTGGTCGAAGCGTGACCGACCCACCGGCCAGGAGGCGATGGCGCGTGGGTGGTAGCGATAGAAGGTCCACTTACGAATCATCTTCTTGCTGCCGGGAAAGGTCTTCTCCATCGCTCGCTCGAGCTGCTGCTGCACGTCATCTAAGGAGGTGGTGCGCGCGTTGAAGGCTTCGGCGGGATTGCCGGTGACCAGGAGATTGATCATCACCACATCTTTGTTGGTGCTGTCGCTGGCCGGATAGATCACACCCAGAGGGCCGCCACTCAAGATGGGGAGCACGTTGGTCCCCTCTACCGTCCAGTACTTCTCCGCCTCTTTGTCCATGATACAGTGGGCGGTGAAATAGGCGCCCCAATCCTGCGAGTGGATGGCCTTGTAGACGTCGTCCGACAGACGGGGCACGAATTGGATCTCGAAGAGGCGAAAGAGCGGGACGGTGAGCACCACGGCTTTGGCTTTGAAGGTACGGTTTTGAAAGTTGGTGGTGTCCACGGCCCGCACTTCCACGCCGTCGTCTCCGTCGACAACGTTGGTGACCTGGGTATTCAAAGAGATATTTTCCGTTCCGATAGCTTTAGCGATGGCCTCTGGAAGCTTTTGGTTTCCGCCCACGCAATGCTGAGGAGTGGCTCCCTTGCCCACAAAAAGATGCCACTCGGCGATGCCGTCTAGAGCGCTGATCTTGGTGATGGTAGTCCCGATTTCGGGCTCGATCACGGCCTTGACCATCTTTTGGGCTAACTCGGAGATCTTTTGTTTGGCCAACCAGCGATCGAAACGCTCATCCTTTAGAGCCATCAGCTCGGGAGGGATGTTTCCGGACTCGACCTTGTGGACCAACTCTTCCATCTCCTTGTCCCAGGCTTGGTACTCGGCGTAGTCGTCCTTGAGAGCGCTCTGAATAAACTCCTGATTGGAGTTGTATGTTGTGAATGGATACAGCTTGCCGTCGATCATAAAGCTGGATAGTCCCGGCTCCACCAACTCAAGCTCCACATTGAGCTCCTTGGCCAGATCGATGGCGGGATTGCCGGTCCAAAACTCGGCCAGTCCGACCTCGGCCTGCGTCCCTTCGGGATAGCTGCCGGTGCGAACGCGTCCGCCCACCCGGGGGGCCAACTCTAGTACTCGGTAGGTGATACCGGCTTTTTGTAGATTGTAGGCGGTGGACAAGCCGGAAAGTCCGGCGCCGACGATCAAGACATCGACCGGCTCGGCCTCGGCGATAGGAGAGGGAGTTCCCTGGGGAGTTTGTCCAGGGCTCGGTGTATTGACGGGAGTCGGAGTTTGGCCAGCCTTGGGCGAGAAGCTCGCTCGAGGTGTCGGAGAGGGAGCGGGCTGAGAGGGACACCCACTGAGTAAAATCAGTAAGATGAGAGATAGTGACTTCGCTAGCGTTGTCCTTAGCATAAAAAAAGACCTTCCAAGAATCCGAATAGGTCTTTATAACGCGAGAGGCCGAAGCGACATTTTGCTGAGAAGCTAACCTTTTGACAGGTGAGCTTGCTATCTCAGACTGTCGGAGAACACTTCAAAAGCTTCCCGCAGACTACCAAAACGCTCTTCGGGAGCAGCTTTAAGCATCCGGGCCATCGCTTCGTCGGCCTCGGGCGGGATGTCCGGCCAGATCGAGCTCAGACGCGCGGCGGGCTGAGTTAGCCTGACGAAGATGTTCTGCAGAGGGTCCTTGGGAAACTCCGGATAGGGAAAAGAGCCAGTCAGGTACTGGAAAGTCAAAAGTCCAAAGGCGAACTGGTCGGTCGCCGGGCCGATCTTTTTGGTGTTCTGAGCCTGCTCTGGAGCGCAGTACTTTGGCGTCCCCTTGAACTCTCCGGTTAAGGTCAATTCGCGCGCGCCGATCGTGCGGGCCAGGCCAAAGTCGAGAATCTTCACTCCTTTACTCTGGCTCAGCATAATGTTTTCGGGTTTGAGATCCCGATGGACCACACCCATCTGATGGGCGTAGTCGAGACCGGCCGCGAGAGGAGCGAAAATTTCACGATACCGTTGCAAAGACAAGGGAGCGTCCACGGACTTTAGAGTCTGGCCCTCGACTTTATCAAGAACCACGAATCGAGTGAGCGAGCGCTCGGAGAAACGATGAATCCTGGTGATGCTCGGGTGCTCTAATCGCATTCCGATGTCCACCTCACGCCGGAAGGACTCGTTCTCCTGTTCGCTCTTCTTGCCCACAGTAGAGCGACGCAGAACCTTCACGGCCAAAGTTGGCTCGCTTTGGGCCGGGTCATGCAGCTCGAAGACGACGGCGAACGATCCCACACCCAGGATTCGGCCAAGACGGGAACCTTCCAATGAGTATCCCAAGAGCGGGTGGTCAAGCTCGGGTTCCAGGGTCGTGTCCGGGGCTTGAAGCTCGGTTCGAACCTCTTGCAGCCAGGAAAGGACCTTGTTGTCCAGATTTAAGGTGGGGGGGTGAAGGGTAGAGTTGACGGTCATGGGGCGTTGCTGTTCAAAAGAGCTATCGACGGTTATCGCGGGAACTTAAGTGGGAGTGGGTGATAGTCATCACAGATAAACTTGCCTTGATGCGCTATTGTCAAAGAAGAAATTCTGACTCGAGGTAGATATATGAAACATTCAGCGGCTATTCTCCTGCTCTCTTTGTCTCTTGCCGCCTGCGGCACGAAGACGGCTCCGATGGCGGCTGCCACGCCAACTCCGGTCGTGGCGATGGCTACCACCACGGAAGCCTTGGCTCAGGAGCCTCTCGCTCAAGAGCCGTTCATTCAAGAACCTCTTGCTCAAGAGCAGCAGGTTGAAGCGAGTTTTGATCCTCGGACCCCGGAGATTATAAGGCGCTCCACGGAGATGGGGGTGGGGTTGGCTCAGCAGCGTCTGAGTCTATCCCAGAACGGATACCAGATGGCCCAGCAGATGGGAGATCAGGGGCAGATGGAGCTGTACCAACAGGAGATTCAGATGCACCAGTCTATGATCGGTGAGTACCAAAGCTGGCTTTCCGATCCTCAGGCTTTCGCTGATGAGCCGAGTTGCCGCTCGGCGTTGGCGAGAATGCAAGAGTACGACTACCGGTCCAACACTCGCGACATGCGCCCCTCGGATCAGATTCAAGAGGACCTAGCCAAGTACGTCGCTTATGCTGCTTGGAAAGCGGGAACCCCCGAGGGCCAGCAAGCGCATCAGGCCGGTATGGCCGCGATGGAAGCTCAAGGGAACGCTCGAACGGCTCGCCACAATCAGAATATGGCCGACATGCGAGCCCAGGCGGCCGGTCACAACGCGAGGATGGCCGACATGCAGGCTCAGGCCGACGCGCGCAACGCCGCCTGGTCGGCTAACCAACAGTCCAATTATGAGCAGCATCAGCGCAACGTTCACTCTATCTATAACGAGTACGAGTATCAGGACCCCAACAACGGTCAGCGCTATTGGGTACCGATGGAGAATGAGAATCCCGCGGTCGCCAATCCCGATGGGACCTGGACCGAACTAGAGCCTTACCCTTATTGAGCTTCTCGCGTAGAACCCTCGCTTTTGTGGTCAGGAGTTATCCGACCAGGATCTTTTCTCCGTCACACTCGAGATCGATGGCGACAGCTCGCAGGTCGGGGTGTTCCACTAACAGTCGGGCCAGCGGCGCCATTACTTGTTCGTCGAAGACCCGTTTTAGAGGTCGAGCTCCGTAGCGGGCGTCATATCCTCGCTCACACAGGTAGGTCACCACGGCTTCGGTCCAACGGAGTCGAAGTTGACGGCGCTCGAGTACTTCTCGGCGGCTGGCCGAGGAGAGTTCCTGCTGGGCGATAAGGCGGATCGCTCTGGGGTCGAGCGGAGAAAAGCTGACCACCTCGTCGATGCGATTGAAGAACTCAGGTCGGAAGTAGTTCATCACTTCCGTGACATAAGATGGCGGTCGTTGCTGGTTGAACCCGATTGGGGCCAAGGAGGAGACACCGAGGTTCGAGGTCATGACGATCACCGAGCTTCGAAAGGTTGTCACACGTCCCCAGAGGTCGCTCAGGCGACCTTCGTCACACACGCCCATCAGTAGGTCGAACACGTCAGGGTGGGCCTTCTCGAATTCATCAAGGAGAATCACCGAGAAGGGCTGCTCACGCACCTTGCGGATCAGTTCCCCCGGGCGAGCATGAGTGCCCAGAAGTCTCAAGGCCGCGGAGCCGCTTGCGTATTCGCTCATGTCGAGTCGGACCAGCCGGCTCTCTCCAACGGCCACGGCGCCAAAAAACATCTCCGCGAGGGCTTTGGCCATCTCGGTTTTGCCGACCCCGGTTGGTCCACAAAAGAAGAGAACTCCGAGCGGTTTCTCCGGGTCGTTGAGTCCGGCTTTGAAGCGGCCTACCAGGTGGGCCGCGGATTGACAGGCCTGAGGCTGCCCAACCACCCGTTGGCTGAAGAACTCCAAGACTTCCTCCGACGGCAGCGGAATATCGTCTTGGAGAAACCGGGAAGGTAGGCCCGTCTCCGCGCTAAAGCGCTCCACGACCAGGCCGCGGTCGACTTTGATTGCCGAGCGAGCGGCGTGCTCGTAGAGCTGGCCTAAAAAGCGCGAGCACCTCCCGGGGAACGCGTGGTAGGGCAGAAAGCGCTGGTGCAGCCGGTGACACTCGGAGTTGACCGACTCGTCGACCTCGAGTCGATACCGGCTGTCCCATAACTCTTTGACTCGTCCCAGAACCCGCAGGGCCTGTTCATTGGTGAACTCCTTTAGCGAAAGGATGGAAAACAGATCGACAAAACCGGGAAGCAGACGGCGACAGGCATCGAGTTCAGACGGGGTGGCCTCGGCTACCATGCGCAGTTCACCACGTTCGATGTAGGGAGTCAGGAAAGCGGCGATACCGCTTTCCGGCGTACGTCCACCGGACTGGATCAGCTCCTGCAAACCTTCCACGCATAGTACCCCGTCCACTTCGGAGAGTTCGGCGATGACCTGCTCGGTTCGCTCTTCCCACTCTCCGAGATAGCGCATCCCCGCGATCATGCGCGCCCCTCGAGTCAGCCAATGGCGTCTCGGGTCCTTAGTTTTGTCTCGGTCGGAAGCTTTCTCCAGCTTGCGGGCCGCTTCTAAAAGAAGGCTGGTCTTGCCGCTTCCCTGCTCACCTACGAGGAGCACACAACCGGGGCCCTGAAGGCGAAGCGCCAACTCTTCCACCTCGGCATCTCTTCCGTACGGTCGATTGTAGAGGGTACGGAGCGCCTTACTCCCCATCGGTTCGGCAATGGCGCTGAGCTCGGGGAGCTCCAACTGTCTTTGTGGCTTACTTTCTCTAGGGAGGCGCACAGCGAGCGATTCCAGTCGAACCTCGGTCACCGGTTCGAATCGGGCTAACTGATGCGGGCTCAGACCGCTCATTCGCTCGCGCACGTAATGGCGTACCAGGTCGGACAGGTCGCCCTGGGTGTAGTAGAACTCCACGCCCAATCGCGGGACCACCGCGAACCGTACCCCGTGCTCATGCTCGGTGTCGACCACCTCGACGCGGAGCATGGAGGTCCTCGGGCAGGGGAACACTTTCTCCTCGAATCTGTACTCTGGGCGAACTTCAACTTTGACGAAGATCAGCTGACTATCGCGAATCACCGAAGACTCGAACCACGGAAACTGTTGCTGGCGCCACTGGAGGGTTTCCCGCACTTCCACCAGCGCGGCCTTGCTGGACGCGCTATAGGAGACCACAGGGGGGAGTCCACAAGCGTCGCCGTCCGGGTCGACCAGGGCGGCTGTGGTAAAACCCGCGCTGTCTTTCCAAAGCAAAACTGGGTAGTGCTGATAGCTCACAAAGACTCTCCTAAAGGGGCGATGCCGGTCAGGAGAAGGAGCTCGAGTTCGCGGGCTGTGGGAAGGCCCGGGGACATCCATCCGCTTCGCAGATCAAGCGTTCCGAAGGTCGGGCTATAGGCTCGCACCACGCTGTCTCCTCCCAACACTTCGAGTAGCTGAAGCCTCTGAGGAGTGGCGAAGAGATGAAAGCCAGCCTCGGCCTCCACCAGCCGGGAGGCGTCGGGGCCGCTGATCTCAAGCCGGGCCGAGGTAGGCTCGAGCCAGCTTTTCACCTGGAAGTCCCCGTTGAGAAAAAGCTCACGGTACAGACCGTGAAGTTTCTCTCCCCACTCTCGGTTACCGGTTTCGAGGGGAATTTCCAAGACGGCTTGTTCTTCCTCTCCACTCCAGCCCAGGGGGGCAAGCTCGGCTATCAGCTCGCACAGTCGGAGTTGGCGGGAGCGCTCATCCCCTCGTTCGGTGCGGGTTTGGGCCACCGCTCGAAGGGCATCGGATAGCGAGGGCTTCTGTAGCACCTGGCTCCAATCGCCGGTCATCAGAAGGCTATGCTCGACTTCGCCTCGACGCGGTTGGCTCGGACGTGTCTGGGAAAGCTGGTGAGACAGTCGCGCGGCCAGGCCACGCGCCCTACGGATCCGATCCTTGAAGGCGTAGTAGCGTAGCTGCTGAGCGGTCAGCTCTCCATCCACCACCGTGGTCTCAGGAATTTCGAGGCTGGCCTCTTTCGACTCCAGGTAAGAGTCCACGCGACGTAGCAACTCGCGAGTCGGGCTGGCGAGGGGAGGATTCGGCGCGGCGGCTCGCAGCTCGCGCACATTGACCGTGAGCTCAGGTTCGGCGGTTAAGGTGATGACTGTGGGGGAGCCTCCGTCGAGCGTGCTTAGCTTTTTCGCCAACGGCGAGGCGATGGCGGCCTCGATCGAACGCTTGAGAGCGCGAGCTCCCAGTTTGGGGTGAAAGCCGAGATCGACCACTTTTTCCATGGCGGCTCGACTGATCTGAAGGTGACACTGCCGGCGTACCAAACCCTCGCGTCTGAGAAACTTCTTGAGAAGCCTTTGAGCAAGCTCCGCGACCTCGGCTCGTTCGAGGCGACTGAAAACCACGATGCGATCGAGGCGGTTGAAGAATTCGGGGGAGAAAAAATCTTCCACGGCACGCCGGTAGCTCAGTCCCTCCTGAGCTACTTTACTGGTGAGTCCGATGGTTCGACCTGCTTCCTGGGCTCCTAAATTGGATGTCAGGACCACTAGAGTCTGGGTGAAATCGACCGTCCGACCACGCGCGTCGGTCAAACGACCATCGCTTAAGAGCTGAAGTAGCAGTTGAAAAACCTCGGGATGAGCTTTTTCAATTTCGTCGAGCAACAGTACACAGAAGGGCTGTCGGCGTACCGAGGAGGTGAGCAGTCCGTCAGGGTCATGAAAGGTGCCCACCAGACGCGCGGCTGAGCCGGGCGCCCCGTATTCGTTCATGTCGAAGCGAAGCAGCCTGGTAATGTCCGAGAAAAGGACTCGAGCGAGCGCCTTGGCGCATTCGGTCTTGCCCACTCCGGTTGGTCCGACGAAGAGGTAGCTGGCGAGCGGGCGGTCGGGGTCGTTGAGGCCGGCCTTGCACGCCATCAGGGCGTCCGCCGCGGCCTCCACCGCATCCGGCTGTCCGATGAGGTGGTCTCGCAGTTCGGTGATGACCTGCTCTCGACTCCACGGTGTCGCCTTTTTCAACAATCGGAGATCGAGCCCACTGGTGGCGTGAAAGTATTGGGTCACCTGCTCTTTGCCGACCTCCTCACGCGGGTGTCGAGTGGCCAGCCGGCGTAGGAAATTAGCGACCTTTCCAGGGAAGACAGCATCTCGAACGTAGCGTCGTTGAAGTTCGATCGAGTTGGTAAGAGCTTCCAGGTGGAATCGGCAGTGATGGGTTCGCTCCGCCGCGCGGACCTGCTCTAGGGCGATGGTGAAGGTTTGGGCGTCCCCGGTGGGGTGAAGGTGAACCGGAGTAAAGAGATCGGCTAAGCCGCGGTCGCGTTCGCGCAGGATAGACCAGGCCTCGGAGGTGGCCTCGGCCAACACCCGAACGCGGCGATTCTGCAGGTAAGGTTTTAGCACGTCGGCCACGGACAGGTTGGAATCGCGCGTGACGCCCGCGCTGAGTAGGCCGAGCAGGTCGTCGAAGACCAGAACGAGGTTCTTTTCCTCGGCGTAGTTGAGGATGGCCAGTACCCGAGACTCCCACTGCCCCACAAACGACATCCCCGAGATCAGGCGCTGAGGGGAGAGCAGCCAGAAGCGACGAGAGGAGTGGAGGCCGCTCTCTCGGGAGCGTCTCACCTGTTCATGCAGAAGTGACGTTTTCCCGACTTTGCGAGCGCCCACCACGACCAACCCGTCACGCGCGCGATTCTCTAGAGATTTATGGACCTGCTCGGCCTCAAAATCTCGTCCTAAGCAGGGGAAGAGGTCGTGAGGGTAGTCGTCGTCAAGACAGCGGCCCACGCGCTCGAGAGCTCGCCAGCCCGACTCGGCGGGGCGTCCCCCCAGGATGAGCCGGGTGGGATCGTGGTCGAGTCTGGAGGGGGTGGAGGGAACGGCGAAGTCGACCTCAAGCTGCGTGACCCAGGCGCGAATCTCGTGCTCGGCCGGCATTTCGGCTCCTGGTCCACGCGAGAAATATTGCTCCAGAGCGGCTCTGGCGCACTCTCGGAGGTCCGAGCCACGAGAGACCTCGAACCACAGATCGGGAAGTTCGGGGCAGAAGGCGACTCTCGGCGTCTGGTCGGGAAGAAGTACGACCAGAAAGTTACCACGGACCGTCCGGCGCTTGAAAGGCAGCTCGAAAGAGAATCTCTTGTCCACCAGGGGGGGGTCAAAAGCCCAGGCAGCCAGGTCGTCTTGCTTTGCCTGGTCTCCCAGCGCGTGAAGCTCGCGACGAATAGAGCTTGCGAGTTTTGCCAGCGCGCGCTCGAGTCGGGCGTTGGAGACCAGCGGAGCTGGATGGAAGAGTGGGCGGACATGGTAAATGGTGTGCTCCTCGACGCTCGACCAGACCAAAACGGGCACCGAGAGATTCACGAGCATGCCTCCAGACTTACCCGCGTCAGCTCGGCCCTGGTGAATTCCTCGATCATGGCTTCCAGACTCTTACCGTGCCAGGTTTTGCGGCGTTCGAGCCTCAAGTCTTCCACAAAGCCATGTCCTGAGTTGTAGACCCTCCGGCGAGGGGGACCGGCCAGTGATTTTCGTAGGTGAAGGCCGCTCGGAGGTTCGTACTTGGCCAGGGGTTGGGGGAGGGTGAGCACCTCGAGCTGAAGGAAGGTATGAGTGCCGAACACGTGCAGCCCCGCCTCACAGAGCATCCAGGGAAGAGCCAGGGGTCCCTTGAGCTCGAAGGCGAGACCGATCGCCTGACCTGTGAAAAGCTCTTGGAGGCGAACGGGAGTACACCAGAGAGCGCGATTTTCCAGCTCATCATCGTAAGCCAGACGGAGGACGGGGTCGTCTTTTTGCTCCTCGGTCTCGCGAGCTCCGAGGCTGATTCGATACCCCTGAATGTTCCACTTTTGACTCGTCCAAAGTTTCAGGTAGGCTTCCACGAGGGGGTGGAGGGAGAGGTTCTTCTCACGATAGATCACCACCGTGGCCTTCTCCGGGGTGTCGAAATTGGAGGCATAGAGAGCCAGAGCCAACTCGCCGAGATGCTTCTCGCCCTCGGCCAGCCTTGAGCCTAGGGTGGAGTCAGCTTCGGCATAGCCGGCGGCGATGGCCAGGGCCTGGCTTTCCAGTTGGTGACTTTGTTCGTAGGCGCGCTCGAGTCGCCCCAAAGTTTCTAGTCGAGAGGGTAGAGAGGAGAGCTGTTCGAGCTGCTCACCTTCAAGGTGAGGATTTTTCTTGCTGCGCTCTTGCAGTTTCTTCAGTCTTTGAATCTGGTTGCGCAGGGTTTGGGCTTGCCGTCCGTCAGAGATTTTCTGAGCCGCTCGTCGAAGCTCCATGCCGCGACACGCGAGTTCGCTCAAGGCGGTTTGGTTGGAGCTCGGTTCGCTGATCGTCTGGCTGGCCAGGCGTAGCTCTCCACCCTGCACCTCGACAGCGACTTTGAGCGAGCGTTCACCCGAGGTGGCCAGAGCTCTAGCCAGCGGACCGAGCAGGGCTCTTTCCAGGCTCCGCCTGAGAGGGCGAGCCCCGTAACGCCGGTCGTAGCCGAGGCTAGCCAGGTGGGCCGCCACGTCAGGACTGACGGTGAGATGGGCTGAGCCCGAGAGAAAGGCTTCTCGGCGGACCATTCGCTCCAGCTCACGCTCTGTCACTCGGGTGGCTGTCTCTCGGTCGAGCGGCGCGAAGGGAACCAGTCTGTCGATGCGATTGAAGAGCTCTGGTCGGAAAGCGGCCTTGACCGCCCTGGTAAATTCTTGCTCGGCCTGCTCGGGCAGGTGCTCTCCGGTGCGCAATCCGAGGGGCCCCTTGCTGAAAGTCGCGGCTCCTAAATTGGAGGTCATCACGATCACGGAATTGGTGAAGTCGGCGGTTCGCCCGTGGGCGTCGGTCAGCCGGCCTTCCCCCAAGATCTGCAGCAGAAGATCAAAAAACGACGGGTCCGCTTTTTCCAGCTCGTCAAAGAGCACGACGGAAAACGGCTGCTCTCGAACCTTGGAGGTGAGCAGGCCCTGTCCGCCCTCCTGACCCGCGGTCAGACGCTCCACGGCGTAGGGATCGGAATATTCGCTCATATCGAAGCGAGTCACGCGATGACGGTCGGAAAAGAGAAACTGGGCCAGGGCTTTCGCCATTTCGGTTTTCCCCACGCCGGTCGGTCCGATAAAGAGCAGTGAGGCGATCGGACGTCCCTCCGGGGTGAGTCCCGCTTTGACGGAAGCCAGCAGGTCGATGACCAGATCGACGGCTCGCGACTGCCCTAAAACTTCCCGAGTGAAGATATGGTGAGCGGCTTGGAGGTCCAGCGGGAGACTGTCGTCGACCAACATTCGCGGCATTCCGCTCTCGGCGGCGAAAGCCTCGGCCACCGCGCTGTCATCGAGATGGGGTTTATGGCGAGCCAGCCGCTCGAGGAACAGCAAGGAGCGCCCAGGCTGAGCGGAATAGCGAGCGTAGCGACGGTGCAGTCGCTCCGTGAGATCGCTCACGGACAGAGGAAGTTTGGGATGGGCTTGGGCCAGGATGGAGCGACAGACGGAGGAACTTGGTGTGGGGATGGATAGCGTGGAGAAGGCTCGCAAGAGCTGTGGATGGTCGCGCTCGAGCAGGTCCCGCTGTTCAGGAGTGCACTCGACCACGCAGAGCAGCTCTCCTCGCTCGATGGATTGACGAAAGAAGCCGGCCATGCCCTGGGGCGTGGTCGCATGCCGAGCTACCTCGGCGAGCTCGAACAGGTTGCCCAAGAGCAGCACGGCCCGAGTCGCTTTGGCTTCTTGGACCACCTGTTGGCAGCGCTGTTGCCAATCACCGAAAGCGTCGGCGCCCACCATCAGGCGGGCTCCATTGGTCTCCCAGAACGGGGTGGCGCTTAGCTGAAAACTCTGGCGACGTTTGATGAGCGCCTTCACGATCGCGGTTTTTCCCACTCCGGATGGGCCGACTAGAAGAACGCCGCGGGCCTGGCTACCCACCAGCAGCTCGGCGAGTCTTTCCACCAACGATTCGACCTCAAAAACGTTCGGCATTTCGTCGGGGCGCAGTTGGGTCGCCGCCTTGCTCAATACCTCCGGTTTAGGGCCGTCCGAGGAGACGGCTATCGCGCGTTGCTTCGGGGTGAGAAGATCGAGCTCCACTGTGGTGGAGGAGGCGACAAGATCGGTGGCCTGTTGAGTCGCCAATAGGGCCTCCAGGCTTTCGGCCTTTCGAAGACGGCGCAGATGGCCAAGGATCTCTTCGGGCAGTTCCCTTAGCAGCTCCGCCTCGGAGTCGCCCACTAGTTCCAGATGGAGGGAGGGCACAAAGGCGTGAAAACGATTTCGCGTCCGCCAGAGGGCGATGAAGTAGCTCAGATCGACGGCAGCCCTCCACCCCATCTTTTGTTTCGGCGCGGGGACTGACACCCTGACCGTGGCCACGGTCACTTCACTCGGAGCCCTCCGGCGATGAAACTCCAAAGGATCGAGATCGGCCATCTGCTGGAGGAGAGAATTTCTCAGATTCGTGATAGCGCGCGCGTCGTTGGCCTCAAAGCGATTCAGCTCGGGAAAGAAGAGGGCCTGACTCAACGCTTTTCCGTCTTCGAATCGGTGGGTCAGGGCGAGGATGGGAAAGGGGATGGAGGGCACAATAGGGGCTTGGATGCCGCGGACGGTAGCGCCTGCAGGAGGTGTGCTTCTCGACGGTTCAGCGCGCGAACCGCTACCTGTTGTCGCGAACCAACAGAGCTCTCAAGCGAATGTCGCCAGCTCGGGTAATACACTAACGGCACGGAGTCTCCTGACTCGCACCTGCGAGGTCTGAGGCCCAAGTAGGCCCTCCTACATCGTGGCTTTTGCGGAAGCGGCTGAGATCGCCGAGAGTGAGTATGAAGGCTAACGAGGTGACGGGACCCACACCGTTGACCTGGCGAGCGATCTCGGCCTGGTCCCCATACTTGCTTGTTCCAAAGCAGCGAAGGTCCCACGAAAAGCTCTCTCTCGATACCGACAGCAACCGAGGGTCACCTGCGCGACCGAAGGGAGTCCCCTTGGGGACAAACGACAGGCAAGGGCTGGCCGGGTGACTCGCGCGGGAGAGGTTCTTAAGCTCAAGGGGAGTGATGGGATATTTTCCCCAGCGAATCACCCGGCGCGGAGGCTTGGCGGAGCCTAAAGGTGGGACTTTGAGCAACGAACCAGGCTTAGCTTTGGCCGGGCCCACGCCGACGGATCGCTGCAAAACGCGCGATGATCAGGACCGGCCAGCGACCCCAGGCAAGATCCGAGGCCAATTCCAGCCCACGTCGCTCAAACAAAAAGACCCCGACCAGTCGATGATCGGGGTCTAGAATTTGGACTCCATCGAACCCCAGAAGATGCTCTTCCTTCACCACCCTTTGAAAATCTAAGGGCGACCTCCGGCCAATAGGCCGGAGACCAGGTAAGACGCACAAGGAGCTAGCATTCACAAACCGGGAGAGGGTAACAAGGAAATGCCCTGTGCTGTGCTACGCCTTCCTCATTGCCCCCACAGCGCTCTCTGAAGCGACCTCATCTCAAGCAAGGCTTCTTTATATTCAGACCAGCGCTTGATGGTGTTATCCATGTCAGGAGTGGCTTCGAACTCTCCAGCGTCTTGCTCCAAGGCTGTAGCTAGGTCACCAATCGGTCCGTGTACTTGTTCGTGTAGCTCAATGAACAGAGACATTAACCTTTCTGTTTCCTCTTCCGCGAAGCGGATTGCCCAAGCAACTTCTTCTCGCGAAAGCTTTTCAGCATCGAAGTCTCGGTTGGATTCGGCAGCGGTCTTTTCCGCTTGACTCCAGCTTAAGAGAGTTTCCGCTTTGGCTGCTTGCGCGCGTGCCTGAGGTCCGTTTGGCTCGGGGTGTGAGCGTGACATCTCTAGGAGCCTTTCACCCTCTAAGCGAAGACTACCAGCTAGAATCTCTCTATAAACCATACTGCTCCATCCTTAGGGTTAGGGAACCAAGATAATGGCTCCTGGATAGGTTCCCGAGTTGCAGAGAGCCTCTGCCGCGGCGCAGGCTGCCTGACATCCCATCTGCGTCCCTTTCAGGAAGGTCCCACACGAGGCAGGTGCTGTGATAGACAAACGACCATGCAGGGAAGATGAACAGCCTTATTACATATCTCCCGCCTGGCACCCAGATAGTTCTTGTAAGCCATCTGTCTGTGATTGGTAATGGAGGTGGAGTCCACATGATGGGTGCCAGCCCCTCCGGATCGACCTTGTTAATCGGACTATTAGCCCCGTAGGTGTAGGCATTCGATTCTTCAGTTATGAACCCGATATCAACCTTCAGAAGTTCTTGCCTATGCTGTCCAGGCTGCACACGGAAGAAGACATCTTGTTCGCCCGAGTTCCGTATCGTTTGAATGCCGAACGACATCGGGTCTCTAGATATAAACCGCTGAAGCTGGCAGTCGTACCATCTGTTTCGCATATAGATCAGACCGGTAGCCGAGTCACGGCGACAGCCTAGACCGCCGAAAAATCTGTTCTCGAAGAGCCCTGGGACACTCTCTGTTGCAGACAGCTCGTCTCCCCAAGCTCCGTAGACATATCTTCCAACAACCGCCCCGTTCTCATCCGTCACGAGTTGAGTGGAGCTTAAGGCATCGCCATGAAGATAGAACCAGTCGCCGTCTCTCTGGAAGGCCAGAACCTCCCCGTGGGGACAGAGGTAGTTGGTGGTCTCCGTGACGGTTCCGGACTTCTGCTCGCGGATGAGGTCCCAACCGTCCCAGATGAAGTTGCTGGTCGTGCCTCCCTCGACTCTTTGGATCATCCGCGAAGCCGAGTCATAGACGTAGGATACCACGACAACGGAGTTGAGTTCTACCGCCAGCAACCGAGTGCCGTTGCAAACGACAGGCTTTAGCGGGCCGGGTGACTCGCGCGGGAGCCATTCCGAACTCAAGGCGAGTGATGCGAGGTTTTCCCCGACGAATCGCCCGGCGCGGAGGCTGGTGAGGCGAACCTACAGCAACGAACAGGGTCAAGCTTAGGCCGGGCTCGCGCCGGAAGAAGGTTACGCCGGTTTTGTCGGCAGCCTAGCGGCCACCGACAAAGCCGGCGCGTATCGAACATGTGGCTCACGAAAAGAAACCGGTAGTTGAGTAGCCTTCTTGAATCGCTAGATTAAGCCTAGGGTGGCATTTGTACACTTGCGCTGACCTTTTTCTGGTCTTTGCTCGTTGCTACAGACTTGGCGACCCCTCCATCCACTATAATTTCTAGCAGTAGGACGCCTTGTCCTGACTGCTCCTCAGCAGAAGCTGAGATTACCCAACCGTGTAGGACTGAACTCTTGTGACTAGTGGGTAGGCTCTCTAGCCCCTGGCCACGGTCGCCACCGAGATCATAAGTAACGAATGCTGTTTTACTCGTGCCTGTAATCCTAATTTCTACTTCGTGGGATTTGGCGCAACCATTGAACGTGGTTGAAGCTAACAAACCGACCAAGAAGAGAATCGCTCCAGACCTGCCTGGCACCACTATCCGACACATAGGCATTTAATATACTTCGCTTCGCACGTCAATACCCGCTTGACGTATTGAGCTTCTACCCAAGCTCGGTCTGTCAGACCATAGGGTTTTCCACTCGTCTTGAGGAGATAGATGGAGTTGTTTTTAAAATCGCTAGTGGCTTACCCCCGAAGATTCGGTCCATGAAGAATGAGACTTTTCCACCGACCTTTAATTTTGAAAGATGGGAAAGCCAAAGAAGATGAAGACCATAGGAAAACAACGCACACCCGAACAGATCGTACGCCTCCTCAACACCGCAGAAGCACAACTCGGAAATGGCGCCACCATAGAGGATGTATGCAGAGGCCTCGAGATCTCTGTCAGCACCTTCCACCATTGGCGGAAGAAATATTGAGGGACAAACGACAGACCTTAGCTGGCCGGGTGACTCGTGCGGGAGAGGTTCTTAAGCTCAAGGGGAGTGATGGGAGGTTTTCCCAGCGAATCACCCGGCGCGGAGACCGGGCGAAGTCTAAAGCCGGGGCGCGTAAACCCAAACCGGATGTAGGAAGACTTATTATATCGATTTCGAATTTTCGTAGAATGGAAGTCAAAGACGATAGTCCTGGAGTCTCTCCTTGGAAGTTGGTCATTCAGTTCCTCTTAGCAACCACCATTGGTGTTTTTGGAATTCTGGCTTTTAGCGGTAAGCTGTATCAAAGTGACGAGATTCCCCCATTGGGACTCTCAAGTGAAGAACTCAAAGCGATGTGGGGACCAGCTTCTGTCATTGATAAAGCTGGAATGAGATCCGCTCTTCCAAATGGGCCGTGGTCGGACCCATATAATAAAAATGCGACTGTAGATGCGGACCAACTTCCATCAGTGCTAGATGAAAGATGGTTCTACAGTCGCGGTTCGTTGGGTACTTCTTTTATTCTTATTTATATTGAAGCAAACCGAGTAACGAAGATATATACAAGCTCAACTTGATTGCCGAGGAGCTTAGAGTTCCATTGAGAAACTACCAGTTTCCTCGCAAAAATGAATCGGCTCCCCTAACTTCATATTCATCTGGAATGACAGGCCCTATTTTGTAAGCGCGGCCTGGAATATGCATTCTGGCCCTGTATGACCATCTCAGGTACAAGCACAACTACCCCTCCAGCTACAAGTCGGTGCTCCGATACACGCGCAAGCACTTCCCCGTGTCCCTTGGCCGGCCCAAGCGGCGGGTGGAGACGCCGCCTGGTGCTCAATGCCAGACTGACTGGACGGAGATGGGAGAATTTCGCATTGGTGGCTTCCCGAGACAGATGTCCCTCTTCGTGATGACGCTCTCTCACAGCCGCTTCACGGCGGCCATCTGGGCGACGGATGAGGCTCAGCTCTCCTGGCAGCGCTGTCACAACGAAGCCTACAAGCGCATCGGCGGCGTGGCTGCAGTGAATCGGATAGACAACCTTCCCACTGGCGTCGCCTCTGGTGCCGGCCACAATGCAAAGATCAACAACGCCTTTCGTGCCTACGCGAAAGCCATGCGCTTCCATCCTGACCCAACCCAGGCGTATAGCCCGGAACAGAAGGGCAAGGTGGAGCGTAGGAACCAGGCCATCAAGAAGCGCTTCGACCCTGGGGAACGCGAATTTTCCGGTATAAAGGAACTCCAAGACCTGACGGATCGCCAGCTCCTTGCGGCTGCAACCCAACTGTGTGGCGATCTCCCTTAGGCTAAGGCCTTCCTTATGAAATTTCCATCTGATAACATGAACTAGATCCATTTCTAGCATCCTTTCCTCCGCCTGACTTTGTGGTAAAGCCAATGTAGCGGAT
>JBBCJA010000035.1:0-69829 GCA_037189585.1 Selenomonadaceae bacterium | reverse complement strand
TCCGGCGGCCCTGGATCTGGATGCAATCCCTTTGACCAAAAAGGGTGGCGCGGCACTCGAAACTGGTGACATCAACGTCGGCCAGGTGATCGCCGCCATCTATGTCGACGACGGTCTGGGTGAACGCTTTGAGATCTTCGGCTCCGGTGGAGCCGGAGCTGAGGGACCCCAGGGTCCTCAAGGCCCGGCGGGCCCTCAAGGGGCAACTGGTCCCCAGGGTCCTGCGGGTGCCACCGGGGCGCAGGGACCTCAAGGGTCCGCTGGACCGACCGGAGCCACTGGGGCTCAAGGGCCCGCCGGAGCAACCGGGGCGACTGGCGCCCAAGGACCAGCAGGCCCGCAAGGAGATGCCGGACCTCAAGGCCCAGCTGGAGCAAACGGAGCGACAGGAGCGCAAGGTCCCCAGGGTCCTGCTGGAGCGACGGGTGCTCAAGGTCCCACCGGACCCCAGGGGCCACCTGGGCCAAACGGACCTCTTAACGACCTTTCCGATGTCACCATCACCAGTCCGAGTTCGGGGCAAGTCGTACGCTACAATGGTAGCCAATTCGTCAATGCCACTCTCTCCGCTGGAGATGTCGGAGCGGCCGCCTCGTCTCACTCCCACGCGGCGGGTGATATCACTTCGGGGACTTTACCCGTGGCACGCGGTGGGACAGGGATCCCAGGGCTTTCAGGACCAAATCGAATCCTCATCAGCTCAAGCGCAACCGGGCTGACAACTCTTAGCCCAGGTTACGAGGGGGCTGTATTGACCTCCCTTAGCGGTGTCCCGACTTGGTCAACTCCGGCGGCTGGAGACTTCATTGATGCTCGTTACAGAACGAGTAGCAATCAAGTCTTAAGTGGCAGTGGACTAGCTAGCCTTGTCATGGAATGGTCTGGAGGGTTTGAAACCAGCTATGGAAGCATTTACTTCAACTCTCATGATACCGCCACAGTTCTTCATGCAGGCAGCTATCTGATCGATGCACACTGCTGCTTCGCCTTCAGTACGGCCTCGGGCAACAGCGCGTCATTACGCATCTTCAAGAATGGCGTCGAAGTTGGTGGAAACGGTATCGTCTACCCTCAGTTCAGCGGCTACAGCACGCAGATACAAGCCTCGGCAACGCTAGTGCTTGCAGCCATGGACCAGATTCAAGTCCGATTCTTTCGCGAGAACGGAAATGCCACCGCAAACATCCATGCCGGACGTGGACGATTCCGAGTCGTGCGGCTCAAGTAGGACCGGTATAGCCGATGTACTCCCAACTCTTTTGGGAGCATGCCCGGAATCCGCGCAACCGTCGTGCTCTTCCCGACTCTTCGGGGTCGGGGGAGAGCCGATTCCCTCGCTGCGGTGACCGGATCACGCTCTACCTCAACGTTACCCAAGGGCGCATAGTCGAGGCTTCCTTTGAAGCTCGAGTCTGCGCGCCCGTGACCGTTGTGGCGTCCATCGGGACGGAACGGATCGTCGGACTCACTCTCAACGAAGCTCGAGAGCTTTCGATCCTCGAGCTTGACCGAGAGCTCGGCGGGCTTCCGCCCTCCAAGCGCCACGCTTACCTCGTGTTCCTAGAGTCTCTTCAGAACGCAATAAACCAAATTCAAAACAAAGGAAACTAAGAAAATAGCTTTTTCAAAAATAGAACAATTTCATCAGCGCAGAGTCTACAACCTCAACGGAGGATACGACCAGATCGAACCTAGAGTAAATTTCTCTAGCGGAGATAACGTATACGCTTCGGACCAACTCACAATCAACATGTGGGACGATAACTTGACAGACTCACTAGTGGTCGGTACTCAACTGGGATTTCTCATCGAGAGAAGCCAGCCGTTACCTACTCGATTGGATTCAACTTACTGGTGGGAAGTCGCAGACAAGTCTCTTCCGCCTTACATAGCGACTCCAGCAGATCCGTATCCTCCATACTATTGGTTCACCAAGCATTACAGCGGACTTCAATTTATGTCGGGATTCCATGTTGATTCCTACGGATATGACAAGAGGTCGTACATTAACGAAATTCAGTACGGAGCAGGAAGAGATTTTTCTGTCGAGTTTTTTCAACAGAACCCATCTCGTCCTGATTGGCAGTCCTATGCAGAGCGCACATTTGGAAACTGTCGTCTCAAAATGTTTTACGGGAACTCAGCAAATGAGCCGCCCTCTCCGAATACTATTTCTAGTCCATTCCAGCTTCGCGGATTGGCGATAACCAACCTGAAATCAACTCCGGAGCGCGTCGAGGTTGACGGGGTCATTCAGAAGGTCACGATCACCGGTGACATCACTGTTTACCCGAATATGGACACCAACGGCGTCGCTGGGTGGACTCCGACTGAACCGATCGATTGGAAAGTCGTCATCAAAAACAAGGCCGTTGATCCTTCAAAATGGGTCATTGCCGACACTACGGCTCCAGGCTCGACTTATCTGCCAGTGACTCCAGTGGCGCCCAACAATGCCGGCGTTGTTGGCAGCTTTTCCATAGAATGGGATGGAACTTTCGATTCCCTGAATGCCCCTCCTTATGACACGGATGATATCGCATTCCTCCCGATGGATATCGAAGCTAGAGCTATGGTTCAAACATCGGCTTCTCCGTTAAGGAACACGCTGAGCCCTATCACCAAGACCGGTGTCCATTGCAAGAAGTGTGAGAACAGCCTGATCGATCTCTACTTGACCATGATGTTCCTAATCGCACTTTTCGGTGAGGATGGCCCTAAGGTTCCGCTCGGGCATAACTCTGGTGAGGCCGAGAATGGCGTTGCATCCATGGGATATGGCTGGTTCTCGACGGAAAATATCAAGGTCATTGATATCAGCGATACTCTTGATGGCTCGGATCTTGCCTACTGCGACGAGACCGGTATGACTCGGCGTTGGATCAAGGTTGGAAGCGAGTATGTTCCCGCCTTGCCCGACAACAAGATGAAGATATCGTACAATCCCAGTGGAGGTAACGCCACTTACGTGGTCACTTGGCCCAACAACTTTCGACGCGAATTCAACCGAGACGTCGAAGGGGTTGGTCATCTCCGCAAGGAGGTGAATCGTAACGGGCGCTCCACCACCTACACCAAAGATACCTTGAACAGCTATCTCAAGCTCGCTGACGACAAGGGTCGCGATGTCTACATGCACTTCAACTCGGGAGAGTCGCAGCCTCGTGTCATCAACGACAACGCGAACCCGGCTCTTGGTCGCGGTCAGGTGCTGGACTACTACATGAGCGGAAGCACGCAAAAGCAGCTCAAGAGTATCTCGGTTCCTATGAATCTGGCAGCTCCTGTCAGCGACAAGACAGTTTTCGTCTACGGCGCGAGCGACCGGATCATCGAGCAGCGGGAGGAGACGACCAATCACCACCGCTCTGTTCACTACGTCTACGATCCGACCGGAGCTGGTCGTCTGGCCTCGAAGAAAGTGACCAGCACTCTCTTGCACCCTTCAGACCCTCTGCTCAACGTGGTGACGGAGCACAGTCTGGAGACCTACGAGTATCAGGTTTCCTTCACGTACGGTGGGGTGGACTACGTCACCACCAAGATCGTGACGGAGGACCTTCAGGACTCTGGGGACCCGGAGCAGGAGAAGGCGCCGACTCGGATCTTCTACCGTGCTTACGACTCTTTGAGCCGGATTCTCGGGGAGTTCGAGTACGTGGAGGACGATGAGAATGATGACCCCATTTACATCGCCACCCTCCACGAGTACGATCCCAATGTCTCGGGAAATCCCGACGATCCTTGGCTGCGCACTCGGACACTGCAGGTCAATAAAGAGACTGAGACTCTCTTTGAGTACACCGCGCGGGGTAACGTCAAGAAGATCACCAATAAGAAAGTGACCGACCTTAGCGGGGATGAGACCGTATTCTCCTGCGTGGAAGAGAATCCGTCCCATCCGGCCTACGCGACCTTTCCCGACCTGGTGACCGAGATTCGTCGGCCGGCTCCGGACCGAGATGTAGCTCCCTCGACCTTTTATCCGACCACCAAGTTCAGTTATGACCCGGCCAACGGGAATCTGTTGAGCGTGGAAGACGCGAAATTCAAGATCTCTCACTTCCGTTACAACGGTGACGGTCAGGTGAACCGGATCATCAACCGTCGCGGCTTCAAGACTTACATGGAGTACGATGGCAAGGCTCGTCTGTCCAAGATCCACTCTCAGAAGAGTCTGAACCCGACGCCCTTGATCACGGAGTACGTCAACGAGAATCCGGCGGATTTTCGAACCGTGGAGATGAGCTATGACGCCTACGACAACCTGATCTTGACCGAGGACGCCAACGGGAACACGGTGGAGATGGCTTACGACGCGAGAAATCGCCCGACGCTCATCACCGACGGGAACGACGTGGACCGGGTTTTCAGCTACCTCAATGGGGTGTTGGACCAGGTGACGCTGCCTGACAGTAGCGGAACCAGCGGTCTTCACACCGGACGGGTGGCCAAGACCGAATATGACTCGGCCGGGCGCTCGCTTGCGATTCTTCGCCAGGACAGCTCCAACGCGGCTCAGATGCGGGTAGGGTTCTCCTATGATGGATTCTCTCAGCTGCGCTCCTTGATTCGCACCAAGAACGGCGTGGACAAGGCGCACCGCACGGAGTATGACCGGCAGGGAAGAACCGTCAAGAGCATCGACGCCAAAGAGAAGGAGAGCAGCGCGGCTTACGCTCCCTTCTGCAAAGAGTACGCCACGACTTCAGCCCGAGGGGTTCGCACTCGCTCAGAGTTCGACAAGATGTGCCGGCTGACCAGTGTCGTGGTTGGAGACCCCGATTCCGATCCGCTGAAGCCTCTGGACATCGTGAACGTTCGCGAGACTCGAAGTTTTGAGCACGACGACCTCGGGCGTCTGACCAAGACCTCGCAGGCGGCATCCACAGCCTCGACCTATGGGCAGGCGACTTTTGGGACCAGCCGTTACGGAAGCGGAGCCGGTTCTGCCGAGGAGAGGGAGTTCGAATACAACGAGCTGGACCAGGTAACCAAACTCACCTTCGAGGACGGAAAAGAGATGCTCTTCGAGTACGACGATGAGGGCAACCTCACCAAAGTGACCGAGAATGCCTCGGCGACTTCGAAGGTGACCGAGTTCTCCTACTATGGGGACAATCGCCTTCACGAGGTGACCTACAAAAACAGAAGCGGTGGAGACCAGATATTCACCTATGCGTATGACTTAGGTGGAAGACCGCTAACTCTGACCTATCCGGCCAGTACGGGAATCGTGGCCCATTTCAGTGGACCGAACTCGGAACCTGGCTGGGATGGAAACGGGCAGCTCAAGCATCTGCTTTACGTCAAAGGTGTCTCAACGCTAGTTCGGCGCTTTGAATACGACTACGACGATGCTGGGAATCGAATCACGCAGTTGGATGTGACCCCGACCAAGGCGACGTATTGGGCGTACGGCTACGACTGGCTCGATCGTCTGGAGTCGGTGAAAAAAGTCGAGACGACGAATTCCACGATTCTGGCCCTGATTCAGAATCTCCCCGCTGAAGATGCCTTACCTTTGATGGGCGCCTTGCAGCTGGTGGCGATGTACACCTACGACGCGGCGGACAATCGCTACCTGTTCGAGGTTCCCGACCTGTCTGACCCGTTGTTGACGGAGACCTTCAAGTACAGCTTCGACGACGCTGACAACATTACGTTGATTCAGAAAAAGGTTGGGTCGGGAGCGTTTGCGGACTTCGAGACCTTCACGCCCGCAGATGATGACGGTAACATGACCAGTCGTACCAGAGGCGGAGTCACCACCACCTACCATTGGGATTTCTTCAACCGCTTGGCGGCGATCTCGACCTCGGATAACTCGAAGAAGCAGAGCCATACGTTCGGTATCTCGGGATTTCGACGGAAGAAGAAGGACAAGGACGACGTGGAGACCACGGAGTACGCGGCTGGACTGTCCACGGAAGTCTCCAAGGTGACCAGTGGCGAGACTATCACCTACCTCAAGGGTGGTGGCGGAATCATGGGCTTCGAGCGGTCCTCGGACGGTGCGATGTTCTACTTCCTCACAGATGCACTCTCAACGGTGAGGGATGTCGTGGATAGTACCGGAGCTGTCCGAGCATCCTACGAGTTCGACGAGTACGGCCAGCGAATCGCCACCAGCGAGAGTGGGGTCAGTAGTCAGAAGACCTTTGTTGGAGGCCTGTCCGTGCAGGATGAGGTGGCCGACACGGGGCTGATGATGATGGGGCATCGATTTTATGCGCCGGACCTCGGACGGTTCCTCAACAGGGATCCGATTGGGTTTGCTGGTGGAATGAATCTGTTTGGGTATGCCGGAGGCCGTCCGATCTCTAGTATTGACCCGCACGGACTGGATGAAGAAGGACCTGCGGATCATCCAAATGAGATTCTCTATCAAGAGCTGAAAGCACTGAGTAAACTCTATGGAGAAGATATGACCGACCAGATGCCAGCTCACTGGCCGGATTTGCAAGAATCATCGCTGGCTATGTTCTTGGTAGGTTATGGTGACAGCTGGTCCTTCGGTTTGACTGAATGGGCCAGAGAGAGCGGCGGTCCTGGAGATGTAATCGACGAAAACTCATCTGCATACGGTCGAGGACATCTCTCTGCACTGTTAGGAAGTCTTGGCCGACTGGCTTATGCGGGTCTAGCTCGTGGCATTCCAAGGATTGCAGGGATCTGTAAGTCTGGTAGTCTGCAGGATACTGCGCAGTTTGCACATAATTCCAGAAATTGGTTGAAAAGGATCTTCAGATTCCCTTTCCCGCCAAATTTTGGTGGTAGGCTATATAGCTGGGAGCAAATGGTGGCAAAAACCTTAAAGAAACTCGATATCAAATCGATGGCAGATCCGGCGGATGCAGCAAGAGTCTTTGAGGCCATCATAAAGAGTGCTGGTCGAACCGGACGACTAGAGAATCTCTATGGACCCGTTGGCATAGCTGGTAATGCTGCATCGCGAGCAAGCCAACCATGACGAAAGCCCAAAACGCTTTGTGCAATCTTTTAGGATTGATACTTCTATTGTTTTGGACATTCCTGATCTATTGGGCTACCAATAGCTCTTTCTGGGAAAGTCTCGGCGCCGCTCTCGTTGTTCAAGCAATCGGCTGGATTCTTATGACCAGTGAGGACAGTCGTGATTCTACTAGCTAACGATGCGTAATTCGCCCTTGATCGATCTCCCAGGTCGGTCAGGGGCTTTTTTTCTTCCCCGCCCATCACGAACGGGAGATGACCATTACGCGCCTGGTTTGTCGGCGGCCGACAAACCAGGCGCGTCGACTTCCGGCGCTGGCCCGGCCAAAGCCCTGAGTATGTTCGTTGCTCCAAGTCTCGCCCTCGGCTTTGCTCTGGAGTTCCGCGCCGGGCGGTTCGCGGGGGAAAGCTGCCCATCACTCCCCTTCAGCTTAAGAATTTCTCCCGCGCGAGCCGCCCGGCACGGCCAAAGTCTGTCGTTTGCGCTGACCCTCGATTGCTGTCGGTATCGCTCGAGAGCTTTGAGTGTGACCTTCGCTGCTTTGGAACAAAGCGCGGTGCGCCAAGCAAAGCTTGGCATCTTTAGCGGGTGAAATTCCCGCCCTGGAAGGACTAGCCATCCACCAGGAATCGAGTCTTGGGAGGCTTGTGGTGACATAAGAATCTAAGCGTAGACAGAGCGAGAACCGGGCCGCAACGCAAGTGAAGCTGAGTTGGCCTCGTGATGAGAACCTGGGGCCGACGGTACCGTCGCTATCGGAAGGCTACAATAAGCACCGCTTCGGCGAGGTGTGGAGACCCAGGCGGGGTTTATAGGCGCAGCACGGTTCAAAATGGAGATGTCAGGAACTTGGGAGATCCAATAGTGTCTCGAGACAATTGTGTCCCGAGTACGCTGACCGAATGGTGTGAGACCTTAGGAGAGCGGAAGCACTGTTGGAAGTCGGACCCGCTGATAGTACTCGGAGCACGGGAAAGCCGTGCACATGGGGAAGCGGCGGGACCGGAATTGACCTGTTCAAGAGACACATTCGCCATACTCAGAGATGGAGAACGGATGAAAACAAAACTCGACAGGATAGCAGAGAAAGCAAAGACAGACGGGAAGCTGCGGTTTACCGCGTTGGTCCACCTGTTGACCCCGGAATTCCTCATGGAAACGTGGAAACAGATGAATCGGCGAGGGGCCAGCGGCGTTGACCAGGAAACGATGGCTGAGTTCGCCTTCAATCTGGAAGAGAGGAGCCGTGACCTTGTGGGCCGCCTCAAGGCACGACGGTACAAGGCTCCTCCAGTGCGGCGGGTAGAGATTCCCAAGGGAGACGGGAAAACTCGTCCCCTGGGAATACCTACGGTAGAAGACCGGCTACCGCAACGTGCGGTTGCCAGAATTCTCAACGCCATCTACGAGCAAGACTTCCTTCCTTGCTCCTACGGATTTCGTCCGGGACGTAGTCCCCATCAGGCTCTAGCCGCCCTCAGGGATAAGGCTATGGCAGGCAGGGCACGCTGCGTCTTCGAGACTGACATCCGGGGCTTCTTCAACCATCTCAACCACGACTGGCTGATGCGAATGCTGAAGCTGCGCATCGGTGACCCGGAGATTCTCCGGCTCATCGGAAAATGGTTACGAGCTGGGGTCTTCGACGGCGGAATCGTCGTCGAGACAAAAGAAGGGTCTCCGCAGGGAGGGCCGATTTCGCCACTGCTCGCGAACATCTACCTTCATTACGCCCTCGACCTCTGGTTCGAGAAACGGTTTCTTCGACAATGTCGAGGTAAAGCGTATCTCATCCGCTTTGCGGATGACTTCGTGGCCGTTTTCGAATACCCAGAGGAAGCCAGGCGCTTTGAGTGGGAGGTTCGTAAGCGATTATCGGAATTTAACCTCGAGATGGCGCCAGAGAAGACGAGGAGAGTTCCATTCGGGAGATATGCGCCAATTCGTCAGCAAGGGAAACGATGTTGCTTTGACTTCCTTGGGTTCAGGCATCTTGGTGGAAAGGATGGAAAGGGTAACTATTCAGTAATCCGCATCCCGACCACCAAGAGCTGCCGGAAGTTCTTAGACAATGTCAAGACTTGGTTGACGAAGAATATGCATGCGGACCGGATGGAGCAACAACGGCAACTGACAAAGAAGCTGAGAGGCTTTTACCAGTACTTTGCTTTGAACGGGTGCTTGGACAAACTACGGCTCTGAATGTTGAAGTCACGGCTTCAGGTTGGCAGATTGTTGGGCATCGCATTATCGTAGGATTAGTGAAGAATCCCTTTGTAGCTTCCTACATTAAAGGTGTGCACGACGCAAACGTGAGGCTTAACGATGTCGCTCTGGTTCGTGCCGGAACAGAATTGCGAAACATGCCTTCGAATCTAATTGCCTTGAAGGGCGAGTTGAATCGAAAGTATTGGCGATATGGGGACTGCTATTTGAGAGTTCGCTTATTGGCAACGTCCAATATCGTTCACGAAGTGGCTATCTTCGATAGAGAGGGGCTCTTAGGCTTATCGTTAAGAAAGCCGAGATTCCTTGAGGAAGATTCATTAGGTAATACCGCTAGATTGATATTGCGGAGCTTCTCTCCCAAATCGGCCTTCGAAAAGTTCTGCTCGCAGGGCTGGCCGATGATTGCGGCGCGAAATGCGCTTCAGTCACCGGCTTTTTTTTCTCGTCTTACTACGAACTGAAGATGAAACTGTTGGAGCGGAAGGTCGTGGGGGGTGGAGATTTGACGTAAGCGGTGCGTGGAGGAATAACGTAGACCTGGGGACGGTCTTCTGGCATCCTGTTTCATTATCTCGTTGATTAGATATCTTTACCTTGTTGTTGAAACAATGGCTCACCTCGGATTCGGCGGCTTCCTGGTAGAGCCAGAAGATGGCGGGCAATTTCTTCGGGAGCCCACACCCCTACCGGTGTGGGGGAGCTACTGAGCCTACTCCGGGCGACCGAAGAGCAGTCGCTTCTGCACTTCGCGCACCGCCGTGGCAGTCTCGCGCTGAAAAGTGCCCAGCGGCGCCACCGTCCGGGTGACAAAATTCTGCTGGTCGGCCAGCATGCCGCCCCAGTTCACCATCCCCGTCTTCTCGACATACTCGCCATCGTCGAAAAACATCGACGGCGACTCCACCGAGAGGCCTCCCAGCCCCGGACTTGCCTGAGTGATCACCGCGCCGTTAAGCGTTGCCTTCACCTTCTCCACCTGCTGACGAACCGAAGTGCTCAGCTCTCTTGCCTCCAGGCTCCGCAGCATCGCCCGCAGGTCGTTGCTGTGAGAACCCGGCATCAGCTCGCCCAGCTTCCTCTGCAGCTTCTTGAAAACACCCTCGTCGCGCACCTGGCTCAGATCCTTTTGCTCCAGCATCGCCGCCTGCTCCTCCGGCGAGAGCATAGGCGCCAGCGCCTCCAGCTCATCCCGCAGCCGCGGCAACTGACTCAAGTCGATCACCGACAGCGTCGGCAGCGACTCCAGCCCCGCGTACTTGTCGACAATGCTCTGCGCCAGCTCCTGAGGCGAGCCCTCGAAATTCCCCAGCTCCTTCAGGATAGAGTGCCAGGGCAGACCCACCTTGCCCACCGGTAGCTGGCTCACCAGCGCGTAATTCGCCCCCCTGGCCAGCGGAGCCAGAGCCTCCAGCGTGGCCGTCTTACAGGCGTCGAACACGACCAGGTCCGCCTTCTGGCCGGACTTCTCGGCACAGTCGGCCAGCGCCTCGGCCAACACGCCCGGCTCATACCCGGCCAGCTTCTCGTAGCTGTTGGCGTGACCCGCGAACAGTGCCACCCGGTGGCCCTTCCCCGAGAAAGCCGCCTGCAGGTCCCGGCTCAACTTCTGGCTGCTCTCGGCTGAAACCGCCCCGTGCTCCTCCACCGGCTTGCTCTGGATGCTTTCCGCCTCCTTAGGCAGCGCGCCGTTCAAATCATAAACGCGGCGCCCGTTCCAGAACTCCTCACCGTGCGTGCGATGATCGCGGAAAGCTTCCTTGAGCGTCGCCACACCCGTCCCCAACGACAACCCCCGCAGCAACAGCGAGGGAAGCAGAGAGAGGGTGAGAGTTCCCGCGGAGAGCGCCACCAGACTGGCGGCCGAGGCAACAAACTTGCCCGCCCGCAGCAGACCTCGAAGCTTGGGCGAGATCAAACCGTCGCGCCGCATATGGATCCGCGCGCTGGTATTCAGCGGGAGCTCTCTCTCGAACTCCAAAACGCGACGAATCTCCTGGCTCTCCAAGTCGTTCGGCGTGGCATCCGAGAACACCGCGAACTGCCAGCTCTGTTTCGAAGGTTGAGACTGGGGAGAGGGAGACAGCTCGGGAGGGGACTGACTCAACACCTCCCACAAATGCTCCGCCTTCGCCTTGACGGCGCCCTCATCGGGCCCGTGGGCGTGAGCCGCGTGATGATGATGGTGAGCCTTCTCCACCACCACCTCTCCCTTGCTCTCGACCAGCATGCCCAGCACGTCGTCGGTCAGGTTGCGGGCCGCGATCTTCCCCATGTCCCGACCCATCGTCCCCACACCCTTGCTGGTGCGCAAACCGCCCGCGACCAGCCCGTGAACCAGACCAAAGGTCCCGCCAATCACGTTGGAGACCACTTCCAGGCCGATCTTCTGCTGCAAGTACTGGTGGAGCTGCGAAGCCTTCTCGCGAGTCTCCGCGTTGCCACCGTCGGCACCCGCGCCATACTTCTTCAGACGCCGCTGCTGGCGCACGTGGTCAATGCCTAGACCCGCCGCGAATCCGTCGGCTGCCCCGATAGCGGCGCCCGTGACCAGACCCGCCGCACCGCCCAACAGCGCTCCCACTCCAGCTCCCACCAGAGCCACGCCCGAGCGAATCGTGTTGGCCAAGGGGCCGTAATCAGCCTTGACCAGGTCTTTTGGCTTGCGCCGAGGAGAGAGGCGGAAAGGAATCGTCGGCGTGCCCGGCTTGGCCGGATCGGCGATGGTGAAGTGAACCTCGGCCAGAAACTTGCTGATGGCGCTGTCGTAGGCGGCGACACCCTTGGCGTCGTCTTGGCTAGCCAGATGATAGGCAGCCTGCAGCAGCTCCTGGCGAAAAGCCAGAAAACGCTCCTTGACCTTAGGGTCGGAGAACTCGAAGAACTGCTCGAGCTTCTCGTCCGGGCAATTGGCCGTGTACTTGAGGAACTTGCCGATGCGCTGCGAGTCGTTGGCCGGCGTGCACTTCTGCAGCCGAGCCAAGCCCTTGAGCGCTCCGCTCAGACCCTCTTCCTTGAGAACCTCACCGACATATCCGGAGCAGGAGGTGTGATAGGCGCAAGCAGATCCCGCCCGACCATTGAGGTCGCGCGAGACATGCGTTTTATACAAATTTACGGCGGAAACGCCCAGCATTAGCCCAATCGCTTCCTTGGCGGGACGCGGACGAGCTTACTCGACCGCGTAGCAGCAGATCATGGGAATTTCTTCGGGACGGAGGTCTCCTCCTCTCTCCACGGCGCTACCCACTCCGGCATTGTCACCGTAGGGGTTACGTCCAGCGGCCAGCTCGCGCAGTTTGGCGATCTCGGCCATCGGGTTTCCGGAAGAGGGAACGAAAGATTCTTTAGGCAGAGCGACATTGTCAGTCGACGCAGGTTTCTGACCGCCACGCGAGTGGTCTCGGGTGATAAAGTTTTGGGTCGCGGTAACGTTCATGATGTGTGTCTTCCTAGATGTTTTCTTAGTGACTTGCTCTCACTTCCGTAACTGTACGACCCTAGCGTCACGGGTTCGTCACAGGAGTGTTTAGCTCGAGTACTCCTCGTCGTTTTCGCCGAAGATTCGGGCGTTGAGGTGTTTGGCCAGGACTCCAGCGGCCTGGGCGACTCCGGGTTGGTCAGGGTTCCATCCTTGGGCTTGGAAGTCAATGCGTCCGCTTTGATAGGCAAAGGCGGAGGCCCAAGGAAAGAAGGTCGGGTTGTTCTCGAGGGATTCGAGAGCTTGTTTGTAGCTTTCTTCGGTGACGAAGAGGACTTCAGGGTCTTCGCTTTCTTCATAGGAGGCGCGCTGAATGGTGTAGTGATAAGCCATTTAGTTTGATTTTCCGTCTCTATTCAACGACCTGCGCGGCGACCGCGAAGCCTTCCCTCGTCAAGCGGGACCGAGGTTCGTCCAGGTCGAGCGAGGCCCGCGACTAATCCTTCTGTTCTCGTGAGGCGTAGTTTTAACGGGACGACGCATCGGTTGGCCTTTACCCGCGACAGGCACCGCAGGCGCAACTTTTAGAAAGGCGAGGGACGGATGGAGCTTTGCGGCAGCCAAGAAGGAGAATGTCAAGGGTGTCCGGATAGGTTCCGCAAAGATGACATCTAAAGCTAGCGAACCGGGAGCATTCCTTTGATTGAGAACCAGGCTCTTGACCTAGATGGACAAGATGGTCACTCGAACCTAAACCTCCCAAGACTCCTATTGGGAATAGTCCTTGGCGTATCCCTCGTAATACGAATTTACTGCCTACACCAGACATCAGAGCAGCCTGTCTGGTGGGACGAGGCGAACTATTTGGTCAAGGCCAAAAGTTTTGCTCTGGGCACACCCTCAACTGGGTATGACTCGGGTCGGCCCATTCTTTTCTCGATTTTCATGGCTCCGTTCTTTGCCCTAGGTCTGGGAGAGGTCGGGATAAGGCTCATCTTGACCATAACCTCGCTTCTGAGCGTTTACCTGGTTTACCGAGTTGGAGCACGGCTGATGAATCCATGGGTGGGCATTATTGGGGCCGCTCTGTTTTCATGTCACTATCTTAACGTGTTCTACACGGAGCGAATCATGTGCGAGGTCCCTTACGTGACTCTCGCGCTGCTCGCCCTGGTTTTTTTTCTGTCCGATCAAAAGATCCTGATTTGGGCTTCTGGTCCAATATTTTCCATGTCAATCATGCTGCGGTATCCCGCGTTCATGATTCCTGTGAGTCTTCTGATTTTTGTGTTGATGACGGAGCGAGCTCGTGCTCTTCGGAAAGCTGATTACTGGATCTGCTTGGGTCTGGCCCTCCTGGCAATGGCCCCTGAGGCTCTTACCCGAGGCCTGGACACGGTCAGAGCGACCTCGTGGATTATGACGCCCCAGTCCCCAGAGGAGCGTCTTGTCGCCCTATGGAATACAATAAAAGTATTTTTTGGCCTCTGGGACCCTATTTCTCGGATAGCCCTGATCGCCGGACTGTTGCTCACTGGATGGTACATTCTTAGTTGGAGATTCCGGCCGGTGGAGCGCAGACAGGCCCATCTGCTGCTTGTCTGTTTAGCCGTGGGGCCCTTATTACTGCAAGGCCTCTGGATCACTCACTTAGAGGATCGCTATCTCTACGGTTCCTTGGCCCCAGCGTGCCTATTAATGGCCTCGGCCTACTGGCACCTTACTCGCTTTTCACCACCGCATCTTAGAGAAATCGTCCTGGGCACAACAGCGACTTGTCTTCTTTGCATCTGTGGGCTGATGCTTCAACATTCGACAACGTTAACCATACAAAAGAGCACCTCCTATGAAGAGCTTCGAATAGCGGGCGAATGGCTAAAGAATCAGAAAGACCCCGGTGCGATGGTCATTTCTCAGAGCGTAGCCCAGGTAACCTACTACTCCGAGATGCCTGGAATGCCAATCCCTCAACTTCAGGAAGAATTTCTTACTTTGATGAGGTCGGGTAAAGCCAAATATGCCGTTATCACAGGTCTAGAGTCCCACCCTGATTGGGCAATGCACCTCGATCTACAAACCACCGGCTTGGAGTTAGCCACGTCTCATCCCAAGGTTCAGCCACGGATGGTGATCTTGAAGCGCACGCGCTCATGAACGGTCTTCTTCGATGACATCGAGTGCGTGGGCGTGGAGGCCAATGGTGCGAGAGGCACGGGGTTCAGCAGGTCGCGGGTCGGCAGTTATCGCTGGGGCATCTCTTGAAGGAAGGGAATCTCAAAACGCCAACCCTTTCCGCCGATGGCGGAAATCTATCTCTGGGCTGCCGCGAGCGGATTCGCTCTGGTCAGTTATACTCTCAGCAAGCGACTGGGACTGTTGGACCCCGTGCCGCGCGACCCGAAGGCTCGAGTGGCGGCCTACTCCTCGGCGGCTCTCAGCGTGATCAAGGACCAGTTGATCGGCTCGGACCTTCAGGAATGGGAAAGCGCCAAGGTCCGTTATCTCAAAAATGGCCAACCGGCCCAGCTCTGGGTGGAGAACGGTGCTCTTTTTTGCCGAGGTAACCACGGGCAGGAGAGCTTCCCCATCGGAGACCTCGGTACGCTGGATTTTCACTACGACCAGGAGCAGATGCACATCAAGATCCTGGCCGCCGAAACGGGAGGGGCCGAGCATAGCTCTCAAGTGAGTCTACGCATGCGCCCGTGCTCGGTTCAGAGTCCCGCGTGAAGTACCTACGATTGATGCTATGGGCACTGTTGTCTCTGGCCGTGTGGGCCGAACCCGAGCCGCCGTCCTTGCCTCCGGCCAGCGAGAATATCCTGATCGAACTCGGTTGGGAAAAAGCACCGTCCAACGAAGGGGAGTGGTCCGCCTGGCAGCGCGGTGACACCCGTCTGGTTTTGCAACCCTGGCAGCCCGTGCTCGAAGGGGAGGGCTGGAGGCTGGGAGGCGAAGCCGCGAGATACCGCCAGGAGCCGGAATTCGCACGCCTTGGCCTGGAGCGAGGCTGGGCCCTGACAGCCTCTCCGTCGGAGCCCAAAATCCTTGAAGACTTTCTGAGTCTGGCCACGACCTTGTCGCCAGACGGAACTGTCTGGCGAACCTTCGGTCGTTCGGTTCAGGGCCGTCCGCTGGAAGTCGTCCGCCTCGGAACCGGTCCTGACCACACTCTCTTTTTCGGCGTCTTTCACGGAGACGAGCCGGCCGGCGAGATCGCGCTACGACGCCTGATCGAGTACCTGGTCAAGACTCCGGACACTCTGAACGGTCACAGCGTGACCATCTGCCCTGTCACCAACCCCGACGGACTGTCCACCGGCACTCGAGTCAACGCCAGCAAGGTGGACATCAACCGTAATTTCCCAGCCCAAAACTGGAGTAGCGAGGGGAAAGGGACGCGATACTGGGGCGGTCCTGAGGCTGCCTCCGAGCCTGAGACCCAGGCGATCCTCTCCCTGCTGGAGGCCATTCGCCCGAATAAGATCGTCTCCATTCATGCCCCCCTGCACAACGTCAACTATGACGGTCCGGCGGGAGAGCTGGCGAAACGAATGAGCCGGCTCAACGGTTATCCCGTGGAGCCGGACATCGGCTATCCGACCCCCGGCTCCTTCGGGAACTACATTGGCCGGGAGCGAAAGATTCCGACCATCACCTTGGAATTTCCCGAGGGAGACGGAAGGGCGATGTGGCTAGAAAACAAGTCCGCTCTACTGGAGGCGATCCGATATGTTCCCTAACCGCCGCGGCGTCCCTATCTTCATCATCCTGGCTGTGACACTCTCGTTGTGGGGCGCGGCCTGGGCCCAGACACGCACGGAGTTCTTCTCTCGCGACCTTAGCTTCTCATTTAAGGATACGGACCGCTTTTCCGTCGCTCCGGGGCACTCATCTCCTTTGCTGCACCTGGTCGGGCCTGAAAACTTCGAGTTCACGGTCAGCAAGAAAACCAGTAGCGTGAAATCCCTCACGGAGCTGGCGGAAAAATTCCCCGCCACCCTACCTCAGGGGCGGCATGTCCTGTCCAATCGAATGACGACGGTCGGAGCTGAACTGGCGACCGCCTTTGAAATTGGAGATTCACCCGAGCGAGCCGACCAGCTCCAAGTCGTGGTCTTACGCGACGGACAGGAATATCTTTTCCAACTCAAGATTCCGACCGGCAGTACCTGGAACACCGATCGCGCGCTGGTGCTTCTAGACCAGGTCGAATGGAGGGTTCCCGCGAGGGCTTCGGGTCCCAGGTTAGAGTTTCGCTCCAGCGACAAAAGCTTCACCATCTTCACCGCGGAAGACTTTCGAGTTACCCACAATCCTCACGCGGTTTTGTCGCTGGCTAGCCTTGAGGAGGTAGCGGTGGTGGTGACCAAAGCCAAAGCCGAACACACGCTGGCTCAACTCTACGAGGGAGTTCCCCGCTCCTTACCCGCGGGCGCCGTTTGTCAGGGACGAATGATGCTGAGCATAGGCAGAGAGCAAGCCGCCGCCTTCGTCATAGACGGGATGTTTCCACCACAGGGGCCTCCAACCCATCAGACTCTTCTGGCCGTGGTCGTACGCGATGGTCAAGAGTACGACTTCATGGTCCACTATCCGGTGGAAAGCTCGACCGGACTGGAAGATGCCCACGCGCTGCTTTCGACCATCATCTGGAATTTCGATGTTGTTTTCGAAAGGTGTCCGGATCCTCAAGTGGAACGTGAAGCACCTTTTGCCCGATCCATGAACAAGTTATCCCCCGATGACAACGGGATAACCATGCGAGTCTAAAGGGCTTTCCCCATAGTTATCCCCAGGCTGATTCACACATCTGGGAAAGGTGGAAATCTTAAGAGCGTGGGGTCCATCCGGCGGCCATCAGAACCGTTAAAGCGTCGGGGGTCACAAATCGAAATCTTCGGAGAACTCCGCTGGCGCTAATCATCAACACGTCTTGCATGATCCGATGATAGACGGATCTGTCCCTACGAGATAGGACGAAGATATGAACATCCGGACTTTAGGACCTGTCTAGAAAGGTCCTAAAGTCCGGCGCATTGGGGGGTGGAACGATGGGAGCTCGGTCCCTGTCCGCCCATCGGCAAGCGCAATTCGACAACGACACCGTTACCGTCGGAGCGATTTCTCACCGTGCATTCTCCCCCTACTTCCCAGGCCATGGAACAAACCAAAGACAGGCCCAATCCCATACCCTCGACTTGGCCAGTAAAGCGTCTTTCCCCCTGATAGTAGGGCTGGACGGCTCGTTGTAGCTGAGCCGGAGTCAAACTGACTCCATCATCCTCGACTTCGATGACCACACGCTCTCCAGAGCGCCGAGCCCGCAGTTGCATCTGCGGGCGACCCTGGGGGTGAAATTTCTTGCTATTTCCGAACAGCTCCATGAGGATCAATTCCATGGCATGGTCGGAGAGGTGGACGTGGTCGGGAAGTCTTTCATCAAACATGGGAACCACCGGCGGCAAACCGAGTTGGCCGACCACTTCGTCCACCAACTTGCAGAGGCCGACCAGGGCGAAGCCCTTCCCGTCCGGCATCGCGGTGGGGGCGTTCAGATAGCCAAGCACCCCTTCGAGCTGTCTTTTGAGGTCGCTGACGCCTTCGTTGGCCAGGCCCGCGAATTCTTGGATCTCCTGAGCCGACAGGCGCCCAGCCTTCTTCTCGATCACGGAAAGTCCCAGATGAATCTTGGTCAGTGGAGTTCTGAGCTTATGAGAAACCAGAGACTCGAAAGTCCAGACGCAGCGCTGGGTCGCCTGTTCCTGAGTGACGTCTCGCAACTGAAGCAAGAATTCCGAGGCCGGGCCCAACTGATGAGCCACCGCGCGAACCTCTAGCCAGACAGCCGAACTCCGCTCCGATTCCGGTAAGAGAAGATGCAGGGCCTCGTCGTTGGGCAGCGCCGGCCAGGAGATCCATCGTTCGGGAGGGCGCAGCTTGAAACGTCGCTTTAAAAGCTCCAACATGTCGTGCCCTTTGGCTTGATTGGTCAGGCCGAGGAACTTCTTGGCTTTTCCGTTAGCATAAAGCAACCGTCCCGCTTCGTCGACTAAGAGGTATCCTTCATCCGCGTTCTCGATGACCCAGTCGAAGCGCGCTCGCTCCAAACGCAAGCGCCGATATCGATTGAGTCGGGTGACCGTCTTGGCTCGAGCCTTCAGCTCTTCGGGGACGACCGGCTTGGAAAGAAAGTCGTCGGCACCGGCTTGAAGTCCACGAAGTCTTGACTCCGAATCATCCAAGGAAGTCAACATGATAAGCGGAACCTCGGCCAAAACCGGATCTCGTCTTAAGATCTCACAAACCTCGTAGCCGTCGATCACCGGCATCACGACATCGAGAAGAATCAAGTCCGGTTCGAGATTTCTCGCCTTCTCGATCCCCGCGCTCCCGTTCTCGGCGCACTCCACCCGATATCCCTCGTTTTCGAGCAGGCGGCGGAGCATGAGCCGGCCGATCTCTTCGTCATCGACGATGAGAATCAATGGGCTCAGGTGGTCAGCCATACCCGCATTATACCTCAGCTTGTCGAGGCGTCATGTCTAAAGGGGATGGGATGCGGCTCAAAAGCGGTCCAGAAGAGCTAGAAGAGCTTCTTGTTCGGCGTCTTGACTGGCTCTATGCTTTTGTAACTGGAGGATGGTCCCGCCCGCTCCCGTCGCCAACCAGATACCGTCCACGAGTTGGAGCAGCAATGTGTAGCCCAGCCCCAAGGAGATCTTGGTGGAAAATCCGGCTTGAAAAAGCGTCTCCGGCAGATCCTCGGAGCGAATGCCGTGCCCGTGGTCGCGGACTCTCACGGTGATGCTGTTCTCGCTCAAACAGGCCTCGAAGATACCGTCCACGGCGTGTTTGATAGCGTTGGTCACAGCTTCTCCGGTAGCCAGGATCAGATCCTCGGTCTGCTCCTCGGTGAAGCCCGACCCCAGCGCCAGTTCGCGAAGCGCGTCGCGCAAAATAGCGTAGTTCTCGGGTTTGTCCAGTGTGTAGGACAAAGAGATGGTCTCCAGCGGAGGGATCTCCTCGGCATCCACGAGATTCAACTTGCCACCCGTGACAGCTCTCACCACCTGGGTGTAGAAGACTTTCTTGTCCTTCTCCGCGTCCACCAGTCGCTGGGTCACGCACTGCAACTGCTCCTCGGCCACCTTGCGATCGGTGATGTCGCGAGAGATTCCGACCAGGCCGCCTCCGACTTCCGGGTCGAGCGGAACTTTGGTGGTGGAAAACCAGCGCAGGCGCCCGTCCGGTGGGGTGAATTGGTGAAGTTCATCGACCACGGCGCGCTGGTCGGCGATTACGCGATCGTCTTCTTCGGTGATACGAGAAGCCTCTTCGGGAGAGAAAAAGTCCCAGTCACCACGCCCGATCAAAAGTCCCGGTTCGTCGATTCCCACCAGGGCCGCTTTGGCCTTATTCACCCTGGTGAATCGGCGGTCTTGATCCTTGAAGTAGATCACGTCGGGGCTATGTTCCAAAAGTTGTCGCAAGAGCAACTGTTCGAGCTGCAGCTTGCGGAAGAGATCGTAGTGCGCGGCGGCTTGAGTCAAAGTCAATCGAAGCTCCATGGGAGACCACGGCTTGGCCACGTAAGCGTAAATCTGTCCACGATCGACAGCCCGCACCACCGTCTCGACCTGGTCGTAGCCGGTCAACAAAACCCGGGTCGCCGGACTGAGTTGGCCCACTTCCGCCAGGAACTCGTTGCCGCAATTGGTCACGCTCTCATCAGCGACTAAAACGGCGACACTGCGGGCGCGGAAAACATCGAGAGCCGCGTCGGCGCTTTCCGCGGTATGAATGTTGAAGAGGTCCTTAAGTAGAACAGTGAGGCTTTGCCGAATATGGGCTTGCCTTTCCATCAAGAGAATGTGATGCTTCTTGCCGGGGGCTCGTCTGCTCACTATTCCGTTTTCCGCGTGAGGCCTCTCTGCCCTGTCCGCGGAGATAACCCTGACCATTTCATCCACACTTTCCACCCCGGAGCTGAGTGGCATCGGGGAGTCGAACTGATTCCATCTCTTATTCCGTTCCCTTTCTGACTCCCCGTGTAAACTTATCTCTTCACCATGAAAAATTTTGGAAAAATGAGCTAACCCCAATTCCCCCGAACCCAAAAGAGATGCGCTGGTTCCTTTGGCTCCTCATTTTTTGCTCCATCGCCTACGCCAGCCCCAGCTTTCACAACGGCGCGAGCTATCTTTGGGAGGGGTTCGAGGTGAGGCTGACCCATTTTGAGTTGGCTCGAAAAGAGCCGGTCGTCTTCGTCCATTTCCAAGTCAAGAATTTTTCCAACGAGGACAAAATCTGTCACTGGAAGGAGCTCGTTACTCTAGTCGAGGCCGGAGGCGACCGGCTTTCCAGTAACTACGACGCCCTGGTGGACCTGGGAACGGGACTCACCAGGACTGTCGGCCCTTTCACCATTCCGGCACGAAGACGCGTGAAGGTGTCGGTGCCTTTTCTTCTCCAAAGGGCCAACTTCCCCGCGGTTCTCGAGCTCCCGGACGGACGGCGGTCCGCCCCATTTACTCCCGCGCGGAAAGAACGCTAAGGCGAAATAGACCGAAGCTCTCGGCCGCGACGTAGATACTCCACCAACTGGCGACGTGAAAGCGGAACAGCTCCTTGAGCGAGAGCGATTTCGCGAAACTCCGGGGAGAGGTCGTAGTGGGGGCGAGGCTGTCCCGCGGGGTCATGAAAAGCCCGCGGTGATACTCCTATCTTCCGTGCGAATTGGTGCAGTTCCGCCAAGCCCTCAGCACTGAAGTCGTCGCAGACCAGATGGCTCCACCACCGTCCTTTGGCTTGGAACAGCTCGTCGACCCCGATCGAGCATGGAATTCGGCCTTGCATCGAAGCGAAGTTTCCCGGGCCGGACATCGGCACCTGTCGGGGGCAGGTCGCCATGCTCTGAAAACGAACCGCGAGACCATGCGCCGTTCCCTAGTACTATTGTTCCTTAGCCTTTTGACGTGTTCGCCGGTCGGAGCCGAACAAGTGGTGGAACGCCAGGGATGGCGCGTTCTCTCCTTTGACGTTCCGGGGATGGAACTCATCGGACGCAAAGACGGCAAAGTCACTCGAGCCACCTACAGCAAAAAAGTCGGCAAGGATGACCTCAAGATCACGGTCTACATCCGTTCCTGGATGGCCATCGACAAGTTTGAGAGCACCTACCGGGAAGAGAAGACCCTGGCTCGCGCCAGCGGGGAGTCGCGCCTGCGCCAGGAGTTCCCCGTGCCGGGGGCGGGGAAGGTGTTGGCCTACACCTCAACGGCTCCTTTCGACGCCGAGGTCATCGTGCTCTACAGTAAGGATTTCCGCTGCCAGTTGATGGTCACCGGAAAAGGAGAGGCCGAAGCCGAGGTGGAGCCGACCTACCAACAGTTGGTCAAGTCGCTTTCGATGAAGGGGCTTTCCCCCATCTCCCCCATCCGCGTGGAGTCGTCGAGCCAGGATTCGTAGAGTCTATCGGGAAGCATGTCACCGGTTGCCGGGGGGTGAATTTCTTTTTCCTGAAAGTGAGTCTACTGTGAAAAAATCCCTTCTACTATGCCTCTTCAGTCTTATCTTAACTCTTTCGGGATGCGGTGGCTCCAGCGGGTTTGACGATTACGCCTTCGATCCCGCCCCTTACGACCCCGGCATCTATGTTCCGGATCCCGTTCTCATCCCCGACCCCGACCCTAATCCCCCGAACCCCAATCCGGGCGGTACTCCCAACTGGACGCTTTACGCTTACTACGACAACTACGAAGTGCCTCGGGGGACTATCTTATCGGTTCTCGACAGCTGGGACGGGATCTATCATAACGACAGCTACAGAGTCGGAGAGACCTTCGTCGAACTCCGAAGTCGAACAACTCAGCAGGGTGGTTATTTGCGATATTGGCGTCCAGCCAACGGCACCTTTGAGTACGAACCGCCCTCCGACACATTTACCGGGCGCGATCAGTTCAGCTACACGCTCTCGGACGACTACGGACGCTCCAGCACCGCCACCGTCTATATCGACGTCTACTAAACTTATCCGTCGAGCTCGGAGTTCACGACTCGAGATAGGGTCTCCTCAAAACTGAGAAAGAATTTGTACAGCTCGATACTGTGGGAGATCGCGTCCGCTTCCACGATCTCGAAAGCTCGAGCCAGGGCTTCCTGGTCGTTTCTATCGCAATTGAGCCGGCGGCAGAGCCCCAGGAGATAAATTTCAAGCAGCGCGTACCCTATCGCGACAGCCAGCAGACGAGCGACGACAGTCGGCGCCAAAAGTAACTTTCCTCGGACCGTGTTATGAAAGTAGCGCCGAAATATGGGGTGAAGCGAATCTCCGGCGGTTGTCGTGAACCCGACACCCACCTCCGGCAAAGGCGCGTCTATCATCATCGAAAACAGTTCGTGGCCCTGCGCTAGAGCTTCTTGAAGCTCAATTCTGGCGGAGATGTCGTTTTCGCGTTCGACGATCGAAATCACGGCGATGAGGTAGCTTCGCAGCAGCTCTTTTTCAAACTCTAAATGCAAAAAAGGAGGCGGGAAGACAGGCCAGGTCTCGATCGCTTCGCCCGCCGCGATGGTCTCGCACAGCAGTATGGAGTTCGTCATCGTCAGCAGCGAATCCAGCGGTTTCTCGGAATCGTAGGCCTGGAGCAGTCTCTCCTCTAGTTCCAAATAGCTAGACCATGAGATTTTTGTTCTCTGAGTCAAACTTACCGGAAACTCCTCGTCGGGAAGCTCCGCCGCTCCGTCGGGAAACTGAGAAAGCACGGCCGCCAGGTGCGCGCGATTCTCTTCCACATTGTCATCTAGACCGGCCACCACCGGAGGACACGCGAAGGATTGAGACACGTAGACACCCGTCGGAGTTCGTACCGGCCTATAGGGATACAACTGGCACCCCACGGGTTTGCCCTGGCCGCCAAGCTCGCTATGTAGCCCACACAAGTTTTCTTCTTCTAGAAAAACACAAGAGCCGTCTTCTTTCTTTGTCGCTCGGGTAGGAGAGTCTGGACTGACTTCCAGCGGAATATATCCCTCGGACTCTCGCCGGGCGTGAAACTCCGAGGCACGAATGCCAGGCTCGATCACCCTTTCCACTCCCACCCCCCAACGGCGAGTGCAGCAGAGTCCGCATGAGGTGCAGCGAAATCCTTGAAAGTCTTCCAGATGAATCCGTTCCGTCATGAGTTCTCCTGCGCTAATCCGTAAGCCCGGCAAAAGGTCTCCTCGAGGGAAAAAAAGAGAGGATCAGCCGAGTGAGAATGCGTGAGAAGCTCGGCTTCGATCAACTCAAACGCACGGGTAATGGCTTCTTTTCGGTTGAGAGTCACCGCTTCAAAAGCCTGACTGTAGTAAACGATTAGTCCAGTCCCCACCACCAGAAGAAGAAGACGAGAAATCGCGGTTCCTCCCAACAACGCCTTGCCAAAGATCGCGTTCGACAGATAGCGTTCCAGGGCGCCGCGTAGCAGGTCGTCCGGCCGCGTCCGCAAGGAGAACGGAGGGAGGGGGCATTGATGCCGTGGAGCGAGTGAACATGTCCCTGATTGAATCGCCTGGCTCATCTCCTGGCGGAGCTCCGGCTCACTGGGAAGTTCGAGCAGCGCGATGACTGAAGCGCAGACCATCTCCAAAAGCTTCTCCTCGAATTCGTCCTCCGGCGGAACCGCTCCTAAGGCTTCCCAGCTGGGAGGCTCGTTCTCGGCGGTTTGAGATAAGATGGTCAGAACCGAACCGACCGCTCCGAGCAGGGACAGCGCGGGAGCCTCTCGATCGATCTTCTTCTCCAAATCCGTTTCCAAAGCTCGATAGGCGCTCCAAGGGATAAAGCGCCCCCTAACTATCTCCACCTGGTGAGGAAGCGGTCCATTCTTGTGCCCCCGAGATTCCAAGAGTGTCTCGAGTTCGTGACGATTGACGTCGAGCGGCCCGTCGTGGCCCCACAGCGCCACGGGACAGGCAAAGGAGAGGGAGGCAAAGTACCCATCCGGTGTCGCGGTGATGGAGTAAGGATAGAGCTGGCAGGCCAACGGTTTATGTTCGGCACCAAGCTCGCCATGCAGCTCGCAGAGCCCGCCGTCGTCAAGATACAGACAAGCGCCGCTGGAGTCTCGCCCGGTCACGGTCCGTCCGCTGGGCGAGACAACGAGGGGGATATATCCTTGCTGCTCTCTTCGCTTTGTGGCTTTGCTGTCGGCGATTTTTGGCAGTGCCCGTGGCTCGACTTCCACCGACCAGGTGTTTCGGCAACAGCGCCCGCAGCTATGGCATTGAAAGCTTTGAAATGGCGCCAGGTTAAGCTTCACTCTCGGCCGGGCCTCAAAGTGACGGCGCGCTGGCTCACCGGCGCCGCGCGTAGCGCCTGGCGAAACTCTTCGAGATCGAGGAAGCGCTCTCGGGACAAGAATCTTGTCTCGTAGGTGAATTCGAGCGCCTCTCGGCGATAGGGCCAGGGCGCTAAAGTCCAAGCTCCATCCTGCTCGGGCCTCGCTTGATAAGATACGCCTTGAGCCTTCATTTCCAAAGAGCGGGTGAAGTCCGAGGGTGGGCAACAGACTAAAAGAGAGAAAGTGTCGGCCCAACAGAGGAGCTCGTACAACTCTTCCATCCGGCTCGGATGAAGATGGAGATCAGCCATCCAAGCGTCGCGCTGGCTGACGATCTCGGCTAAGGCCTCATTGGCCTGCTCGTCGTCTTTTCCGCGAAAAAGATACTCGATATGTCGGGACACCAGAATGGCGCACCAGCGCGATTGAGCCTCGGCGTTGCGAAGATTCCTCTTTGCGATCTCCAGAGTCACCTCGAAGGGGAGAGAGAGAAAGTCGAGCGGACGCCCCGCCTCGTCTAGGAGCGGGTCCAGATGCTCCTCCATCCAGCCATGATCGTGCTGGGCGCAGGCGTTGAGAAGCTGGGCCCACGGTTGAGGGCGCTTTTCAAACTTCCAGTCGGCTAGCATCTCAGCGGACAGAAGGGCGTGATTTCGCTGGGTGATCACTTCCCAGCCCTGCTCGAGACGTTGACAGATCATCGGATTGAGACCATCTTCGCGATCCCACCGGCCTATTCCGCTTGTGCCGAATCTGTTTAACCCCTTAATTCGACGGGTATGTTGCGGGAGAACGACCGCCCAGGCGCGGATGGAGGTTAAAGAAAGATTATGAGCATTAAAGTCGGTATCAATGGATTCGGCCGTATCGGCCGCCAGTCTCTCAAGGCGATGTTGGACAATCACCCCGACATCGAGGTGGTGGCCGTCAACGACCTGGTCGACACCAAGACCAACGCCCACCTGTTCAAGTACGACAGCAACTACGGTCGCTTCGACGGCACCGTGGAGACCGACGGTGACGACCTGGTCATCAACGGCAAGCGCATCAAGATCACCAAAGAGCGCGATCCCGGCAACTTGCCCTGGGGTCAGTTGGGCGTCGAGGTTGTCCTGGAGTCCACCGGTATCTTCACCAGCCGTGAAGGCGCCTCCAAACACCTGGCCGCCGGGGCCAAGAAAGTCGTGATCTCGGCTCCCGCCAAAGGCGAGGACATCACCGTGGTGCTGGGTGTCAACCACAACGACTACGACCCGGACAAGCACAACATCATCTCCAACGCTTCCTGCACCACCAACTGTCTGGCTCCAGCGGCCAAGGTCCTCAACGATGGATGGGGTATCCAGCAAGCCTTCATGACCACCATCCACGCTTACACCAACGACCAGAAAATTCTGGACCTGCCTCACGAGGACATGCGTCGCGCCCGTGCGGCGGCTCTGTCCATCATCCCCACCACCACCGGAGCGGCCAAGGCTGTAGCCCTGGTACTGCCCGAACTCAAGGGAAAATTCGACGGCATTGCCATGCGTGTCCCCACCCCCACGGTTTCCATTGTGGACTTCGTGGCCACGGTGGAGAAAGACATCACCAAGGAAGACCTTAATAAGGCCTTCAAGGAGGCCGCCGATGGCTCGATGAAGGGCATCCTGGCTTTCTCCGACGAGCCTCTCGTCTCCATGGACTACAAAGGTCACCCCGCCTCTTCCATCATCGACAGCCTGTCCACCCAAACGATGGGCAAGATGGTCAAAGTCGTGACCTGGTATGACAACGAGTGGGGCTACTCCAACCGCGTGGCCGACCTGATTCAGTTCATGGCCACCCGTAAATTGGTCGTCAACGCCTAAACTCTGGCCAGAGAAGGGTCGTTCCAGCCGGAGCGGCCCTTTCTCGGCGTTTTTGAATCTCTAGGAGTAAGCATGTTCAAGACCCTCAAAGACCTCGAGGTCGAAGGCAAAACAGTTCTGGTCCGCGTGGACTTCAACGTCCCGCTCAAAGACGGTGCCATCACCGACGACAACCGGATCGTGGCCGCCCTTCCCACCATTCGCGACCTGGTCGGCCGAAAGGCCAAGGTCATCCTGATGTCTCACTTGGGGCGCCCCAAGGGACAGCCTAACGACAAAGAGACGCTCAAGCCCGTAACCGAGCGTCTCAAAGGGTTGATCGAGGCCAAAGTCAGCATGGCGCCCGACTGTGTCGGCGCCGAGGTCGAGGGGATGGCCAAGGCTCTCCAACCCGGCGAGATCTTGCTCTTGGAGAATCTGCGCTTCCACGCCGAGGAAGAGAAAAACGACGAGAGCTTCGCCAAGAAACTGGCCGCTCTAGCCGACTTTTACGTCAACGACGCCTTCGGCGCGGCTCACCGGGCTCACGCCTCCACCGCGGCGGTGGCTCAACTCTTGCCCGCGGCGGCGGGATTTTTGATGGAGAGAGAGCTCGTTGAGCTGGGACGTCTGATCAAAGAGCCCAAGCGCCCCTTTGTGGCTATCCTGGGGGGAGCCAAGGTCTCCGACAAGATCGGGGTGCTCAAGAACCTGGCCAAGATCGCCGACATCATCTTGATCGGTGGTGGCATGGCCTTCACCTTCTTGAAGATCAAGGGGAACGACATCGGCAAATCTTTGTGCGAAAAGGATCTCGAGGCCTGCGAGGCCCTCTGGGTGGAGGCCAACAGCCAGCGCGCGACCATCTATCTTCCCAGCGACGTGGCCGTGGCGCCCGAAATCAAGGAAGTCGCCGACCGTACCGAAGTCGAGGTCAACGCCATCCCCGCCGACATGATGGGTCTGGATATCGGAGCCAAGACCATTGCTCAGTACGAAGCGCTCTTGCAGACCGCTGGCACCGTTTTCTGGAACGGTCCGATGGGCGTGTTCGAGGTTCCGCCTTACAATCAGGGCACCTTAAAGGTCGCCCAGGCGGTGGCTCGATCCTCGGCCGTCTCCTGCGTGGGCGGCGGAGACTCGGCCGCGGCCATTCGTCAGATGAACCTCGACGACCACATCACCCACGTCTCCACCGGCGGCGGAGCCTCCCTGGAATTTCTCGAAGGCCAGGAACTTCCCGGTGTGGCCGCGTTGGAACAGTCCGCCCGAACGACCGCCTAAATTCTTAGACTCTTGGAAAGAACGATCATGGAAAGAACACCACTTCTCGCAGCTAACTGGAAAATGAACGCCACCCGTCGTGAGGCCAAGAATCTGGTCGACGACCTGATGGCCCAAATCAAGGACACCGACCGGGATGTTCTTATCTGCCCTCCGGCGATCTTGGTCGACACGGTCAAAACCGCCGTGGGCAATCACCCTCGAGTGGCTGTCGGCGTGCAGAACATGCACTTCGCCGACAGTGGCGCCTTCACCGGAGAGATCTCGGCCGCCATGGTGGTCGACGCGGGCGCCAAGTACGCCATCATCGGCCACTCCGAGCGTCGTGCCATCTTCGGGGAAAGTGACCAGTGGTGCGCCAAGAAAGTCATCCAAGCCGATGCCAATAACATATTGCCGGTACTGTGCGTGGGTGAATCGCTAGAGCAGCGGGAGAAGGGGATCACCAACAATGTGATCACCGGTCAGCTGGACGGCTCGCTGGAAGGCTTCAGCCTTGACTCCGGATCTCGGCTCGTGATAGCTTATGAGCCGGTTTGGGCCATCGGGACCGGGCGCACCGCGACCCCGGACGATGCCGAAGCCGTGTGCAAGCACGTCCGCGAGCACCTGGCCTCCAAATACGGAGAACGGATCGCCTCAGGCATTCGTATCCTTTATGGTGGCTCGGTCACCGCGGACAACGTCGACGCCTTGATGGCGCGACCTAATATTGATGGTGCCCTGGTGGGTGGCGCGTCTCTGAAGGCCGAGTCCTTCGCCCGCATCGTCAACTACCAGACCCTCGAAAAGGTTTAAGGAAAATAGAGCCCGTGAATAGCTTGATGGTCCTCCTCGCCCAAACTCCCGCCGCCACCACTCCGGTCGTGGCGGCGACTTCCACGTCGGCCGGTATGTCCGGCCTCCAGATCGTCTTTGGTCTGGTCTATATGGCGGTTTGTCTCATATTGATCCTGGCTATTCTCAGCCGGACCACTAAGAACGAGGGTCTCTCCGGCTCGATGATGGGCGGCAGTTCCGAAACCACCTTCCGAGGCGCCAAGAGCACCGACGACACCGTCGACACCATCACCAACGGCGTAGCCACCGCTTTTGTGGTGCTATCTATCGCCCTCAACTATGTCTTCTAGCGAAACCACGTTCGGCTTCGAGACCCTGGCCATCCACGCCGGTCAGGAACCGGAAGCGACCACGGGAGCCGTGGTCGTTCCTATTTTTCAGACCTCGACCTATGTGCAAGAGGGATTGGGCAAGCCGAAGCTCGGTTACGACTACTCCCGGGCCGACAACCCCACCCGCAAGGCCTACGAAGACTGCATCGCCGCTCTCGAGAACGGCAAGTTCGGGACTTCTTATGGCTCAGGCATGGGAGCGATCAACAACTGCATGTACCTCCTGAAGTCCGGGGATGAGGTGATCGTGGGTGATGACACCTACGGAGGCACCTTCCGGTTCTTCACCAAGGTCATGGATTCGTTCGGCATCGTCTGTCGCTTTGTCGACACCACCGACCTGTCCACAGTGGAGGCGGCCTTCTCGGATAAGACCCGCATGCTGTGGGTGGAGACTCCCTCGAATCCCCTACTCAAGCTCAGCGATCTCAAGGCGTTAGCCGAGCTGGCGCGTTCCCGGAACGCTTATCTAGTGGTGGACAACACCTTCATGAGCCCCTATTTTCAGAAGCCCCTGGAGCTGGGAGCTCACATCGTGGTTCATTCGGCCACCAAGTATCTGGGAGGTCACTCCGATGTGATCGGAGGGGCGCTGGTGACCAACGACGAGGCTATTCACGACCGCATGAAGTTCTGCCAGAAGTCGGTCGGCGCTATTCCCGGTCCGTTCGATGCGTGGCTGACCCTGCGCAGCTTGAAAACTTTGGCCATTCGGATGCGGGCGCATGAGGAGAACGCACGAAAACTCGCTCGCTTCTTAGAATCTCACCCCCAGGTGGAACGAACCATCTATCCGGGTCTTCCGTCTCATCCCCACCACGAGTTAGCCAAAAAGCAGATGAGCGGCTTCGGCGGCATGATCAGCTTCATCGCCAAGGGCGGCCTGGAGAAAGCGCGTCACATCCTCGAGAGCACCAGGATCTTCGCTCTCGCCGAGAGTTTAGGCGGCGTGGAGTCTTTGATCGAGCATCCGGCCATCATGACTCACGCCTCCATCCCCAAGGAGCGCCGAGAAGAGATCGGCGTGCACGATGGATTGATCCGGCTGTCCGTCGGTATCGAGACCTATCAGGATCTGGAAAACGATTTGGCTCAAGCTCTGGGCTAGGGAGTTAAAGTAGTTTTTCCCAGTGCTCGATCAGCTTGCCTAGCTCGGCTTGAAACTCCTCACGCCGCTCGGGATTGGCCAGGGCCAGGATGTTTCGCATACTGCGGGCGGTGTCGCGAAGTTCCTGTTCGTACTCCGTGCCTTTGTGCGGATGCCCCGCCATCTGCAGAAAACTCTCCGCGTAGTTGTCGAGAAGGACTGGCCATTCCTCGGCATTGGGGTGGTCCGTTAGACGGAACAGCACCATCAAAACATGGCTACGAGGGGACCCCGAGTAAAACTGTTCAGCCCCGCCGGGACGCAAATTCCAAAGCCCCAGCATGACCCAGGACTGAGGCGAGGGAGAGCGGTAGATGGCGTCGGCCTTCACAGCGGTGGCCGCCTCCACAGCTAACTCCCACACGTCGGTCGGCTCTTGCTCCGTAAAGTAGGGTGGAAAACCGTCCAACTCGGGAATTCCACAATCGGCCGAAAGCGAACTGTTGGCCCAGGCCATCATCACGGAACGGTTGGAAAGAGCATAGCTTAGTAAGACCCGACAGTCGGCCACGACCAGGGACAATCCCATTTCATCGATCCAAAAGATTTTTCTTTCTCCCAGATCAACCCGGTAGGGAGCTTCCTCGGCTCCGTGCTCGCGTAGATAAAGCTGTAACGCCTCTTGTTTACGCTGCCAGTCGTCTTCTGTGCTCATCCTTCCCGAGTTTCCCGTCTCAGGCCCCTGGCTCCTATGTCGATGGCAGGGCGCGCTCGGGAGGCGGTGAAGAATGTCCCGTGGAGCTACAGCCCGGCCATACCTTTGGGAACTTCGAGATCGTGAAAGTTCTTGGCCGGGGCGCCACCGGGACCGTATACCTGGCCCGCCAGACCAATCTAGGGCGCGAGTGCGCTCTGAAGGTACTGGCCCCTGAGCTCGTTCGCGATGGGAAGTTCCTCGATCGATTTCGCCGGGAAGGGCAGATCGCCGCCGCTCTGCGACATAACAACATCGTCCGAATTTTCGACCTGGTGGAAGCCGATGGAGCGTTCGCCATCGCCATGGACTACATCCAAGGCGTGGAACTTCAGAAACTTCTCGAAAATGGCGAGAAGCTCTCCGTCACACGCTCACTTCGTATCATGATACCGGTTTTCGAAGCCCTGGAGTATGCCCATTCCAAGGGGGTGGTCCACCGCGATATTAAACCGGCCAATATCTTGATCGAAGACGATAGCGGAGATGTCTTCCTGACCGACTTCTCCATCGCTCGAATGGCCGGAGCCGACAAGCTGACACAGACCGGTACTATTATCGGCACGCCGGAATATATGGCACCGGAGCAGTTCGACGGTAAGGACGTGGACGGTCGGGCCGACTTGTATGCGGCGACCTTGATCCTTTATGAGATGCTGGCCGGTCTCAACCCTTTTCGAGGCGACACCCTGGCGGAGGTGGTGAAAAAACAGGTTCTGGAGAACCCGCCACCACTACGAAGCTTGACGGATGTGCCACCGGCACTTGAGGCGATCATCCACAAGGGTCTGTCCAAAGGGCCTAACGACCGCATTCAGACAGCCAAAGAGATGAAGGAGACCCTGCGGGCCTTCGTGGGAGAGGTCTCTACCGCGCTGATCGAGCCTTCCCCCCAACGGGCCGAGCTCTTACAACAGTTCCTGACTTCGGTGGAAAGTGGTCAGGTCAGCATGGACGACGCCATCATCGCTCGTGAAAAGATGAAAGAGGCGATCGACCGAGGATTCAAACGCCAACTCAGTATCGTCATGCTGGATCTCGCCGGTTCATCCAAAATCAAGGTCCCAAATCAAACCTTGATCGCCGACCGGGCCTTCCGTGACTACCGCGCGACCATCAACGCCATTTTAGAGGACGAAGGTTGCGAGCGTTACGACTGGTCGGGGGACGGCGCGATCGCCTTATTCGTCGAGCCCGTACCCGCGGTGAACGCGGCCGTTCGTGTGCAGCAATCAGTGGAGTCGGTGGGAGATCGTCATAGCCATCTCCCCGACACCTTAAAAGTCAGGATCGGAATCCGAACAGGTCTGGTCTATCATGACCCTCGCCGGTCCCTGGGCGAGTTCGCCAGCCGCACCGTGGACCAGGCCGGCCATCTCGAGAAAGATTGTCCGCCCGGAATGATTCACATCGGAGACGAGACGGCCAAAGCGATAGAGGGGATCTATCCCGCGCGCCATATCGGCAAGAATCGAGATGATGTCGAAGTGTACGAAATCGATGTTTCGACTTTTTCCCAGACCCAGGCTACCACCACCGCGCCTCTTCCCGTCATCCCACCGCCTGTTTCCTCAGCAATCGTGCCACCCGCGGTGGAGACTTTCGCCAGTACCGCTCCTGCTTCCAGCCTGGCTCCCTTACGAGCGCCGGTAGCCCAACAACTACCTCCTCCACTCGAGGTTAAAGCTCCAGCCTCGCCGACCGCACCCTCTCCAACCGTGACGGTGGGTCCTCTTTCCGAGACGACTCCGTCCACGCCGGCCAACCAGCAGGCGCGGACGAGTGGCGAACAGGGTGGCCCCTGGTGGGGCTGGCGCTATCTGGCCCTGGGATTCTTTTTGTATTGGGGCTCGGTTGTGCTCGGCTCGATCATACCCATCGGCGTGATCAAGATCTTCCGCGTCTTCTTCGGAATTTCCGTCATGGGTCTACCACCCTACGTCTTATACGCTATCATTCGAGGCCGCTCCAGAGACGCCACACAGGCCGCCATCGCGTTCGTGGTCTTCTTCCTGGGATTGGCTTTCGTGACAGTCCAGGCAACGTAACAAAGAGGGTTGGAACTCTTGGAATCCAAATCAGGTTGGTCCGAGCAGCTATCTTTCGAAAGGACTCTTGAAAATGAAACGTTTCTCTTTGCTTTCCGTCGCACTCTGCGTCATGTTCCTGGCCACTTCCGCCTTCGCCGGCGAAAAGGGGTGGCTAACTTCTTGGGATGAGGCCGCCCGGCAGTCCAAGGTCAGCGGCAAACCGATTTTGATGAACTTTACCGGAAGCGACTGGTGCGGCTGGTGCATCAAGCTCAAGAAAGAAGTCTTTAGTACCCCCGAGTTTCAAAGCTGGGCCGCTAAGAAAGTCGTCTTGCTGGAGGTGGACTTCCCACGCAAGACTCAACTCGACGCCAAAACCAAGACTCAAAATGACGAGCTCGCTCAAAAATATGGTATCCAGGGATTTCCCACCATCGTTTTCGCCAATGCCAAAGGCGAGCAATTGGGCACCTCGGGCTACGAAGAAGGCGGGCCGGCCAACTGGACAAAGCTCGCCGAGCAGCAGATGAAGAAAAGAAAATAACCCGTTTTCAATATGGGGATCAAAGGCCGGGCGCTCGCCTGGCCTTTTCCATGAAAGATAAGGCAGGGGTCCTGAAAAGGAAACAGAAACTTTTGAAGCCGGTAAAGTTAACAATCTGGTAACAAATCAGCTCTTAACTTTGACGGCGACGGCGGGATAAATAACCCACAAAGATTTCGCGGAGGACGACTGCAATGGCGATGATGTATGGATTTCCCCCTACTGGATACGGCAACCCTTATGGAGGAGGCTACGGCTTCCCTTCCCGTTACGATCAGGGCCAGTACCAGCAAAACAGCACCGATATCTACACCGGCGGTGGAAACCATTTCTGGCGCGAGCGCGGAACCGGCTTCTGGAACAATCACGGTACCAGCGGCTACGGTATCAACTTCAATCAGCAGCCCGGCCACCAACGTGGACAAGACGGCGTACTCGTCTTCGACACCAACAAAGACGGCAAGTACGATAAAAATGATGTCCAACGCTCCAACGATATCATGAAGGCCGCTACCGGCAACTACGACTTCAACAATGACGGACGCGTCGACATCATGGAGCGTCTCCGCGGCACCAGTCTCCGCAAGCAATACGAAAAAATGGACACCAATCGCGACGGTCGACTGGATACCAACGAGCTCAGTCAAGCGGGCGCTCGCGTCTGGGTCGACAGCTCCCGGGACGGAAAGATCAGCAACAACGAAACGCATTCCGTTTACAATGTTCCTGGACAGGACCGCTGGGGCCGCCAGGGCTCGCAGCGCCTAGACTTTGTCGACCCCTACTCCCGCATGAGTCACACCTCCCCCAACCGCCCCTGGTACGGCGGCGGCTACCCGGGTGGATGTGGCTGTGGATTCGGCAGTTACCAGTACAACAACTTCCCTCAACAGGGCGGCTGGATGGGCGGGCACGGATACTTCTAGTTTCCCCAACCCTTCGCGAAAAAGCCAGCTTTCGGGCTGGCTTTTTTCATGGTGCTTTTGAGGCTGTGCGTGGAATCGAAGAATGCCTCATCTGGCCTATGATTGACCTTCGGGAGACCTTTAAGCGGCCGCTCGTGGGATGCTAGGATGGGCATGATGAAGAAGCTGAAGGTCAACGGAGAGATGGTTCGCAAGGAGCGCGAGAAGCGTGCATGGACTCAGGAAGAGTTATCGGAAAGAAGTCAACTGGGGGTGCGTACGCTGCGGCGACTTGAGGCGGGCTTCGCTTCGATGGAGACTCTTCGTCGCGTCACGGAGGCCCTCGATTTGGCTCCCGAGGACGCCTTACCGTCTCCACCTGGCATAAAGGACGAGGACTCGATCGTCAGTCGGCTCCAAATGGATCAGCTTACCATCGAGATGAGCGTCGATTGGCTTCCCGAGATGGATGCCCTGTGCGAGCGGATTTCCTCGGTTCGACGCCATATCGCTTCCGAACTGGGACTGGTCATGCCCGGAGTCAGACTGCGCGACAATCTGACACTTCAGCCGGGCGAGTATCGCATCTTGATACGCGAGCTTCCGGCCGGGCAGGGCAGGGTTCCGCCGGGAGCTGTCCTGGTGGTCGGTAAAGAGCTCGGCGGTTTTCCAGGGGAACGAACCAGCGATCCTACCTATGGCATGCCCGCCGTCTGGACCGCACCCGAGGAGCGCTCCCGGGCCGAGGCGGCGGGATGCATGGTTTTCACTCCCATCAGTGTCCTGTGCACACACCTGACCTACCTTGTCCGCGTCCACGCTTCCCGGCTGCTGGGAGTTGAGGAAGTTCATTTCTTGCTTAATAAGCTAGGGCGTCCTCAGCTGCTGGAGGAGGTTGTTCCGAAACGCATTTCGCTATTGACCCTCCAGGGGGTCCTGGTCAAGCTCCTCGAGGAGGGACTTCCCATCCGGGACCTTTCGCTCATTTTGGAAACCCTCGGTGCGGCGGAGGCGGAAACGGTCGCGGACCTCACAGAAGTCGCCCGTAGGGCTTTGAAATACCTGATCAGCCACCTCTACGCCGACGCCGCTCGACAGGTCCTCGGGCTGGTTCTCGATTCGGACACGCTGGAATTGCCAGTGCAGGCCGGCCAACCGCAAGGGCATGAGCCGCTCGTCATTGTGTCGCCTGAATCCCGACGTGATTGGCGCGCTAGACTCCCAGCTGATTGGGTCGTGCTGTCCACGGACGAGATTGCCCCCGGCTATACTGTCGTACCTGTGAAAGTCTAAGGCCGGCGCCCTCTTCTTGGTAGCCAGAGCCGCCTTTGTCGCATACGGCGCTAAAAGCAAGAAAGGGACTCTACTCGAGTCCCTTTAACCGGCGCTCTAGCTCCGAATTCTAGGCGGCCATCATGCCGCCGAAGTTCGGATTGATTCCCATCTGTTGAGGAAAATGCTGCCCCCCTCCGAGGCCGGCTAGGCTCAGGCCGCTGGCGCCGCCGCCGCCGAGCGCCAGAGCGACGAGATCGTGGGTCTGACGGCTGATGCTCATGTTCCCCTGACCTCCCGCTTGTTGATAGGTCGCCTCCAGTTGTTGGCGCGACCCTCCCCCCGCCCCAGACATTCCTTCGCGAAGTACCGACATCGCTAGCTGAGATAATTGCTGATCAAGGGCGCTGTTCCCAGCCGGAGCCGCCGGAGCGGCGGGAGCCGCGGGCGGGGCCGGGGCGGCGGGAGCTTCCGCGCCTCCAGCCTCGGCGGCGGGCGCTTCTTTCTCCTCTTTCTCTCCCTTGAGCATCTTCTCGATCTCTTTGAGTTTCTTCTTCTCTTCCTTGCTCAGCTCGTCGACGTCCTTGCCGAACAACTCCTCGGAGAGTTCCGCCTTGTCCAGTTTTTTTCCATCAAGCTTGTCGCCCAGTTTGTCTCCGACTTTCTCGCTGAGCTTGTCTCCCAGTATCCCCTTGAGACCTTTGGAGTCTCCGCTCTTCTTGTCTCCGTCAAAAGCTTTCTTGGTGACATCGGTGCCTTTCTTGAGAGCCTTTTTGATTCCAGATCCAATCTTCATCTCTATCCTCTTCCCGGGGTGTTCCCTGAACTTCTTGGACTTAGAATAGCGAGCCCGACTTGAGAGATTTCATTGAGGACTGACCAGGTGTTGTAAACGGTTTGTGAACAGGTTTTGGACTCACTGCTGACCAAACCGCTTCTCTATGAAACGACGTGTCGCACTTTTCTCGGCCTCGGTGGGAGCAGGACATGGCCGGGCCGCGGAAGCCCTGGTAGCCGCCGCCGAGGGCTCGGATCTCGAGATCGTTCACCACGATATCCTGTCGATGATGCCTCGCCCTTTTGTGAAACTCTATCGCGATACGTATCTCGACATGGTCAATCGGGCGCCGAAAGTCTTCTCCTGGCTCTTCGAGCTGACCGACAAGCCCTTTCGTCCGGATGCCGTGCGGATGATGCTTGAGGAGGCGAGCGCCGGCGATATGTTTCGCTTCCTCGACGAATACAAGCCTGAGTTGGTGTTGTGCACTCACTTTCTGCCGGCGAGTCTAGCCTATCAAAGGCGGGAGAAGGGAAAGGGAAACTTTTGTCTTGCCACGGTGGTGACCGACTTCGACGTGCACGGAATGTGGCTCGGGACCCCTTCGGATCACTACTTCCTGGCTGTACCCGAGGCGCGAGCCTACTTGCGTTCCTTTGGAGTTTCGGGTCGCGCCATCTCGGTGACCGGCATTCCCACTCATCCCGTTTTCTCCCGACATTTGGAGCGGGCGGAAACGGCGCGAGCACTGGGCCTGGATCCCGAAAAGCCCACCTTGTTGATCTCCGCCGGAGGATTCGGCACGGCCAAACTCGATGCCACGCTGCATGCCCTTCGTACCTTGAAAAGAAAAGTTCAAGTGGTCGCGCTCTGTGGAAGAAACGGGGCGCTATTGGAAGAGGTGCGGGCGCTGGTGGAGAGTTTCAAGGTAAGTGGTTCGGCGCTTCATCCCCTGGGCTTCACCGACAAGATAGACCAGTACATGAGCTGCGCCGACTTGATGATGGGTAAGCCCGGTGGGCTGACCACCTGGGAGTCCTTCGTCAAGGGAGTCGCCTGGGTGGTGGTGGACCCGTTACCGGGACAGGAGGAACGCAACACCTTCCATCTGCTGGAAGAGGGAGTCGGGGTGTGGGCCTACGAGCCGAGAACCCTGGCCCACAAGATCGACGCGGTGCTCAGCGGCGGCCGCCTCCCCGAGATGAGGGCGAACTCTCTACGTATGGCCCGCCCCAAAGCCGCCCACGAGATCCTCGAAGTTTGCGCGGATTTGCTTTCCTAAGGCATTGAGGGGGATCCTGGCCTGAGCGAGGAATTTCTTGAAGATGGATTCTCCCAGAGTTGAGATTTCGAGGAGCGTGCTCGGACTGTTGGTGGGTGGCTTGGTGCTCTCCCTTGTCCTGCTCGCCTTTCTGTTAGGGCGTGAGAGCACGCGTCCGGTTGTCGACGCAACCCCGTCGGTGGCCGCCGCCGCTCCAGTGGCGTATGCCGATGGCGTCGACAACGGTAGTGAGATCTCCGTGGAATCAGGTTCCCTGCAACGGGCCCCTTCCGGTTTACCGACCCACTACCGTTCCCGCTCTCAAAGCGCGACGGAAGCTCCAGCGCCGGATTCGGCCGCGCTCCCGACTTCGGTAGAGCCTGCCTCGTCGGAAAGCCAACCCGAGTCGACGAGTTATCCCAAAGCTAAAGCGAATAGGGTTGCCCCTAAAACCTCCGCTCCCACGGGTACGGCGCCCGCTCCCGTGCCGGAGACCCGGTCCGCTAGTCCCCAACAGGCCGAGGAGACCCGTAAGTATCTCGCGCAGATCGATCAGGCGCTGGTGGCCACACCGAGCCTCTCCGATCCCAACTCTTTCGCGACCCAGCTACTGGGTCAGAGCATGACGGGCGATACTAGCGGCTTTGACATTCTTCTGACCGAGGCACGGGGAACTTTGTCCAGGCTGCAAGCCATCCGCCCTCCGAGCCACTGCCAAGAGCACCACTCGCTCAACATCAAACAGCTTCAAACAGGAATCGCGCTCCTGGGGAAGGTCAAGGACGCGACCCAAGGCATGGACACAGCGGCCCTCTCCCAGCTTTCTCTCCAGGGACACGCGATGCAGTCGGAGATCGTGCGCCTGCAACAGATCGACCAAGAACTGCGCGCCTCGATTCGCTAGGAAAGCGTCACGTTGACTAGGCAGCTAGACTAACCTAGGCTGTTGGGGTGGAAGCCAGGCCGAAGCGTCAGGGAGGAAGGCTGCCCGGACTGATTGTGAAGATGTCGGATGACTTCGACGCTCCTCTAGACGATTTTAACGACTACATGTCATGAGATACTTGCTGGATACGCACACCTATCTTTGGTGGATGAGTCAACCGGAGCATTTAGGTGTTGAGGCGAGGAGCGCTTTGGAAGATCGGGCTTCGTTGGTATTCGTAAGTGTTGCGACGTTTTGGAAGCTTTCCATCAAGGTCAGTCTCGGGAATTGAGCTTGAGTTTGGGAGTCGAACAGTTGGCCGGAGCGTTGGTGCATGATGGATTCAGCCTATTGCTGATCAAGATCTCGCATTGTGCGGTGGTGTCTGGGCTGCCCTTTCACCATCGGGGCCCGTTTGATAGGTTGCTTGCGGCTCAATCACTCAATGAGAACCTGATTCTCCTGAGCCGGGACGAGGCTTTCGATTCTTATTCCGTCTCACGTTTGTGGTAGGCCTCTTTGACCTTGGGAGCAACTTGAGTTCCCAGCAATTCGAGAGATTTCATCACTTGGGCGCCAGGCATGGTTCCCACCGGCACGTGCAGTAGGAAGCGATCAAAGCCAAGAGCTTCTTGGACCCGAAGAATTTTCTCCGCCACGGTCTCTGGGTCGCCGACATACAGCGCTCCTCCAGGGGAGCGTGCCGCGTCGAAGGCGGCGCGGTCGTAGCGCCCCCAACCGCGCTCTCGTCCGATGATGTTCATGGCCGCGGCGGTGGAAGGGAAGAAGTCGTCCGCGGCCCGCTCGGTGTTCTCTCCGACGAAGCCATGGGAATGGACCGCCACGCGGAGAGTTTCACGAGCGTGCCCGGCCCGCTCTCCGGCGCGGCGGTAGATCCGCACGAGAGGGGCGAAGGCCTCGGGCTGTCCTCCGATGATGGCGAGTGCGAGTGGTAGCCCAAGCATTCCCGCGCGGACCACCGACTCTTGATTTCCCCCGCTGGCGATCCAGATGGGCAGCGGGTTTTGTACGGGGCGGGGATAGATACCACGGTTTTGGATTGCGGCGCGATGTCCGCCTCTCCAGCTGACCTTTTCGGATTCTCGGATGGACAGTAAGAGTTCCAGATTCTCCTCGAAAAGCTCTTCATAGTCGTCCAGGTTTTGACCAAAGAGTGGGAACGACTCGATAAAAGAGCCGCGTCCCACCATGATCTCGGCCCTCCCCTCAGAGATACCGTCCAGAGTGGCGAAGTCTTGAAAAACGCGTACGGGATCGGCCGAAGATAGTACGCTGACGGCGCTGGAAAGACGAATGCGCGAGGTTCGTGACGCAGCGGCGGCGAGGACGATGGCGGGAGCCGAACATGCGTAGTCGGGGCGGTGGTGCTCGCCCACACCGACCACGTCCAAACCAACCTGATCGGCCAGAACAATCTCTTCCACCGCCTCTCGCAGGCGCTGAGCGTGATTGGGAATGTTCCCCGAACTGTCCGGCGTCGTCTCGACGAAGGTGCTGTAGCCGATCTCGAATAGACTCATAACCCGCCTTCAACCCTGACGACGGTTCGAGGTTGTCCTAAACCTGATCAGAATCTCCTCCGGCGTGCCGCGTTACACGCCACCATGCGATGACTACTTGCTCACCTTACTGGCGTAGAAGAAGAACTTGCCGTCGGGATGGGGAGGAGCTTGTTCGATCGCTTTTTTGGTGGTGGTTTTGACTTTTCCGTTAGCGGGATCGGCGTAGGTGACTTTGTCACCGTCGATCGAAAGTAGGGTCACGATGTGCCCACGTCCCGAGGGCGAGAACTGGCCGTTAAGCCCGATCATCACCGGGGTCTTCTCCTGGTTAAGCCGCTTTTCTAATGAGGGCCAGTTCTTGGCGCTGAAGTTCCCGCCGTCGGTCCACTTGTAGCCGGCCGAGCGAGATTCGGAATTCAAAGCGTTCAAGAGCCCAAAGCCGTACTTGCCGTTGATATCCTTGTCGGTCAACTTCTTGCCGGTCAAGGCGTTCACGCACATCGCGACGGAGGTCTGCCCGCAAGAGCTCCCGTTGCTTTGGCACAGCGGTTTCACTTTGGCCCCGCCGCCGATTTGGACTGGGGGATTTTTCGGCGAGACGTTCTCGGGCACATTCTGATACTGGGATTGGCCCGTGGGGTTGAAAAACGGATCTTGACCCCATCGTTCTCCGAAGTCTGACATACGCGGGAGTCCAAAGTTGGCTCCATTCATCATAAAGTCGAAACCTCGCGACATGCCGGTGAGTAGCATCAAGGCTTCAGCATTGGAACTGAGGTTGCAACCGTCGAAGAATATCTGTTGCCGCATTTGACAGGCCGCCATCATTCCGGTCCGCTGTTGCATCTGGAGTGAACTCTGCATGGACCGTTGCTGGTTCATGGCGTTGTTTGTCATGGGCTCGCATAGAGTTGAGTAGGTTACGAACATATCTTCACTCCTGTTGAGGTTGTTTCTTACCGTCATCCTAAGCGGTTGTTCTGTCGGTCGTCAGCGACGGATCTCAAGAAAAAATGTGATGGTTGTCACTGATCGGTTGGCGGGCAAGGCTCCCTCGGAGCGGTCTCGAAGTCTAGAGGCATGAGCACGCCAGAACGACAACGCCAGATCTACACTCGTGGGGCGCAAGGGATAAAGCCGCGAATTCCGGTCGGTTTCGAGGAGCTTGAGCGACGCGCTCAACGGGCTCTTTCTCCCGAGGCGTTCGCCTATCTGGCGGGTGGCGCCGGGGCCGAGCAGACCATGATGGCGAATCGTCGTACCCTAGACGAGGTGAAGATTCTTCCTCGCATGCTGCGAGACGTGTCCAGTTGCGACATGACCACCCAGCTCTTTGGTAACACGCTGGCCGTCCCGTTCTTTCTCTGCCCCGTAGGGGCCCTGGACCTGGCTCACCCTCTAGCCGATCTGGCGGTGGCCAAAGCGGCCGCTCGGACTAACGTAGCCATGTGTTTTAGCAATCAAGCGAGCTTCCCTATGGAAGAATGCGCGCAAGTGATGGGCGACACGGTGCGCTGGTTTCAGCTCTATTGGAGCGCCAGCAACGAGCTGGTCCGCAGTTTGGTCCAACGAGCGGAAAGCTGCGGCTGTCGAGCTATCATGGTAACCTTGGACACCACGATGCTAGGTTGGAGAACGCGAGACCTCGAACTGGCTCACCTGCCCTTCTTGCGAGGGAGAGGGATCGCGCAATACACCTCGGACCCAGTCTTTCACGAACTGATGGAGCAGCCGCGAAGCGGGCCGGACGAGAAGCCCAAGGCGACCCGGCAAGCGATCTCGACCTTGCTCGAGGCCACGCGTCGTTTCCCCGGCCCTTTCTGGGAAGTACTCAAATCCGGTCGGGGCCTGGCCGCGGTGAAGACCTTCGTCTCCATCTATTCTCGCAGCAACCTGCAATGGAGCGACCTCGAGTTCTTGCGAGAGTGCACCAGGCTTCCCATCGTGCTCAAAGGGATCTCTCGAGGTGACGACGCCCTCAAAGCTTTAGACCACGGAGTGAACGCCGTCTACGTCTCCAATCACGGGGGACGTCAGGTGGACGGAGCGCGGGGCGCGGCGCGAGCTCTCACAGAGGTGGCCAAGGCCGTCGACGGCAGGGTTCCGGTTCTCTTCGATAGCGGAGTGAGAGGCGGAGCGGATGTTTTCAAAGCTTTGGCTCTGGGGGCGAACGCCGTGGGGCTCGGTCGCCCTTTCGCTTACGCTCTGGCCCTGGCCGGGGAAGACGGTGTTGCGGAACTGTTGGAGAATCTCAAAGCCGACTTGAGATTGACCATGGGTCTCTCCGGCTGCGCGAGTCTCGAGGAGATCAACTCCGAGATGGTGGCCAGCTGTTAAGACCGCCGCTCAAACCACGTACGTTCTCAAACCCGGCTTCTCTCAGCTCCATGACAGCCTTGGCGCTTCGCCCTCCCGACTGGCAGTAGATCACGATCTCATGATCGCGTTCCCAGTCCACGACCTCCTCGGAAAGAGTTCGTAAGGGGATGAGGCGCGCCCCGTACTTGCTCAAGTTCCGCCTCTCCCACTCGTGAGGTTCGCGAACGTCGATAAGAGTCGGAGGCGTCCCCGTGCTCCACAAGTGAAGAAACTCTTCCCGAGAGAGCTCGGGGACCGGCAACACGCCACAGAAGGCGGGATAGTCGACCAACTCGGTGATGGTGGGAGAGTCGCCGCAGAGCGGACAGCCCCTATCGCGAGATAGCTTCATTTCTCGAAAGCTCATCTTCAAAGCGTCGAAAAGAAGCAGGCGGCGTAAGAGACTGTCGCCCACTTTCAGGATCCATTTGAGGACCTCGGTCGCTTGCAGGGTTCCTATCACACCCGGTAATACACCAAGCACACCGCCCTCGGCACAGGAGGGGACGGTACCAGGCGGCGGCGGTTCTGGATAGAGACAGCGATAGCACGAGCCGCCGTCCTTGGGGGAGAAAAGAGAAACCTGACCCTCGAAGCGAAAGATCGAGCCGTAGACATTCGGTTTCCCCAGAAGGACGCAGGCATCGTTGACCAGGTAGCGGGTGGCGAAATTGTCCGTCCCATCCACCACGATGTCATAGTGTCCCAGGATCTCCAAAGCGTTTTCAGAGGACAGCGCCTGGGGATGGGGGACGACCCTCACGTAAGGATTCTGGTCAGCCAGACGCTCGACAGCGGACTCGAGCTTGGGGCGTCCGATATCTTTAGTTCCGTGCAGGATCTGCCTCTGCAGATTGGATTCATCCACCCGATCGAAGTCGACCAACCCGAGAGTTCCCACACCGGCCGCGGCGAGATACAAAGCCAGCGGGCTGCCCAGGCCGCCCGCGCCGATAATAAGAACTCGAGCGTTTTTCAGACGCTCCTGTCCGGCCGGACCGACTTGCTCCAGTAGCAGATGGCGCGAATAGCGAGAGAGTTCCTCCGGTGTCAGCTCCATAAAGGGAGAGTACCAGGGCTCGCTAAGGCCATCCTCCGACTTGCCTGAAAAAGAAAGAGGACTCAGAGCGCGCGTTGGCTCGAGTCCTCTTAAGTCGGATCTCTCTGTAAAGAGAGACCAGGCGTCATGGCCTCAAAACGAGACCGTGGCTTGTCGTCGCGAGTTGCTATAAGCTTGACATTTTAAGTCAGGCACCAACTCGTGGGACCGTCGTATCCGACCAAGCTTTTTACAACTCTATCGAACACTTTGATTATGACCCGAGTCCGTGGAGAAAAGATCCCTCTTTAGGCTCCAGACGCGGGGGTCTAAAGTGGGGCATCCTGTCCGGTTTCACCGCGATAGCACTGGAGGATGAAGTCCACGATCAGCTGGACGCTCATTTTCGAGTAGCCGCCGGAAGACAGAACTAACATGGGGATCCCCTGTCCCCGAACCGTGTCGTAAACCAGGCGATCGCGAGCATTGACCCCCTCGCGACTCACCTTCATATCTCCCAACAGATCGTCTTTGTAGATATCGGTCCCCGCGTTATAGATCACAAGTTTGGGTCGAGGTTGGTCGCGAAAAAGCTCGTCCAGACCGTCTCGCACCGCGGCCAGGTAATCCTCATCCTTGAGACCGGAGGTGAGGGGACGGCTGACATCGATTCCGGTCCTGGCCACTTTGTCGCGAAAAGGGTAGATCTCGGAGTTGAAGACATCCAGAATGCGCACCGCGGGATCCTCTCCAAAGTCGGTGCTGACTCCGTTACCCTGATGGACATCGAGATCGATGTAAAAGATCGGGTCCGTGACCGAGAGTTGACCTTCCTTTCGTAGTGTGGAGATGGCGAGCGCGATGTCGGAATATATACAGAAACCCTCTCCTCCGGTCCGTTTGGAGTGATGGAACCCCCCTCCAATGTTATAGGTCAGGCCCTCTTGGAGCACTTGCCGCGCGGCCATGACCGTCCCCGCCGAGCACCAGAGGCTGGGCGAGACAAACCAGCGGTGCATCAAGAATCTGGGAAACCAGCGAAGGATTGGTAGTTCCGCAACCTGGGCGATCACACGGCTATGGTGAGAGATTTTTAGGTAGGCGTCATCGTGGATGGCTCGTAGCTCCTCGACTGTGGTCGGTCGTTCCGGTGAGCGCCGGATCTTGTCCCACTCGGGGCCCAGCTCTTGCCGAAGGCGCGCTTCCACCTGGATCGACCGGTCGAATTCGAAGGGATGCATGGTGTTGATCCAGGGCGAGCCGATCAGGTAGCGGGGATGAAAGATGACGATCACGCCGAGAGGTTCCAGGTGGTGGCGCGGCTGGCCTTGCGACAAGGAGCATCATTGCCATTTTCGAACCTCGGCTGGATGAGTAGCGCCAACTATGACCTCCAAGAGCGCGGAGCGGGAGCAGACTACGAGCGGTATCTGACCGCCATGGACGCTTCGATGCAGCAAAAGATAGCTCTCACCGCGGCCCACGTTTTAGGTCAAGGATGGGTGGCCGACATGGGCATGGGATCGGGTAGTGGAAGCGAAGCTCTGGCGGCTCTGTACCCCTCGATTCGAGTGACCGGGGTGGATATCAATCCCGAGATGGTGGAGCGAGCTACGGCGCGCTTTCAACGAGGAAATCTCGACTTTCGAAGTGGCGACATTGGAAAACCTTGCTTTGAGCCGGAGAGCCTGGACGCCATCTTCAACTCCTCTGTCCTCCATCACGTGACCAGTTTCAACGACTACCGTTTGGAGGAAGCGGCTCACGCGCTTTTTCATCAAGTCGCCCAGCTGCGTCCTCACGGAAGCCTGATCGTCCGGGATTTTTTGCGTCCCGAATCGGGAGAGGTGTTGCTGGACCTGCCCGAGGAGCTGGCCGAGCTCTTCCGCCGCTTCACCCGCGAGTTTCGGTTTCTCAAACCGGTCGAGGAGCGAGGCTTTGCCTTTGAGGAGCTCCCGCCACCCGAGCCGGGATGGATGCGATTTCGCTGCGACCATCTCCACGCGGTGGAGTTCGTGCTGAGAAAAGACTACACCAGCGACTGGGAGACCGAGATCTTGGAGGAGTACACTTACTTCACCCAGGCCGAGTTCGAAGCTCATTTCCACCGTCTGGGCCTTCGCATTCTCGCTTCCACCCCGCTTTGGAACCCCTGGATCGTCAACCAGCGTTTCGCGGGGCAGTTCATGTTGCGAAATATCGAAGGGAACGACCTCGGCTTTCCTCCGACCAACTACCTGATCGTGGGGGAGAGGGTCGATTCCGACCAGGGCGTTCTCTTTCGCCCCGGACAAAGTTTAGAGCCCGGAGGCTTCTTAGAGTTCACCAGCTATCGCCACAAAACCCGAGGATCGATTCGCGAGTTGGTGCGCCGGCCCAACCTTACCGTCGACGCCCTACCTTACTTTGAACTCGACGGCGAGCTTTACATTCTGGCCCGCAAGAGCTATCCGCGTCCTCTTCTTTCTCTTTGCGGCCATCGGCTTGACGGAGCTTTGTCTCCGACTTACGTGACCGAGCCATTGACCGTCATCTGTGGGGACAAGCCGATGGCTCAGACGGTGGAGGAGGTTCTCGACCGATGGGCCGGCATTGGAGGTGGGGAGATTTTCGAGTTCCGGGAAGGCTCCACCACCTATCCCTCACCGGGAGGGGTGCAAGAAGAGATTCGAAGTTTTTTCGTCCAGGTCTCTCCCCGTATGATTGGGACGCCGGGAGCGCGAGATCAGGTCCGAGCCATCGAGGTAGGGCAGCTTTTGCGCGCTGCGCAAGTGGGCGGCTTGCCCGACGCGCGCCTGGAGACGCTCACTTTCGAATTGATGCGAAAGCTCGGTCGACCCACAGGGCCCTGGATTGGGGAGAGTTTGGAGCTTCATCAGCATTCGGAGCCGCGAGATGTGGTGGATTTCCAGAAACTCCTCCAGATTCCGAGGCGCCGCGCCTATGAGAGAATCGATCGGAGTGTGAACTTTCTCCATCTTGAGCGTCGAGTCTTCACCGAGCATAGGTCCGACGGCCAGACCCTGCGCGAAGTTGAACTCGAGTACGTTCGCCCCGCGCGGGTCAGTTTGAATACTGTGGCAGTGGCCCCGCTGTGGCGTGGCCCTGACACGGTTTACTTTGGAGTGGTCGATGAGGACCTTCCCGCGGCCCAGTGCTTCTCCGGCCACAGCAACCATCTGCAGGCTCCGGCTTGGCGGCTGCCGGCGGAACTCGACAGCCTGCACGACCTTCCCAGCTATTTAGCGAAAGCGCTTCTCAGAGAGAATGGACTCAAGGTACGAGACTGCTTCCAACTGGGGGGACCTTACTTCCCCTCCCCCGGCGTGACCCCGGAGATCGCCTACCCCTGGGCGGTGGATGTCTGTGCCCAAGAAGCCTCAAGCATACCACTCTTTTGGGTACCCTTATCACAACTCGTGGAGGGCTTTGAGCACCTGAAGGAAGGCCATCTGCGCACGCTGGTCTCTCGGGTCTCGCGCGCCTTGACCTAGAAGGGCATTTCGATGGTTTTGTACTCCACCTTGTGCTTGTCGGCGTAGGGGATGATGAGCTTCATGGTTTTTTCGTATTTCGTGAAGAGCTCTTCTCCCTTGGTGCTCTCGAGCTCGGCGATGGCCTCGTCCAGCTTGTCGTCGGAAGCTCCGTCGTCGAGCATCTTGGCGATCTTCGGGAAATCGGTTTTATAGATCTGGTCGGCGTAGGTGAATAGGTCGAGGGCGGCTTCCTTGATCGGCTTCACTTCCTCGGTATCTTTGAGCGCTCCAACCTTTTTGATGTCGTCATCGAAGGTTGTGCCGTAGAAGTAGGCCACGAACTCTGACGCGGTGGACGGCTTCATCTGGTTGGTTTGTGGGTCGACTGTCTGTAGAGTTCCTCGCGCTTTTTGTTCACGCATCTCCTTGAAATGGCGCTCAAAACCTCGAGGAATCTTATTGGCGTTGAGTGCGATCGTCTGGAAGACCTTTTCGGGGCTGTCGCTACAGCCGCTTGCGACCGCAGCGATGAGGGCGACCATCGCGAGCATCAGGTATCTTTTCATCATTTTCTCCATCTCCGCCCCGATGGCCCTCTCCATACACTCTCGGCATGGAGTTAGTCAACCTCGGACGGCTGCTTTTCCCGTTTCCCCATGCAGGCGGTGCCCTCGAGGTGAGGAAGTGGCCCCTCGTGAAGCCGCCTGTGGGAAAATTGATAGGAACCGCCTTGCGCCGCTGCCGCGACGCCGAGGTGGTTTGGGAAGAACGCACCGATATCGACCTGGCCGAGCCGGATTACCGCCGGCAGTCCTCCGGATGGGGTCTCAGGGTCAATCATGAGGGACGTTCCGGATGGACCTGGGGATCCTTGGAGGAGACACCGGAAAGCTTGCTGGAACGGGCGGTCTCCGAGGCCAGAAAAGGGCCGAAAGACGCGATTTTGTTCTCTCACGGCCTGCCTTTCACGGGTCAGGTCACAACCCCCGACCCGGTGGAGCCTCGGCCGCATCTCAACAGTCTGAGCCGGCTGGTCGATCGACTCCGTTTTCTAGTCCCGTCTATCGTGCCGAAGCGCCAGATCTCGATTCGCGCGGGACTGCGTCTGCAGCAGATGTGTCTGATCACGCGAGCCGGCGAGCAGTTTGGACAGCGGGTGGTCTACAACATCAACGTCAAGGCGACAGACGGTCTCCCACTTTCGGCTGATCTTCTAGCCAGTCGGCTGCGGGAAAGCCCGGCCGATCTCTTGATGAGCTTGGCTTGGCGTAGCGCCCATTCCGAGGAGATTCGCTCCGCCCCCGAGGGGATTCAGCCTGTTGTCTTCACCGAGGACGCGACGGGCGCGCTGTTACGTGACCTGGTCAGCGAACATTTCGACGCCTCGAAATTCATGGGGCATCCCGAGATGGCCGCCCCCTGGGGGGAGAACTGGCTGCACGAAGACGTCACCATCGAGGATGACGGGACGCTGCCCAGCGGTCCTGGCTCGGTTCCTTTCGACGGCGAGGGGACGGCGCGCCGCTCGGTCGCCCTGGTGCACGGGGGAGTCGTGCATCACCACCTGGCGGACCGTTTCTATGCCAAGAAATTGGGAGTGGGCGCGGCCGGCCTCGCCGTGCGCGAGTGGGGCCAGCCTCCGCGTCCGGGATATTCCAATCTCGCTATGCTCCCCGGGACGCAGACCACCGGAGAGTTGGCGCGGCGTATCAAGAACGGCATCATCTTGGACTCTCTGGCTCCCTGCGACGCTCCGCGAGAGCCCGGAGAGTTTTGCCGGGTCGCCCAGATCGCTTTTCGCGTTCAAAACGGTCGCCCGACTCATCGGTTACAGCCCTTCCTGGTCAAGGGGAAGTTCACCGACATCCTGGGTAAGGGCCTGATCGGAATCGGAGCCGAGCGAGCTTGGAACCTGCGCTGCTTCACTCCGCCGCTTGCCACCGCCGAGATTCTCTGCGAACCGCTCCCGTCCGAAGTCAAGATCAAGGACGAGCGTGGCGGCGATTGGTGGTAATGTTTAGAGATTTGGCAGAAAACCTGACCGAGCTTTAACAATCTGTTCACATCTTTCCCGCTCAGCCCAGTTTGAGGCCGCTCCTGGCTGGTATTCTGAGTTCAAGAATACTAGCCAGGGAGATAACAGCAATGGCGATTGCGCTCGGACAAAACAACGGACTCAACCTTCAGAACTTCAACGGTGGGCTTTCCGGGTTCCCCGGAGTCGGCGGGTTCGGCGGCCTCAACGGCAACTCGGCTTTGGGCGGACAGTATGGAAATCTGCTTCAGCAAGTTGGTGGACTTCCCACCGGTCTCAATGGATTGGCCAGTGGCGCGACCTTTTCTCCGAGTGGGTCTCCGGCTTTCGGAGACAGCAACGGCGGCGGCACCGAGCAGATGATGCAGGCGCTCAATCAAGCCATGGCGCTCTTGACTCAGTTTCTGGGTCAGACCGCGGGGCAGAACGCCCAGGGCTCAGGGGCCAGTGGTGGCGATGCTTCCGTCGCCGGGGTCAGTCCTGTCAGCGCGGGTGGAGACGCTTCCGGCGGCACGGCACCCGTCAGTTCTGGGACAGGCAGCACCTCGGGAACGGGCGGCTCCGCCCCGGCCAATAATACGACCGACCAGGGTGAGATCAAAGGCTTCATCGCGGAGGCTGCTAAGGCTTACGGCTCTGATCCTCAGGTCCTCACGGAAATGGCCCGCCGCGAGTCTAGCTTCAAGACCGACGTGACCAACGATTGGGACTCCAACGCCAAGAAGGGCACCCCTTCCAAAGGGCTCTTCCAGTTCATCGAGCCGACCTTCAAGTCGATGGCTCCGAAAGCCAAGGCGGCCAACCCTCAGGCCTGGGCCAACATGGGTGAGCCCAACTTCAACGACTGGCGCCATCAGGCTTTGACCGCGGCTTGGGCCGTGGCCAATGGACAGGGCAGCCACTGGTCCACCTACAAGGCTTCCGGCGGCAAATAAGACTCAGTGTCTCGTAACGAGAAGGCGGCCTCCGGACGGGGGCCGTTTTCTTATGGTGCCAGCCTCCCCACCTGCTCTCGCTAAATTCAACGGGAGATCCTGACGAAACAAACGGGAGTCTGAACCTAAGTGATCTCCTCACGCATTTCCCGATCGAGAATAGAGATCAGGTGGTGAGCGGCTTTGTCCAGTTTCCCCTGGCGGTTCGGAACCACGTAGTCGTAATAGGGAGCGTGGGCAAAGGCTAGTTCGGCGTTCTTGAGACGCTCCTCGATCTGCTCCGGAGTGTGAACTCCTTTTTCAAGCAGTCGCTGTTTGAGGATCTCTAGCGGTGCCATCAAAAAGATGGTGACGCAGTCGGGCCAAACCTGGCGAGCCATCTCGGCGGTGCCGAGATCCAGAAGCGAGAAGACGTGATAGCCTTGTTCCAGGAGCTCCTCCACGGGCTGGCGTCGGACCCCGTAGGAGTAACCTCCGGCGAAGGTGCGATAGGCGGCGAGCTCCCCTTCGGAGTGATACTTGCCGAATTCGATCTGATCGATGAAGACGTAGTTCTTGTCGTCGGAACGCATGGGGCGAGTGGTAACCCGTTGGCAATGACGAAGACGCTCTCCGAAATGATTGAGCAACCTCGGAGTGAGGGTCGATTTTCCTGACCCGGCTGGGCCATCGAGCAAAAAGACTTTGGCCATCTTAATAGATTTCGCCGGAGTTGGCCGGATGTTCCTTTAGAGCATTCTAAAAGGGCTGACTATATCCGTCACAGCGATTGTGCCAGCCTTGGCGCCAGCGCCCTTCACCGCGGTCGGGTGGAGAGTTTTCTATTCTCCGATCCAGGGCGCGCTTGGCCGCGCGGGCGAATTCTTGGGCGGCGGGTTGCCCAGCCGGGACATCCTTCATCTCGAGCAACACCCACATCAGACCCCAACCCTTACCGTTGTAACGCTCCTTCGGGTTAATCCCCTCGCCCTTGAAGTTGACGTAGTCGATCAAGGCGTAAACTCCATTGGGAGTGGTGGCCACCTTACCGTAGTTTTGCTCGACTTTTTCCGAAAGACCAGCGGGTGCGGCTTCCATCATCTTGGGAAGCGCCGCTTTGGAACGAGCGATGATAAAGTCTGTTTGCAAACCGATGGAATTGGCCAACCAGGTGCGCAGGGCTTTCATTTGGGGACTATTGATGTCGGCCTCGAATTCGGCTTTGGAGTTCCAGGGGCAGGCTGGTTCCATCGAGATCGCGGGAGGCTTCGCTCCGCGCTGTTGGGCGAAGGCGATCAGTTTAGGAAATCCCTCTTCAAAGGGTCCTTGAAAGCCTTTGGGATACCAGATGAAATGCCCGATTCCAAGAGACGGAAATTCCTCTCCGCCATTCCAGGAAGTGAGACCCATGACTCGCCCACCACACTCGTTATTCCAGATCCGTTGACCGATCTTGGCTTTCTGTTCGGACGTCAAGGTGAGATGAGGCTCTCCCATAGCCGCTGAGCTCAGGAAGATGAGAATAACGGAGAGAATTGAAGTCAATGTCAGGCGCATCTTGGGGCCTTAGACCGCTTCAAGGCTATCCCTGTTTCTCCATCTCACTCGTGGACGAGCCGCGAGTGTCGAATAGGCTGTAGAACAGTCGAACGCGCTCCATCACCAAAGAAAACGGCACCGGCCGAGTTGGCCGGTGCCGTTCTCTGGAGAAAACCGTGATTAGTGGTCGTGACCCTCGCCAGGACCGTGATCGTGGCCTTCATGCCCGGGTTCCACGGCGGGCGTTTCAGTGGCTGACGGCGTGAGAGCCGAAACGGGAGTACCGCTGGCATCGGCCGTGGGGGTACCGGTCGCAATGGGACCGACGGTCAACTCGTTTTGAATGGTGGAATCGGCCGGGGCGGTATTCTTGGCGATCTCCTCGGCGGTGGATTTCTGGTCCTCAGTGGGGACCGTGCCCTTCAAGGCAACCGTGGTTCCCACGGTGTCCACATTGATACCGGAGGAGTCGATGTTGCTGCTGGCCACCAGAGCGGCTTTCACCTTTGTGGTCGTTTCCGCGGCCGCGGCGGCCTCTTTCGTGGCGCCCACAGCCTGCTCCGCTTCTTTTTTCACGTCGGCGACGACGGCTTTGCTGGTGTCCTCAACTTGCTGTTGAGTCTGAGCGGAGCATCCACCCAAGATTGCGACAAGGGCCATTCCGGCGGCTAAAGTTTTCATGTTCATGCAGTTTATACCTCTGCTTTGCTAGGAGTAGGATGAAGTCCCTGGCTTTTTCGTGAGTCCGAATCCCCCTGCTATGAGTCTCCTGCTGGTCTGGTTGCGAAAGCCACGCGCGGGTAGCGCTGCCGGTTTTCTTGATAGCGAAAGCCGCGCGCGGGTAGCGCTGCCAGTTTTCCCGATAGCGGAACGGAGCAAGCGAAGTAGGACAAGATGCTCTTAAGTCCAACCATCTTTTGTGCTGATCCGCACTCACAAGGACTTTCGCCTTCTCTGGCTGGCTCAGGTCGTTTCTCAACTGGGAGACAAAGTGTACGCTTTGACTTTGGCCTGGTGGGTACTCGAGCTGACGGTCACTCCAGAGAATCCACGAGGGGACGCGTCACAGGTCGGCTACATGCTGGCTGTCGGAGCGCTGGCGGCGACGGCATTCGGACCCTGGCTGGGCAATCTGGCCGACCGTTTCTCGCGGCGCGCGCTCATGATCTGGGCGGACCTGGCCCGCGCTCTTCTCTGCGGAACGCTCGCCTTGATGGCCACCTTCGGCCATTCCCAGATGTGGGCGCTGTATCTCATCGTCTTTCTACTTTCGCTCTTCAACTTGCTCTTCAATCCGGCGACCCAGGCTATTCTAGGGAGTCTGATCCAAGAGGAGGAGATGACCGAAGCGCTCTCCTTGCAGCAGTTGACACAGGACCTCTGCAACCTGATGGGAGCGGCTGTCGGAGGAGCGCTCGTGGCCGCGCTCGGTGTCAAGCTCGGCTTCACCGTCAACGCTCTTTCTTTCGTGGTCAGCGCGCTCTTTATTACCGGGATTTCGCGTCGAGAAAAGCCTGTGCGGGGCCAACGAGACGAGCCGAGTGGAGGCCTCGGTTTCCTCAAAGGACATCCCACGATCCTGGGATTGCTCTTGATATTTAGCCTCGCCAACCTCTTTCTCGTCCCCTTATTCGTGCTGATTCCGGCGATGGCGAGAATCGTGCTCGAAGGCTCGGCTTTAACCCTCGGCCTTCTGGAAGGCTCTCTGGCGGGCGGCTCCATTGTCGCGACTTTCATTATTCTGAAAATGAGAATGACCAGGCTCTGGCCCTCCCTGACCGCGGCGATCATCGTCAACGGTCTGGCTCTACTAGCCATGTCGGCATCGACTGGTCCGGCGGGATTGGGCCTTCTTTTAGCGCTGACCGGAGCGTGTCTTGCCGTGGTCAACGTTCAGTTCACAGCCATGCTACAAAAACTCACACCGGATTCCCTTAAGGGGCGGGTCTTCTCGCTGGTGGAGACCATCGCCACCGCGTGTTTCCCTATCTCCTACTTTCTCTCGGGCCTGGCCGCCGAGAGATTGAGCTTCGCTTCGATCTTTGTCTTGTGTGGTGTCGGGGTTACCTTGGCCGGCGCATTGGTTCCCGCCATTCCCAAGATTCGAGATTTGTGAAGTAACCCACTTTACAGGAAACTCGATACCTGTTTAAATTGCTTAGTAGGAAACGGCGACTGAAAGGGGTCTTCAAAATGAAAGAATACAGCACGGAAGATAAAATTTTGGCTCTGGCGGCCCACCTGGGATTCCTGACGGGAATCGGATATCTGCTCTTCCCTCTCGTCATCTGGTTGGTGAAGAAAGACTCCTCTCCGTTCGTGACAGGGCATGCCAAGCAGGCAATGGTCTGGCAAGGCGGATGTTTAGTAGGGGGAACGGTCCTGGGCGCGGCCGGCTTTGCCTTCAGTTTCGCGACCGTCGGATTGGGCGCTCTACTCTTCGTGCCCGCTATGTTTATCCTGGGCTTTTTGCTCTTGATTCCCTCGATTATGGCCGCCGTGGCCGTGTTCAAGGACCAGCCTTACAGCTATCCGGTGACCGGGCCTTACGCTGACCGCCTCTAAACCAAATCCGGTAAAAAAGCCCTCGCCAACGCGGGGGCTTTTTTTTATGGATGGCGGCAGGACGGAAATGGGAGGTCGTTTGTGGCAAAACTGTTAGAGGATAGCACAACTTTTTAACATCTCTAACAATCTCGTTAATATTCGGCTCTAGGTCTAAGACCCCACTAAGGTTACTCTTAGAGTATGGAGAAGAAAAATCACGCACGCTGCCCCTACATGAACTTCCTTAATCGCCATAAGGAAGAGGGTCAGGAGATGTGTGATATCGAGGTCGCCATCCTGGGAGCGAGTCTGGGCGGATAACTAAAGTCCACCCGCCAGTTGAGGGAAAACCTTCGAGACTTTACCCAGCACGTATTCGCCGTAGGTGCCCTGAAATTGATGCACGCTGGCTCCGTCCCATCGCTGATGCTGGTCTTCCCGAGCTTTTTCCAGTCCTTGGATCGGTTTGACCTCGGCTCGAAAGTTCGGGTCAAAGAAAAAGGGAAAAGAGAGCCGGGAACGCCCACTTTCGTTACGCACGCGGTGAGGAGTGGAGCGATAGAGTCCACCTGTCATCCGGTCGAGCATGTCCCCAATGTTGCAGACGAAGGTTCCCGGAATGGGCGGAGCGGCGATCCAGCCCTGGAGAGACTTCACTTCCAGCCCACCGATCTCGTCTTGGCGCAAGATGGTGAGGACTCCGTAGTCGGTGTGCTCTCCCACTCCCCAGGTCTCTTCCGGGCCCGGATTCATACTAGGATAGTGGAAAATACGAAAAAGAGTCAAAGGTTCACTAGTGTAACGATCGGCGAAATAGGATGGTTCCAGGCCTAAACTGAGAGCCAAGCGCTCCATCACGCGATGGCCGACCTGCTCCACCGCCTCCATATATTCGAGCACCGTGGGGCCGAAATCCGGGAGCGATTCGGGAAACAGATTCCGCCCGTGCATCGGACTGCCGGCCTGGACCTCGGGATGTTCGTCGCCGAGCTCCGAGCCGAAATAGATCCCTTCTTTCTGGTCGGGCTTGCCGGAAGTCAGTTCATCTCCCACTCGAAAATAGCCGCGCCAAGCCCGCCCGCCCAACTCCATCCGAATCTTCGTCTTCTCCTCCGTGGGGAGTGCGAAAAATTGATGGCTCAGATGGTCCAGACGATCGACGAGTTCCTGACTCACTCCGTGTCCCGAGATATAGAAGAATCCGTGCTCAAGACATGCGGCTCGCAGTCTTTGGGAGGCGATCTGGGGATCCTGGGAAATGTCGACGACGGGTACGTTGCTCATACCGCCAGCCTTTCGAAAAGGCAGGTCTAGGAGCCTTGTGATTCGAGAAATCGAGTCAGCTCGCCGTGGTCGAGAAACAGACCCTGACAGTCGCTACAAAAGTCCAGCCGGACCCCACGCACGGTCATCACCGACATGATCTGAGCGCATCTTGGACAGGAGCGGGTCCCTTCGGCTCGCGGCTCGGGAGCATCGGCCGGAGGGCGACGGTGCACGAGCTGATAAGGCAGCTTTTCGGCTTGAGCTAGCTGTTGCAGTTCTCCCCTGTCTAGCCAGAGTCCGGCGCAACGTTGGCATTCGTCGTATTCGACACCAGCCGCGTGAGTGCACGTCATGGGGTAGTCACAAGCCGGACAAGTGAGCGAGGGGACCGGGGACGGGCTTGTGGTGAGAACGGAGGGCTCGTCGGCGGGAGCAGCTTTTTTCGCGCAAAGAGAACAGCCCTCGCAGCATCCATAACAGCAAGCCTGCAGAGTGAGATCGGCGCCGCAGCAGAGGAGGATCTCGCAAACACCGGCCCTGGTTTGTCGCAGTCTCGCCCCTAGCCAAAGTGGTGGGCTCTCTTTCCTTAGAGGCAACAGTCCTAAAAGGATCGGATCAAGATTTGAAAGTTCTGGTAAGGCTAGTTCAGCTAGTCCGGACCGTGCGCGGGTTACCTCGCGATGCATCAGGGCCAGGGTTTCGGCTTGAGTACGTCCCGATGCGGTGAGTGCGTTGAATCGCCCACGCCGGACATCCGAATCGAGATCTTCCAGCGCGTCCTTGAGATAAAGCGCGCCTCCCAATCCGAGTCCGAGACGCCGCAAGGCCGGAGAGTGAGCCGGAAGATTTGTTAAAACGGCTAGATGGGCGAAGATTTCTCCCAGCATTTGGGAGGTCGGGAGCGACAATATATCTAGACTCGGCTTAGCGCCTCTCTCCACCCGGGCTTGGCGCTTGGGAAGCTCGCAGATCAGATTCCACGGGAAACCGCTGGCTTGGAGAGTCTGTGCCGCCTGCCCGCTCTTCCTGGACAAGAGCCGCAGGCCAAAACCTCCTCTCAAGGCGGATCCGTCCTCCACATCGTCGCGACATTTGGCTTCCATTAACAAAAGGTTCACGCTACTCAGCCAGCGCCGAGACTGAGGCGAAAGCTCGCGCGCGGTCACATCCCGCCAGGGCCAGGCTGTGCAGGGACGAGAAACGAAAGGCGCTCCCTCCAGCGCAGCCAGCACGCTGTGCAGAAAGGCGATGTCGTAGCTGGTGGCCAAGCTCCAAGGACGCCCGAGTTCGGCCATGCTTTGACAGCTTCCACAAAAGTCCGCGCGATATCGCGCATGATCTTCAGGGTGGAGCTTGGCGGGACGAAGGCGGCCGAACATCGAGGATTACTTTCCGAAAGCGGAGGCGTCTCCTTGCACGAGGACGAGCTGGAGAGCCTGCTCCAGAGGATGAAGACTAGCGGCACGGCCGACTCATGGGGAGTCTTCACCATCTCATGGAATCAAGCTAGGGAAAAGCTATCCCAGTTCGCCCTTCCCGATCCTCATCGCTACGTCTTGAATCTGGTCGCCTCGGCCGTGGCTGGAGGAGCCCGGAATTTGCGGGTGGATCAGACCAGCACCGAGCTCACTTTCTTTTTCGACGGCCGTGTCTTCGGCGATAGCGAGTTGCGCGAAATCTGGAATCACCTGTTGCAACCTCGAGACCGCGGGTTAGAAGAGCTCGCAGTGGCTCTGATCGCCGTTCGTGCCCGTTCCGAGGCCACGATCAGCGTGGAGACTTGGAGCGGTGAAGCGGGCTGTCGCCTCCGAGTGGGGAAGGAGCAGCTTCAAGTGGACTCTTTGCGGGAGTGTCCCTGGCCGTCCGGTACCCCGGGCAGTCGAGTCAGGGTGCGCGAACCCATCATGTTGCACAACGTGATTCGTTGGGCTCGTGGGTTCGCCGAGCAAAAACTTCTAAGCGAGTACGCCCGTCAAGGCCCCGCGCGTCTGTATCTTCAAGGAAAAAACGTGAGCAAGGTGGTGTCGTGTGGTCTTTCGCCCCAAACCGTCGCGTGGCGCTATCTTCGCCACAGAGCGTTGGGCCTACCGTTCGAGGCTCCAGACCCGAAGGGGTCGCCCTACTGTCTGCGCGACAAGCGAGATTCGGAGGGAGATTACTCCGCCGTTCTTTGTGTAGGACCTCCACAGAGCTGTCAGAAAGAGGGGATGAGCATCATTCTCAACGGAGTGACCTTCACTCTCCCTACCTCCATATTGGGATATTCCATCCTTTCCGGGGCCGTTGCCGTGGGATATCTGAGAAAGAATGTCTCTCACACGGAGTTGGCCCAGGATCAAGCTTTTGAGCAGCTTCTCGCCAGCTTACGCCGAGAAGGAGAGAACCTGATCATCGATCGCCTTCGCCACACCAGACCTCTACCGGAGGAACTCGTCGAACCTCTCTCGGCGACGGTACCGGAGCTCGCCGCGGTCTTTCGTTCACGAGGTCAAGAGCGGCAAGCCGTCTCGGCGGAACGATGGCTCAAGGAAGTGCGATACTCTCGCAATCTCCAGGATCGAACGCTGTGGCACGAGCTCTTGCGCGATCTGATCCAGCTTCCCCTCGAGTCGGAGGAGGCTAAGGCTTTGCAGAAACGTCTCAATCGGACTTTACGAGGTGCCGCGCGCGAGCGATTCTTCGCGGGAAGAGTTGGGGAGACGGCGATTCTCTGGGAGCGGCTGAGAGAACTGGCTCAGGCGCGACGGACAGCGTGGGAGGATGAGGATACCCGCGTCGTGTTGCGGTGCTTGGCGGGCTCAACCGACATAGCGACACCCCTTCAGCGAGCCACGGACGCGGCCGTCCTGGCCAGATATTTGGGGCGACCGAGGGAGGCTCTGGCCCTCACGGAGGAGTCACTGGCGCTAACTTATGCCTACCTGGCTTTGTGGGATTTCGAGAAGGCCGAGTCTCTTCTTCGAGAGCTACTCCATCGCGAGGTAGAGCTCAAGGCGGCCGAGGCGCTGAGCGATCTCCTGGCTTTCGCCCCACCGAAAGGACCTCAACGTCGTCGGGAGGCGCTGCGCTGGAAGGAGATCGCGGTGGAGCTACGCGAGGCCGAGTGGCCTGAGGCTCAGAGCTTTTTCTTGCCTGATCTGACTCGTTTGGCCGGCTCGGCGGGAGACCTCCGACGTCGCTTGCGCTACGGGGCGCGCCTGACCGGATCGCTACCGCCTGAGGTGACGGAGTTGGCTCATGAGTTAGAAGCGGGCCGGCTTCTCAATCTCAAGGGGCAACCGGGAGAGGTGAATATCAAGAGCGCTCTTTTGGCCGCCGAGAGAAAATGGCCGCCGGGTCATCCGATCCTCTCGGCCGCCCGCGCCAGGGGAGTCCACCTTCTGCGCTCGGCCCAGTTGTGGGCTGAGGCTGACGACATTTTGGCTCGAAACACACTTCTGGCCTCGGTGGGCCAGCGGATATCAGGAGCGGATTGAGCTCTCCAAAGCTTCGATCGCCTCGCGCAAGGGTTGCGGTAGGGCTTGGGATTTCCCGCTGGTGATGTCGATATTGACGATAGTGGCCTCTCCCTTGGCCACCACTTTTCTCTGAGCCTCGCTGGCCAGTTCGTACTCCATCGTGAAGCTGGAGTTTCCGAGACGACTGACCCGCGCGCGACCTGTGACGGTGTCGGGGAAGACTACCGGTGAGAGATAGTCACAGCGGGTGCTGGCCACGATGGGGTGAAAGTCTAGCGGATCGGGTATCGAAGCTTCCACTCTGCCGAAGTAGGTGATTCGAGTGGATTCGAAGTAGCGGAAAAAGATCGTGTTGTTGACGTGCCCGAAGGCGTCCATATCGCCCCAAGCGACCGGGATTTCGAGACTGACGGGGAAAGACATCATTGGGCCTTTCCCCACGCGCGCCGAACTCCTACTGGGAGGCTAAAACGACAAAGTCGTAAAGGACTTTCGTGATGGAACGATATCTAAAGGCACTCGAGAATCTCGCGCTACAGGCGGGTGAGATGATCCGTCAGGAGTTTTACCGTCCCAGGGGTCCTCGAGGCTATCGAGACAAAGCCGACATCGACACGGAAGTAGAGGCCTTTTTGTCCGAGCGCCTGCGCGCGCTACTTCCAGGTTCAGCGGTGTTGGGGGAAGAGCTGGGCAAAAGCGGACCGGAAGACGCCGAATATCGCTGGTTGGTCGACCCTCAGGACGGCACGTCGGCCTTCTTGCGCGGCTTTCGCGGAAGCTCGGTCTCCATCGGCTTGCTTCACCACAATCGACCGGCCCTAGGAGTCGTCCACGCTCCCCTTTATCCCAACGATTCCGGAGATCTGATCTCGGGAGGTCCAGAACTAGGCTTGCGTCGACAGGGAAAGTCGTGGACGCCTCCCGAGCATAGCGGACCCTTGCGCCCCAGCGACATCGTGGTGATCAGTCAAGACGCCGATCAGCGTTCAGAGGCCAACCTTCTGGCGCTACAGCCGGCTCGATTTCTAGCCATGCCCTCCATCGCCTATCGCCTCGCACTGGCTGCGGTGGGCGACGCGCGGGCCGCTCAATCCTTAGTGTATCTCAACGCCCACGACGTCGCGGCAGGTCATGCCCTGCTCTTGGCGGCCGGGAAGATGTTGGTAGCCTGGCACGGCGACATCGAGGCGCCGCTTATCTACCGCCCGGAGCTCGACCCTACCGTCATTATGGGCGGGGACCGTGAAGCCATTCTCGAGCTGCGCAAGCCGGAGCCTCGCGAGGTGCTGAAAACCAGCAGAACCAGCCACTTGAGCTCGCTACCTAACAGCCGGAACTGGAAACGAGCGGAGCTCTCTTTAGAGCGAGCCCAGGGAGTCCTCTTGGGACAGATCGCGGGAGATTCCTTGGGTTCTCTGGTCGAGTTCAAAGACGAAACGACCATCGCCAAGCTTTACCCAGAAGGGCCGCAGGAACTGCGCGACGGAGGGGTTTGGCACACCTTCGCAGGGCAACCTACCGACGACAGCGAGATGGCACTCATTTTAGCTCGCCAGCTCACCGATGACGGAGAGTATCGTGAGCACAAAGTCTCGCTACGCTACGTGGACTGGCTCTATTCCGATCCCTTCGACATCGGACGGACCACCGCCGACGCGCTGCGAGGCACTCTCAATAGCGAGTCTCAAGCCAACGGGTCCTTGATGCGGTGCAGCCCCCTAGGGGTAGCTTTCTCGCCAGAACAGCTGACTACCATCGCTCCCACCGACAGCGCGTTGACCCACCCTCACCCTCTCTGCGGTGAATGTTGTCGAACTTTCACTCAAGCCATCTCACGAGGTGTTCAAGGAGAAAGCGTGGAGGAGGCGCTGGGAAAAGCTTTCCAGGAGGCTGCTCCGGAGGTTCGAAAGTTTCTCACCGAGGCCCAGGCAGGTCCACCCGGGGAGTTCATACACCAGATGGGCTGGATCAAGATCGCTTTTGTCAACGCCTTCGCTCATCTCTACCGAAAGACCGCGCTCAAAGACGCCGTGGTCGAAACGGTCCGAAGGGGTGGCGACACCGATACCAACGCCGCCATCGTGGGTGCGCTCTTAGGCGCTTTCCAAGGCCTGTCGGCCATCCCCGATCAGTGGAGACTTTCCGTGCAAACCTGTCGACCGGCCAGGGCCCTCCGCCATTGCCGCCAGCCGCGCCCGCGACTCTACTGGCCGGTCGATGTTCTCAACCTGGCCGAGCTTCTTCTAGAAGTTCGCCAGAGTCGCCCCACTATCTGAACGGTCCTTGATGGAACACGCAATTGGCGTCGACGTTAAGATTTCTCTGCCGGTTGCCATAGCAGTGCTTGAGAGACTGGTTGGTCAATAGAAAAGTTTCAACACTGTTGGCATCAAGGGAACCGATACTGACTCTATCGATCTGATTTGGACCTTTAACCCCGGCGTCATACTGTTTGTTGACATAGATGTAGTCGTTGTCGGAATCCATGGCCTGTCGAATTCGACCTGAGGTAGGAAGGGGACCCGCCTTTTCCTTCATCGATTGCATACGCTGGTACGCGGCGTTTCCTGAGAGAGTTTGAATATCCATGGTTTCTATGACTTGCCTGCTTTTCTCTATCTTTAAAAGAATGTTACAGGGTACAGCTCAAACTTTGACTAAAAATGGCTTTGAACTTGTAAACTTTTGAGAGGTGGAATCGACCATGGGAAAGTTATCGTGCCCGGCCTGTAAAGACCGAAAGTTGGACGTTCTCAAGGATAGCGCCACGGGACTCGAGGTCGATAGCTGTCCCGAATGCCTGGGTACCTGGTTTGACCGCGCCGAACTGGCCGAATTCTATAAATCTCCGGAGTTGATGAAGCGACTCATTCCGGTGGGCGGAGGTTCGATTCATCACACCTATGAGATTTCAGCCAGAGCTCGAGCTTGTCCCCGCTGCTTGAAAGGGATGGAACGACCCCACGTTGGAGGGATCGCCGTGGATGTCTGCCGGGGGTGCCGCGGGATCTGGTTCGACCATGGCGAGCTACGCAAGATCACCGACATCCACAAGTCGCGCGGTCTCAAAGGGGACGAAGAGGTGAGTCAGCAGATCCGCGACGGGCTGCGCGGAGGCGGTTCTAAAGGCGGAGGGCTGGACGTCCTGGGTTGGTTCTTCAACTCGTTTTTGGGCAACAAGCTGCGCTAACCTACTGTACACAGTAGGTTAGGTGGAGTAGCGAGGCAGCAGTTCTCGTTGGTAAAACTCGAAAAACCCGCTCTGGTCCGATCCGACCTGGTGCAGGGCGACTCCATCGTAGCCGGCCTCCAGACAGTTTTGAATCATCTCGTGATAGCGCTCTGGGTCGGGGCCACAAACGATGGCCGCGGCGACATGCTCAATCGTCACTTCAGAGCATGCCGCTTCGACTTCCGCGGGCGTGCGCAGGTTGGCGAAACGCGTGCCTTCCAGCGCCACCACAGGCCAAAGGCGATGGGCCAAACGCTCGGCCTCGAGCTGATCCGCACCCCAGCAGACGGAGAGCTGGGTTCGCTTTGGTTTACCTCGTCCTCCCGACTTTTCGAAAGTCTCCACCACCTCGGTGTCTCCGGCAAGACCGATCAGTCCGTCTCCGTGGCTTCCCGCCAGTCGTGCCGAGCTTGGACCCGAGGCTGCGATGGCGATCGGCAGGTCGGGAGCGGGGTCAAAAAGCTGGGCCCGATGGGTTGTGAAGTAATGACCTCGCGAGGTCACTTCTTCACCGCTCAATAACGCTCGAATCTGCCCCACCGCTTCAGCCAAGCGCTCTGCGCGCTCGACGTAGGAAGGAAACTCCAACCCCGTGACGTGCTCGTTCAAAAGCTCGCCGGTTCCTAGCCCCAGGGTGAAGCGCCCGCCGGAGAGCGATGACACAGTGGCGGCGGACTGAGCCAGTGCGGTGGGATGCCAACGCACGACCGGGCAACAGACAGCCGAGACAAGCTCGATCTCCTCGGTTGCTTGAGCCAGGGCGCCTAGAATCGGCCAAACTGCGGGGCTATGTCCTTGCTCATGGAGCCACGGGTGGAAATGGTCGGAGACAAAAAGAAAGCCGAAACCGACTTTCTCGGCGGCGATTCCGTGTCTGATGAGGGCAGCCGCGTCGTGCTCCTCGCCCGCTAGAACGTAGCCGATGGGGCAAGTGGTCAAGTCGTGGCGGGCTGCTCTTGGGGGAGCCACTCGACGTCGCTAGCCTGAAACCCGAATCGCGTCACGGTGTAGCGAAAAGGGTGAGGGGTGTCGTTGGTCAGCGCGAAAATGTCGCCCGGCTCTCGATGAAAAACCTGGCCTGCGGTGGGTCGAAAGATCCGCTCGCCGAGTTGGACCTGGGCTCCAGCGGAAAGCAAGATGGTAAGAAACTCTCGTCGTTGCTGGTGCTTGTGGGGCGGAATGTAGCCACCGGAAGGGACCTCCACCAGGTCGACGCGGACCTCGTCAGTGCCGTGTGTCTGGGCGAACAGTTCGGCCTCTCGAACACCCCGATCTCTGGTCTCCCAGGAGACATTCTCACTATGAATGGGTTGCATATCTCCTCCTTCCTTTGCTAGAGGCTTAAGCCCTGCGGAGTCCATTCTCAAGCCGGAAGGCCGACAAAGAAGGTGGAGCCGACGTCGACCTGACTCTCCACCCAGATTCGTCCGCCATGAGCCTTGATCAAGGCCGCAGTCAGCCATAGACCCAGACCGGTGCCCGGAGCGACCGAGCGATCTCCCACCCGCTGGAATTCTTTGAAAAGCTTGGCCTGGTCTTCCACAGAGATGCCCACGCCCTGATCTTTGACACTGATCACGATCTCTTGTCCGGCAGGAACAGCCGAGATGGTGATGGTCCCCTCGTTGAGGGTGTATTTCGCGGCGTTGCCGATCAGGTTGTTGAGGATCTGGCTCAGCTTCTGTTGATCTGCCTGAACTTTTGTTCCACCGACCTGATTTTCGAAGGTGATGTTCTGGCAGCGATTTTGAAAGGCGGTCTGAATGAAGCGCACTTCGTTCTCCACCAATTGATGAAGATCTACCTCGGTTTTTTCCAACTCCATGGCCTGGGAACTCTGCAGTTCGGAGACTTCCAGATAAGCCTTGATCAAGGCTTCCGCCCTCATCTCAGCATCTAAAATGCGGGAGGCGAGGTCCTTGACTTTAGGTAGGTCGTTGACGTGCTCGATCAGCTGAGCGCAGGCACGCACCACTGTCAGCGGGTTCTTCAGGTCATGGCTAGCGATTTTGAGAAAGTTGGCCAGCGACTCGCGATGGGCCTCAGCCTGCCGGGTTTCCATCTCCCGCACGCGCGCTTCCTCGCGCAGGCGCTCGGCTTCCAGGGTGGTGGAGAGCAGTCCGCCGACGGCGCGCAAAAATTCGAAGCTGTCCTCATCAAAGGGGATGGACGGGACTGGGCAGTCCACACAGAAGACACCCAAGACGTCGGCGTTGCTGGAAATGAGAGGGACATAAACTGCCGAACGGATGCCGCGCAGAATGGCGCTGTAGCGGACATCGAGATTGGGTGCTTCCCCTTCGGAAAACAAAAGCGCCTCCCGCCGTTTAACAGCCAGGCTGGCCAGGCTGTTACTGACACCGCCGACCTGGTCTAAACTCTCTCCCGCGACGAGATCCTGGGGTGGGATCAAGTGCTGGTAATGACCGCTTTCCTCGGGCGGCCAGGCGATCACGTAGATACGGTGGGCGGCGGGAATGATGTTGTAAAGATGCTTGAGCGTGTTGGCGATGACCGAGCGATCGGTGGCGCTGAGCAGAGAGTTGACCATCTTGGCCAGCTCCACCATGTATCCACCAAGCGAGCCGGAGCCGCCGATCACGTCGGCCAGGCCACCTTTATCGACCTTACCGCGCAGCTTGAGCGTCATACCCTCGCGAGTGGCCGAGGAGCTGGAGTCGGCTATAGGAGGCGGGTCGGCGATACGTGTGAGTTTGGTATCGCCGAGAATGACCACTCGCCCCACCGAAAGCTCGACCGGAGATACGAGTCGCGTTCCATCCAACCAGCTTCCATTGGAACTCCCGAGGTCTTCGTAGTAAAGTTTTTGATTTTGGTAGAACAGACGGCCGTGACGGCGAGAGACTTTTTTGTCCCAATCCAGCCCAAAGTCCGCTTGGGCCGTGGTGCGGCCAACGACAAGTCCGCCAGGCGGTACTCCGACCTGACGGCGCGTTCCCTCCGCATGTGAAAACTCTACCTTCACCCTACTTATTTCTTCTCAAGAGACCTGGAAAGTTCATCCCTGGCTCGCGAAACGTCCAGATTTAGCCAGAACCTCAATTTTGTAACCATCAGGATCGGTGGCGAAGAAGAACTGACCTAGCAGTTTCCCTTCATGTTCAAGTTGTTTCATGTCTCCATCTTCGGCGCCGGTGGCGCGGTAGCGAGACAGAACCTCTAGAAGGTCGTCGACGACGAGCGCGATATGTCCATATCCTTCACCGTGGGAGTATGGCGTTGTCCGGTCGTGATTGAGCGTCAACTCTAACTCATAGGTACTGCCGGGTGCGCGAAGATAGCACAAGGTGAAATGCTCAAAGACATATCTTTCATACTCGGAGAATTCAAAAACGGATTGGTAGAACCCAAGTGAACGTTCTAGCTCGAAAACTCTCAGGCACGTATGTACTATTTTCATGACTTGGTCACTGCGCCACTGTGAGCTCTCACTCCTGGATTTGTAGGCTACGAAAGGAACGGCTAAGGTGGCCTTGGTATCCAGTTCACAAGATGATCTATCGATGGTTTTATTTCTTGCTACTGATGCTTCTTTGCTCCAGCGGCGCGGCGGCTCAATCCGTTTCTCCAGCCCCCGAGTACGAGAATCTCTTTCGCCGTGCTAGCGACTGGACGGGGGCCGATGGCACCTATTCCTATCCTCAGTCCGAGGGGGGTACGCTCTGGGGTTTCTCCGATACCTTTTTCGGAGAGGTCGTCGAGGGAGCAAGACAAGAGCCTTTCCGGTTTGTAAACAACTCGATGGTTCTTCAGAGAGAGCAGGGCGTGGAGTTTTTACCCGCTCCGGTCTTTGTTCCACCTGGAAAGAAGAGCTGGTTCTGGCTCTTCGACGGGACGGATGACGGTGAGATTTTGTTAGGAGAGTTCGATGGTCATGGAGACGGCGGCTTCGGCTTTCGCCAAGTCGGATTGTGGTACGCTCGCTATCGTCTGGAACGGGAGCGCGCTCGGGTGGTGGAGTTGGCTCGTCTTCCCTTTTTTCATTCGGACAAGGGTGAGTTGATCACCTTTGGACCGGCTGTCCTTCGAACGCCGTCCTGGGACTATCTCTATGGGGTGCACGACAAGGCGGGAGGGCGCCATAGCGTTCTGGCTCGAGTCCCGCGAGGTCAGATGAGTCGCCCGGGAGCCTGGCGTTTTTTTGATGGTCAAGAGTGGAATCGCGACATAAAGCAGGTCGTTTCTCTCTTTTCGGGAGCGGCCATGGAAGCTTCGGTTCACCGAACCTCCGACGGCGGTTACCTCTACCTCGGGACCGACGCCGGAGGGATGGGCCCGGATATCATCTGTCGCTATGCCAAAGCTCCCGAGGGCCCCTGGAGTGAGCCGGTGGAGGTGGCCAAAGCGCCGGAACACCAAGGGGACGTCTTCGCCTACAACGCCAAGGCCCACCCGGAGCTGGCTCGAGACGGTCGACTTTTGATCTCCTACAACGTTAACACCTCGGATCTGGCCAAAGTGGTAGCCGATGCCGACATCTATCGCCCGCGATTCTTCTGGTGGACACCACCCCAGAAGGGTTGGCTTCCGGCTAAAGATTAACACCGCGTTCACATCCTCCGCTTCTCTTTCAAGGTCACTCTTTCGGTCGGGTCCTCTAAGGTGGTTCTCGTAAAGAAAAGGAGAAGTCGCCATGCCCCCTATTGGAAGCCGCCTCACCCTCACGAAACCGGTCAATCGCTACCAGGACACCCAGCTCCCCAAATCTCAGCCTATCCAACAGCCGTCCTCGCGAGGTTCTCAAGACAGCGTGACAATTTCCAACGAAGCTCTCTCTGAAGCTTCTGAACAGGCTTTCCTGAAAGCCAATGGCGGTCATGGCGGTCTGATGCCGGTGCACCAGGGAAGTCGAAGCAAACCGATCAACGTCACGGTCCACGGGATCAACGACTCTCCCAAGTCGATGCAAGCCTTTCACGACGCGGCCAAGCGCCGAGGCGAGACGGTCCATGCCTTTGCTTACGATGACCAGAGGACTCGGCTGGGGGATACCAGCGACGATCTGGCCCGAGAGTTGGCCCGCCTTCGCGCTGAAAACCCCGGACGCCAACTCAACATCGCAAGTCATAGTATGGGAAGCAGAATCGCTGTCGACTCTTTACGCAAAATGCATGAATCGGGAAACCTGGGTGGAGGAAAGATCGATCACAAGATGGTCAATCCTATGATTGGAGGCAGCGGGGTCGCCAACACGGCGTTATTGGCTCCTCCTGGGCTCGATTCGCTGTTCGGCGGTGCTAAGCCGGGCAAGGACATGGCCACGGCGTCGCAGTTTCAGAAAAAGTTAGAGACCACCGAACTGCCCAAATCGGTGAAATCCACCATCTATCTTGGCACCGAGGATGGAATGATGAAGCCGGACAGCCGCCATTTCAAGAATGTGGCCGACGGTCTCAACGCGGGGAAGTCTGTTTCGGTCAAGGGCGCCGATCACTGCAGCGCTGTCTCCAGGGTCGCCAACGGCGATTTCTAGACCGTTCGCAAGCGCTGAGCCTGACGTTTAGGAAGCGTGGGGTTCAACGCCTCGTTGGAGCCCAAGGTCACGACGCGCCGCCCTTCGAGGTAACTTTCTAGGAGTTTCTCCAAGCGCGACAAGGCGATCCCGTGAGTGGCTCCGGCTTCGGAGTAGAGCCAATCGGAGAAAGCGAGAAAGTTCGTGAAGGGAGACTCTCTTAGAAGTCTCGGGAGAGCTTGAGGAAAACGTCCGCTGTTGGCCACAAGATCCCAATAGCGGGAAAAGCGCTGCAACCGCTGGAGGTCCTCGAAGCTGAGCACCGAGGTGTGAATGACTTCATAGGGCGCCTCCGAGGCGTAGGTCATTCGCCAACAAGGTTCGGCATGGGTGATCGGGGTGCCCTTGAGGCGCTTGAGAATCCCGACCTGGATTTCGGCGGGCTTGAGGGCGGCCAGTTGATCAAATCCCCGCCCAAAAGTTTCCAGGTCCTCTCCGGGCAGGCCCGCGATCAGGTCGGCATGCACGTGAACCCCCGTATGCTCCGCCAGGAAGGTGAGGTTTTCCCGCAGCGCCGTGAAATTCTGCCGTCGCCCGATACGAGCGCAGACCTCGGGGTCGAAGCTCTGAATGCCCACTTCGAACTGTAACACTCCGGGTGGGAAGGCGCGGATGAGCGGCTTGAGACTGTCCGGCAGCCGGTCGGGGATCATTTCGAAATGGAGGAAGAGCCCTTCTTGATATCGTTCCAGGAAAAAGCTCAGGATTCGCTCGGAGGTTTCGGCCTTCAGGTTGAAAGTACGATCGACAAACTTGAAGTGGCGGACACCGCGCTGAAGAAGACGGCCCATCTCTTCTAAAAACGGATCTAAGGGAAAGGCTCGAACGGTCTTATCCAGAGATGAGAGGCAGAAGTGACAACGAAAAGGACAGCCACGCGATGCCTCCACATAGATGATCCGTCCGTGCTCGAGATCGAAGTCGCTGTAGTGAGCGTAAGGCGATTTGAGTTTCTCCAGTGGAGGAAGGCCGCCGTCAATAACCTTGGATTGGGGCTGATTTCCACCTAGGAGCTCCCGGCAGAGTTGAGCGAAGGCGAAATCTCCCTCGCCTCGGATAAGATAATCCGCCGTTTCCACAAGGGGTGAGCTCTCCCACTCGTGGCTCACCTCGGGACCGCCCACCACGACAATAAGGTCGGGTCTGACCGCCTTGAGTAGCTGGCAGACGGTGGTCAGAGCGGTGACGTTCCAGATGTAGACGGACAGCCCGACAATCTTTGGCCGCTCTGACAGGATCGCTTCCACCATGTCGCGCTCGCGCAAGCCCAGGCTGAACTCTCGAAGCGTGGTGCGCTCGGCCAACTCTTCCATATTCGCGAAGAGATAGCGAAGGCCGAAAGCGCTATGGGCAAAGCGCGCGTTGAGAGTGGTGAGCACGATGTCTGGCACTTTTAAATTTCTACCACAGATCGTCGCAAATTGTTAACATTCACGGGTCCCGCTCGAATTTACCTCGGAATCGCTCCTGCTATTTTTACTTCAAGAAAACAACGCCGCGGGCGAAAGGACGAATAACATTATGGCAATCGGAATCAATCTGAACAACAACTTCGCGAACTTCAACATCTCCCCCATCGGTTTGACCCACGAGTCGGCCCACAATGGGGTCGAGGCTTTCCAGTATCAGATCAACGACGGCTATACCGGCAGCGCCGGAAACCAGAGCGGTCTCGATGTCGGCGGCCAAAACGACCTGCGCAAGTTCGCCGCTTCCACGGAAGCCAATCGCAACAAGGCGGAGTTCAGCAAGTACAAGGTCCAGTCGGGCGACAGTCTCTACAAGATTCTCCTCAACGCCGGTTTCTCCAAGAAAGAGATCGCGGAGAAGGGTCTGATCAATCAGGTCGCCCGTAACTCTGGTCTGGCCAATCCCAATTTTCTCCGTCCCGGTCAAAATCTGAATCTTCCTCTGATCCGTAGCGGTATTAACGAGACGGTCAATGTGACCGCCGACCCGACTCCCATCGAGACCACCACTGGTGAAGTCTCTTCCAACATCACCCCTCGCCCGCTGGCAGAGATGCCGGCGCTGGATGTAGGCCAGATCGCGGAAGTGACAATCCCGATGGGTGACAACGGTCCCATCGAGACCACTCCTGGGGAAGTCTCTTCCAACA
>JBBCJA010000034.1:0-64599 GCA_037189585.1 Selenomonadaceae bacterium | reverse complement strand
TCGCTCCTTTGGAGGAGGTGACTCACCACTTTAGAACCACTCCTTGTTCCGAGTGAAGGAGAGTTCTAAAGTGAATCAGGCTGGTGTCGCGACCCACGATCGAGTCGATTGGGAACATCTGCGGGTGCCGGACCCGGACTGCTTGGACAAGGTCCAAGAACTCTGCGACCTCACCACCCCTTACGCGGCAAGCTCGGAGCTCGACACTCTTTTTATCGAAGCCATGGTCCAGGCGGTGGCCTGGCACCGGGAGCGCTGCCCGGCCTACCATCAGCTACTAAAGCAGAGTGGATTTCGAGAAGAGCAGGCCCGGACGATCGCCTCCTGGTCGGAGCTTCCCACCATTCCGGCCAACTTCTTCAAACGAAACGTCTGGCTCTCCATACCCGAGGAGGAAGTCTCCGTGCACCTGACCTCCTCGGGAACCACCGGGCAAAAATCTCAAATCTTTTTCGACGAATGGTCGATTCGTTCGGCTCAACGCATGATCTCCAGGATCTTTGAATTTCGAGGTTGGCTCCGTCCCGAACAGCCTACCAACTATCTCTTGTTCAACTACGAACCGCGACCGGAGCAAAAGATCGGAACCTCCTATACGGCCAACTTCCTCTGCTCATTCGCCCCCGCCAAGGAGACCTTCTATGCCTTGCGCTGGGCCGGAGGGACGGAAGGCCACCGTTTCGACGCTTTCGGAGCAGTGGAGCGCCTGCGGCGGTTCGCCGAACAACAAGAGCCGGTCCGGATCATGGGGATCCCGGCTTTTTTCTATTTCACCCTCCAACAGATGGTCGATCTTGGACTTCCCCCTCTTCAGCTCCATCCTGATTCACTGGTGTTCACCGCCGGTGGCTGGAAAGGCCATACCGGCAAAGCCATCGGCCGTCGAGAGTTCCATGACCTGATCGCCGAACGATTGGGACTGGCTTCGGACCGCATCACCGACGGCTACGGCTCCACCGAGCACTCGATACCGTACATCGCCGACAAGTATCAGGAGATGCGTGTTCCGATTTGGTCTCGGGCTTTCGTGAGAGACTACCGGAGCTTGAAACCGCTTCCTTACGGGGAGGTGGGGTTTCTCTCGTTCATCACGCCTTACATCACCTCCGTCCCGGCCCTGAGCGTGACCATGGGCGACGCGGCCTCGCTGCACGCCCCCGAGGAAGCCGGTGATGATCTGCCCACCGAGTTTTTTCGAATTCGAGGGCGGGCCGGAGTCTCAAAGAACAGAAGTTGCGCGGTCGCGGCCGCTGAACTCCTCCAGAAAGGGCGCTAATCACCATGGAAGTCTGGCAAGGGAGACCCCTGACCACCGATCCCCTGTGGACTCGTCTCGACGATCTGGAAATCGAAGTCGGGCAAGCTCTGAGCCGCCCCCTCGAATGGGAGAATTTGTTGAGCGCCTGCAACGCTCTCTCTCGGCGCCTGGGTGACGACTCCGAACTGCGAGAAGAGCTGCGGCAACGCGCGGTGGCGATGGGAACCGTCTCCGAAGAGACCTTCGCGGCCAAGCTCGAGCTGATCGCCGACTTCCTTCGACCCGCCTCCTTAAGACAAAAACGCTCTCGGGAGCTGGGGGAGACGGCCAGTCGATTTCCTCGCCGCTTCGACTACCGAGAGAACCTCTTCGAGGCCTACCAGCCTCTGGGCCTCCTGGTCCACATCGCCTCGGGGAACTCCCTCACCGTCGGCTTCTTGAGCGTGATGGAAGGCTTGATGGCGGGTAACGTCAACGTTTTGAAGACCAGCCGCAACGACCACGGATTCAGCGCCCGGCTGCTGGCGGCGCTGGCCGAAAGCGATCCCAGCCACACCATCGCTCCTTATCTCTACTGCACCGAGCTCTCCTCGTCTTTGAAGGCCGAGCTCGAGAAGCTGCTCTGTTGCGCTGACGGGATCGCCGTCTGGGGCGGCGAGAGCGCTGTGGCCGCGGTCCGTGAGGTCGCTCCCTCTCGAGCTCGAGTCATCCCCTGGGGCCACAAGATCTCGTTTGCCTTCGTGGCGGCCGAAAGGGCCGACAACGAAGTGGAGTTGGAGGCGCTGGCCGCGGACTGCGTGTGGAATGAGCAGCAAGCTTGCTCTAGCCCTCAGGTGGTCTATTTCGAAACGGAAAGCATCGAGGAGCTGCACCGATTCGCCGAGCACTTCGCCCCCATCCTCGACAAGGTCAGCCGGGCCACGCCCTCTCTGGCTCCTCCTCCCGAGGTCGCCGCGGAGATCACCACCGTCACCGAGGTTCACCGCATCGAAGCGCTGGAGGGCGGGCGTCGAGTCCTGGAAGGTCAAGACCGAGGCTGGCGCATCCTGGTGGAGCCACTCTCACCTCTGCAGGCCTCGCCCCTCTACCGCACCATCTGGCTGAAACCGTTATCGGCGAACCGTATCGTGGAGACGCTCCGGCCCATGCGCGAGTATCTCCAGACGGTCGGTCTGTTGGCCACGCCCGAACGCTATCCGGAGCTCTCCCAACAGTTCTTCGTGGCCGGTGTTCAGCGGGTGCGCCCCGCCGGGAGCATGGCGCGCGGCTATCTTGGAGAGCCTCACGACGGCGTCTACGCCTTGAGTCGCTATAGCCGAAGGGTCAGCGTGGACACCGGTCGGGCCCTCTCCGACACCACCGACTTCAGCCAATACCTCAAGCTCGCGCCGCCCTCTCTCGCCGCCCATCCCGTGACCAACCGCGACGACTTCCAGCGGCTCGACATGAAGGAAGCCGACCGTGGACTGTTGGTGCGTAGCGGAGGCAGTAGCGCCGAGCCCGTCTATTCGGTCTTCGAGTACGAGGACTATCGCCACACCATGCTCCACGCCGCCGACGGACTGCTGGCGGCCGGTCTTGACCCACGCACGGATCGCTGTATGAACATGTTCGCCTCGGGCAAGCTTTACGGCGGGTTTCTCTCCTTCTTCACCATTCTGGAGGACCTCCAGGTTCTGCAGTTTCCCGAAGGGCAGCACGAGGACTACGAGGCCATCGCCACTCGCTTGGAGAGCCTGCGGGTGAACACTCTGCTGGGGATGCCCGCCAGTATCCTCAAGCTCTTTACCTCTCAAGAGGAACGGCTCTCCCGTAGCCGGCCGGTGGAAAAAATCTTCTTTGGTGGAGACCACCTCAATCCGGCCCAGATCGCCTGGCTCAAGGAGCGTTTCGGCGTCCAGCTCATCCGCTCGGCGGCTTACGGCTCCAACGAGCTCGGCCCGATGGGATACCAGGCTTGGGACTGCGGACCTGGAGAGCACTACCTCCACCAAGAAGTCATGCACCTCGAGATCCTCGAGCTTGGTGAAGACCGACCGGTCAGTGGGGAGGCCATCGGCCGACTGGTGTTCTCCCCTATCGGCCATCGCGGCGAAACGATCCGGCGCTACGACATCGGCGATCTCGGGCGTTGGGTCACGCGACCATCCGAGAGCGGTCGAATGGCTCCTCGCTTTCAGTTGCTGGGCAAGAAGAGCGACCTGATCCCTTTGCGCCAAGGCTCCCTGCACTATTTCGATCTCAACCGCTGCCTGGCCGAACGCCTCTCCTACCACGGAGAGCTTCAGATCCATCACGACGGCAAGGGGGATGTCACGGTTTTAGTGCGGCCGGACTTTCCAGCCGAACCCGCCCGCGCGGCCGAGATCTTGGCCCGAGAATTCGGAGAGCGGCAACCTGGTCTGGCTCAAGAGCTCACCAGTTGGACCTGGCGGGCTCTCCCCACCAGTGACGGCGACTGGGTATGGAGCGAGACGGGCGGGAAGCTCATCCACGTCTGCCTGACAGCCGGGGTTCGATGAGCTCTGTCTCAAAATCGGAATCGGAGTCGGGGTCCGAGTCCGAGCCGGGTTCGGAACCCGCGCCCATCTCTCTTTGGAGCGTGCCTGGGGCGGGAAAGCTCGCCATCGCTCAGCTGCTGACTCAGATGTGCGACAAGATGGTGACTCTCGGTTTTATCTGGGTCATCACCCAAGCCTACAGCGACTCCTACGTCGCCTGGTTCGTGGCCGCCGGTGGTCTACCGCACCTTCTGTTGACTCGCTTCACGGGCGGCTGGGTTTCTCGCCTGGGGCTATTGCGCACGGTGGTCACGACCGATCTTTGCCGTGCGCTCCTCTTCCTACTGGCCTTCTTCTGGGCCCGCCGGCAGCCCGACGAGCTCTTCTCGGCCCTGGTCGCGCTGACGCTTTTGACCAACACTCTGGCGGCCTTCTTCAACCCCGCGGTAATGAGCCTCCCTCCCAGAATGACCGAAAAAGAGCATCTTTCCAGGCTGACCGCGATGATCAACTCCAGCTTCTCCATCGCGACCTTCGCCGGTCCGGCCCTGGCCGCCGTGCTCTATCACCTGTGGGCGCTTCCCGGCCTCTTACTGGTCACCGCCTCGGGATACTTTATTGGTGGGTTGCTGGAGACCACCATTCGACTGGCTCGACCAGAGACGTTTGAAAAAGGTGACAACTCCCGCTGGAAGTCCGGGGCTTGGGCCCAACTTGCCGACCAGCCCGTGATCAAGGCCATGCTGCTCCTCTTTTTGGGAATGAACCTGGCCCTGGGCCCTCTCATGCTCTTGATGCCGATCTACGCCTCGGACATCTTTCACGGCCATGTGAGCAACTACTCGGCTCTCCAGATCGCCCTGGGAGGCGGGACCGTTGTCGCCTCTCTCATGCTTTCCTGGAAGGATTGGAAAACGTCCCTGAGTCGCCGCATTTTTGGTCCGCTGACGGCGGTCGCCCTGGGCTATCTTCTCTTTGCTCTGAGCCGAACTCTGATTCTTGGCTTGCTGGGCGTGGCGGTTGTCGGGCTAGGGCTGGGGCTTGCCAACGTGGCCATCCGTTATTTCTTTCAAACCTCCCCCAAAGAAGAGGAGGTCCCCGCGGTCATGGCCATGGTCAACATGATCACCAACGCTTCTTATCCGGTCTCCATGCTGATCTGCGGACTGATCTTGCACCATGCCGCTCCCACCACGCTGGGGTTGGGCGCGGCCATCACTTTGCTGTTCCTCGTTCTTATCGCTCCCCAAGTGACAACCTTCCGAAAGTTGAGAACGTTATGACCCACATCTCCTTAAAAGACCTGATCGCCCTTGTCCGCCAACACTCACCTTTCTATCGCGAGCTCTATCGCGAGCTACCCGCCGATCCCGAGCTTCACCAGCTGCCCCCCGTGGACCAAAAAGCTTTTTGGGAAGCCAACACGGTGGACAACAACCAGCTCCTGACCGCTCCTCACAGCGAGGGGATCCTGTTCAAGAGCGGCGGGACCACGGGCAACCCAAAGTTCTCCTTTTTCACGGGTGAGGAATGGGAGACTTTTTGCCGGGTTTTCGGAAAAACGTTCGCGGCCAACGGCATGAACGACGAGGGCCGGGTGATCAACCTTTTCTATGCCGGGGAGCTCTACGCATCGTTTGTCTTCATCACCGACTCGCTCAAGTATACCGGAAAGCAGTTGGTTCAACTTCCTGTGGGAGGTGCCACCGACTACGCCTCGATCACTCACATCCTCACCGAGCAGCACGCCAACGTCCTGGTCGGCGTTCCCACCACACTGCTCCATCTGGCCGAGTACATCCGGCGTGAGGGACCCGGCCGGATCCCGCTCTCGGCCGTCTATTTCGGAGGCGAGTCGATGTACCCCGACCAGCGTGCTTTCCTGAGCGAAGTCTTTCCCGGAGCCCGCCTAACCTCCATCGGCTACGCCAGCGTCGACGCCGGGCTCCTCGGCCGTGCCGATCTGTCCTGCGAGCCGGACGAGCACCGAGTCATCGACGAGGCCACGATCCTCGAGATCGTCGACGACGAAACCGGCGTTCCCATCGAGGAGGTCGGTCGGGCGGGCAAAGTCTTGATCACCAACCTCACCAGAAGCTTGATGCCGATCCTCCGCTACCCCGCCGGAGACCGGGCCGAATGGGTGGAGCCGCCCGGTCCGGACCGCAAGTTTCGACTTCTAGGTCGCTCCGAGGAGGGGGCTCGAGTCGGTCCCATGACCATCTACTACGAAGACATGCAGAGCTTTCTGAGCGCCTTCGCACCGTATCCGGTCAGCAGTTTTCAGATGAGAGTGACTCACGCCGACGGGGCCGACACTTTAGAGCTACGCCTGGTCCCTCGTGACGGTACGCCCGAGGAGGCCTCTCGGCACACCGAGGCGCTCCTGAGGCAACTGGCCCTGGAGCGCCCCATGATCTCGATGTTGCAAGAGCGCGGCTTCATCCACCCTGTTGAAATCGTCTGGCTGCACGGCGACGATCTCGCCGTCAATGCCCGAACCGGCAAACTGCGACACGTCATCGACGAGCGAAAGGGGCCCACGTCTTGACCGAATGGAGGCCGGAAATCACCCTCATCATCCCCAACCGGATCGAGCTCTTGACACCGGTCTTGGACGCTTTGGAGAGCTTCTGCCTGCAGTTCGGCGGTGATCGGACCCTCTCACAGAGGCTGCGCTTGGTAGCCGAGGAAACCGTCGTCAACGCCATCCACCACGCCTACCTGCCGGAGGAGTCAGGGCAGATCGAAGTTCAAGCCAGTTGGTCCGGAGAGCGCATCCAGCTCTCGGTCCTCGATCGCGGACTTCCCCTCGACCCTGAACGACCAGAGACAACCGAGCCGTCAGAGTCCCAAGACGAGACGGACAAACTGGAGCTATCTCCACATCTAGGCTCGACCCTGGTTCGCCAGCTCTGCGACCGCGTGGAGTGGGCTTCTCTCGGCAACGATGGCAAAAGAGTGAAGCTAGAGCTTTCCGCACCCGCGCTCACTTCATCCACAGACTCTGGACACAAGGAAGAGCTGCTCTTGAAGGCCCCTCGGGAGGCGATCTCCATCAGACTGATGGCCCCGAGCGAGGCCGAACAGATTAGCCAGCTCTGCTATCGTGCCTACCGCCTGAGCTATCCCAACCCCGATTTTTACAACCCACGCCAAGTTTTAAAACTCAACGCTCAAGAGCACATCTTTTCTTACGTGGCCGCTCATGACGACGGGGTGGTCGCGGGTCATACCGCCTTGATGAAAGACGATCTGGTTCAAGGAGCCTTGGAGGTGGGCCAGGTCATGGTTCGCCACGAATTTCGCGGACTGCAACTGGCTAATCGCATGATCGATCAGGCGGTCGAAGACTGTCTGAGCCGACACCTTCAGGGCTGCTTCGCCCACGCGGTCACGGCCCACCCTCTGTCTCAAAAAGCCCTCAGCCGGGCCGGCCTACAGAGCACCGGCTGCCTGCTGTCTTATGCCCGGGGCGAGCTGTTCGAATCAGAACTCTCAAGTCATGATCTTCAGCGAGAATCGACCCTACTCATGTACCGCTCCCACCCGAGCCAGGTGAATGAAAAGGTTACCGTACACGGAGGGCCCAGACTCAGACCCTTCGCGGACCTGGCTTCCGAGGCGACGAATCAGGTGTGGAAGCTCGAGCGCGGCCAATCTCGTACCTCCCTCCCCACAGAATCCCAACTTTCCGTCCACGAAGTCCCCGCCCTAGGAACAGCCATGCTGATTTGGCATACTCTGGGACAGGATCTGCTCAAAACTTGGAAGCGGACTTGGGAGGGGCTGCTCAGTCACGGCATGGCAACGGCGATCGTGCTTATCGACTGGCAAAATCCAGGTTGCGAACTGGTCTGTGAGGCCCTGTTTAGAGAAGGACTGATGCCCGTGGGCACCCTCCCCGGTTTTGCTTTCGCTCGGCCTCTCATCCTCACCAAACTGGCTCCCCAAACCTTTGACATCGACAAACTTCAGATCAGCTGCCCGGTGGGAATAACGCTGCGAGAGGCCATCGCTCCCTGGCTGAAGGCTTGAGACACCAGAAGCTATTCGCGAGAAGAGTTCTCGAGCAATTCCATGTTCTCGCCCGTGGGGCCGATGAAAGCCCAGGACTCTCGAGTCCGGGCCACCGCGGGTAGCTCTTCGGTCAAGTACGCCTTGGCCGCCTTGTCCTTCTTGAGATAGGCGTCCAGGAAAGCCGTCGAGGTAGAGCCGGTCATCTCCACGGTCTTGCGGTCGACAAGGCCGACGACCTGGGCGAACTCGGCATGTCTAGTTCCGCCGATCACGACGTGATACTTGTCATCGGTTCCTGTCCCTTGGAAAGGTCCGGAATGCGCGGTCGGACCTTTGCCGAAGGTGAAAAGGCCATCCTTGTCTCCCGACAGGTAGAGGATCGGCTTGTTGATCTTGTCGTAGGTGTTGACGTCGACCCCGAGCAGATGACTGGGCAAAGAATCACCGTAGGGAGACATCGAGATAAAAGCGTCGATGCGCTTGTCCTGGAAAGGAACTCTGTTTCCCTCATCGTCTTTGACCTCGGCCCCCGCCATAGCCACCGCCGTAATCCCGCCAAAGGAGTGGCCGGCCAGAGCCACCCGCCGCATATCGGCGCTGTCGGTCAACTCCTTGGGGAGGCGCTTGTCCTTATTCTCGACCAGGTCCAGAGTAAAGTCGATGTCGGCGGCCCGCTGTTTGAGCTCGCCTTGGGTGAAGGTAAAGACGGGCGACTTAGTCAGGACAGCGGTGGTGTCGCTCCCCACGTGCGTCGGCTGGAGGACGGTGTAACCGTGACTTGCCAAGTGCTTTCCAAAGTATTGGTAAGTCGCGATGTTGCCGGCCAAGCCGTGGGACATCACCACAACTGGGGAAGATTTGGCCTTGGTCATCCCCTTGGGGTAGTAGACAGCCATGGGAATCTTCCGTTGTCGCGATTCGTCCACGAAGCTGGTATAACGCGCTGAGACCTTATAGGGTCCGTCGCCGGCCTTGTAGGCCGGCACTTTGGTATTGGAAACGCCCTTGAGAACTCGCCCACCAAAACTTTTGATCTTGTCCAGCCAAGAGTCTCCCTGGGAAGATTTTTCGAACTGTTCGAGTGCCTCCGGCATGGGTTGCGGCTGTTTCTTAGCTACCCGCTTCTTCGATTTGGCTACGGCTGCCGAACGTCCGGTATCGACGGATTGAGTTTTCATGAGCTGCTCCAGAAGTTCCGAGTCGTTCTCCAATTATAGAGCGCGTGGATGGAGCCAGAATGGAAAGCGGCCTGAAATTGTTAACCGCTTATGAAAGATCATCGCGCCTCGCGTGGACTTCCTCAGCTCAGATTTGGCCCATCCACGCTCCCGCCCGACTCCCTCTCACCAACTACCCCTCGGGCAATGATTCAACCCAAATGATGCACAGTTTCGGCGAGAGGGTCTGTGTTGGCGGAAGGTGCGTAGTGCCTTTGCCACTTGAGATCGACCACGCGGCGAACCTTTGGGTCTCCCACGCTCTCCCGCCCCAGCGCTGCCGACAACTCCCCTAATTCATGGCCCAGGGTTGACCTACGGAAGAACGACTAATCCTTCTCTCTGAGCGGCATCGCGCAACCTATCATCAAGACAGACAAAATTCAAAGCCGCTCCTGTTCTTTGTCGAAACATGGCGGCAGCGCCCAATTGCGCCGCGTCCGCGGCACGAAGAGGATATCTCCGCAAAAACTCAGTGGCCAGGTTTCGCACTTCCTCGCTGGGCGCGATCTCAATGCCCCCAGCTCGCAGAGCGGCCAATTCAGCACGCGCGTTCTGAATCTCTCGCACGGACAAACTTCCCTCTCTCTGGCGGCGGCACAAAGCGGACTCACATTCCAGAGGTGTCGACCACCAGAACTGATAACTTGTAGGAGAAAAGAGCGCGCAAACGGCGGCGCTTCTTGGTTCTTGGATGAAGAGCGGCAGAATAGCCGAACTATCCAAAAGCTCAAAATCGATCCTCGCGCTCAACAACGACTGGGGTTTCGCTCACTGCCACCGTTTTAGGAGTGTAACCTGGTTCCGTCGGCAGCCGAATCAACCCCAGTCTCGCCATCTCCGATGTGGCCTCATCCAAAGAGGCGCTAATGGGAGACAATCGGGCGACTGGCCGGCCTCTGTCTGTCAGCACGACTTCTTCCCCCGTTTTAACGTAGGCGATCAAAGAACTGAGTTTCGCTTTGGCTTCGGCAATGGACGCGCGCTTCATACGTGACCATCATAGTCACAAGATGTTTCAAGGTCAACGTTCAGAGCAGCTCCATTTCCGCCGACAGGCGTCCGGGCTCCCCTTCCTTGGCCCCTGAGGTGGCAACGACCGTCAAAATCCTGACTCATCTCTAACCCTACCCCACACAAAACAGTACTTCGGGTGTTGAATTCCATCTGGAACGTCTCACTCGTCAATCACTATTTTGACACTGTTATTCCCTAGGGCATTTTTCTATCTACTCGCCCTAACTTTTTCGAGGGCGGCCGCCATGGCCCCTAGATTTTTCGAGGGTGAATGGTACATGGCGCCTTGCATCTCGGTCACATCGAAGGCGAACTGCCGACCGTCCTCGAGAGTGAACACATCCAGCGAACGCCCCTTGTGCTTGACGACCTTAAGTGGGATTGGCCCGTTAGCGAGATTGTGTCGATTGAACAAGTAGTATTCGTCGTCGATGTGAAGAGCTCGGTACGGTGGTCGAGCGAACCGTCGCCACTCTGTTCGATAGCGTCGGCGCAAAGTTTGGTCAGCTGAAACGACTGCTGTTCGAGTTCCGTCTCTCCCAGAAGTTTGTAAACGTGGCTCAAACAACAATGAGCCATAGGAGAGAGAAAAAGACTGACCCCTTCCCGTTTCATGATGGCCATGACATCCTGGTACTTACCCTCGCTCATCACCCGTTGCATCTCCTCGCAAGGCCGTGGCTTTTTGTAGGGTTGATAATCATGCGAGCATAGCACCAGCTGACGGAGAGCGAGAAACACCTCCAATTTCGGATCTTCATCCATTCCAGGAGAGCCGCCCATACCTGGCTACGAAGCTCTTGAAGGTCTAGCGCCCCGGGACCTTGCGTTGATGACGCGGTTCGCACCACCTCACCGTTGTCGTCAATGGCGATCGCGTCTTCAAAATAGACTGAAGAGATCGGGACAAAGCGGAACTCTTGCTCCGCGAAATGGCCAGAGCAGTCTAGAATACAGGCAGGACTGGTTTCAAAGTCGTGATACTGAAGGGCTCTCTGGGCGTCGGACAGGAGGCTCTTTAAGAGTGAGCGCGGAACTGAAAGCTAGATTTGGACCCTGCGGAAAAGGCTGTGCGTTTCATACAGCTCCGTCTCGGAGAGAGTGAGCAACCGGCTCGCTTCGGCGGGAGCCAGGACCTCCTCCTCCTCGAGCTCTTCGCCTACAACCCGAATGTACGTCAAACCCTGGACACGAAAAGTGCCACGGCCTTCCTGGATAGGCTGCCCGTCATCGTCATGGTGGCGAATGGTAAAGTACCCCGTGTTTCTCTCATTCACGCAATAGATGGCTGAGCCAGGAAGGACGGTGGTGGCCTTCTCTCCATAAATCTGCTCCAACCGCGTGGAGAATGGGAGCGACCCAGCGCGGCCCCACCAGAAGGTCGAACGCTTGCCCCTGTTGGCGTAGGCGGATCTCGAACAGCAGATCATGGATCACCGGGTCTGAGGAGCGCTTTCCGCCAATCGCTTCAAGGCGGCCGCGAACTCGGGCTGATTCGGGTCCAAAGGAGAGGCCTGAGGCTTCGCGACCTCCGGGTTGGGTAGAGTGGAGGTGGCGAACCGCATGAGAGGGCTCTGGCAGAGGAGTCCGAGAATCTTAACTCGAGGATGCTTCAAGATCGAGTCCTCTACCAAAAGCGCGGACGAGTCTCCAGCTCTCAGGTCCGGGTCCGTCCAGGAGAAGGCTACTGACCAAAGGCACCCGACGACGGATGTCGCTTTGGGCCTTATCGTCCAACACTGGCATAGACACTGTGCAATTCAAGGCGCTGATATCGATCTTCCAAAAGGTCACGACAGTAGCCCGCGAATGGAGCCAGAATAGGAAAGATCGTCGCGCCTCACGTGGAAGCGCGGGGCTATGACAAACGAAGTTCATCAACCTGTCATTCGGGTGGCCATGATGCCGCGCGACACCAACGGTCATGGCACCATCTTCGGTGGTGTGATCCTAAGCTACATCGACCAGGCGGGAGCGGTGGAGGCGTGTCGCCACGTCAGCCAAAAGCTGGTCACGGTGGCCATTAAGGAAGTGGTCTTTCATGAACCGGTCTACGTGGGCGACCTGGTCAGCCTGTTCGCCAAAGTCACCAGGTTCGGGCGCACCTCCATCACCGTTTCCGTCCAGGTCTACGCCATGAGAATGATGTCGGAAGAGACCCGCGACGTGAAAGTGACAGAGGCCGAGTTAACCTACGTGGCGGTGGACTCGAACGGGAAACCAACCCCTCTCAAGCGCAATCAAGCCCAGAGTCTACTACCGGCCGAACTGCGCTGACCTCCCTTCAGCGGACCAGGTCCATTAGCTCCGCCAGCTGCTTGCGTTGCTCGGGCTTGAGCGGAGAAACCGTGTCGACCAGCTTGTGCAGAGCCTTTTCCTCGGCCGGATTGATCATCTTATACTTGGTCCGGGCATCGGTGATGGTCTGGCGAACATTGCCCCAGATGCTCTTCATGGCTACCGAACCCTTAATGAAGGCCTGGCGATTGTCGACCGTCAGCGGACCGACTTTGGTCGTGCCGGACATCCCGCCTTTCAACACCTTGAGTTGAGCGTCGCTCAGAGCACCGACTTGCCGCTGCAGATCCGGAGAGAACTTGGCCAGACCCGACTTCACCCGAGGGTCCTCCATCGCTCTCTTCACCTTGGTGGTGGAAGCTGTGTTGGCGCTGACCAGGGTCCACCGCTGGCGCCCCAGGTCCATCCACTCAGGCCGGCTTTCACCGGACTGGAATCGCTCTCCGGCAGACGTGGAACCATCACCGGAAGAGCCGGCCTGCTTACGAAACCGTGAATTTGTCGCGGGGAGTGTGACAGGGGTGCGGGTCGTGGCTAGAGGTGTGAGCATAGGGGTCTCCTTCAGTGTCGGCTCTCCCGCCGACGTTTGATATCTTGACCATCAGCTTAGTCACGCGAGCTTGGGGCACAGGTTCGAAAATCTCCGCGACTTATGTCAATAGAGTAAACTCTTTCGACCTGGTATGTGAACTTGGGTGGAGACAGGAGGCTGTCGAGGCAAATACGCAAACATTAAACTATGTCCAACGAGCCACAGCCCGTGGAAAAGAGTAAGTTCCACTATCAGAAACACTACTTGGCACCCGTGAGAGAAGCCCTGACCTTTCAGATGGCACTCCAAACCGCTGAGGCGATTCTCCAGTTAGACGAGTTGGCGGAGTCCGATTACTTACAACTGAATTTCGTCTGGGTTCTACTCGGTTCACTGAATAAAGCCAGCGACTGGTCCACTGTTCCACCCGCCGGGGACGGAAGCGATCCCGAGCCTGCCCATGTGCGGGCAGCTCATGTCTTACGTGAAGCGACACGATACTGTCCTGATGTTTTCTCGGTGATCTTGTTGACGACTCCTATTCCCGGATTTCCCCAGTTTCACGACTTGAGTCCGGTCGGAATTCGACTCAGAGGGCTCCAAGCTGAAGCCTTGGCGGATGGAGCATCTTTAGCGGTCAACTCCATGGAAGCGACCCAATTGGCCAACCGAATCGGCCAGCCGGACCACTACCTCGGTTCGGAGTTTCTCCAGCTTCAGATCGGGCGTTATTTTATCGCCGCCGCTTCGCTGGAGGAGAAATCCGACAGCCTGGACCAGATAGAGCTTCTGTTCCAAAAACTACCTTCGCTAGCAACCAGCAAGCCTCTTCGGGAGATGAAGTCTCAGCTCAGCTCCGTCGCCGGCACTAGAGTGCAGCAGACTCAAGAGCAGCGAGCTCGCCTGTTAGCCAGGGCTTCCTGGGCCATCGACTCTTGTCGCGGCCCCCTCGATGCCGCTAGAGCCATTCGGGACTTGCCTCACTACGCAACGTCCAAAGACATTCAGACATTCCAAGTCATGGCGATACTCGGTGGACTCCGAGGGGACGTGGACGAAGGAGAAGCTGGTGAAGCCTTCTCACTCCTCTTTGAGAATCCGGTGTTCTGGAGCGAGCAGTCCTTTCAGGACCAGTACTTAGAAGTTGCGGAGGCGCTTGCGAATCGATTCGGCTATTCTGACGGGTTGTGCGCGGGCCGCCACTTTGACTCAGACGTCCTTTACGACAGCTCTTACCAACAAACGGAAACCAGTGGACGAAAGCTTGTGAATCGATACCTGGCCATTTACCGCAAGCGAGCCCGTCAATCACCAAGCTGACTTTTACGCTTTGCGCCGAGTCTCACTTAGGGTGGGGTACCGTAATAAACGGCGGTCCCCTTTCCGGGGATCTTCTCCACGAAGAGCCGGCCACGGCTAAGCATAAGAGGTAGTCCCAGCTCTTCGGCGATCCCACGGGCGACCTCGTCAACGCTACTGTCTGGTTCCACTTCAGCTCGGAGCACGTCTCCATGGAGAGTGATAATGGCGGGGGCCCGAGCCGTGACGGTTCCAGCCTCATTGGGATCAGGAACAGTGATGGTGTCCGAGCCCACCAAAAACAGCTCGTCCCGGGGAAAGAAGTGCCCGCTCGGCTCAAGCACAATCCCCTCTCGTTGCCGGTCCACGCGCAGCGTCCCCGTCGAAGACCCCCTCGAGCACCAGGACCACAAGATCAACAAAGGCCCCAGCAAACCCAGCCAGGGATTCACCATGGAGAGAAGAAAAAAAAGCAGACAGCCCCCGCCGCAGGAATGCAGCTTAAAGCGCTCGTCCGAGCTAGAACTGGTCGACCGATACGGCCAACTACCGGCCAGCGTCGAATCCCCACCGGGTCGCTTAGGGACCTTGAGTTTCTCGGGTTTCCAACTTAAAGCCAACTGACTGCCGCGCGCCGGTTTGACCTTCGGGAGAAAACGGGAACACCCCATAGCGACCAGAACAGCAGCACTGAGCGACACTTGAATCAGAAGTACCTCCGTATCGTAGCCCGCCGACGGTTGAAGTTCGAAAAGAGCCATCACGATCAACAGAAATGAGAGTAGGAAGCTCATCCCAATGAGAGGCACACGGATCAACTGGTGCAGGCCCCGGAATTCCAATGCTCGCCCACAGTCACAGCGCCACCGGCATTGTCGAACAATCCTCTCCTTCGGCCGATGACAATCAGGGCAGCTTGGGCTCGTTCTCATATCCAAAACCGTTCTCCAGGCCAATAGAATAACCTTGAATCAGATTGCGTTCAAACCTTTCGACCTCGCCGTCATCAACTGCAAAAAAAGACCAGTTTGTAACAATTTTGTGACGGTGATCTCGGTCACATAGCTGATGGGTCGGGTGGCCCTATGATGAGTTCAACAACACAACAGAGGAGACTCGACCACAATGCTTAGTGAAAAGAACCAACGCCACGTCGCCCGCACTCCCGTCCAGATGAGCCTTCGCTCCGCCAGCCTACCCGGGTTCCTGGCCGACCTCGTGGACCTGTCGGAGGATGGCGCCCGAATCCGTCTACGGGGCGCCGTCTCGCAGTCGCTTGAGAACCAGCGTATCCGCTTCGGCGCCAGCCTGCCTGGTCAGATGGGCTCTCAATTCGAAGGCTTGGCCCGGGTAGCTTGGCTCCGCCAGACCGACAGTGGCTGGGAAGCCGGCCTGGAATGGGAGAAACTCAACTCCTGCGTTCTCGTGGGCACGGCCATCCGCCGGCACATCGCCGCTTAGGATCAACTCGCCTGGGCTTTGAGACCCGCGAAGGGAAGCTCCACGCGAGCCTGCTGAGGGTCCAGTCTCAGCTTCAAAGGCGGCCCAGTCTCACAGGCGATCTCCAGGTGAACCGTACCGTTACGCAGGTCCTTCATACCTTCCATGGGAGGGAAAGCGCAGACCAAATTCTGATATCCTACGGTACCGTCCACCTCGATGACGCGGGAAGGGCTGTGCAGATCGACCTGGCCATCCCCGTCGAAGTCGAAGTGCAAGCGCACCGCTAACTTCCCACCAGGAACCGCCCCGGCGTCACCCAGAAGGTGTACCCGAGCGGTCTTACCACGGAGGAACTCGCCGGAGACGTTCTCCGAAACCATCGTGTGCGAGCTCGTGCCGCCACCGGCAGACAGGTGCAGCTCCTGACTGAGCGAGTCCGTCCGCATGGTCAGGCGTCCGGGGCTAAGATAGAGTGTGGTGGCGGTAGCCTTACTGAATCGAAAGGTGTTGAAGATTCCCACCACAAGCGCCATGCTCGCGGCCAGCAAGAGCACCCTTTGCCAAGGACGGCTTGATACTGGAGGCTCGGCCGCTCTGACTTTCACAAGGGTGCTCTGTTTGAGGCTCTCCGGAGTGACGAGCTTGGGCAGGCCGCGCAAAGCTTGACGGTCTTGACGCAGCTCGGCGGCCAACTGGCGCGCTTCCGCCGAAGCGGCCAAAGCCGCTTCCAGTTCCGCCTCCTCATCAGAGGTCAGGGCGTCGTCGAGCGAACCCGAAATCAGCTCTATGAGTCGCTCATCCTGCGGCAATCGTGGTCGCCTCCTCCAACTCTTTTCGTAGGGCCATACGCGCGCGGGCAAGCCGAGAGCGCACCGTGCCCACCGGTACATTCAACACTTCCGCAATCTCTGAGTAGTCGAGGTCTTCAACTTCCCGCAGGATCAAGACAGTGCGAAAGTCCTCGCTCAGATGAGCCAGAGCATGCTCCAAGCCCTCTCGGGTGCTGGTCCTTTCAGCCGCCTCGTCAGGAGTCTCCCCGCTGTCGGCGATGCTCTCTTTCCAACCTTCCATCTCGTCAAGATGGGCCACAGCCTGGTTCTTCTTGCCCCGTTTCAGGGACGAGTTCGTGTTCACCACGATGCGGCGCAGCCAGCCCCTGACCGAACCGCCCTGGAACTTTGGCAGAAAGCGGTGAACTCGCAAAAAAACCTCCTGAAAGAGGTCCTCGGCGTCGGCATTGCCCCGAGACAGACGTCGAGACAGGCTGTACACGAAGTCAGCGTGCTCTTCGTAAACATCTTCGAAGTTCGAGTTCTGGCCCATGATCTCAGTGAGTGGGAGGGCCGTCGTGGTTGTGAAAACACCTCTATCCTCCCAAATCGACAGATTTTATCTTCTACTAAATCATCTTGCAAGCTTACAGGTAAGACGCCCACCCTTGCTGGAAAGTTCCTAAAATCTTTTTGGAACTTTCTTGGGGGCGAGTGCGTCCTGGCTCTTGAGCATCCACCTCAAGCGTTGTTCTTAGGCGAACTGAGGGTGGACTAGATAGGAAAGCGAGGAAATTTCATGCGAGTGAGACTATTGAGCATCGTCCTCTTGGTTGGGTCAATGCTCTCCGGTTGTGGTTCAAGTGACCGCGACATCTATTCAAGAGGCTCTGGACAGGCTCCCGGTCCAGACAATCGAGTCGTCTTAAGATTTGACGACAGCGCACTTCCGGAAGAGGTGGACAGCATTCATGCGGTGTTTGTGGATGGAAGTGGAAACAGGGTGGGCGGTGTGGCCGAGATCCCTCTCACCGGCACCGACTTTGTTATCGACGATGTCCCAGCGGGCGCTGCCTTTTTGGAGATCGACTATCTCCGCAACGGAGGCTTCGCCCTCTTCGAGTCCTACCACGCTGTGGGTACCGCGACCACTCTGGCCCAGCAAGATCGCCTTTCTAGTCCTGATGCTCCGCGCTTGTTTGAGGCCAGGCCAGGCAAGACCGTTTGGACGACATCGCTTAGCCCCGCCCGCTTCAACCTGGAGGCCTACGGAAATCCGGGAAATGACATCGCTCCTCAAGGCTCGAGTCCCTTTGCCGTGCGAGGGGTGGGCTACTCCCCGACGCCCATTGGCGCTTCCAACAAGGACGGTCCAAACTTTGGTGACGTTTTCTGGGACGGCTTCTATATCGCCGGAGAAAGAACGGACCTACTGGACTGGGAGAAAGTCTGGAAGAGAGACCTCGAGAATATCCGCACCAGATTCAACTCGGTCCGCCTGTACGCCCTGGTCGCCGAACATGTCGATAGCTCGGGACGGTTCACCAATCCTCCCCAAGACCGTGACCACAAAAAGTTTCTGGACGCTTGCTGGAACAACGGTCACAACCCTGTCTACGTGATGGTCGGCGTCCCCATGCCCTCCGACTGCTTCCTGCGGAACGGCAATCCGGGCAACCGCGCCAACTGGGAACGAGTCTACAGCAAGACATTGCAACAGACCAAAGATCATCCCGCGGTCATGGGCTATACCTTCTTCAACGAGATCGGAGGTCTTGAGCAATGGGGCGAAGACACCGCTGAGTCCGACTTCTACTGGGGCCAGATCAAAAAGTACGCCGACGAAGGTAAGGCGGCCACACCCGACAAGCTGATCGGCTTCGCCTACTTCGACGCCCCGCCCAACGCAAGGTCAGCCAAGAGCTACATGGCACAATACGGCGGCAGCATCGACTATTGGGGTATCAACTCTTTCCAAGGGTCAGTCATCGGTCCCACTCTTGCCCCCTATAAAGATCTGGAAGGGGCTACCAAGCCCGTGCTCTTCACCGAATTCGGAGTTCCGGCCACAAGTCACTCCATCGACGCAATCTCCGATGGCAACAAACCCACGCAGGAGGGCGTGAACTCGATTTACGCCGATGCCACTACAATCTCCAACGCGGCGACCGCGATGAGCAGAATGATTCCCATCGCTCTGGCCGACAATATCGTGGCCGGGATGTTCTACTTCGAATGGTGTGACGAGCACTGGAAGCAAGACCCGAGTCCCGGCAACTACACCACCAGCATCACAACTCACGAGGGTGGAGTCAAAATCGATCCCACTCAGATGCCCAACGGCTTCTACGACGAGGAAGGTTTTGGCCTGCACTCCGTCGCCACCCACCCCGAACGGCCCGCGACCACGACCGCAGTCTACAGCCCCTTCAACAGGAACGCGAAAACGGCTAACAACCTCCCCGATATCCTGACACCGCGTCAAGCTTTGCTCGACGCCGTCACCAACGCCTTCGCCCCGGTCCGCTAAGGGGTCAGGGCTCTTACCGAGAACAGCTCTCGAGGAAACTCGGGAGCTGTTCTCATTCTACGAACCCACCCGCCGCGAGTCGCTCCCGGATATCGACAAATCCGATTTCCGAGTCGGAAATCGTTAGGAAATCCGAGGATTAGGATGAGTTTAAGAAATCACCCCAAGGAGCACTCATGAGTATCAATACGCTAGGCAATTCAATCGGGCAGATTCAACGCACTCCGTACAACCAGAATTCGAACTTCACCGCAGCGAGCTTTGCCGACCAGCAACCTCTAGAACCCCGTGATGGCTATCAGGCATCAATGGTGGACAGCGATTGGAAGGCTCAGTCCAGCCTACGCGCCTTCGCGCAGACGAACAGCCTGAGCGCCAGTCAAGGCGGCGACATTGTGAGCAGGGATGACATCAAGGGTGGCGACACCGTGTTCGTCGTCAAGAAAAAGAAAAAGAAAAAGACGCAGAAGCCTCAGCCACGCCGCGAGGAGCCCGCGCCTCCGAGCTGGACGGGCGGCGACATCGTGGGCTCGGACGACATCCAAGGCGGTGATACCGTGTTCATCGTCAAGAACAAGAAGAAGGCCAAGGATATAAGAATTCCTCGCTGCGGTTGGGGACCCCGATAGCTTCAAGCAGCCGCTACCAAAGGGATTAGAATGCCGGTCCTTCCAGTTGGGAGCGAAAGCGGTGGGGCTTTCCTTCCCAGCTGGGTTGAGCCGTCACCTCGGTCGGCGTGGCGAATAGCTCGCCCAGCGCATGGCGGACCTCTCTTTCGTCCACTTTGCCACAGAACGAAATCTTAAGCGAGCGGTCTTTGTCTTGAGCGAGACTAAACCCGGCTAGCGGAAGATCTCGCAGCGCGTTGACCACGTCCAAGCTAGGGATCACCTCTCCCGAGGCGTGCTCTAGACGAACAGCCCGGCGCCCCTCGAAAGAGCGCAGGCAAGGCCGCACCTTCTCAAAGACCAGAGCGGCTCGATCTCCGGTCCGATATCGCAGGAGCGGAAGATAGGGGTTGCGTCCGCCGGTGAGGACGATCTCTCCCACCATCCCGGAGGGAAGCGGTTCGTCGTTGTCCCCGAGGATTTCGACGTAAAGGTCAGGAGAAAGGAGTTCCAAGTCGTCTTCCTCCCACAATCTACCGGCGATGCCCCGCAACTCGGTCAGGCCATACATGTCAAAGACCGGACAAGCGAACGTTTCGGACAGCTTCCGAGCATGGCCCTTATGCAGCGCCACAGCTGAGCTGACCAAAGCGGCGGGGCGCAGGTCGGGGACGATCTCGGCGAGCTTTTCGAACGCGTAGGGGGAGCCGGAGATGACATGAGGTGAGGTCTCGCGCAGAAACCTGGCCCGGTCCTCCAGGCTCCGCCATTCGTGAGGAGCCAGGTTAAGCTTGAGAAATCCCGCCCCCTCGAGGTGGTGAGACAGTGAGGCGTAGGTCAAAGTCTTCTGTTGATACCCGACCAACGCGATGGCGGTATGCCCCGGACCACGTGGATAGCTGACTCCGGCTTTGGCCAGCATGGCTTCGGTCACAACCAACAGAAGGGAGCTAACGCTAGGGTGGGTGGGGACCGGTAGTACGCTCCCCTGAGTTCCGGAAGTGGTGTAGGCCGTCATCGTCTCCAGGCACAGGTGATCGGGAACGAAAGACGACAACTCCTTTTGCAGCACCTCACGCCCGAAAGAAGGGATGGCCTCGAAGGTTTTCGGCACTCCACCCAGGACGCGATAGAAAGGGACGGTTCGAAAGGCCTGAGCAACGAAGTCGGGTAGCCAATCGGGATGCCGGCCTTCCTTCCAGAAGACCGCGCTAGCGAAGTCTCGCTCGTAAGCGCGCACCTCAGCCAGTCGCTCGACCGTCAACATGTCAGTGGAGGTGAAGTTGTAACGCGGAGCCGACGGATGCTCTAAGAGCCCCTGATGAAAAGCCCGCTGGGCTGAGGTTAAGACGATCTCACTCATTGTAGTACGAGTTGGCCGCGGCCTGCGCCGCCTGCTTTCGCGCCAACTGCTCCTGAACCGCCCGAGCTCGGGCCTCGGCCGCCCTGGCTTGAGCCAGGACCTTCTCCCGTTCCACGCTAGAAAGTGCCGCGAGCCGATTCTTGGCCTCCTTCTCCCCCTCTCCGTGAGGGACCAGGTCCAGAGCGTCCAGGCCCAAGCGAGCCAACTCTTCCCGCCTGTCGGGGTCACCCAGAAGCTCATCGGCGGCCACCAAACGGGCCAGTGGGTTGAGCCCGGTGGCGAGAAAGCCGTGAACTTTGTCGGCCGAAAGCAGGCGTTCTCGCTCGTCACCTCTCTGAAAACCCGAATGAGAAAAGAGCCAGGCACCCAACAGGACCAGCCGAAGGCGATTTCTTTCCTCTCTCACCGCCTCTCGACTCGAATAGCGGAACCGCGCCAGATCCTGGCCTGACAAGGCCTCTCCACCGAGGTCCAACAATAGGTCCGAGACCACCGCGTGGACATAAACTCCACCCTGGCCGGAAGGCTGGACCGGCTCCTCCAAAAAGATGGAGGGACACTCGGCCAGATGGTGGGTGAGCTCTCTCACCGATGGACCACGAACTGTCATCGGCGCGCCTTCGCTCCTGATTTTTGAGGGCCCTCCGTGGCGTATCGCTGTCGAGCGAACTCTCGGGCGAAGGCCACCATGCTGGCGAAATCGACCACCGGGAAGATGTTCCACCCCATCAGAGTGGCATGCTTGGCGAAATCTTGTCCCATAAAGTGTTCTGCGTGATAGAGTCGCAACAGCATCGTGCCTCCCCCTCGAGCTTGCTCGAGGGCCATCTTGGAAATGCTCATCCCAGCGTTCCCCAGTTCGTCGGCCGACCGCATGGTGTCCATCCCCTCGTCGGAGAGAATCAAAATATGGACCTCTCGGTCACTATCAGTCCTCTCATTGTAGGTTTGTCGTAAAATGTGGTTGGGGAAGGCGGTGCCTCCTCCGAGATAGCCGACCAGCACGCCCAGGATCTCGTTCTCATCTCTGACGAACCCTCGGGTGGATTGAAACTGGCCCGCACCGCTCCACAAGGTCGCCTGCACTCTGGCTCCGACTCTTAGCGCCGACAGTACCACCACGGCGCCGGCCAGGGCGATGTGAGAGAGCTGGCGCTGAGGGTTCGGCATAGAGCCGGAGCAGTCGACATAGAGGTCCAGGTCGATCGGCTCTCTCTTAGGTTGGTGCCCGGACATGACCCCCCAGGCTCTCTGAACCGTAGTCATTCCGGGGAAGATTCGGGGCGAAACCAGCACCGATTCTAGCCAGTCGACCGATTCCAACGGGCTTCCGATATCCCACGGGTCGGTCCCCTCGGCCAGCGGCTCGGTGGATTGCGGTGTGACTCGGGTTGGAAAGGGGATCAGGTGGGAAAGCGCTTGCTCCTTGTAATACTTGATAGCCGCTTCTTTCTCTGTCAGCTTCATTCCCAGCGCCTCGAGGATCTGGCGATACTCAAAGGGCTGCCGGCACTGACCTTTCGCACCCCCCGCGCTGGTCTCCGCTGATGGTACTTCTCCGGCGGGTTCCGTCTCAGCTGTGGCGGAGCTTCCAACGACCCTGGGATCGTGCAAGGGATGGAGGATGACACCACCGTCCTCCTCGGACAGTCCCGCGGGAACATCGCCTCCTCGGCCTACCGACGTGGCGTCGAGAAGAGGCGCGAAAGCCTCCCCTTCCTCGGATTGGAGGTAGGGGAAAAGTATGGACGCGAAGCCGCCAACGCCGTCGAGCCAATCCTTGGCATAGACCCTTACCAGTCTAGCGATCAGTTGAGCATCCCCTTCCGCGCTTCCGGAAAGCTTGGCCCCTCCCAACGAGCCCTTGGCCAATCCCCACAGAATTTCGTAGGCTCGCAGATAGACCGACCAGACCTGGGATGCCGGCTCGGTACTGCTGACCGCGAGAGCACGGTAGACCTTATCGATGCGAAGGTCATAAAACCTGACCAATCGGTCGTTTATCAGCAGATCCTGGTAAAGATTTACCGCCATTGGCGCATGCCGATTCAAGGTCGGTAGAGCTCGACGGGCCCGGGCCAAAGCCACGGCCTGCTCACCGAGGTCGCCGGGAGCGTAGACGTGATGACCGATCTCGTGAGCCAAAATCTCCACCGCGTAGTCCTGCAGACCGTGCTTGAGAACCTCGTCGAGACGAATGACGACACGATGGTCGCTCAGGGTGATCATCGCGAAGCTGCCGGTCAGCCCCTCGGCGGCCGCCTCCTTGGTGGTCGAGAGCCAGCGCGGCTCGCGCAGTTGGGTATAGCGGCTCCAACAAGCCAGAGCCTGGGGCCAAGCCTGGGCCCACTTCTCTTGCAAGTCGGTCATCGCGGCGGGAAATGCCTACACGAAGATAGCGCTGACCGGGATAGACAGGTCGGGTAGAAGAGGGCAGCTGACGAGGTCACCCTCGCGGAAGATAGGCCAAACCTCAAGCCCATCGGGTTGGCGAGTATAGGCTGAAACCGTCTCCGCGTCGGGGTCGACCAGCCAGTGCTCCCTGCTTCCGTACTTGAAATAGAGCTCACGCTTGAGCTGCTCGTCACGGAAGCGGGTCGAGGGGGAAAGCACTTCGATGGCGACATCCGGCGCTCCGCGCAAACCCTCGAGCTTGATGGTGCCGAGCCGTTTTGTCAGAACAAAGAGAAGATCGGGCTGCACAGTGCTGTGAGTATCAAGGATGACATCGAAAGGGGCGATGTAGACCCTACCCACCGGGCAAACATCGAGAAAACATCGCAACTCGTAGTGAAGGTTGCCGCAGCATCGTTGGTGTTTCTCATTAGGCGCCGGTGTCACGTAGAACTCTCCCTCGATCAGTTCACGACGGTCTCCCTCCGGCAACTGGCAGTAGTGCTCGTAGGTAAAACGCGATTTCATCACTGGTTTTCCCATACTCGAAGTCTAGCGCCGATCGGTGCTCACGACAAGGTAGAAGGCGACCGAAGCGAAGAGTTGTCGATTTCTGAGTTTGAGGAGCGAGTTGGATTGCTTTGGGTACTCGAGGCACTGGGACTGCAAGCTGAGGACGAGAACGGCAGCTTCGACACCGACGCTCCCCCTCACTTTATCCGGCGCACCGAAAGATAAAGAAGGTGCTATCAACTCGGGGTCGCGTCGAGCGCCTCAATAAAAGGAGCGTAGGACAGTCTCCTCATCGAACCCTTGAGTACGAATCTCATCTCAGTCTTATCGCCGCTAGTTCTGACCACGGAAGGCGGCTCCAAAACTTCGAAACTGTCGAGCCTCAAGCTCTCGACTTCGGGCTGAGGTAGAAGAGGACCCTTCGACTCTGAAAAAACACGGTAAGTATCTCGGACAAAGATCTCGCTTTGAGCGTACTTCGTAACACCCGGTTCTTTCTTACCGCGAGGATATTCTAGATACGAGTCTATCCTCACCCGCGACTCTCGTTCGAGAAGAAACCTTAACGAGTGATCGTCAGAGACCAGAACATGGCAGTCCATCAAGGTGCTTAGCCGGGTTTCTTCTCTAGGGTATTCGTAGAACCCGTCGCCTCTTCCTGAGCTCCGGTGAAAAATAGATCCGTCGTTATCAGAAGGGTCCAGGCGCTTTAGCTTCTTCACGTCCGTAACCTGGAAATCAGACGAAAGCAAACTGCGGACGGCTTGTACCTCTGTGGGGCACGATTCACCCGTTCGTTCGGCGAGCGCTACCAGAAAGTCCAGAAAAGCCCGGACCAAGTCCGAATCGTAATTCGGCGACTTCGGTACCGCCTTGTAACTACCCAGTCGCACGAGTTGCACGATCCCGAAAATGACCAGCATCACAGAGCCCACGCCCAAAAATAACACAGGATCAGTAAGCTTGCGCTTCATCGCCGCGACAACGAAAGCAAAAGGGAGGCCCATGAGACCACACGTCATGATTCCGACAAAAACCTGGCTCTTTCTGTAATAACGGTCGGCAACAACCTTGTTGGCCTGCCACTGGGCGACCGTATCTGGCAACTTAGAAATGATGTCCCTTAGTAGTCCATGTTCCCTAAACATCGTGTTATCCACGATAACGGAAGAACCAGTGAGCGCCTAGGGGAATTTGACCCTTTCCATCTTGAGAGAGACTAGCGAAGACACCAAACAACCCACCGGGCAAACATCGAGAAAACGTCGCAACTCGTAGTAAAGGTTACCGCAGCATCGTTGGTGTTTCTCACTAGGTGCCGGTGTCACGTAGAGCTGTTGTAAGTTTACAAGCTGTTCATAGTACGGGTGACATGCCGGAATTCCCTGAGTCTCCGAAATTGCAGAATACAAAAAAGCCAGGGAGCACAAAGAAATGTCAATGAGCGTCAATTCCAAATCGTCCCAAATCAATCGTCCCGCGCAGACTGGGAAAGCCGGACAAGCCGGGAAGACCGACAAAGCTGGACAGACCGGGAAGGCCTCCGAAACCAGTCCCGGGGCGAGCAGCACTCGAGACAACCAGAAGACCGCTACCGCTGGCCCTCGCGGCGATCGTGCCGAGGTGTCCCCCGAGGCACGCGAGCGCGGTAACGCATCGGGGCCGGCCAAGCGAATCTTCGGAGCCTGGGGTGAGCCCGACGCAGGGAAGGACGCTGGTGCTAAACAGGGCGACGGCGCCGGCGCCCAAGCTCGTGGAGCGAATGCCGAAAATGCCGCGAAGGGAGACGTCGAGAGTCGCAAGCAGCCTACACGCGGCAAGGTGAACGAAGAACATGGTATCTGTGAGCACCATGACGAGCGACAATGGCACTTTGTAAAGGATGACTGTGAGGACGGTAGTGCTAGAACCGTAATGGACTGACGTTGAGTTGGCCCCTCTGCTCATCACTCGTCCACCGGCCATCGACAGATCGGTAAAGGATGTCAGAGGAATCCCTGGCATCCTTAGGTGGTGCTTCCGGTCTCGTGGCGCAGGCGATTCGCCAACGTCTCTACTTGTTCCAGGCACGCCTCCACCGTTCGGTGCGGAAGCTTCCAGTTGAAGATTTTGCTTCTAACCTCCTCGATACCGAGACTGCCTAACAAGGCGCGCAAACCCACCTTGCGACGCTCTTGGAAAGCCGGCTCTTCTTGTCGCAGACGCATTCCGCCCAGGTCGGTGGGCAGCCCCTCAGCCGAGAGGTGCAGCACCGCTCCCAGAGTTAACCCTTCTAACTCGGGGAGTGGCGTCTGATCGACGATCACCCCACTTCGGAGCCAGCGGAGCTCGGAGCGTTCACAGGCCTGCCGGGTGCCCATCGTGATGAAGTCGAAAGAGAGCGCCCACAGTGCGCCGGGACGGTCGCCCCACAAGTCCAGAGCCAGCCATTTTTGGGCGGGTTCATGGTCACCCCCGGACTTAATATGGTAGGCAAACTCTTGCCAACGGGGGTGAATCGGCAGCTCCGGTAGCTCTTGACCGGCACAGAAGCCCCACAGAAAAGGGTTCGGATAGCCACGCCGGCCAAGTCCACGCGCCACTCCCTTCACGCCGGTCTGGGCGCGCAGGAAGTGATGGCCCGACACCCCCTCAATGTCGTTGTCTATAGGAAGAAGGTAGGCCAGGTGTCGCAACTCCTCCATCTCATCTAAAAAGTAACTGCCTCCTCCGAACATCCGCGCGACTCTTGAGAGCAGATTGACAGGTGGTCGGTTGACCCAGATCTGAAGCTCCGAGCAGGCCCCATTGCCGGCGTTCTTACTGTTGACGGAAAATTTGCCGAGGCTCCACCGGAGCCATGGGTATTCTTTACCAAACCGAGGGCCGGTCACCGTGGCATGAAGCTGGAAGTCCTGCTCGGCCCCTCGGGTCAGAGGCCACAAGCCTAACGCCAGATCACGCAAAGCCAGTGGCGCCTCACGGTCCGGCTCGGTGATGGCGCTTCTCACCTGATTCCAGGACGGGCCATCTTCGGGTAGCCGGATCTCTAACCGCGCTCCCTGCTTGAGGACGTGCCCTTTGATGGTGGTGGCTCGAAGTCCCACCGCCGCCTGCACGATCTTCAGGATCCAAGCACTGGGCCGCTCCAGTGAAAAATGCGCCATCTTTTCCAGGGCGCTCTCCCAATCCACGGTGAAGACACCTTCGGAATCGAGAATCCCTTCGGAACGCTCCAGTTGGAGAAACTGGTCGAGTCTCACGGACCCTGCTCGGAGAGGCCGAAGCTCCTCCCTCACCGGGGAGGCCCCAGAATCAAGACGAGCCGGTGGGAATCTTCTCTGCTCAAAACCAGAAGGTCTTCCGAGATAGCCTGGCCGCGCACTCCGCCGACCTTGGGAAGCTCCAACATCTGGTCCCCCCAACGTAGCTCCCCGTGGTCGTTGACTCCGACATCCCAACGAACGTCTTCCACTATCTCCGCCGTACCCTGCTTGAGGGTGGAACCGAAGGCGTCGGAAGAAAGAACCCAGGACTCGCTACCATCCTCGACCAGAAAGCGCCCCTCGCCGCAGTACGCGACCCAGGGAGGCTGGCGAAACTTGCCTCCGAAGCCGAGAAAGCCGCCGACCGTGCGGACCACCCTAGGGCGTCCATCGGCCGGACGGTGCCCGTGCCATGGGTCTTCGACCACCCTATCCCACTCCGGATGCAGGGCGCTTCGTAACTCAGGGGTAAGGCTTTCACCCAATTCGATAGCCTGCTCGCGATAGTGAGCCATCCCGCAAAGCCAGGCCGTCACCTGGCCGACCTTGAGCCAGACCTCGGGGCTAAGGCAAAGCGGTCGAAGCCGCTCCATCGTCTCGAGCCAGGCCCCGACATCGACGCCCTCTTGTCGCTCCAAGTTGTAGGCCGCGTTGCTCAAGGCAGCCGGAAGGTAGGCCGGCATGGCGACGATCTCATGCCCTGCTTGAGGGAGCAACCTCCTCCAAACCTCGACGAGAGCGGGGCTGCGACGAAAGTGCTCGCTGGCGGTCAGGTTCAAACAAAGGTCATAGAGCGGCTCGACGGTGGGCCGAGCGTGTTGAGCCGGAACTCCCGCTATCACGGGGGCCAACAAGGTCCTTAGGTTATGAGCGAACTGCTCGCCATCCAAACGAGGGCGGGCCCTCCGCGCCAGGGCAAAAAGCGCGTTGTAGTGCTCTCGCCGTTGGGCCAGCTCTTCCTCGAGAATCGCTACCCTTGGTTCCATTGCAGCCAGTTCAGGTAGTTGGTGTAGCGCTGATGCAGATACTTGAGCATCAGGATGTCGTCGTGCAGGTGTCCGTACAGCTTGCGCCCTTCCGACAGGGACTGCAGATGGCGCTCGATCTTGACCAGCCGGGCCTTGACTTCGGGCGCGGTGAGCCCCTCAAGACCCAACTGAAACTCCGCCTCGAGCTCGGCCACGGGGTCGTCGCGATCGCGGTCGAGCCTGTCGTATTCGGCACACGACAGGTCGAAGAGGCGCCGGATCCAGCTGATCCGATCGACCCTGAGCACGCTGTTGCCCGGAGCCTCGAAAAAAGGACAATCGGAATCGGGGATCAGCTTATCGTGCAGCACGAAGGGAAGGATCTGGCGAACGTCCTCGATACTCACCTCGCTCGAGCCGCGGAAATAGGCCATGGCCTTGATGAAGGCGATGACGCTGAACATGGCCCGAACCGAGAGACCGTTCTTGGTCTGAAAGCCCAGCTCTTTGAGTTTGTCCTTCCCGCTCTCATTGGCCAGAAGGTGCGACTCCACCCCCGAGAGCTTGAGCGCGTCCTTGGTCTTGTACTCGATCTGCTCTCCACCCGGCTCGAAGAATTCGAACCAACTGGCGAAAAATTCGAGCCGCCTGCGTAGCGGCGTAGGAAGTGTGACCGCCATAATCTCTTGGTAGACTCGCTGGAGCTGCTCCTCGGTGAAGATGAGTTGAGAGGGGACGACCTCTTCCGGTGCAACCCCTTCTTCCATCCGTGTGAGCAGCTCGCCGAAAAATCTCGTGTTGAAGTGGAGCGCTCGGACCACCACGTCGATACGGTCCCGCAGCGCCTCGATCACCTCGTAGGTACCTCCCCCGGCGTCGTCGTTGGCGGTCAGATACCAGGCCGCGGGCGGGCACTCGTAAACGTGGTCGAGCACTTCGGCGTAGTTGTCGCCCAGTACGGTGAGAAGCGCCGACTGCGTTCTGGTGGGGATGCGGTTGTACTCGTCGATGATCTTGACCCGCATGCCGAGCCAGGAGCGCCAACTGATGCGGATATCCTCCATCCGTTGGGCGTTAACCAGATCGGCCGGGAGAGGATTGCCCAAGAGGTCCGAGATGGTCATCTGCGGCTGCCCGTGCTGAATGCCTCTTCGCACCTCTTTGAGCGAATACCCCGCGAGAATACCCATCAGGATGGCGGTGGCGGTCTTGCCCCGCCCTGGACCGCCGACTAAGAGACAACGCCTTCTGACGGCGAAATTGAGAAGCGGGAGAAGAACGAAGCTTGAGTAGCTCTGACCGGTGGGCAGAGTGACCTTGCTTTTCATGTCGCCGAAGGTGAAAACCTGAGGAGGCGTCTCGTTGTACTCGATGTCGTAGTGCGGGCTGATCACCGCCTGATTGACGATCCAAAAGTAGGCCTGGCGCAACTTTTCGTCGAGTCGCTCCTGTCCGGCGCTGGTCTCTTGCGGAAGCGGCGCCGGCCCACGGTAAAGCTCCGCCACATCGAAAGTCGCCCGACGCGGACCCGTGCCCGGAAGGGTGGGCGACTGCGGTACGTGTTGGTAGAGGTCTCCACTCATGCTGGGAGGGTTTCCCCGCGAGTGTGGGTGCTCCTATGAGGGGAGAGCTAGATGACTCGCCGAACCGCCATTATCCCGGTTCGCTGGAGATTCTTCCTGCGATCCGGGAAACCTCACTCCTCATCGCTGACCTCATCTGTCGTGGGGACGAGATGGATTGGACCTCAAGATTCGAACAGACAAGCTTGTTGCCCGCCTTGCAGTTGTATAGAGAGCGCCCCCCTGGACCACGTGCTCTCGCGTGGCGGAGGACACTTTAGAATATCAAAGCCTCGGGATCTCCGAGAAACACCTTTGGGCTGCCGTCCTTCTTCCCGACATCTCCGATCACTTGAGTCCTGTCGACTCCGACGCTATAAATCCGAACGAAAGAGACTTCGGGCTCGGCTACGGCGACAGAGTCGCTCCGAGGAGTATGAAAGTTTGCTCCGCCTGTTGGGTTCGATGCAAAGATTTGAGGCCCTGAACCTATCACTCGAGGAGATAGCCTTGGCTTACTGGGCATCTCCCCTACTGCAAGCGTTTTCTTCACTGGTTCCAAATGCCAGAAACTCCCGTGAGTTGGCGTTCCTAGCCTATCAAGAGCTTCGGCGCAGCTTCACTCTTGTCGACGTTTACTGCAAATGGTACGGCGAGAGCGCCCTCAGACTCGAAACCAGCTACCAGAGCAGCGATATCTTCAGGGCCAGTGGTAGGCCCGAGCACGAAGTCTGGTGTGATAACGCTACCCGCACTTCTGGCCGTGCTCGGCCAGTTGGCGCACGCTCCAGCCTTCGAGTCGGGTCATCTCGGCATAGAACTGACGCTTGAGGTCTTCCTCGTGATAGATGACCAGTTTGAGTTGGCCCGGGTAAACCTCAGCAAAGCAGATGCAGTAGTCCAGCTCCAACCGAGACCAAACTCCTGGCTCAGGCTCTTGGAGAGGCGAGCCAGGATCTGTTCACCATACGCGGCCCTTTAGGGGAGCGCCTGAGGAATGAAGATCGGGACGCCCGCGCGAAGCTCTTGACCCATGAACCGGCTGGGTGGTCTTGTCGCGGTGTCGGTGGCGATGTTCACGGACGCTTTTTTCTACGGAATGGTGGTGCCTTTGACACCTTCGACTCCAGCCGGACAGGTAGACTGGGCACCGAGTCTCCTTTATGGCGCCTACGCCCTGGGCGTGGCCGTGTCCACTCCGGCTTTCGCGATACTCACCGATCGCACGGGTCGGCGCAAGCCGCTGCTCTGGGGTTTGGTGTTTCAACTAGCGGCGGTATTACTGTTTGCTCAAGCGGCCAGTCTGGCCACTCTGGCGGTGGCGCGGTTTCTCCAAGGCGTGGCCTCGTCGGCCACCTGGACGGCGGGACTAGCTCTGATCGCCGAGCTCTTTCCGGAGGGTCGCGCTTACCGCATGGGCATGGCGATGATGGGAAACACCGCGGGCGCGGTGCTTGGCCCGGTGGGCGGCGGGCTGCTGCTCGGATGGGGAGGCTACCTACTGCCCTTTCAAGTGGCCGGCGCCATGCTTTTCTTAGACGGCCTCTTGCGGCTGGCACTGCTGCACGACGCACCGCGCGAGAACACCGGAGGACTGCCCATGAGCTTGTTGACTCATCCCGTGGTGTTGGCCAACGGGCTGGTTCTGGGGCTCGGCTCGGCGGCCTGGAGCCTGCTGGAGCCTTTGGTGCCGCTGCATCTTTACCGAATGGGCGCGACCCCTCTGGTGGTGGGCGTGGTTTTCTCCACGGCGTCTGTCCTCTACGGGGCGGTCTCTCCACCGGTGGGCGCGGCGGTGGACCGCTGGGGCTCCTGGCGGGTGATCTCCCTAGGCCTTGGCGGAATGGGAGTGAGCCTTGCCCTGGTGGGCTTTCTGCCCGGCGTGTGGGGGCCCGCCGCGGCCACAGTGCTGGTCGCGGTAGCTTACGCCGCGGTGATGAACCCGAGCTTGTCAGAGTTGGCCGCGGTGGTGGACCGTTCAGGAACGACCTTTTACGGAGCGGTCTACGCTCTCTACAACCTCACCTACTCCCTGGGCATGATCGCGGCCGATGCCGCCGCCGGAGCGTTGGTGGCCCACGTGCCTCTGCCCGTGACCCTGGGAGTGGCGGCGTTGGCTCTGCTGGCCTGCCTGCCTCTGCTCAAGATGGTGCAGCCTCAGGAGACGGTGTAGCGAGAGAGGTCCAGTCCCATCTCGAGAGCCAGCGCCTCGACGGGAGTGTGGTAGAGCTCTTCATCGGAGGCTCTCTCCTCGTGGGTCATCACGATGTCGAGCTGTCCGGGCAGACTAAGACGGATGGCCTCCCCGAGAGTGAGCTCTCTGGCGCCTCGCTCGAGAGCGGTCCGTGCCGACTCGGGATCGCGCAAAAGGGCCGCCATGCCGGCGGGTCGCGGCTGCTCTTTGATACCGTCGAAAAGGCAAAGGGGGCCACAGCTATAGAGGTTGGGCCGGAGCATCTCGAGTCCGTGGCCTTCCAAGCCTTGTTCGGCCGCCAGTGCGATCAAGCGAGAGTGCATCGTGGGGAGATAGTTGAGCGCCTGATTGAAACCTCCGATGGACTCCAGGCCGCAGAGAAGCTCCACGCAGAAGGTCAGAAAAAGACCGGGCACGAGCTCGCGGGTCTGTAGCGCTCGCACCAGGCTCTCGGCCTCGGTGGGAATCTCCTCGGCCCGCATCGGGAAGGAACGGCCGTCGGCGCCGCGGCCCCAGAAGAGCTGGGTGCCGGACCCACGCCCGTAGTCCCAACAACCCTCCACACCCGCGAAGGTTGTGAGGACGGCGTTTCGCAAAGAGGGATCGATCAGCAGTCGGCTGAGCAGGCTCTGGGGCAGCTCGCGCAGATGGCGGGAGAGGATCTCGCGCGACAGGTCTTCGCCCTGCAGATAGATGACGCTGACATCAGGATAGACCCGCTTCCATAGCTCGAAGTTGAGATGACAACACTGGTCCGCGAAGCACTCGCCCTCGTAAACCTTCTCGGAGATGGCATCGACTAAGAGCCTTAGCAAACGCTCGGCCGGCGGAACGGCCTCATCGGCGGCCCGAGTGAAGGCCTTTAGAAAGGCTTCTTGCCCTTCGGCTGGGTAGCCCTCTTTGCCGAGAACTCGACGCAGCATCTCCTCTCGGCGCGGCTTGCCAGGATCGGCGCACGACTGCAACGTCTCGCGAAGGCGTGAGCGACCGGCTTCCGGCAGCATCCGGCTGAGGGGCTCCAGGGCCGCCACCACATAACCTTCGCGAATTCTGGCCGGTAGCGCCTCGACGTATTGCCTGGTGAAAGGCGGAGCACCGTAGACGAGAAGCTCGCGGGTTTTGCGGCCCTGCACCTTCCCCGGATAGAGAGCGGTGTGATTCCCCTCCCACTCGACATAGCCGGACAGAGGATTGCCGAGGTTGACGCCGCCTGCGGCCGATACCACGAGGTAGCGTAAGTCTAGGCTTCGGGCGGCCTCCAGCAACGCTAACTTGCCCCCAACGAGCAGAGACGTCGTGTCGAGGCCAACGTGGTCGGAGGTCACCACAACGGGAACGCGTCGCAACTGATCCGTCACCCCGGTGGCTATCGCGGGACCGTGCAACTGGGAAATCCGCTCGTGATAAACCTCGAGCAGGATGGGCGAGAGCTCGCGCGGCGCCGGTTGGAGATGACGCCGGCTGAAGTGCAGAAGAGACTGCTCTCCGTGCTCGTGATCGACGGACCGCAGCCCCGGCCGGCGAGCGGCCAGCTCCTCGAACAGCTTCTGAGAGCGCGCGGTTTTCGGTTCGGCATCGAGCATGGTGGACGGTTCGTCGAGCTGCCCAGCACAGCCTTCGACTGAGAAGGCTGACCTCCACTCATCTGGGATAAATTGCGCCGACCGATGGATACGGGCTATCCCGAAGGCTCCGTGTCCATCTCCACGGCGTCGAAGGGGACCATCAAGGCGCCCGTGCCCGAGAGGGTCTCCTTGAGGCTTAGCTTTCCGTCCTCGGCAAGGCTCAGCACGACCGTGTCCTCTCCACGGTCGATCACCACCAGCCGATCATAAACATCCAGACGGTCGCTCCCGCTACCGATGTCGAGAGTGTCCACCTTGGTGATCGCGGCCCCTTCCAGCCGATAGCTCCTCACTTCCATGTCGGCCTGGCTTCCTCCCACGATCATCCACCGGCCGTCCTCAGAGAAGCCATAGGCACTAGCCTCTGCCTCCAGCTTGAAGCCTCCTTGTTTGGTTAGCCCCTTCGGACCCATCGCGAAAACCTCGAAGGCCTTCCCTGGTAGAACCTTGGTCTCGAGAATGAGCAGCTTAGGAACGGGTAGGAAGGTCACATCCCGATAGCCGCCTTTGAGAAGTGTCTCGGGCTTTTTCATGTCGGGGTCTTGAGACAGATCGAAGCTGGTCAGGTTTCCCTCGGCCACCCACAAGGTTCGTCTGTTGGAATCGTAGGCGATCCCAGGCAGCGACGCTTTGGTCGGGTAGGTCGAGGCCGATTTGACTTGACCGGAGTCTTCCACCTGGAGTCGGACAATGCTATTGCTCTGCCCCTCCGCGGCATAAAGTGACTGCCCTACCAGCACACTTTCCGTAACGGCGAGCTTGAGCTCGCTGGGCTTTAAGTTAGCCGGAAGGCCACTTTCCAAAGGGATGGTGAAGAGTGTACCTTCGTCGGACTCGGTAGCCAGTAATAACTTCGATGAGGGTACGGCCAAGAAACGAAACTGGCTCCCCTTGATCTCCTCATCAAAAGAGATACGACCGCTCGAGACGCCGATTCTCTCAACGGGAGGTCCCAGCTCAGGGAAGACACTGCCCGTGAGGCCGTGAGGAGCGCCACCGCTTTTCACGATGGGCCCGCTAATGATCATTCCAGGGCGGGAGAGATAGATCCGCCAGGTCAGAGGACTCTCGTCGTCCTCCGGGGTTGGAGTGACCACAGGGTTCGCCGTCGCCACCGTAGCTTGGACAGGAGAAGGCGAGGCGATGGGCCGGGGCGCGGGGGTACAGGCAATCAAAGTTGCGATCAGGCCTATGGAGATCGCTGCTATCGAAGTCTTCACCGCGGCTCCAGTTCGACTGCGGAAACGATCTGGCCTCCGGGGTCAGTGAGGCGTGCGGCCGTCGCCTCCCGACACATTCCGGTAGAGTGGAGTTCCCTTCATCGACACGGTTAGCACCTGATCGCGCCGTTCCAGCAGGTCCCGTGCGTGCCGCTCGGTGAAGGGAGGAAGCAGGACCTCGTCCCGCAGCTCCCCGAGGGTTAGCGACTTCAGAGCCTCCATCAGGGGCTCCGGATAGACGTCGGTGTGGGCGGGGTGGCGACTGCCGACCTTGATCATGATCCAAAGATGATGGTCCCAGACCACGCTGTGCAGGCTACGGTCGCGAGAGTTGGTGGCCATCTTGTGCAAGCCCCCGATGGGGCCGGCCCAGGGAGCCCAGTAAGGCTCCAGGCGAGCGCGCAACTGCTCCAAAGAGGGCTGAACCATCACATCCGCCTGGTCGAAGGGAAAAGGCTGCTCCTTTCCCGGGCTCGGCAGGTCGTAGTTGCCCTGTCCCTTGCGCACGAACGGATACTCGCCGTATCTGGCTTTCTGATACTCCAGCGCGTTCTCGAAGTCCACAATAAAGATATGACCCTGAGGGTCGACCAGAGTATTGCCCAGGTGATTGTCGTAGCGCCCCATCACAAAGGTCAGAAGCTCGATGGCGGCTCGCCGCTCGGCGGGCATGGCGTCCACCTCCTCCTGAGTGGCCGGACGAGCGGGAAAGAAGAGCTGTAGAGAGCCCAACCGTTCAACCTCTTCATAAGGCCAGGTCCCGGCAGGCAGATCAGCTCGGCCCAACTTGCGCACCACAGTTTCCGGCACCAGGTCGGGATAGCCGAGGCGACAGGCCAGCCGGTAACCCGCCACCTCGGCCTGAGAGCCCCACGGCTCCTCGGGCTCACTGCGGAACAGGGCCAGCGTTCCTCCCTCCAACTCCACCACGAGATAGGGGCTGGAGCCGTCGAAGGGTACGCCCATCTTCTCTTGCAGATAACGATCCAGCGGCCAGGCGGCCACCGGGTGGCCCGAATCCAGGATGCTCATCGGGCGAGCCCAAAGCGGCAACGCCAGCGTGAGGAGAATGAGCATGAGTCTCAACATCATGGGCGAGGAGCGTCCCTGAGCACCGGGTATCTCCGCCGGGAATAGCGTGCCATCGCGTCACTGCCCAACTGAAACGGCAAGTGCAGGCGTGTGCCCCAGGCCGCTTTGTCCTGTCGGGCCAGAGGGAAGGTGAGATAGAAGAGGTCGTGGCCGTAGCGCCAACCCAGCGAGACCAGAGCCACCGCCATGGCGGCGGTCACCTCGTAGTTGTCGCTGGCCCAACCGCTGTCGAGATAGAACGCCACATCCGAGGGCTCTTCCTCCATCTCTCTCCCCATCAGATCGGTCAGAGTTGCCACTAGGGCTATAGAGATGGCTGCTACTGAAGTCTTCACCGCAGCTCCAGTTCGACCGCTGAAACAATCTGGCCTCCGGGGTCAGTGAGGCGCGCGAATGTCGCCAGGTAGAGGCCCCCCCCGACACATTCGGGTGAAGAACTCTCCGGTCGCACCATCGTGCGCTCCTTGCTCCGTCGATGAAGGCAGGGGAAGGCCAAGTTTGTCTTCTTGAACAAATTGTCACATTCCCATACTGGTGCTATCCTACTTCTGTGATTGTTCAGGTTCGTCTTAAAGAGTTGCTCGCCGAAGAGCAAGTACCGCCGGCTCGGTTAGTCCGCGCGCTGCATGGAGAAGTGCCGCGGGCTTCCGTCTATGCGTTACTCAAGCCAGAGCAGGTACGGCGTGTTGACCTGAAACGCTGTCCAACGTCCTGGTCGCCCTCCGCTCACTCACGGGGCGTGATGTCCAAATCGCGGAACTTCTCGTAGAGAGGCCCGGCGACCCTACCGAGAATCCGGCCCTAACCAAACTCTTACAGCACGACCAACCTGCGGATTGGCACGCCTTGCAAGCGGCTAGCGACTTTTCGGACCATGAACGGCAACAAGACGAGACTCATTGGCGCACTCTGCGGGCGGAACGCAACGAGGAACTTCGGCGTGAAAGGAAGCGATACGAGTTTTGAACGACAAAGCCCGGGTCGTTGACACCGATGTGGCGAGCTTTGTTTTCAAAGGTGACTCTCGCGCCGCTCTCTACCGGCCAGAGCTCGAAGGCTATCATCTCCTCTTAAGTTTTCAGACCATCGCGGAACTGTGGCAATGGGCTGAAACAAGCCGTTGGGGAGACCGCCGGTGTCGCCAGTTGGAAAACTTTCTGGATATTTTCACCGCTGTCTATTCTTCGAGCGAATTTTGCCTGAGCTGGTCTCAGGTCATGGTGGACGCTCGGCGAAATGGACAGCCCATTTTGTGCGGGGACGCTTGGATAGCGGCGACGGCTTGCCATTTCGACGTTCCTCTGGTGTCCCATAATGCTGGCGACTATCGTGGCGTTTCGAACCTTCGGCTTATCACGAAGTGACCCAGCCCTGGGCGACCTAAGGATTAACAACAGCTCCAAGGGTCCGTCACTGGGAAGCCGTGGTTAGTCCTCACAGCGCAAAGGGAGGCTGCCAGACTCCCTGGATTAATACCGGGACTTCCCGTCCGTCTCTGGTGTAAGCGACGACATCGACCCGGTCGCTTCCCCACATAGCGTCGGTGTGGATCTTGGAAGAGTTACAGCCGACCTCGCGCAGTTGGGCGGGGGTCATGCCCTGACCCCCTTCGATACAGTCCGAATACCCGTTGCCGAAGGCCCAGTGGGAGGCGGCGTTCTCGTCATACAGGGTGTTGTAGAAGAGAGTGTTGATCCGATACAGGGGCGAATCGATCCCCACCAGAGCGAATTCTCCGCCGTACTTGGCGCCTTCGTCCATGCCGATATGGCGCTGGAACTCTTCGAGTCCTCGAGTGGCACAGCACTCCACCACCGCGCCTTTCTCCATCTTCACTTTCAGGCTCTCAACCAGGACTCCGTCGGCCAAGAACGGCATGGTGAACGAGAGCTCTCCGTCGGCGCGCAGGCGATCGGGGGTGACCCATACCTCGTAGCTCGGAGTGTTGGCGTTGAAGTATCGGCCGTCGACGGTGCGTCCCCCTCCACTGCGGAAGCGAGCCAGAGGGTGAAGGCCGACGGTCCAATCGGTGCCGGGTCCCGTCACGTGAAATCGGTCGATCCCCAGCTCGTTCAGGGCGGCGCTCCGACGGTGCAGCCCTTCGTCCAAGGCGCGACGCTCCTTGTCGGGGTCCTCGCACTTGGCCCAGGTGACGTCGTAGAGACAGTCCCACAGTCGAGCCAGCGCTCCGTCACCGTCCTGGGGGAACACCTTGCGCGCCCAACCGTCCTGTGCCACACCGGCCACAAGCCATGTGCACAGACCGCGGTTCACGCCGTGATGGCGATAGAGCTGGGCTGTGGTGTTTTGAACCTCCATCCAGCGCTGGTAAGCTTCGGGATACTCCGCGGCCAACTGAGTCTCCAGGTCGGGATACTGTTCGCCGACGAGTCGCAATAGCGAGCCTTGCCGCGCCACTACCTCGCGATAGGTGGCCCGCAAAGAATCATACATCGTATCAATTTCCAAAAAATCTCCGTAGCGCAGCAGATTGGCGTCATGGATCGGGTCAATGTAGGAAAGAGTGACCGGACCGGCGCCGTACTCCCGCCGTGCGTTCTCTTCCAAAAGCTGCATCGAGGGCGCCTGACCCAGCTCGCCACGAATGACCAGTGGTCTCCCCTTGGCGGGATTGAGCGCCCCCATCAGAGAGCGGTGATAGTTCAGGTGGATGTCCATGGCCCTAAGATTTTCCTCACAGAAGGGTTCCCCTCCGCTGCCGCGCGGTGCGCGCTATCAGAAAAAACTGGCAGCGCTGCCCGCGCGAGGTGCGCGATATCAGAAAACTGGCAGCGTTGCCCGTGCGAGGTGTACGCTATCAGAAAAACTGGCAGCGTTGCCCGCGCGGTGCGCGCTATCAGAAAAAACTGGCAGCGCTGCCCGCGCGCGGTGCGCGCTATCAGAAAAAACTGGCAGCGTTGCCCGCGCGAGGTGCGCGTTATCAGAAAAACTGGCAGCGCTGCCCGCGCGAGGTACGCGCTATCAGAAAAACTGGCAGCGCTGCCCGCGCGAGGTGCGCGCTATCAGAAAAACTGGCAGCGTTGCCCGCGTGGTACACGCTATCAGAAAAACTGGCAGCGTTGCCAGCGCGAGGTGCGCGATATCAGAAAAACTGGCAGCGCTGCCCGCGCGAGGTGCGCGCTATCAGAAAACTGGCAGCGTTGCCCGCGTGAGGTGCGCGCTATCAGGAAAACTGGCAGCGTTGCCCGCGTGGAGTGCGGGCAGATCGCAGGGCAGCATACGCGCGACAGCTAACTGGTGCTGCGCCCAATGATGGACTTCCAGCAAGCCTTTGACGCTCTGACCGAGCTCTTGTGCCGCCACAAAGCTCTGTGGACAGAGTCGGCCTTCGTGCAGAACGAGCTGAGCTGGCAGGCGGACTATCCCCGACTGCATCGGGAGCTACTGGCACTCTCGGATGCGGACTTGCGGGCCCTCGAACCAGAAGATGGTCTGCTCCTCTTTCTCTCACCCCATCTGCCGGATCTCAAGACGCTCGAAGCTATTCCCATCGCCACGCCCACTCGTCGTCAGTGGATAGCTCCCGAAGCTGCGACTCTTGAAGTTTCCGAGCGCAAGAGAGCGCAAGTCGAGGGGTTCGTCAACGCTCTTCTGGGTTCGAAGATGGCGATGATCCGCGACAGTTCGGTGGTCGACTGGTGCTCGGGTCGAGGGTTTCTCGCGCGCGCGATGCATCTGGCCGGCGGGGCCCGGGTTCTTTGCCTCGAGCGCGATGCCAAGCTTCATCGCCGTGACTTGCCGGAGCAGGTCACTTTCCTGGCCCACGATGTGCTTGACCCGTTGGACTCGGCTCTTCTCCAAAACTCTTATCTTCACACGGCTTTGCACGCTTGCGGCGACCTGCACCTGTCCATGCTGCGGCAAACCGCCCAGGCCGGGGTTCCGGCATTGGCTTGCTCGCCGTGCTGCTACCACTTCACGACGGAAAAAGTCTATCACGGGCTCTCTCGAGCGGCGCGAGAGTCCGAGCTCCAGCCGACCAGAGATGAGCTGCGTCTGGCCACGGCCGAGACCACCACGGCCAACACCCTGCACCGGAATCTCCGCCACAGAGAGCTGCTGTGGCGAGTGGCCTTCGATCTGCAGTTGAGAGAACTGCGAGGGATCGACGCCTACAGTCGAACGCCCTCGGTGAAAAAGAGTCTGCTCAAGTCGAGCTTCAACTCCTTCGCCCAGGCCCTGGTGGACCAACTGGAACGGAGAGGACGGCGAGATTTTGAGTTCTCCCCATTGAGCGAGCCGGCAGAGGCGAAACTGATGGAGCGGGCCCAAGCCAAACTCTCTATCCTCTCGCGACTGGAAAAGGCTCAACTGGCATTCCGGCTAGCCTTGGAGCGCTGGCTCTTGTTGGACCGCGCACTCTTTTTGCAAGAGCGCGGATACCAGGTGGAGATCAAAGAATTCTGCGCCAAACACCATTCGGCTCGCAACCACGTCCTTTTGGCCAAAGTGAGCCGTTCAAGCACCGAATCCTTGTACGACGGCTTCTTGGTGCGATCCTGACAGCAGCGACGAGAAGGCTCGGACGATTGGCTCGGGAAGTCGCTTCGAGTGTCGAAACTCCGGTCAGAAAACAGTCCACGGACACTCAAAAGCTCCCTCGTTGCTCTGGGCCTTGCCGTCTTATCAACCGCTCTGGCCTACGTTCTTCGCCAGTACTCGGTCACCTCATCGCTCTTGTGTCTCCTCTCAGTCACTTCCGTGGCGCAAGCTTACGGCTTGTGGGCAGGTCTGACCGTGATGCTACTGTGCAGTCAACTCTTGTTTTGGATTGTCTATCCACTGAACCCCTACCTGATCAGCAGTATATCCACAAGCGCCTTTGTCATCGTCTCCTCAGTCATCTGCTTGCTTCAAGGACGACTACCAGCCGCCCAGAGAGGCGAAGCACGCGCCTTAACTCTCGTCGCGCTTAGCCGCCAATTGAGTCACGCCGACACCGAACAACAGGCTTGGGAAGTACTGTGCAAGCACCTCGAAGAAGAGTTCGGAACACATCAACTCGAGGTCGGCCCGCAACCGACCGAGCCTCTCCCTCAAAGAGGGTCTTGCTACTCCTTGCCGGACGGCCTGGGAAGAGTATGGCTGGCTCAAGCCCCCGATGAGCGAGCCCTCCTCGAGGCATTTTTACTCTACACCGCCCAGACCATCAGTCATCTTCGCCTAGCCCAACAGATTCACGAGGCCGAACTAGTCAAAGCCCGAGAAAAGCTCTATCAAGCCCTTCTCAACTCGATCTCTCACGATCTGCGCATTCCACTGGTCTCAATCACGGGAGTCCTGTCGAGTCTGCTCGACGAAACCCTCCCGGTCCAAGCAGCCACCCGACAAGATATGCTGGAGAACGCTCTTTCCGAGTCCGAGCGTCTCCGGCGACTGGTCGACAATCTACTCCAGATGACCCGTCTGGAAGCCGGTGTCCTGAAGGTAAGCAAGAAACCGTATGATATGGGCGAGGTTCTGGCCGCCGTTTTAGATGGCCTCGGCCCCCAACTAGAGGGCAGGTCGGTCGAACTCGAAGTGCCCGACGACCTCCCTCTGATTCCCCAAGACCCGATTCTCGTTGGACAGGTTGTTCGCAATCTCTTGGACAACGCTCTCAAGTATTCACCACCCGGAAGCCCACTTCGTCTCGAGGCCGGCTTGGTTGACGAGCGCCACGTTCGCGTAGGCATTTGGGACCAAGGTCGAGGGATCGCTCCAGGAGAGGAGCAGAAAGTCTTGGAGAAATTCTACCGAGGCCATAACCAACACACTCACGGTTCAGGCCTGGGTCTTTCGATCTGTGACGGACTGATCGCAGCCCACGGAGGAGAACTCACGATTTCCGCACGTCCGGGCGGCGGTACCGAGGCGAGTTTTGTCCTCCCCTTATCCCACCCTGGCTCGGTCAATCCATGAGTCATCTTCTCATTGTTGATGACGAAGCGTCCGTGCGTAGCTTTTTGCGTGGCTGCCTGAATTCCGCTGGATACCTGACCTCCGAAGCAAGTAACGCCGAAGACGCCTTAGAGCTTCTCCGTCGAGAGTCATTCGCCACCGTCGTGTTAGACCTTGGGCTTCCTGACCTTGACGGGTTAGATGTGATTCGCGCGGTACGTTCCTGGAGTTCTATCCCCATCGTTGTCGTATCCTTGCGCGACTCTGAAGAACAGATCGTCGAAGCTCTCGACGCCGGTGCCGACGACTATCTGGTCAAGCCTTTTGGTACCAAAGAGCTTTTGGCGCGTCTACGCGCCGCCCTTCGCCGAGTCGAGCCGAGCCATCCCGAAGCCGTTTTTCGTAGCGGTGATCTCATCGTAGACGTCGGTGGTCGCGAAGTCTATTCCCAGGGCTCGTCGGTAGCTTTGACCCCGACTGAATGGGACCTGATGAAAGTCCTAGTCCAGCACTCGGGCCGAGTGCTGACCCACGCCCAGCTTTTGGAGATGGTGTGGGGTCCACAGTACTCCGAAGATCTGCAAATTTTGCGCGTCAACATCAGTAATCTGCGCCGCAAGATCGAACCCGATCCCAAGCGCCCGATCTATCTCGTCACGGAACTGGCCGTGGGATACCGGCTTCGGGTGCAAGACAGCGCCTCCCCGGCGGGGTAAAGGTCGCGTAAAGATTCTATTTCACGACGGGCAGGCCTCGGATAAGCGGCGAAGCCTCCCGGAATGAGACAACGCACCACGCTCTTTTATGTACTCTTCGTGGGGGGTTTAACCGCGCTGGGCCTGCTGCTTCTTCACTTCGGACGGGCCCTCGACAAGACCGGGGGAAGCAAAGCCGCCCCCAGTCAGTCCGCCTTCTCGATGTTCTGGGACGGCGTGCTTCATCATCTGGCTTCTCCTCTAGCCCTACTACTAGTTCAGATCATGGTGGTTTTGACGGTGGCTCGTTTTCTGGGCTCTCTGTGCCGAAAAATCGGACAGCCCTCGGTGGTGGGAGAGATCGTAGCCGGTATTGCCTTAGGACCCTCACTGTTGGGAATGGTCATGCCACAGGTAGGCCAGATGCTCTTCCCTCAGACCTCTCTTCAGAACCTGAGTCTGCTATCGCAGATAGGCCTGGTTCTTTTCATGTTCGTGATCGGCATCGAACTCGACCTCAAACTGATCAAAAAGAAGGCCGCCGAGGCGGTGGTGATCAGTCACGCCAGCATCGTCTTCCCATTCGTGCTAGGTATCGCTCTGTCTTTGGCCCTCTATCGTCCCTTCGCGCCGGAAACCACAAGTTTTGTCTCTTTCGGCCTTTTCATGGGGATTGCGATGAGTATCACCGCATTTCCCGTGCTGGCGCGCATCATTCAAGAGCGAAACATGACGCGCACCTCGGTGGGAACCATCGCCATCACCTGCGCGGCGGCCGACGACGTGACCGCCTGGTGTCTTCTCGCCGCCGTGGTAGCCATTGTGCAAGCCGGAACCTTCACCAGCGCGCTTTTCACTCTGCTTTTCAGCGTGATCTACCTGCTGGTGATGCTCAAAATCGTAGCCCCTTTTCTAACCCGCCTTAGCTCCCTCTACCCTACCGAGGAAGCGTTGAGCAAGCCAGTGATGGCGCTGATATTCATGGTTTTACTGCTGTCCTCCTGGAGCACCGAGATCATCGGTATTCACGCCCTCTTCGGCGCCTTTCTCGCGGGCGCGGTCATGCCTGAAGACCACAACTTCCGTCGCATCCTGACCGAGCGGGTGGAGGACGTGGCGATGGTTCTCCTGTTGCCTCTTTTCTTCGTCTTCACTGGTCTGCGCACGGAGCTCGGGCTCCTCTCCAGCCCCAAGCTCTGGCTGATCTGTCTGGCCGTTATCTCCGTCGCCGTGATCGGGAAGCTGCTCGGCAGCGCCCTGGCCGCGCGATTTATGGGTGTGAACTGGAAGGACAGCTTGACCATCGGAATCCTAATGAACACCCGCGGCCTGATGGAGTTGGTGGTGCTCAACATCGGATACGACCTGGGGGTTCTCTCAGCCGAAGTCTTCACCATGATGGTGATGATGGCGCTCGGAACGACGGTGATGACCGGTCCCGCTCTGGACCTGGTCGATCGGCTCTTTCCGACCCCTAGTGAGTCGGTTGACCGTGAACGCTCGAAAATTCTTATCTCTTTTGGTCCTGCTCGAAAAGGCGCTCTACTCCTGGACCTGGCTCGACGATTAACCAATCCCACAGCCGGCCTGGGGGTCACCGCGTTACATCTGACCGCCAGCGACGAAGTCAACCCCTTATTAGCCGAGGAGTTCGAGCGAGCGGCCTTTAGCGAGGTGGAACAATCCTCCGAGCGGCATGGGATTACGTTGAACAAAATGTACCGGACAACCGCCGAGGTTAAAGAGACCATCGTGGATGAGGCCAACTCCGGCGCCTACGAGATTCTTCTGGTGGGTGGCTCGAAAAGTCTGTTTTCCGACGACGAGCTGGGTGGTGTGATCCGCTCGCTTCTCGACGACGCCGAGCCCCACGTGGGAGTTTTGATCGATCGCGAATTCCAGGGCGCCGATCATCTCTTTTATCCCGTCCTCAACGAAGCCGATCTTTCCCTGCGTCCCCTGGTGGCCCGATTGATTCAAAACGGCACCGAGAAGGTCTCGATTTTCGACCCCAACGATCTGCTGGACCTGGATAGCACACCGTGGGCCGAGAAAGCGGCCAAAGTCACCAACGAGGAGATGACGGAAGAGTTCTGGCGAAATCTTGATCTCACCGTGGCGACCCCTCTGCGTTGGATCGCCTTGAAAACCACCCAGAGCGCCTGGATGACTCGGCTCCCCTCCACGCTAGTCTTCAAGGTGGGCGGTCAACCTCTAGAGACGCCGGGTTAGCAGTGACGTGACCCGAAGGTCGGATCCTCCGCGAATGAAGCTACCGAAGCAGTGTTGGGTGGAGAGGGCCTGCTGGTTAGGAGCCATCGCGGCTTTTCTCCCGTCCTCGTTGGAAAACATCCATCACAGCCAAAGTTGACGATCGTCACTGAAACGAGCGGCCGCTCCCGGTTAGGATGTCGATAACGACAAACCAACCAAGAGGAACCATCGATATGTTCAGTAGCATCCCCAAGACTTACGCCGACCCCAACATCAGCCGTCGAGTGATTCACTCCGACCACGTGGGCTCGGCCATCCCGAACAGCTTTCCCATGTCGGGCAAGGCCAGCGAGAACGTCAACACGCGCCACACCATCGTCGTGAGCGGCCAAACTCCCCAGGTCCAGGTCAAGGATCTTCCAAGTCGGGTCAACACCGCCGCCCCGGCTCCCACGAATCCCTATGGAAACGAATGCGGCAACCTGGACGCGTTCAAGGCCGGGCTCTCCAAAACCGACTGCGGCGGACTGGACCAGGCGCTGGCAAGCCAAGAAAGGGGCTGCCGCCCGCCTCAGGACAGCTTCTGCTTTTCACCGCAAGCTATGTTGTACTGCGTCATGCAAGATCTGATGAAGCAGAAAATGATGATGGCGATGATGTCCGGTGGCATGGGCTGCGGCATGTCTGTCGGAATGCCCGGCGGATGCGGCGGTTGGCAGGCGCCGATGACGGCGGGATGGGACGGTCCCATGAACGCCAACTTCGGCTGCGGACCAAGCGAGTTCAACGGTAACTCGGCTTGGAGCTTCTCCTCTTTCTCGGCATTCTGGGGAGGCCAGTTCTAGTCCACTCGAAGAGAGGAAGCGGCGTGGTTCGGGTCTCGAAAGAATCGTTCCAGAGCCGCGAACATGCGGGGGTCCCTCGCTCTGAGGTCCTCCCGGCGAGGGGGGTAAGAATGAGCTATGGGCTGGCCGTCCGGCAGAGTATAACGGTGCACCGTGACCGGGTCCGAGTGCAAATAGGTGTAGACAGCGTCGGCGAAATACTCGGTCGGCTTGGTCGACGGCTCTAAAATGCTGATGTGTCCTCGTGCCGGACGCTCACTAAGGCGCGTCCCCGTCACGGCTTCCACTACCGTCATGTAATCCTCTCCATAGACGCGGGATTGAGGAGCACGAGGTGGCGACCCCCAGGTCCCTTGCGCCCGCCGCTCTCGCTCTATCGCCTTGAAGCGGTCCAGGGCAGGCTGATAGATGCGGTTGAGTCGGGTCCGATGAGCCGATATCCCGAGGTCCGCTCGCTCGCTGAGAGGCCGGGCGGAAGGGTCCAGCAGGTAGTCCATGGCGTGAGCCATTTCGTGAACCAGCATATATTCGCGGAAAGGCACTTCCTGGTCCCGCTCGAGGTCGCCCTTGGGGAACGTGATCTGTCGAGTGTCGACCGAGTAATGAGCCCACCCCTCGTTGGGAGTCACGATGGTCAGACCATGGTCGGCTAGCCTGTTCAAGAGTTTGGGTCCGTAGGGAGTGAGTCCGTCCACCATCAGTTCCACGTGCCGCGACTCCACGGGCCCGCGAACCATTCGCCCGATAGCTTGGCGGATTTCTTGTCTTCTTAACACCCCGGGAGACAGAGTCGGCGCGGCCTCCGAAGCCGGCTCGAAGCGGTCCACGGTCGCACCCTCACTACTGTTGGTAGCGGTCGAACTCCTGACAAAACGTTGCCCTGAAAAAGGCTGTGCGGCTGAAAGCTTGGTAAGCATGATCGGAAGATATTCCATCACCGTCTCAATCTCGTTAAACGCGTCGAGAGACATGGGAACATGTTTACCTTTTGGTGCTCATCCGCCGAACCCGTTCGGTTACCTTAGGCTAAGGTCCAAAGTGTATTGTGCTAGTCAGTTCCGCTCATAGTCTCCCTCAGCGAACGCTCCAAGCGTTCCCTCGGGACGTCGCCGCTCCCACCCGCCAACAGTGGGAGGAATTGATCGCACCCGTCCCCGGCGAGGGCGATCTGGTCGAGGTTGGGCGGAGATCTGGTGAAAAAGCTCTGGACTCGATGGAAGACACCCGCAAGCGGGTCGCCGAACTCGACTTCCATCCCATCGACCCCTATGTCGCCACGGTCGCCTCAGGCGTGGCCGCCGGACGAGTGGAGCTGCCCAAGGGGGAGCAGAAGATCGAAGTCTCCGTCCCCGACTACTATGCCGAGAAGGTCGAGCTTCTCCTCGGAGCTCACAACGGACCCGACGCTCCTATGCTTGTGATCTTTCCCGGGATACATAGTGGCGGAGGCGGTGGTCACGCGAACAACTTCAAGAAGATCGCCTTGGAGCGCGGTATGAACTACCTGCTCATGCCCAACTCGCTCTCTCCTGAAATGTTGGAGGATAAGCCTTTTTTCAATCCGGGCAATCCGCGAGTCGACGCCCTCTGGACCCGCCAAGCGCTAGAAAAGGTCAAGGAGCAGTTCCCCGACCTTTTCCGGCACGTATCTATAGCCGGCTACTCATACGGCGCCCTGCACGGAGCCAACTTCATCCGCTTAGACGAGGAGAGCTCCGAGCGACTGGTCGACGGCGGTCTGGCCGCCATCTCCCCTCCCGAGAACCTTTCCCACTCCATGCTCGAGCTCGACGGCTTGCGAGAGGCCTATCGCCAAGGCTCCGGCTCCATCACTCAGACCGGTCTGCAATATAAGAACCAGGTCAAAAAGCACGGCTACGAGGGTTTCCTACAAAGCGACCTGGCCCAACGCGGACCAGGCCAAAACATCACCGAGATCGAGATGTCCGACAAGTACGGAAGTCGCGACGGGCTTAAAGAGATGATCGAGATCGTCGATCCTCAACTGGGCCACAACAAACTTCCCCGCAACACTCAGGAGTACAAGGACGCTAACTGGTGGGAGCGCCACAAGCTTCGCCAAAAACACGACCAACAGGTCACCAACTTCACCTACGACGAGTTCTCCCAGGGTTGGATGAGCCAGGACCCGTGGCTTCGCCGGGAAGGTCTCACCCCGGAGGAGATGGCGGAGCGCTACAGCTTTAGCGAGGCCATCGAGGCGATCGAGAATACGTCCGTTTTGGCGCTAGCCTCGGCCGACGACTACATTCTCTCCACTGATGACGTGGCTACTCTGCGGGACCTCCCCACGGGAGAGCTCGAGGTCGCTCGCGTTCTCGAGCACGGCGGGCACGTCGGCCTGACCTGGAATCCCAAGGTACAAGAGCTGATCGCGGACTTCTGCTTAGGCGCGGTGGCCTCTAAAAAGGCCGTTGCCTAACTCCAGAATTCGCTCCAAACGTCAGGTCACGTCGCAGATGCCTTAGGAGCCTGTCGAAATAGTCTCCTGGGCGCGCAAAATTAACAAACTAGCAATACGTGGATAGGAGATCCCATTGCGAGACCATCAGGGGCGCGTATCCTAAGTCCAACATCAACGTGGTGAGGACCCCAGCATGAGACTCCAAGCTTTCACAGAAACATCCGGGCCGAAGAAAGCTCAGGTTGACTTCAAGTCGATTCGGCTCCAGAAAGAGTCTCCACTCGATGAAGACTTTCTGGCGGTATCCGACGAGTCGCACCTGGGCAAAACTCGATTCTATGCTGCACTCAAGGGGACAACTCAGTCCTTCGATGATATCATCGCTCACGAAGTGGGGCATAGGCTCTTGCCCTCGCCTCAATGGCAATCCGCGCCCTACACGCCGTTATCACGCCAAGACGCCACCCAGACGCTTCCTAAAGAGCAGCCGCTCACTCCGGAGACGGTGCTCAACTTAGAGGGCAAGTCGCGTTTGGCTTCGGTCAATCAAGCATTCCATCGCGAGCCGGAGAAGGTCAGGGTGGTCGAGGTCACGCCCGGCAAGGAGATGTCGGTCGAGGAGAAACGGATTCTCAAAGAAGGCGAAACGGTTCGCCAGCAGGTGGAAAGTTTCGTCTTCGGATACGGTCAGTACGACAATTCCCTTACAGATAAAGACAGTCGTCTCGGTCACTATGGAAGAACATGGTCTTCCGGTTTCGAGCCGTTCTCGGAGTCCACCTCGTTCGGAGAGACTCGTATCGACATGACACCGGGGCGAGAGCGCTTGGCTCACTCACAAACCCGGTTCGGAGAGAGCCTTATCGACAGGCTTCCGGGGCAAGAGAACTCCCAGACGAGCTATAAATATTTGGCCTATTACCGAGCCGAGGAGAGCGGCACGATTCTTGGCTCCCACGAATCGGGCAGAACGACAGAAGTCCTAATTTCTCCCAATGGGCAAACCATGGCGGTGCTAGTGGACGACACCCCCCGCGACCGAAGCATGTACGATCTCCTGTAGATTGTACATCATGGAGTTCCATGGTTGATCAGTTCCGGGAATGAGCACCCTGATCGCTCGCTAGAGAGTTACCAATACAGGGCATCGCGCCTGGCGCATCACGTCTTGAATGATGCCCGCCGAGAGGGCCCAGAACGGTTCTTCCTGACGACGTCCCATCACGACGAGGCCTGCTGATATCTCGTCGGCGTACTCGAGGATTCCCGGGGAATACGCACTCTGGCGGAAGGCCAGCCGTGTTCTGATTTTCCCTAGCGTTGCGCACTTCCGCCGCCAGTGAGCCACCACCGCCAGGAGGTCCGCGTTCTGGGCGATCAGCGCACCCCTGTCAGGTAAAACGGGCGGACTGACCCTCTGATGGAGATGTAGCGTCGAACCAAACCTCTCGGCCAAGCGTGCGGCCTGAAAGAGAGTTCTCTCGGCTTCGGGAGAGTTGTCGAGCGCGACCAGAATCCTCTTCAGGTTGGGCGGGGAGTCTGCGGCATCCGGGTCGCAGCTTCCGCCTATCACCATAACCGGAACCTCGCACTCGCGAGCGACGCGAGTGGTCACGCCGCCCCACAGCCACCGACCCAACACTCCCCGGCCCTTGCTAGCCATAACGACCATGTCGAAGCCGTGGCTGCGTTCGAGGATCTGATGGATGGGCCGTCCTCCACGCACGGTGGTACGGGCCAGTCGGGCCTCGTCGAAATCGTTCCAAATCCCCTCATGGTCGTCGATAGAGTCGTGACTGCCCTCGACGCATCTCAGGATTTCAAAATTGGCTTCCGGAATGGCTTCGGCGATGACTCGAAGCCAGGGGAGGACGCACAGGGACCGCTTCGAGCCATCCGTCGGAACGAGTATGCGAGCATCCTGTGTCATCACATCCTATGGTCGGTTTATCTCGCTGGCGAGAGAGATGTTTCTTAGGACCCGGGAGGATTCCACAAGAATCGGGGGGGGCTAAACCAAGGTATACTCCCGATAACTGGAGGGGAGAGTATACTGACTGAGTATAGGCGGAATCCGCTCGGTACGACGACACTTGACGCGAAGGGCGACCACTGATGGCTGGCGTTAGCACGGAAGTATGGCTATGGGGCGGCTTTTCCCTGTTCATTGTGGCGATGTTGGCCCTGGACCTGGGGATTATGCATCGCCGTCCCCACGTGATCGGAATGAAGGAGGCGCTGACATGGTTCGCGGTCTGGACTGGGCTCGCGTTGCTCTTCAACATTGGCATCGTGCTCTTCTACGAACGCGGTTCGGAAGCGGGTTTGGAATTTTTGACGGGGTACTTGGTCGAGAAATCGCTGAGTATCGACAACGTGTTCGTCTTCATTCTCGTCTTCAGCTACTTCCACGTTCCGCCGGCGTACCAGCACAAGGTGCTATTTTGGGGCATCATCGGCGCTATCGTCATGCGGGTAATATTCATCGTCGGTGGGCTAGCGTTGATGGAGCGTTTCCACTGGACCATCTACGTCTTCGGGACCTTCCTGGTGGTGACCGGAATCGCCATGATGCGCCGGCGCGAAGAGGCCTACGACGCCGAGAAGAACTGGCTAATTCGTCATTTTCGGCGCGTGGTTCCCGTGACGACCAGCTTTCAAGGGGACCGCTTCTTCGTTCGCAGGGATGGACGCTGGTGGGCGACTCCGCTATTTCTCACCCTGCTGGCGGTGGAGTCTTCCGACATCATTTTCGCGGTCGACTCCATTCCGGCCATCTTCGCGATCACACAAGATCCTTTCATCGTCTATACTTCCAACATCTTCGCCATGCTCGGTTTGCGCGCGCTGTACTTCGCGGTTGCGGGAATCATGCAGATGTTTCACGCGCTGCACTACGGTTTCGCTTCGATCATCGTGATCCTGGGCATCAAGATGCTGCTCTCCGACGTGTACAAGGTCCCCGTCGTCGTCTCCCTGGCACTGATCGTGCTGATTCTCCTGGCCTGCGTCATCTACTCCCTGCTGCGGCCTCGGCGCGCGGAGCTGAAGATGCTGTTCAAGCGCACCGAAAGCCTCGGCCTGATCCCCTTTCGCCGTCTCCTCCTCATCGAGAACATCATCGATGTCGGCACGATGAAGGTGAAAGAGACCATGCGCAGGCGCGACGACCTTTGCAGCCTCGACCTGGAGCTCCCTTGGAAAGAGAACCTCGAGACGATGCGGCGGAAGCGGTTCTCGCGCTATCCCCTAGTGGAAGGCAACTCGCCGAGCCCCCTCGGGATCGTCCATATCAAGGACCTTGTCCTGAGCGAGGACATCCAGGAGCTGACTTCGCCTCAGCTCCGCGAACTCGCGCGGCCCTGCATGAAAACCCGCGAAGAAACCCTCATCGAGGACCTGCTGGCTCTTTTCCAACGCCGCTTCGAACAGATCGCCGCGGTGCACGACGAGAACGACCAGTGGACCGGAATCATCACCATCGAGGACGTGCTCGAGGAGATCGTCGGCAAAATTAGCGACGAATTCGACACAGTGAGAGCCGGTCCGTTCGTCTCGCTCGCCGACGCTCTCAGCCCCGGGAGGATCGTGCTGGACTTCCAGTCCCGTACCGTCTCCGAGGCGGTCCGTGCCATCGTGGACAACGTGCCCCCGGAAGAGTGGCCTCTACCCAGCGAGAAGATCGTCGAATCCGTGTCCCGGCGAGAAGCCATGACCGCGGAGTGCTTCGGGTACGGAGTGGCCGTGTCGCACGCCCGGTTTCCCCAGTTGGAAAAACCCATCCTGGTCTTCGCCCGATCCGGCGAGGGGGTGGCCGTGAAGGGTTCTCAGAATCGCGTCGAGCTATTCTTCATCTTACTCACGCCGACCGCCATGGGGCGCTTGCAGCCGCTGCTGCTGGCCGACATCGTCGGCCTGTTCGAAAGTGAGTATGTCCTGGAAAAGCTCCGCAAGTCCGACGACCCCGCCGAGCTGATTGAAACCATCCGGGCCGGCCAACAGGTCGTCCTGGACTGACACACCTGGAGCGAGCCTCGAAGTGGAATAGTAGTCAGGCAGCGAGGGCCACCTTTCTGCGGATAGGTGTGCCACGGCGCCGGTCACAATCCTAAATTGGCCCGGTAGTAAAGCTTCACCAAGTCGGTGCTGGGCTCGGCGTCATAGAGCTTGAGCGCTCGCTCTACTTTCTGGTAGGCGGCGACGGCACGCTCGGGCTTCCCAGCCGCGAGTGCCGCCTCCATCATGACTTGTGCTCCTTCTTCACGCACCGGGTCGATCTCGAGCGCCTTGTCGAAAGATAGCTCCACGGCCTCCAAGTCATGGACTTCGGCGAAGGTTCGAGCCGAGGAGAGCAGGCTACGGACCACCGCCTTCTCCAGGCTCAACCGAGCCGTCTCGGCCCACTCCTCCGGGCAGTCAGCCAGGAAAGGGCCCTGATAGAGAGCCAGCAGGCGGTCCAGGGCGGTCCGGGAGGGTAGTGGTTGGCCACCTGTGGTCAGACGATGAACCTCCATGTAGTCGTGGCTGTCCAGGCGGTCGGGATTAAGTCCGACCGAGTTCTGGTTTCGCAGGACCAGGGATTCGAAGTTTTCTTCCTCCAAGCCCAGCGCGTCTCGGATCTGCCCCAGGGTATAGCCCAGATTCTTTCGTGCCCGCGAAGTCGAGCTGTCGGGCCAGAACTGGCCCAGAAGCCACTCCACCGAACGCGCTTCTCCCCACTTGACGGCCAGCGCCGCCAACAGCCACCTGGCCTTTTCGTTACGGATCTCGGGGGCGAAGTCCTTACCGCCCAGAAAGACCGAAAAGGACCCGAGTGTACACACCGATAGGCAGGCGTCACCGCTCGAGGGGTCGGCCAGGGTTTGAAAGCGAAACAGAAGGGCTCCAAAACCCAGCAGGTCCCCGTGAGAGAGTCTGGCCTTTTGACCGGCAGGGATCTCTTTGCCGTTGAGTGTGGTGGGTGGCCCCGAAGCTTCGGCCCAAAGGATGACCTGTCCGTTGGATTCCGGCCAGAAGGTGGCGTGATTTCTCGACACCGTGGGATGGGCCAGCTCGATGTGGTTGATGCGCTTCCCCTTACGCCCCAGCCATGTCTGCCGCTGTCCCAGCGACCACACTCTCCCATTGTAGGGAGCGCTAATACCCACCAGTGTGCCTATGGGAGGCTGGCGAACATCGGTGAGAAAGATGGTGGCGTTCTCGATGGTCGCGCTCTGACCCACCGATAAAACAAGCTCCCCGTTGGACCCTTCCTTATGCACCAGCCTGACCTGGTCACCATCCAGAAGCGCCGTCCACGGGGAACCGCCGGGGAATCCGGCGTTCTCCTCGTCCAGCGGGATGGTGGAGCGCAAGAAGGGGAGCCGGAACTCCTCCGAGTCGGCCTGGAGAATCTGCAATTCGTAGTAGGGGTGGGCAAGCTCGGAATAATCCAGTTCGACAATCTCGGTCGCCGGCTCCCCCATGCCGTCTTCTCGTGGTTCCACCATAGCGCTCTCGGTTCTCTTGGAGAGCCACGCCTTCCTTGCCGGGTCGTGGTATAGTAGGAGGGTTCATGCGGCGGCCGGGAAGGCGAAATTCGAAATCTAGCGCGGTCTCACTCGAGGGGGCTTTGGTCGCCCCTTGGCTCGAAAAGTGACGACGGAACTCTGGATTGGGAGCCTCGCGGCTATTGTAACGGCCGTGGCCTTCTGGCGCCTCCGCCGGCCCAGGGAACTCTCTTTAGACCAGCCACCAATCGAAAAGAGCTTCGTGGGGCGCTACGAGATTCTGGAGAAGATCGGGGAGGGAGGTTACGCGGAAGTTTTCCGGGTTCGCCGGACCGGCGACCCGCATGGGCCGGGCCTCGCCATGAAGCTGCAACAGGACAAAGAGAAGATCGATCCGGCGACCCAGGAACGTTTCCTCCGAGAGATCCAAATATCGCTGTCTCTCTCTCATCCCAACCTAGCGAAAGTTCACGACTGGGGTGAAAACGAACAGGGGCGGCTCTTCATGGTGAGCGAGCTGTTGGAAGGCGAGACACTACGCCAGCGGATGCGACGCCAGCCCCCGATCAGCCAGCGAGAGGTCGTGGAGCTGACGCAAGCCCTGGCCTCGGCTCTGGCCTATCTCCACGAACAGAACATGGTTCACCGCGACATCAAGCCCGACAATGTCTTTCTCACCAGCGAGGGGCAGATCAAGTTGATGGACCTCGGGATCATCAAGAGTCTGGACGCCGCCGCCATGACGCGCCCCGGCGTGGTGGTGGGGACTCCCCTCTACGTTTCTCCCGAACAGATCCAGGGAGAGAGCTCTCCCGCCACCGACCAGTACGCTCTGGGTGTCACGGTCTTCGAGTTGCTCACCGACAATCGCCCTTTTCGTGGCACCTCAATGGAGGTGATCGAGCAACACCTCTACCGGGAGCCCCCTAAGCTCGGTAAATTTCGGCGCGGATGTCCGAGCACGCTCGAGGAAGTCGTGGCCAAGATGCTGGCCAAAGAGCCCGCCGAGCGCTTTCCCGACATAGCCGGCGCCGTGGAAGCGCTGTGCCAAGCGCTCGAAGGGTTCGACGACGAGGACGGCCAGTTGGAGACCGTGATCACGGTGCTCAACCGCTAGAGTGAACCGGATGACCTGGCGAAACTCTCTCCTTCTTATGCTCCTCTTCGTCGCCCCTTGCCTATCGCAGGAGCGAGGTCTGGTGATTCGGACGTACCCTCCCGGCGCGCGGGTGCTAGTGGCGGACCTGCAGTACGTCGGCTTGACGGGACAGCCCTTGACCTCGCTAGAACCCGGCACGTACTCCTTGACCTTGCGTCTGGAAAACCATGAGCCGCTCAATGTCACAGTTTCGGGCAACGACTTCGCCAAAGGCGTCTATCCCCCGTCGGGTGTGCTCGAGCTGACCGCGACTACCTGGACGCAAGCGGCCAAAAATCTGGTGAGATATAAGCCCGCGGTCGTGCTGGGGACCATCATCACCCTGCTGTTGCTGGGTTTGGGTGGACGGGTGGCCTCTCGCCGCCACAAGCGCCAGGTGTTTCTCGAATCCTTCTCTCCGCCAGTGGAAGGTAGCCGTTCTCTCGTCATGGAGACGGTCGGCGGATATCGTGTGGTCGATAGTCTTGGCGAAGGCGGAATGGCAGAGGTATACCTGGCCGTTCCCAATGACAGTCTGGACATGGAAAAGTCTGTGGCTATCAAGGTGATGGCTCCCTGGCTGCGCGACCGGCCGGAATTCGTCGAGCGGTTCGAGCGCGAGATCAAGGTCTGCTCTCGACTGGCCCACCCCGGCATCGTGGAGACTCTCGACTGGGGCTGGAAAGGCGAAAGGCTGTACATGGTGATGGAGCACATCCCAGGCCAACTGCTCTCCGAGAAACTCCCGGAATTAGTCGGCGATTGGAGCCGCCTGCGAGAGACTCTATCCCAGCTGATGCAGGCGGTGGATTACGCGCATCAGCAGGGTGTGGCTCATCGCGATCTTAAGCCGGAGAACGTGATGCTGACGCCGGATTGGCGGGTCAAAGTGATGGACTTTGGCCTGGCCCGCGCGGTGGACTCCAAAACCCTCACGGATTTCGGCGCGGCCCTGGGGACGCCGAAGTACATCGCTCCCGAATCGATCGTGGGCAAAGGAGCCGATGAACGAGCCGATCAATACACCCTTGGAGTCATGGCCTATGAGATGCTGGTCGGCAGGCTACCTTTCTTAGGTGAAGCCGTTCCGATGCTCTTGTACAGCCACGGTAATCTCGAGCCTCCCAAACCGACCTCGCTGGCTCCTCATCTACCTCCCGAAGTGGACAGTGTCTTATCCCGCATGATGGCCAAAGCTCCCCGGGATCGCTATCGCACCGTGGAGGAGGCCAGGGTCGCGCTGCTAGCGGCTCTGGAGCCTCTATACCCACATCCATGATATTTTGCATAAAGATTGGTGGGGAGGCGCCGAAAGCGCAAGGACCGTCCGATGGCGCATATCGAGATATATGTAACTGAGGCGGGACGCAGCGATTTCGGATGGCTCGCCGCCAAGATTATGCAAAATATTATGGATGTGGGTATAGGTTAACTCTCGCGGCATCCCGGCTGACACAGCTCGATTCTTCGCAGATGGCCTCCCCGCGAACGAACGACCAGGGTTCCGTCCACCACCAGAACCGATCCCACACCGCAACAAACCGCCAGACACTTCCCCTGGCGAAGATCCCAAGCGCGCAAGGTGCGATCTATTCCGACCGATACCGCGAGATCGGGCTCACGTAGGAAAGCCATCGAGGACAATCCTTGGCCATGCCCTCCAGGGCATCGCCAAAAGCGCGCCGACTCGACATCCCAAAGACCGAGGGAAGAATCAGCCATCGCCATCAAAGCAAATTGTCCATCCTCTGTCAGGAGAAGAGGAGAAGACACGGAGATGCCGCTCTCGTCCGAAGCCGACATCGTTCCGCTTTCGGTATCCCAAACTCTCAAGCCGTCTCCACCGGTGGAGAGAACCTTCGAACCGTCAGGGGTGAGAGAGACTCGTGTCGCGCGGGTATGACTCCGAAGAGAATGAAGGCAACACCAATCTTTGGTACTCCATAGGCGAATCTCTCCATCCAGGCTAGAACTAGCCAAAAACCGTCCATCAGCGTCCAAGGATACAGAAAAAGTCGCTTCCCTATGTCCAGACAGAACATGTCGAGGTTGACCATTTGTGAGATTCCAGACACGCAAAGTAGTGTCTCGAGAGCTCGTTACAGCCGTCTTACCGTCTGGAGTGATGGCTATCGAGGTGCAGCCCGCCTGATGACCCTCGAGAACATGCCGGCAAGCTCCGCTGACGACATCCCACACTCTCGGCTCATGGTCAGGCGAGACCGTGACGAAAATTTCTCCATCCGGAGAAAAGGCCGCGTCTTCAACGGCGAAACTGTGGCCCTTCAGGTGATGGACGGCCACACGTTTCTCTAAGTCCCAGATGGTCAAACTCGCTAAACCCGCGGAAACGCCCCATCGGCGGGCGAGGTCGGCAGCCATCAAACAATCCAGAGGGAGATCGTCAGTGTGAAAGGAGGTACCGGGGTGCTCCAGGCTCCAAATTCGAGCCTCGGAATCCATCCCTCCGGAAATGGCCCGCAGGCCATCAGAGGAGATGTCCATAGAGAGAACCCAATTGCGATGTCCGGGAAGTCCGGCAACTTTCCGGCCGGTTTCCACCTCACACAAGAGAATCCGATCGAGGCCGTATCCGCCGAGCGCGTGCCTCCCGTCGGGGGTTATGGCGACCGGCCATCCGAAGGCCTCGTTTTGACAGATAAGCTCTCCACTCTCCACCTCCCAAACTCTCATTCCCTCGCGTTCTCCCAGGACGACCGAGCGACCATCGGGGGTAAAGACCGCGCAATCGACTCCAAAAGGAGCCCCGGCCGCTTCCCACATCAAACGACCGGACTCCAGATCCCAAACCTTGAGTTCCTCCCGACTACAGGAGACACCACGTCTCCCACAGCGGCTCAGGTCCAACGAATGTGGTCTCTCGTGCCCTTCGAGGGTCAACAGAAGCTGAGCCCTTTCCGTCTCCCAAAGCCGTAGCTCCTCGAGTCCCGCGGTGAGGAGCCGCCCGGCCGCCACAGCCAGGCCCACGATGGGTCCTCGATGGGCCTGGTGACAATATGTCGTGGAGTCCCTCTCAGTGTCCCAGCGAACGATGATCCCTTCGGATCCGACCGAGACGACTCCGTCCGGAACATTTTTTATAGAGCGCACTTTCCCACAACAAGGTTGCGCGGCGCCGAGGAGTTCTCCACTGTCAAGGCTCCACAACCGAAGCTCTCCGTCAGATCCTCCCGTCACCAGACGGCTACCAGAGGAATCCACGACAAGGGCGGTCACCTCACAATCGCCATGGTCGAGGACATGAAGGCAAGAACCCCTCTCCGCATCCCAAACTCGAGCGGTGCCATCTTTAGAAGCCGTGGCCGCGAATTTCCCGTCCGGGCTGAAGGCAACGGCGAAAATCCAGGAGTCATGCCCACTGAGAACCGTCGGCGGGTATACGAGGCGAGCCGGAAGGTCGAGCTCTCTCAACCAGGGCTCGGACGGTCCCGCGACGCGCAACCACTCCCATGCCGAGCCAGTGATTGGACTGTCCTCTCCGTGAGCGACAGCTAGTTGAAGCAATTGGAGATGGGGCTGAAAGTCGGCCTCGTCCCGACACAATTGAGGCCTGTGCGCCAACAAGAACTCCCGCCATGAAGCGTCAAGGCAACTCCATGACATCGTTTCCAAGCCCTCTCCACCTTGAAGCCTCAAGCGTTCGTAGAGCGTGGCGAAATCCATACTCGACAAATTGGACATACATATAAGCTCATCCCGCTAATTTACACACATCAAATATCGACACATAATAGTGTTTACAATTTCAAGAAAACCCATATTTTATGAACTACAATAGGGAGTATCAAAAATTTCACATTCAGTTTACATTTTGGATACAGCCAAAACACTCAATATACGGCAAGATGCGATCAACCACCCACGGAGGACTGAAAATGAAAACCAACACCAATATCGGAACCTCGCACTCGCAGCAGATGGCCCCCGCCCGAGTCGGACGGGAAGCTCGTATGGACGCCGTCTCCGGCGCTCTGGAGGCTCAAAGCACGCAAGTCGCCCAGCTAGACGCTGCCGAACTGGCGGAGTACCGCGCTTACGGCGCTCAGATCAGTCAAGATATCAATCAGGTTCAGTCCAACTGCAGTGAAATGACCGAAGGCAAGAGCAAAGAGTGGGAGCCCACCCAGGCTCTCACCGTGGTCCTCGATATGCTGTACCAGGCCGTTCTCACCGGCGCCAGCCCCGACGTGATTCTCGCCATCGTGCAGCTCGCCGTCGCCATCCTCGAGGAGATCGTCCGCCGCGCTAAAGAGCAAGAGGCCGGCGGTGCCGACGGTAATGAAGGCGGTGCGGGTGGAGTCGAAGGTGGCGGCGGTTCCGGCGGTGGTACCAAGCCCGGAGAGACCGAAAAACCCGGCGAAACCGAAAAGCCTGGCAAGGACAAGGATAAAGATGGTGGTCAGTTGACCCCCGTCGAAGCCGCTCGGGTCCTGCTTAAGTACTTCGACCTACTCGACACCGCGGCCGGCAAAGGTTCGAAGGACAACCTCTTCTCTCGAGAAGATCTCGAATCGGTTTCCAAGAACCCCGATGCACCTAAGGACCTGGTCAAAGCGGCCGCATACGTTCTACGCAACCCGATGATCCTCAACGCGATGGATGTCGGAAACAAAGTCGGCAAAGTCGATGGGAAATTTGGGATCAAGGATCTCGAGAAGTTCATCGAGCAGCACGAAGGCAAGGAGGGCTACGACAAGGTCGAGGGCACGGACAAGCCTGAGGACGGCGAGAAGACCGAGGATCCGGGCAAGACGGAAGAGCCGGGTAAGACCGAAGAGACGGACAAGCCTGGAGAGACCGATGAAGCGAAAGCCCAAAAGCGCGCCGAGAACGATGCCAAGGCTCTCGACCAGGCCATGAGAGGTGCCGGTACCGACGAACAAGCTCTCATCGACATCTTGACAAACCGCTCCAACAAAGAGATCGCCGCGATTAAAGCTTCCTACAGTAAGCAGTTTGGCAAAGACCTCGCAAAAGAAGTTCGAAGCGAAACTAGTGGCGACTTCCAAACGACCTTGTTGAAGCTCCTCGAGGGCAATCGCGACGAATCCGGCAAAGTCGACCAGGCACAAGCCAAGGCTGACGCGGCCGAGATCCACAAAGCCATCGACGGCCTGGGAACCGATGAAGAAAAGCTCATTTCCATCTTCACCAGCCGCTCTAAAGAGCAGTTGCAAGCCGCCGCGAAGGTCTACCAGTCCGAGTATGGTGAATCGCTGAAAGCTGCTATCGAAGGCGACACCAGTGGCGACTTCCGCACCACGTTGCTGGCTCTTCTCGGCGAGAAAGAGTAGCTGACCCGGTCGGTTAAAAACGGCGTCCCTCGGGACGTCGTTTTTAACCGAGATGTGTTAGAATCTCAAAGAGTATGTCCTCGCCCCAAGTCCAGTTACTCTACTCGGTACCCAGCCTGGGGATTGATGAAAGTCAGGGCCCTCCAACCCTGGTCTTCGTCTCTCACCAGCTTCCGCTGGACAGATTCCCCTTCGCCTTTCCTTCTGATGGAGGTTTCGTTATTTCCAACGGTTGGCTCGGGGAACCGGGAGTCTACGCGCAACGTATCGAACTCTTTAACCCCAAAGGGGGAGTTGTTGTGGATTCTGGAGCGCGATCCTTTGAACTGACGAGTGCCTGCACGCCTTATCTGGCTGTGACCTTCATGCTAGGCCTGACGTTTGAGGAGCCCGGGCAACACACTGTCGTCGTCTCGCTCAACGGCCGAGCCATGCTGAGCTATCCACTCCACGTCCGCAAAGTCCCACCCTTGAGAAGGGAGACCTGATCGATGGCCATCCCGAGCCGCCCATCCAAACCCTATCGACGGCCCAAGTCTCCGCCGCCCAGTCGTCCCAAGTCCCCCAAAAAAGCCAAGTCCTCCAAGTCCTCGAGTTCGAGCTCACGGCCGCAAGGTCCAACTCCAGCAGGCACCGCCTCAGGCTTCTCCTCACCAGTGGGCAACAGTGCTCCGGCTGCTGGTCAGGTCGCGGTCCCCCTCAACGACGGAGCGGATATTCCTGACTTCGATGATGGTCCCGCTCCCGCCGACTTGGCGGACAGAGCCGCTGACGCGGCTTCTGACCAAGCCAGCGACGCCGCCGCCGATAATTTTGTCAGCCCGCAGCAAGATCCCATGTTTCGTCATTCGGCCGCCCAGGCGACTCAGGCGGTCAAAACTTTCATTTCCGGAGAAGGAAAACCTGAGGTCACGGCAGCCGAAAAGGTTGGGAATTCCGGCGGGACCGGAAAGGCCAAAGAAAAAGGGGAAACTGCCGAGGGAAAAGGCACCAAAGAGCGTGGCCTCCCACGAGGAGTCTCCGGCCGTGCCGGTGGGGCCGGAGCTTCAAAATTAGGAATAGGTAAATTCGGTAAAGCCAATCCCCGAAAACGCGGCTTCGGCAATAAGAAGAAGCTTGGTCAGAAGAAAGCCGCCGAGAAGATCGCCGAAGACAACGAGCGCGACGAGGACTCCACCTCTCCTAAGAAAGCTCGCAAAGGTAAGCGAGTTCATAAAGAGGAGAAAACTTCCAAAGACCGCGAGGGCGACGGTCGACGCCAACGAGATGATCAGGGTTCAGGTCAGGACCGTAGAGGCGGAAGGCACGAGAAGCAGGATGGAATTCGAGATGTCGGAGCCGCCCTGCTGGCCGCGGACACAATTCCGACGGTATTTTCCCAAAAACCCGAGCAGACACTCAGAGCGGCTTCATTTCCTAAACTTGAGGTTCAACCTCGCCCTGGAGAGTCAGGTAAATCGCGCTCAGAATCGAGCTCTCCCCACGGTCGTCCTTTCATCCAAAAGCCTGAGGGAATCCCGACTTCGTTTGGAGCACTCCACGGAGCGCTACGCCAGCGTTCAGGCGCCTTTGTTCCCCAGCTCTCGACGACTCCCGAAGCACCACCAAGAGCGAATCTCGCCAAACCCGCCGCTTCGGTGGATTCCGGCATAGGGGTTCCTCAACGTTCCACAACGTCGCACCTTCCGGGAGAAGCTAGAATTCTCGACCCTTCCAAAGCCAGAACAGATGAAAGAGAGAAACCCTTTTCTAGCCCAAAAAATACGGAGGCGGACCCGGGGTCCGCCTCCGTATTTCGCCAGCCTGGCAAAGCCGATGTCCCGCGCGGGACACCGTCGACTCCCCCCGCGGCCACCCTGTTCGAAAAGAACGTTTCTCCCGGCGCGGCACATGGCGACCCACGTGGGACGTCTTCTCCGATTCCCGCAGCCCAGGTTCCACACGCCAAGCCAAGTGGAGTTCGCCAGTCTGAGAAAACTGAGTCGGGACGAAACGACGACTTGCCTTCCGGAAACCCAATTGAAACTTCGCGGGAGCCTAGAAAAGGCTCAACTCAGAGCAAACCGACCGCCGTGCCAAGGGAAGACCATGGCGGAGAGGCTCACAGTAAGCCTCACGAATTGAGCTCCCAGCCCGTCTTGAAATCAAAATCTAAAGAAATCAAAGAGCCACCATCGCCAGCTGAACAGGTCCTTTGGCAACGTCCCCAAGACACTCCGGAAATTCCAGCTCCTCAAGCCGATCTAGCTCGGCCGATGTCCGTCTCGCCTTCGGCACCCAATTCACCCTCCCGCCGGACCCCACGAGAGGAGGAAAGTCAGGTCCTCTTCCGCCGCGAGAATCAGGCGTCCGCGGAAGAGCCGACTGCTTCCAAAGTGTCCAGACTCCGACAGGCACGCATGGAAGCCGAGGCGGAGAATCGCCGTGTCACTTTCCGCCGACCTGGCACGACTGATGAGACAGCGGGATTACCCGACAGTTTGTCCGCGCTAGGGCAAAACTATCTCTACGACTTACCGATGACTCCTTCGGACAAGCGGACTTCCGTGACCCGCAAGGTGACGGAGACCGCAGCCATCCAAGCGCAAAGCCTAGAGGAGAAACCGGCTCAGGAGAATGCCCAGAATACCCGGGCACAACACAAGGGCGAGACTCATCCTCCGGCTCCGATTCCGCATGCCCCCTCGCATACGCCCGTGAAGCAGAGTAGTTCCCAGCAACACTGGAAGCGAGGTGATGACTTCACGCTCCCAGCGAAGCAGTCTGGGATTCAGCAGTACTCGGAACGGGCTCCCCAGACTGGTCGAGGTGATGACTTTACTCTGCCAGCGAAGCCTTCGGATCAAGCTAGTAACGTAGTCACACCTCCAGCTGGTCCGGGTCACCGAGAGCCAAATGCAGGGCATGGTGTCCCGCACGGGTCACCTCCGGGTCATCCTCCGGCTCAGATTCCGCCTGCGACCTCGCATCCACCCGCGAAGCAAGCCGGCTCCCAGTCGCGCGCGGAGCGAAATGATGATTTCGCGCCGCCTGGGAAGCAGACTGGCGCTCAGCAGTACTCGGGAGGGGCTCCCCAGGCCGGTCGAGGTGATGACTTTACTCTGCCCGGGAAGCCTTCGACCCAGCAAGCTGGTAACGTAGTCACGCCTCCAGCTGTCCCGGATTCCCAAGAACCTAGTGCGGGACATCGTGTCCCGCGCGGGTCGTCTCCGGGTCAGCCTCAGGTTCCGCCTATAGCCTCGCATCCGCCCGCGAAGCAGAGTGGAACTCATCAGCAGTCTGGGCGAAACGAAGAATTCTCTTTACCTGGAAAGCCATCTGGAACTCAACAGCACTCGGGACAGGCTCCGCAGACTGGTCGAGGTGATGACTATTCTTTGCCCGGTAAGCCCTCGAATCAAGCTGGAAGTCAACCATCGGGTCGTGTCCCGCGCGGGACGACGCCGGGTCATCCTCCGGCTCAGATTCCGCCTGCGACCTCGCATCCACCCGCGAAGCAGGTCGGCTCTCAGCAGCACTCGGGACGAAATGATGACTTCACGCTGCCCGGAAAGCAGTCTGGGGCTCAGCATCACTCGGGACTGGGTCCCCAGGCTGGTCGAGGTGACGATTATTCCTTGCCAGGCAAGCCCTCGAATCAAGTTGATAATGTAGTCACGCCTCCGGCTATTCCCGGTCACCAAGAACCTAATGCGGGACATCGTGTCCCGCGCGGCTCATCTCCGAGTCATCCTCCGGCTCAGATTCCGCCTATCACCTCACATCCACCCGCGAAGCAGGCCGGCTCCCAGCAGCACGCGAGACGAGGTGATGACTTCACGCTGCCCGGAAAACAATCTGGAGCTCAGCAGCACTCGGGACGGGAGCAACAAGTCAATCGAGGTGACGAATATTCCTTACCCGGCAAACCCTCGAATCAAGCTGGCAACGTAGTCACGCCTCCAACTGTTCCCGGTCACCAAGAACCTAGTGCGGAACATCGTGTCCCGCGCGGGTCATCGCCGCGTCAGCCTCCGGCTCAAATTCCGCCTATCACCTCGCATCCGCCCGCGAAGCAGGCCGGCTCTCAGCAGCACTCGGGACGAAATGATGACTTCACGCTACCCGGAAAGCAGTCTGGGGCTCAGCAACACTCGGGACAGGTTCCCCAGGCTGGTCGAGGTGACGATTATTCCTTGCCAGGCAAGCCCTCGGGTCGAGCTGGCAACGTAATCACGCCTCCGGCTATTCCCGGTCACCAAGAACCTAATGCGGGACATCGTGTCCCGCGCGGGTCGTCTCCGGGTCAGCCTCAGGCTCAAATTCCGCCTATCACCTCGCATCCGCCCGCGAAGCAGGCCGGCTCTCAGCAGCACGCGAGACGGGTTCCCCAGGCTGGTCGAGATGATGAATATTCCTTGCCAGGCAAGCCCTCGGGTCGAGCTGGCAACGTAATCACGCCTCCAGCTGTCCCGGGTTCCCAAGAACCTAGTGCGGGACATCGTGACCCGCGCGGCTCATCTCCGAGTCATCCTCCGGCTCAGATTCCGCCTATCACCTCACATCCACCCGCGAAGCAGGGTGGCTACCAACAGCAATCGTCGCAAAGACAGCCTCACGCCTCAGGTCAAGGGAAGCTGTCCGGTAGCTTCTCATCGCCTCCGGCGAAGCAATCGGGAGCCCAGCAACGCGCCGGTCGAGGTGATGACTATTCCTTGCCCGGTAAGCCTTCGCCGCAGCAAGCTGGAAGTCAACCGACGTCGGATCGTGTCCCGCACGGGTCATCTCCGAGTCATCCTCCCGCTCAGATTCCACCTATCACCTCGCATCCACCGGCGAAGCAGGCCAGTTCCCAGCAGCACGCGGGACGGGTTCACCAGGCTGGTCGAGGTGATGAATACTCCTTGCCAGGCAAGCCTTCGAATCAAG